>CAVTOA010000003.1:0-1497830 GCA_963736285.1 uncultured Acidimicrobiales bacterium
GATGATTTGGCAGCCCTCACTCGGCATCGCGCCGCGCTCACAGACGAACCACTGCCCCTCATCGCGGTATCTCGCTGGGGGGTGAGCACCACCAAAGCCGACGCCACCTACACACCGCAAGATCTGATGGGAGCTTGGGAGAGGACTCCTTCTGGCCTATCCGCGGCTGTTCAGAGCGGAAATTAGCGAGTCGGCGGCAGCGTGCGAGCTCATTTCACCAGCAAGCACCGCGTCGGCGAGAGCATCGACATCGGCGACAGTGGCGCGCGCGGTGTCACCAACCGCCTGAGAGCCACCAGTCGACGCTCCACTGTGGACGATAAATGAACGCAGCCGCGCGAGGGCGACAGCGGTGATCTCGGCAACCACCCTGGCGTGACGTCGCCGAGCTCGCTCACCGTGTTTGTCTAGCCAGTCACCGTGCTCAGCAATGGCCACGACGAGACCGTCGATTCCATCGCCACGTGACGCAACCGTAGACACGATGCGTGGCCGCCACGAACCAGCCACCGAGTGTCGCCCGCCCAATGCGAGCATGCCCTTGAGGTCACGCACCACCGCCTGTGCACCGTCTCGGTCAGACTTGTTCACCGCAAAAATATCTGCGATCTCGATAATGCCGGCCTTCGCCGCTTGGATGCCGTCGCCAAGGCCCGGTGCTGCCATCACCACAGTGGTGTCGGCCAGCGCGGCCACCTCTACTTCTGCCTGCCCGACACCCACGGTCTCGATCAGCACCACATCACAGCCCACCGCGTCGAGGACTCGAACGGCCCGGGGCGCGGCCGCGGCGAGCCCGCCCAGCGCTCCCCGAGAAGACATGGATCGTATAAAAACTTCGGAGTCGAGTGCGTGGTCCTGCATGCGCACCCGATCACCGAGCAACGCACCTCCAGAAAACGGTGACGCCGGGTCGATCGCCAGCACGCCCACCCGGGCGCCCCGCTGCCGATAGCAAGCTACCAACGCTGAGACACACGTCGATTTCCCGACGCCTGGCGATCCCGTGATGCCCACGACATGGGCATTCCCCGCATAGGTAGCGAGTATCGCGGAAAGCTCCCGGGCGACAGCGCCGTCTTCATCGTTTTCTAACGCGCTGATCAGCTGCGCGATTGCTCGCCGGTCGCCACCCACCGCGTGAGCAACACGTTCGGACGCGGTAGCCGCGACAGCGCTGTCCTGGCTCTTCGTCACCGCTAGCTCCGCAGCGCCTGGAGAAGGAGCGCATCACCTTGGCCGCCACCACCACACAAGCTGGCCACGCCTAATCCGCCTCCCCGACGTCGCAGCTCCATCGCAAGATGCAGCACCAGCCGCGCCCCTGAGGCCCCAATGGGATGACCCAGCGCAATCGCTCCACCGTGGACATTGACGATTTTGTCGGCGACTTCTGGGGCCAGCTCCAGGTCTCGGATGGACTGGACCGGCACTGCGGCAAATGCCTCGTTGATCTCGATGACATCCAGATCGGACACCGACAGCCGCGCCTTGGCCAACGCTCGCTTGATCGCGTTCGCTGGCTGAGACTGGAGCGAGTTGTCTGGTCCGGCAACGCTGCCATGTGCGCCAATCTCGGCCAGCCAGGTCAGCCCAAGCTCTTCGGCTTTTGCTCGGCTAGCAACCACTACCGCCGCCGCACCGTCAGAGATCTGCGACGATGAACCCGCGGTGATCGTGCCGTCCGGGGTGAATGCCGGCTTGAGTCTCGCGAGGGAGTCACGTGTCGTGTCGGGACGGATGCCTTCGTCCACGGCAAAGCTGACGGGGTCGCCCTTGCGCTGCGGCACCGACACCGGTGTGATCTCAGCCGCGAAGATCCCGCTGGTCGCTGCGGCAGCTGCCCGCTGGTGCGATCGGACAGCAAACTCGTCTTGTTCGGCACGGCTAATGCCCAGCTTGCTGTTGTACCGCTCAGTTGATTCGCCCATGGGCACGCCATCGTAGGCATCGGTGAGGCCGTCAAAAGCCATGGAGTCGACCGCCTCAATGGCCCCATATTTGTAGCCATGCCGAGAGCGCGGCAGTAGGTGCGGCGCGTTGGTCATCGACTCCATCCCGCCCGCGACCACCAGGTCGTACTCCCCTGCGCGAATGAGTTGGTCTGCGAGTGCAATAGCGTTCAGACCCGACAAGCAGACTTTGTTGACGGTGAGCGCCGGCACCGTCATGGGAATTCCAGCCGCGACCGCGGCTTGCCGTGCGGGCAACTGCCCCGCGCCCGCTTGCAGCACCTGCCCCATGATCACGTACTCGACCGCGTCAGGAGCGATCCGGCATCGCGAGAGTGCCGCCCGAATCGCAACACCACCGAGCTTCGCTGCTGAAAAGTCTTTGAGTGAACCCAACAATCGACCGGTGCCGGTGCGCGCACCGCCAAGGACGACCGAACCGTTGCTTGCCATGACGGACCTCAATCCCATTTTTTGCTGTTTCTTAAGGCTATTCTTAAGGTCGACTAGATCGGAAATCTGGGTTCTGCGATAGTGTTCGCCATGCCCACCTCCAATCAGACATCATCATTTTTTGACTCATATTCACCAGAGAACGAATTCACGATCGTTTTGCGTGGTTATGACCGACATCAGGTCAATGAGCTGTTTCAGCGACTGCGCACCGAGCTGTCGAGCAATGCTCAGGCGCGCACGGAGGCAGAAAAGCGCCTTACCGAGGCAGAACAGCGCGCTCGCATGGTGGAGCAAAAACTCACCAGCTTGCAGCAGCAGTTCAAGTCGCAGCAAAAGCAGCTAGAAGAAAACACTCGGCCAACCTTGTCTGGGCTGGGTACTCGCGTAGAGCAGATTTTGCGCCTCGCTGAAGAGCAGGCCAACGAGCACAGCAGCGAGGCGGAAAAGAAGGCAGAAGAGACGCTTTCTGCGGCCCGCCTGCAGGCACGCGAGTTCACCGAGAAAGCACGGGCTGAGGCAGCCGCACTCAAGGCCGCTGCCGAACGCGAGGCAGCAGCAGCGAAAGAAGCTGCCGAACGTGATGCCACGGATGTGCGTTCCGAGGTTGCCCGCGAGGTCGACGAGATGCGGGGCAACGCGGAACGCGAGACCCGCCAGTTGCGCACCACCACCGATCACGAGGTCGCCGAGCTCAAAGCCCGGGTACACCGCGAGGTCGCACAACTTCAGGCGACGGTGGAACGCGAAGTCACTCAGATGCGTTCTGCTGCCAAGAAAGAGACCGACACCCTGCGGGTGAGCGTCAAGCAAGAAACCGAAGCGCTCCGTGCAGCAGCACGCAATGAGGTCGATCAGCTGCGGGCAGAGGCTTCGAACGAGGCAGAGCAGAAGCGTGGCGAAGCAATACGCATCTTGACCGAGGCACGCGAGAAGCGGGACCAGGAGCTCGAGGAGCTCGACCTCGCCCTCGCCGAGCGACGCGAGCAAGCGGAGCGGGAAGAGTCAGACCGGCACACCAAAGCTGTTGCGGAGACGCAGAAGCTGGTTACCGATGCTGAAGAGCGCGCCCGTAACGCAGAGTCCCGTGCACGCGAGGTCGAGACCAACAGCGAGGCACGCCGTAAAGCCGCCGACACGCAAGCCAAAGACATCGTGGAGAAAGCCAAGGCTTTGGCAGAGCGCACGGCCAGCGAGGCGAAGACAGAGGCCGAAAGATTGGTATCTGAGGCCAAGTCCAATGCTGAGACAACGACCACGAAGGCAAAGCGTGAGGTCGCCGATCTCACCAAGCAACGTGACGCAATCACCAGTCAGCTCGGTTCGCTTCGCGAGATGCTTGCCGGCATGGTGGGCGGCGGTGCGGCGGTGCCGGCTGCCAAGCCCGAGCCGGCCGAGCTGGCCAAAGTCTCCGCCAATGGCTCGAGCAAGTAATAGTCAGCTGTTTGTTGTGTCGGTGGGGTTGCCTTTCATATACCCCCACCGACCGGCTAACACGGCAACAAGCCGTCATGCGAATATGTGATTATTAGGTCATGACGCTTGACGGTAGCGACTTCTTCAGTCGCGACGAAGGCGTCCATAGTCCCGGTTTCGACGTGGTCCGCCGCGGTTATGACCCGCATCAGGTCGACAGTGCTATCGCCGACTTCGAGAGCGAAACCAATGCACTCCGCCGGGAGCGCAATTCGGCTTTCGACAGGGTCGATGCTTACTCGGATCAAATCCAACGGCTGCAACGCGACGTTTACGCGCTGAACCAGCAGCTCAATGAGGCGTTGTCCGTCAACTCCAATGCGGAAATCACCGCTCGGGTCCAACAAGTCTTGAGTCGCGCTGCCGCCGACGCGCACGATATTCGCGGCGCCGCTAAACAAGAAGCGCAGACGTTGCGCGCCGAGGCGATCGCTGAGCTGGAAAAGGCCGAGGCGCGGGCCGCCGCAGCGGACAAAGACCTCGCCGTGGCGATGGCGGAGAAGAAAAAGTCAGCCGAGCGTGAGCTCATTGCCTACTTAGCCGACCTGCGTCGCCAGATCGCTGACGGGCGGACAGAACTCAAAAAAGTTCACGGCGCGGCGCGTGCCAGTGTCGACGAGCTCCGCCAGCGAGCCGAAGCAGACGTTGCCGCGCTCCAGAGCGACGCGCAACGCTACGACGAACAAACCCGCGCAAACGCCGACCAATATCAGGCGTACGTGCGACGTGAAGCCGACGATTACGTCCAGCACACTCGCGGCTCAGCTGATCAGTACAGCAGAGAAATCCGCACGGAAGCCGAGCACTTCGCTGAGCAAACCCGGCAGCAGGCCGAACAACAGGCCGCGCAGCTCGAGGCGCGCACCCGAGCCGCTCTCGAGACTCAACGCTCTGATGTGGACGATGAACTGACCGCGTTGCGCACCAGCGCCCAACGCGAATGCGAGGCACTGCGAGAACAAACCCAACAAAAAATCGCCGACGAACTGCAACGTATCCACACCATGTACGAGGACGCTGAGGCGGCGGCGGCGCAAGTCGCCGCGCAAGCCGCAGAACAGGCTGCCCGCATGCGGCAAGAAGCTGACGATTACGCCGTAGAGACCCGTTCAGGCGCCGATTCCGCCGCCAGCGAGGTCCGACGCGAGGCGGCTTCTTACGCACAAGACCTACGCCGCAATGCCGAAAGAGACGCCCATGACGCTGTAGCTGAGGCAAGACGCACCGCAATGTCCATCGTGGAGGAATCTCAAACCCAGGCGAATGAGCGCATCGCCGAGGCTCGCCGTCATGTGGCCACCATCAGCGCCGAGGCAAAGCGCCTGAGCGACGAGCGCGACCGAATAACGGCACAGCTCACCCACATGCAACAGACGCTCGCCAGCTTTGGCATCGATACCGCTGGCCTTAATTCCGCCCTCAGCACCTCCGAAGCCAGCGATGACGCCCCCACCGATGACGACCCTGGTGAATCACCACCACCAGCCGAGCCGGAACCGGAGCCATCAGAGCCACCCCTAGAGCCATCACCGGACCCAGAACCGTCGTTTGAAGCAAAGCCCTCCGAGCCAGACCAATCTGGACAGACGGCGAAGGAAACACATTCTGAGGCCGACAACCAAGCGGGCTCCGCTAACCCAGCCGCAGAATCGCTGCCGGCACAAGGGCAGCAGCGCGTGGACACACCGCCACAACAGGCCGAGGCGTCTGCACCGCCCAAGCCCCGGCCTCGACCTCGCCCCTTCCACAGGCCATCGGAGTCGATTGGCTCTGGAGGCTCTGGCTCTGGCGGCTCTGAGTAAGAGCAGCGCACGGCGACCCGTTACCGAGGCCTACGTCGTCAGGCCAACTGATCGAGAAACTCCATCACCACCGCGTTAAACGCGGTCGGATCCTCCACATTGCTCACATGGCCCGCGTCGGAGATCCGCGCCAACTGCGCACGAGGCATCGCATTGACCATGGCAACGGAATCGGTCACCGGTGCAAGGCGGTCTTCGTCGCCGACCGCCACCAGCGTGGGCACGTCGATAGTGGACAAAATGTCAATGGCGCTCACTCTGCTGGCCATTGCTCGTTGCGACCACGCAACAGCCGCCCAATCCGCATCGCGCGCCCAAGCCTCGACCTGGGCGACGATGTGCGGACGGCGAGCATGACTGGTGGAGCCGCACAGTTGCGGGACGAAGCCCTCAAACAGCGACTGGACGCCCCCGTTTCGCTCCACGGTCTCGGCCATGCGCAGCCGGTTTGTGCGCTCGGCTTCCGAATCTCCACGTGCTTTCGTCCCGCAAAACAACAACCCAGCGACTCGCTTGGGATGGCGCCGCAGAAACGCCATCGCGACGTACCCGCCCATCGAGCTTCCGCCAAGTACCACTTGCTCCAGCTCGAGGTGGTCGAGCAACGTCGCCAGGTCGTCAGCGAGAACCTCAAGTGATGGCTCTGGCATCTCTCCTGATTGGTCAAGCAGCGGAGTCGCGCCAAAACCGCGCCCGTCCGGAACGATCAGTCGACGGGATCGAGAAAGGGGCTGCAGCTGTGGCCGCCACATGGCGCCAGAAAAGGGAAAGCCATGCAATAGCACCAACGGAGTTAGGGCACCCGCTGGTGCTGAGTGGGTTGGCTCACTGGCGGTGTCGAGATAATGGGACGAAACGCCCGCGTCGCCTGAGTCGGTCATAATGCGAACATACTCGCCGACTCGCTGGGGCCATCCCACATCGTCGGCAGCGGATAAGAGCCTGGGACCATTCGTTTGACGATTTCGTTCAGCGCGCGATCCGCATCGCCCACCCACAAGTGTTTCGCACCCTCAATGCCCACCACCTCGGCTTGGGGTATCACGCTGAACTTGTCCCGAGCTTGTGCCGGACGCAGATAGTCATCATGCTCTGGCACCAGAGCAGCAACAGGTTTCTTAGACCGAGCCCAACTCTCAAGGTGTTCTGGCTTGGAAAAACGCAGTGGCGGCGACAGCAGTATCGTCCCCTCCACATGGGGGTCACACCCATACATGAGCGCCAAGTCGGTGCCAAACGACCAACCAACCAGCCACGGATGCGGCAGTTCTTCGAACTCTGTGTACTCAATGGCAGCGGCAACATCGAACCGTTCGCTGCGGGCGTTGTCGAAAGCACCCTCGCTGCGACCCCGGGGAGACTCCGTGCCGCGGGTATTGAATCGCAGCACCGCAATATCGGCGAGCGCTGGCAGTCGCCACGCGGCTTTGCGGAAGATCAGACTGTCCATCATGCCGCCGTGGGTGGGCAACGGATGCAGACAGATCATGGTCGCCACAGCGGGCCTATCGAGCGGCCGAGCAAGCTCGCCCACCAGCCGCAGCCCGTCGGCGGTGTGCAACTCAATGTCGGTGCGCATCGCGGGCAGAACGGTGCTCGCCCGGATCTCAACGCGATCGGTCATCTGCGAAGAATCACTCTCCATTGTGGACATTATTGTCGTTCTCTCAGCGCTCGAAACCTGGCATTTGTTAGCGCGGAGGGCGTCGACGCGTGCGGGCTTTCCAGCATGCCAGGTGCCAATGTCGACGATAAGCCACCCCATCGGCTTCATCTGCCGGCCAGGCAACGAGGTGTCCTTTGCCCGGGGGTATCTCTTGATCGCATCCCGGGCATCGGTATATCTTCGCCGGACCCATCGCCGTAATAGGTCGAACCCACCAGTCGCCGTCGACGCCACGCTCTAAACGTTGGGTGCCCGAACGAAGCGCGGGCACATTCAAGGCTGCATCGTCGCTGGTGCGACGTCGATTATGGCGTGGGCTCACTATTGGAGCCTATGGGAGCTTTGTCAGCGAAAGCCGTGTGACAGGCATGCGCGCTAGTGCCCCGCCCATCAGCCGCCTGCCGCTCTAAGACCCGCAACGCGTCGCATTAACGCTAAAAGAGCCGGAGGCTCGCGTCGTCGAGTCCTCGCAGGGCGTCGTAGTCGACCACCACGCACCGAATGCCACGGTCCTCGGCGAGCACCCGCGCCTGCGGTTTGATCTCCTGCGCGGCGAACACTCCCGCGACCGGTGCCAGCAACGGATCACGATTCAACAGTTCCAGGTAGCGGGTTAGTTGCTCTACGCCATCGATCTCTCCCCTTCGCTTAATCTCGACCGCAACAGCCTTGTTGCCCGCGTCCCGACACAGGAGGTCCACTGGCCCAATGGCGGTGGGGTACTCGCGGCGCACCAACGTCCACCCCTCCCCGAACGTGCTGGGCTGAGCAGCGAGGAGCTCCTGCAAGTGGGCTTCGACCCCGTCCTTTACTAATCCGGGGTCGACACCCAGCTCGTGCTCGGAGTCGTGCAATACCTCCTCGACAGTGATGAGAAGCTTCTCGCCCGCCTTATTGATGACGCGCCATACTCCAGGCGCCTCTTCTATTCGGCAGGGCGGGCTCATCCAGTTCAGGGGCTTATATGCCCGGTCATCGGCATGCACAGACACTGAGCCGTCAGCTTTCACCAACAGCAACCTGGTTGCCATCGGCAAATGGGCGGTCAGCCTCCCGACATAATCCACAGAGCAACGAGCGATCACTAAGCGCACAAGCCGACAGACTAGTCTGCGGTCGCGGCCCGATCGCAGAAACCACAAGGCTTAGCGTCGGATCCCGGCAACGCTTTGACTGGCACCCCCTGTACCCCCACGCCAGCGGCAGCCCGGTTCGACTCGTAATAGTCGCGCTTGCCGCGCGTGACGTGGAGGCTTCAGATGCTCGCAGCGCTCATGGGTACGGGGTTGGCTACCTCAGCTGGTTTGAATGCCTATATTTCATTACTCGTTATCGGTTTGCTCGACCGTTTCACTGACGTGGTCGCCCTCCCGTCTGATTGGAATTGGCTCGGTCGCGCTTGGACACTCGCTGCGCTGACCCTGTTGCTGATCATCGAGATGGTCGCTGACAAGGTGCCTGTGCTTGACCACGTCAACGATGTGATCCAGACAATCGTTCGTCCCATTTCCGGCGGGCTAAGTTTTGGTGCGGCGGTAAGCGCACAGACCGACTCAGTAAGCACGCCCTCGGGTTTTTTCGCCCGGCACGGATGGTTGCCCATCGTCTTAGGGCTCCTTATTGGACTGGCGGTGCATGGCGCCAAAGCGGGCATCCGGCCGATCGTGAATCTGAGCACAGCCGGGCTCAGCACGCCCGCCGTAAGCGTCACCGAAGATGTCTTTGCGCTGGGCCTTGCCCTTGCCGCGATTCTGGCTCCGCTCTTGGTGCCGGTACTGGTGGTCGGGCTGGCATTACTCTTTGGTGGTCTGTGGAATCGGCGCATGGGAGAACACCGTAATGCCCTAGTCGCCACGTCACGGAAGATTCGTTCGCAGCCTGTGGACAGAAAAACTTATCCACAGAAGGCGGCCGCTGGGGTGCCGCCGGCTGCCTGACGCGCCAGACTGAACCAGCTCGGCCGCACGGGCATAAGCGGCTCGATAGTCTGGTCGGACTTTTCCGGCTAGCGCTGTCAACTGCCTGGCCCTTTGTCCGTGCAACATATACTGCCGGAAGACCCATAGCTCTTCACTAGCTTGTGAATGCCGGCCGAGAACACCCTGACCCCCATGAGCAGCGCAATAGCCTTTTATTCGCTGCTAAGCAGCTCAAAGCAGGTGAAATCGTGAGTCCTCAGTCCAGGCTAGGCGGTCTACAGAACCGCAATGTGCTTATGGCTGTGGCCACAATCGTCACCGTCGTGTTAGCGGGCGTGATCGTGTTCCTGATTTACAACACGGTCCATCACGACAATAAGAAAAAGAATGCATCGCCCGTTCAAGCAACCCAATCCGCTCCGCAGCTGCCTTCCAATTCGGTAAATCCCTCAGGCCCGCACAATACGCAAAATCCCGGCGCCGGAATTTCACTCGCCCCAGAAAACGACCCTAAGGCTGCTGAGGTTGCGGCCAAGTTCGCTCAAGCATGGGTCCGCAAAGACCTTTCACAAAAAGAATGGCTAGCAAATATCAGCAAGTACTGCAGCGGTGACCTCACAGACTCAATTAGAGACATGCGGCCAGAGAAAATCACCGACAGCCATGTCACCGGAGATCCACAGACCACCAGCCTCACCCCCCTGATTGGAACTTTCACCGTTCCGCTAGATCAAGAAACACTTACTGTCTATTTAAGCTATTACGGCCACGACGGCTGGCTCGTTACCAGCATGGACTCCATGCGGGGCGACAATGGTTAAAAACCCATTTAAAAAAACATTTAACAGTAGCCCCGCATTCATGGGAATGCGGATGCAAAGAGACTATTTCAATTTTCAGAAACAAACTCTGAAAAAATTGTTTCATAACCAGGCCAAATTTTTAAGAATATTATCTGCTATTGTTATTTTCTTTTTTGCATTCATTTGCTGTACTCCTATCGCATTGATAAATTTGAGTAGTCCGATTTTCAATTTGACTCAAATACTACTCAACAAAAAATGCGGAGATACCGGGTCTCACACTGATTCCGGAAAAAACATCCCGTTTAAAGACATCGTAAAGAGAAATCCTCCTGATTTAGGGGGCTTGACCAACTACGCTCCAGCCCAGCTCAAGAACGCTTGGATCATTGTCGATGTCGGTAGGCAAATGGATATCGCCCCCAAAGGGCTAGCTGTTGCGCTCGCTACTTCTATCAACGAGACACACCTGCGCAATTTGTCCAACGTCTCCGTTCATCCAGAATCTGCCAATTATCCGCATGATGGTGATGGCGCTGACCACGATTCGCTCGGGTTATTCCAACAGCGGGATTCATGGGGCTCGGTAGCAGAGCGAATGGACCCTTGGTGGTCTAGTCATGCGTTTTATTCAGCTCTGCTAACTAAGTCTCCTCACTACGCTTCCAAAATGGTCACCATCGCCGAATCCATCGAGGCCGTACAAGTCTCAATGTGGTCTGATGTCGCTGACTGGGTCCGGGAAGCTCACTATGTGCCTTTTGTAAAACTGGCGGAATTTGCTCTTAAACACCTCACCGGTCAGGATGTAGCCGACACCGCGCAGGTTCTCAATAGCGGCGAATGTGACCAGGGTGCCGGCGGGCCAGTACGGGCCCAGATCGTCAAGCTCGCCAATGAAGCGGCAGCTAGCAAGTACCACGCCCCCGGATGTGGAGATGGTCTCGGCAGATCTCAATACGCCGCCGACCTTCTCAAAGAGCACTTAGTCGACACATCCTGCGTTAATTGGTGCGCCGCATTTGTCATGTGGGTCTGGCATGAGGCGGGCATCAATAGGCCTCAGCTTTTTACTACCCTGTGGGCTCGTGGTGTCCCCTGGCACGCGCTACACGATCAACCTCAGACCGGTACGTGGAAACCCCATACCTACGGGACCCACGATGGCAACCCGCAACCAGGAGATGCTTTGGTATACGGCTCTCCGCAGCCTGATGGAAGCGACCCGGACGGCGGGGGCGGTCACATCGGCATCGTCGTCAAGGTAAATGGCGATGGCACTATCGAAACGGTAGAAGGAAATATCAATGGGGGTCCGGGCCAAGTTGGCACGAGGCATCTTGACCCAGCTGTGGATACGAACCTCTACGACTACTACGGCCACCCCATTGTGGCCTCGGCGGTATCTGGTTACCTCTCGCCGCCGGAGTCAGGCACTGCCGCTCTCAATGACCTGG
The DNA here is from genome assembly GCA_963736285.1 of uncultured Acidimicrobiales bacterium. Classification (GTDB taxonomy): domain Bacteria; phylum Actinomycetota; class Actinomycetes; order Mycobacteriales; family QHCE01; genus CAVTOA01. The sequence goes on from CAVTOA010000003.1 coordinate 11,529, forward strand.
CGAAGCAGGCTTAAGTTGTCGGCGGCTTTTTACCACCAAGAAACGTTGCTTATTTATTTAAATCCGCCCATGAACTGTGGCTCGGCGACGGTGACGCGTTCGACCTCTGCGCCCAGGCCCTGTAGCTGAGCAACAAAGTCGGGATAGCCACGGTCGATGTGATACACGTCCGAAACCTCGGTCAGGCCTTCTGCTCGCAACGCGGCGATCACCAGGCCCGCACCCGCCCGAATGTCCGTAGCCCGCACCGGCGCACCCGAGAGCCATTCCCGCCCCCGCACCACCGCATGATGACCATCCGTGCGCACATCCGCGCCCAGCCGCATCATCTCGTTAGCGAACATGAACCGGGCATCAAACACGTTCTCGGTCAACAACGATGGACCCTCACTCACCGCCGCCAAACCAATCGCCATCGGCAACATGTCCGTCGCGAATCCCGGGAACGGCAGCGTCACCACATCCACCGCACGCGGCCGCTGCGGCATCCGCACCCGGAAACCCTGCCCAGAACCCAAGTCATTAACGTCTGCCCCGGCTGAAGCCAACTTGTCTAGCGCAACCTCCAAATGAGACGCCTCCGCGCCACGCACCGTCACATCGCCATGCGTGATCCCAGCCGCATATGCCCACGTGCCCGAGACAATGCGATCCGGCACTGTCCGGTGCTCCACCGGCGCGAGCCCGTCCACGCCCTCAATCTCCAACACTGACGTGCCCGCGCCATAAATGCGGGCCCCCATCTTGGTCAGCATCTCGCAAATATCGACGATCTCCGGCTCTCGGGCCGCATTGTCGATCACTGTCGTGCCCTTCGCGAGCACCGCTGCGGTCAACAGATTTTCCGTCGCGCCCACGCTCGGGAACTCCAGCCACACCGACGCGCCGTGTAGCTGCTTAGCTTCCGCGATCACAAAGCCGTGTTCGCTGGTGATCACGGCACCCATCTGCTGCAAACCAGCGATGTGATAGTCCAACCCCCGGGAGCCAATGGCGTCACCACCCGGGTGTGCCACCCGCACTCGCCCACGGCGAGACAGCAACGGCCCCAGCACATTGATCGACGCCCGCAGCCGGCGCACCAAGTCGTAGTCGGCCTCAGTACCAAGATCGGCCGGGACGTCAATAATGACCGTGGCCGCCTCAATATCGGCTGTCACCGTGCAGCCAAGCCGCCGCAGGACCTCGCTCATGATCGCCACGTCGACGATGCGCGGCACGTTAGACAGCACCGTGCGCCCCTCAGCCAGCAACGCCGCTGCCATCAACTTCAACACACTGTTCTTAGCGCCGCTGACAGCCACCTCGCCCACCAGCCGCGCGCCACCCGTTACCCGGAAGATCTCCACCGCGTCATCGTAGAGTCTTTTGCAACCTGTCCTCGCTATTGGGCGTCGGGTCGGGTGACTGGCACATAAAGTGAGGCCATGGCGATCCACCTCACCCGCATTTACACCAAGACCGGCGACCAAGGCACCACTGCACTGGGCGACATGAGCCGAGTCCCCAAAACTGACCCCAGGATCGCGGCGTATGCCGACGTCGACGAGGCGAACTGCGCGATCGGTGTGGCGGTGGCGCTCGGTGGCGTCAACGAAGACCTAAAGAAGATTCTCACCCAGGTGCAAAACGACTTGTTCGACGTGGGCGCAGACCTGTGCAATCCGGTGACCGCGAACCCGTCCCATCCTCCGCTGCGGGTAAGCGAGGGTAGCGTGCAGCAGTTGGAGACCTGGTGCGACGTATTCAATGCTCCACTGTCCACGTTGGACAGCTTTATCTTGCCCGGTGGAACGCAAGCCGCGGCGCTGCTGCACCAGGCTCGGGCGATCACTCGACGGGCGGAACGTAGCACCTGGGCGCTCCTGGCAACCGAGCCGGAGCGCACCCACAGCACGCCCGTTGTCTACCTCAACCGACTCTCGGACCTGTTGTTCATCCTGGCCCGGGTGGCGAACCCAGACGGTGATGTTCTCTGGAAGCCCGGCGCCGGCTCCCATTAGCGCGGGAACCTCACTGCGGCCCTGGGTGCATTCTTGTTTGACCGGTCGTTTTCCCGGCGTGTACTGCCGAAAATAACCGGTCATGCAGCAAAAAACGCGCCGGGAAAACGACCGGTCAAACAAAGGGGGAAACGCCGACTACTCCACCGGTCAGACTCAGGATCAGATGCCCGGTGTCGCGGTCTCGAGCTTGACTGGCTCGGCCGCCTCAACGGGCAGCGATACGCCGTCGTCGGTCACCGAGATGTAAGCGCCTTGGACTCGGAATGCGTGTTCGCCATCTGCGGTGGTGATCTGAATAAGACTGTCGTCAATCAGCTGCCCCAGCAGCGGCGCATGGCCGGCGAGAACACCGATGTCGCCCTCAGTGGTGGTGGCACGAAGCATGCGGGCTTTACCCGACCAGATTTTCGCATCTACCGCGACCAGGTCGACCTGAAACTCATCGGGTGACGTTGCCACCATGCCTCCTCATTTTTGACGTTCTCGGGCTACACCCGTTTTGACCGGCTGAGAACTCCGCCAGAAGGCCGAGGACCACCAGAACCACATCGCAGCGCACCGCTGCCCTTTTCATGTTTCTACCGCACACAATTTTTCCTGTGCACATGGATATCACGGAGTCGCGGTGGTGAGAGAAGCCGGGCTGGAGCTCTAGGCAGCGTGAGCCACTGCGGGTGGCTGCACCACACCCTCAGGGCTTACACGCCAAGGTACTGCGGGGCCAGGAGAATAACCCGCACGTTGTGGGCCTGTGGATGGGGGGCACTGCTCGGGAGAATTTCTTGCAACAGCACCTGCGGGCGGCTCTAGGTTTTCCTCACCAGGCGTCTCAGAAGATCCCAGCTTTCCCACAACCAGCTGAAGGTGTATAGCTGCTGGTCGAGGAAGCTTCTGCTCAGTGCCACTACTCTCACCGTGTGTTGCCGACTTCACAACACCCGGCTCGGTACCTTCGCGATTGCCTTGCTGTTGTCCAATCTTGCCTAGCAGCCGAGCGGGGACCTCACTGCTATCTGAATCCACAGAGGGCGAGACGGGTGTCATCGGATCACTCATGGTGAGCTGTGAATCTCCTGCAAACGGTGCAGCCACAGCGGCTTCAGGCATGGCTGGCTGGCTAACACCTGGAGCGCCCACCTCAGACGCCGCCACTGGAGACGTTGTCTGATCATCCTCACTGGCCGTCGTGCCACGCCCGCGAGTTTTGCCAGACTGACCTAATCGCCCCACAGCTCCAGCGATAACGGATCCACGTGGCGCGAAGGGAGACCCACCCCTGAGGATAGGCGGAGCCGCGTGTTTGCCAAGTAACACCTCGCTCCACCGAATCCTGCAATCCCCCTCCGCGTTTCGGATGGATTCAAAAAGCCCATTGCCAGCAGACTGAGGGGGACTCTGCGCCTTTGCCGGTTGCTTTTTACCAAGCAACCCCTTCCCAGCCTGGCCTGCTTGTTTCGCATACTGCTGCGCGAGCTGGTTGTACACATGGGCCAGCTCGGGGTTCGTGCGGCGCAACTCTCCCGCGCGCCCGCTAAAACGATGAGCTAGCTGGTCAGGAGTGAGCTGACTAGATCCTTTTCCGCTTATGACGGCATCAACAATGGCGAAGTCTTCTTGAAGACTCTTAGTTGCCAGCCGTGAAAGCCGGGAAGACGAAAGCTGATCCTTGATCAGTTGTCGCGCATGTGGCAAAAGCCTACTAATTGTCACGAACCCCACGACATCTCACATCCCCTCTACTCCTCGTCGAGGGTAGCAACACCGTGCTCGCATGTGGGATGGGCTTGCGAATCCGGGTGGGAGCGCCTCGTCGCTGCCAGACCTCGTCGCTGCTGCGAGTCACCGATAAGTCATCGGCCAGCCTCCCGCAGCGCGGTCGCCATAGTGCGCCGCAGACGGTCGGCCAGCTCACCGTCCGGGCCCTCGGCCTCTCGCAACAGGCCGAGTAACCAGTTCATCTCCGCATCGGCCCGCTCAACGAGCCCCGCCCGCACCAGCGCCTCACAGCGACGAATCCGAACAGTCAAGGCGCTGCGGGTGTGGTCACGGATCCGCGTCTGCTTCGCATACTCCTGGGAGATCTCGCCGAGCTCCACCGCCAGCTCTCGCCATCGGCCCTGCTGCTCCAACGTGTCAGCGCGCAGCAGCCGATCATCTAGCTCAAGGAACCGACGCATGGCGCGCCGGTCCTGCCACCGCCGCCACGGAAAGCCACCGTTCACCGCGCACCACCCGCCCGGTCGTCGTTCACCGCACCACCGCCCGGCGCCCAGGCCCTGATTTCTCGACGCCGAACTGGACGGATTCCCGCACGCGGGCGACAAGTTCGGTCCAGCCGGGCCGTTGGGCGACTCCGGGCGCGGTCACCAGGCACCGGCCATCATCCGAGCCCGATGCAGCATGCGTACCGCTTGCCCCAGAGGGGTGGCATCGACCCCCGACACCGCCGCGCCCCGCATTCTGCCCTCGGCGGTGAACAGCACAGCGGTCGAGCTGTCCGCATCGGCGACCGTCACCAGGTACTCGCCGGACGGTCGTGCCTCGATCGCTTGGATGTCCATCGCCAGTCCCTTCCATTACCCGGTCAGCGCCCCTAGCGGCACGACGAGAGACCCGCCGTCCGCGGTCACCGCCACTGTGAGGGTGCCGCTAGCACCACGCACCTCGAATAGTGCGGTCAGATCGGCTACCTCGTGACGCAGACTGTCGAGGCGGTCACGCTGCTCGTCGGTCAGCCCAGGTGGTGACGGCGGCAACCGCCAGGGAGTTCTCGCCTCGAAGCATCTGTCGGTCGGCACCGGCACCACCTCATGCACCTCCGCCAGCGCCGCGGCCAGGCCGGCGAGCACCTCATTGGTCATGCTGGGGGCGCTACGCGCGGCATCCAACTCGGCTAGTCCGCTGTGGACCACTCGGGATCGACTCTGCTCCGGCAGCGTGGTGAGCCCAATGAATACCTGGGCGGCACCGGACAGCGGCCAGTCAATCAGTGTGCCGAGGTTTTCCAGCTGCCCGTCGCGACTGAACTGAATCGCCCGGTCGATCAACGCCGACGCGCCCGCCACCGCGATCGGTGCGACCGCCGCAGGAGGCTCGCCACGCAACGCGGCCCGCGCATCGTGCACCGCGAGTACGGCGGCCACCAAGGGGCGAGGATCGCCATACCCACCTCGCATGAACGGGTCCGGTTCCACGTTCGCGCCCAGGACGTTGGTCCCAGCGGGCACATCGAAACGCACCGCGAGCCCGTCGGAAAAGGTCACCCGATACGAATGCTCGGTAAGCACATCGATCCGGTCGACCGCTGGCACGCTCACTAGAAGACTCCCACTGCGACGCATGCCCTCATTCGAGTCCACGCCGACCTCGTACGACAAACCCGGTGCGGATCACGGACGAATCGTCCTTGCCCGGCCGGTTCGACCACCACCTTATGCACGTTGTCATCGAGCGCGGCCTACAGACGTGGTCGAGGCCCGCACTGCTGTCTGGGCATCGCGGCCACTACCGACGAAACTCCTAATGCCATCCATCCCGTGGGTTTGAACTTGAAGGCCAAACAAAAGTGTGGGGCGGGGTCCATATTGGACCCCGCCCCACACTACCGAACTCACTTCTGCCATATGTGCGGCTTTACTTAGCTACGACCACCAGCAAGCTTCTCCCGCAATGCGGCGAGCGCCTCGTCAGTGGCGAGGGTGCCAGTGACTTCTGGCTCCTTCTTCTCGGCCGCCGGCTTCTCGCTGTTGCCATTGCCATTGCCCTCTGAGGAGTACGAAGACTGAGCAGCGGCCTCAGCGTCTGCTGCCTTGGCGTCCTCAATTTGCTTCTTGTGCGCCTCGTAGCGAGCCTGCGCCTCGGCGTACTGGCGCTCCCACTCGTCTCGCTGGGCCTCATAGCCTGGCAGCCAGTCGCCGGTCTCGGGGTCGAAGCCCTCTGGGTATATGTAGTTACCCTGCTCGTCGTAGTGGGCTTCCATACCGTAGGCGGATGGGTCGAAGTCTTCGCCGTCGCCGTCAGCACCCTCGTTGGCCTGCTTGAGCGAGAGCGAGATGCGACGCCGCTCCAAGTCGATATCGATGACCTTGACCAGGACATCGTCGCCAACCTGGACGACCTGCTCCGGAATCTCCACGTGACGCTCGGCCAGCTCGGAGATGTGCACCAGACCCTCGATGCCCTCTTCCACCCGCACAAACGCACCGAACGGCACGAGCTTGGTGACCTTGCCGGGCACGATTTGGCTGATGGCGTGGGTGCGAGCGAACTGACGCCACGGGTCTTCTTGGGTGGCCTTCAGCGACAGCGAAACGCGCTCGCGGTCCATGTCGACGTCGAGCACCTCGACCTCGACCTCGTTGCCGACCTCGACAACCTCACTCGGGTGATCAATGTGCTTCCAAGACAACTCGGAGACGTGAACCAAACCATCGACCCCACCGAGGTCGACGAACGCACCGAAGTTGACGATGCTGGAGACAACACCCTTGCGCACCTGGCCCTTGGCGAGCTTGTTGAGGAACTCGCTGCGCACCTCGGATTGGGTCTGCTCAAGCCACTGCCGACGAGACAACACCACGTTGTTGCGGTTTTTGTCCAGCTCGATGATCTTGGCCTCGAGCTCACGCCCCACATATGGCTGCAGGTCGCGCACTCGGCGCATCTCGACCAACGAAGCGGGTAGGAAGCCGCGAAGGCCAATGTCGAGGATGAGACCACCCTTGACGACCTCGATGACCGTGCCGACCACGACACCGTCTTCTTCCTTGATCTTCTCGATCGTGCCCCAGGCGCGCTCGTATTGCGCACGCTTCTTCGACAGGATAAGGCGGCCTTCTTTGTCTTCTTTTTGCAGGACTAGCGCCTCGACGTGGTCGCCAACGCTCACAACCTCGTTGGGGTCAACGTCGTGCTTGATAGAAAGCTCACGAGACGGGATGACGCCCTCGGTCTTGTAGCCGATGTCGAGGAGGACCTCGTCGCGGTCGACCTTGACGATCGTGCCTTCGACGATGTCGCCGTCATTGAAGTATTTAATGGTTTGATCGATCGCGGCGAGGAAATCCTCTTCCGAACCGATGTCGTTGACCGCAACTTGCTTGAGGCCATGCGGCTGGGCCGAAGATGCGATCGGCGAGGCGTCGGTGCTGCTCGTCATGTGGGCGGATGCTCCGAATACGGACTGGATTCATTAAGGCGTGATGGACCCCTCGCCGGACACGACCTAGCGGACCCAAGAATGCTTTCTGCACAATGGCTTTCTGCAAAAGCGCAGCGACCACATAATCGATTTCAAGAACGACGAGCTGCGGACCTACTCCCTGCTGAGGTGCGCAAGCCCACTACGCGCGGTAAAGACTACTCGTCGAATACACACAGGTCCAACCGGGGCGGCGGCTCCGGATCGGCGTAACTCCTCGCACCACAAGTCGACACGCCGAGTCAGACTTTTCGGTTCCTCCTGCCCTTAGCGGACTCTTCATGCCAGGCTCACCCCCATGACGACGCCACAACCATCTGACACCCCGCCCCTACCAGGAGAACGAGAACTGCCGGCAGCAGTCGGGCCAGCCACCGTCATCTTGGCCAGTTATGACGCTTATGCGAAGGCGCAACGAGCCGTCGACTTCCTCTCAGACGAGGGATTTCCGGTGCAGCACACCGCGATCATTGGCTCTGGGCTGCACACCGTCGAATCCATTACTGGCCGGCTGACAACCTGGCGAGCCGCGCTGGGCGCCGCGATCTCGGGCCTGTGGTTCGGACTCCTCATAGGACTCATCCTGGCCATCGCCAACAATGGCGATACCTGGATCATCGGCGTCGCCCTGCTGGTCGGCATTGTCGGTGGCGCGCTCTACGGACTGATCGCGCATGCGGCGACCCGCGGCAAACGGGATTTCTCCTCCAGCCGCACGGTCATCGCGAGTCAATACGAAGTCACGGTGACGCCGGAGTATGCCGTGCCAGCACGCGCGAAGTTGTCCGAGCTTCCGACAACTTTCTAGTTCCCACCAGGGCTATGAGCAGCAACCCACTGGCCACACCGAATCTGCCAGTAATGATTTGCGGTGATCACGATCAGCGTGGTCAGTGGGTGCGGCCAGATTAGCCATCGAAGGCTTCGGTTACGACGCGCCGGTTACGGCGAGCACGCAGGTGTCAGCAAACCATGAAGCCAAATATTTCAAATGCGCCCTAGTGTGCGGCGTCGTCCCAATTACCACCGACACCGACAGAAACCACCAACGGAACAAGTAGCTGATGTGCCGCGCCCATCTCCTCCCGGGCAATGCTTTCGACTTGTTCTCTTTCGCCGGCAGCAACGTCGAATACCAACTCGTCGTGGACCTGGAGTAGCAACCGAGATCGCAGCTTTTCTCGGGTAAGCGCGGAATCCACACGAAGCATCGCGACCTTCATGATGTCCGCGGCCGAGCCTTGGATCGGCGCATTGAGCGCCATTCTTTCAGCCATCTCGCGTCGCTGACGGTTATCGCTGGTGAGATCGGGAAGGTAGCGGCGGCGGCCGAGAATCGTTTGGGTGTAGCCATCTTTCCGGGCTTGTTCCACTACTGCCTGCAAATAGTTTCGCACGCCTCCAAATCGCTCGAAATACTCTTCCATAAGGGCTCGTGCTTCCTCAGTGCTAATGCCTAATTGCTGCGAAAGGCCATAGCTGGACAGCCCATATGCCAAGCCATATGACATCGCTTTAATACGCCGGCGCATCTCTGCTGTGACATCTGGTTGAGCTACCGAGAAAACCCGCGCCGCGACGGTGGTGTGGAGATCTTCTCCCTTAGTAAAGGCATCAATCAGCCCAGCATCGTGAGACAAATGCGCCATGATGCGCATCTCGATCTGGCTGTAGTCGGCGGTAAGCAATTCTTGATAGCCGTGCCCACGACAAATGCCCGCCGGATACGTCGCCCTTCATCCGTCCTGATGGGAATGTTTTGCAGGTTCGGGTCGGTAGACGACAAGCGGCCTGTGGCGGCGATGAGTTGATTAAATGTGGTGTGGATCCGGTCGTCATCGGCGACCGCCTTGAGCAGACCGTCCACTGTGGACTTGAGCTTCGCCACATCGCGGTGCCGCAATAGATGGCCCAGCAACGGATGCTCTGTCTGCGTAAACAACCCTTGCAGCGCCTCCGCGTCAGTGGTGTAACCGGTCTTGATTCGCTTGGTTTTAGGCAAATTAAGCTCGTCGAACAGCACCACCTGGAGCTGCTTAGGTGAAGCCACATTGAATTCGTGACCGACTACTTCGTGCGCGCCCTGCGCAGCGTTTTTCACCTCTGCAGAGAAATGCGCTTCGAGCTCAGTGAGATATTCGGTATCGGCGGCGATGCCAGTCCGTTCCATGCCGGCCAACACATCAACCAGCGGAAGCTCCACCTCCGTGAGCAGTTGCACGGCCCCTCGCTGCGCCAGCTCGGCATCGAGCAGCTCAGCGAGCTCCCGGGTCGCCACCGCCCGTGCCATCAGCGAATCGTGCGCGCCCGGTCTCGTCGATGCCATCGAAGCTCAACTGACCCGTGTCGGCGGTCTCGGTGTGGAGCTCCCGATGGAGATACCGCAACGACAAATCGGCGAGGTCGTAGGTGCGCTGGTCAGGCCGCACCAAATACGCCTGAATAGCGGTGTCGGCGGTGAGACCCGCCAGGCCCCAACCGCGTGCCGTCAACGCCAATAGCGGCCCTTTGGCGTCGTGCCACGCCTTGGGCAAGCCCTCGTTAGCGAACCATGCCGCCAATGCTGCGTCGGCCTGAGCATCCAAGCTTGATGGGTCGAGCCACGCGGCAGCACCGTCCGAAGACGACAGTGCGATCGCAGTGAGCTCACCGCTACCGCGAGCCCACACACCATCGACCGCGACGCCGACCCGCGCGCCGGAGCTGGCATGCGCGGAAAGCCACCCTGCCACCTCGGGTGAGGTGAGTACCACGCCGTCGATCTCGACCTCGGCAACAGCCTCGGCTTGAGGAGACTCCAATGTGGAGTAGAGACGGTCGCGCAACGTCCGAAACTGCAGCGTGTCGAAGAGCTGGTGCACCTGCTCGCGATCCCACCCACGCCACCGCAGATCGTTGACTCCCAACGGCAATCCAAGATTGCACACCAATTCATTGAGCTGATGATTGCGCAGTACATCGGAGAGGTGCTCTCGAAGAGAATCGCCAACTTTTCCGCGAATCTCGTCTACCCGCGCCACAATCTGCGCTAACGAGCCGTACGTCGCGATCCATTTGGCGGCTGTCTTGGGACCAACACCTGGCACGCCGGGCAGGTTGTCGCTTACCTCGCCAACCAACGCGGCCAAATCGCGGTATTGCTCGGGACGCACGCCGTAACGGGCCTCGACCTCGTCAGGGGTAATGCGAATGAGATCGGACATACCCTTGCGCGGATAAAGGATGGTGCAGTCGTCCGTGACCAACTGAAAAGCATCGCGGTCCCCAGAGGAGATGAGCGTCTCCATCCCAGCCGCCCGGGCCTGCGTGGCCACCGTCGCGATGATGTCGTCGGCCTCGTAATTGTCGACCGACAATGCCGGAATGCCTAGTGCGGCAAGGACTTCCCGGATAAGCGCGACCTGACCCACAAAATCCGTGGGCGTCTCGGCTCTGCCCGCTTTGTACTCCGGGTAGCTCTCAGTGCGAAAGGTATAACTGGACACATCGAAGGCCACCGCGATATGCGTGGGGCGTTCATCACGCAAGACGTTGATAAGCATCGACGTGAAGCCATAGACCGCGTTAGTAGCCTGCCCGGTACTGGTGCTGAAATTTTCTACGGGCAGGGCAAAAAAGGCGCGATAAGCGAGCGAGTGGCCGTCGACAAGGAGCAAACGAGGGGTTTCGGTCGTCACGCTAGGGAGCCTAGTCGGCAGATCCGACAAGAACGACCCGCGCTACACGCCCCTCGTATGGCGATCGGCGGTCCCAGTCCATCGCAAGACCCGACCCGACTACGCCATAAAGACCGCAGCAGCTAAGCTCTAGCCACTTGCCGGGGTGGTGGAATGGCAGACACGGGCGCCTCAAAAGCGCTTGCCCTAATAAGGCGTGCGGGTTCGAATCCCGCTCCCGGCACCACGCGATGTTAACCCGAGCTCCTGAACCCCATTGTCGGTTCAGGAGCTTTCTTTTTATGGCCCCTTCTTGTTTGACCGGTGGTTTCGCCGGCGTGTTTCGCCGAATTTCACCGGTCATGCAGGGCGGGCGCCACGACCGGTCATAGGGCTAGTGAAACGCCGGCCGCACCACCGGTCGCGGTCTATACCCCCTAGGGGTACAGTAGAACCTCTCGTGAGGAGGGAACACTCATGGAAACCGCCGACCAGCCGGAACAATCGTGCAGTATCGACATGTCTATCGGCGGCATGACATGTGCTTCTTGTGCCGCGCGGATAGAGCGAAAACTCAACAAGATTGACGGTGTGCGGGCCACTATCAATCTGGCGACTGAGCGTGCGCGTGTGACGTACCCACCCAATGTGTCCCCCGACGACCTGGTGCGCACTGTGCACGCCATTGGCTATTCGGCGACGCTACGTAAGCCGCACAAAGAGACCGCTGCGGCGCATGGCACACTCGAGCACACCGGACACATCCAGACCCACACCCACGATGACCATGAGGCAGCGGAACTAGGCGGCCGGCTCGTCGTCTCTTTGATTTTGGGCATACCCACCATCGCGCTTTCTATGGTGCCGGCCTGGCAATTCACCTACTGGCAGTGGCTGGCATTCGCCCTGGCAACACCGGTGGCGTTGTGGGGAGCGTGGCCTTTCCACCGGGTCACACTCCTTAATCTGCGGCATCGAGCGACCACCATGGACACTCTGATTTCCCTGGGTGTGATGGCGGCGTGGGCATGGTCGGTATATGCGCTGTTCTTGGGTGGCGCGGGCGAGCCAGGCATGCAGATGACTTTCTCGTTCCTTCCCGGGCAAACTGGCCACGGCACCGCGGAACTGTATTTTGAGGTCGCCGCGGCACTTACCATTTTTCTCTTGGCGGGTCGGTATTTGGAAGCCCGCGCACGAGATCGAGCCGGCAGCGCGATCAAGGCTTTGCTGGATCTCGGCGCCAAAGACGTGGCCCTTTGGAGCGACGGCCACGAGCGCCGGATTCCCGTGGATCAGTTGGCCATAGGCGATGTGTTTGTGGTGCGACCTGGCGAGAAGATCGCCACAGATGGGGAAATAGTCGACGGACTGTCCGCTGTGGACGAATCATTGCTGACGGGCGAGCCTATTCCGGTGGAAGCTGGTCCGGGTTCCACCGTGACCGGCGCGACCATCAACACCAGCGGTCGCCTTATGGTCCGGGCGACCCGAGTCGGCCGCGACACCACGCTGGCCCACATAGCGCACCTAGTCGAGCAGGCTCAAACCGGCAAAGCCACTGTTCAACGGTTAGCCGATCGGGTGTCAGCAGTCTTTGTGCCGGCGGTGATTGGCCTTTCGATCGTCACGTTGCTGGTGTGGCTTTTGATCGGCTATCCGGCTGGAGCCGCTCTCACCGCGGCGGTTGCGGTGGTGATCATCGCCTGTCCGTGCGCGCTTGGCTTGGCCACCCCCACCGCGCTCATGGTGGGCACGGGCCGTGGGGCTCAGTTGGGCATACTCATCCGCGGACCTGAAGTGCTGGAGTCAACGCGCAAGGTAGAAACCATCGTGCTGGACAAGACGGGCACCGTTACTGAGGGACGCATGCGCGTCGTCGAGGTTATTCCGGCCGAGGGCGAAGACGCAGACGCTGTCCTGAAAATCGCCGGCGCAGTGGAAAACGCTAGTGAACATCCGATTGCCCGGGCAATCACCGCCGCTGCCCACGAGCAGTTTTCTCGCCTGTCCACAGTAGATGACTTTTCAAGTCATCAAGGGTTCGGCGTGAGCGGGCTAGTGGACGGTCATTTCGTGCTTGCCGGACGAGCGAAATGGCTCGCTGACAAATGGGCGCAACAGTTGCCGACCACACTTCCTCCGCTCGCGATGCTGCGGAAAAAGCAGGCCAGACCGTGGTTTTTGTGGGTGGAGACGGCGCCGTGCGTGGCGCGGTGGTCTTGGCGGATCCGGTGAAACCCTCCAGCTCAGAAGCGATTCTCCGCTTTAGAGGCTTGGGCTTGCGGCCCGTGCTCCTTACTGGCGACAACACCGCCTCTGCGCAGCACGTGGCTCGTCAGGTGGGGATCGAGCAGGTTATCGCCGAGGTTCATCCCGAGGGCAAAGGTGCCGAGGTGCGCCGGCTCCAACAAACCGGGCACGTCGTCGCGATGGTGGGCGACGGGGTCAACGATGCGGCGGCGCTAGCACAGGCAGACCTCGGAATAGCGATGGGCACGGGCGCAGATGCGGCGATAGCTGCGGCCGATTTGACGCTAATGCGCGGCGATCTCCGGGGTACGGCAGACGCGATTAGGTTGTCTCGCAAGACTTTGGCCACCATCAAGGGCAACCTTTTCTGGGCATTTGCCTACAACGTAGTTGCTCTGCCAATAGCAGCACTCGGCCTGCTCAACCCCATGATCGCTGGTGCCGCGATGGCATTTTCGAGCGTTTTGGTGGTAGGCAACAGTTTGCGGCTGCGCCGGTTCGCGCCCTTGTCGCAATGAGTCGTTTTCAAGCATTCCGCTTGACATGAAAATCATTTTCATTATCTACTGGGCGAGCGCTGACCGCCGTTAACCCCTGCCAACACAGATCACCCTGCGATGGCGACGGCGATGTCTACCCCCAGGAGAACCGTTGATGAACCGACCCGTCATGCCTGCGCTCGTCACCATCGCAGCCTTAGTGAGCACCCTCGCTCTCAGCGCTTGCGACAGCCCCAAAGACGACAGCTCCGGCCGGTTGCCGGTAGTGGCCACCACCACTCAAGTCGCCGACTTCGCACGCAACATCGGTGGCGAAAACGTCACCGTCACCCAAATCCTCAAACCGAATATTGACCCCCACGACTACGAGCCCTCCCCGGCAGACACCAAAGCCATAGGGGAGGCGCAACTCGTCCTGAAAAACGGTGTCGGGCTAGAGACATGGCTGAACAGCTCCATCAAAGCATCCGGTTTTCACGGGCGCACGGTCGACACCAGCAAGGGAATCGTCATTCGCCGTGGCGAGGGCAGCAACGAAGAAAAGGCCGGCGATCCGCATATTTGGCATAATCCATTGAACGCGAAAGTCATGGCAGCCAACATCGAAAACGCGCTGGCCGAGGTCGATAAGAAAAAGTCAAAAACCTTTCATCGCAACTACACGGCGTATGCAAAAAAGCTCGACGATCTCGACGCTCACATCGCATCCGCAATCGCCACCATCCCCGCCAGCCAACGCAAACTCGTAACCAATCACGACGCATTTGGCTACTACATAGACCATTACCACCTGCAACTAGTCGGCTCGGTTATTCCCAGTTTCGACACCTCAGCAGAACTGTCGAGTAAGGACATTGACATCTTGGTGAGGAAGATCCAGTCAACCGGCGTCCGGGCGATTTTTTCCGAGAGTTCCCTGCCTGCCAAAGCCGCGTCAACCATCGCTTCAGAGGCACACGTCAGAGTCGAAGCGGGAAGCGACTCGCTCTACGGCGACACCCTGGGACCACCGGGCTCAGCGGGCTCGACTTACCTCAAGATGGAAGAGCACAACACCGCCACCATCGTGCGGGCACTAGCATGATCGGTCGCCAGTCCCATGTGGACACAGCAACTCGCGCACCCGAACCAGTTGTGGTCTTTGACAACGTCGCTATCACCTACGACCGCGTGCCCGTGTTAGAGCAGGTAGACGGTGTGGTGCGCTCCTGCAGAGCGGTCGCACTCATCGGACCAAACGGCGCTGGTAAGTCCACAGTGATCAAAGCGATTCTGGGACTCGTGCATATTCACTCGGGCTCCATCAAAGTGTTGGATCAGTCGCCTTCTGCCGCGCGGCGAGAAGTGGGCTATGTGCCCCAAGCCGACAGCCTGGATCCCGACTTTCCGATCTCCGTGCGCGATGTCGTTCTGATGGGCCGCTACCGACACATCGGTTGGCTGCGCAGAGCCAGCAGCAACGACCGCCGCATCGCCGCTGATGCGCTGGCCCAAGTGGGGCTAACACATCGGGCAAAGGACAGATTCGGTGCTTTGTCGGGTGGGCAACGCCAGCGCGTTCTCCTCGCTCGAGCAATAGCCCAGCAGCCACGGTTGTTGTTACTCGACGAGCCGTTCAATGGCGTAGACATGGCGAGTCAGGATGCCCTACTCCGCTCGCTGACAGCTCTGAAGTCTCGCGAAACCGCCATAGTCATCAGCACCCACGACCTCTCTTTCGCCGAAGCTGCGACTAGATCTGTCTTGTGAAGGATCGCCGCTGTGAGTTCGGGGCGCAATCATGACCACGAACATCGAGATCACCGCGTCGTCTCTCCTCCCACTAGAAGGGTTGCGAGAGGCTTTCATCGAGCCATTCGCGCTTCCGTTTATGGCCCACGCACTCATCGAGCTGGCTTTACTAGGCATTCTCGCCGGTGTTGTAGGGGTTTTTGTATTGGTAAGACGCCTAGCCTTCGCCACCGACGCATTGACCCACACCGTTTTTCCTGGTGTGGTGATCGGTTACCTGTGCTCTGGGGAAGGTGGAATTTTCGCCGGTGGCTCGCGGCTGGCCTGCTCACCGCCGTCGGGCTCACGTTTCTCGCGAGCAAGCGTCACGTTCACCATGACACCGCCTTGGCGGTGCTACTCACCGGCCTATTCGCCATCGGAGTCGTGCTGGTCTCGCGGGAAAAGTCCTATACCAGCGACCTCACCGCGTTCCTATTTGGACGAATTCGCACCGTAACCACACAGCACATTGTCCAGACAGCGGTGGTCACGGTTTTAGTGCTGCTCGTGTTGCTCGCCCTGCGCAAAGAACTCATGCTCTACGCCTTTGACGCCGACGGGGCTCGCGCGCTGGGCTATCGGCTGCCTGCACTAGACCTCGCGCTCAACGCAACCATGGCGTTGACAGTTGTCGCCGCCGTCCACGCAGTGGGCACCATGCTGGTCTTAGCTCTGCTGGTCATCCCAGCCACGACTCGTAGGCGGTAATACTACAGCCATCACGATGAGCGTGCTCGTATGCGTGGCATCGGCATACGTTGGTCTTCTCGTCAGCTATCACGCCTCTGTTTATCACGGAGTGCTGCTCGCTTCAGCCGCCAGCGTGGTCCTGGTGTTAGCGAGCGTTTTCGCGCTCGCTCTGGCTTTTCGTCCATTGTGGACTTTATTTATTTCCAAGAGGGGGTCAACCTCGTGTCTGGGCACCTGTCGCTTTTAGATTCATATTTCCACCGCGCTCTATGGGAAGTCGTGCTAGTGGGCGCCCTCACCGGACTCGTCGGGGTACATGTGGTGTTGCGTCGGCTGGCGTTCACCGCCATGGCGATGACCCATGTCACGTTCCCCGGCGTAGTAGTGGCGTCGCTGGTGGGGGTGAACCTGTACTTCGGCGGAATCGCTGCCGGGCTGGTGAGCGTGCTAGCAATCGCGTCCATCACGCGGCAGCGAGCTCAAGACCGTGCCACCGCCACCGGCATAGTGCTCGCCACTGGCTTCGCATTGGGTGTCGCGCTTCTGTCAGCACAAAACGGTTCGAGCAAAGACTTGTCCTCATATTTAGTGGGGTCCATTGTGACCGTCCAAGCTGGAGATATTTTCACCACCGCTGGCATGGGTCTCGTCGTGACGCTGATCCTGACTGCTACGCATAAAGAGCTCATCGTCGGTGCATTCGACCCGCTGGGCTCACGAGCTATGGGGCATCCAACAAGCACACTTGACCTGCTCATGTTGCTCATTATCGAGGCGGTAGTAGTAAGTGCGGTGCCGGTGGTGGGCTCTGTGCTTGCAATCGCCTTGCTGGTGGCGCCGGCGGCCGCCGCCCGCCTATGGACCGACCGGATATGGCTCATGACGGTGTTAGCCATTGCTATAAGCGTTGCGAGCGGAGTAGGTGGCCTGCTGGTGTCCCGCCAGTTCACTCTCGCCACAGGGGGCACAATCACGCTGCTTGCCGCGCTCATCATTGGGATATCGCTCACTCGTCTCACGAGGTATAGCGGCTGTAATGCGTGTAGAGGCCGGGGGTTACTTCGGGTCTCACAGCGTTTATGCTGACATCTGTCACCGAATGTCGGTGATTGTCCAGAACGCCGCAGCGCACTTCTAGATGAGGGAGCATCGGCCGGTCGGACCGCATCGCACCAGCCAAAACGGTGCTTAACCAGACCCCCTCCTGTGGTCAGCTAACCCCGCGGGTCACAATCGGACAGTCACGTTTGCAACCCGACACCCCCACTGGGAGGGCACGTGAATAGTGTGAATGAGCCCGGTATGAGTAGACCCCCTGCTATTTCGTTCTCAACCCTGCGGCTAGGCCGTAGGTACCACATCCACGACGTCGACGCATTCATCGCCAGCATCGAATCGCAGCTCGCAAAGGCCATCGTCGATCAGCAACAAGTTTCGGCGATTGACCAGCTGCGCAACGTACAGTTCACCTCCCCCGCTCCTCTTCGACGGGGCTACGACGGCTACGAGGTCGACACGTTCCTGGCCGTCCTCGCCGACGAACTACACCGACGTAGTTACACACTGGATGCCGCGCCAGAACGACCGCAACTTCTCCCCGCTTCCTCATCCCTACTCGAGGTTTCGTGACCCCACCGATCACGGGATCGGCACAAAGCGCGATCGACCGAGCAGCCGCACGCCGGACGGACGACACATGGCTGACCACAGCATGGCAAGACGCCGCCATTATCGCCGTGAGCAATGGGCAGACAATGATCCATGAGTCAACCGACTCCGCCCCGCCACGATCGGTTCGCTATACCCCCGCGACAGCCCCCCACGGTGAGCGGTTTTTCTTAGGGCTCGATGCCGAGGGCACGCCCCACTTCGCCATTGCGGCATCGCGGCTTCCGGCTCCGCGGCCGGGCCAACGCCACGCTGGCCTACGAGAGCTCGCTGTGCTTCTTCCACCGGAGCAATGCGAGTTGCTGCTGCATGCGATCGCCCTGGACCATTGGCATCGGCGTCACCCACGTTGTGCGCGGTGCGGCGCGGCTACTCAAATCGTTGACGCCGGACATCGGCGAGCCTGCCCGGCCTGCGGAGCGGAGCATTTTCCCCGCACCGACCCGGCAGTGATCATGCTGGTGCATGACGGCGCCGACCGCTGCTTACTAGGACAACAGCGGCAATGGCCTTCCACACGATTCTCGACACTGGCTGGGTTCGTAGAGCCGGGTGAATCCCTGGAACAAGCCATCGCCCGTGAAGTGAGCGAAGAGGTCGGGATCAACATCGCATCTAGCCGATATTTTGGTAGCCAGCCCTGGCCGTTCCCGGCGAGCCTCATGCTGGGGTTTTTTGCCTACGCCCCTTTCCAGGAGCCTGTGGTGGATAACAACGAGATTAGCCAGGCCCAATGGTTCACCCGAGCGGAGTTGGCAACCGCGGTCAGCTCTGGCGCACTGCGGTTGCCAACTCCTATCTCTATCGCGTGGTCACTCATCGAGACCTGGCGATCTGGAGAAATAACCTGATCCTTACTCGACTTCGGCGAGTTCTGGCCGTAGCTGCGGCTGGACAGTAGGCCCATCCGCACCCGGTTGTGACGCTGGCTCATTCAATGGCTGACTCGCCCGGGCAGCCTTCTCGGCTGCGCCAGGCTTCTCGGTAGGAGAGCTGTCGGGAACACTGACGCCGCCGCGCAGGGGCACCTCTGTGAGGAACCACGCCACCACAAATGCCAGCACGGCGAAGGCCACCGCCCACAGGAACGTGCTGCGGATCCCACTCACAATGGCGTGGAGATAAGCGTCACGCACTGCCCCGGGTAGTTTGTCCAGCAAGCTCGGAGTAAGCGCCGCACCGGACGTCGTCAGGTGCTTGCCGTTCTCCCCCAATCGAGCAACGAGCGTGTCTTGCAACCGACTCGTAAAGACGGCACCTAGCAGCGCCACACCGATCGAGCCGCCGATGCTCCGAAAGAACGCGGCGGTGCTGCTCGCTACACCAATGTGCCGCTGCTCAGCACTATTTTGCGCAACCAACATGGTGGTTTGCATCAAGAAGCCCAGACCAAGTCCTAGCACAACCATAAACAAACCGGAGGACAGTCGGCTTGTGCCAAGCCCAAGCTGACTCAGCAACAGTGCACCGATGGTCAAGCCCGCTCCCCCCAAAATTGGGAAAATTTTGTACCGCCCGGTGCGGGTGATTAGCTGCCCCGTCAACAGTGACATGGCCAGTGCCGCCGTCATCAATGGCAGCAGCAACAGACCGCTGTTGGTGGCCGAGGCACCCTGTACGGACTGCTGATACAACGGGAGAAAGCTCACCGCGCCGAACATCGCGAGCCCGCTGAGGAATCCCAGGATCGACACCACGACAAAGTTGCGGTTCCGGAAGAGCGAAAGCGGCAGGATCGGCTCAGTCACTCGACGTTCTACCAGTATGAAGGCGACCAGCGAGACCAGTGCGACGATACCGAGCCCGACAATCTGCCTCGATGCCCAAGCATATTGCGATCCGCCCCAGCTCACCGTGAGCACCAGGCTCGTAATGCCGGCCGTCAACAGGGCTGCGCCTGCGTAGTCGATGCGGTGCCGCACCCGACGCCGCGGAAGGTGCATCGTCAACGCGACGACCACCAGCGCAACCGCACCCAGCGGAAGGTTGACGTAGAAGGCCCAGCGCCAGCTGAGGTGTTCAGTGATGAAGCCACCCACCAACGGGCCGCCGATCATGGCCAACGGCATGACAGCCGCCATAACCCCTTGGTAGCGCCCGCGCTCACGCGGCGGAACTAGGTCACCGATGATCGCAATCGCGCCCACCATGAGTCCGCCAGCGCCCAAACCCTGCACCGCGCGAAAACCAATGAGCTGACTCATGTTCTGCGCCGCCCCAGACAACGCGGACCCGGCGAGGAAGATAGCGATGGACGCCATGAACATGCCTTTGCGGCCGTACAGGTCGCCGAGCTTGCCCCAGATGGGGGTGGCCGCGGTACTCGCCAGAATGTAGGCCGTCACCACCCAGGCCAAGTGAGACAAGCCGTGCAGTTCGCCGACGATGGTGGGCATGGCGGTGCTGACGATCATGTTGTCCAACATCGCCAACAGCATCGCTATGACGAGCCCACTCATCACCACGAGGATTTCCCGATGAGAGCGCTGCGCCGGCGGCGAGCTCGGCGATTGCGCCGCTGGAGTAGGCCCGCTCTGTGGCTTACTCACCTGAGATGCGGCATTTGTTATAGACACCGGTAGTCTCCCTGAAAGGCTCCGAAAACTTACTTGCCGACTGGCTAATACGACTTACTAGCCGTACAGTAAGTAGTCGGCTAGCCGGTCGTCAAGTAAATTAAAGAAATTACGGAGACTGAGGCAATACGATGAGCGATCGCGAACCCCAAACCGATACAAAAGCGAAGATTCGCCAGGTCGCACTAGAGCTCTTCGCCGAACAGGGCTACCAAAAAACATCGCTACGCGAGATTGCCGACCGGCTCGATGTCACCAAAGCCGCGCTGTACTACCACTTCAAGACCAAAGAAGAGATCGTCACCAGCCTGATCGAGGACATGGCCGCTGACGCCGACGCGCTCATCTCCTGGGCAAGCGAACAGCCCCGCACGGCAAAGACGCGCCGCGAAATTCTCCGCAAATACGCTGCCTCCACCCAGCAACGCCACCAACTTTTTCGATTCTTCCAAGAAAACCAACCCGCGGTGCGAGAACTAGCCGCTGGCATAGATTTCCACAAACGGCTGGAACAGCTATTAGCGATGCTCAGCGACCCTACTGACGACCTGGAGCAACAAATCCGTTCACGGCTAGCGCTATTTGCGATTCACGTCACGCCGTTTGCCATGCGGGATGTGAAGGTCGATCCGGACGAGCGTGACGCCGCTGCCTTACGGGTCGCAGAAAAGCTCGTTGCGAAGTAAGAAGGCGACCCCGTTTTTTGCGGATTGCCCGCAATATTTGGCTCCAATATTGCGGGCAATCCGCAAAAAAAGCGGGGCTACCCGTTCGGGTGGGGCGCAGCCGCGCGGTCCGGCACGCGTCGCAACAGTCCTTCTTGGACAGCGGTAGCGATGTGCCGCCCATCGGCGGAGAAAAACCGGCCCGTAGCAAGGCCTCGCGCCCCCGAGGCTGACGGCGACTCACAATCAAACAACGACCATTCGTCGGCCCGGAATGGTCGATGAAACCAGATCGCGTGATCCAAACTGGCACCGCCAAAACCGCCCGGGCCCCAGACTTGGCCATGTGCGGCCAACACCGTGTCCAGCAAAGTGAGATCGCTGGCATAGGTCAACACACAGGCATGCAGCAATGGGTCGTCCGGCAGCGTTCCGTCGGCGCGCATCCATACCCGCTGATGAGCCTCTGCCGGACGCTCCATCGACCAGCCAGACTCGCCGACATACCGCACATCGATCGGACGGGCGATCTTTCCCCACACACCCAAACGTTCGATGACCGGATTGACCCGATCCAACAGCGTCGTTAACGTCTCCGGCGCCGGCACATTCGCCGGCATATCGCCGTAATGGTCCAAACCGGACTCGACGCGATGAAATGACGCGGACATAAAGAAAATCGGTTCGCCGCCCTGCACCGCCACCACCCGGCGCACCGAAAAAGAATGACCGTCCCGCACCCGATCAGCGTGATAAATGATCGGGACTCGTGGATCGCCCGGTCGAACAAAATAAGCATGCAGCGAATGCACACTTCTCCCCGAGGGAACCGTCCTACCCGCCGCGACCAGCGCCTGCCCCGCGACCTGGCCGCCAAACACTCGCTGCGGCGACACCTCCGGGCTACGGCCACGAAAGATATTGACCTCAAGCCGCTCCAGATTGAGTAGCTCCACGAGCTGATCGACGGCTGGTTGACCGATGAGCGGTTGAGGCGTTGGCGTCATGCGTTAGCCGTGTGAGACATCGGAGCCAATCTGGTGAACCCGCAACGAATTAGTAGACCCACCAGTCTTGGGTGGGCTTCCCGCCACAATAATGACGTAATCGCCCGACTCTACTCGGCAACTCTCCTGCAACAGCGAGTCTACTTGCCGCACCATGTCGTCGGTGTGTTCGACTTCGGGCGTCAAAAATGTCTCCACGCCCCAACACAGCGCCAACTGGCTCCGGACAGCCTCTCGCGGCGTAAAAGCCAAGATGGGTAGCTGGGTGTGATGCCGGGCTAGCCTCCGCACGGTGTCGCCGGTCCAGGTGAAGGCCACCAAGGCCTTGGCTTCAAGCACCTCACCGATGTGCTTGGCCGCGGCGGAGATTGCGCCACCCTTAGTACGAGGATCGTGCTGAAGCGGAGGAACCGAGGGATCCCCCTGCTCCACAGCCTCAATGATCCGGGCCATCGTGCGCACCGCGAGCACCGGATATCGGCCCACGCTCGTCTCGCCAGAGAGCATGAGAGCATCGGCGCCATCCAGCACCGCGTTGGCTACGTCCGAGGCTTCCGCGCGGGTGGGCCGAGAATTTTCGATCATCGAGTCGAGCATTTGGGTAGCGACAATGACCGAACGAGCGTTCTCCCGGCACAGTTGCACGGCTCGCTTCTGTACCAACGGAACTTCTTCCAACGGCAACTCGACGCCCAGATCGCCCCGGGCCACCATCATGCCGTCGAAGCTGCGCACGATGTCTTCGAGCTGCGCCACCGCCTCGGGCTTCTCCAGCTTGGCAAACACAGGAACTCGGGTGTCTACGTCGTCCATGACCTGCTGCACGAGCTTGATGTCGTCCGCGGATCGCACGAATGACAACGCGATCATGTCCACGCCGAGCTTGAGCGCAAAACGCAGGTCCTCTTCGTCCTTTTCGGACAGCGTGGGGATGCTCAATCGCACATTCGGCAGCGATAGTCCTTTGTGGTCGCTGACCGCGCCACCTTCGAGCACCACACACCGCACGTCGGTCTCAGTGACCGCTGTGACCTCCAACGCTAGCTTTCCATCGTCGATGAGTAGCCGATCGCCCTCTTTGGCTTCTTCTGCCAAGTGCGGGTACGTCGTAGAGACTCGATCGTGGCCGCCAGCGCATCTTTCGGTCGTAATGGTGACAGCGTCGCCAGTGGACCATTCGGTGGAGCCGTGCTCGAACGTCCCCAATCGAATTTTGGGGCCCTGAAGATCTGCCAGTATGCCCACAGGACGTCGAGCAGCAGCCGACGCCTCGCGCACCATCTGGTACATGCGGGCATGTTCGTCGTGACTACCGTGACTGAAATTGAGCCGGGCCGTATCCATGCCCGCCTCAACCAGGGCCCTAATTCGCTCGGGAGTCGCTGTCGCTGGGCCAAGCGTACAAACGATCTTCGCGCGGCGCGTCATTGACCAAACCTAGCGCTCGCCGATTGGCAACTTTGACCCAACCCGGGTCACACAAATGACAGGTGAAATCGATTAAGGACCTGCCTGCTACCCACCCGGTTGACGGAGTATTTGCGGCAGAAAGACGAGAGCACCCCTGTCCTACCAACGATGGATAACGGCTCAGCGAAGTTAGCGGGGGTTGAGGTGTCCTCGGGTGCGTCGGGTGGTGGCGCAGCGGGTGCGTAGTCGTTGGTTGACGGGGTTGCGGAAACCGTAGGCGTCGCGGGCGACGGTCTTGATCACTCGGTTGGTGCCCTCGGAGCCGGCGTTGGTGATTCCGGTGCGGATGAATGCGAGGATCTGGGGCCACCAGGTCTGCACGGTGGTGGCCAGACGCTCGAGTTCGGGCAGGTCAGCGTTCGCGCAGCGGCGGTAGAAACGGTCAAGCAGTGCGGCGAGGCGTTCACGGTCCGGCTCGGTGCGGGCCAGCGCGAGTAGGTCGAGCAGGTCCTCCTTGGCGTTCCACGCGGCCAGGATCGGCAGGCCGATGCGTGCGGGTAGCGCGGACAGTTCGGCTTCGAGGTCGTCGACGTGCTCGGCGCGCATTCGGGCGGCGTTGCGGGTCAGCCGGTTGCGTAGTTCCCACTCGCGGTTGCCTTTGCGTCCGCGCCGGCCGCGGGCCTGCACGGTGACCCGGCGGCGGACCTCGGTGACGGTGGCGTTGGCCAGTTGGACGAGGTGGAAGTGGTCGACGACGAGTTGGGCGTGAGGCAGTACTCGCCCGACGGCGGACTTGAAGATCGTGCACATGTCGATCGCGACGTAGCGCACCTGCTCACGCCACTGCCGTGGGCGTGCCAGGAGCCAGTCGGCCACGACCTGGGCGGTGCGGCC
Organism: uncultured Acidimicrobiales bacterium; assembly: GCA_963736285.1. Classification (GTDB taxonomy): domain Bacteria; phylum Actinomycetota; class Actinomycetes; order Mycobacteriales; family QHCE01; genus CAVTOA01. Next base: position 35,827 of record CAVTOA010000003.1, read on the forward strand.
CTCGACCTGACCGAGCAGCCCTTGCCCGCCCGACAGATCGCAGAATCCGACGTGCCAGCGATCGACGGTGCTCTGCCATAGGCCGGTGGCCTCATCGAGCATGAATTTCGGTCGTCCCCGGCGGATCTCATCGATGCCCAGCACCTCGACCGGTTGCGGCTGCTCAGGCAGCACCGCGGCGGCATGCGCGGCGAACGCGGCGGCGACCACCGGCCAGGACACCTCATGATCCCGCGCCGACTGCACCACCGTGCGCCCACCGTCGGCGACCGCCGCACCGGCCGCCGCCCGCAACCGCGCGGTCATCCGCTTACGCGCCGGCACGGCAGACACCGCCTCGGTGAACGACCCTCGCCGGCAGCTGCGCTCATCACAACACCAGCGCCGCTTACACCATCGCAGGCTCGCCCGCCGCCCTCCCACGGGCAGGTCACGCGGCCGGGTCACCCGCCGGCCCTTCGACCTACGCGCCAGTGTTCCGCACTCCGGACACCGCCGCGCCCGCTCATCCGCGGTGACCAGGTCCACCACCGGACCGTCCGACCCGTCGACAACCCCGACGACCGCCAGCCCGGCAAGACCCAACAGCCGGGTCGTATCCTCAACCATGCCCGTGGCTCTTCTGTTGTGATCAGCTTGCCTCGACAACAAGATGATCACCAAGAGCCACGGGCACCCCTCACACCAGGGTCCACCCTGGACAGACCGACGCCATCAGCCGACCCCCATCAACTTCGTTGAGCCTGGATAACTCGGGTCATCCGCCACGTCGACATGCGTGTCTTTGGTCAAGCGACAGGCATTCATAGACTCCACAGCGCACTAATCGGCAGTGCTTTCAGGCGGGGACCAAAGCTTAGAGATCGGCTTCCCGCATAGAGAACCACGCCGACGGCGAAAGCGTCACCAGCGTTGCCTTCAAGCAATCGCAGACCGCGAAAATCGCTACTACTCACGGTGGCGCTGGCTTTGATTTCGACGCCAGCTACCCTGCCGTCCGGCGTCTCAAGTATCGCGTCTACCTCGACTTTGTCCTTTGTGCGGTAATGGAAGAGCCGCACCTCTTCCTGGGCCTACGTGATCTGCCGCGACAGTTCCATCAAAACGAAACCCTCTAGTAACGGCCCCAAAGCGCTATCCACTAGCGCAGATAGTCGATTTTCGTCCTGCCGAATGAGGTAGGCGGCCACACCAGAATCTACGCAGGCAACCTTCGGAGTCGAGACGGCGCGTTTTCCCAAATTACTTGACAAAGCTGGTATTCGTTTTATGAGAAATATTTCTTCGCACAATTCCAAATAGCGCATTGCTGTGCGTCCAGAAATGCTCAGGTCCGTGGCGAGCCTTTCGGCTGCAAGCAATTGACGAATATCGCGGTCGATGAGTGTCTGGACATACCCATTGAAGAAACGATTGCGTCTTCGCGGCACCGATCGCGCCACAGCTTCCGGAAAGCACCCACGTGTGATGCGGATCGCAAGTTCTTGCCGAGGAACAGCTGACAGCTGCGGCAACGGCATATCTGCGAGTTGAAAGACAGCGTCAATAAACGAATCGCCCTTGTCTCGATTGTCTTCCTCAGACAATTCTCCTTGCGAAAAAGGCCAAAGCTCAATGGTTTCCATCCGCCCCGGCAAGGCATCCGGCAAAGTTTTTAACCCCAGCACTCTGGCTGATCCCGAGAGTAAAAATCGTCCTGGCGTCGGGTCACTGTCCACTCGGTATTTAATCGGAAGAAATAGCTCGGGTGCACGTTGAATTTCGTCGATGATCAATAAGCCGGGATGATCGACAAACCCCACCGGATCTTCTCTTGCCGCCGCCAACACGCCCGGGTCATCCAGATTGCGCACCAACGCATTCTTATGAGATCTGGCAACACCGTTTACGACGGGTGCTCTTCCCCGCCTGCCGGGCACCATTGACCAGAATTACCCGGGTGTCACTGAGCGCCTCTTCTACAAGTGTCTGCGAACGTCACCTGACTACGCGCCCAAGGGGAGTTTCCACGGCTTTCACGTGGGCAATCATGTCATATTTGAAGCCGATAAGCCGAAGACTGCTGTCGATATAGACGGAGCTTCGTGTCGAATTAGCCGCAGTCTTGCTGTCGAGATAGACGAGGGGTAGCTGTCGAATTAGCCGCGAATTTGATGCTGGGGGAACGCCCGGCCTCAGTCTCTGTTCGAAATCGGGCCAAAGGCTCTAGTGCTGATTTTCCCGATCCATGGAAGACCTCTTAGCCGGAGCCTCGCGCCGCTCCCCGTCGTCTGAACCCCCCAGCTGCTCGCGCGGTCTGCCCCTCATCGCTACGAAGTAAGCCAACGCCCCGGCGAACACCACAAGGCACGTCCAGTCGTTAAGCCGCAGCCCCAAAAAGTGATGGGCATTGTCTATCCGCAAATACTCGATCCATGCGCGACCCACAACATAGGCCATGGCATATAAAGCAAATGCCCGACCATGCCCCAACCGCCAACGACGGTCAGCCCACCACACAAAGGCGGCCACACCCACACACCACAAGGACTCATAGAGAAACGTCGGCTGAAATGTAGCATTCGTTATGTAGCCGGCAACTCGATAAGCGGGGTCAATGTGAACCGCCCACGGAAGGCCGCTGGGCTTCCCGTACAGCTCCTGGTTGAACCAGTTCCCCCAACGGCCGATCGCTTGCGCCAGCGCCAACCCAGGAGCAATGGCATCCGCGAGCACCGGTAACGGGACGCCCACTTTTCTTGCACCAAACCAAGCACCCAGCGCACCTCCGGCCACCGCACCCCAAATTCCAAGGCCGCCATTCCAGATTTTCAACGCATCGACAAGATGACCATCAGCGCCAAAATACGGCTCCGGAGTGGTAATGACGTGATACAACCGCGCACCGATGATGCCGGCTGGCACCGCGTATATCGCCACGTCCAGTACCGCGCCAGCTGGACCACCGCGAGCCCGCAACCGCCGGTCTGACAGCCAAATAGCGACCAGCACTCCGACGATGATGCAGAGCGCGTATGCCCGAATCGGAATGGGGCCGATGTGCCAGATGCCGCTTCCCGGGCTCGGGATCGAAGCCAGATAGAGATCAGCGCTACCAACAGTGGACACAAAACCCCTTACGCTGAAACAGTCGCCGCGATGCCTGGGCGCCGAACACCTTCAGCGAGCTCTCGCACCAACGCCGACAAATCGCTCAGCCCCTGCTGAGCGTCCTTGTTATCTAGCAGGCAGCGCACCAACGCCGATCCCACGATGACCGCGTCGGCATAGCTGGCTACCTCACCTGCTTGGTCGCCGGTCGAAACGCCGAGCCCCACTCCCAGAGGCAGCGACGTAGCTGGCCTCGCCGATGACACCAGCTCCGGCGCGGCCACACTCGCCCGCTCGCGCTCACCAGTGACGCCCATTACCGACATGACGTACACAAACCCGCTTGATGCCGCCGCCGTGGCCGCGATGCGGTGCGGCGAGGAACTTGGAGCAACGAGGAAGACTCGGTGCAGATTGTGGCGCTTGCTGGCGGCAAACCACGCGGCCGCTTCCTCGGGAATGAGGTCGGGCGTGATCAAACCCGCTCCACCAGAATGCGCAAGCTCTGCGGCAAACTGATCGACTCCGTAGCGTTCGACCAGATTCCAATAGGTCATCACTAAGGCCGGCGCACCAGCGTCCACTATGGCCCGCACCGCGGGAAAGACGTCACGAACCCGGGCTCCCCGGGACAACGCTTGCTCGGTGGCCGCTTGAATGGTGGGTCCATCGATAACCGGATCGGAGTAGGGAACGCCCACCTCAACGATGTCGACGCCAGACTCGACCATCACCCGCATCGCCGTGATCGAGGTCTCGACGTCGGGAAAACCGACCGGTAAGTATCCAATGAGGACACCGCGCCGCTCTGCCTTGGCGCGAGCAAAGACCGACTCCACGGTGGCGCTCACTCCCGCCCCCCGTCTAATACCCCGAACCAACGCCCCGCGGTAGCGACATCTTTATCGCCCCGCCCGGACAGATTGACGATGATGGTGGGAGGGTGTCCAAGCCGCTCAGTCAAGTCGGGGACAACTCGCAGCGCACCCGCTACGGCATGAGCGCTCTCGATCGCCGGAATGATCCCCTCGGTACGGCACAACAAAGCGAAGGCGTCCATAGCTTCGACGTCGGTGACTGGCTGGTACCGCACCCGCCCTTGGTCGTGTAGCCACGCATGCTCCGGACCCACGCCTGGGTAGTCGAGCCCCGCCGAGATGGAATGCGATTCGATCGTTTGACCATCTTCGTTTTGCAGGACGTACGACCGCGCTCCATGCAGCACACCCGGCGATCCACCGGTGATCGTTGCCGCATGTCTGTCGGTAGCGACTCCTTCGCCGCCAGCTTCAAAGCCATACAGCGCAACGGTTCGGTCGTTCAGGAAAGCATAAAAAATACCGATCGCGTTAGACCCGCCGCCTACACACGCGCATATCGCGTCGGGAAGTGTGCCGAGTAGTTGTTGTGATTGCTCACGCGCTTCTTCTCCGATGACTTTCTGAAAATCGCGCACGATCATGGGGAATGGGTGCGGGCCGCCGACCGACCCAATGAGGTAATGAGTGTCGTCCACATTGGTGACCCAGTCGCGAAACGCCTCGTTCATGGCGTCCTTCAATGTCCGACTACCCGTGGTAACCGGAACGACCTCTGCACCTAACAAACGCATGCGAGCGACGTTCAATGCTTGCCGCTCGGTGTCTACCTCACCCATGTACACGACACAGTCGAGGCCAAATAGCGCTGCCGCCGTCGCGGAGGCAACACCATGCTGACCCGCGCCCGTTTCGGCGATGATCCGTGTCTTGCCCATCCGCTTTGCCAACAGTGCTTGACCGAGCACATTGTTGATTTTGTGTGCACCCGTGTGGTTGAGATCTTCTCTCTTTAGCCAAATCTGTGCGCCAGCGGCTTCTGAGAGCCGCTCTGCTCGATACAGCCGGCTAGGGCGACCCGCGTAGTCGCCCAAGAGTCGGGCAAGCTCTTCGGTAAAAGCCGGATCCGCCTTCGCCCGCTTGTAGGCCTGGTCGAGTTCATCCAATGCGGCGATGAGAGCCTCCGGCACAAACCGCCCGCCAAACCGGCCGAAGTGCCCAAGGGAATCGGGCAATGATGCCAAATTGGCCTCGGTGGAGCTCGTCATCGTGATGTCCCAGGGGTAGCAGGATGTGAACCGGCCGTCACCAACTCTGCCACGGCATGACGGGGGTTGGCATTGGTCAGCAAACCCTCACCCACCAGAACCGCATCCGCACCTGCCGCCGCATACGCAATGAGGTCGTGGGGACCGCGCACTCCAGACTCAGCAATCTTTACTACCTCTGACGGCAGACCCGGCGCGATCTGTTCAAACACCGATCGGTCCACATCGAGCGTGACCAAATTGCGGGCGTTGACGCCGATGACCTTAGCGCCCGGCGTCGAGCGCGCGATCGGCTTCTTGCAGCGGTGTGCACTTCTACCAGGGCAGTCATGCCGAGCGACTCGATCCGCTCAAGTAGGCCCACGAGAGCGTTCTGTTCTAGCGCGGCGACGATGAGGAGACAGATATCCGCCCCATGCGCGCGCGCTTCGTGCACTTGATAGCTAGAGACGATGAAGTCCTTCCGCAGCAACGGGATGTCGACCGCCGCGCGCACCGCATCGAGATCGTCCAAGCTTCCATTGAAGCGGCGTTGCTCAGTGAGAACGCTTATGCACCGCGCCCCACCTGCCTGATACTCGAGCGCGAGATCCGCGGGATTTGGGATATCGGCGAGTTTGCCTTTTGCCGGTGACGATCGCTTAACTTCGGCGATAACCCCCACACCCGGCGCCTTGAGAGCGGCCAGCGCGTCTCTCGCCGGCTCCGCAGCCTTGGCTGCTCGCTTTACGTCGTCTATGGGCATCGACGCTTCGCGACGCGCGAGATCTTCGCGCACGCCGGCGACGATGTCGTCCAACACACTCACGCGTTGTCCTCAGCAGCTTTCCGACCCGCCATGTTCGGAATGCTACAGAGCAGCTTGCGCCCGTCTGCTAGCTGGTGGGGTCCTCACCGCGATCTAGGGCGTCCCACATACGGGCAGGATCGGACTCTACTGCCCGCCCTGGCGCGGGGGTGGTCGCATAGGAATGCGGGTCGTTGTTCTGGTCCACGCCCTGGCGAGGCTTGCTCCCCTCGACCGCTACTGCGGCTGGCGAGTCGTAACGGCGCCCCATCCCCGCGAGCGCGCCGCGCCAATAGCGATAGCGCCACAAGCTGAGCGCACCGGCAATCACTAGCAGCAGACCCGCGCCTAGCGTCACCGTTGGCCATTGCGGAAGGATGCGTTGGGTCTCATGTGGAGAGTCGGCGGTAGCGGTGAGCCCCACCACCCCACCTAACACCGCAACACACCCCGCGAGCGCCAACAACGACCCGACAGCAAGGCGCCCCCACGCTTTTGTGGCCAGCAGCGCTATCCCACCCGCGAGCCCGACGAACCCCATCGCATTAGCCCAACCAGCGATATCCTTGCCACTCACAGTGGCATGCTGAACAGGTAAAGGAGCGGCGCGGACAACGTCAATGTGTGCCCAGCCGTGTGTAGAGGACCACAGCACCAACGCTCCGCCCACCAGCGCCAGCAACACCGAAGCGGTCAGCTCTCGGCGTGCGCGAACCCGGGTGCGCGCCGCGTCTTCTGCGGGTAACGAGGCGGTCGCGTCGCTGCTATTTTTGTCGAGGGCTCGCATGAGCACTAAACCGCGCTGCGCATGTTTTGTGCGGCGGCCACAGCGGCAAGGAGTGCGGCCGCTTTGTTGCGTGACTCTGTTTCTTCGAACTCCGGCACAGAGTCAGCGACAATTCCCGCGCCCGCTTGCACATAGGCCATGTCGTCGCGCAACAGTGCGGTGCGGATGGTGATGGCCATGTCCATGTCCCCGGCGAAATCCACGTAGCCCACAGTGCCCGCATACAAGCCCCGACGTGTGGGCTCCAGCGCGTCAATGATCTCCATTGCTCGCACCTTTGGCGCGCCGGTAAGGGTGCCGGCAGGGAACGTGGCGGCCAACGCATCCAGCGCCAGCTGCTGACTATCGAGATCACCCTCCACAGTGGACACAATGTGCATCACGTGGCTATAACGCTCAATCGTCATGAAATGGGGCACCTTGACCGTACCCGGACGGCACACACGACCCAGGTCGTTACGCGCCAAGTCAACCAGCATGACGTGCTCGGCCCGCTCCTTGGGATCCTCAATGAGTTCCCGCGCCAGACGCGCATCCTCTGCCGAGGTCTCCCCCCGCCACCGGGTACCAGCAATGGGACGCAGTCGCGCGTGTCGACCGGTGACCTTGAGGTGAGTCTCCGGACTAGAGCCCACCACGTCGTAGCCGTCGTACCGCAACAGGTACATATACGGACTGGGATTGGTCGCGCGCAAAACCCGGTATACATCGAGCGCATCGGCGGTAGTAGGTGTCTGGAAGCGTTGGCTGGGCACGATTTGGAAGCACTCGCCCGCACGAATAGCCTCTTTGCACTCCTCAACCGCCTTAGCGAAGCCGCCGCTGGGCGTATTGGATGAAAACGCCGGCGCGCCCACCGGCTCCATAATGGACAGCTTTGCTGGTGCGGGGCGAGACACCGCCACCGTCATCGCATCGAGCCGGCGCACTGCCTCGTCGTATTCGGCGAAGAGCGCGGACTCGGAAGCCTCAGGCGGAAGAAACACGTTCGCCACCAGCAGCACCGAACCGTCATGGTGATCCAACACGGCCAGATCGGCTACCAGCATCATCGCCAGCTCGGGCGTTGCTAGATCGTCGATGCCATGCGCGGGGAGACGCTCAAAACGCCGCACCACGTCATAAGAGAGATACCCGACTAGCCCACCGGTGAGAGGCGGGAGCCCCGGCTGTGTGGGCGACTCCAGCGCCTCCACCGTCGCTCGAAAAGCGCTGATCGGATCGCCCGACGCACCAACTCCAACGGGCGGCTGACCCAGCCACCTGGCTTGGCCTTCTTTTTCTGTCAGCGTGGCAAGACTACGAACACCGATGAAGGAATATCTGGACCAGCTGCGCCCGGGCTCAGCAGACTCCAGCAGAAAAGTTCCGGGCCGATTAGCGAGCTTGGAGTAAAGGCCGACAGCGGTCTCGGTATCCGCGAGCAACCTGCGGGTGACAGGGATGACCCGGGCGTTTCTAGCCGCCTCGGCAAAAGCATCGCGATCGGGGTTCACCACACCGGTAGTCATTGAGTCCTCCGCGCGCCAGGGGCGGTCAGTAACAGACGATCATCGAAACAGGTGCGATCTCCGCTATGGCATGCAGCCGCTTCTTGATCGACACCTAAGAGCACCGTATCGCCATCACAATCGAGCTTAACGGTGTGCACCCGTTGTATATGACCCGACGTTTCGCCCTTCACCCAGAGCCGGCCGCGACTTCGCGAGAAATAGGTCGCTAAACCGGTGGCAAGGGTTCGGTGCAACGCCTCGTCGTTCATCCAGGCCACCATGAGGACCTCACCCGTGTCATGCTGCTGAGCGACAGCAACGATGAGTCCGTTGGCATCGCGTTTGAGCCGCGCCGCAATCGCACGATCCAACGTGGACGATATTGCCGTGGCATGCGGAGCCGCAGTGGAATGGTCAGAGCGGGGTAACGACTCGGAATCGGACACAACACCACAGTACGGGGCATGCCTGCGCACATTAAGCAGCACTAGTCCGTCAACCCGCGTTGACTTCACCACCGTTGAATTTATCGTTGTGCCATGAGCGACGATCCATATGTACGAAGCTCGCCACTAGACGACGGCGCCGGCATGACACCTGCGGACCCGTCTGCCGTGACGGTCCGCGGCCTCGTCGTCGTGCGTGGCGGCCGAACCGTGTTACAGAAGCTCACTTTTTCGGTCCCTCGCGGCGCTATCACCGGTCTACTCGGCCCCAGCGGCTGCGGCAAGACCACCCTCATGCGCAGCATCGTCGGCGTACAACGTGTGCGCACTGGCACGGTCACTGTGCTCGGCACCCGAGCGGGACACGCCTCGTTGCGGCACCGCGTGGGATATGTGACGCAGTCGCCGTCTATCTACGGTGACATGTCCATCCGCGACAATCTGCGTTACTTCGGCTCTCTATACAATGTGGACACTGCGGCTATCGAGCAAACCTTGGCCAACGTGGGACTCACCGAGCATGCACACCAGCTCGCGGGCACACTCTCGGGCGGGCAGCATGCTCGCGCATCGCTGGCATGCGCACTCGTAGCTCAACCAGAGCTGCTTATTTTGGACGAACCCACAGTGGGTCTAGACCCGGTGCTGCGCAATGAGCTTTGGGCGCGATTTCATCGACTCGCCGCCGCCGGCACCACCCTTATGATCTCGAGCCACGTCATGGACGAGGCCCGCCGATGTCACCAGTTATTGCTGATGCGAGAGGGCACATTCATCGCCAAGGACACGCCTGCCGCCCTGCGGGAACACACCGGTACCGACGACCTCGAGCAAGCCTTCCTCCATCTGATTGAGACGCGAACGAAGTCAGCCGACAGCCCCGGCGGTCAGTCTAGAAAGGAGGCACGGTGATGTCGGTGCGCATCACGGCCAGTACCGCACTGCGAGTGCTCAACCAGCTCCGACACGATCGGCGCACCGTCGCAATGCTCCTGGTCGTCCCCAGCCTGCTGATGGTGCTACTGCGCTACGTCTTCGATGATGCCGTGCTCTTCAACCGGGTCGGCTTGCAATTACTGGGCGTCTTCCCGTTCATCGTGATGTTTTTGGTGACCAGCGTGGCGATGCTCCGGGAACGCACCTCGGGCACGCTGGAGCGGCTCCTCACTACTCCTATGTCTAAATTGGATCTATTGCTGGGTTACGGCATTGCCTTCGCTGTGACCGCAGCGGCCCAAGCGGGTGTCGCCTGTGCCCTCACGTATTGGTTTCTGGGGCTGGAGACCCTCGGTTCGCCAGTGTGGGTAATTGCCGTCGCCGTGGCCAACGCCGTGTTGGGTATGGCGCTGGGGCTACTGGTAAGTGCGTTTGCCCGCACCGAATTTCAGGCCGTGCAGTTCATGCCGGCGATTGTCTTGCCGCAGATACTGCTGTGTGGCCTGCTGGTACCTAGAACCGCTATGGCGGGCGCGCTGGAAAGAGTCAGCGACATATTACCTCTGAGCTACGCGGTGGAGGCGCTGAATTCCGTGGGAGCGCACTCCGAAGTGACCAGCATATTCCTGCGAGACTTAGCCATACTTGTCGGGGCGACCATATTGTGTTTGATACTGGCCGCCAGCACCCTGCGTCGTCGCACCGCGTGAATAATGGAGACCCGCCGCAGGAGCCCGCCACACAGCCCGATTTAGCGGAAGCACGCTAAGCCATCATCACGCCTCACGAAAATGCACGCGGGCAGTCTCTGATCGGGTGAGAAGCACGACCACCACAGCCGCAATGACGATCGTCAGCCACGTCGACATGTCCGCAACACCCATGAGCACCCGATATGCGTCCAACACCACACTGAGCGTGTAGAGAACGATCGTCGCCGTTCGCGCCCAGCGACGGCGCATCGACAGCTTCCACACCAATACCCCATTGACCAGCGTCAACATCGCAAAATACGCTGCGGCGATCCATCGGGAGACGTTTACCTCTTCGGTCGTGGCCGCGTGAACGATGCCGATGAGTATGCCGATCCACGTCAGTCCACATGCGACTGTCACCACGCTGAGCAACCCGATGATCGCTTTCATCGCTCCAGGAACTGACACGCGCTTGCGTTCTTTGTTACGTCCGCCTACTTTCCTTGCCGACTCGTTTTGCTTCACTGCCTCGTCGCTGCCAGGCTTCGGTCCAGCCTCAGCGCCGACGCGAGCACTTGCCCGCATTGCGGCATCCGACAGGTTCGGTTCCAAATTGGAATGAGTGGCACTTTTCTTCATAAACCGCGGCTTTTCCACCAAGGCACCGTAGCGCGCAATGAACCGATTCGCGTTGAACAGACCGTTATTCTCCCTTAGTCACGGTACGCCCAGCGCTTGGCCGCAGTGCCACACACTCCTAGAATCGACCAATGACTCGTTTCGCCCAAGCTGAGAGACAGGCGCTGGCAGACGTATTGACAAAGGTCGGCCCCGAAGCACCCACGCTGTGTTCCGGTTGGCTCACGGCCGATCTGGCGGCGCATTTAGTGGTCCGCGAACGGCGGCCGGACGCCGCCCCAGGGCTGGTTGTCTCCGCTCTCGGCAGCTGGACCGACCGGGTCCGCAATCATGAACGCGACACCCACAGTTACCGCGAGCTCGTCAACCGATTCCGCCGTGGACCATCTTTTTGGAACCCTCTCGCACTCCCCGTTCTCAACGAAGCCGCCAACGCCATGGAGTTCTTCGTCCACCATGAGGATGTCCGGCGTGCACAGCCAGACTGGCATCCACGGGACCTTCTTTTGCAGTATCAGCAGGCGTTATGGGCATCCTTGGGCAGAGCAGGACGCATGATGATGCGCAACGCGCCCGTGGATATCCGCTTAGTAGCGGAAGGATTCGGCGAAATACCAGTCCGCACACACGGTGGAAAAAAACTAGACACCGCGATCCCAAACCTCGTGCGCGGCGATCTCGCCTACGTGGAAGAAAGCCGGCCAGAAGTGAAACTCACCGGCCCCCCCAGTGAGCTCATGCTTTTTGCCTACGGACGGCAGTCGGTCGCACAGGTTACATGTACACCCATCGGATTCACCGAAAACGCCGAATCCATCGTCGAGCTACTGATTCATGGAAAGTTCGGCGTGTAAGGCACTGCTGTCCGCACCGGATGGCCAGCGGCCGCAAGCGCAGACTTCGCTTGATCCACTGTGACGTGTCCAAAATGGAAGATACTTGCCAGCTAAAACCGCATCCGCCCCCGCAGCCACAGCTGGTGCGAAATGTGCGTGCATGCCAGCTCCCCCGCTGGCAATAACCGGCACCGCACGGCTTCTCGAACCGCCCCAATGAGGGATAGATCGTAGCCATCTTTAGTGCCATCGAAATCCATACTGTTAAGAAGTATCTCGCCCACGCCATGCTGTTCAGCCTGGATAGCCCATTCGATTGCATCAATGCCAGTGCCCTTTTTGCCACCATGGGTGGTGACTTCAAACCCGCTGATCGTCGCGCGGCCATGGGTGACGCGTCTTGCGTCTACCGAGAGAACCACACATTGCGCACCGAACTGGCGCGACGCCTCCGCAATTAACTCCGGGCGGGCAACAGCAGCCGTGTTGATACTGACTTTGTCGGCGCCCGCGCGCAATAACGCATCGATGTCAGCAGTGCTGCGTACGCCCCCACCAACAGTAAGCGGGATGCAGACGCTTTCCGCGGTGCGTCGCACCACATCGTAGGTAGTCTCGCGGCCATCCACCGAGGCGGTAACATCCAAAAACACCAACTCGTCGATACCGGCCTCGTCATACTTCCGGGCAAGCTCGACTGGATCTCCAGCATCGCGCAGCTCGGCAAAGCGCACCCCTTTGACAACGCGCCCGTTATCCACATCCAGGCACGCTATTACCCGGACCGCCACGCTCACGTAATGGTCGCCTTCACCGCTGTCAACGCTTCCGGCAAGGTGAAGGCTCCGGCGTACAAGGCCTTGCCCACGATTACTCCCTCCACGCCAAGCGGCATCAAGGCAGCGAGAGCCCGGAGATCGTCCACACTGGACACTCCACCGGAGGCGACAACTGGTCGGCTAGTCGCTGCACAGACGTCCTTGAGTAACCGCAGGTTCGGACCAGTCAGGGTGCCGTCTCTTGCCACATCAGTGACGACATACCGGGCACAGCCTTCGGCGTCCAGACGGGCAAGGGTTTCGTACAACTCGCCGCCTTGCTGCGTCCAGCCTCTGCGCGGCGAGTCGCGTGCCTCGCACATCGAGACCGACCGCGATCTTCTCGCCATATTGAGAAATTGCCCGCGCGCACCATTCGGGGTCTTCCAGTGCCGCAGTGCCCACATTGACGCGAGTGCAGCCAGTGGCTAACGCCGCATGCAGCGACGAATCATCACGAATGCCGCCGGAGAGCTCCACCTTGACATCGAGACTTTCCACCACCGCGGCAAGAAGCTCATAGTTACTCCCCCGACCAAAGGCTGCATCGAGATCGACCAGATGAATCCACGATGCGCCGGCCGCCTGCCACTCAAGAGCAGCCGCGAGCGGTTCACCATAGACAGTTTCCGTGCCCGCTTTCCCCTGTACCAAGCGCACGGCTTGGCCCTGTGCCACATCGACAGCGGGTAACAACGCCAGCGGTTGCGCCGTGGACATACAGGACCTCCAGGATCCGATGAATTGCCCGGTGACTGTCCTAATAGAAATGGCAGGTGGGCGTCTCGTGAGGAACGTGGAGAACGCCCACCTCGCAAATCTATGCGTTCTGCAGCTCGCGGTGTTTCTTCTCTAGATCTTCTCAGACCACCACACATATAGAAGGCCTGCTCTGGCACGTGGTCATATTCGCCATCGCAGAGCGCCTTGAACGCGGTGATCGCCTCGGCCGGCGACACATACGTCCCTGGAATACCAGTGAAACGCTCAGCCACAAAGGTGGGTTGCGACAGGAAGCGCTCAATACGACGAGCCCTCCCCACCAAGACTTTGTCCTCTTCGGACAGTTCGTCAATTCCGAGAATGGCGATGATATCCTGCAGCTCCTTGTTGCGCTGCAAAATCTCGATAACGCGGGCCGCCACTCGGTAATGCTCTTCACCGATGTACTGCGCGTCCAGGATGCGCGATGAGGAATCCAGCGGGTCAACCGCGGGGTAGATGCCTTTTTCGGAAATCGGCCGGGACAGAACTGTGGTCGCGTCCAAATGCGTGAACGTGGTGTGCGGAGCCGGGTCGGTAATGTCGTCGGCCGGCACATAAATCGCCTGCATGGAGGTGATGGAGTGACCGCGTGTTGAGGTAATGCGCTCTTGCAGCTCACCCATCTCATCAGCGAGCGTGGGCTGATACCCCACGGCGCTCGGCATACGGCCCAGCAGCGTCGACACCTCGGAACCCGCCTGGGTAAACCGGAAGATGTTGTCGATGAACAGCAACACATCTTGCTTCTGCACATCACGGAAGTACTCCGCCATGGTCAACGCCGACAACGCCACCCGCATACGGGTGCCGGGCGGCTCATCCATCTGACCAAAGACCAATGCGGTCTTGTCAATAACGCCGTTATCGGTCATTTCGAGGAAGAGGTCGTTGCCTTCACGCGTGCGCTCGCCAACCCCGGCGAACACCGAAACCCCACCGAATTCCTGAGCAACACGGGTGATCATCTCTTGAATGAGAACCGTCTTGCCCACACCGGCGCCACCAAACAGGCCAATCTTGCCGCCCTTTACATACGGGGTGAGCAAGTCGATGACCTTGATGCCGGTCTCCATCATCTCGGTCTTCGGCTCGATCTGGTCGAACGCGGGCGCGGACCGGTGGATAGGCCACCGCTCGGTGATCTCCAGCGTGTCGTTGGGAACATCAAGCGCATCACCCAACACGTTGAAAATGTGGCCCTTAGTGACATCACCTACTGGAACGCTGATCGGTCCACCAGTATCGGTGACCTCGGCACCTCGCACCACACCATCGGTTGGCTGCATCGAGATAGCACGAACAAGGTTGTCGCCCAAATGCTGGGCCACCTCGAGCGTGAGCACTCGCTTCTTCGAGCCCTCTTCTTTCGTGCCCAGTGAGGAAGTCACGTGCAACGCATTGAAGAGCTCGGGTATCGAGCCGCGAGGAAACTCCACATCGATGACGGGGCCGGTCACCCGAGCCACCCGGCCGGTGGTGGTGGTTTCTGCGGTGTTTTCAAGGGTGGTGGCGGTCATCTACTCGTCACTTCCTGTTGAGGCGAGCGCGTCGGCACCACCGACAATCTCGCTGATCTCTTGGGTGATCTCGGCTTGTCGAGCCTGGTTGGACTCTCGGGTCAAGCTGCGAATGAGCTCGGTGGCATTGTCTGTCGCGGCTTTCATGGCTCGACGACGCGCCGCCGACTCAGAGGCCGCGGACTCCAGCAGTGCCGCGAAAATGCGCGTGGTGACATAGCGCGGCAACAAACTGTCGAGCAAAACCTCGGGATTGGGCTCAAACTCATACGCGGGCAAGATGCCGGGCTGTTCCGCCTGTTCCACCACCTCAAGTGGGGCAAATATTCTGGCGTGCGGCTCTTGCGTCAGCATCGATCGAAAACGGGTGCTGACCAAATACAACTGGTCGAGGCCATCTGTATCTGCGGGGTCGGTTGACCCCGCCTCGGCATTGTCCTTATTGCCGTCAGCGCCCGCGAGGAACAGCGGCACCAGGGTCTCGCTGATCTCGCGCGCGTTGTGATAGCTCGGCTGCTCAGAGAAACCGGTCCAACTCGCCGCGATCTCTCGGTTACGAAATCGGTAGTAGCCGACGCCTTTGCGGCCAATTACGTAGAGCTTGGGCTCTACTCCATCGCGCCGCAACCGCGCCACGAGCTCTTCGGCGGTGCGCAAGGCGCTTGCGTTATAGCCACCGGCCAGACCTCGGTCGCTGGTTACTACGAGCACCCCCGCATGGCGAACGCGCTCTCGCGGCACCACCAGCGGATGCTCCACAGTGGACTTCGACGCAAGTGCGCTCAGCACTTGCGTGATTTCCAGTGCATAAGGCGAAGCGGCTTGCATACGATGCTGCGCCTTAGCAATGCGTGAAGCGGCGATAAGTTCCATCGCTTTGGTGATTTTCTTGGTCGACTGCACCGTACGGATGCGTCGACGAAGAACTCTCAGTTGCGCGCCCACGGCTACCGCCCGCTACCCGTCGTGGGGCTTGGGGTGTACCGCGTCACCGTCTCCGCGCTTTGCTCTTCTTCTGAAAGGGGACTGGCCTCTGCCTCATTAACCCGAATGGAGTCATCGTGAGTCTGGAAAGCTTGCTTGAAATGCGCGATAGCTTCTTCCAAACCAGCGACAGTGTCGTCGGTGAGTTTTCCGGTGTCGGCGATCGAGTCCAACAGCGGACGCCGCTTGTGCTCCATATAGGACAAGAACTCATTTTCAAACTTGCCGATCTCACTTACCGGAACGTCGTCGAGTTTTCCGGTACTGCCTGCCCAGATAGAAACAACCTGCTTTTCCATGGGGAACGGGTTGTACTGTGCTTGCCGGAAGAGCTCCACCAGCCGTGCGCCTCGGGCTAGCTGTGCTTTGGACGTAGCATCCAAATCGGAACCAAACGCGGCGAACGACTCAAGCTCCCGATACTGGGCCAAGTCCAACTTAACGCGACCCGCGACAGACTTCATCGCTTTGGTCTGCGCGGCACCACCGACACGAGACACCGAAATGCCGACGTTTACCGCCGGCCGTTGACCCGCGTTAAACAGATCGGTTTCAAGGAAGATCTGCCCGTCGGTAATCGAAATAACGTTCGTGGGGATGTATGCAGAAACGTCGTTTCCCTTGGTCTCGATGATCGGCAACGCCGTCATCGAGCCGCCACCCATCTCATCAGAGAGTTTGGCGCAACGCTCTAGCAAACGTGAGTGGAGGAAGAATACGTCGCCCGGGTAAGCCTCTCGACCCGGCGGACGGCGCAGGAGCAACGACACCGCCCGATACGCCTCCGCTTGCTTACTCAGGTCATCGAACACGATCAGTACGTGCTGCCCCTGATACATCCAGTGCTGGCCAATGGCCGACCCGGTGTACGGCGCGAGGTATTTGAACCCAGCAGGGTCAGAGGCGGGAGCGGCCACGATGGTGGTGTACTCCATCGCACCGGCTTCTTCCAGTGCGTTCTTGACGCCCGCGATCGTCGACGCTTTTTGTCCTACAGCGACATAAATGCACTTGACCTGCTTTTTCGGGTCACCACTGTGCCAGGCGTCCCGCTGATTAATGATGGTGTCGATCGCGACCGCTGTCTTACCGGTCTGGCGGTCACCAATGATCAGCTGGCGCTGGCCTCGCCCAATGGCGGTCATCGCATCGATGGCCTTGATGCCAGTTTGAAGCGGCTCTTCCACAGGTTGACGCTGCACCACCGATGGCGCCTGCACCTCCAGCGCACGATGCGTCTCTGCCGCGATCTCGCCTTTACCGTCTAGCGGCTGCCCCAACGTATTGACAACCCGCCCGAGGTAGGCGTCGCCCACTGGGACCGAAAGGATCTCGCCAGTACGCCGGACGCTTTGACCCTCCTCGATACGGCTGAAGTCACCGAGAACGACGACTCCGATCTGCCGCTCCTCGAGGTTAAGCGCGAGCCCCAACGTGCCATCGTCAAACTTCAGCATTTCGTTCGCCATAGCCGACGGCAAACCCTCAACGTGGGCAATGCCATCACTGGCGTCGGCAACCACGCCGACCTCTTCCCGAGAGATCTCCGGCGTGTATTCGGATACGTAGCGCTCAATCGCGCCGCGAATCTCCTCGGGGGAGATAGTCAGCTCGGCCATCGATTACGTCCTTGTTTTAGAGAAGGTTAGTTGTCAGTAATTCTGTCTTGTGCTCTCGTATTTTGGTAACTGAGGTCATCCACCAGTGGATAACTCTCATCTGTGGATAACCGCTGTGTGCTCACGCCGACCTAACTCCGACCCAGCGTGGATCGCGCTTGGCTGAGATGACGGGCCACACTACCGTCATAGACCTCATCGCCTATTCGAATGACAGCGCCGCCTAGCAAAGAAGGATCCACGTCCATCCGCACCGAAATGGGGCGCCCGTACTCGTCGGCCAAACGGTCCGCAAGACGACGTTGTTGCTCATCGGTGAGTGGGCTAGCTACCCGCACATACGCGATCTCTCGACCTCGGTGCTCTGCGGCCAACTCGACCAAACGATCGATCGACGCGTCTACTGGCCGTCCGCCAAGCCCTGTTAAGACGAACTCGATCAACCGGCGGGTGCAGGGATGTACCTTTCGAGCCACCAGCGACGATACCAACGCGGCTCGTCTCTCAGCCGACACACTGCGATCCCCGACCGCAGCGGCAAGCCGCGGATCGCCCGCAACGATCCGTCCAAATCGGAACAGTTCGTCTTCTACTTCTTGCAGTACCTGGGCATCCCGCGCGACCGTGAACTCCGCCTCGATCGACAACAGCTCGATAGCATCGACCAGGTCTGTCGACGACGACCACCGAGAATGCACAACGCTACTCAGAAGCGTCATCGATGCGGACGACACCCGGCTTGCCAGCAACTGCTCCAACAAATCAACACGTAGCCGCGCGCTGCGCCCCGGGTCGACCAAGGCCCGACGTAACGCCGGCTGCGCGAGCAGCAGCGCAGCTACCGACCTCAAGTCGCTAGCAAGCTCCTCGGCTTGGGCTTGTCGGCCGAGCATTGCGGTCAACCGATCTTTGGCTACGGCAAACGACTCTCGACTCGCTGCCCGCATCAGCGCCTGCCCGATACCGCGCCAGGACGTTTGCCGTCCTGTTCGAGTTCGGCCAGGAACCGCTCCACCGTTCCCTTACGACGCGCTTCGTCTGCCAACGACTCGCCCACGATTCGGCTGGCAAGATCGACCGAGATACGCCCCATCTCGCCACGCAGTTCGGTGACCAGCTGTTGGCGATCCGTGGCAAGTTGCTCATCGCCACGAGCGATGATGCGATCCGCTTCGGCTCTGGCTTGTGCACGCATTTCTTCGATGATGCGATGGCCTTCTTCCCGCGCCTCATCGCGAATCCGCGTTGCTTCAGCACGAGCCGACGCCAACTGGTGCCTGTACTGCTCTAGCAGTTCATTGGCCTCTTCTTGCGCTTGTTCAGCGCGCTTGATTCCGCCTTCGATCGCTTGCACTCGTGCCTGATAAGTCTGTTCCATCCGTGGGAACACAAACTTCATCAAGACAAAGCACAGCACGGCGAAACCGATGCCCCCGACAATTAATTCTGGGACGTGCGGAATAAGAACCTGTCCGCCATCTGTAGCTGCCAATTGCATGGCTGCTCCCGTCTGTCTCATGACGACTGTGGTAGCTGACCGCTACAACGCAAAGGCGAGGACCAATCCGAACAGCGCAAGAGCCTCGATGATGGCGAAGCCCACCAGCATCCACACCCGGGTCAAACCAGCCGACTGTGGCTGCCGAGCGGTGGCCTGAATGTAGGCCGCGAAGATCAGACCAATACCAATACCGGGGCCGATGGCGGCGAGGCCATATCCGAGAGCGCCTAGGTTGCCATTAACGGCGGCGAGGTCCATGAATTCCTCCTGAATATCGCACGTGATTCATTGAATTCACGTGGCACAACAACGCTGTTTTTGTTTATTTATTATTTTTTCGTATAAAACTTATTTATTACGATTGTGCGATGGAACCGTTAGTGCTCGTCAGCCAATGCGCCTTGCACGTATGTGGCCGTCAAAATTGTGAAG
Organism: uncultured Acidimicrobiales bacterium; assembly: GCA_963736285.1. Classification (GTDB taxonomy): domain Bacteria; phylum Actinomycetota; class Actinomycetes; order Mycobacteriales; family QHCE01; genus CAVTOA01. The sequence goes on from CAVTOA010000003.1 coordinate 55,258, forward strand.
ACATACGCCTGCAAAACCTGCACAAGCAATTCGAAGAATGTCATCACGATAGCCATGCCAAACGACACAAGCGAAAAGCCCTTAAGCGCAAAATTGCTGCTCGCTAGCAGCGCCATCCCACCCAAAGTGAACACGAGAAGAATAAGATGCCCGGCGAACATATTGGCGAAAAGTCGGACTGCCAAGGTGATGGGCCGGGTCACAAACGTTTGAATGAATTCAATCGGCGTGAGCAACGGGTAGATCGCCTTGGGAATACCCGGCGGAAAGAGGCTCATCTTAAGATATTTGCCGAGCCCATGCTTACGAATACCAACCCAGATAAACAAGACCCAGCTGATGAGCGCAAGCACTATTGGAAAGGCAATGTGAGCATTCGGCGATATCTGCAAAAAGGGAATAATCGCAAATATATTTGTTAAAAGAATAAAACAGAAAAGTGTGGTGAGGTACGGGGCAAAACGCACACCCTCTGAACCAATTACCTCTTTACACACACCATCCCGAATAAACCCATACACCGATTCTACGATCCACTGACGACGAGTGGGTACCAGCTTTGGCCGAGCATAAGAGACCAAGAAGAAGATAAGAAGTACCGCGACAGCGATCCACAACATGATGGTCATTTTCGTGACGGTGTACTCGAACGGAGTATCCCGCAGCGCGGGAATCAGCTCACGAAAATTAAAGTCCTTTACCCCAGGGGGAAAGTCGTCGGCAAGCATTGCCGGCGGAGTGGTCACGGCACCATCCTTCGTGTGTTAGCCGTACTTTTTCACGATGAGATATGTCGAGGCAGCTACACCGAGAATCATTCCGGCGCAAAGCCCAATAGCTGTAATGCCAAGCCACCAACCCACAAGCCAACCAATTCCACCCCATGTCGCCATTCCGGCAATCAGGGTGCTAAGCGCGGACCAGCCGGGATTGCCATTAGCGCTATCCGGCTGTTTCGGGGATTGGTCTTGGACCATGACGGGCCAAACGATATCAGCTGGTAAGACGATAACCGGCATCAGCCCCCACGGTAAATCCCTTTCGTCACATGGAGGGTACAGCCGCTACTCGCTGCTGACAGATACGTCATTTTGCCCAGGAGGCGGCGATGAATTCTGTTCAGACAATCCCGATAATTGTCCACTCCGGACAGTCCACCATAATTGCATGACCGACCACAAAACCGCCGACGCAAGAACGGCATAACCCATTCCGGATAAACCAGCCCAATGCGATCGAGCTAGCGCCGCGAGCACCACACCAAAAACACAGCATTTGGTCGCATATGTCGCCAACCCCATCGGCAAAATTAGGGACCTCGAGACCGCCTCCGACACACCAACCGCCAGCGCCGACATGAGATAGCTGACGGCAACAAGCACGACACCAGCCACTACCCCTATTGCGGCGGGCATTCCACTGCGCCAATAGGCCAACGCGACACCGACCACACCCACGGCGAGCGATCCCAGCAACGCGATCGGTATATGGCGAAGGCTGTCACTGACTCTGCTCGCCGATGCGGCGTGCTCTATGTGGTCAGCGGATGGGTCAGCAGCAACCGCATTCATGATCTGTCCACCAATGCCTCGGCGATGACCCGCACCGATTCATCGATCTCATCGGCGATCTGCCGGAAATACCGCTCGCCGTGCATATAGGGGTCGCCTATCGCATCGGCTGAAGGAGCGCTGGCACCGACGCGTGCCGCATCGGCCGCCGCAACGAGTGCCCGACCACGCTCAAGCACCGCGCCCACATTGGCGGCAAATCGGGGCAACGCGTCGCCATCGAGGGTAAGGATCAACCGTGCGAATTCCCGTAACAAGAAAACCCGCTCCGCCGCAGCGGGGTCGAGCGTGAGAATAAATTCCGCGTGCTCATGGGTCGCCGCAAGAATGAGATCCGATGCCTCGATCAACTGTGCGTCCAGCTCGCGAGCGGTAAATCCGCTGGGATCGCCATCGTGTTGACGGATCTGCCACGAGGCATTGGGGTCCATACCCTGCCCGACATGCCAGTCACCGGTGCCGGCACCACGAGAGCACACCAATTCATCGGCGACTGCCCCCATCAACTCGCGCAACCGCGCCGATAAGAGTCTCTCCGCCATGGGCGAGCGGCAGATATTGCCGGTACAGACGTGCAAAACCGTGAACCGGTGGGCACCAGGCGCGCCACGAGAATGATCAACCGTCACACCTCGAGTGTGACAGCTCCCCCGCAACGACCATCGCGTGGATGGGGCAGAGGCGAACTAGGCCAGTTCGATGTCGGCGACGACATCGCGCAGCTCTTCGAGGCTCAACGGGCCTTGTCGCAGCACCTTGGGGGTAGATCCCGTCAGGTCAATGATCGTCGAAGGTGGCGACTCGCCAACCTCTCCCGACTCCAAATAGGTGGCAACACGTGGGTCCAGTTGTTCGTACGCTTGTTCAGCGGTACGGGCGGGCGGGCGCCCCGAGATGTTGGCACTGGACACCGCTAAGGGGCCAGTGGCAGCCAATACTTCCAGCGCTACCGGATGGAGTGGCATACGTAAAGCAACCGTGCCCGCTGTCTTGCCCAAATCCCAGGCCAGACTGGGTGCATGCCGCACCACGAGCGTGAGACCTCCGGGCCAGAACGCATCCATCAGCTCGCGTGCGCCGACCGGCAGCGTCGTTACCAACCCTTGCACCGTTTGCCGCGAACCCACCAGCACCGGAACGGGCATGTCCCGGCCTCTCCGCTTGGCTGCGAGCAAGGCACCAACCGCTTGGGGATTGAAGGCATCCGCTCCCACGCCGTACACCGTGTCCGTTGGTATCACGATTAGCTCGCCACCCCGGACCGCGTCGATAGCTGCCGCGATGCCCTCTTTGCGTCGCATCGAATCGGCGCAATCGAAAATCCTGGCTACATTCTCGTCCACACCGGCAGTGTGCCACGGCATTGGATGAGATCACCGCCCCGGATGGGAATGAGGCACCGCCTACGGCGCCGGTGTATCAAGCATTTTCCGCTGAGCACAGGTAAAGCGCGGTCGACCTGCCAGGTCCTGACGCGAGGTGCGATTCGACCAGGTCGATGCATCAGAAAACAGAGCCACCGTCTCTCGTGCTTGTTGCTCGCCATGTTCGAAACCACACCAACCGCCGGGACGAAGTAACCTCGCGGCGGTGTTCACAATCCCGCGCACAACGTCCAAACCATCGCGCCCGCCCCACAACGCGGCGGCAGGATCGTGGTCACCCGCTTCTGGCGCGACGCTTGCGCCCAACGGCACATACGGCGGATTGCTGACGATGAGATCCACCGTCCCGTTGAGATATTCTAATGTGGAGGGCGATGTGGCGTCGGCATGGTGTATCTCAATAGCCTCATCGCCTGCTGCCAGCCGGTCTTTCGCATTCATTTCTAGCCACGCCACCGCATGCGCTTCTCTTTCCACCGCACACACTCGCGCTGTCGGGAGCTCATGCGCCATCGACAACGCAATCGCCCCAGAACCCGCACAGAGATCAACCACCGTGACCGGACGTGAGCCGCTGCCCGATGACTGAGGAGCCCGAAGAGCCTCTAGCCCCCATTGCACCAGCAGTTCCGTTTCCGGGCGGGGTACAAACACCCCAGGCCCCACCCGCAATTCCAGGTAGCGAAACCCAGCTCTTCCCGTCAAATGTTGCAACGGCACTCGTTGCGCGCGCTGGTCCACTAACGCGGAAAAACGATCAACAGCACTGGCATCGACGTAATCAAGGGTGATGAGGTCTGCTCGGCCTGCCCCGAACGCAAACGCGGCCAGTACTTCTACGTCCACCCGGGGACTGTCCACATTGGCTTCCGACAGTCGCGCGGTGGCCTGAGCCAACAGTGGCCGTAACGCGATGTGCTCCTGACCGCTAATTGGCGTCCCCCGCAAGTGCGGCCGCGGTGTCCGCGGAGGTCAACGCGTCGAGCACCGCGTCGAGTTCACCGTTGAGCACTTGATCCAGGTTGTAGGCCTTGAAATTGACCCGGTGGTCGCTAATCCGGTTCTCCGGGAAGTTATAGGTTCGCACTCGCTCGGAACGGTCGACGGTGCGGACCTGACTGCGCCGTGCATCGCTAGCAGCCGCGTCGGCTTCTTCTTGAGCCGCGGTCAACAACCGGGCGCGCAAGATGCGCAGAGCCTGCTCCTTGTTTTGCAACTGGCTTTTCTCGTTTTGGCAGCTGACCACAATCCCGGTCGGGATATGGGTAATGCGGACGGCCGAGTCCGTGGTGTTAACGCTCTGTCCTCCTGGCCCCGACGAACGAAACACATCGATGCGCAGGTCATTCGGTTCGATCGTGACGTCCACGTCTTCTGCCTCGGGCATCACCAATACGCCCGCAGCGCTGGTGTGGATGCGCCCCTGCGATTCGGTGACCGGTACGCGCTGCACCCGGTGCACACCGCCCTCGTACTTCAGCCGAGACCACACGCCCTTACCCGCCGGGGGTATTCCCTTGGTCTTGATCGCGATCGACACGTCTTTGTATCCACCCAGGTCAGACTCAGTACCGTCGAGTGTCTCCGCTTTCCAACCCTGACGCTCGGCGTACCGCAGATACATCCGCAGCAGGTCACCGGCGAACAACGCGGACTCCTCGCCGCCCTCGCCAGCCTTGATCTCCATGATGATGTCTTTGGCGTCGTTTGGATCACGTGGCAGGAGTAGCTCCCGAAGCTGTGTTTCCAGGCGAGCAATTCGTTCGGCGAGCTCAGGCACCTCGGCGGCGAATGCGGCGTCTTCCCGCGCAAGTTCCTTGGCCGTAGCGATGTCGCCCCGCGCACCCTCCAGCTCGTTCGCCACTGCCACAATCGGACCCAGCTCGGCATAGCGGCGCCCCACATCGCGTGCGCGACGCTGGTCGTGATGAATATTCGGATCAGCGAGTTGGCTTTCCAAGGCTGAGTATTCGGCGATCAATCCGGCTAGACGTTCGCCATTACCTACAGTCGCCATTGATACTCTTCCCGATCTCGTAGTCCGATTCCGATTTTCGTGGTCACAGCATGGCGCTAACAGCGCACTATCTAAAACTCAACAGACGCAAAACGGCGCTTACTCAGACCTGTACGAGATCCAAGCAAGCGCCGTTGTCACGCTAAGCCTTGTTGTCGGCTGCCTTCTTGCCGTAGCGCTTCTCGAACTTGGCAACCTGGCCGCCAGTGTCGAGCAGCTTCTGCTTGCCGGTGTAGAACGGATGACAGTTAGCGCAAATTTCCGCATTGATCACGCCGTTTTTGGCCGTGCTGTAGGTGGTGAAGCTGTTGCCGCACGAGCACGTCACCTGGGTGAGCTCATAACGCGGATGAATGCCGGATCTCATTTTTCCTCTTTCTTTGCTGGTCGCCGGGTCATCGCTCAGAACTGTGCTCTGAGACGACGTGAACCGGTACCACGGTGTGCGATGGATGGTGCACAACTGGAGCGAGTAAGCGTTATGCGAACCCACTGGCTTTATAAGTCTGCCATGGGGCTGGGGTATTCCCGCTCCCGGGCCGGTGATGAGCCGGAGTCCGAGCCATCACCGCCAGCGACATCTTCGTCTAAAGAACTCGATTCTTAGGTACCTTCTCTTTTTGCGGATTGCCCGCAATGTTTGGTCCAAACATTGCGGGCAATCCGCAAAAAAGCAGTGGGGTCGCGCCTCGCGGCATAGCGAAAGCACGACCCCACCAACGATCATCAACCAACCTGGCTACTCACCCGGCGTGGTCTTTTGAATCTGCATCAAGAACTCGGCATTGCTGCGCGACTTCTTGAGCTGATCGAGCAAAAGATCCAGCGCCTGCTGCGAGTCGAGCGCATGGAGCACTTTGCGCAGCTTGTATACGACACCGAGCTCTTCATTAGACAGCAGGATCTCTTCCTTACGAGTACCCGACGCATCCACGTCGACGGCGGGGAACACTCGCTTGTCAGCGATCTTGCGATCCAGTTTGAGCTCAGCGTTGCCGGTGCCCTTGAACTCTTCGAAGATAACGGTGTCCATAGTGGACCCTGTCTCTACCAATGCGGTCGCGATGATGGTGAGCGAACCACCGTTCTCGATGTTTCGCGCAGCACCCAAGAACCGCTTCGGCGGGTAGAGTGCGGTCGAATCGACACCACCAGACAGGATGCGTCCGCTCGCTGGTGCGGCCAAGTTGTAGGCCCGTCCCAGTCGGGTGATCGAATCGAGCAGCACCACCACATCGGCACCAAGCTCCACCAACCGCTTCGCTCGCTCAATGGAAAGCTCAGCGACAGTGGTGTGATCCTGCGGTGGACGGTCGAAGGTGGAAGCAATGACCTCACCCTTCACCGACCTGGTCATATCGGTGACTTCTTCAGGACGCTCGTCCACCAAGACCACCATGAGATGACACTCTGGGTTGTTGGCGGTGATGGCATTGGCGATCGACTGCAACACCATGGTCTTACCGGCCTTAGGCGGCGAGACGATAAGCGCACGTTGGCCCTTACCAATCGGCATCACCAGGTCGATTACCCGAGTGGTCAACAGGTGCGACTCGGTCTCCAACCGCAGTCGATCTTGCGGGTAAAGCGGCGTGAGTTTGTGAAACTCAGCCCGGTTCCGTACTTGATCGGGCGCCATGCCATTGACGGTGTCCAAGCGCACAAGCGGGTTGTACTTGTTTTGCCGCTCACCTTCACGCGGCTGACGAATCGCGCCGGTTACCGCATCACCACGACGCAACCCGTATTTGCGCACCTGCGACAACGAAACGTAGACGTCGTTGGAGCCAGCCAAATAACCCGACGTGCGGATAAAGGCGTAGCTGTCTAGGACATCGACGATGCCCGCAACGGGAATCAGTACGTCGTCATCTGCGACTGTCGGCTCTGGATCGTGCGAACCACGGGGTTCTCCGCGATTGTCGCGGCCATCACGGCTATCGCGGTTATCCCGCCCACCGCGTCGACTACGGAATCGACTGCGCCCGCGACCACGGTCGTTGTTGCGGTCTTGCCTGCCGCCTCTTCCGCCGAAGTCGTTGCCATCGTCCGACTGGGACGAATTGCTACTCGACTGGGAGTTGCGGTCGTTGCCGCGGTCGCTATTACGATCGCTATTACGATCATTACCGCGATCGCGGCGATCGTTATTACGGTCGGTGTTGCGGTCGCGCTGCTCAATGCGGACCTCTGACGCGGACGCCGTGTCCGAACCGGCCTGACCATTAGCCGACGTATCAGCCTGGCTCTGGGTCTCTTGCATGTGCCCATTGCTCTGGCCACGCTGACCGTCGGAGTTCCCACCGGTGCGAGGCGAACCCGCACCCCGGGTGGCGCGACGGCGTTCCCGACCGCCCGATGTTTGTCCGCCTCTCGAGCTCTGCTCGCCAGCATCCTCAGTGGCTTGTGGTTTTGACACCTCATCAGCGGCGGCAGGTGGAGCCGTTTCTGTTTGTGCGGCCCGAGAGCCACCTTGCTTGTCTTGTATAGCGGCGATCAGCTCACCCTTACGCATACGTCCAACGCCGACAATGCCGAGTTGGCCAGCGAGGGTTTGTAGCTCAGACAGCAACATTCCAGACAGACCGCCACCGGATCGGCGCCGTGTCTTATGTGGAGCTTGGCCACTTTCGGCCACGCTGGATGCGGAGTCCGGGATGGACTGATCGGAAAGAAGTTCAGTGTCGCTCAATGGGGTTCCTTCCCTGCGACGGATCGTGACATGCGGTCACAAGATCAGGATGGAAAACGAACAAGACACACAGTGTTGACTGTGTACATGCTGTCGAATGAATCGCCGGCCACTAAAACACTCGGCGTGCAAACACCACTTTAAAGCGGTGCGCTAATTAGCAGCGTAGACGGTACGACTCATCAAGGCAACATTTCCGGAGCTCGGTGTGTTCATGTGATCACAATCCGATACGTGTTCCCAGATGGATCGGTTCAAACCCTCCCATCCGGTCAACAAGCTCACTCAGCTCGAAAATGCAAACTAGCTCGCATTTTTCTCGCCTCAATCGCTTATGCCCTAGATGTGTCCACCGTAGCGCTAACAGACGACAATGCCCCCACCGGGTCGAAAGAGAGCCGATGGGCCACGAAGCCGTCGCACATTGGCGGCTGTTGACCCGCCCTCAGCATAGCGAAGACGCTCGACCCGGCACCGCTGACCACCGCCGCGATGCCCTGCTCACGCAACCGCCGCACGCACGCAGCCGTCGTGGCCATGCCAGGAGCCCGATATTCCTGGTGCAGCCAGTCCTCGGTCGCTGGAATCAACAGTGAAGGATCAGTCGTCAGCGCGTGTACCAGCAAGGCCGCCCGTCCAGAATTGGCCACCGCATCCGCGTGAGAAACCATCTTCGGCAACAAGGCCAGGCTGGCTTTGGTCGAACTCCGCGCCTGAGGCACGTACACCGTCGGTGCGATCTCGGGCGAGAGTCGCAATCGGGCAGTACGAATGTGTCGACGGTCACGTGTTTTCGTGCCAGGTCGATCCTGGCAATCGGCCTCAGACCATGCCAACACGGCGCCACCCAGTAGGCATGCGGCCACATTGTCGCGGCTGCCATCAAGGTCGACAGTCAGCTGAAGCATTTCGTCATCGTCTAAAAGCTGGTCACCACCGACGATGAGGGCTCGAGCTACCACGGCCCCGCCAACGATGGCCGCAGCTGAGGAACCTAACCCCCGCGCTTGCGGAATGTTGTTTCGGCACCGTACGAGCAGGCCAGGCGGGTTGGCACCGACCCGATCGAATACCGCTCGCATCGCTTGCAGCACCAAATGCCGCTCATCCCGTGGCAGTTCAGCGGCGCCCTCGCCCTCGACCTCGACTTGCAAGCCCGCAGGGATAATTTCGGCGATGATCTCGTCCGAAATGGATAGTGCCACGCCGATAGCATCAAAACCCGGTCCAAGGTTGGCGCTGGTAGCCGGCGTCCGCACTCTGGCCGCATGCTGAACAAAAGTGATGCCCGTCATCGCAGTTCCAGTTCCTTTGCGATCAGATCCGTCTCTGCTGGCACCACCACCGGTCGAGGCGACGTTTTTACAGCCCATTGTGGATCCTTCAAACCGTGACCGGTCACAGTGCAGACCACCAGTCGTCCGCTCGGAAGCGAGCCAGCCGCTGAAGCGGCGAGCAACCCCGCGATACTGACCGCAGAGGCTGGCTCAACCCAGATGGCCTCTGTCTGCGCCAGTAACCGATAGGCGTCCAGGATGAGCTCGTCGGTGACCGACTCGATGGCTCCCCCCGACTCATCTCGCGCAGCGATCGCCTGAGTCCACGATGCTGGGTTTCCGATACGGATCGCCGACGCAATCGTTTCTGGGTTCGCGATCGGTCCACCATGGACAAATGGTGCCGCTCCCGAGGCTTGGACTCCACGCATAGCCGGCGTCGAATCGACCCATCCCCACGCCAGCGCCTCTTGGTAACCACGCCAGTAAGCAGTGATATTGCCGGCGTTGCCCACAGGGAGAAAATGCAGATCTGGGGCCACGCCGAGTGCTCGCACCACCTCAAAAGCGGCTGTTTTTTGGCCCTCTATCCGATGTGGATTAACGGAATTAACCAAGGCGATGGGGTACGTAGCCGACAGTTCTTGAGCCAACCGAAGGCAATCGTCAAAATTACCGTCCACCTCGAGCATACGTGCACCGTGTGCGAGCGCTTGAGCGAGTTTGCCCGGCGCGATTTTGCCCCGTGGCACAAGAACCGCGCAGGTCAAGCCCGCCCGCGCCGCATATGCGGCAGCCGAACCGGCGGTGTTTCCGGTCGACGCACAGAGCACAGCCCGGGCGCCTTCCTCGACCGCCTTGCTGATCGCAACCGTCATACCGCGATCTTTGAATGACCCCGTGGGGTTTGCGCCCTCAACCTTGATGAACACCCGACAACCAGTGCGCTCCGATAGCGTGGGCGCAGAAATTAGCGGCGTGCCACCCTCGCACAACGTCACGATCGGCGTGGCTTCACTGACCGGAAGCTGTGCGCGAAACTCTTCTATGACGCCCCGCCATGGGCGCGCCTCTGTCCTGTTCATCTGGCCCCCCGACCGAATCTCCCCCATATTTGTCCACCCTGACTCTTACGGCTGATCGCTAGCTCGGCTCCGATTTTCTTTCGACCCGCATCGTGCTGATGACGTTCCGCACCACCGGCAGTTGGCGTAGCGCGGCGACGGTCGCGCTCAGGGCAGCGTTACGGGCAGCGTGCGTCACGATGATGAGGAGCGCATCTGGCTCAGAATCGTCGGTGTCGGTGTCGGTGTCGGTGTCGGGCCTTCGACCTTCGCGCTCACAGCTTTCCTGACGCACCGTGGCGATGCTGACGTCGTGCGCCGCGAACTCGGCGGCAACGGCGGACAACACCCCCGCGCGATCGGCCACGTCAAGACAGACGTAGTAGCGGGTGATGCTTTCACCCATGGGATGAACGGGCAACGCGGCATATGTCGATTCCCGGGGACTTGAACGCCCCGACAGTCGGTTGCGCGCAACGGCTACCACGTCGCCCAGCACAGCACTGGCCGTAGGTGCTCCGCCAGCGCCACGACCGTAAAACATTAATTGACCAGCGGCTTCTGCCTCGACGAAGACCGCGTTGAACGCGTCGCCTACGCCTGCCAACGGATGATCCCGGGGAATCATTGCTGGGTGGACCCGCACGCTCACACCAGAACGTCCATCCGCCGATACGGTCCGCTCGGCAACACACAACAACTTGACCGTGCAGCCCATGGCCTTTGCCGAGGCGATATCACCGGGGGTGACGTCGCTAATACCCTCGCGGTATACGTCGTGCGCGGTCACGCGAGTATGGAACGCCAAAGAAGCGATGATCGCGCCTTTAGCGGCGGCATCGAAGCCTTCCACGTCCGCGGTGGGGTCCGGTTCGGCATAGCCCAGCTCGGTCGCCCGCGTGAGTGCCTCACCAAAGCTCATGCCATGAGCGTCCATATTGGACAATATGTAGTTACATGTTCCATTGACGATGCCAGCAACGCGGTCTATACGGTCGCCATGCAACGACTCCCGCAAAGGACGCAACAGCGGAATCGCGCCGGCTACCGCTGCTTCGTAATACAGATCGGCGCCACCCGCGATGGCCGCTTCTTGCAGCGCCGCCCCGTCCTCTGCCAGCAGCGCTTTATTCGCCGTGACCACAGACTTGCCCGCTTTCAATGCGGACGTAAGCCAGCTGCGGGCGGGCTCAATGCCACCCACCATCTCCACCACGATGTCCACATCTTCGCGCTCGATGAGCTCGTGAGCGTCCGTGGTAAACAAGTCTGGATCTACTGAAAGGTCGCCACGATCTCTCCCCAGACGTCGAACAGCGATACCCGCGAGCTCCAATGGCGCGCCAATACGAGCCGCGAGCTCGTCAGCTTGAGCATGCATCAAACGCAGCATGTGGGTGCCGACCGTCCCGCAGCCAAGAACCGCCACCCTCAATGGACGCGGTTGTTCCAAGCTGGCAGGTAATGGCGGAATGAGCGGAGAGGTCATTTTGGTTAGCCCACATCCAGTCGCAACAAGTCTTCTAACGTCTCGCGCCGCACCAACACCTGGCTGCGACCATCGCGCACGCCCACAATGGGAGGGCGGGTCACCATGTTGTAGTTGCTGGCCATGCTGCGGCAATACGCGCCCGTGGCCGCGACAGCGAGCACGTCGCCGGGGGCAACATCGCCGGGTAACCAGACGTCTTTAATGACGATGTCGCCGCTTTCACAATGTTTGCCCACTACCCGGGACAGCACCGGCTCCACAGCGGACTCGCGATTAGCAAGCACACACGTGTATTCGGCGTCATACAACGCGGACCGAATGTTGTCACTCATGCCACCATCAACGCTGACATAGGTCCGCGCCACTCCGGTACTGATCCGGACTGGTTTTACCGTGCCCACTCGATACAACGTGATCCCGGCAGGTCCACAAATGGCCCGTCCAGGCTCGACCGAGAGCCGAGGCATCGCTAATCCGGCGCCCGCGCATTCCGTTTTGACTATCTGTCGCAAGCTCTCGGCAAATACCGCCGGCGCCGCGGGATCGTCCGTGGAGAGGTAGGCAATACCAAGCCCGCCGCCGAGGTCGAGCTCCGCCAACTCCAGGCCATGCTCGTCCCGGATCTGCGCCAACAGGCCGACCATGCGGTGAGCCGAGACCTCAAACGCGGCGGTGTCGAAAATCTGCGAGCCGATGTGGCTATGCAACCCAACCAACCGCAACGAAGACGAGCCTAGGACCGCCCGCACCGCGTCCAGTGCGACCCCGTTCGCCAACGAAAACCCGAACTTTTGGTCTTCGTGAGCCGTCGCGATGAACTCGTGGGTATGTGCTTCGACGCCCACCGTCACTCGGACCAACACCGCCGGCGTGGCATTTACTGCCTCGGCGAGAACGGCCAGCCGAGTGATCTCATCGAACGAATCCACCACGATCCGGCCCACACCCGCAGCTAACGCGGCCGACAGCTCGTCGTCGCTCTTATTGTTGCCATGCGAGGCGATTCGCTCCGCGGGCACGCCTGCCGACAACGCCAGCGCAAGCTCGCCTCCAGTGCACACATCGAGGCCGAGGCCTTGTTCGGCTGCCCAGCGCGCAACCGCCCGACACAGCAGTGCCTTGCTGGCATAGAAGACGTCGGCGTCGGCGAACGCCTCCACGTAACTGCTCGCGCGGGCGCGGAAGTCAACTTCGTCGAGGACGAATGCTGGCGTTCCGTGCTCGCTCACCAGCTGGCGAACGTCAATGCCACCAAGGGTCAGCGCGCCATCGACTCGCCTCGCGGTACTCGGCCACACAGCGGGATCGAGGTGATTAACATCTGCGGGGGCGCTGGCTGCGACCTCTTGGGGCAGCACATCAGCATGTCGTGGACCGGCTGGATGTGCTCTCATGCACTGGCTCTCTCTATTGTTCTTACAGTCTCAGTTATACGAAGCGGTGAGATAAATATCTCCGTCGACATAATCTGTCCACAGTAGAGGAATGCAATGCCGCGACCTTCAGGCGGCATGATGTATCCCTATCAATCCTACCGATTGGGACACTTACACCATGGGTGCGAAGTTAGGCCTAGTTTGTTGATATATCAGCCATTTCAGCAAAAAGGAGGGTAGTGGGCGCCGAGGCTTATCCCAGGTCTTGAATTCCCGCGCCCTCACACCTGGCAGACTAGGAAGCCCAGCAGACATACCAGGCGGAAAGCCCGCCTCAATGGTCCGGAGAAGATCCCCCTATGGCGTCCAAGCGCAACCCTGAGAAGCCCGCCCAGCCGAGCAAGAACACCAATGCTCACGCCAAAAAACGCGCAAAGACCAAGAAAGCGGTCAAGGCGGCTCGAGGCGGCATCACCTCCATGACTGTTGTCCTCATCGCGGTTGCCGTGGTCATCGCCGGAGCGATCATTGGCTATGGGATTTGGTACACGTGGGACAAATCTCGCCCGTTTGGCCAGCAGAACGCACAGAAAATCAGCGGGGTCGTCAACTACCGCATTAAAGACGCCAAGATGCTACGACGGAATCACGTATATGGCACCGTCAAATACAAGCTGAGCCCCCCGGTTGGTGGCAACCACAACCCCGCCTGGGAAGACTGCCAAGGCGATGTATATAGCGATCAAATCCCTAACGAGCACGCGGTCCACGCCCTCGAGCACGGCGCCGTCTGGATCGCCTACAACCCGAAGGATGTTTCCCCGGCAGACGTCAAAAGACTCGCTGACAAGGTCCGCGGCAAAGATTACTTACTCATGAGCCCCTACCCCGGTCTGAAGTCACCTATCAGCCTGCAAGCGTGGGGGTTCCAACTCGCACTCAGTGGCGCCAAGGACCACCGCATCGATGACTTCATCAAGGCCTTCCGTAAAAATGCCAACGTGGAAGACGGCGCCACCTGCTCTGGCGGTACCACCATCACCGGCACGACCCCACTCACGGAAGAACAAATTCAGCAGCAAAGCGCCAACACAGACAACATGGCCTGACATGGAGAACGAAAACCACGACGTCGACTCCGCAACGACGACGACGGCTGACGAAGAGCGGCCTCACCGGCGCATTCCACGGTTCGCCATCGGCATTGTGGTGGGGGTTCTGGCCCTGGCGCTGGGCTTCCTCGGTGGCACCTGGCTCGCCGCACCGCGCCATCCTGGTGATGGCTCGCCAGAGGCTGGCTTTGCGCGCGACATGTCGGTCCATCATGGACAAGCGGTGTCCATGGCGATGATGGAATATCGCAACGGCGGCGACGGCGAGCTCATCAACCTCGCCTACGACATCGCCATGACGCAACAAAACCAGATCGGCGTCATGGATACCTGGTTGCGCAACTGGGGCGACTCCCTCAGCAGTTCCCGTCGCGCCATGTCGTGGATGCCCGGCAGTCAGCAGATGATGCGGCCCGACGGTCGCATGCCCGGAATGGCGTCGCCAGCGGAGCTGCGGCAACTCCGTGCCAGTCATGGTCGGGATTCAGATGTGTTGTTCTGCAAGCTGATGATCAAACATCATCTCGCCGGCGTCCACATGGCTGATGCGATCTTGAAACAGTCGAAAAACTCCCCGGTCCGCAAGCTTGCCCAGCAGATGGTGAACAACCAGCAGTATGAGATCAATCAGTTGCAGCAAAAACTGACCGAGCTCGGGGCGTCCACCTAGGCAAACGGGACACCGCGCCAGCTTCGGGTTGTACTCCCATCTCGTGGCCTCATGTTCACGGGTGAGTTTCTTTAACAGGCTCCAGACACTCACCCGTGAAACTAACGAGGAGTGCACAGGCGAGGGGAAGAAAGCGGCTGATAGGCTTCTGGCGCCTTGAAGGTCGCCGGGTGGTGAGTTCCTTATTATTCTCGTTCACCACAAATAACGCGGCCCCCGTAGCTCAGGGGATAGAGCACCGCCCTCCGGAGGCGGGTGCGCAGGTTCGAATCCTGCCGGGGGCACTAATACTGAAATTAGCTTCTGACCTGGAAAAACGGGTCTCCTGATCAGCGGCTATCTAGTCAAGAGGCCGCAACCCCTGGCGTAAACACTTCTGCACGCGTGCGCTGCGATGCCCGCACAATCGTCAACTTCGGCAGCTTCGGACTGTTAACAGCGTGCGAGACTTTCTGGAGAAAACGGAGATGCTGTCTCGGTTGTCAACAGCCCCAGGGTAGGTGGACCTATGACGCAGGATGTGGGTGTGGATTCGCGTTGGAAAATCCACTCCGAAACAGTGGTGCAGGCTAACCAGTGGTGCAGGCTAACCAGTGGTGCAGCTTGAACATGACCGATGTGGAACTACCCAGCGGTACGCACCTAGATCATTGGGTGCTCCGCCAACCCCCAGTAGTAGTGACCGCCATGGTCAACCACGCTGGTGAGGTGTTGCTGTTATGGCGGCACAGGTTTATTACCAACACCTGGGGTTATGAACTGCCCGGTGGTGTTCTCGACCCGGGTGAGTCCATTCTCGACGGTGCAGCGCGAGAAGCCGAAGAAGAAACCGGATGGCGACCAAGAACCCTCAAGCCGCTGATGCAACTGCAATCAGCCAACGGGCTATCTGACTGTATTCATCACGTGTACGTCTCTGCTGATGCTGTCCATATAGGGGCACCAGAGGACTCAGATGAGTCCGACCGCCTCGAATGGATAGCCCTCGAACGGATTCCCGAACTCGTCGGCAACGGCTCCATCACCGCCAGCACCACCGCAGCCGCCCTCATGCAACTGCACGTCAGTTGGGCTAACAACTACCGATAGTCCGCAAGGGAAGTATGGCTTAGCTCCTGCTAATTTGGCGTCTTGGCGGTTCTACGGATGCCCTTGAGGCCGCCTGGCTGTCGATGCCGCGGCGGTTTGCCGATAGCGGTTGAAATTGCGCGGCGGTTGTTTTCGTGGCACGAATTTCGTCTCCCTGGACCGGGTAAGTCGTTCCTTGCCGTGCGCTTTGCAACCGCCCCTCGTAGGTCTGGTGTGCCTCCGCCAGAATGCGCAGCGGGCTTACGTTGGGATGGTGGTGGGTGAGGAGAAGCTTGCGGACGCCGGCCTTTTGTGCTGCTTCCCCTGCGGTGTGCCCAGACAAATGCAGGCCCGGGAACTCTTCGGCTTTTTTCAGATAGAACGCCTCGATGAGGGCAAGGTCAGCGTCCTGGGCTGCCGCCAACAGCCCAGGTGACGGGACACCTGATTCGAGCTCTCCGGTGTCTCCAGAGTATGCAAAGCTTTGGCCGTCGCCTTCGACGCGAAAGGCGTAGGACTCCTCTAGTGCTTCTTCGCCTAGGGCTTCTTTGTTTCTGAGATGGTCTACCGGAAAAGCGGTGACAGTTAAGCCACCAATGGTGATCGGCTCCCCTGGATTGATGGTATGGAAGTCAAACGCGTCCGGAATGGGCCGAGGGAACCCTTTACCTTTAGTGTTTCGTTCCAATTCCTCTTTTAGCCGAGCCGGGCCATAAACCGGGATACGGGTGCTGGGGTCGTTTGGGTCAATAGACGATTTCAGTGCAGCACCGTCGGCGTCTTTGGGGTACTGCAAATCTTGGCCCAAAGCTGCGAGGTCGCCGATGTGATCGCCGTGGTCGTGAGTAATGAGGATCGCATTTATCTTGCCGCGTAGCCCGAACCGCCCTAGTTGGGCGTTGGCGCCGTAGCCAATGTCCAGCAGAATCCGTTTCTGCTCCTGAGGATTTTCTGCTCCCCCCCCCCGTAAGTAGATACGACGAGGTTCCGTGAAACACACTGTCATCGTCCACATAAGACGAACTACCTGAGCACCCCAACACCGACAGATCCATGCCACCTAGTCTCTCATCAGATCGCAAACGCGGCGATGTCTAACACGTGCACTGGCTCTTCCATGCTTCCATCAGTTCACCGGGGAACCCGCTCCTCTCACCTGTAGAAAATGATGCGACTTGGCAAGACCTACTTTCTGAATGGGAGAAAAAGTGACACAACTACCAAGTTGGGGAGCAGCTCAAAGGCACGATGAGCTAGCTTCTGCCACGCCCCCCCCCCAGAACGTCGTAGTCATCGTTGATGGCCCTGACCCAGACAATTACGCTGCTGCGCTAGCTGCTACCAGTAGTGAGTTCGGGCTAAATGTAGCGGCCGTGATCATGACCGGGCGTCCAGTTAATCCGGATCACAGGGCGAAACCTTACGAAGCTGATCTCGCTGCCAGCCAAGCCGTTCGTCACGACAATGCGATTCGAATGAACGATCTATTGGTCAGGCACGGGAGAAAAAACATTCCTGTATTCGAGGGCGGCATTGCGCCGTATTCGACTATTCCGCACCGTGTTCACATCGACGAGCATGTTCTCGATGTGGAACCCGCCCTTCCGGATACCCGTCTTGCTGGCGGAATCAATGACGCTGTGGCTCATTTGAAACATTTACCTGGAACCATCCACGTCGTGTGCGGCGGTCCCCTCACCGACGCAGCGGTCCTAATGAAAAATCCAAAAATCAAGGAAAAGTTGGGCGTTCTCACTGCTCAGCTAGGCATGTTCGGCGGCGGTGGTGTCAAAACCATGGCTGGTGGCCGTCGCCAGTTCAATGTGCTTGCTGACTCTGATGCAGCAAGGGAAGTACTTGCTGACTATCCCAGCCCCATGTATTTGGTTCCCACCGATGTCACGAAACGGGACGAGTTTGCGTTCTCAAGCCCTCAGGATCTAGCCGCCTTGGCCCAATCTCCAGCATTCACACAGCTCGCAAAGATGTACGAGCGGGCGTGGCCACTCATGTGGGAACCACGAAAAGAGAAAATCTATGCTCACGACTTTCACCCGGCAGAGGTCATGGCTCTGCTGGCCAATTCGGCTGCGCCCCCTCACAAAATTTCCTCAGAGCAACCTCAAGAAGTAGGGCGTTACACATTTTCACGCATTGGCATCGAACATGTCCCCAGTCCTGGTCCCACAAACGACCGCAGCGAAGAGGGTCGGTGGGGAGAAATCGATCTCAAAAGCAGCCCTGACCCGCGTGGCCCGGTCCGTCTCTTGGCTACCGACGTCAACGCGGATCCAGTGCTTCACCGACAAATCCTGGCGGGAGCCTTAAATTCACCAGCGGCACGCCAACCAACTTCACCTGGCCCGCGAGTCCGGAAGATGGGACCAAGCTTCGACAATTTCGCACCGGGTCGGCCCCAAGCCCCTACGGACAATGAAGGCCTTGGTCGCTCGCCTCGCTGACCGCAGCGACACCAAAGAAGGCCCGGTCGCGGCGGCAAATACGGCAGCGTTCGCTTGTGAAACCTGAGACTAGTGCGAACTAGCCGAAATTTGAGTCTCCTCCAATGTCTATGTGGGCATTGGAGGAGACTCATCTAATTTATGCAGAGTGCGATCACAATCTGTGGGCGTGCCTACCCCCTGCTTTGAACGGACTGAAACCGCCCCACGCCAAATACGCGCCCAAATTCCCGTTTGGACCTCCAGTCAAGTCGCAAAACAGCAGGTCAGAGCCCATAGAGAGCTAACGACCTGCCCGCCCTCCGGAGCCGGGTGGGCAGGTTCGAACCCTGCCAAGGGCACCATATTGAAACCTATTTCTGACCCGCAAAAACGGGCCTCTTGACCAGCGCAACTAGCCGGGTTAACCCTCCCGGGTTGAGCAACGTCTCGCGGCCCCTAACATCGCGGACATGACTCTACTGCCGGTCGACGAGGTTGAGATCCGAGTTGTCGTTGCCAATGTCACCGACGGTTTATCCTCGGCTCCCTCTCATGTGAACAGTTAGTTCGCGCAGATCGCCCAGCGAGGCCTACCGATGGAGCCAGAGTCGTTGTGCTGCGCGGTCCACGGATTCTCGTTGCTGCTCACGGCTCGCCGCAGAGGGCGGAAACACACTGTCCTCTTCGACACCTGGCCCGAGGAATACGCGTTCGAACGGAATGTGGGTCGTTTCCACCGTCGAGCCACAAATACTGATGGACGGCGTGTTCCATGTGTCCGGCGAGATCACACGGGTCACGGACTTCGAACGGGGTCTACTCGGCCAAGTGCGGAAGGTTGCGAACGGACAGAGGGAACCAGACGAACCGCTGCCCGATGAGCGATGGCTAGGGGTTCACGTCGCCGGTAAGGGGATGATCGTGGTCAGCGGCTGCGCCCACGCCGGAATCGTCAACGTTCTTGAAGACTGCCGTGCCCGCTTCCCAGACGTACCCATTCATGCGGTGATTGGCGGTCTGCACCTCGCCGGAGTGAACGAACAAATCATCGAACCCACCGCGCAAGCCATGCGGGGGCATGATCTCCGATCGATCAATACGGCGCACCGCACTGGGTGGCGAGCGGTCCGTGCGCTGGCCGACGCGTTCGGCGACGACGTGGTCGTGCCCGCCGCAGTCGGAAAACGCTACTACTACTGACGGCTGCCGCACCAGGTCGCCGGCTGGCATCATGGGCGGGTGGCTGCGTATAACGTGGACGGCTGGAGCGACTTCTGTGTCGCCATCGTGGGTGCCTTTGCCGCCCTGAGCGGTTTGTTGTTTGTTGCTATATCCATCAATGTCGAACGGATCATCAGTTACGCCGGCCTGCCCTCACGAGCTGGCCAAACTTTGGTGGTTCTTGCGGCTCCTCTCCTGGTCGCCGCTCTCGTACTCGTACCCGGTCAACCGCAGACAGCGCTCGGTACTGAGCTGACGGTCTTGGGCGTGGCTCTGACAGCAATGTTGATGGTGGTCAATCGCCCGTCTACTCGTCCCAATCACGACAGTGTTCTACATTGGATAGTTACTCGAATCGCCATCAGTATGTTGACGGCGCTGCCCATAGTCGTGGCTGGAGCTAGCTTGTTGATCGGCGCCGGAGGGGGCCTCTACTGGATCGTTCCCTCGGTCGTAGTGGCGTTCATCGGCGGCCTGGCAAACGCCTGGGTACTCCTCGTAGAAATCCTGCGCTAGCCACGGGTTGGGCCAAACTGTTGGCCTGGCCAGGTCGAAAGACGCCCAGACATTCGAGCGTGTGAAGTGGGCTCTCGTAGCCGACGTAACGGTCGCCCCTCGCTCAAGACATCCGACCAATCAGAAAGAGGGACGTCCGACCAGCCCGCTGGAACTTGAGGCACCCGCCGCTGCGCCGGTGGGCTAAATCGTTCCCACTCGGACTCGACGAAGGGAAATCTGCCTGCCTCAAGTGCCGCAATGGCGGCCTTGGCCTGCCCTTCTGCAAATGCTGTTCGTTGCGGCGACTGCAAACCTGCTTTCGTCGCCCAAAGCACCTCGTCTTCATCCTTCCAATGCCATCCCGACAGATCGTCTTCCACCACGATATCGAGGAAGAGGTCAGCGCTGTCAAAGAGAAGAATGGGGCGAGCGCCGTCGGCGCGCAACCGTCGCCGAGCGCGACGCCAGGGCAGTTCAAGATTGACATACCAACTCGTGAATTTCTCTGCCTCAGGGTCCCAGTTGCGCAAGACAGAATACCCGTCTTTACGAACCTGCAGGCGTACGTTGCAACCCTCGAATGCACTGGCGTTCCGATAGCCACCATCCCAGTCATCCGGATGGGTCCGAGGACCCTTCGGCCCCTTGATCGACGCGGTGCCGGTTCGCTTCACTGGAACGGACCCTGGCGGATGGAACAAAGCGATCGCATCCGTCTCGTCGGCCACCACGATGGCCGGCATGGCAAAGCTGGAGTGGTCAGGATTCCTCTTACCACCCTCCTTGTTGTCACGCCATACAACGTGGGTTCCAGGTTCGAATCGGCTAATCCCGTCAGTCACCATATTTTTGCTCCATTATGGAGGTTTGGCTCTCCGATAGATGCTCGATTCTCGCCAGGCACGCCTCTTTGCACGCCGTGCTGGGACGCAGCTGACGGCAGGGATCGCCCCGTCGAGCCAATCGCCCGCCGCGCAGCAGGAAGCCTCGCCTCCATAGTCTTGACTGGGTCAGCAGGTCCGACCTCAAAAGTGCTGTTTACCTTGACGGGTTGGCCACTGTCCAGGGATTCGTGGACCGCCAGCATCGTATCCACAATGTGGGCAGCGAGCTCTAGACTCAGCCGAGGTGGCCGCTCCTCCCAGATACTCTCGGCGAGCTCTCGGAGTCCGTGACCAAGGCCGTCCCGCTCTCCCTCCCTAAGGGGAGGCAAAGCCACCAGCTCTCTGGCTCCAGTTTTTCGGTTCAAGATCCAGGGTGCCCGCCCGTAGGTCACCGGGTCAGGCAGCCACAACTCCCCTTCGGTTCCTGTCACTACGATCGACGGCTCGACCGCACGCGGCGCGTCAAAGCTGGTCACGATATTCGCACCCAAACCAGAGGCGAAGACCGCAGCGGTCTCAACATGCGTATCCACATTGACCGAAATCTGTTCGCCTTTGGACGGACCATGCCGCTCGTAGCGGGTCTCCTTGCGACTGCCCGTCGAAGTGACGTCAACAATCGGTCCAAAAAGGCTCATCAGTGTGCCGCTGTGATACGGCCAACGGTTGAAGACTGGTCCACCGCCGCACCTCGCCGGCTGGTAATGGCACGAATGCCGCACATTGGGGCGCCGGTACTCCGGTCCCACGTCGAAGGCCAACGCGGTCGCGCCCGTAGGCGTCCCAATCCACCCCGCGTCAATGGCATCCCTTGCTGCTCGGATGGTCCGGCCCAGAAGCTGGTCTGGTGCACACACCGAGCTGCCTTCCCGTGTTCGAGACGGCATCCCGTATTTTCTTGACCTCGTCCCCGGTGACGCCCAGCGGTCGCTCGCTGTAGACATGCTTGCCTGCATGCAATGCCGCGACGGCTGATCTCGGCATGCTTTTCCGGCGGCGTAAGGTTAAGCACCACGTCGACGTCACTGTCCAGTAAGGACCTCACCGACTCGACGACGGATACCTTTACAGGGTCAGCCTTAAAGCGTGCGGTCTCTAGGTTGACATCAGTGCAGGCCACCAACGTCAATAGTGGGCTGTCGCGTAGGAACTCGAGATACTTGTCAAACGCGGGGCCACACCCGACCGCGCCGACCCGTAACAACCGCTCCGAAGATTTGGTCGACACGTGCTCCGCCTCCATTTCATGTCGCATCTCACCCGTATGCCCGGACCTTAGGGAGATTCGCGGTGATTGCCGTGGTGTCGAGTCGGTCCTTGTCGACATGAGAAGGAAATAGACCCAGCCAGAGCCGAAGCATACGGACCAAGCACGTGACGGCATCCATTGTAGAGCTCCGCAAAAGGGGTGCGAGCTTGCGCGGAACGGGGTGGCGTGAAACAACAGTCAGAGAAGGCAACACATTCAATGTGGGTAATATGTGCCGCCGTGACAGACCCGCAACGTGCCACGAGCGCCAAACATGACTCCCCACGGCGCTTTTTTGCGGTGCTATGGCGGTTGACTCCGCTCCTTGCGGTGATGTTATTCGCTGCTATTCAGCTGCTGGCTCATCCTAATTTTCATCTCAGCAACGACTCTTACCGTTATGCGCGCACCACGCTGCAACTCCTCGGCGAATCTCGTGCGGACGCGCAGCGGAACGCTTTGGCTGTTTATTGTTCAAATCAGACCTACCAGGCGCAACGATCGCACGAAGTCACTAACCCGGCCAATTTTCAGGCACCATTTCCTTACGTCAAAACATATGATCGGTGTATTGCGAAATACCCCCATGGACTGCTGCCCAACAGCCCCCAATACGAACGCATCTTTGATACCCGGCCGGGGTATCCCCTTTTACTGTTGCCGGCGGTCGCGGCATTCGGCCTATTAAAAGGTATGTGGCTTACCTCCCTCCTTATTACCGCAGCAGCGTCAATGCTTGTTTTCTTACTGCTTCGGGTGGCTGGACTTAGCAGAATGGCTGGGCTTATCGGCCAGGGAATTTTCTTCGCGAGTCCATTGGCTTACTGGAGTATGCAGCCGCTATCGGAAGGAGCGCTCACGGTATTTGTGTTGGTGGCAATGCTGGGTAGCTGGAAACTGTTACAAGGCAAGATCGCATACGGAGCCATTATTTTGCTGGCTTCTTACGCGGCACTAGCGGTAACCAAAGATGCGACGGGCCTGTTGCTCGCACTGTCATCCGTTTTTGTTTGCGGTGTCGCGCTTCTTCAACCTCGACTTCGACGTCGAACAACGGTGCTGTTCGCGGGCATTTCTGCGCTCGCTGGCGCCCTCATTGTGGGTGCGTCCTACTGGCTACGACTGCCCAGCGCGGAAACGTCTTTGCAGGACACGTTTACTCGGCATTTCACCATGCCACCCGCCACCCATATCTGGACCCAACTCATCCATCTCAACGCCGCATATTGGCAACATTGGCTAGCCGACCAAGCTACGCGCCCGATGTTTCTATTGCTCACCGCACTGGCATGTTGGGCTCTGTTCACTCGCAACCCAACCCTAGGTTGGCTGGGCCTGACTGTGGGGCTTGTTGGCGTTGGCACAGCGATAGCTCACCCAGTGGTCACCCAAACCGACCGCCTGTGGGAGCTAGCCTGGATCGTCCCGGTGCTGGGCATTCCCGCCGCCGTCGACCACCTTCGGCGAAGGCGCGACGCCGTTCTACTGGAAGGCGCCAACCACTTTTCCCACAGTCATCACAAAACGCCACCATGGACAGACGAAGCATCTGAGGTGACTACCGGGGCGTCCCAGTCGATGCGGTAAAGCATCTCCAGTCCAGCTGGATCGTCCGGTTTGATTCTCCTAAACAGAAGCGGCCCCAGGCGTCTCATCAAGAACCGCCCTACCGGTCCAGATGCCATGGCACGATTAACTTGCTCTCCACTGAGGACGATCCGCTGCACTCGTTCTCGTCTCAATGCGTCATAGGCACCAAAGGCGGTATCCGGGTCAGGCAAATCACGAAGGCAGCGCGCAAGTTGGATTGCGCTTTCCACTGCCAGCGACACACCTTGGCCAGTGCCGTTCGACGGGGCGTGTATGGCATCGCCAACCAGCACCATCCGGCTCCGAGACCAGTGTGGAACTGGCCGCGTGACCCGCAACGGTCCATTCGCGGAGAGCGATTCGGGGTTGGTATTGCTCATAAGCTGCTCACCCGGCACGTCACCCGCGTAAGTCTTGCGCAGCTTATGCAGCCACTCTTCGGATGGAATCGACCGGACCTGCGGCAATGTCAACGGCTTTCTTGATGGCCAAGCAGCAAACCACCCAATCCTGCCATCGGGGAACGTCCAATAGACGTAATAAGCACGCTGACCAAAATTAAGCGTCACCACGCCCGTGGGTTCGGGAACATCGACGTTGTCGGCGTAACCGCCGAACCCGAGCAGGCCCGTGTACTTGGGACTGGGTGCGTGGGGGTCAATGAGCGTACGGACGGTGGAATTCACACCGTCAGCGCCGACCAGCACATCGCCCGTGGCGGCACTGCCGTCGCTGAATCTTGCGATGACTTTCTGACCCTGTTCATCAGCGCCAATCAAGCGCCGACCGTAGACGAAACGAACCCCTGCTGCCTGTGCCGCCTCGCGCACCAGGCGATACAAAGTACCCCGTTCAATAATGCGGCGCGGCTCCGTCCCCAGTGGTCGGGGCTGTTCACCGAGACGCCTACCAGCGACATACACCACTGTCCCCGGCCAGGCCGGAGACGCGACACGCACGGCGTCGCCCACGGCGACGATATCCAGCGCAAGCAATCCATTTTGGTGAAGTACCACCGGACCACCAATGCCATCTGCCGGCCCTGGATATGCCTCGTAGACGTCCGCGGCGATGCCCGCCTTACGAAGGGCTATCGCTGCGACAGGGCCCGCGATGCCGGCACCGATGACGACTGCCGAGCGTGTCGCTCGCATTCTGTCATTCACCAACTCTCGGTTCACCACCTTTGTTGGGTAAACCGAGCCCACGAAAAGAAGTCAAATAGCCGTCGCATGTGCCGCACCTCCCTAGGAGATGAGTCGGGAGTTAACACTCGAGAGCATAACCCGAAGTACTGACTTGGATCGGTGTTTCTGCGGTTCAGAAAGACTCTTCGCGGGGTGGCTATTTCCGGACTTAGTAGGTAAGACGCCAATTTACAAGCGGTCCAAGCAGCGCCCAATGCAGAACATGCTCGCTCTCCCCGCCAATGAAAACTCCAGGCGTACGAACCGAAAGCCCGCGTGCTGGACCCTACATACACGGCTTCGAATATTGAACACATCGCTCGCCACGGAGTAACCATTGGATGAACAATGTTCATCCCTTAGCCGCTTTA
This sequence comes from uncultured Acidimicrobiales bacterium, assembly GCA_963736285.1. Classification (GTDB taxonomy): domain Bacteria; phylum Actinomycetota; class Actinomycetes; order Mycobacteriales; family QHCE01; genus CAVTOA01. The sequence goes on from CAVTOA010000003.1 coordinate 80,426, forward strand.
CGCACTACAAGGTGAGCGCTGATAAAGGGGACGGCTGTCGTATTAGGATTTTTTCGGGCGAAAAACTCGCTCAGACAAAAGAAGTCGGCAGCTATGACGGAAACACGAACAGCGGCGCGGCACCATCGCCATTCTGGGCGAACGAGCCCGAGCGAAGTGTAATTAGTATCTGGACAGGAGTTCTCTGCGGTGGTGTCGGTCGAAGAGCTAGATCGGTTGTTCGACAACTTCGAGTTGGAATTCATAGATCTTGCCGGAGAAGTTCAGGCAAGCCCAGAAACGCAGCTGCGAGACTCGAACCAACCTACAATCGGCCACCAATTTTTTCCGGGACATACGGACAAACAGCTGGTGGAGCTCAACCGCACTCTGGTGGGCGTGCTCGCACTTCGCTGGCTTTACTACGACGACCATGAAGCCTTTACCGAATGCCAAAGTGGACGGCACAAACTTACTCGTCCCACATTCAACAAGCTGCGTGACTATACGCGCTCCGTGATTGGCGACGTCACCACCGAGACAGGGCGCGCTCGCTATCAGGCAATGGAGACCCTAGTTGTCATTAATGACCTGGGGAAGATCCAGAAGATAGTCGACGAGGTCCAGCGGCGTTCCGGCACTACTGATGTCGATCACGATCACGTACTGCTCATGGTCTTAGAGCGGTACCCGGAGCTGTCGCAAAGCTTTCAGCGCCTTCCCCAACACTTGCAGGAGCTCATTGTCCGGGGTTTGAGGACCGACTTCAACGTGGCGCAATTCCTCCAAACCGAAAGCGTCGCGGGAAATTTACGCGGCCTGGAAGGAGTGGACCAGGACACCATTGACTTCTGGATGCTCCACGCACTGGCCGACATCGCTGGTGCCGCAGGTGCGAATGTCCAAAATGGATCAGCAACAATCGACGAGCTCACTGCTCAAAACTTTCTGCTCGCGGCAGACTGTGTTCGCGACATAGGTCCTAATAACACCATCGATGATGTATACAACGCGTACCTACGTGGCAGAGCCCGGCGCTATCGACTGAATATCGATGACCCTGAAGATGGTCCCGTGCAATGGGCTCATGCGCGTCTTTGTTGCATGCTCCGAGTGCCAGACTTTACCGAATCCGAAGGCTGGGCAAGAGAGCGCATTCAAGTGGCCCATGTCGGACGGGCGCTCAGTCGTCGCCTAAACGATCACGAGAGCCTGATACATCGGAAGATCCTGATTAAAGAACTGAAGGAAACGGGCACTGGTGACAGTCACGCAATTTTGCTGTACTACACCCCTGCTTTACTCCAAAAAATAGTTCAGGCATGCGTCCGCGCTGGGGCACAACCGCAGGACGCCATCGAGACTGCGTTGACAATCCTGGCTAAGGAATATCAGCAAGTGCGGATCGCAAGGCGCAGCAAAGCCCCTGAAAGTGGCGTCACAACCATCATGACCTCGTCAATCGCAGACGCGGCAGCCACCGACCTCCATCTGGCGACAAGCTACGACCTCAGGGCTGAGGAAGTCAGCGAGGGCGGCAAACTCTGGCTCGCGCCCCCCGTGCTGATCCGCAGGACAAAACTCCCAGGCGCTGGGCCATTCGCCGACCTTCCCGGAAAGCGTATTGCCGTCATTGGCACTGGCGAAGGTTTCGATGGCAACCAGGCGGCGATGATCGCCAAACTGCTGTGGCTAAGCGGCAAACAGTGTCCGAGCGTCATTTCGGTGCGATCGCACTTGACTGGATCGCAGGGCTTGTCTGGCAAGATCGGCGATACGAGGACCATACATAATCACGGTGGACAAATCTGTGATGGCACCTATGTCATCACTCCAGAAACTACTGGCTCCAGGCACTTCCTCGAACATATTCCCGCAGCCGAGGTACCGATGCGGCTTGTTATTGCTGCGGAAGGGGTCAACGGCCTAGCGGCGCAGCTCGAGGAGGTGCTGGAATACGACGGTGGTGTCGACGCAGTCATCACCGTCGACACCGGTGGAGATTCGCTCTACCTGACGACGTTTGCAGGAGACGACCAGTCGCTCGCTACACCCAGTCAAGATCACCAAACACTTCTCGCGGTGCACCATCTACGCAATGTAAAGGACAAGCTGAGTTTTATCATCGCCCCCGGTCTGGACGCACCACACGATGCCGAAAAAGTATTACAGGAAGCCCACGCCCGATATCGGGAGTTGGCTCCATACCAAGCCCGGCTTGTCCTAGAGCAATATAGACAGTGGAAAATGGACGGTTCTGATCCTGAGCGCATTGGGAAGACATGCCTCGGCTGGCAAACAGCCCTCCAATTTCCCGGGAAAACCGGCCGATACACTCTCCCGCTGCCCGACCATCTCATCCACAGCCGCACTAATCCATGGTCACCATTCATTAACATCACCGACGTCACAGGAGGCATAGTCGAGATGACAAACACTGACCATCTGGCGGCAATAGGTGCACTCCCACCGCTACCAACACGTAGGAAGGCCTTCAACCCGCTCCGCACCGCAGCAAGAGCCGCCACCTTCAGGAACGATGTAGGTCACGGTAGCCGCCGGTTCAGATCTTAAAGCGGCGCATGCTCCATACGAGAAAGCTCGGGTTTTAGCTAGCAAGATCGAATATCCGCCGTTCGCACTGTTTGTCTCGCGGAGGTAGGTCGAGGTCGACCCCGACGATCTGTCCAAAACCGTCTGCAATAGCAGAGAAAAGGTCGTCTGATTCCGTAACCGCATTGGTGAGGATAACCCGTATTTCAGCTTCCACAGGGCGCCAATGCCAGCAAGATGTTATGTCCAAGACAATGCCAGTTATTCGCTACGAAGCCGGCGGAGCCGCCTCTATTCCAGCAAACCGGGAGACCGCGATCGCTCCGGCAACAGCCATCATGAATCCCAGCGCCGCCGCCCAGGCAAAACCAGGCCGAGAACCGTCACCCAACCACACCACGCCAATAACCCCAGGGATGAGCGTCTCCCCCACCACCGTCGCCGCTGCGGCTGCGGTGACAGCTCCCAGTTGCAACGCCACCGCATAGAGATACACCCCACCCACACCACCGACGCCGATCGCATACAACGCCGGATCCGCGAGAACTTCGCTCAGCCGAAACGGGGACAAGCCAAACAGCACCCGCACCCCAATACCCACAATGCCAAAACCCAGCCCACTCAGGAGTCCGGCCACGATCGACCCCCTGGCCTTCAACTTCCGAGCCGCGAGACCACCAGCGATCACCATAAGTACCGCGACACCCAACAACCACCAGTGTGCGGAGTGCCTACCCCGCACATCGCCCTCTGGTCCCGCAGCGGCCGCAAGCAAGACCAGGCCTAAGCACACTGCGCTAATCGCCGTCCAATCTCGACGATGCAGCCGCAGATGCAGTAGTCGCATCGCCAGCAAAGCGGTCACCACCAGATTGGCGCTGATAATGGTCTGACACAAAAACAACGGCAGACCGCGCGCCGCGGTCGCACCCAGCAAAAAGCCCAGTGCGTCCAAGACCATTCCACATAGGAATTGAGCACTGGTTATGGTCTTAGTGGTGGTGCGGGCAGTGGCGGCGGCCCCCACCGTAGCGCTAGAAGGTGCCACGGAGGCATCCTCAGATGATAGTCCACTGTGGACATTCCCTTTCGAGCTTGTCACCGCCGGATTGACGGCATACTCTCCCGCGACATGCCGCGCACCCAGCGCCTGAAGCACCGACGCCGAGCCGTAACAAACCGCCGCTCCGGAGGCAGCGAGTAAACCCACGATCACGTCATTGCCCTCGCTCGCTCACGGGGTCTGTGGTCTACCCCCTGCTCCTTTGCACGCGGGACAACCCTACCCACCTCTCTTTTGGTGCGAGCCCCCATGTGGTTTTTGCGGATTGCCCGCGATATTTGACACAAATATCGCGGGCAATCCGCAAAAACCTAGTAGATGGAAGGAGGTGGCGGCTTACCGAAGGTCCAGGTTCTTCAGCGCGTCTTCGATCGCACGGTGGAAGGTGGGGTAGGCGTATATCATGTGTCGCAGCTTGGAGATGGGGACCTCGCCGTGCACGGCCACCGCTAGGCCAGCCAGTACCTCTCCCCCGTTTGGCCCGGCTGAGGTGGCGCCTATCAGCAAACCGCGATCAACGTCAGCAACGAGTTTGATGAAGCCTTCGTTGCCCGCCTTGTGAATCCAACCACGGCTGGAACTAGGAATCCGCGTCTGTCCTATCATGACGTTGATGCCGTGGTCGCGCGCGGATTGTTCTGTCATGCCCACCGCACCGATCTCTGGGTCGGTAAAGGTGACTCGCGGCAATGCGCGGTAGTCGGCGGGCGGGCCGTCCTGGTCGAGGATGTCACGCACCACAATGCCAGCCTGATACATGGCTACGTGGGTGAAGGCACCGTGACCAGTAACGTCACCCACGGCCCACAGTCGATCGCCAGCTCGTAGCTGGTCGTCAGCAGCCAATACCTTGGCGTTCGGGTCAAGTCCTACGTTTTCCACACCCAGCCCGGCGAGGTTCACCCGACGCCCGGTGGCCACCAGCAACCGATCAGCCACCAACGGTGCGGACTGACCAATATGGACGATGAATTGTCCGTCGGAAAAGTTCACCCGTTCCGCTCGGCAACTGGTGAGAATGTCCACGCCTTCCGATTCCAACGCCCTCTGCGCAAGCGCCGACGACTCTGGCTCTTCGGTCGCAAGCACTCGATCGGAGGCCTCCACAATGGTCACCTGCACGCCAAAGCGCGCAAACGCCTGCGCCAGCTCGAGTCCGATCGCCCCGCCACCCAACACCACCAGGGAATGCGGCAGGTATTCCATCTCGATGGCTTGGCGACTCGTCCAATAAGGAGTATTAGCCAATCCGGCGACCGGTGGAATAGTTGGCTCGGTGCCAGTTCCTAGCACAATCGCTCGACGAGCCTCAAAAACCTGGTCACCCACCCGCACTCGGTCTCCGCCAAGCAGCTGGCCGCGGCCACGAACAAACACGCCACCTTTGCCGGTAAACCGATCGACCGCGGACCGGTCGCTCCAATTATCTGTGGCTTCGTTCCGAATACGCCGCGCCACCAGCGTCCAATCTGGAGCAGCATCGGCCTTGCCCGCCATGCCGTCGATGCGGCGCGCCTCGGCCAAGAGATTACCGGCGCGAATCATCATCTTGCTGGGAACACAGCCCCAATACGGACACTCGCCACCGACCAGGCGTGACTCGATCCCCACCACCGAAAGGCCCGCTTCAGCCAGACGACCGGCGACTTCCTCGCCGCCGACACCCATTCCGACCACGACGACATCTACCTGCTCGGTCACCGGTGAACTCCTTGCTGATCGGGCATTCAGGAGGCGCCCACAGCTACGCCTTATTGAACGGACCTACCCATATTTCGGAGCGTCTATCACTTCTCGCCGCTTCCGAGGACCGGAGCGAACCACACGGCACGCGTCACGAAGAGCGCATCTGGGTACGCCTACAAGAGGACGTGAGCCGGCAATCACCTCCACGTCAAGGGGGTCACATGAAGGAAACCGAAATCCTCACCTCCATCAACGATTTGATGGCCGAAGAACGGGAGCTCCGCGAGCGGGAGGTGGGCGAAGATCCCAAGGCCGTTTCAGAGGAACACTCTCGGCTACGCGTGGTGGAGCAGCAGCTGGACCAATGCTGGGATCTACTGCGGCAGCGTCGTGCCAAGAAAGAGTTCGGTGAGGACCCTGAGACAGCGCGCTCGCGCCCGATCAACGAGGTTGAGTCCTACCTACAGTGACTAGCTACCCAGGCCCTTTTTCAATGCTGACGCAATGGATATGACCCGTCGGCTCTGGAAACGCATGGCCGCGAGCTGCGTTTCACCGGGTGCCACCGCGCCATTCCGCGACGTGTGGCTCGTCCCGTATGGGTTGCCCGCCTCGAACTGGATCGGGTCCGCATAGCCAGGAGGAACGATAATCGCGCCCCAGTGATAGAAGGTGTTGTTCAGAGCGAGAATAGTGGTTTCTTGCCCACCGTGCGCTGTCGACGTGGACGTAAAAGACGAAGCGACCTTGTTCACCAATTTGCCCTGTGCCCACAGTGGGCCAGTGGTATCGATGAATTGCTTGAATTGCGCTGTCGGCAAGCCATACCGGGTCGGTGATCCGAACAAGAGCGCATCCGCCCATTCGAGATCGTCCAATGTGGCCTCAGGAATCTGCTGTGTCTTGCGACGATGCTCTTTCCACCCTTCGTTGGCGGCGACGGCCTCGTCAGGGGCGAGCTCGTGAACCTTGCGCAGCCGAACCTGAGCTCCGGCATCCTCCGCCGCTTTCGCCGCGGCGTCAGCAAGTGTGAACACAATGCCCGTCGCCGAGTAATAGATAACGGCGAGTTTGACGTGTTCAGTCATGGGTGCTCCTTCCGGGAGTAGTTGAAGCTTCATCCATTGTATGCCTTTCTATGCCGCCACATGGCTTCCGCTGAAACATACACAGCTCGAAGGGGGCACTGCGTATGCGAAGGCTCACGCGTAGGCGCACTTAAGGATTAGCCAGTCCAAAAAAGGCTATAGATAAATAAAGCGTGTTTCTCGCCCACGCACAGGTCCGGATGCTGATGGGAGAAATGCTGATGGCCAAGCTCCACCCAGACTCGCCACGGCCGTCGGGCGCCATCCACCTCCGGGGCCTGTCGGCATCACCCGGCATTGCCATCGGAGCCGTCGTGCGGTGGCAGAGTCACGAGCTACGAGCTGGCGAGCAACACGTCAGTGGTGACCAGCGCCAGGAGCAGTCCGACCACGTTGATCACGCATTCACCGCCACTCGCATCGAGTTGACCAAGCTCCGCGACGAAACCTCCGCAGAAGACGCTCGAGACATACTCAACGCACACCTAAGCATGTTGGCTGACCCAGAATTGCTGGCGCGGATCCATCAGCGGGCGCAGACGATCGGTGCGACAGGCGCGGTCGACGACGCTCTGGAAGACCAGATACGTGCTCTCACCAATACCGGCAGCGAACGGATCATGGGCCGCGCGGCAGATCTACGCGACGTTCGAACTCGACTACTCCGGCATCTTGGTGTGAGCGACGGTGCCGAGGGCAACCATTCGTTGACCGAGCAATCGGTGATCGTCGCCGACGATCTCACTCCGTCAGAAACCATTGGCCTGGATCCGCAATATCTACGCGGGTTTGTGCTCACGGGTGGGGGGGCAACCGCACACACCACCATCGTCGCTCGGTCGCTCGGCATTCCCGCAGTCATCAAAGTGGACGGCACGGACAAGCTAACGGCGGGTTCAACGGTAATCGTCGACGGTGACGCGGGAGAGGTGACCGGTGATCCCACCGAGGCCGAACTCAACCAGGCACGCAAGCGCCTCGAGGAACACGGTGCCAAGCGGGCCGCGGCAGCGGGCGAACGGGCGTTCGCCACCCTCAGCGACGGAACCCGCGTGCGTCTTTCCGCCAACATCGGCTCCGACGTAGAAGCGGCTAGGGCAACAACGCACGGCGCGGGGTCGGTGGGTCTCCTCCGTACCGAACTGGTGTTTTTCGCCCACAGCGCTCATGGACTCCCCAACGAAGACACTCAGTACCAGATATATCGCGGAGCGGTTGAAGCCCTGCAAGGCGGCCGCGTCACTATCCGTCTGCTCGACGTAGGTGGGGACAAGCCTCTGCCACCGCTCACCATCGAAGACGCCAACCCAATGCTGGGTCTACGCGGAATAAGACTGCTCCTGGCTCACCGAGACGTGCTCCGAACCCAGCTGCGAGCCATCGCGCGCGCGGCGTCCCACGGCCCGGTGTGGATCTCCGTGCCCATGGTCAGTACCGCGAGCGAGATGACAGAGGTGCGCGCCGAGCTTGCCGACGTCTATGCGGCTCTTGAGAGAGAACACGCCGCACATGGTCCAGTCAAGGTGGGGGTCATGCTGGAGACTCCGGCGGCCGTCTACCTCGCGCCCGAACTGGCCGCAAACTCTGACTTCTTCTCTGTCGGCACTAACGATCTGTTGCAATACTTGATCGCCGCCGATCGAGACAATGTGAACGTTGCCGACCTGCTTGACCCCCTCCACCCGGCATTACTTCGAGCCCTACGCACGACTGTGGAGAGCGCGCACCGGGCGCAGATCACCGTTAGCGTGTGTGGCGAAGCCGCGTCTAGGGCAGACGTCCGAAGGCTGTTGGTGGGTCTTGGGGTCGACGAATTGTCGATGGCGTCGACTTCGCTGGCCGAGGTAGCTGACGACCTAGGGCATGCCGATCGATCCACGCTCATGACGCTGGCGGAGCGAGCCTGTGCGGCTCCCGACGCCGATGCGGTACGGGCGATACTCTCCGGCGCCCCCAGCTCCGGAGAGAGCGAGCAAGCGCCAGCGCAAGCCGAGACACTCCGCATTGAGCACCTCGATGACGGCGGATTCGCGATCGTGGTCACCATCGCCGATCCAGAAGGGCTGCATGCTCGACCCGCCAACACTTTCGCCGCCGCGGCACAGAAATTTGACGCCGACATTGCCGTGACCGGCAACAGCCGAACCGCCAACGCCAAAGCACTTCTGTCCCTGCTCTCTCTTGGTGCGGACGAGGGAGCCACCGTGCGCATCGAAGCGCATGGCGCACAAGCAGAAGAAGCGGTCACGGCATTGAGCGAACGCCTGACACTCCGATTTGGACCGACAAACTAAGACGCGGAGGACGCGAATCTGACCACATCGGGGAGGCACTCAGCACACCCCCCTGCTACACCCCGACCCCCTGTGCACAAGTTGGCAACAGATTGGTCGCTTCTCGTAGCCTCGAGCAAAACCCCTGCACATCACCCGCGTAGGCTCGGCACCACATTGGAGAGGAGACGGGATGCAACAGGGGTTTCCGCCCGGTTCACCACCGGGCCCAGGCTATGGCGCGCCGCATGGCGGCCCTCCGGGATACGGCCAAGGGATTAACCCGATGGCACAAGTACCGGGTCGGATAGTGGTTGCGGGGCTCAGCAAACAATTCAAAAATGTGCGCGCCGTCGACAACTTGTCGTTCACGGTAGAGCCAGGAACCGTCACCGGCTTCTTGGGACCAAACGGCGCTGGCAAGACCACCACGCTGCGGATGCTGCTCGGGCTGGTGGCGCCCAGCGCTGGCATCGCGACCATAGGCGGGCAGATCTATCACGACCTACAGAGCCCGCTGCGGGTCGTAGGTGCCTCGTTGGAGGCATCGAGCTTCCACCTGGCTCGCACTGGCCGTAACCATCTGCGAATCTTGTGTGCGGCGGCAGATATTCCGGTGTATCGGGCCGACCAAGTGCTCGAAATGGTGGGGATGACCCCAGCCGCGCACCGCAAGGTCAAGACCTACTCGATGGGCATGAAGCAGCGCCTAGCGCTGGCCACCGCGATGCTCGCTGACCCCCAAGTTCTTCTTCTCGATGAGCCCACCAACGGCCTCGACCCCGAAGGAATTCGCTGGATTCGTGGATTCCTCCGCGGCCTCGCGAATCAAGGCCGAACAATTCTGGTCTCGAGCCACCTTTTGGCCGAAGTCGCCCAGACAGTCGACGACGTTGTGATCATCGCGCAGGGGCGCAGCATCCGTCAGGGCAAGGTCGCCGATCTCGTAGCCGAGTCACGGGTCTCGGCCAAGGTGCGCACGCAACACATAGACCAGCTCATGCAGGCCCTCGGTGCGGCACAGGTCCGACGCACCGGGCCAGACGAGCTCTACGTCGACGGCAAAGACTCCAAGGAGGTCGGTCGTATCGCGCACCAGGCAGGCATTGAACTGGACGAGCTGACCACGGTCCGAGCAGATCTCGAAGAGATCTTCCTTCAGCTCACTCGGGGAGGTGCGGGTATCCGATGATCGGTCTCATCAAGAGCGAGAATCTCAAGGTATTCACCACCAAGGTGTGGTGGGCGATGCTGATCGGCCTCGTGGGATGCGTGGCGTTGGCACTGGTTGTCAACGGTGCGATCGCAGCGTCCACTTTGGACGAAAAAAGCCCCGACCAGTCGGTGCAACAGCTCGCCGCAAACATCTACACTTCCGGACAATTCTTTGGTCTCCTGTTTGCCGCGATTCTGGGCACATTGCTGGTGACCAACGAGTTTCGCCATCAGACCGCTACCTCGACATTTCTCGCCACCCCCAAGCGGGTCAACGTCATCATTGCCAAGCTCATCACCGCCCTGAGCTGGGGGATTATTTACGCCCTCATCGCCACTCTGTTGTCGCTGCCCGTGGGGATCATCTTCTTCAACAACGAGAACCTCGACAGTCAGCTCGCAGAGGGAGATGTGGCCAAAGCGATCTTCTTCAACTTGTTGGCTTTTGGTATCTGGGCAGTGTTCGGCATCGGCATCGGCACCTTGTTCCGCAACCAAACTGGCGCCGTGGTCACCCTGATCATCGTGTACTTCGTGACCTATATCGGAAGCGTGGTTCTGATCGGTTTGGGCAGCTATCTCGATAATCCAGCCGTGACCAGCATTTACTTCTATCTGCCTTATGGCGCAACGCAGGTCATGACCTCGGTCGACAAAGTCTCGCTGGGCGTTGGCACCGGCCAGACAGAGGGACCAGCCTGGTGGGTAGGCGCGTTTATCGTCCTGTTGTATGGAGTGGTGGCCGCGGTAGTGGGCACCGCACTCACCAATAAGCGCGATATCAGCTGAACCATTAGGGGGCTCTCGTCGGCGGATGACCTGCGAGAGCCCCCGTGGGCACCGATTTGGCGATTTCGTTTGGCGATTTGGCGATTTCGTTTGGCGATTTGGCGATTTAATTTATAAGTTTGCCTAATGAATGCGACCAGCCTTTCCAAGCTCGTCTCAGATCTGCGCCGCGAGGGGAACGACTTCCCTAATGTCGAGGTCAAAAGGGCTCACCGTGAGCTCCCCCACAATGTCGCGACCACGCTCTCCGCATTCGCCAATACACCTGGCGGCGGCACGCTGATATTTGGACTCGACGAAAGTCAACATTTTGTTCCCGTCGGAGTCGCTGACCCGGCGAAGCTCAAGAGTGCGCTGGCCTCTTGCGCCCGACAAGCAGTAGAGCCACCAGTAACTTTCGACACAAAAACCCTCCAGCTCGAAAACGTACCCATTGTTGTCGCGACAATCCACGAGCTCCCGAGCACCGCAAAGCCGTGTCGGGTGCGCTCCACTCGTCGCGCATATCTCCGCGCGTACGACGGTGATTTTTCACTTTCTAGCGCTGAAGAACAGGCATTTTTAGCCAACCGCGAAGTTCCTCGATTTGATCAAACGCCAGTCACAGAGGCACAGCTTGACGATCTCGACCCCGCCCTTGTTAACGACTACATTGGACAGTGCCGTATTGGCTCCACTAGTTTGGCGCGTTTTACTGATGCGGAGATCCTGCATAGAACGGGCGTAACTATTGGAAGCGAGCCAATTCCTAGTACAGCCGGTCTATTGTCGCTGGGAAGATACCCTCAACAGTTCTTCCCTAATCTCGTCATCCAAGCGAGCATGACGCCTGGTCAAAACGACCAATCGGGAATCAGAGCTACCGACACCCACAAATTCGACGGCCCCATTCCGTCGATGTTGGACGACGCCTTGCGCTGGGTCATGCGTAATAGCCGAACCCGACTCCGGGCGGGGAGCGATGGGCATCTCTACGACGAGCCCGAGTATCCAGCTGAGGCTGTACGCGAACTTCTCTCCAACGCACTGGTGCATAGAGATCTCGGGCAGTACGCGCTTACACAACCGATCACCCTCAAAATCACTCCGCAGCATGTGACTCTGTCGAACCCCGGCGGATTGTGGGGACTCACCGTCGAACGACTTGGGAAAGTAGGCGTGACGTCCGCGCGCAATGGATGGCTATTGCGTATCTGCCAGAATGTTCGCTTTGGGTCGGAGCAGCGGGTCGTCGAGGCTCTAGCCACTGGGATCCCCACCGTGATGGCTACCACCGCAGCGGCAGGTAACGCACCACCTCGTTTCTATGACCAAGGAATCCGCTTCACCGTTCACCTGCCCAGCGCGGCCGTTGCGACCGATCAACCTCCTTCTGCCGTACCGCCCGCTCGCGATAAGTCCAGCAATCGGGAGCGGAACGCCAAACTCATCCTCACCGCGCTCCAAGAACGTCCCGCAACTCTGGCTGAAATAGCACAACAGACGAGCTTGACAGAAAGACAAACGCGCTATGCGTTGGAATTACTCGGAGAGCAACGACGGGTCAGGCTTCGCGGCGGAAAAGGTAAGAAGTCTCTCTACGAAGTCAGCACCAATCAACAGGGGCTTCTGAGCTGACCGGCGAGATCTTGGCAACCTTACGGGGATCCGGTGGCCGGGTATCGGGGGAAGCTACGGCCAAGTAATCTGGAGGAGCAAGGTAAGCCATTTTAACTGTGGCCAAATTCATCCCTAAGCTCACCAGAAGAGGCGCGATCCGACCGTGTCGACGCAACAAAGCTCGTCCACGAGCACAGAGGGCTCTGCCGAGAGCCAAACCGCAACAGCAGCCAACTTTGGGCCCAACGAATGGCTCGTCGATGATATGTACCAAAAATATCTCGAAGACCCTGACAGCGTTGATTCCGCTTGGCACGAATTTTTCGCCGATTACAAGCCCGCTCCTTCCGATACTGAAGCGACGTCCAACGGCGCTGCCACGCAGGGCACCGCAGCGGCTAGCCCCACCATTACTGCCTCCACCGCTACCGCAAGTAATGGCGGTAACGGCGCTCACATAGCCGCCACCACATCCGCACCGGCGAAGACGTCACCAGCTCAGACCGCCCCCAAGCCAGCGACGACGGCCACTCCTCCAGCGGGCGAGACCCACACCACTAAATTGCGTGGTTCTGCGGCCCGCATCGTGGCCAACATGGACGCTTCACTGGCTGTTCCGACCGCAACGAGTGTGCGTGCGGTTCCCGCCAAGTTGTTGGCCGACAACCGAATCGTCATCAACAACCATCTCAAGCGGACGCGCAGCGGCAAGGTCAGCTTTACCCATCTCATCGGTTACGCGTTGGCTAAAGCGGTAGCCGAGTTCCCGGAGATGAACCACTCTTTTACCGTTGTCGATGGCAAACCCGCGTTGGCGACACCAGAGCACGTCAACATCGGGTTGGCGATCGACCTTAAGGCAGCCAACGGTTCGCGTTCGCTGGTCGTTGCCAGCATCAAGGCCGCCGAGACGATGAACTTCTCTCAGTTCTTGGCCGCCTACGAAGACATCGTGCGCAAAGCACGTCACAATAAACTTACGGCAGACGACTTCGCCGGCACGACCATCAGCCTCACCAACCCGGGCACGATCGGCACCGTCCACTCTGTACCCCGGCTCATGCGGGGTCAGGGCACAATCGTCGGCGTCGGTGCGATGGAGTATCCAGCGGAGTACTCCGGTATGTCAGAAGACGCGCTCGCAGAGCTCGGCATCAGCAAAACCATCACGCTGACCTCTACTTACGACCATCGCATCATCCAGGGCGCGCAGTCCGGAGAGTTCCTTAAGCGCATGCATCAGCTGCTCTTGGGTGAGGATGGTTTCTACGACGAGATCTTCACATCGCTGCGGTTGCCGTACGAGCCCATTCGTTGGACTCGGGATGTCGCGGTGCACGGCGATGGAGCTATCGACAAAAACGCCCGTGTGCAAGAGCTGATCAACGCCTACCGGGTCGGCGGCCACCTGATGGCCGACACTGATCCGCTGGAATACCAACAGCGTCGCCACCCCGATCTCGACATCCTCCAACATGGACTCACTCTGTGGGATCTCGATCGGTACTTCCCAGTCGGCGGATTCGGTGGCAAGCACCGGATGAAGCTGCGGGACATCCTCGGGGTACTGCGCGATTCTTACTGCCGTCGAGTGGGTGTGGAGTACATGCACATCACCGACCCTGAAGAACGCGCATGGATTCAGCAACGCGTCGAGGTCAAACACGAAAATCCCAGCGCGGACGAGCAGAAGCAAATCTTGGCCAAGCTCAATGCTGCCGAGGCGTTCGAGACATTCCTGCACACTAAGTATGTCGGGCAGAAGCGGTTCTCGCTGGAAGGCGGCGAGGCGGTCATTCCACTGCTCGACGAGGTAATCGAAGCGGCGGCCGAAGATTCACTGGACGAGACCGTCATCGGCATGGCCCACCGTGGTCGTCTTAATGTGCTCGCCAACGTGGTGGGCAAGCCGTACGAAAAAATCTTTGGCGAGTTCGAGGGCAACATCAGCCCAGCCACGACACACGGTTCTGGCGACGTCAAATACCACTTGGGTGCGGAGTCGAGGGTCACGACGCCAGATGGCAAGCAGATCACGGTGTCGCTGACCTCAAACCCCAGCCACCTCGAGGCGGTTGACCCGGTCGTGGAGGGCATCGCCCGGGCTAAGCAGGACCTCATCGACAAGGGCGAGCGCGGATTCACCGTGCTGCCCATCTTGATCCACGGCGACGCATCCATGGCTGGCCAAGGTGTGGTTGCCGAGACTCTCAACTTGTCGCAGCTGCGCGGCTACCGCACGGGCGGCACCGTGCATGTGGTCATCAACAACCAGGTGGGCTTTACCACCGCGCCCGAGTATTCGCGCTCCACTGTCTACTGCACCGACATCGCGCGCACCGTGCAGGCGCCTATCTTCCATGTCAACGGCGACGACCCGGAGGCATGTGTGCAGGTGGCGCGGCTGGCGTTTGAATACCGGCAAGCGTTCAACAAGGATGTCGTCATCGACATGGTCTGCTACCGCCGGCGCGGTCATAACGAGGGCGATGACCCTTCGATGACCAACCCGCAGATGTACGCGATCATCGACACCAAGCGCAGCGTCCGCAAGCTCTACACCGAGGCGCTGGTCGCCCGCGGCGACCTCACGCTAGAGGAAGCCGAGGCCGCCCTGCGCGACTTCCAAGAGCGGCTCGAGCATGTCTTCCGGGTTACTAAAGACGCTCGTTCTGAGCCGCATGTGCCGGCCCGCATCCAGGCTCCTTCAGCGGACAAGGTCGACACCGCTATCAGCCTGGACATGGTCCATCGCATCGGTGACGCACATGTTTCTTGGCCGGAAGGCTTCACTCCCCATCCGCGAATCAAGCCGCAGATGGAAAAGCGCCAGAAGATGTCCCGCGAGGGCAACATCGACTGGGGTTTCGGAGAAATCCTGGCGTTTGGCTCTCTGGTCGCCGAGGGCAAAGCAGTGCGCTTGGCGGGGCAAGACAGCCGACGCGGCACGTTTGTACAGCGTCACTCGGTCATCTTCGACCACGCCAGCGGCGAGGAGTACACGCCACTGAACAACGTGAATACCGCCGACTCCTCGCCGGCTCGATTCTGGGTTTACGACTCACTGCTGAGTGAGTTTGCCGCGATGGGCTTCGAGTATGGCTACTCGTTGGCTAACCCCGAAGCCCTCGTGGTGTGGGAGGCGCAATTCGGCGACTTCGCCAATGGCGCTCAATCGGTGGTCGATGAGTTCATCTCTTCCGGTGAGGCAAAGTGGGGGCAGAAGTCTGGCGTAGTGCTGCTGCTGCCGCACGGTTACGAAGGGCAGGGTCCCGACCACTCGTCTGGCCGCATCGAACGGCACCTGCAGCTGTGTGCCGAAGACAACATGACGGTGGCTAACTGCACCACACCGGCGAACTACTTCCACTTGTTGCGCCAGCAGGCGTTGTCTCCGGAGCATCGTCCGCTCGTGGTGTTCACGCCCAAGTCGCTGTTGCGGCACAAGCTGGCGGTCTCGCCGGTGGAAGACTTCACTTCCGGCGGTTTCCAGCCGGTGCTGAGCGATCCTGGTATTGGCGGTCAGCCGCTCGATCCAGCGAACGTCCGGCGGGTGCTCTTCTGTTCGGGCAAGGTCTACTACGACCTGCTGACCGCGCGGGAACAACGGGGCATCACCGATGCCGCGATCGTGCGCATCGAGCAGCTCTTCCCGCTGCCCATCGCCGAGGTCAATGCCACGTTGGCGCGGTATCCCAACGCTGTCGATCACGTATGGGTACAGGAGGAGCCGGCCAACCAGGGTGCCTGGAGCTTCATCGCGCTGAATCTGTTGGAGCACCTCGAGGGCGTTCGCCTGCGTCGGATTTCGCGTCGCGCGGCGGCCAGTCCAGCGGTTGGATCACACAAGGTGCACGAGCTTGAGCAGGCCAGCTTGGTAGAGGCGGCCCTACCGCAGTCGCAGTAGTTGGTGTAGACTACCGGAACGAAATCGGCCGGTCCACGTGTGCATTGGCAACGTGGACCGGCCGCTTCTGTTGCTTAAGCCATGGACTAGTGCTGCGGGGCCTCACGTGCGGGTTCCCGGTACAGCTCGTCCAATCCGACGAGCAATGACCCGTCGCGCTGGGCCGTGGCCCGTAGATCGTCGGTGAAGCCGGCACCGCTGTAGCAGGCGAGCATCGTTTGGCTTACATCCCAACCCGCCGACGAGAGCAGCTCCCGTGCCCGCGTAAGCCGTTGCACATGGCTTACGCCCATCACGCGGCCCCACTTGACGTCACCCAGTGACAGAATTTTTTGCTTTCCGGCATCAGACTCGCTGAGCACCACCACATCAATGTCAAGACTGGTGCGGTGAGCGGCATCGTTGACCACACCGTGGCCGACGTCGCTAGGTATTCCGCCGAGAACCTCGTGGCTGGCAAAGTCGCGGACAAACGTCCGACACAGTTCTTCATAGTGTGGTCCGATCACGTTTCCGACAAACCGTTCCTGACTCTGCTTCCATACTTCATCGCTGCGGCGGCGCTCCAAGTCTGTCCAGCGTGGACGCATAATTGCTTGGTAGAAACCGATAAACGATTGCAGTTGGTTTGGCGACAGGTAGATCGAGAAGGGCATCTACCGCCTCCATCCAGCTTCCAAAGTGGAGTGGCGATGACATATCCATATGAGACGCGATTGCGGCACCCAACCGCTGCAGAGATTCCGCACACGTCGCCTCCTGCGCGCCAAAATAAAGACCACCCGTCGCGCCACATAGGCCGTCCAGAAGAAATGTCTTGCCTTGTCGACGCCGACCAGAGACAACGCCAAGCGTAGGGCACTGGGTGGGATCGGTGAAAAATGCCAACAAGTCGGCCCATTCATCGTCCCGGTCGAACATGTCGCTGGGTTTTTCGAATTCCACGTCTGGAATACAGAACTCAAGTTCTCAGAAGTCGAGTTCTATATTCCAGACACCATGGACGGCGGCTAAAGCTCCAGCACCACTTTGCCGAAGGCGGCGCCGCCGGCCAGCCGAGCAAAGGCGCGCGGTGCTTCGGTCAATGGATACACCGAATCGATCACCGGGCGAATATCGTGCTGCACAAGTAATTGTGCGAGCGCCTTTAGCTCGTCGCGCGTGCCCATGGTCGACCCAATCAGCTCTAACTGCGAGAAGAAGACCCGGCGTAAGTTGACGGTTGGTAGATACCCACTTGTGGCACCAGCGATCACCACGCGTCCGCCGGGTTTGGCGCATTTTAGGGAATGGTCCAATGTGGCCGCTCCCACGGTCTCGACCACCACATCTACCCGTTCCGGCAGCCGTCCACCTGGCTTGATCGCGACCGCACCAAGCTCCGCCGCCCGGATTCGCTTACTCACATTGGCGCTCGTGGCATACACCCTCGCTCCAAGGGCACGGGCGAGCATAATGGCAGCGGTCGCTACTCCGCCACCGATGCCTTGCACCAGCACGCTACCGTCCTGTGGCAGTCGTCCGCGAGTAGTCAGCATGCGATATGCGGTGAGCCACGCGGTGGGCAGGCAAGAAGAATCCATAAAGGACAGTACCGGCGGCTTAGGAATGACGTTACGGCGAGGAACCGCCACATACTCGGCGAGCGTGCCTGGCACCCCGCCTTCAGTCAGCAGGGTTCGGTGCGCGTCTCGCGTCTCATCACCGCCGCCAGCCGACGGGTCCGCAATGACCGCATGCACAATGACCTCGTCGCCATTTGCGTCTATGCCCGCAGCGTCACACCCCAGGATCATCGGGCACTTCTCTCCGCTGAGTCCCACCCCCCGGAGTGACCAGAGATCGTGCTGATTGACGGCGGCCGCCAGCACCTTAACGACCGTCCATCCATCCGGAGGATCTGGTGGTGGCTGGTCTCCCACCCGAAGCATGGACAACGGGTTGTCGCCGTCGACACCTGCCGCGAATACGGCTCGCATTAGCCGCGACCAGCTAATGCCAGGAAACGACGCGCCACTACGGCCAGGCCGTCCGTGACCGCAACTCGAATCTTTCCTGACACCAAGGACATGTATGCCATGTTGCCCCCTCGTTCATCACGTGTACCGGCACTGATCCCGCCGCACGTCGTTGGTTTGCGAGTGCTGATTACCCCCTAGCGACCACTTTCGACACCGCACAGCGCAGCGACAATCAATGCGCCGCTCGAGCGACGGCGGCGGCAACCGCGGGAGCCACTCGGGTATCCAGCGCACTGGGCAAAATGTGGTCGGGTGCGAGGTCGTGCGCCACCATTCCTGCCAGTGCCTCGGCGGCGGCAAGTTTCATCGGCTCGGTGATCGCCCGGGCTCGCACGTCGAACGCACCCTTGAACACACCGGGGAAGGCCAGCACGTTGTTGATCTGGTTTGGATAGTCACTTCTTCCGGTTGCCGCCACTGCTGCGTACCGGGCGGCAACCGCCGGGTCGACCTCTGGGTTGGGGTTAGCCATCGCAAAGATGAAGCAGTCGGGCGCCATCCTTGCCACCGCATCTTCGTCCACCGTCCCACCAGAGACACCAATGAACGCGTGAGCACCGATCAGCGCATCGGCCAGCGAGCCGGTAACTCCGCTACGGTTTGTCCGAGTAGCGAGCTCCGCCTTGACCGCGTTGAGATCCCCTCGAGACGGGTGCAGCACGCCGCGCGAGTCAGCGACGATGACATCGCCCACTCCTGCGGCGAGCAGAATGTTGGTGATCGCCACCCCGGCCGCTCCTGCTCCAGAAACAACCACTCGCAACTCACTGAGCTGCTGGTCCGTCACCACGCAGGCATTGCGAAGCGCCGCCAACGTGACGATCGCCGTGCCGTGCTGATCGTCATGGAAAACAGGAATGCTGAGCTCGTGCGCCAACCGAGCTTCGATCTCAAAGCAGCGCGGGGCGCTGATGTCTTCCAGGTTGATGCCCCCAAACGATGGGGCCAACCGCACGACCGTCTCGACAATCTCGTCCGGGTCCGTTGTGTCCAAGCAGATCGGCACGGCGTTGATGTCCGCGAAGTGCTTGAACAAAATTGCCTTGCCCTCCATGACAGGCATAGCAGCGCGAGGCCCAATGTTGCCCAGGCCAAGCACCGCGCTCCCATCAGTGACTACAGCGACAGTTCGCCCCGTCCAGGTATAGATGTTTGTCAGCTCTGGGTCAGCGGCGATAGCGCTACAGACCCTGGCCACTCCGGGCGTATACGCACGGGAAAGATCGCCACGGTCGTCAAGCGGGACAGTTGCGGTGATCGCCATCTTGCCGCCGTTGTGGGCCGCGAAGACCGCGTCGTCAGAGAGGTCGAAGGTATCGCTGGCCGTCATTGCACCAGTTGAAAAACGAGCTGTCTGGTCGACGAAGGCTGAATTCACCACAAACTCCTTCACGGAAGGCAATCCCGAGATTAGATAACAAAAAGTAAAAGGATAGCCGCGCGCGATGACGGCGGCAGTCGGGCCAGAGGGATCGCCTCTATATAAAACCGGCATCGGTAGCTTAGTGGCAGGCGTGGCAAATCAAACCCCCGAATGATCCGGGCGCGTATTCCCCATCCGCCGACAGACATCGTAAAGTGCGAGATATGGATCTTTCGGCTAGCCAGCCGACCCACCTAACGGCCGACCCTAGTGTCGGCGTGTCTCACCCAGATGATGCCGGGAGTTTTGGAGCCACCCATATGACCTACGCCGTTGCTCCGCACCAGCCTCCCGCTGCTTCAGACTCCGCTGACACTATCCGTCTGACACTGCCAGCGCACAGCGCATATCTGTCTATCCTCCGCACCGCCACCGCCGGGTTGGCTGCTCGGCTCGGGTTCACCCTCGACGAGATCGAAGACATGCGGATAGCGGTCGACGAAGCGTGTGCCATGCTGCTGGGCACAAGCCTGAACCAAGAACCCGTCACCACCGAACTGGACTGCACATTCTGGCTATATGAGCACCGGGTGGAGGTCCTGCTGACGACTCGACAAAATTGATCTGCCCGCCCGGGACACATTCGCGTGGCAGGTGTTGACGGCGCTCACGGACGAGGTACACGCCGACACCGTCGAAGGGCGCACCCAGATCCGCCTCAGCAAGCAGCGGAGCGATCTCGCATGACCGTCCCCCGTCCCACCAGCGCCGCCGCTGATGGGGGCTCCGAACTGCAGCGCATGTTCGCAGAGCTGGCGAGCGTCCGCACGGACTCGCCTCGTTGGCATGAGCTTCGCGACGAGCTGGTGCGCCGCAATCTGCCGCTGGTCAACTTTTTGGCTCGGCGATTTTCCGGGCGCGGTGAGCCGTGGGACGACCTAGCTGCAGGTGGCCACGATTGGGCTCATCAAGGCCATCGATCGGTTCGACCTGGGCCGCGAGGTGGAGTTCAGTACCTACGCCACCCCCACCATTGTGGGCGAGATCAAACGTCACTTTCGTGATCGCGGCTGGGCATTGCGTGTTCCCCGCCGGCTGCAAGAAAACGCATTGACGGTCTCGAAAGCCACCTCAATGCTGTTCCATGAGCTGTCCCGGTCACCCACCATCGCTGAATTGGCGCACTCCACTGGCTTGAGCGAAGAAGATGTACTAGAGGCCATCGATTCTTCTCACGCCTACGCGACGGTCTCGCTCGATGCGCAATTCGCTAGCGACTCACCTGGCGCTCCTACCCCGCCCACCGCGGGCGACGCCGCCGTGGCGCTGGAGGGGGTGGAAAACCGGGCATCGCTACGTCCACTGCTCGAGCAGCTATCTGAGCGGGAACGTCAGATCGTGCTGCTGCGGTTTTTTGGCAACATGACTCAATCGGAGATCGCCGCCGAAGTGGGCGTCTCTCAAATGCACGTGTCGCGATTGCTCAGCCGTTCGCTCGCTAGGCTGCGCTCTAGCGCCTCAGTCATAGCCGAGCGAGTAAAAGCCTCTGCCGAGTGATGCCACCGAGCATCGTTAGCGGACGTTCAACGCCAGCCGAGACGACGGGGCCAGTAAGCACACTGCGGTAATCAAACAGTAGACACCGAGCACTACGCCTCCACAGTGGAGGATGAATCCGGCATCTCCGGTGGTCATAAACCACGAGACGGGCAACGCCATAAGTTGCGGCACTATCGCCACACCACGGGCCCAAGACCGCCGATTGGCTAGCGCCCTACCTAGTTGGAAGAGCAGCACCGCTACGGCGGCGGTCATCGCCGTCAAGACCGCTGCCTCGCCGGCGTCGGCAGGGCTTCCGATCGTCACCTCGACGATTTGCACGCATGTCAGCACCGCTAATGCCGCGGATTGGATCCACAACAACAACACCGCCAGCCGCAGCGGTAGGGGGCCATCCTCATCCGGTGACAAGGAAGATGCGTCCAGGCCTGGGCTGCGTTGGGTGGCGGGCTCACTCACAGCGACTAGCCTACCGGCAGGTACAGTCGCCGACATGCGCGCGCTGCTAGTGGTAAACCCCCATGCCACCACTACTAGTCCTCGCACCCGCGATGTGTTAACCCACGCGCTCAACAGCGAAGTCTCGTTATCAGTCGCACACACTGATCATCGCGGGCATGCCGCTCAGCTCACCACTGAGGCGGTTCGCTCTGGTGCGGAGCTTGTGGTCGCGCTCGGTGGCGATGGCACCGTTAATGAGGTTGCCAACGGGCTGCTGGCCGCTCGCTCATTCTTAAAAAACGACGTCCCTCTTCCTGCTTTGGGAGTCGTGCCCGGTGGCTCGACCAACGTGTTTGCGCGCGCATTGGGTCTGTCTGGAGAGCCAGTAGACGCCACCGGAGTATTACTAGAAGCCATCCGGGAGCAACGTTCCCGAACAGTTGGCCTCGGTCAGGTTGGGGATCGTTTCTTTACCTTTTGCGCCGGGTTTGGCTTCGATGCAGAGGTCGTTCGCCGGGTTGAGCAAGCGCGGAAGCAGGGCAAGACCGCGACACACGGACGCTACGTTCGAGCCGCTCTCGCCCAATTCGCGCTCGCAAAGGATCGCGGTGCACCGTCCATCCGCTTCACCGATGCCGCAACGCCGGACAATGCCATCGAGCTCGGGCTGTCTCTGGTGCAAAACACCTCACCCTGGAGCTATCTAGGGGGTAGAGAGCTCCAGCCGTCTCCGCAAGCATCTTTTGTCACTGGACTAGACATCACGGGTGTACGGCGGTTGGGGCTTGTGCCCACCATGAAGACCGCGCTACAGCTCCTCATCACCGGTCGCACGCGGGGGCGCGCGGTGTTCCAGCGCCACGATCTCGAGACGTTCACTCTTTCGGCATCGAAGCCATTGGCATTCCAAGTCGATGGCGATTACTTGGGTGAGCGCGATTCATTGACGTTCCATTCGATTCCCGATGCATTGCGGGTAATGGTTTAACAGATAAGAGTCATAGCAAAACGCTGTGTAATCATTATCATTATTGATAGCAATACGAAATCGTTTGTTTACGCAGTGTGAGCTGCAAAAATGAATAGGGGCAGCATTTACCTTTCGTATCGGGCATACTATTTCGTGAAGCTGCTCACGGGACACGCGAAATGCTCTTCAATTCCCTTGACACTCGTCGTTCTCGTGGAAGTATTCAATAGCGTTACCCGCGACTTACCGCCACATTCGACGGTTACTTGACCGGATGACTCATAGTCGAAGTCGTCAGCATCAAGCAAACTCGCGAGAAAAGCTCTAAACCCCGAAGTATCCCCACTTGGAAAAAATCAAGGAGTATAGGTAATGGATTGGCGCCATCGCGCCCTCTGTCGCGACGAGGACCCAGAACTTTTCTTCCCCATCGGCACCACGGGGCCAGCGTTAACGCAGGTAGAAAAGGCAAAGCAGGTGTGCGGTCGTTGCCCGGTCACCCAAGACTGTCTCATTTGGGCACTTGAGACCGGCCAGGATGCGGGTGTATGGGGCGGCACAAGCGAAGAAGAGCGCCGTGCGATCAAGCGCAGCGAATTTCAGCCACAGCTTCACTCCGCATAGTCTGTAGCGTCGCTTCCCATTTGTGCCGCAACCGCAGCCTTTGAACACACCGAATAATAAAATTTATTTAAATTGAAAGGCCCAGTGATGCTGTCACTGGGCCTTTCAATTTAAAATCGAGCACAGTTACGGCAGGCTTTATATTACGAAATAGGCACCTATTTCGTACCAGTTATTACTCAGTGCGATATCACAACTCGCGTCCGCATCCACAATATTGGATCGTTCGATACGTCGATAACGCAGCCATATGCTCCAGGTCGACGATTCGCGCAATAAATAGCACCGACCGTGCCGATGTTCCCTCACATGCTCATTACTCGTAACGGCGTAGCCAATTGACCAACGAGCGATCCGTTAGCTGCGCCACTTGATCGATCACTACCCGCAACCGCGCCCGATCATCGGCCGCACGCCGCCACAACGGCGCAAACACTGGGTCAAGTGCGGTCGGGTGCCCGCGCAATTAACCTGTGCGCAAGAGAGGTCACCCATTCTCGCTGAATTTCACGTCGGCGCTCCGCGTCTGGCTGTCCAATGACATATCGCAACGCCAGCCCCTTAATGAGCGCACACTCGGCGCGGGTTCGACGCGGAACAACCAAATCAGCGCCATAACGCCGCAGAGACGCGCCACCGAAGTGCTCCCGCGTGGCGTGCACGGCCGACCAGGCAAACCGTCCAACAAAGGTGGTCGTCAAACGCTTCACCGCCAGCTGAGCCCGGTACGAGCCATCGTATTGACGGGCGGCGACCATCGCGGGCTCGTGTAGGAGATCGCCTAAAACCTCGGCGAGATAGTCGGTTGGCTCTGTCGAGTACACCGGCTGTATGTGCTCACAGAGGGCCCGCCGCTCGCCGATGTCGTCGAACACTCGAAGGTCAATATGACCGGCGTGGAGACCGTCTTCCATATCGTGCACGGAATAGGCGACGTCGTCCGCCCAGTCCATGACTTGGGCCTCAAGACATCTGCGGCGCCCGGAAACGCCCTCGCGAAGCCAACGAAAGACCGGAAGGTCGTCGACGTACACACCGAACTTTCCATGCTCATTGTGCTCACGCGTCCAGGGGTATTTGGCCACCGCGTCCAATGTGGACCGGGTGAGGTTGAGGCCAACGCTATAACCGTCCGCATCCATGACTTTGGGCTCAAGCCGCGTGAGCACCCGCAGTGTCTGTGCATTGCCTTCGAACCCGCCGCAGGGCTCGGCCACGATATTGAGCGCCGTCTCGCCGGTGTGGCCAAAGGGTGGGTGGCCCAGGTCGTGTGCGAGTCCGGCCGCGTCGACCACATCGGGGTCGCAACCAAGCGCGACTGCCAACTCGCGGCCGATCTGCGCTACCTCTAACGAATGGGTGAGCCGGGTTCGCGGGAAATCGTCTTCGCCTGCCGTCACTACTTGGGTTTTTGCCGCCAGCCGACGCAGCGCCGCCGAATGCAGCACTCGAGCACGGTCGCGCTCGAACTCGCTACGGGCATTACTTTTGTAAGACTCAGGAACCCAGCGTTGCAACGCATGCTGGTCATAGTCGTTAGTCGCGATAACCACTCGATGAGCCTAGTGTCTCGCCCCCACCGTTAGCGGTTCGAATGACGGGTGGCTCACCGCGCGCTGCCTCCGATGACCGGTGCTGTTGAGTGGGCGGGTAGCGACGAAATAATTAATCGACATTATTCGCTAATTACCACATAACCATCATTCTGCTTTATGCAATTTGCGGAAGGGATATTTTTTGTGGCATACGGCCGCTATCGTCGCAGCCGTGAGACACCCCAATGCGCCGGCCGAGTGCGCTAACCCAGTGTTAGCAAACGCGGTGACCGAGCTTGGCTGGTCACTCACTCGGCTCGTTGCCGAAGTCAATACCCTCCTAGGCACCAACTACGTCAGCCGCTCTACCGCCTCTGAGTGGATGAACAAAGGCAGGGTGCCACACGATCCGCTACCTACGGTGGTAGCGCATTTGTTGTCGCACGAGCTGGGTCGCACCATCTCTGTGCAGGAGCTATGGGCAGGCAAAGCCAAAGACTCTCCGCTGTGGATTCCCGCTGACACCGGCCTCGATGTGCCATGGACGGTGCGCGGCACGCTCGACATACTCGCTGACTGGTTAGTGAATGGTGGCAACGCAATGAACCTCGACCGCCGTACATTTCTTGCACTATCGGGCGCCGCGCTGACCGCCCCAGCCTGGGACTATGTGGACCATCTCGATTCGTCACAACATCATGCCGTAGCGCAATTGCCTTTTTCTGGTGATTCCAATAGGCAAATTACTCCCGCAATGGCGCAAGTCGTTGAGGGAACTATCGATCATTTGCGTCGCGTTGACGATCAAGAAGGCGGCAATATAAATCACCTTCGTTTTGTTCATCAACAATTCATGACAGTCGGTCAATATGTAAAAAGCGGCCAAGCCGCCAATAGTAAAGTCATGAACCAGTTATTGCGTTCATGGTCGGAACTCGGCCAGTTCGCAGCCTGGATGGCAGTCGACGCCGAAGAGCATGGCCTGGCAAATCGCTACTTTCACACTGCATTACGTGCCGCACACAGTGTCGGTGACCGTGCCTTAGGCGCCCATATCCTGGGATTCATGGTCTATCAAGCCGCTTACTGTGGGCAGGCAAGAGAGGCCATTGATCTCGCAAATGCTGCACGTGACGCCACTAGTGGGACTCCAACCGCAGTTCGATCGCTAATCGCGGCACGGGACGCAATGGCGCAGGCCAGCATTGGTAATACATATGGCGTTCAAAAGGCGATGGAAGAATCTCGCGAATTGATGGCTAGGCCCGATGCTGTAGATACTCGGCCGTCTTATCTTTATTGGTGGACGCAAAAGAATGTGGAGCATGAGGCGGCGTTTATCACTCTCCACATGAATGAGGTTCGATCTCGCCAACAATTGAAACTATTTGAAAATGTGGAAGAAACACTGAAAGAATTTATTCAACCTGACAACATAACGCGGCAACGTGATGCCTTATACAACAGCGTTCGGTTGTCTCACGCTCACCTCTCGCAAGGCGCAGCAGACAAAACGGTGGAGACAGGACGATATGCGATTCAAGGAGTACGGACCCTACGACACCCTCGTTCTATCACTCAGCTAAGAAAACTTCGCGCGGATATAAACAACAATTCTGCCTTGCGCTATAAAACAGAAATCGTTGATTTTCGTAAGGAACTTGATTCGGCTCTTGCTGAGGTTTCATGAGTTCCATTCAGCACGAGTCATGCAAGCAACCGAATGCCGGACCCCGTAAATACGATCGCAATGTGAAGCAGCGCCGGATGAGTGAAACCGCGGGCGTATTCCGGCTTGATGCTTACCGCGAACGAGCCATGCTGCTCACCGGTGACATGATCTCGGTGATTGAAGAGACAATTCGCCAGCTACGGGTATTGGACGATCGCGAGGGCGGCAACGAACACAACCTGCAGTTTGTGTTGGGCCAGCTCGCGTTAGTCACCGACTATCTTGAGCATGCAGAATACGCTAGCGACAACGTCCACAAGCGACTCGTCGCAGCCGCAGCCCAGCTGCGTCAGCTCGCAGGTTGGCTCGCCCATGATGCTGAGCAACACACAGTTGCGCAACAGCACTTCCGTACCGCCCTCGACGCTGCCCGCAGTATCGACGATCGTGCACTGGCCGCACACATCCTCGGGTTTATGACCTACCAGGCTGCCTATCGCGGGGAAGCGAAGAACGCACTTAAACTGGCTCGTAATGCCCGAGAGGTTGCAAAAGGCACGCCGCTTGCGGTTCGCTCTCTCATTGCGGCCCGCGACGCCATGGCCCAGGCGACAGCGGGGAACGTCAGTGCTCTACAAAGAGCGATGGAAGAGTCACACGAATTGATTTCTCATCCCGGTGCTCTGGATGATCGTCCAGATTGGCTGTATTGGTGGGACACGCGTTATGTAAAACGTGAAGCAGCTTTTGTTGCGCTTCATCTTGAACAAAGAAAGATCAGTAGTCAGAATGCGCTTCTGCTGCAAGCGGAGACATCATTAAAGTTGTTTTTCGCAGAGCCGGAAATTGACTGTAAGCGTGATGCGCTCTATCACGGGATTCGCCTCTCCCACACCTATCTGTGGCGTGGCGAGGTGGAACAGGCTCTCAGTATCGGACGCTATGCCCTCACTGGCCTCCAGTCGTTGCCACACCCACGGTCGCTCACGCAGCTGCGCAGACTAGACACCACACTCGGTTCGCGCCTGGAACTACGCGACCTCCATGAAGTGACCGAATTTCGTAACGGAATCCACGATCTCCTCGCCGCCTAACTTCTAGACATTGGACCGGCATGAGCACAGCAAACACGATACGCAGAAATATTAAGAATCTGGAAAAAAGATTAGAAGTGCTGAAAACACGGGGGGGGGGATCCAAATGCCATAAAGAACGTGGAGCGAGAACTTCAGAAACAGAGAAATGCGCTAGCAGCTAGAGAAGCAGCAAGGAGTCAAGCAAGTGACGGTCACAGCAGAAAACGCTAAGCACTTGCAACTGACTGGAGTTAAGACCTAAGAAGCACTGCGCGGGCGGCTTCAAGGCGTGCTACTGGCACCCGGAACGGCGAGCAGGAGACATAGTCCAAGCCAACCTCGTCGAAGAACCGCACCGATTCTGGATCCCCACCATGCTCCCCACAGACTCCTACAGTGAGATCTGGCTTCGTCGCGCGACCACGCTCGGTACCAGTACGCACCAGCTCACCCACGCCTTCGGTATCCAAGGTCTCAAATGGACTCACGCTGAAGATCCCCTGATCCATGTAGGCAGAAAAGAACGCCGCCTCGACGTCGTCCCGGGAGAATCCCCAGGTGGTTTGGGTCAGATCGTTGGTGCCAAAGGAAAAGAAGTCGGCGGATTCAGCAATGCGTCCAGCGGTAATGGCCGCCCGCGGTAGCTCGATCATGGTGCCGATCGGGATATCCATGGCCGACACCTGCGACTGTTCCCAGACTCGGGAAAGTACCTTAATCGTCTCCGCGCGCACCGTCTCTAGTTCTTGGGCGGCACCCACTAGCGGAATCATGATCTCCGGCCGAGGGTTCTGCCCGGCCCGCTCGCACTCCACAGTGGCTTCCGCGATCGCCTGCACTTGCATGTCGAATAGCCCGGGCACAACCAGACCAAGCCGGACACCCCGCAGGCCAAGCATGGGGTTTTGTTCATGTAGTCGACGCACTGCTACCAACAGCCGCTGGTCCGATTTAGACACCTCACCGCGTTCGTGCGCCACAGCCACTCTCACTGAGAGTTCCGTGAGGTCGGGCAAGAATTCGTGCAGCGGTGGGTCCAGCAAACGGATCGTGACGGGCAAACCGTCCATTGCAGACAGGATCTTCACGAAATCACTGCGCTGCAACGGAAGCAACGCGGCCAACGCCGCAGTGCGTTCTTTCTCGCTGTCGGCCACAATGAGGCGTTCAATGTGTTGCCGCCGCTCCCCCAAGAACATGTGCTCGGTACGACACAGCCCGATGCCCTGGCCACCGAAGCGACGCGCACGTGACGCGTCTTCGGCGGTGTCGGCGTTTGCCCACACCTGAAGGCGCCGCGTCCGGTCCGCGTGGGTGATGATGCGATGTACCGCAGCGACCAGCGGATCGGCATCCGGCGCTATCTCGCCCTCGAAATAGCGAACGACTGGTGACGGCCGCACCGGCACCTCGCCCACATAGACCGCTCCGGTTGTGCCGTCAATGGAGATAACGTCGCCTTCATTCACCGCTGCTCCACCTTGGACAGTGAACTGGCGCTGCTGCACGTCCACGTCGAGCGACTCCGCACCACAGACACACGTCTTTCCCATCCCGCGCGCCACCACCGCGGCGTGGCTGGTCTTGCCCCCTCGCGATGTCAAGATGCCCTCAGCGGCGATCATGCCGTCAAGGTCGTCGGGGTTGGTCTCCCGCCGCACCAGAATTACCTTTTCGCCTTTGCGCGCCCATTCGACCGCCGTGCGCGAGTCGAAGACCGCCCGCCCCACCGCCGCTCCCGGTGAGGCATTCATGCCTGTGGCAATCTGATTGCGCGCTGCGGTGTCGTCGAACGCCGGAAACATGAGCCGCGCTAGCTGGTCGCCGGTGACCCGGGTGGTCGCCTCGTCCAGATCGATCATGCCCTGGTCCACCAGCTCAGACGCGATGGTGAACGCCGCGGCGGCGGTTCGCTTGCCAACCCGGGTCTGCAGCATCCATAGCTTGCCGCGCTCAATGGTGAACTCAATGTCACACAAGTCTCGATAGTGACTCTCCAATGTGGACATTGTCTGCAATAGCTCTTGGTACGCCGTCTCGTTCAGCTGCTCCAGCTGCTGCAGCGGGACCGTATTGCGAGTGCCGGCTACCACGTCTTCGCCTTGAGCGTTCTGCAGATAGTCGCCGTAGATGCCCTGTTTGCCCGTGGCCGGATCGCGGGTGAACGCCACGCCCGTTCCCGAGTCTGGCCCGAGATTGCCAAACACCATCGCCACCACGTTGATCGCTGTGCCCAGATCGGCTGGAATCCGCTCCTGGCGGCGATACGTCACGGCTCTGGGAGCATTCCACGACTCGAAAACGGCGCGAATCGCCAGGTCAAGCTGTTTGTGCGGATCTTGCGGGAAATCCACCCCTGCGTGCTCACTGACAATCTTTTTGAATCGCTCCACAAGCTGACGGAGGTCACCGGATTCCAAGTCGACGTCACTTGTGACGCTGCGCACCTGCTTGATTTCGTCGATCGCGGACTCAAAATGCTCTGCCTCTATGCCGAGCACGGTCGCGCCAAACATCTGCACCAACCGCCGGTAGGAATCCCAGGCGAACCGCTCGTCCCCTGACTGCGCCGCCAAGCCCATGACCGACTCGTCACTCAATCCCACGTTGAGCACGGTCTCCATCATGCCGGGCATAGAGAACCGGGCGCCAGAACGGACGGACACCAGCAGCGGATCCCCTGGATCGCCCAGGGTCTTGCCCATCCGTTTTTCCAGCTCCGCAAGGAAGGCATCGATCTGCTGAGACAAACCGGGCGGATATCCTTTGTCCGACAAAAAAGCGCGACAGGCCTCGGTAGTGATCGTGAACCCAGGGGGTACCGGCAGCAGTAGATTCGCCATCTCGGCGAGGTTTGCGCCCTTTCCGCCAAGCAGGTCCGCCATTCCCTTGTGGCCCTCGGCAAACGCATACACATACTTGGGACTGTGTGTGGTCTCGGCTGCAATGGACTTCACAATGACCTCCGGACGCGGCGGAAAACCAAAGGAGCGCTTATGCAGCGTACGAGAGCGTAAGCCGCTTCGAGCCTACTTTTGTGAGGCCCACTTCCCTCTTACCCCACTGCACCGATTGAGAGACATGGTTACGTTTCTGATCCACTCGACGGATACAGTTCGATACGAAGCAGTACATCTCGCAGCACTACCGAGTTGCATTCCGGAAATCAGTTGCCGCTGGGGCGATCATCAAGTTGATTAGACAATAAGGCCGGGCCTTCCAGCAGACTTACAGGATGCGTTTTTGCGCGCGCGTAGGAGCGTGTAAGGCGCTGAGAGATCGCTCGGGGAGCCTACCTCTCTCACTGCTGCATCAATTGATCTACACCAGGCCTACACGGCGGCGAATCACTCGCTTAAGCAGGTGCCGACCGAAAGAGAGACGCTAACGGTTTATACGATCTAGTTCTAACATTCTTCTTCTGTCCTCCAAGCTCCACAACTTTGACGCCTGGGTGTCGTCCATGAGGGTGAAAGTCCACGAAACGATGGCAAATTCGACTATGAGTAAGTCAGCTCCAGAGTTAGAGGCACCATCCACTACTGGATTTCGACGACTCGTCGCACGTGTACTGCCCGCTACTGTTTGGGCGGGTCCAGCTTTGTTCGCGCTAGTCATCGGGCGCTGGCGAGCCGGGCGTCCGGTTATCGGCTGGGACGAAGCTGCCAGCTGGGGATCGGCAAGCCGTTCGATCGGCCAAATATTTCGACTTGCCGGCAATATCGATGGCGTCATTGCGCCGTACTACTTGTTCCTACACTTCTGGATATCGATTTTTGGCGACTCCGAATTGTCGCTACGTACACCCTCTTACCTGGCTGCTGCGTGCGCCGTCGGTTTGACCGCCGCGATCGGTCGCCGGCTCTTTAATGCACGAATTGGTGTGATCGCCGCGCTATTGCTCGCGGTCATCCCAGCCTTCAGTCGCTATGCCCAAGAGATTCGCCCTTACGGCCTCGCGTTGTTCTTTGGATGTCTTTCCACCTGGCTACTGCTGCGTTGTATGGATAAGCCACTGGTACGCCGGTGGGTTGGGTATGGGCTCGCCATCATGGCGATAGGGCTTTTCCACCTGCTCGGGCTTTTCCTTCTATTCGGACACTTGGCGTTTGTCGCCATCCGCTGGTGGAAGGATCGTTCGCGGGCCCTGGCCGTCGGCTGGATCTTCTCGGCTGGGCTGGCGAGCCTGGCTTGCCTGCCGCTGGCACTGCTCGGCGCTGGCCAGCGCAGTCAATTGTTTTGGCTGCCGCCTATGCGGTGGGACACGTTTATAACTTTGCCGGAGGGGCTCTTTTTTACCGCTGGAGTTGGCTGGGTTGTCATCGGCGTGGCCATCGCAGCGGCGGCGCGACAACGCGGCGCTGTAGCTGCGCTAGCTATTACCGCAGCCGCCCCTGCGCTCTGTCTTTACGTTGCCGCGTTCCAAACTCAGCTCTGGGTGCCGCGATATGTGCTGTATACGTTGATGGCCTGGTGCCTTTTGGCCGCCGTCACGGTGGGACGTTCATGGCTCCGAACCGGAATCGTGTTTGCCTTAGTGTTGGCGCTGGGCTACCAGGTTCAACTGGATATGCGTAGCACCACCGGACACGACACAGCCGACTATCGGGTTGTCGCTCGCACCGTCGCACAGGGGGCGCACCCCGGAGACGGAATTGTGTATGCGCCTCGCAGAATCGCCTGGAGCATAAGACCAGCGATGAATTACTACCAATTGCCACAGACAGCTAAGCTGCACGATGTATTGGTGACCAAGACTCCCGCACAGAACGGCAGTTTAACTCCGCAGCTATGCACTGATCCTTCGGCTTGTCTGCACAATACATCGACTATCTGGGTAGTACTCACCGACAACAGTGCTACCGACCCGCTGAGTGAATACAATGCCGAACTACGCAACTACGTTTCGCTCCACTACCGGATCGCGTCTCGCACGTTGGCTGGGGGCGCAACCATTATCGAACTGGTCAAGCGCACGTAACAACCACCGGCATCCGTCCCAGCTCTCACGCACAGCCGTTAACACCCCACGAGGCGGGCCGCAAGATATTGCTCGATGTGGTCCAGCGCCACCCGCTCTTGGCTCATAGAGTCACGCTCACGAACCGTGACCGCCTGGTCTTCAAGGGTGTCGAAGTCGACCGTGACGCAGAACGGCGTTCCGATCTCGTCCTGCCTGCGATAACGGCGGCCAATAGCCCCAGCGTCATCGAACTCGACCGTCCAATGTTGCCGCAGGGTGTCCGCTAGTTCGCGTGCCCGAGGCGAGAGCTCGGCATTCCGTGACAGGGGCAAGACCGCCACTTTGATGGGGGCTAGCCTGGGATCGAGCTTGAGCACTGTCCGGCGATCGACCCCGCCCTTGGCGTTCGGGGCTTCGTCCTCGACGTACGCATCCAACAAGAACGTCAGCACCGCGCGGTCGACCCCTGCTGCTGGCTCGATGACATAAGGCGTCCAGCGCTCGCCCACCGCCTGATCGAAATAGGACAGATCCGCGCCCGAGGCCTCGGCATGCGCCGTGAGGTCGAAGTCGGTCCGGTTAGCGATGCCCTCAAGTTCGCCCCACTCGGTGCCCGCAAAATCGAACTTGTACTCGACATCGACGGTGCGCTTGGCATAGTGCGCCAGCTTTTCTTTGGGGTGTTCAAAAAGACGTAGCCGGTCTTCGTTGATGCCCAGATTGATGTACCACCGCAGCCGAGTGTCGATCCAGTACTGGTGCCACTCTTCGTCGGTCCCGGGCTTGACGAAGAACTCCATCTCCATCTGTTCGAACTCACGGGTCCGAAAAATAAAGTTGCCCGGGGTGATTTCGTTGCGGAAACTCTTGCCCTGCTGCGCAATTCCGAAAGGTGGCTTCTTGCGTGATGTCTGCTGCACGTTGGCGTAGTTAATAAAAATTCCCTGCGCGGTCTCGGGACGCAGGTATGCCAAGCCCGACTCGTCTTCCACCGCGCCGAGATACGTCTTCAACAAGCCCGAGAATTGGCGTGGTTCGGTGAACGCACCCTTAGTGCCACAGTTGGGGCAGTTAATGTCGGCGAGGCCATTCGCCGGCAACTTGCCCCGCTTGGCCTGGTACGCCTCTTCCAAGTGGTCTGCTCGGAAACGCTTATGGCACGCCTGACATTCGGTCAAGGGGTCGACGAAGGTATCCACGTGACCAGAGGCTTGCCACACCTCACGGGCCACAATGACGCACGAGTCGAGGCCGACAACGTCGTCTCGACCAGCGACCATGGACTTCCACCACTGCCGCTTAACGTTATTTTTAAGCTCTACCCCCAGCGGGCCGTAGTCCCACGATGCCCGCAGACCTCCATAGATCTCGCTGGACGGGTAAACGAAGCCTCGGCGCTTAGCTAGGCCAACGATGAGGTCAAGACGATCAGACACCACAGCTCCATCCGGCTGGCGGTCGGCGGATAAATGTGCAGAGCGTATCGTCACCGGATCGGGTCTCATACTCCGACTCCAGATATCGCAAATGGACATGGCGCGCATCAGGGACAGACACGGTAGTCACCTCCATCGCTGGTGACGTCCACGTGCTCGCGCCTACCGCTCCCGCTGACGTAGTCTTCGTCGACCGTGATCTCGAAACGATTCAAGCCATCGTCGCCGATCGTCACCTGATCAATGTCGTAGTCGACGAGGCGCGGCCCACTCCGCATTCGCGCGCCAAATTCCGCACTGGTCTCGCTATCTTGAGCACGGTCGCACAGCATCCGGTATGCGCGGGAATAGTCCTGTTCCTTGAGCTGGTGGAAGTACTGTTCGGCGGATTCACGGACATCTCTGCGACCGTTGTCGACGAGTCGATATCCCACGAAGCCAAATATTCCGCAGCATCCACAACACAGAAGCAGGACTGCTCCTACCAACGACAATCCGATGATCCAGGCGCGGGAGCGTGTTGAGGTGGCCGGGGGTACATCGCCCCCGGTGTGGTGTGGAAGGTAACCGCCGGGCGAAACATGCGACAGCGGGTCACCTTGACCACTCGGGCCAGTAGGTGGTCCACCAGATGGGGGCAGCGGAGGTTGGTTCATAGGGGCAATCTTCCGTGTTCGATGTTCTATGCCGTACACCTACCCGGTCGCTTGGCATCCGACGACGGTAGCGTGTGGCGCTGTGTGGAGGAAAGCAACGAGGAAATCGCTGACGAGTGTGGCCGGAGCTCTGCTGAGCGTCGCCATCGCAGCAACCATCGGTGGATGCGGGATCGGCAGCAGTGATGCGGGAAAAATGACAGTCGTCACCGGGTTCTATCCGTTGACCTACATCACTAAAAGCGTAGGCGGCACCCTGGCCTCGGTGAGCGATCTGGCTCCGCCAAACATAGATCCACAAAACATGCACTTGAACAACGCACAGCGCAACCATGTCGCCGAGGCGGATCTGGTCATATATCTCAAA
This sequence comes from uncultured Acidimicrobiales bacterium, assembly GCA_963736285.1. Classification (GTDB taxonomy): domain Bacteria; phylum Actinomycetota; class Actinomycetes; order Mycobacteriales; family QHCE01; genus CAVTOA01. The sequence continues at coordinate 115,262 of CAVTOA010000003.1, forward strand.
GGGTTTCAGCCCGAGCTCGACCAGGCGGTCCTAAATTTCAATCACGACCGAGGCTTCAACGTGGTCGCGAGCGAACCACTGCGGCATGGAAAAGTCCCCACCGGAGCTGGTCAGGCGCTCAGCGCTGACGCGACTGGTCAGGATCCATACGCTTGGCTAGACCCCATCCGCTTTGCGAACATGGTTGACGCGGTAGCAAAGCGTTTCGGATCTATCCATCCGGAACGCTCCAAACAGTACAGTCGCAATGCTGGCAAACTGCGCGCTCGACTGCAGCTGCTCGACCAGGACTACCGCAACGGCCTGCAAAACTGTCGGTCCCGCACGTTCGTTACCGCACGCAATACCTTCGGATACCTCGCTGATCGCTATCAGCTCAACCAAATTCCTATCGGCGACCTGGATGGAGCGCATAAGCCCTCCCACGCACGCATAGGCGAGGTTGTTCAACTGGCCCAAAAGGACAAAGCAACAACCGTGTTCGCTGAGCCCACTGTTGGTGCGAGTAGGACCACCAGCACTGGCGCTTCTGACGCGGTGGCTTCGGTCGCTCAACAGCTCAGAGCGAAGACCGCTACGCTTGATCCGTTGGAAAAGTCCCCCACCGGCGAGGGCCAACAGCGCGACTACTTCACACAAATGAGGGCGAACTTGGAGGCTCTTCGCACCGCTTTGGGGTGTTCATAGTCGCTGTTTCCCACTCTTGCCAGCCAACGCCGACTTTGTCAGCCGCCTTAGAACGCACCCGAAATGGAGCACACATGTCTCCTTCCGCTGCTAAATACGAGCGCGAGGACCTGCCGCCTAGAGAGGCGAGCGGGTCGCGCGCAGAGTGCGGAGACGAACGCGCACAACATGGTCAGCCCGCCCCATTGTCTAATCTCGACAAATAGGCTTATATTTACCCATGCCGACACGAGTTGCCGACATCTTCACCTCCGTCCGTTCCCTCCTTCGACACGACGTGCCCGCCTCGCTGGTGGTCTTTCTCGTCGCCATTCCGCTCTCACTGGGCATAGCGTCTGCCGCCGGGGCTCCACTCATCGCGGGGCTCGTAGCCGCTGTCGTGGGTGGGGTAGTAGCCGGCGCGCTCGGGGGCGCACCGCTACAAGTCAGCGGACCGGCGGCGGGGCTCACCATCATCGTCGCCCAAACAGTGCACACCTACGGATGGCCCGCGATGGCGGCCATCACCGTGGCCGCGGGAGTCGTGCAGGTGGTGCTCGGCGTCACCAAGCTAGGACGCGCGGCGCTGTCGCTCTCCCCCGCCATTGTGCACGGCATGCTCGCCGGAATCGGGCTTACCATCGCCATTGGGCAGATCCATGTGGTGCTGGGCGGCAAAGCACACGAATCTATGCTCGCAGACCTGCGTGAGCTGCCTACGCAGCTGATCCACCATCACAGCCAAGCAACTCTGATCGGGGCATTCACTGTCGCTGTCTTATTGTGCTGGCCACGGCTGCCGCGCGTGAAGGCCGTTCCGGCACCGCTAGTGGCACTGGTAAGCGCCACGCTCATCGTGGTAGCGCTTGGCTGGAAAGTACCCCTCGTCAATCTCCCCGATAACCCACTCAACGCGATCGAGTTTCCTCAACTCCCTCACGGCAACTGGACCGGCATTGTCCTTGCTATAGGTACCGTTGCGGCCGTCGCCAGTGTTCAGGCGTTGCTATCGGCCGTTGCGGTCGACAAGCTACACGAAGGTCCCCGCGCGAATTTAGATCGCGAGCTGGTAGCTCAGGGCCTCGCAAACCTGGTCTCCGGCAGTCTGGGGGGATTTCCGGTGACGGGCGTTATTGTCCGAGGTTCTGCCAACGTTGGTGCCGGTGCTCGCAGTCGCGCCTCAGCAATTTTGCACGGACTATGGATTGCCGCATTCGCTGTTTTAGCCGTACAAATGCTAGAGCTCATTCCGTTGTCAGTACTGGCGGCTATCCTGGTCGTTGTTGGTGTGCGGCTCATCAAGGTTGCCCATATGCGCGATTTGCTTAGGCACCATGAGCTTTCGGTATACCTAGCCACGGGGGCTGGTGTGGCATTGCTGGGTGTGGTCCAAGGGGTGTTGATCGGCGTTTCAGTTGCGATTATTCGCGCGCTGTACCGGGTCGCGCATGCCACGATCCGCACCAAAAACTCCGGACCGGGCACCTGGCACGTGACGATTCATGGTTCGTTGATTTTTTGGGCCGTCGGACGGCTCGTCAGGGAACTGCGCGGCATTCCCCATGGGCAGCGGGTCACTGTCGAGCTGCATACCGACTTCATTGATCACGCCAGCTACGAAGCACTCACCGAATGGATTGATGCCTATCACCGGTCTGACGGCAAAGTCATTGTCGATGAGATCCATGGAAATTGGTACAAGCTGGCGGCGCATGGCCGACCTGAGGGACGAAAGCACCTGCCCGCCCCACCCCTTCGATGGTTCGCCCCGTGGTCTCAATGGCAACAAAGCGAGATCCACGGGAGCAAAGACTCAATCCTGGCTGGCATGCGTGAGTTCGAGCATCGAAACGCACCGCTCGTGCGGCCGTTTCTGGAAGAGCTGGGCGCACACGGCCAACACCCTAAGCAGCTTTTCATCACCTGCGTCGATTCGAGAGTCGTTCCCAACGTGATCACCAGCAGCGGTCCCGGCGATTTGCTGTGTGTGCGCAACGTCGCCAACGTCGTGCCCGCGCACGGCTCACGCGCGGACGCATCGGTGGGGGCATCGATCGAATTCGCTGTACAAAATCTCGGGGTCACGTCCATTGTGGTGTGTGGTCACTCGACCTGCGGTGGGGTGCAAGCGGCGCTTGCCCATAAACCACGACGGCTCAAGCGACACGAGGGTCATTTGGAACGGTGGATTGGCAACCTCAAGCCCAGCCTGGTGCGCTACCGCCGTAACGGGCCACCGCCCACGACGGAGCAGCTGCCCGAGGCTGAGCAGTTGTGTGTGGTCAACGTGGCCCAGCAGCTACAGCATCTCCGCAGCTACCCGTATGTGCGTAGCCGCATCGAAGAAGGCAAAATTGAGCTAATGGGGGTGTACTTCGACATCAGCGACGCGAAGCTACACCTCGTCGATGAAAACACCTGCGCACTCACACCGCTCACGTCATTTCTTGACCCCGCCGTACCGGCGGTCGCGACTGGCGTACTCGCTGATGGCGTCCCACAAGGCCAGTCGCGAAAAGTCCGGAAACTTCGTGTCAGTAAAGACCAACTCGGCATAGGCGGACTGCCAGAGCAAGAAATTGGAGATCCGCTGTTCTCCGGAGGTGCGGATGAACAGATCGACATCGGGGAGCAACGGGTCATATAGGTACCGAGCGAACATTTTCTCGTCCACTTTGGACGGCTTAAGCTTGCCAGCGGCTACGTCTTCGGCCATGCTCGCTGCCGCGTCCGCGATCTCCGCCCTACCGCCATAGTTGATGCACATCGTCAATGTGAGCACCGAATTATGACGAGTCACCTGTTCTGCGGTCTCCAGCTCATGCAGCACACTCGGCCACAGCCGTGAGCGCCGACCAGACCAACGCATCCGCACGCCCCGTGCGTGCAGTTCATCGCGCCGACGGCGCAGAATGTCGCGACTGTAGCCCAAAATGAACCGCACCTCACTGGGCGAACGTCGCCAGTTTTCGGTAGAAAACGCAAATACCGAAAGATGACGTACGCCTAGCTCGATGCAGCCGTCCACCACGTCCATCAGTACTGGCTCGGCTTGCCTATGCCCTTCGGTACGTGGCCAGCCACGCTCTTTTGCCCACCGCCCGTTGCCGTCCATCACGAGCGCCACATGCCGCGGAATCTGTTCTGGCGAAAGCCGCGGCGGCCGTATACCAGAAGGATGCGGAGGAGGCGGCAAGACTTCATGTGCCAGATCAGAAGCTGTATCCATCCGCAAAACGCCTACTTTCTGTGACTAGCAAACCGTGGGAGCTCGCGCTGCTGAAGTCGGTCATATTAAGGTCCGGTGCGAAAACATCTGCTGCCTCACATCCACAGACACTCACCAAATAGACCTTACGGCGAGCGCTGAAAACCCAACTGTCCGCCCAAGGAAGCCGCGTGGGAGCTCGCGCGTTCCACCAGAGGAAGCGCCCTTAGCCCACGCTCCACGTGCCACTGCAAATGTGCGGCGATGAGCCCGCTCGCTTCTCGGCGGGTAGTGCGGTCCGCGGTATCCGCATAAGCCCAATCGCCACTGAGCAATGCGACCATCAACTCCAGCGACGTGGGCGACGGCGAGGCCGCTCCAGCCGGTCGACAATGACGACAGACGCATCCGCCCGCTGTCACCGAAAACGCGGCATGCACACCACGTCCACCGCAGACAGCACACTCGGTTAACGCCGGTGCCCACCCGGCTATCGCCATCGCACGTAACAGGTAGGCATCCAAAACCAGCTCCGCCTTATGCGCATCCTCACTCAGCGACCGCAACGCACCTACTGTCAGCAGATACAACCGCAACGTGGGTTCGCCCTCCTCGCCCGCCAACTGATCAGCGGTCTCAGCGACTGCGCTCGCCGCTGTATAACGCGGATAGTCACCCATGATGTGTTTACCGAAATGCGTAATGGTCTCGGTTTGCCGCACCACGTGCAACCCACGGTTGCCAGTGCGTCCCGCATAGAACTGGGCGTCAACGTGGCTAAAGGGCTCTAACCTGGCGCCGATCCGGCTGGTGGTCTTGCGAACCCCGCGTGCCACGGCCCGGATTTTTCCATGACGCCGGCTCAGCAAAGTAACAATTCGATCAGCCTCGCCGAGCTTTTGTGTCCGTAACACCACAGCATCGTCTCGGTAGAGGTTCACTCCGTAATTCTTACATGGTGGACCATCACCTGATCGACCGAACTTATCGGGCAAGGACGGCCCCGCCTGTGACCCCCACTTGAAAGCCACGATTTGACCCCAGCATCCCCAGGCGCGCATTGGGGATGGGTGAGAACATGCGGGACACGAGCTCTCTAGGCCGATGTAGCCAGCGAACCACAGCCGGCACCTCATTGACACAAACCGCATCAACACCCGCGAGCAATAACGTGGTGGCCTCGTGCGCTTCAGCTGCCCTATCGTCTGCCCCAGACCACCATGCCAAAACGCCCAACCCTTGGTCATGAATCTGCTCTAGCTGCCGCGTAAGCCATCGGTTTGGCTGCCCAGCCGAGTCGTAAAGAAGCATCGATCGATGAACATTTACCATATCTGCTTTGCATGCTTTAGCGCGTCGAACCGCTTCCCTCAAGGAAATTCTTTGCTGGCGATTTCTCACGTCGTGACTGGCGAAGAGATAGCCAAGTTTAAATCGCAAGGACGGATGGTTATTGGGAGACTTCGCTATGCGAAATCTATTGTGCGCTTGCTTTCTGATTTTTGATCGTGCGCAACGATATTTACTGTAACTAGAAATAACTGTCGGATCGAATGAAGATACCATGAGCGAGAAGGCATTGGAAAGTCGAACAATTCGTTTTTGAAAAGTTTGTATTATGTTATGTTCTAACACTTGCTCATTTTCGGTGTAACCAGTTTTAATTTCAACATTGAGCGCGATACGATACTCGGCATCGCCAGCTTTCCGTCGCTCCGCTTGGTATTCGACGAGTTTTTCTTCTGTATGATCGAATGTTTGGATGCCATATTTTATTTGCAATCGATCCAAGGTTTCTTCGGCGATACGTACGCCATCTATTCGGCCCTTGTTATAAACAACGAGATATCCATCTCTTGTTAAGTGAATGTCTAACTCGATACCTTGCGCGCCGGACTTCAATGCTCGAATTAGCGACTCAGCGGTATTTTCTTTTGGCTTTATACTGGTATTAGAATCGCCAGTAACACCACATCCCCGATGACCATATACAGTGGCGCAATTGGAAACGATCCTTCCGATAGGTGAGGAAAACACCTCGGTACGTTAACAATCAACTTATATGAACATAGAGTCAAACGTCGATATCTGATTCTTTTCACAATCCACAGATAACCTTCACATTAGGTCGCGTCACACGATAAGAGGACCTCGCAGCTCTGCACCGGCGACGGCTTCCGATTCGAAGGCCGCACCACGTTTTCGAGGGACTTACTCTACGAGTGACTTAAGACCCAACGAGCGACAGACGTCCGCCATCGCGGCATGGCATGGTGGGATATGACCGCGCTTGGGCTCGCGGCGGGGCGAGCCACGGGCGCGCACAATGAACCCGACCCATCAAGACTGGAAGGCTTGGCCTCGATGACCCCCACGAGTTCGCCTCCTCCCCGCCGCACGCCGGCAGACGATGCCACCGCCCCGTTGCACCAAGCTTCTGCCATCCCAGGCTTGGAGGGTTACGACAATCTCGAACTGATTGCTCATGGAAGCACCGCAATAGTCTTTCGGGCCGACCAAATACGGCTCAAACGCAAAGTGGCCATCAAAGTCCTTCTCGTCGACAATGTGATGACCACCGATGCCACCGTCCAGCGAGAGCTTGACACCTTGGTGCGGCTGTCCAGCTCGCCGCACATCGTCAGCATCATTGACACTGGCATCACCGATGCCGGCCAGCCCTACATCGTGATGGAGTACTGCGAAGGCGGCTCCTACGCACAGATCTTGAAGGAAGCCGGCCCCCTTCCTGTCAAAGACGTGCTCGAAGTCGGCATCAAAATCGGCGAGGCGCTGCACGCGGCACATGAGGTCGGCATCATTCACCGCGATGTCAAGCCGCCCAACATTTTGCGGTCACGTTTTGGCCCAGCCCTGACCGACTTCGGGATCGCGTATGCGACCGACGACACAGCCAACACCGAAACGCTACAAAAGCTCACCCCACACCACGCCTCCCCTGAGACGCTTTCACAAGATCACCAAACTGGACAGTCCGATCTCTACAGTCTTGCTTCCACCATGTGGAATCTGCTTGTGGGACGGCCCCCTTTTGACAATCCGGGGCAAGATCCGGCCGAATTTCGCCAACGAGTCATCGAGACACCGGTTCCGCGAATTCCCCGAGAAGACACACCCGATTGGCTACAGACCGAGATTGAGCGCGCGATGGCCAAACGCGTCGACGATCGTCACCCCACCGCGCTCGCCTTCACCGAAACCCTTCGAATGCACATCGCGCGGACCTCCGTCCACAGCCCATGGGCTGGCCCATACGCCGGAACGCCAGATGCTCTCACCGTCTACTACGCACCTATGCGCACCGAACATGTGGGGCAACCTCCGCTGGGAAACCCTCATTCGGCGCCCCCAAACAACAACGATCTGCCCGCGCGGCTCAGTAACCCGCCCGCAATGTCGGCACCACCAGCGCCATCCGCTCCGCCCACAGCGCCACCCGGCTACCCATTTGCCGCCGGACCAGTCTCAGTGCCGCCCATGATGTCGCCCGCAGCTGGGCAACCCGAATATCAGAACTACCCCCACAGCGCGCCACCCGCCGACATACACGCGCCCTTACCGTCGTTGTATCCCACGCCGACCACCGATGACACCCGACAGAAACCTCCAGACCATGACAACGACAATGAAGACGACGACGAATATCCCCCGCTATCGTGGCGTCGCCTGCTGCTGACCGCCTCCGTTGTCGGCGTCATTTTGGGATTGTTGACCGTCATCGGGTTTCTTATTGTGAAAAATCATCACGCCGTCCAAGAACGGTCGCGGGGAACAATAAAAACTCCCAACCCCATCGCTTCCGCGTCGCTAGTAAACGAAGGCGCACCGCACGATGTGCACCTCAAAGATGACGGCGCCTCCATTACCTTAACGTGGCAAGACACCACCAACGGCAAAGCACCATTCCTCATCTTGGGCGCCCAGTCCGGCCAGAAGACGCGCGCCTACGGGAACGCCACTAAAGGCAACACCAGCTTCAACGTCTCGGGACTCAACGCGCGGACCGATTACTGCTTCAAAGTAGTCACAGTGCTGTCCAATGAGGAGCTTGCGCCCTCCGACCCCGTCTGCACATCTCGCCTGGGGGGTACCACCGCCGAATGAGGACGTGCTCGTGCCCAGATAAGCGGTTGCGGTGTGAGTGACCACCACCATCGACGCCACCACGACCGGCGACGACGCAACTGGCGACGGTATTCATCAGCCGTGTACACAGCCGACGTCACATCGTTCGTGGAGACGAGCCCCAGAGCGAACGCGGCCGCATTGACGGCATCCGCCACCGAAATAACTGACACAAGTGGTGGCTGTTTGTGGTAGCCAGCGACAGGAACGGCGGCAGCGGCGGCAACATCGCTAGCCGTGGCCGCAGCGCCCGGCCAACGTCCAGCAAGGCGCAGCGCGTCGACGATTTCGTGCCAGGCACCCGTGATCCGATGGCTTTCCGAGCCTCGGCGCAGTCTGCGTCGGCGAAGACTGCGCCTCGCAATAAATACAGCGATTAACGCGACTACTACAACCCCCCCAGCCGCTACACCCACGGCCGCGGCGAGAGTACCTAGGTGGCCAACAATCCAGTATGGATCGTGGGCCACTGCGCTCGCGTGGCTGTCGCGCGAAGGCTGAGTGCCAGGTTTTTTAAGCTGTTGAAGCTGCCGCTGCTTTTCTTGCAGCCGTTGTTTTGCTTGCGCGGTCTGCTCATCGGCGGGCAAAGTCGCGTCCTTGCCCTGCGCTGGCGTCGGATCGAACGCCACCCAACCGGGTCCGTCAAAATACACTTCCGGCCACGCAAAGGCGTCCCCGCTTTTGACGAGGTACCGCCCGTTGTCTTGTTTGGACCCCGCGTGGAAGCCAACCACGATCCGAGTGGGCAATCCCACTATCCGCGCGAGCAGCGCAAAAGCCGTGGCGAATTGTTCGGAGGTGCCACGGTGACCGCCCGCCTTTGGGTCCGTTGTCAAGAAAAACCGCAGATTAGCGAGGCCATGGCCCGAGGGAGCCTTCACCGAGAAGGTGTGATTGTCGTGGATGTACCGCTCCAACAGCAGCGCCTGCTGGTATGGCGTATTGGCCTTCTGGACGGTGGTGTAGGCGAGCCGCTCCACCTCCTTGGGCACAGGAGACGGTCGTTTTGCGTACTGACGAATCACTGGGCTACGCGATAATCTCGCGTCGTCGAGTGCGGCAGCATTTTGCTGAGGAACACGTGAGCGCACGTCGTACCGAAGGCCAGTTTTCGTCCCTTGTGGATATAGCAGCGTTCCCGTGGCCGGGTTGTACGACACCCTGGCCTGAGTGACTTGGCGAGCCTGATCGATCGCCGGAAGCCACACGCCGTTAAGACCGACCATCGTGTATTCCTGGTCGATGGCGGAACTGGGGCCTGGCACATTGCGGACCGGAAGAACAGAGCCAGACGAGTGATACTCACCACCTGGTGTCCACATAAGACCGTCATAGTCGGTGAGAACCACCCAACTTATCCGGCTGGGATGGTCGGTCTTCACGGTGAATAACGGCTGCTGCGGGCTCCGCGCCCACGCGGAAAGCCGAGCGAGCGGATTGGACTCCGGAAGTTGCTGTTGGGGTGCGGAGACATGTGAACGCGGATCTGCCGGACGCTGCGTGGACAACTCGGCCACCGCGGGCCCCACTGCCACGGTCGCGATGATGATCAGCACTAGCCCCGCGGCACCGAAGACCAGCCGTCTGATCCGGTACCAGCGCCGTGCTTGTGCAGGTAAACGCTCCAGCCCGCGAGCGCGGGGTGAGCGCGTCCCGGCGGCGATGCCCACTATGCCCACCACGACATAGACGATGGCCCACCTCACCTCCGCTTGCGCGTTTGGGCCGGCAAAGAGCAGCGCAAGGACATAGACGCACGTGGGCGGAGCGAAAGCAGCCAACAGCGCGCCCGATCGGAGGGCTAGTTCGACCCCGCCGAGTGTGGCAACCCAGACGAGGAAAATCGGTAAGACCACTGTGTCGGGAACGGCATCGATAGGAATAGTGCTGGCCAGCATGCGTGCCCCAGCGTTACCCAGCGCATCGGTGAGTAGCGCGGGCGCCGAGCCCGCGCCTGGGGGCCGTGTCATCGCCACAGCGAAGAAGAGATATCCGGCCAGGAAGACCATGGATGTCAGGAGTGCGGCCGACAACGCAGCTCGGCGTGTGCGCAGCACAAGGCTAAGCATCAGGGCAACACCGACCGCCCCCAGCATCAGCTCGAGCAGTCGCGCTGACGAATACAGCCTGGTGAACGCGATACTGGCGATCGCGGACAGCGCTGCCACGGTGCACGCCGGTATCAAAGCACGCATGGTTATTGGCTTGCGCATAGCGTCACCACCCAGCCACTCCATCCCACGCCGTCGCAAGCTCGGCTGAGGTTGCCGAACCGATGATCAGCATGCCGGAATCGCTGCTCATGCCGACATCCCGCTGACCCATGATGGCGACCACAATGGACGGATACATAGAACGAAGCCGCGCCACGCTCTTGGTGTCCGCTTCGCCGGCTGCCCCCGTCAAAACGACGAGCGTGTCGCCGATGCGCCGATGGTGCAGCCGATCCACCGCCTCTTCGAATGAGCCGTTCTTGGGTGACACCTCGGCAAGAGCGTCGAGGAAAGGCTGCGGGCTTCTCCCCGCTTGCGAACTCACCGCCACGCCCCCGCTTACCAAATGCAGCGTGACAGATAAACCATCGCGCAGAGCCGCCAGCAACACCGACGCCGCGACCTCAACAACGTCTTCAAAAACTCTGCCGCCCTCATCAAGGGGATCGATGCGGTCGTCAAGCAATACCAGTACGCGTGGCTGGCTCGTGTCGACGTGTTCGCGCACCATGAGCTCGCCGACCCGCGCAGACGTACGCCAGTGCACATGGCGCAGGTCGTCTCCGGCCACGTATTCGCGAAGCGCGTGGAAGGTGATGCTGCCATGTTCGATCTTGTCGACGAGACCATCGAGGCTGCGCGCGGCTCCAGCGGGCACTGATCGCAAGGTGCGAGCCTTCGGATGCACCCATATTCGCCGAGTCTCTCCAAAGTCGCGTCGTGTCCGCACCAGGTCGAGTGGGTCTCGACGCTCGATGCGGACCGGCCCCACGTCGATGACGCCTCGCCGCTCTGTCGGCAACATATAGGCGACGGCGACATCCTTGCCGGCCGATAGCCGCAACGCGGGAATGGGCACCTCGACTCCACCCGCGTGATCAAAGGCAATGACGTCCATGCCGCGCCAGCGAGCTCTATTGTGGACCGTCACAATTCCACGGCATTCTCCCCCGCGCACCACCCGATCTGGGGTCACCACTCGGGTAACGTGTAACGCCCATCGCCGCCAAACCCAACCAAACGCGACCACAACGCAAACAACTGCGGCGCATCCCAATACCGTCAGTTCGGGATAGCCAAAAACGAGCCCAGCAGAAAGAAGCGCGCCGCCCGCAAGCAGCAGACCTACACCACGGGAAGTAACTCGCATCGCGGGCACGCCTTAGACGGGCACAGCCGTGCGCTCGGGCTGCGGCGCTGGCACCGCCTCGATCGCGCTGGCGAGCACCGCATCGGTGGTCGCGCCCCCCATGTGCGCATCTGGTGTGAGCACCAGCCGGTGGGCAAAGACCGAACCGATGAGAGCTTTGAAGTCTTCCGGAATGACGTATCCACGGCGCTGCGTCAGCGCGAATACTTGGGCCGCACGTACCAACGCGATAGCTCCACGTGGGCTGACACCAACCCGCACCTCCGGCAGCTGCCGGGTAGCCGAAGCGAGCTGAACGCCATAGCGATAGAGCGGTTCGGCCACATACACACGTTGGGCGAGCTCGATGAGCTCGGCGACAGCTCCCGTGGTGGTGACTGGCTCTAGCTCGGTGACTGAGCGCCCCGACACTGCCTGGTGCAACACGTCGACTTCAATGTCTTCGCTCGGATAACCCACGCTGACGCGCATCAGGAACCGGTCGAGTTGCGCCTCGGGCAACCGATAGGTGCCGTCCATTTCGATCGGATTTTGGGTCGCCACCACCATGAAGGGCCGTGGAACGGGCCTGCCTACCCCGTCGATCGTGACGTGTCGTTCTTCCATGACCTCGAGCAATGCGGATTGGGTCTTGGGCGAGGCCCGGTTGATTTCGTCAGCAATGACCACATTGGAGAAGACCGGCCCGGAGTGGAACTCAAACTCGCGGACCGCTTGGTTGAAAATCGTGACGCCAGTGACATCGGAAGGCAGCAGGTCGGGGGTGAATTGAATCCGCCGCCACTCCCCCTCAACTGACGCGGCGATTGCCCGCGCGATGGTGGTTTTGCCCACCCCGGGCACATCCTCGATGAGCAGGTGACCCTCGGCAAACAGCGCCGTCAGCGCAAGCCGCACCACCTCGGGCTTGCCCAATAACACCGACGCCACATTGCCACTGACCGCAGCGAATACGTTGGCAAAGGCATCGAGTTCTTCGGTATTGAGCGCGGCAGCGCGCTCAGCGTGGCTTCCAGTCATGGGGGCTCTCCATGTGTAGCGCGAACGCCGGCAAACGATCGACAGAGCGCAGCGCAAGAACTCACGCCACGATGAATACCGGTTGCCCGCGATCGTATGCGCCCTGTGGTGTGCACCACTACTTGGCTCACCCGATTGTGGATAACTACGGAGCGAATGCCCCCACTTAGAAGCCGAGCTTGCGGAGTTGGCGCGGGTCCCGCTGCCAGTCTTTAGCGATCTTGACGTGAAGATCAAGATAGACCTTGCTTCCGAGCAACGCTTCGATGTGGCGGCGGGCGGTGCTCCCTACGTCCTTAATGCGCGAGCCTTTTGCACCGACGACAATCGCTTTCTGACTTTGCCGCTCCACATAGATGTTGACGTGGATGTCGATGAGGTCGTCGCGGTTTTCTCGCGGAATCATTTCTTCGACGACTACGGCCAGCGAATGCGGCAATTCGTCGTGCACGCCTTCGAGCGCCGCTTCGCGCACCAACTCGGCGACCATGGTCTGTTCGGGTTCGTCGGTCAGATCCCCATCTGGATAAAGAGGTGGCGAGTCGGGAAGATATTTTGTGAGCACATCAGCGAGCACCTCAACCTGCTCGCCGCTTACGGCGCTGACAGGAACTATCTCCGAGAAATCTGCCAACTTTTCGACAGCTAATAACTGCTCGGCAACTTGTGTTTTGTCCGCTAAATCAGTTTTGGTGACGATGGCAATTTTGTGGGTGCGCTTTGCCTCAGCGATCTCATTGGCGATAAAGCGGTCACCGGGGCCGACCTGTTCATTGGCGGGAATACACAGGCCAATGACATCAACCTCAGCCCAGGTTGCGCGCACCAGTTGGTTTAGTCGCTCGCCCAGCAGGGTTCGAGGCTTATGTAACCCAGGTGTGTCCACCAGTACCAACTGTGAATCGGGTCGATGCACAATTCCGCGAATGGTGTGACGGGTAGTTTGCGGCCGATTACTGGTAATGGCGACTTTCGTGCCCACGAGCGCATTGGTCAACGTCGACTTTCCGGCATTCGGGCGCCCCACAAAACAGGCAAAGCCGGCACGGAAGTTTTCTGCGGAATCTGTCACGGAGACCATTGTGACGCACGGCCTGTGCGCGCCTACTTCTCGACCTGTGTCAAGATTCGCGGTTATGTCGAGGGGCGCATGAACACGTCAGATTCAACTCCTACGCCTCCCTACAGCGCTGACAAGGCTGGCACACGTGCCAACACCGAGAAAAGCATGCCGCTCGAGGCGGATCTCCGACGGGCGGGAATGCGGGTGACCCGGCCCCGACTCGCAGTGCTCGGAGCCTTGCGCGAAAACCCACATGCCGAGGTTGAGGTGATCACCACGGCCGCACGAGCTGAGCTCGGATCCCTTTCTACACAAGCTGTCTACGACATTTTGCATGCGTTGACTGGGGCTCACTTAGCGCGCCGAATTGAACCAGCCGGCCATCCCGCCCGCTACGAGACTCGGGTCGGCGACAACCACCATCATGTGGTGTGTCGACGATGTGGCGCGATGGCCGATGTGGATTGTGCGGCCGAATATCGCCCCTGTCTTACTGCCCGTGACACTCATGGATTTTCTATCGATGAAGCTGAGGTCATTTATTGGGGTATATGCGCCCGGTGTCGCACAAAGTAACCCGATTAAGCGATACACATAAGAAGGTACTCGCGCAAAAATGTCGCACATGATGCAAATAAATCCCGCGCGATGCTTCTTAAATTTTTAAAAAAATTGCCACAAAGCTTCAGCATTTTCGTCACGATCCCGGAACAATGACAACCGTTGAACACGTAATTTCTGCTGCCATTTTTTGGCGGCGCACCCCTTGTTCAGGAGCAGGCATGACTCAAGCCACCGAAAAAATCGGCTTCGAAGCGTCCCATGTAGATAGTCAAGACATCGATGTTCTCATCGGTACGACGCCGCATGACGATTCCGCGGATCCATTTCCGGTCAACGGCTTGGACTACGTCCGCTTTTATGTTGGCAACGCAAAGCAAGCCGCACATTTCTATTCCTCTGGTTTTGGCATGAATGTCGTTGCTTATCGCGGCCCAGAGCAAGGACAGCGCGACTACGCCGAATACGTACTCACATCTGGTTCTGCCCGCTTCGTACTGACCGGCGAAGTGCACGCCGGTACCAAAGTGGGCAAAAGCTGGGTCCAGCATGGGGACGGCATCGTCGACATCGCACTCGATATCTCCGATGTGGACAAGGCATACGCCCACGCTATTGGACAGGGCGCAGAAGGCCTGGAGGAGCCGCACGACGTCACCGACGAGCATGGCACCGTACGCATGGCCGCGATCGCCACCTACGGAGAGACCCGCCACAGCTTGGTGGACCGCTCCCGGTATCACGGGCCATTCTTGCCCGGCTTCGTCGCCCGCGCACCCATGGTTGACCGACAAAAGCTCATCGACGCCGGCCTGCAGCCCAAGCGGTTTTTCCAAGCTATTGACCACATTGTCGGTAACGTCGAGCTAGGAAAAATGGATTACTGGGTCGATTGGTACAAGAAGGTCATGGGTTTCACCAATATGCAGGAATTCATTGGTGACGACATTGCCACCGAATACTCCGCTCTCATGAGCAAGGTAGTAGCCAATGGAAGTCGCAAAGTTAAATTTCCGCTCAACGAGCCCGCCGTGAGTAAACGCAAATCTCAGATCGATGAGTATTTGGAGTTCTACGGTGGTGCGGGTGCACAACATGTCGCTATCGCTACTAACGACATCATCGCCTCAGTCGACGCGATGACCGCCGCCGGCATCGAATTCCTCGATACCCCAGAAACCTATTACACAGACCCAGAATTGCGCGCTCGTATTGGCAAGGTGCGTGCCCCCATTGAGGAGCTACAAAAGCGAAAAATTTTGGTCGATCGAGATGAAGACGGCTATCTCTTGCAAATTTTCACTAAGCCTCTTGAGGACCGACCCACTGTCTTCTTTGAACTCATCGAACGGCATGGTTCACTCGGGTTTGGAAAAGGCAATTTCAAATCGCTCTTCGAAGCGATCGAGCGCGAGCAAGAACGTCGCGGAAATTTGTAATTGGGGCTAGCGCCATTACCTCACGGACGGCCTGCCATAGCCGTATCTACATCTGTCGAGCAAGTACGGTGTCGATGCGGTTACGGCGGCCTCCAGCGGACTCAGCGGTCAGGGTAAGCCCGTTGACCGCCACTGTCGTTCCCGGGATGGGCACCTTGCCCAGCGCTTGAGCCATCAGCCCGCCGACGGTTTCCACGTCCTCGGCGGGAACGTCCACATGGAACAGTTCAGCGAGGTCCGCCACAGAGAGGCGTGCGGTCACACGATAAGCGGTCGAGTCGTCATCGGTAGAGACCGGTTCGATGGGCGGCCGCTCATGGTCGTATTCGTCGGTGATCTCACCCACGATCTCCTCGACCAAATCTTCAATGGTGACCAGACCCGCGGTGCCGCCATACTCATCCACCACAACGGCGATGTGGATTCGACGGGCCTGCATCTCGCGCAGCAGCTCATCCACTGGCTTGAACTCAGGGACAAATTCGGCTTCCCGCATTACGTGATCGACTCGCTGTTTGCCAGCGGCGGCGGTCAGCGCACGATCGTATTGTCCTGAATAGACGGTCTTCACAAGATCTTTGAGATAAATAACCCCACGCACATCGTCGACGCTCTCGCCAATGACCGGAATTCGTGAAAAACCGCTGCGCAACGCCAGAGCAAGCGCCTGTCTCACGCTCTTGTCGCGCTCGATCCACACCACGTCGGTACGCGGAACCATGACTTCGCGCACCATGGTGTCGCCCAACTCAAACACCGAATGAATCATGTCACGTTCTTCATGCTCGACATCACCGCGTTGCTCCGCCAAGTCAAGAAGATCTCGCAACTCAACCTCGGTGGCGAAGGGGCCCTCGCGATAGCCACGCCCGGGCGTCACAGCATTCCCGATAATGGTCAGCAACCGCGCCAGCGGCCCCAATACCCGTCCCAGCGACCGGGTAGGACCAGCCATCGCGAGCGCCACCCCATACGGATGCTGTTGGCCCACGGTCCGTGGGCCAACACCAATCACCACAAAGCTGACGATCGTCATCCCGCCGGCGGCCGCCAGCGCCGCAAGCACCCCCAACCCCCAGCGATCCACTGCCACAAACGTGACCAGAACAGTGGCGGTTAGCTCGCAGGCGATACGCAGCAAGAGCAACAAGCTCACATGGTGCGGAAGCGACCGGGCAACCGCCACGAGCGCTTTAGCCCCGCGCTTGTGTTCACGGACCAGCTCAGCCGCGCGGGTGGGCGAGATGCGCGTCAACGCCGCATCGGTCATCGCGAAGACGCCGGCGAGCAGCACCAAGATAACCGCGCCAAAGACGATTGAAAGGGCGCTCATTGTCGGGCTACTAACTCAGCCGGGGTACTGGCGGCACAAAGCCCGTGTCGCCAATGCCCTGAGCATCTCTCCACGCCAACACCAGCCGACCTTGCAAGCCAAACATCTCGCGCTCCGACTGAGGATCGCCATGGTCGTAACCCAGCAAATGCAAAATCCCATGCACTGTCAGCAGAAACAGCTCGTCGTCCCGCCGGTGGCCTGCTGTCTTCGCCTGTTTCTCGGCGACAGTCGGACACAGCACAATGTCGCCCAATAGCGCTGGTTCGTCGTCATCGGAATGACCCGGGCCGTGGTCGACCTCGTAGTCGTCCATGGGGAAGGCCAACACGTCGGTCGGGCCGTCCTTTTCCATCCAGTGCTTGTTGAGCTGGGCAATGGCCTCCGGCTCGACCAACAGCATTGACAGCTCGGCCATGGGGTTGACGCCCATCTCTTCGAGGGTGTGCCGCGCCAGAGATAACAGCGCGGCCTCGTCAACCTCCAGATTGGACTCGTTGGCGATCTCTATAGCCATGTGTTCACAGTCCTACCCCGCCTCGTCCCACTTGGCGTAAGCGTCCACAATGTCGCTGACAAGCCGATGACGCACCACATCGGCGCTGTTCAGCGTAGCGAAATGGACATCGTCGACACCATCGAGGATCTCGCGCACCACTCGCAGGCCACTGGTCGTGTTCCCCGGGAGATCGACCTGCGTCACATCGCCGGTCACCACTATTTTGGACCCAAACCCCAGCCGGGTCAGGAACATCTTCATCTGCTCGGGAGTGGTGTTCTGTGCCTCGTCCAAAATGATGAATGCGTCATTCAGGGTCCGGCCACGCATATATGCCAGCGGGGCAACCTCGATGGTGCCCGCCTGCATGAGTCGCGGGATCGACTCAGGGTCGAGCATGTCGTGCAATGCGTCGTACAACGGCCGCAGATATGGGTCGATCTTCTCGTACAGCGTGCCCGGCAGAAACCCGAGCCGCTCGCCGGCCTCCACGGCGGGGCGAGTCAAGATGATGCGATTGACCTGCTTAGCCTGCAACGCCTGCACCGCTTTGGCCATAGCTAGGTAGGTTTTGCCGGTACCAGCGGGCCCTATGCCAAAAACCACGGTGTGCTTGTCGATAGCGTCCACATAGCGCTTTTGGTTGAGCGTCTTCGGGCGAATCGACCGGCCACGACGGGAAATAATGTTGAGAGTGAGCACCTCGGCGGGACGCTCTTTGGCTTCTGTGTCGTGATCGAGCATCTGGATCACTCGCCGCGCCGCGTCCGGCGTGACCGGCTCACTCTTGCCGATCAATGCCAGCAGTTCATCAAACACCCTTTCGGCAAAGGCGTTATCGGACGGCTGGCCGGTAAGAGTGATCTCGTTACCGCGCACATGAATATCGCTATGCAACGACGCCTCGACCAGCTTGAGAACGGCGTCACCCGAACCAAACAGACTGACGGCATCGCGATCGTCAATCACAATGCGCGACTGAGCAACAGCTCCAGTATGGGAATGCTCGGCGCTCGCAGTGGCAGGGACGGCGTCTGTATCTGTGATGTGGGACATAAAGTGGCCGACTGGCCTCACTCACTCAGCTTTCGGTCTCGGCGTCTCAATGGGATGCGCTCCATCTTAATCGGGGCCACCGTCAGCCGCTCACCATCGGGCCGAGGCCTCGACCTCCCAGTACGTGGGCATGCACATGAAATACTTCCTGCCCCGCGTCAGCGCCGGTGTTAACCAACACTCGATAGCCGGACTTGTCGACGCCTTGTGTCTTAGCAACCTCGCCGGCCGTCAGGGCTACCTCACCCACGAGTTCTGGGTCTGCGGCCGCGAGCTCGGCAAGCGTCGGGTAATGCGCCTTAGGGATGACCAGTACGTGCACCGGCGCCTTGGGATGAATGTCGTGAAAGGCCAGCGTGCGGTCGGTCTCGTGCACGAGCTTGGCCGGAATCTCTCCGGTAACGATCCGACAAAACAGACAATCTTCGACATGAGCCATGGCGTGATCCTAGCCCGCGGTCAACGACCCCATCGTTGCGTCAACGCACTGACAACCGCGAGCCCGGCGGCACCCGCCGTCGAAGTACGCAGCACAGTGGGCCCAAGCAGCACCGGCATGGCTCCCGCTGACGAAAACGTGGCGAGCTCATCGTCAGTGATGCCCCCTTCTGGACCAACCACGAGCGCGATCGTCCCTCCCGTTGCGGGAACACGGCTTGGAATGTCGACGGTGGCCAGCCTCGTGGTTGCCGACTCGTGCAGCACTAAAGCGGTGTCGACCGCCGAAAGCGTTTTCGCCACGTCACTGGTGCTCGCGAGTGGTGAAATGTGCGGCCACCACAGACGGCGCGCCTGCTTGGCCGCGCCATGGGCAATAGAACGCCAACGCATAAGAGCTTTCTCGCCACGTTCGGCCCGCCACTGGGTGACACAGCGCGCCGCGCACCACGGCACGATCTCGTCTACGCCCAGCTCCGTCATGAGTTCGACGGCCAGTTCCCCACGGTCGCCCTTGGGGAGCGCCTGCACCACCACCAACCGTGGACAAGCTGGATCGTATTGCTCCACAGTGGACACATGCAGCTCTAACGAAGCCCCGTCCACGGCTGTGACCTGACACTGGGCAACACCGCCACGGCCATCGGTCAAGCGCAACCGCTCGCCTGCTCGCATCCGTCGGACGCGAGCAGCGTGGTGCCCCTCGGAACCATCCAAAACCGCTGGCCCCATCACTGGTAGCGGGTCAGCGAAAAAAACCGGGTGGGCAGACTCAATGACCATTGGCTCAGCGACCATTTGACTCAGTGGCCATTAAAAGCGTCGCGCATCTTCGCGAAAAAGCCGTTCTGACGCAGCGGCTCGGGGTGCTCCTCATGGCGTAGCCGGGCCAGATCCCGCATGAGCTTTTCCTGCTCCAGGTCCAATTTAGTAGGAGTCTTTACCTCCAGGTGCACGTGGAGATCGCCACGTCCATTGCCCCGCATGTGTGGCAAGCCCTTGCCACGAACCCGCACGATCGAACCAGGTTGTGTTCCCGCCTTAATCTCGACGTTCTCCTCGCCGTCCAAGGTCTTCAGGGTGAGCTTGGCTCCGAGCGCGGCCGCGGTCATTGGCAAAGAAATTCGACAATGCAGGTCGTCGCCCTCACGGGTGAACACATCGTGTGGTTGTTCATGGATCTCGATATAAAGGTCGCCCGCTGGGCCACCGCCAGGGCCCACCTCACCTTCACCGGCGAGCCGAATCCGCATGCCGTCCTCAACTCCTGACGGCACCGGTCACGGTGATGGTGCGACGTTCCCGTACCCGTCCTTCGCCAGCGCAGTCGCCACACGGGTTAGGGATCGTCGTTCCGTAGCCTTTACAAGCAGCGCAGGGACGAGTGGTCATGACCTGACCCAAGAACGAGCGCTGGATCGTTTGAATCTCGCCCTGACCGCCACACGTCTCACACGTCACGGGAGCCGTCCCCGGTGCGGCGCCGCTGCCACCGCACTTAGTGCATGACACCGCGGTGTCGACGGCGAGCTCTTTGTCGACGCCAAACGCGGCCTCTTCGAGCTCCAGACTGAGCCGAATCAACGCATCGTTGCCTGGCCGACGGCGTGGCCGCGGGCCTCGTGAGCTCGCCGCTGATCCGCCGAAAAAGGCGTCCATCAGATCTTGGAATCCCATGGCGAATGGGCCGCCAGGACCGTCAGCTCCACCCATTCCGCCGCCAGGAGCTAGCGGATCACCGCCCAAGTCGACGATCTCGCGCTTAGCCGGATCGGACAGCACCTCGTAAGCGGCGGATACCTCTTTGAACCGCTCTTGCTCGGTGGGATTGGGATTAACGTCTGGATGTAACTCCCGAGCGAGTTTGCGATACGCCCGCTTGATTTCTTCACCGGTCGCATCCTTACGCACACCCAAGATGGCGTAATAGTCCTTGGCCACGGTTGCCTGTCTCCAGTGGATCTCATGACCTCGCACGCAAGGTCGTGACTGTTTATACGTTGTGCACTACGAGCCGGTGAGTAGGTCTCCGACATATCGGGCGACGGCGCGAACCGCACCAATGGTGCTCGGATAATCCATACGGGTAGGGCCAAGCACGCCCAGCCCGGCGTACACGGTGTCCCCAGCACCGTATCCGGCGCTTACTACAGAGGTGCCACGCAACCCCTCGACTTGATTCTCGTCGCCTATCCGCACCCGCAGCGTCTCCGGCACATCCATCTCCCCGATCAACTTGAGCAAAACCATCTGCTCCTCCAGCGCCTCTAACACCGGACGAATCGTGTTCGGAAAGTCCCAGGTACTGCGGGTCAAGTTAGCCGTGCCCGCCAGCACAATACGTTCTTCTCGCCGCTCCACCAACGCCTCGAGCAGAACGCTGGACAACGTCGTCAAGGAGGGGCGCAACCTCGGCTCAGCTCCCGCGAGCAGCTCTTCAACCCGCAGCGGCGCATCCACCAATCGGTGATCGACCAGTGCGGTGTTAATGACAGTGCGCAGCTCCGTCACGTGCTGATCGTCGAGGTCAATGGGGAATTCGACCACCCGCTGCTCCACCCGCCCCGTGTCAGTGATCAACACCAACAACAGACGATGGGCGGCAACCGGCACCAATTCGAGATGCCGGACCCGGCTTCGGGTCAAGCTGGGGTATTGCACCACCGCTACTTGGCGCGTGAGTTGAGCGAGTAGCCGGACAGTGGAACTCACCACATCGTCAAGGTCGACAGCGCGTTCCAGGAACTGGTGAATCGCCCTGCGTTCGGCGGACGAGAGCGGCTTGATGGTCGCGAGTCGATCGACAAAAAGGCGATAACCCTTGTTGGTCGGCACACGCCCAGCACTGGTGTGCGGCTGAGCGATGTAGCCCTCTTCCTCCAACGCGGCCATGTCGTTGCGGATGGTCGCGGGTGAAACGCCGAGCCGGTGCCGTTCTGCCAGCGTCTTAGAGCCAATGGGCTCATTGGTGGAGACGTAGTCCTCGATGATCGCACGCAAAATCTCCAACTTGCGCTCGTCTAACGACTCGCTCGCCACGTCTCACCCCTCACCCTCATTGTTGGCTAACACCGAAGCTGACCTGGGCGGTTCAGCCTTTGCGTATTGGCACTCACATCTGCTGAGTGCCAAGCATACTTGCCCGCTTGAGGAATGCCGGCATTCCGTGCTCGCACCGCCATGTCAGTCGATTACTTGGACTACCACTAGAGAAGAGGAAGTCGGCATGATTAGCTCCACATTCTGGCTCTTAACCCGCGGCTGGTATTAAAAAACCAGGTCGCGGACCACGGCGTCGGCGAGGAGCCGGCCCCGCAATGTGAGGACCGCTCGCCCGGCGGCATGCGCGGCTGGGTCGAGTCGTCCACTGTGGACCGCGGTTGCCGCGGCGGCCCGGCCAGCATCGTCCAAACGCGACAGCGGCAATCCTTCTGTAAGGCGTAATCGAAGCATCACCTCTTCCAAGGTCGCAGCTTCCGGCCCTACAGTCTCGCGCGCTTGCGCGGGCGACACCCCCCGCTGTAGTCGCTCCGCATAGGCATGGGGATGTTTGACGTTCCACCACCTAACGCCGCCCACATGGCTATGCGCGCCGGGGCCGAAACCCCACCAGTTCTCCCCGCGCCAATACAACTCGTTGTGACGGCAGCGATGCCGCGGCGCGCGTGCCCAATTAGAGACCTCGTACCAGCGCAGCCCCGCCTCGGTCAGCATTTTCTCTGCGATGAGATAGCGATCTGCCAACACGTCATCGTCCGGGGCGGGCACCAGACCGCGGGATACGCTCCGGCCGAACCGGGTGCCGTCCTCCACGATTAACGAATAAGCCGAGACATGGTCCACATCGGACTCAATTGCTGCTGCTAACGACGCGCGCCAATCGTCGTCGCTTTCACCAGGTGTGCCATAGATCAGATCGAGGTTGATCGAAGAAAACCCAGCCGCGCGTGCCTCGGCGACCGCCTGCTGCGCTCGCCCAGGCGTGTGCTGCCGTTCTAACACGGCTAACACATGGCTACGAGCGGACTGCATCCCCAACGAGATGCGGTTAATCCCGGCATCTCGTAGCTGCCGCAAACTGGTTGGCGAAACGCTCTCGGGGTTGGCTTCGGTAGTGATCTCCGCGTCTGGCGCCACCCCAAATGTCTGGCGCAACGCTGTCATGATGCGCTCGAACGCGGACGCCGGTAAGAGTGTGGGCGTGCCCCCGCCGAAAAAAACGGTCTGGAGCGGCGGGCTGGCGTCGGGATGTTCCGTGAGCACACGGCCCGCGAACGCGATCTCGGCAACTAAGGCGTCCACATAATCGGCGGCGTCTGTGGTCAGCTGCGGTTCACTTGGCCGGGCCGATGGCGATGGCGGTTGACGTCTCAGCTCACTCGGCGTGTAGGTGTTGAAATCGCAATACCCGCACCGTGACGCACAAAACGGCACATGGATGTATGCACCAAGCCCGCGCGTTGCTACATGGACACGGGACGCGGCCGGCAACTCGCCGCTTGGGGGAGCTGGCTCGCCTCCAGGGAGTTTGCCAGGCATATCGCTAGTGTGGCGGATGCTCAGTAGAGGCAATGAGGCGGGCGAACCCTCGCCTCCTTTTTGCGGATTGCCCGCAACTTTGGCACACATTATTGCGGGCAATCCGCAAAAAAGGGAGACGGTGAGAGGAGCGGCTATGTCGCCGCAAGAGAGCCATCAAGAACACGGCAGCAGCGGCGTCAGACCACCGAACGCGGCACAGACCGTGCGCTATGAGGTTGCGGAGAGCGTCGCCACTGTGACCCTCGATCGACCGGCAAAACGTAATGCGCTGTCTACGGAGCTCATCAATGCGCTTACAAACGCGTTCCGCCAGGCAATCGATGACCCCTCTGTGAGCGTCATCGTCCTCACCCACACAGGTACGGTTTTCAGTGCTGGCGCCGACCTGTCGGAATCTGTCCGGGAGACCGCGTCAGTCTCGGATACAGATCACAATTCCACGCGGCTGCCCGTCCAGCTACTTCCCGACCTACTCGAGCTGATGTGGACCGCACCGAAGCCCGTAGTCGTGCGAGTCAACGGGGCGGTTCGGGGTGGCGGCATGGGGCTTGTGGCCGCCGCCGACCTCGCCATCGCCAGCACCGATTCCACCTTTGGGTTTAATGAGGTGCGGTTGGGCGTCATTCCTGCCAGCATCGCGCCCATAGTGCTTGCGCGCGCGCAGCCCCATGCCCTCGCCGAATGGTTCTTGACGGGTGACATTTTCGACGCGCCTACGGCAGCGCACGGCGGGCTCATCACCAGAGCGGTCCCTGTCGACGCGCTCGATGAGACGATGGAACGGTATATCGCCTCACTGAAAGCAGGAGGACCATTGGCACTTGCCGCCATAAAACGGCTCCTCCGTCACGCCGGAATAACGTCGCTTACCGCGTCACCTACTGCTGCGGAGGGACCAACTGGAAGCCCTCAGCCGCATACAATGGGCGAGGCGCTCCGAGCTGGGGCACAAGAGTCGGCCCGTTACTTCATGTCCCCCGAAGCACGCGAAGGAATCGCCGCAAGAATGGCGCACCGCAACCCAAGCTGGATGCCCCCCGGCCTACCCTAGAACCGACATACCCTAGAACGATTACCGGAGAAATCCCACGTCGAAAGTTGTCCACTGATGCCAGCTACCGCGTCGGCGGCGCGACACCGCGGGCCGGCAGCACCGCCCGCACCACGGTCGACGCTGCGTAAGCTACGCACCGCTGCCATCACGGCCGGCATTTGCATTGTTGTGGGGGCACTCGGTTTCTATGCACTGGCCCGTTATGTCAACCTACCGCTGCCATTCATCTCCGATACTTGTCGCATCTACGGTGATGGTGAGTCGGTCAAAATTAAACCCAGCCAACTTGAGCAGGCTGCCACAATCACCGCTGTCGGCGCGAGAATGGGCATAGGCGAAGACGGAATAGCCGTCGCTCTCGCCACCGCCTACCAAGAGTCCAAACTGGAGAACCTTTCCAGCGGAGATCGCGACTCGGTCGGATTGTTCCAACAACGTCCCTCACAGGGGTGGGGCACAGTCGAACAACTACACGATCCGCGCTTCGCCTCGGAGCGGTTTTTTGAGGAGCTCCTCAACATTCAAGGCTGGCAAGAGATGCGCATCACCGAAGCCGCGCAGGCAGTGCAACGCAGCGCGCACCCGGAGGCGTATCAGCAATGGGCGGCGCAAGCCCAGACATCTGCCGCTGGTCTATACGGCGGAGAAAAGAGCGCTGTTACCTGCAAACTTCGCCGATCCGGAGGAATGAGCGGCGAGAAAGCCGCCGACAGTCTCCGGCAAGAGTTCGCCCTCGACCACTCGTCCATGGCGACCGCAAAATCCCAAGACGGTGACGCGTCCGTACTCACCGCCGCTGTGCCCGCCGCATCGGTCGAGAGCCGCCCGGTGAGCGGATGGCGAGCCGCGCATTGGTTCGTCGCCCACTCTCGCCATTACGGCGTCCGCCAGGTCACCTATGAGGGTTCTACCTGGAAAGCCACACTGGGAAATGGCAGTCGCATCTTCGAGTAATGACGATAAAATAGTGGTTACTTTCGCGCCCTAGACCCAGCTATTATTAGTGTTTTGCTATTTTTTCCCGAGTCTTTTCCTGTCTGCTCATCAGAATTGGAAAGAGCGGCAATAAACGCTTCTTGTGGGACTTCCACTCGTCCCACCATTTTCATTCGCTTTTTGCCTTCTTTTTGCTTCTCTAGCAATTTTCGCTTCCGTGAGATATCGCCGCCATAGCACTTGGCTAGCACATCTTTTCTAATAGCGCGAATGTTTTCGCGCGCAATGACACGGGAGCCCACCGCTGCTTGGATAGGAACTTCGAACTGCTGCCGCGGTATCAATTCGCGCAGCTTTTGAGTGAGCTGAACCCCATAGGCATAGGACTTGTCTTTGTGCACGATCGCCGAGAACGCGTCTACCGTCTCGCCTTGCAGCAATATATCGACTTTAACCAGGTCGGCGGCCTGCTCGCCTATGGGCTCGTAATCCAGCGACGCATAGCCCTTGGTACGGCTCTTCAGCTGGTCGAAAAAGTCAAAGATGATTTCTGCCAGCGGAATGCTATAGCGCAGTTCCACCCGGTCCTGCGATAAATAGTCCATTCCCAACAGCGAACCGCGTCGGGATTGGCATAGATCCATGACGGCACCCACAAAATCGTTAGGCGTCAATACAGTTGTGCGCACCATTGGCTCGTACACCGTGGCTATTTTCCCTGAGGGGAATTCACTTGGGTTAGTGACTACGTGTTCAGAATTGTCCTCCATGATCACGCGGTAAACGACATTTGGTGCGGTAGCAATAAGGTCTATGCCGAATTCTCGCTCGAGTCTTTCACTAATGATTTCTAAATGCAGCAAGCCCAAAAAGCCGCAGCGGAAGCCAAAGCCCAAGGCAGCTGAGGTCTCCGGCTCGTACACCAGCGCGGCATCGTTGAGGCGCAATTTATCCAACGCTTCTCGCAGATTTGGATACTCCGAACCATCGATGGGATACAAGCCAGAAAAAACCATGGGCTTAGCGTCGCCGTATCCAGGCAAGGCTTCCGTCGCGCGCTTCACCGCATTGGTCACGGTGTCGCCCACTTTGGACTGTCGGACATCCTTCACGCCGGTGATTAAGTAGCCCACCTCACCAACACCAATCGCTGCGGATGGCGTGGGCTCAGGCGAGATAACACCCAGCTCTAACAGCTCGTGCGTGGCCTCCGTGGACATCATCAGGATTTTTTCGCGCGCGTTCAGGCGCCCGTCCATAACACGGACATAGGTGATCACACCCCGGTACGTGTCATACACCGAGTCAAAGATCATCGCCCGAGCCGGAGCCGCCGGATCGCCCGTGGGCGCCGGAACCTGCCGTACGATCTCGTCCAACAGTTCTTCCACGCCGGCGCCAGTTTTGCCAGACACGCGCAAACAGTCCGACGGTTCGCAGCCGATTAAATGTGCTAGCTCTTCCGCATACTTTTCTGGCTGGGCCGCCGGAAGATCGATCTTGTTAAGCACTGGAATGATTTTTAGATCGTTTTCTAGCGCCAAATACAAATTTGCTAACGTCTGCGCCTCAATACCCTGGGCGGCATCGACCAACAAGATCGCACCCTCCGACGCCGCCAGCGAACGCGAAACCTCATAGGTGAAGTCCACATGGCCTGGAGTATCGATCATGTTGAGCACAAAAGACTGACCAATGCTCTCGCCAGCGGCCGCTGTCCACGGCATGCGGACAGCCTGCGACTTAATGGTGATACCGCGCTCGCGCTCGATATCCATTCTGTCCAAATATTGGGCACGCATCTCCCTGTCAGAGACGACGCCGGTCTTTTGCAGCATGCGGTCAGCCAAGGTCGACTTGCCATGGTCGATATGAGCGATGATGCAGAAGTTACGGATAAGAGCCGGGTCGGTACTACCGGGCTGCGAGATCGGGGGCACGCGAGCGTCCCTCTCCTTGCGTAAGTGTGGTGGGCGCGGATCAGTTGGTACTGGTCACTGGTTTTGGTTCGCTAGTTGCGCCTAATAGTCGCATCCCCACAAGAACGTCTGAGCAACTGCCACCGGAGTTATCCAGACCGACTTTTATGGCCGGGCAGACCGCTGATAAGCTGCTGCCTTGTTTGCTGGCAAAATGTTCTACTCAGCATCTGCGCCGAGTCGGCATTAAGTCGGCAGTGAACACCCCAGTTCCCAGACTATTAAGGCTTACGCGTGGCAAACATCAAGTCTCAGATCAAGCGCAACCGGCAGAACGAGAAGCATCGCCTGCGCAACAAGTCGGTCAAGTCCTCGCTGAAGACCGCTGTCCGTAAATTCCACGAGGCTGTCGAAGCTGGCGATGCCAGCGCCGCAGAGCTGAAGCGAGCAGCCTCGCGCGCTCTCGACAAGGCTGCGAGCAAGGGCGTCATTCACAAGAACCAGGCAGCCAACAAGAAGTCCGCACTGGCGAACCGGCTGAACAGCCTCGAAAACGCCAACTAAGACTCTCTCGCGTTTAGACAAACTTTCGCAGTAGTCGGGTTCTGACAGAAGAACAGAACCCGACTACTGCGTTTTCTGCTCTGTGCCCCTAGTGCACGGCTCTATCGCACGGGCGCGGATACCCCTAGCTTGAGGCACTCGAGGCACAGAAAGCCCCTCGGAGTAGAACTAAGTCCGTTTACCCTGGTGCTCATAACGGGCGAGTAGCCCCGCCACCACGTCGTTCAATTTGACCATGCCAGCGGTGATGACCGGGATGGCTAGCATCCCCCACCAGCTGACGAGTCCCGTAAGCGCCAAGAAAAAACTCAACGCCACCGCGCCCATCGAAAAGAAGAAACACAGAACCCGCCCCGGATTGATGTGAGATAGGCGCAGCATCCGCGCGTAGAAAGGCTGGGGCGGAACCACCGGCTCAGCAACTCCTTCCCCGTTTGCCAGGCGCGAGTGCGCGGGAAGGCCGACATCTCTGTCTGAGTGTGCGCGAGGGGCGGGCACAGGCGCAGCCACGTCATAATTCGAATTGTGTGCGGTCGCGGAATGTCGTCCCATCATGGAGCTCCGTGTGCTTGGGTCATGGCGATGACCGCATGTTCCAATGCATACTCCCGGTCTTCCGCCCCGCCTTTTACCGCGCGATTGAGCGCGGCCGCGTGCTGCATGGCTACCGCTAATCCTGTGGGGGTCCAGCCTCTGCTCTGGCGTTGAGCACGCTCCACCTTCCATGGCGGCAAGCCGAGTTCACTTGCCATCTGGTAAGCGTTGCCACGACCGGCGGACGCAACCCGGGCGACAGTGCGGACACCGTCGGCTAACGCATCCGCAATGGGAACCGGGTCTGTCCCTACCGACAGAGACCAGCGTAAGGCGGCCAACGCTTCTGGCACATTGCCGACCATTACTTCATCAGCGACAGCAAACCCTGTTACCTCTGCTTTCCCTCGGTGATATCTGCGGACCGCCTCCACATCTACCTGACCACCGGTATCGGCGACAAGCTGAGCACAGGCAGAGGCCAACTCCCGCAAATTTGAGCCGACCGCGTCCAAAATCTGTGAGGCCACATCCTCGCCGCACTTTCCGCCATTGCGCATGACCTCGTGACGAGCGAATTCGACCCGCTCTCGTTGTTTGACGATTCGTCCACACTGGACGATTGCGGCGCCTCTTTTACGTAGCCCGTCAGCAAGTGCCTTGCCCTTGGCTCCGCCCGCGTGGGTAACTATGAGAACCAGATTTTCTGGAAGACCCTGGACGAAATCCAGCAACGCACCCGCTAGTTCTTTACGGGCATCCTGCGCATTGCGCACAATTACCACGCGCGCTTCCCCAAACAGTGACGGACTGAGCGACTCGGCAAGGGAACCCACGGTGAGTTCTCCCGCTAGTCGGTCGGCAATTTCACAGCCGGGATGCGCCGTACGGGCCTCAGCTACCAGCTCCGATACGGCTCTGGCGACCAGGAACTCTTCGTCGCCGACGATGAGGTGCACCGATGCGGGAGGCGTAGCGGTTGTTCCCGCAACATCTGGGTCCTCGACGGGGCTGATAGGTGGCATAACATCCATCGTTACATGCTCAGTCATGGTTTGTTGTCACTCCCCAACCATGTGGTGAGCAGCTCAGCACCACATCGCCGTCTTGATCAGTGCGGTAGATCGACGCATGTGTCCTATGTAGATATCGAAGTGCCGCCGCACTGGGATGGCCATATCCGTTATGTGCCCCCACAGATATGACAGCAACAGAGGGCGCAACCTTGGCAAAAAAATCTGGGTCAGCATTTGCTGAGCCATGGTGCGGAACTTTGAGCACATCGGCATGAAGTGGGCTTCCTGCTGCGACCAACCTCTCTTCTGCCTCCCGCTCCATGTCTGCCGCGAGGAGAACAGAGATACTCGGATGCCCCCGTAACACAGCTCGAAATACCAAGGCGTTGTTATTGGAGTCAGAATCTGTGGCCACTATGGGTTCCTCGGGGCTCAGTAGCTCAACGCTTACCCCGCCTGTCTTGTACGTCCAGCCCACTGGTGGCGTAAAAGTACGGACGTGTGCGACGCGGGCGATGCGGTGCACCACGCGAGCACCCGCAGCCGGCTGTGCCAACCGACTTACCGCTATTGCACCCACAGTACGACCGCGTATTGCACCGCTCGTGCCACCTACATGATCGGCGTCAAAGTGTGTGAGAACGAGCAGCGGGATCTGTGTGACCCGAAACGTTTGCAAACACCGATCCATCGCATCCGGCGCCGGGCCGGTGTCCACCACAATGGCGCTGTGAACACCCGTGCGAAGCATGAGCCCATCGCCCTGCCCAATATCGCAAGCGACCATACGCCAATGAGCCGGTGGCCAGCTCGGCGAGAAGAGCCGCACAGGCACCACTACACACGTGATCCCGACAATCAAGGCCACGAGAACAATACGCACGACCCGCGAGCGAAATCCTGCTGCCAGGGCCACCAACAGGGCAGCCAGTAGCACTCCTCCCCATACGCCCGAGGCCCAGCCAAGCTGGGCGGCGGGCATGGACGCGCCGTAGTGGGCGACGGCCAACAGCCACCGTGCCGGCCAGCCGGCACACCACACGCCAATAGTTGCTAGCCCACCCATAAGTGGGGACACAAGCGCAGCAACAACACCGACAATGGTGATTGGTGCCACCACTGGCTCCACCAGCATGTTCGCCGGTATCGCGACCAAGCTGACATGACCACCAATCGCCGCGATAAGTGGCGCACAGGCCACATGAGCAGCGGCTGGTACCGCGATAGCTTCGGCGATTCCAGCAGGCACACCACGCCGGCGGAGCGCGTCGCACCATCTCGGCGCAACAATTATCAATGCGGCTGTTGCCAGCACAGACAGGGCAAACCCGGCGGAGCGCGCCAAGTCTGGATCCCACAGCACCAATCCGAACACGGTCGCTGACAACGCTGGCAACGCCGCACGTGGGTGTCCCGCGGCAAAAGCCCCAGCGCAATGGTGCCCATGAGCGCCGCTCGTACCACGCTGGGCGATGGCCTAGCCAGCACCACAAATCCGATCACCGCGAGGAAAGCCAGTGCCGCTGAGGCTCGTGGGCCGGCTCTCGCGGCTCGTGCCAAAAACAAGACACTGCCGGCCACAATCTCCAAATTGGCGCCGGACACAGCCGCGAGATGGGTAAGGCCTGTGGTGCGGAAATCATCCACCATGTGCGAGCTGAGAAGACTGACGTCCCCCACCGCGAGCGCGGGAATAACCGCACCGGCATCTCCCGGCACCACATGAACGACAGAAGCACGTAACCCGTCTCGAAATACGCCAGCAAGGCGTTGATACCACGGCGGGCGACCCATCAAATGCGGCGAGGAGGACACGGCGAGAATGGCCGACGTCAGACTGGCACCCGCAGAAGGTCTCAGCGTGGCAGCGGCTCGCAGTCGCTGACCCGGCAATAGCCCTTGCCAAATTGAGCCATGCGCACATACCGTCATCCGGGCCTGAAGTGACCAGTGATGGGAGGCGGACCGGAGCTGGCTCACCATGACGGGCACCACATAAGTCGGCCGTGCCGCTGGCCCCGACCGCAGCCGATGAGGATCGTCCCGGATCGTCATCACCGCGGTCACATCCGCGTTTGTTTGAATAAGTTGACCCAGCGGCGCCGCATCTCTCAGCCACATGTGACAAAAGCAGCAACTCGCTGATGCTGCCAGTCCGATCGCCGCGGCCGCTGCCGCCAGCGCGGCGGTCTGCTGCCAACGGAACCCGTTCGAATGACGCGAGCCCACCCACCACGTGACCACGGCCACTACCACTCCAGCCGAGCCAACCCATATCACCTGGGAAATAGAGGCACCAAGAGCCCACCAAGCAGCAAGCCACGCGCCAACCGCAGCACATGAGAGCCGAAGATCGAGCGAGTACTCCCGACTCGGAGCGCGAATGCCACAGAGCCTCTGAGCTTTGGAAGCATTCACGCTGTCACCAACGGCTTAAGTCGCTGGAATCGAACATCGCCGATGCCGTCCACATTGCGCAGATCGTTAACAGAGTTGAACCGCCCACGCGCATTGCGATAGTCAAGAATGTGCTGCGCTAGCGTGGGCCCCACGCCCGGCAATGAATCCAGCTGCGTCAGGCTGGCCGTATTGAGATCGACTAGCTGCCCGCTTGGAGCGCCGCTTGTTCCAACCGCGTTCCCCGCGCCACTGGGAGTGCGTTCGACCGCGTCGCGCTCGTGTCTTGCGGATCGTTGACATCGCTCACTACGACGAGCTCGCCGTCGACGACCTTGCGTGCCACATTGAGGTTTCCCAGCCGGGCCGTGGGAGCCAAGCCTCCCGCCGCTTCAATGGCGTCGTTGACTCTCGCCCCCAATGGCACATGAACCAGACCCGGGCGATTTACCGCCCCGGATACCGCCACCACCACATCTTTAGGCGCCACTGACGCAGGAATATCGCTGCCTGAGCCAACCGGTGCGGCTTTAAACGGCTCATCGACTGGCTGCGACTGCCACATGAAGTATCCGGTGACAACCGCCGCTATCAAGCCAATCGCCACCATGGCGATCAAACCTCGCCGGCCAGGGCTCAGACGAACATGCGGCCGGTCGCCCTTTGACCTGCCACCAGCTCCCTCAATTACGCCGGGAAATCCACCATCTTGCTTAGACAGCTCCACTGTGGAGCTACCTAGAATCGCAGTCGGCAGCTCCCCCGTGGAGCTCGCATCGGTAGTCGAAAAGAAAACCTCGTCCACCGAGGGAAGTAGCCTCGTCAGGCGAGCATGGGCAGCATCACGTAGTTCCGCTACTCGCGGATGTCCAAACCAGAGCACGCCGCCACGTTAGGAAGCACAGCTGATCGTTTCTAGCGATCGAGTGCATCCTGTGGACAAATATTCAGCTGTGGATATCGCGGCGATCGCGCGATGCCGACGTAAGCTCTTCGGCGGTGTCTGGCTCAACATCGCTTGCCGACACCGGAACGCCCGGGCCGGCCGCTCCGGTCAAGGGCCCCACGTTGTAACTACGGATTCGCCAGCCCCGAGGAGTGTGATGCAATTCCGCCCAACGACAGTTTGCCAGCGGCTCCAAGTGATCACCGACGTCCGTTGTCACGCCGAGCAGCCCCAATATGGCGCGCCGAGCGGCACCGCCGTGAGTTACGACGCACACGGTGCCATCCGTCGCTGTCAATGCGGCCTCGACGCCGGCAAGCATGCGTTCGTGCAGGTCTTCTACTTTCTCGATGCCCTTAACATCGGGTTGGCCACCGCCTCGCCAGCTCGCATATTCTTCCGGATACCGCTCAGTGAGTTCTGCGGAGGTAAGCCCCTGCCACGGGCCAAAATTCCGTTCCCGCAGGCGGACGTCAGTCGTCACGGGCAGACCCATAATGGCGGCCAACGCCTGGGCGGTGCGACGAGTACGCAACAGATCGCTGCTGACGATCACGTCGGGCTTCTCGGCGGCGAGCAAGGGTGCGGCTTGTTGCGCCTGTCGCACGCCGATCTCGTCCAAATCGACGTCAGCTTGTCCTTGAATCCGTTTGGTGGCGTTCCACTCAGTACGTCCGTGTCGCCAGATCAACAACCGCCGTCCGCTCATCGAGGCACCTCAACCGAATCGGAAGAAGAAGAATCCGGGCCAACGGCATCTGATCCACCGCTGTCGGCCCCGCCGCTCGAATCGACAAACGGAATGACCGGGCAGTCTTTCCAGAGCCGCTCAAGTCCGTAAAAAGAGCGCTCTTCAGCGTGTTGTATGTGAACCACTACGTCGACGAAATCGACGAGAACCCAGCGCCCTTCGCGCTCTCCTTCGCGTCGCACAGGTTTGGAGCCCATCTGGCGAAGCCGGTCTTCTACAGCGTCCACAATGGACTTAACCTGACGCTCGTTGGGAGCTGAGACGATCACAAATGCGTCAGTAATCACCAGACGCTCACTGACATCAAGTATCACGATGTCAGTAGCGAGCTTGTCTGCCGCGGCCCGCGCTGCGGCTAATGCCAGAGTGTGTGCTTTATCGGACGCTGTCACCAGTACTCCTTCATCCACTGGGGGACGCCATCTCGCGGCGGATTACTCACAATAACGACCGACGCCTCTCGCCTGGTTTCTGGAGCTGGCAACAAGCAGGCGACCCAGCAGGACGTGATCGCGACCCAAGCCTCAGCCCCCGGTTCGATACAATTGTCGCTTTTCGATGTACTGCACGATCCCATCAGGAACCAAATACCAAATAGGACGTCCCTGCTCCACGCGCTCTCGACATGCGGAGGACGAGATGGCCATCGCGGGGATTTCTACCAAAGTCACCGCATCCCGCGGCAAGTGCGAGTCGGACAGGGTATAGCCCGGGCGAGTAACACCAATAAAGTGCGCCAACGAAAACAGCTCTTCGCTTTGTTTCCAGGACAAAATCGCCTCCAGCGCATCCGCGCCGGTGATGAAAAAGAGCTCAGTATCGGCCCCATATTCTGCTCGCATGTCGCGCAACGTTTCGATGGTGTAGGTGGGGCCGCCCCGCTCAATGTCCGCTCGACTGACATGAAATCGGGGATTGGACGCGGTGGCGATGACGGTCATGAGGTAGCGATCCTCAGCTGGACTGACCCTCTTGTCGCCCTTTTGCCAGGGCTCTCCTGTCGGAACGAAAACCACTTCGTCCAATGAAAACAGGCTCGCTACTTCGCTTCCCGCGACGAGGTGACCGTGGTGAATGGGGTCAAAGGTGCCACCCATGACGCCCACTCGTTTCGGCTTGCCCTGGGGAGCTTCCCCGCATGCCACGCTGCGCTCCGTTCTACCCGTGACCCGCCTCAGCGAACATCTAACCAACCACGCTCGACGCCTTGAGTGCGCCAACCGGCCACTCAGGGTGTCGGCAACTGCGCCGATACTAAGTCAGCGCACCGCATTTGCTAAAGCACCGCAAGGTCGTCGCGGTGAATAACCTCGCGTTGCTGCGCCGCGCCAAGCATATGGGTGGATTTCCCGAGCAGACGTGGGAGCTCAGCGGCGTCGTAAGCGGACATTCCTCGCGCCACAACCCGTCCGACGGGGTTGAGCACGTCCACCGGGTCGCCCGCCACAAAGTCGCCCACAACTCTGGTGATCCCAGCGGCCAACAGCGATGCCCGATGACGCACTAGTGCATCCTCCGCACCCGGATCAATGGTCAGCTGTCCCCGTGGTTGAGTGGCATAGCGCAGCCAGAGTAACCGGGCCGACTCACCCGTGCTCGCCGGACGGAAGTACGTGCCTACCGGTTCACCCGCCAAAGCTGCTGCGGCCTGCGACGCCGAGGTGAGTACCACATGTGCCCCCGAATGGCTTGCCATCCGGGCCGCCGTCAATTTGCTCGCCATTCCACCACTGCCCAGACCGGAATTGCCTGGCTCTGTCGTCTCAACGTCAGCGAGGTCGCTAGGCGCAGCTACCTCGTTTACCAACCGTGCCCCAGGATTGCGGGGATGCTGATCGTAAAGTCCGTCTACATCGGAGAGTAAGACCAGCGCGTCAGCACGCAACAGATGCACCACCAACGCTGCTAATCGATCATTGTCGCCAAATCGAATCTCGTCGGTGGCCACCGTGTCGTTTTCGTTGACGATGGGAAGCACACCCATTGCCAGCAGCCGCTCCAACGTCCGGTTGGCATTGCGGTGTCGAACACGGTGCACCAGATCGTCTGACGTCAGCAAAACCTGCCCAACCGCGAGGTCATGTCGAGAAAATGCCGACGCATAGCGGGCCACCAGCAATGTCTGGCCGACGCTGGCAGCCGCCTGCTGGTGAGACAAATCCCGTGGACGGGTCCGTAGACCCAGCGGCGCCAAGCCCGCGGCAATAGCGCCCGAAGAAACCAACACCACTTGCTGACCATGCGCTCTGCGTACCGCGAGACTATCGGCCAAGGTATCGATGCGCTCAGTGTCGAGGCCGTCGCCCACGCTCGTCAGTGACGACGAGCCGATCTTGACGACAACCCGCCGCGCTCTGGCCACCGCGCGACGAAAACTTCGGTCCTCTGACTGCTCGACGTCCGCGCCCGGGTTATCCGCTAGAGAAACGCGTTGTGGATCTGCCGTGTCGATGCTGGCACCATGAGGCGTCTCGGTCACGAATGGTCCGCCTCCGGGGTAGCCGTGGTACCTGACTCGGAAACGCCAGGCTCCGGCAGCTCGTCGTCGGAGCTAGATCGCCGCCGAGCACGTTTAGCTTCAAGCCTCTCTGCCGCACCGACACGCTCGTTCTGCTCCAACCGATGATCGGTGCCACGACCGCTGGGCACGAACTCCTCGCCCGCATCGATAGCGGGCTCCCAATCGAACGAGATCTGTCCAATAGTGACAGTGGCTCCGGGACGCGCACCAGCCTTTGCCAGTGCTTCTTCCACACCGAGCTTTGCCAGTCGATCAGCGAGATACCCCACCGCTTCTTCGTTCGCGAAGTCGGTTTGCCTGACCCAACGCTCGGGTTTGTTCCCGCTGACGACAAATGCACCGTCTTCACGGGGGTCTTCTGTCACTGTGAAGAGCGTCTCGTTGACCGGCTTGGGCCGCAGCACAATGCGCGTCGGCTCGGGTGTTCCACGCCGATCGCGGTCCGCCGCCACCAGCTCCGCCATCGCATAGGTGAGGGGCTTAAGCCCTTCGTGAGTAGCGGTGCTGATCTCAAATACCCGATACCCGCGTTGCACCAGTTCGGCCCGCACCAGTTCGGCAAGCTCTCGACCCGCGGGTACGTCAATCTTGTTCAACACCACCAGCCTGGGGCGATCTTCCAGACCTCCATATGCGGTGAGCTCGGCCTCCAAGGCATCGATGTCACTGAGCGGGTCACGCCCCGGTTCTTCGGTCGCCATGTCGATGACGTGCACCAGCACCGCACACCGCTCGATGTGCCGCAGAAATTCCAGACCTAGCCCCTTACCCGTGGCCGCTCCTGGGATCAGCCCGGGAACATCCGCCACGGTGAAAACATGGTCGCCGGCCGTGACCACACCCAGGTTCGGCACCAATGTCGTGAATGGATAGTCAGCGATCTTCGGGCGGGCAGCCGACACCACCGCAATCAACGACGACTTGCCAGCACTGGGAAAACCCACCAGCCCGACGTCGGCGACGCTCTTCAGCTCCAGGACGACCTCGGCCGACTCCCCCGCCTCACCGAGCAACGCGAAACCGGGGGCTCTCCGCCTCGTCGAGGCGAGGGCGGCATTGCCTAGCCCACCGCGACCACCCTTGGCCACCACAAAACGGGTCCCATCACCGACCAGGTCGGCGAGCGCAGCTCCGTCTGACGACAGCACGACCGTGCCATCTGGCACTCGCAGCTCCAGGCTCTCCCCTGCCGCGCCATTACGGTTACTGCCCTGACCCGGGCGTCCGTTGGCGCCAGTCGCATGAGGACGGAAGTGGAAATCGAGCAACGTGTGCACACTGGCGTCAACGACAAGTGTGACGTCGCCGCCATCGCCACCGTTGCCACCATCGGGCCCGCCCAGGGGCTTGAATTTTTCGCGATGAATGGAGGCGCAACCGCGCCCGCCATCGCCCCCCGCCACATGCAGCGCGACACGGTCAATGAAACTTGCGGCCATAGTTCCGCCCTTCACTTGCTCGTTGACCGGTCATTTTCAAGCCTTCCACCGCCCAATTCGACCGGTCGTTTTGCCGCCCTCACCCCGCAGCGTGACCGGTCGTTTTCCCGGCGTTTCTCCCGGAAAACGACCGGTCGCCCGAGCCAGGTGGGGGGACGAATGCGATGACCGGTGAAATTCCCTAGAAAACGCCGGGAAAACGACCGGTCACAACAACGAAGCTAGCCGGTGAAAATGGCGAAAAGCGAGGCGGGCCGGGGATATCTCGCCCGGCCCGCCTTTGAGTATTGAAAACTATCGCTAGCCCACCGACTCGAGCTCGGCCTCAGCTGGCTGAATGTTAACGGTCTTGCGGCCACGCTTGGTACGGAACTCGACGGCTCCCGCAGCGAGCGCGAACAGCGTGTCGTCGCCGCCTCGGCCCACGTTCTCGCCTGGGTGGAAGTGCGTGCCGCGCTGACGGACGAGGATCTCACCGGCGTTTACCCGCTGACCGCCGAAACGCTTTACCCCAAGCCGCTGGGCATTGGAATCGCGACCGTTCCGCGACGAAGATGCACCTTTTTTGTGTGCCATCGAAGCCTACTCTCCGCTCTCGATGCCGGTGACCTTCAACTGCGTCAGCGGCTGACGATGCCCCTGGCGCTTGTGGTAGCCGGTCTTGTTCTTGAACTTGTGAATGACGATCTTCGGGCCCTTGGTGTGGGCAACGATCTCGGCAGTGACCTCGGGCAGTGAACCGTGGCGGACGTTCTCGCCATCGACGGTCAATAGCGACCGCAGCTTCACGGCATCGCCCAGCTTGCCGTCGAGCTTCTCGACCTCGATCACATCGCCTTCGGCGACCTTGTACTGCTTGCCGCCGGTCTTGACGATCGCGTACATGACGCAGGTCTCCTGACTTCTACACTCCGAGCTGTTCGGGCCGCACCTGAAGCCGCTCCGGCTTAGCGCTGTCGAACGCTCTAGATAAGGACGTAATCGCCCCCGTGGCGGCACCAGCGGTGGTGGTCCGGCGACACAGCGAGCGCGGTGCACTTCTGCGCACCAAGCAATAGGGTACGTAGCCGCCGCGGAGATGGTCGAACCGGGGTCGGCTCAGCGCCAGGGTCGTGATTCCCAGCACCTACGACACATCAGGCCCGCATGATCGCGCAAAGCCCGGCACACTAGAAACCATGATCAGTCCAGCTCTGCGCCTACTCGGTGACAGTTGGACCCTGCTCATTCTGGACGAGGCGATGCGTGGAGCGCATCGGTTCTCGGACTGGCGAGACCGTTTGGCCATTCCCAACAGTGTGCTCAGCCATCGACTTACCATGCTGGTGGATCACGCGATCTTCGCGCACCCACAGAATGCTAACTATCCGGGCTACACCCTCACCAGACGAGGCGAAGCGCTCTGGATGTTTATCGCCAGCCTGCACTTGTGGCAAGAACGCTGGGAATCCTCCGCGCCGCCGACTCCCCCCATGATCCATTCGCGCTGCGGCCGGCACTGCACGCCGAAGTTCAGTTGCACCTGCGCACCGTTGCCGGTCTTTCGCAAAGACTTGAGCATCGTGAAGCTGCCCGAGTCACGCCTGGCACACGATGTCCACAGTGGCCTTTCGGGCCGTCACCGCAATGCTGGTGGCCACACCTCTGCTCGCGCTGGCCGGGGACATTTGCACAGGACAACGTTGCGCGCGTTGGGCAGCCGCTGGAGTGTCGAAATTCTGGTGGCGGCACTGTGGGGGGCGCGGCGGTTCAAAGATTTCACGACCCGACTGGCCATTCCTTCCGCGGTCCTAAGCGGACGGCTGCGCGGCTTCGTCGAACTTGGTTTGATGCGCGTAGTGACCAAGGAACGCCCCGACCGCTCCTACTACGAACTCACCGACAAAGGAACAGCCTTTTCTGACTCGCTGATCTTCGCGAATACCTGGGGTCGAGTGTGGATGCCTGACATGGGCGATCCGCAGTGGTGCTGCGCCATAATCGCTGCGGAAGAATCATCGACCCGGTACTGCGTTGCAGCAGCTGCCACGCCATCCTCAACCGCCGCGAAATGCCCTGGAGATAGGGGGCTTGTGGCGGATACCCTGAGCTTGCGCTTAATAGAAATAGTTGTGGGGTGTGTAGAAATGTGATCTACACACCCCACAGATTCGCGCCGACTACCTCGAACGTGTCGCCGTGGGCAAGGCTAACCAGGACTTGACTGACCAATGTGCCGTTTGCTGCACGTTGGGGACCAGTCGGTGATTGGGCTCTTTGAAAGAAAACCCTCCGCCAATATTTCGTGCTGGGATCGGATTGTGCGGCACGTGTATTTGCGGCATGTCGTTCGACCTGCTGGCGAACACGCCCGTACCGAGGACTAGCTGGTGGTTTAGAATTACTCTTCGGGCCAATAACACGCTGCACCAAACCTGGTGACCCGAACTTGCTCGGGCATGCCCATGGTGAATGCCTCCGGCTGTTCTTGGCTGTTTCCCAACCCGAGGCTCAGCGGGCAAAAGGCGGTAAATGACCGGCAAACTGCCGCAACTGCTCCCCCACTGAACGACTTGGCAACCAGGCCGCCATCCACTAAGGCGTTGAAACCAACATCTGGATTTTCAATGCCGGCCCGCAGTGCTTGGTTCTTGGATCTGTGGGCGCGACGGGGTCTGCGTTGGACGAGCTCGGGCAGCCCGTGCGCTAAAGACCAGATGGCGTATTGGGCATAGTCCAAATGGAAAAAATCTTGCCCAATACGCACATCTAATGATTCGGGTTCTTCAGACTGCTGGTCTGCGAAACGTGGCCCCAGCGCGAGCCCAATCGGCACCCAGACGCAACCATTGAAAACTGCCCCTCTCATCCAAAGAGGACCAAGGGGTTGTAGTCAGGCCACTCGCCGCGACTACCTATATTTAGCGACCAGTGCGAGCAGCAACGGGGGGGATTACCATTGCGGGCGCGCGGGGCGGGGGAGCACCGGGAATTGTCCCATCGCTCCATGACCTATCAAGGCCACGCTTACCTCCATGAGCTCCTGCTGCCGGCGCGGTAGGCGTTACTCGCTGTTGAGCAGCACGAGGCTCTTCTCTTTCCCTCCGCCGAGCACCCCGTTCCCCGCCGAGCACGTCCTGCATCCTCTGGCTTGTGCCTCCCTTACCATTTACAACTGATGCGACGAGCCTAGACAACTTGGCTTGACTGCCCATCGTCCTCCCAAACGCCTCGAACAGGTATGCAGGTGGCCATAGTACTCTCCAAGGTTTCCTCCAGCTCAAGCCTTTGCCCCGTGCATATCCAGCGAGGCCTTCTTCCGCTCCGGCAATCGGATCCGCGACTCTTCCGAGAACTTCTACAGTCATCATGTTCTCCAATCGAAGTACAAGCAATTCGTTGCCATCAGCATGGGCGACTGTGTCATAAACACGTTCACGAGCCCAGTTGGGGTTAACGGTACCCCGTCCTCGCCAACGAGCTGTTCCAGCGACGCGATTTTTACCGCCGCATCCCACAAGGAGGGAAAATTGGATAGGCACTACCAGACAAAATAGACACGCTCATCAACAATTGCCCATGGATCGCCCGGAGCCCCTATGGAGTAGTAATCAGGGTCTTCGGCAGTGTTACCTAGGCCTAATGCCAGCGCGCAAGCTCGGTAACTCCTTGCAAAACGCTGAAGTTGAGACTCTACCGGCATAACCTGTTCAAGCAGGCGCTTTTGCTTGAGATCCTTAAAAAGAGATTCAGCCTCGAACACCCCTGCTTGACGAGCTTGATCCTGGATTTGCGCACGCGTCGGCGCACGATGTTCGATCAGTTCCGGCGAACCGTGCGCAAGTGTCCATACCCGAAAACCAGCCTCATTGAGGCGAAAAAAATGATCGCCCGCGCGAATATCATACGAGTCAGGGACATCCTCGTCACCGGAATACCACGGGCCGAGGGCTTGGCCGATGGGTACTACGAAGGCCACCATGCGACTGCCACCCCCTTATGCGGCGCCAGCGCGAGGCTGGCCCGCCTCTAGTCTTCCTGCCGGTCCACTGCGGACGTAGGTTCCGATGTCGTGTCCGATTGTGGCATGTCGTTGCTGCCAACTGGGCCGCTGTTCGGCGAGGAGTCGCTCGCGTCGTCCCCGGGCTTGGGTTCATAGACCGCAACGTCGCTTTGCTCCACAGTGGACTCTTCAGACTGCTGACTGGCTACTGCCACAGATTCTGCGGATGCCGCTACCGACTCTGCCGCCGGCTCCGTCGATTTCTGCTGCTCAGCGATCTGCGCTGGACCCTGCCGGCGCTCGGCCCGAGAGCGCCGCTTGCCGCTCTTGGCGGCAACCTCCGACGGTCCACCGCTGCTGAGGCGTGTGGTGATGTTGCCGCGCGTGCTCCACCAACGGTTCGCTGTGCACCACCACACCACGCCCGCGGCAGTGGTCACACGGCTCGCTGAACACCTCGAGCAGACCTTGTCCCACTCGCTTACGCGTCATCTGTACCAAGCCCAGCGAGGTGACCTCGGCGACTTGGTGCCGGGTGCGGTCGCGCCCCAAGCATTCGGTGAGGCGGCGCAGCACCAAGTCTCGATTGGACTCCAGCACCATGTCGATGAAGTCGATGACGATGATGCCGCCGATGTCGCGCAGCCGCAGCTGCCGGACGATTTCTTCAGCAGCCTCGAGGTTGTTGCGGGTCACGGTCTCTTCTAGCGAACCACCCTGCCCGGTGAACCGCCCAGTGTTGACGTCGATGACGGTCATGGCCTCAGTGCGGTCGATGACCAGCGAACCACCGGACGGCAGCCACACCTTGCGGTCGAGCGCCTTGGTCAGCTGCTCGTCTACCCGTAGATCGGCGAAGAGGTCTGTTTGCGCGGTGTGGTGCGACAACCGCTCCACCAGCTCTGGGGAAACGTGGCCCACGTACTGCTCCACCAGCTCCCATGCGTCGTGTTCGGACGCATCGCCGTGCACGATGAGTTTGGTGAAGTCTTCGTTGAAAATGTCGCGGATGACCCGAATGATGAGATCCGGCTCGGAATAGAGCTGGGTAGGCGCCGAACTCTTAACAGAATTCTGACCGGCGCGATTCTGAATCGTCTCCCACTGCGCGGCCAATCGCGCCACGTCCCGAGACAGCTCTTCTTCGCTCACGCCCTCAGCAGCAGTACGAACAATGACACCAGCGTCTGGCGGCACTACTGCCTTCAAAATTTCTTTGAGCCGCTTGCGCTCAGTGTCGGGCAGTTTCCGGGAAATGCCAGTCATTTCATTGCCAGGCACATAAACCAAGAAACGCCCCGGCAGGCTGATCTGGCTGGTCAAGCGAGCACCCTTGTGGCCGATCGGGTCTTTAGTGACCTGGACCATGACGGTGTCGCCAGACTTAAGCGCCTGCTCGATCTTGCGCGGCTTGCCTTCCATGCCAGCAATGTCCCAATTGACCTCGCCGGCGTAGAGCACCGCGTTGCGACCCTTGCCGATATCGACGAAGGCAGCCTCCATGCTGGGCAACACGTTTTGCACCCGGCCGAGGTACACCCCGCCCACCAGCGAACTCGACACAGCCCGCGTCGCGTAATGCTCGACCAGAATGTCGTCCTCAAGCACCGCGATCTGGGTGAGCTCCCCACGCTGACGCACCGCCATAACCCGCTCTACCGACTCGCGGCGCGCCAGAAACTCGGCTTCCGTGAGCACCGTGGAGCGACGACGATGTTCGCGTCCATCCCGACGACGCTGACGCTTAGCCTCAAGCCGCGCCGAGCCTTTGGTGCCCTGAACCTCGTCGTTACTGCTGGGGGTGTCGTGGTCGCTAGATGAGGTTGCGTTGTCTGAGCCAACCTGCGGATCGGTACCCCGACGACGCCTGCGACGCCGAC
Source organism: uncultured Acidimicrobiales bacterium (assembly GCA_963736285.1). Classification (GTDB taxonomy): domain Bacteria; phylum Actinomycetota; class Actinomycetes; order Mycobacteriales; family QHCE01; genus CAVTOA01. The sequence goes on from CAVTOA010000003.1 coordinate 158,535, forward strand.
GGCTCGTACTCGTGACCTCTTCTGCGGCGTCGGAGCCTTTGGGCTGCTCGGCGTTTTTGGACTCGTCGGCTTGCTCGTCCGTTTGCGGCTCTGCGCTGCCCGACGCCTTTTTCGACGCGTGGCTTTTGTCGTTCTCCGACTTAGTGGTCTCCGCATCGGCGCTGCGTTGATTCTCTGCAGACGAGTTTTCTGCCTGCTCAGGCTCGTCGCTGCCACGACCGCGCCCCCGACCACGACGGCCACGCCGACGGCGATTGGGGTTGTCGCCGGAGGCGGAATCGTCGCTATCTGAGGAACCACCCGAAGATGGTGAAGCGTTGTGGTCTTTGCCACCTCCGCGTGACGGTGTAGAGCTTTCGCCATTAGTGCGAGGGCGTGGAGGCGGGGCCGTGACCTCAGGCGCGACGAACATGATGGTCGTCGGCACCGCGGGTGGAGCCCCTTGTTGGCTAGCCGGAGAAGTATGCGCCGAAGCACCCTCTTGCGAGGTAGCCCCGGTCGACTCATTGTCGAGCATCCGGGTTGATCTCCCGTTCCGCTCCCGGGCGCGTGATCCGCGGCCGCTCAGGAGCGCGTTGTTATGGAATCTGTTTGCGATGCGCCGCAGGGTGTGACGCATCAAAGCTGTCAAGTCGCACTGGCGAAACAACAGGGGCCCAGTTGAAGACCAACTTGTTGCCTCGACGGCACGCCGCCAACGCCCTCTACACGATCTGCCCGAACCGAGGAGATGGCCAAGCCTGAACGCCCAGGACACATCGTGCGGACCGAACAGGTTTTGACCCTGACAAGATTCGAACACCGGCGAGAACATCGTCGGGTCGCACAACGGATGGTGCATGCCGCACGACACCTCGAGTATCGCACAGACTCCGCGTCCACTCCGAGGCGACGCGCCTACGGCAAGGCCGCCGAACCCTCATCTGCCCGCCAGAACACGCCTCCTACCAGTCAATTGTCGGATCTTCCGGTGTCGGGGCTCGCTCGGCCCGACCATGCTCCCGAGCAAGGCGAGGGGTCTCGAGCAGCCGCTCCCGTTCGCGTTCGGCCTCACTCAGTGAGCGCGCCTGGTGTGACAGATGCGACTCACATCGACGGTGCACGACCTCTCGCATGTAACCCAAAGCGACGCCAACGCCGAACAGGAGCGCGGCCAGCACCCACAACCCAACCACTGTGCCCATAGTGAGCCCGCCTGTGGCTACGCCAGCCATGCTGTGAATGAGCATGATCGCCACAGCAACACCCGCTGCGACCCCGGCCACCACTTGGGCGATGCGCTGCAAGAACCGAAGAGTGAGCACCATTGATGAGCTGCGCAAAGCAGAATCGGAAAAAGTCACCACGACCGCCGTGATTGTCTTGTGTTATATGGAAAACCAACCTGCCGCCGCAGGCATCCGACACAGTGTGGCCAGTCGCGGACTACCGGGCAAGCCCTTCTTTGATTCACCGCGCCTCGCCGGGGTCGACGAGCTCCGCGCGGGCCTCGTACACGTGAAGCCGAGCAAGCGGACTTTGCCGAGTGACGGTGCCGTCTATCTGCTGGAATGGCCCGCCATTCACCGAATACCGGCCGCTGTACGTCACCTCAACTAAAACGTGCACATCCCCCGTACTCCGGTACTTATGGGTGACTGTTTGCTCGGGATACGGTTTTCCCGGATCGGCCGTAGAAAGTTCAGTATTGTCGCCGAATTTCCATTCGAAATGTGTCGGCGTAATTCTAAGAATTACATGATTACCGAGCAAGGTGAGTTTCGTATATTCACTCTTTGCATCGCTGAAAAATATTTCGTCAAAATTGACTATCGCCGAATCTGCCGGCTGCGTCTTTGGCGCTGATATATCTGGTTGAACTCTTTGGAATTCCCAAATAATCTTCTCCCTTAGTGCCTCAGTATTGTTGTCGGAATCAGTGCATTGATATGTCGTGGATGTCGGCCGCCCAACCGCGTTTGCTCCATCCACAACGTATTCAGTTACTGAAGACCATTGCTGACCTTCATTACATGAACCCGCTCCACACGGAATGGGCTCATTTGCGTTTCCCTGTTTAGGGCACACCGGGCTGATGGTTACAAAGGTGTGTGGATAGATCGATGGCTCGTTCTTGTTAGCAACTGAAGCGCTACTTGTTTGCTGATTTCCGATCTCAAATTGGCTGTTATTGATTTTTCCGGTGACATCATTGTCATCAGCGCGCGAACTTTGAGAAGCCACTAATAAGATGACAACAATTGAAATTAATAACCTTTTCATCCTTCATTCACTGGACCAATGTATTCCATACTAAATTGAGATATTGACGTCTGCCATCTCACCACCAAAGACTCTTGCTTATTCATCTCAGGGGAACTCGGCGCTCCTATCAATTTCCCATCTCTACTGGTGGCTCCAGCTTCTTCTCTGCTGTACGACAGCAGACCGACATAGTCGCCAGGAACCTGATTTGGTGCGAGCTGTATCCAGTTGACCGCGTACTTTCCCTTATATAGATATTGGAGTTCCTTCTGGCTGTTTTTTATAGTTTGGGCAATCGCAATACAAGCCTTGCAGTCTTGCGTGTACGCCGACTGGAGAGCCGATGGATCCAAGGCCGCGTTTGCGTAGTTCAATACGTCGAAGAAGTAGTAGACGAAGGCTTTGGCCCCCGCGACGGTATTTTGCTTGGCGGCATCGGGCATTGCTGGTCGAACAAGAACCGGGCTCGACATCGGGGCGCTCTCACTTGGCGATCGGCCCACATATTGGCCACCGCGATGGTCCTCTTTAGAGGGCCACGTCCATATCAGCCCCGCGATGACCGCTGCCGCAACCAGCGCAGCGAAGATCGAGACTACAAGGCCAGACCGCTGCCGAATACTGCTCCACAAAGCACGCACAACCAGGCAGGATAGCGGCAACGTTCATTCAGCGAGCGACCCAAGCAAAGACCTGTGGAAAACATAGGAATCTAACGTGCGCCTAAGCGCTTCTGTTTTTTGCGGATTGCCCGCAAAAAAACGCAAACACGGGAGGTTCACAAAGCATTGCGGGCATCAAACCATTAGGCCGCGTGTTCCCAGCAGTAAAGCCGCGCAGGATCCGCCAGTTCACCCGCAACGCTACGCAGCTCGTCAATGATCCCTATCAGCTCGTCAACGTCACGGCCGGCCAATAGGACTGCACTGTCCGGGTGGGACTTCCACTGCTCGGCCACGTCGTCCCACTCCATCTCCGGATCGCCATCGGCCCCCCGCAACGCCAATGCCGCGTCTGGCGTAAGCGCGAACACCTCTTGCTCGACCGACTCGCCCACCGCCACTAGCCGCCCCACCGGTCGCAGTACCAGATGAGCAGAGGCGACGGCAGGGACGCCGCCCAAGATCGCCACCAGCCGTGGCAACGCAGCGAGCGGAATGTCCACTGTGGACACATGTGGCACGTGTTCGGCGGCGGGAAGCACTCGCCACCCGTCAGCCTGTTCCGGCATGGCCACCACGAAGGTGACTGCTACGTCGCGTGAGTCCGTACTGGTCGTCGCGTTCACCCCTTCATCAAACACCACAATGCCCGCCACACCGAGGTAGGTGTTCCTCTTCCTCGAAGGACCGGTCAGCTTCCTTGCGCGAATCGCCGCAGCCAGACACGCACGTCGAGCTCCTCGTTGTGCGCGGTGTAGAACTCTGCTGATAGTGACGGTTCACCCTCGTGCACCACAGCGGCGAGCAGCGCTTCCGAGATCAACTGCTGGTGTGCGGTCCACGCACGTCGGGTGGCTTCGTCGGCGGTGTGCCAGCACAGCTCGATTCGGTCGACGACCTCAAGCCCGGCGTGCTTCCGCGCTTCTTGCACCAGCCGCACGATTTCGCGAGCAACACCAGCCTCCCGTAGCTGCGGGGTGATGGCATTATCGAGCGCCACCGTGACGCCTTGCTCCGTTACCACCGACCAGCCCTCTCGGGGTGTCTCAGTGATGATCAGCTCGTCGGCGGACAGCTCGACCTGGTCGCCTTCTACCCGCACAACAGCACTTCCGGCAACGCGCACCGACTGGGCTAGTGCGCTCGGACTCTGCCGATCTAATGGCGGCGGCAACTTCTTGGGTTTGACCGGCAAAGCGCCGCCCCAGTTCCCGGAAGTTTGGTTTGACCGCCACATCGACGAGCTCCCCCGCCTCCCCCAACCCAGCGACTGACTCCACGTTGAGTTCATCCGCGATCTGCCCGCGCAACTCGTCCGAAAGCTGCTCCCAGTCTGGTGTACTGACGAGCACTCTGGCTAACGGTTGACGGATCTTTACACCAGAACCCACCCGGGCGGCCCGTCCAGCCTCGACGAGTTTCCGCACCGAAGCCATATGATTCCGCAGCTCGTCATTGGCCCATGCTGGCTCCGGCACTGGCCATTTCGTCAAGTGAACCGAGTCTGTCGCGCCCGGTGTGTACGCGCGGACCACCGATTGCCACACGCGCTCGGTCACGAACGGCACCAATGGCGCAAGTAGACGAGTAAGCCCATCCAGACACTCAAACAGCGTCGCCAGCGCTGCGGGATCTCCGTCCCAGAAACGCGCACGAGAACGACGAACGTACCAATTGGACAGATCGTCAATGAACTGGCTGAGCCGGCGTCCAGCCCGGGCGGTATCGAACTCCTCCAACGCTTCGTCTACTTCGGACATCGTGCTGGCTAACTCAGCGAGCGCCCATCGATCCAGTACCGAGCGCTGATCCGCTGCCAGCATGGCATCTGGTTGCCACTGGGCGATGGAGGCATACAACGAGAAAAACGACGCCGTGTTCCAGTACGTCAACAGCACCTTGCGCACGATCTCCTGCAACGCGGCGTGCCCGACCCGGCGCGACGCCCACGGCGACCCCGAGCACAGCATGAACCAGCGCAGAGCGTCGGCACCGTGTTGCTCCATCAACGGAATCGGCGCCAGCACATTACCCAAGTGCTTGCTCATTTTGCGGCCGTCTTCGGCCAAAATGTGCCCGAGGCAGATCACATTTTCGTACGGCGACCGGTCAAAAATCAGGGTGCCTACCGCCATGAGCGTGTAGAACCAGCCGCGGGTTTGGTCGATCGCCTCAGAGATGAACTGCGCTGGATAGGACCGATCGAACTCGGCCGCGCTACCGTCGACGTGCGGATAGCCCCACTGCGCGAACGGCATGGACCCAGAGTCGAACCACGCATCAATGACCTCTGGCACCCGGGTCGCTGTCTGGCCACAGCTGGGGCAGGCAAACGTGACATCGTCCACATAGGGTCGATGTGGGTCCATATTAGACACATCTTGCCCGGCGAGCTCGCCTAGCTCGGCCAGCGACCCGACGCATGTGAGGTGCTCGTCCGGGCAACGCCAGATCGGCAAAGGCGTACCCCAGTACCTGCTACGCGACAACGCCCAGTCGATGTTGTTGGTGAGCCAATCGCCGTACCGACCGTGCTTGATGTGCTCTGGGTGCCACTGTGTCTGCTCATTCTCGCGCAGCAGTGCGGCTTTGATAGCGGTAGTGCGGATGTACCAAGCTGGCTGCGCGTAATACATCAGCGGCGTATGACAGCGCCAGCAATGCGGGTACGGATGCTCGTAGGGCTGCTCACGAAACAGGGCGCCCCGGCGCTGCAGCTCGGCAACCAGGGTGGCGTCAGCATCTTTGAAGAATTGACCGCCTACCAGCGGGACGGCGGCACCAAAGCGCCCATCCATCTCCACCGGATTGACCACCGGCAGGTCGTATCGGCGCACAGTCGCGAGGTCGTCAGCACCGAACGCGGGCGCCTGGTGCACCAAACCAGTGCCGTCTTCCACCGTCACGTAATCGGCAAGCAACACCATGTGCGCGTCGGGGATGTCCACCAACGGCAGGGGTGGCTGGTAGTGCACACCCTCCAGCTCGCGCCCGGGCACCCGAGCAACGATCTCGGCGTCTTCGCCCAAGACCGCCGAGGCCAGCGATTCGGCAACGACGAATACCGGCTGGTCAGGTGCCCGCCGAGCAAATACATAGGTGACATTGGGATTGACCGCGACCGCGGTATTGGAGACCAAGGTCCACGGTGTCGTGGTCCAAATCAGCAGCTCCGCTTTGCCCGCCCATTGACCCGTGGTGATCGGCAGGCGCACGTAAACCGAGGGGTCGATGATGGTCTCGTAGCCTTGCGCTACCTCGTGGTCGGAGAGCCCCGTTCCACAGCGAGGGCAATACGGCGCCACCCGATGGTCCTGCGTCAAAAGACCTTTATCGAAGATCTGCCGCAGCGCCCACCACACACTCTCCACATAGGCCGGTGTCATCGTCCAATATGGATTGTCGATATCTACCCAGTAGCCCATCCGTTCCGTCATCTGACTGAACTCACCGATGTGTCGCTGTACCGACTCGCGGCAACGCGCATTGAACTCCGCGATGCCAAACCGCTCAATGTCAGGTTTTCCAGTAAAACCAAGCTCTTTTTCCACCGCAAGCTCAACCGGCAAGCCGTGACAATCCCAGCCGGCCTTCCGGGGGACGTGGTAGCCCTTCATCGTCTTAAAACGCGGAAACACGTCTTTGAAGACCCGGGCCTCGACATGATGCGTACCTGGATTGCCATTGGCGGTGGGAGGTCCTTCATAAAACGTCCACTGAGGACCGTTCGCCGTCTGCTCAGTGCTCCGCGCGAAGATGTTGCGCTCCTGCCAGAATCGCAGGATTTCGTGATCGAGAGCCGGAAGATCGACCTGGGTAGCCAACGGTGCCGGCGTAGTTGGCGCCACAGCGTCCGGTGTCGCCTCGGCCATGTTGTTACTCCTTCGCACACGTGCGCACCATGGCTGGCTGCGCAGGACTCGCCGCGGTGTGCGAGGACGAAGCTGGTGCGGTGACTGCCGGGTCGATACTTGTGCGGGAAGACTACCGCGTAGAGCACGAGGCTTCTTTCCCGCACTCAGTGGCTCACTCATGCGGAAACGAATGCGAAAAAATTTACATTACGCAACTAACGGTCATAGCATGCGACTCATGCACATCAATATTCACATAGGGCGCATCTGCATTTTAGGAGTGGTTTCAACGACAATTTTCACTATGTGCGCCGCCCCGGCGTTTGCCGATCCAAGCGCGCCAGAGACGCCGGCCCCCAGCGCCTCTTCGCCTGGCCCGACCTCGCCCAGCGGGTCAACGTCGGCTTCCCCGGCGCCGACAGCACCCACGCCGTCGTCCGCATCACCATCCGTCGCGGCTGTTCCGCTTTCTTCGGTCGCAGCGCTCAACTACCGCGTCTACGGCACGCGCGAAGGCCTCGTCGGCGGGCACACCGCCAGCGGTCACACCATCGCAAACCGTGACCATTTCGTTGCGCTTCCCTCTCAGCGCGCGCTCAACCTGTCGGTTCAGGTGTGCTACGGCAAAACCGGCAAATGTGAAACCACACCGGTCTGGGACGTGGGGCCATGGAACACCCGAGACGACTACTGGAACCCGTCGTCAGCCCGCGAGTCCTTCACTGACCTACCACAGGGCAAGCCAGAAGCCCAAGCCGCAAAAGAAGACGGATACAACGGTGGCCATGACGAAGAAGGACGGGCGGTCAGCAATCAAGCAGGCATCGACCTCGCCGATGGCACATTTTGGGACGCGCTCGGCATGACCGACAACGATTGGGTTCAGGTCACATATCTATGGACTGGCGGAAATCAGACCACGATTAATTCTGGTGGCGGACTACTCAACGTCCGGTCTGGCGCCACGACCGACTCAGACATTGTTGCCGCCTTGGGCGACGGCAGCAGCGTTGTCGTCAATTGCACCGTCAACGGAACGTCCGTGGCAGGGACAGCGGGCACCACCAGCGCATGGGGTCGTCTTTCCACCGGCGGATACGTCGCCGCCGCGTACCTGAATAACGGCCAAAGCCTCGGAGTCGGCGCCTGCTAGCGATTACAGCGAAGGAAAGAAAATCTTCAGCTCGCGGACCGCGGACTCCAGTGAATCCGATGCATGCACGAGATTCTGCTGATTAGACAACGACAAGTCGCCGCGAATGGTTCCCGGTAGGGCAACCCGCCCATCGGTCGCGCCATTGAGACCGCGCACCACCTCGATGGCGCGGTCGCCCGACAGCACCAAGGCCACCAACGAACCAGATGTGACAAAGGTTCGCAGACCTGGATACCACGGCTGCGCGACGTGCTCCGCGTAGTGCTCGTCGGCGGTAGCAGCATCGATCGTGCGCAGATCCATCGCTTCGACTATCAGACCTTTGCGCTCGTACCGGGCCAGGATCTCGCCCACCAAGCCGCGCCGCACCGCGTCAGGCTTGATGAGGACAAGGGTGCGCTCGATAGCTTCAGCCACGGTTTCTGCTCCTTGCGAGACTGGTGGGTCGGCTGATGTGGAGATGCCAGCATCCTCAACCGGCGACGTTTACCTCGCGTCGCGTCAGGAAGGACCTTGGCGGCTACGAAATCTTAGTGATGGGTTGGGCCCTCCGACCGGGGGGGGCATTGGCGGGGGCGCCTGACCAACCTGTTGTGCCCGGGCTGCCGTGCGAGGTCGACCGCGATCGAGCCGGACGGCCGCTGGGGGATCTTGTTTGGACAGGCTCGGAATCTTGGCTCTGTTGTTTATTTACGACGTTTATCCGCAGAAAGGGAAAGAGCTTCTTCAGTCGCCACATTTCTTGATTAAGCGCCGCTAAAACCTCGTCTTCGTCTTGACTCGCTGGGCAATAGATGGCACCGCCTTTTGGGCAATCACGCCCTGGAAACTCCTTATTATTAAGATCCGCAAAATGGACTGGGGGATAACGCACAATGGTCAATTCTTGATGCTCTGAATTTTCAACTTTATGGTTACTTATCTTCTCACCCCATTCCCGAAAAACTTCTTCGTCGATAGCGAGATAGCTTGGGTACTTTTCCCCTTTTGGGTCAGGAAGGAATCCCTCTAAGTCAAGGTAGGGAAAGACAACTCCCTTAGGAGGGCTCCAATATTGCCCATACTTATCCAATGCCAGCCGGTTCAAGGGAAGTGACGGATCCCGTGACGCCCAATTTGTCGGCTAAACATGCTGCGGCTGGTGCGGTTAATTCAATCGCAGCAGGCGTTTTTGCCAAGCAAATTGCCGTGGGTGTAGCGTCAAAAAACGCCATCCAGTCTTCACCACGAAATTCTTCTTGCAAGTGTTGTATTAGTGCTGCGGACACGATGTCATTAAATTTCGCGGCAATGATGTGTGGATCATGATCATCCCCATTCGGGTTAGTACATACCGTGTGGGGAATTTTTTCGTGCGACACAAGCAATCTCAATACGGTTTCGGGTTCGTTGAGAACTTCCTTCACCAATCGCACTGTATCCAAAAGATTCAGCTCGGCAAATTTCGCTGAATTGTCTAGTATTTTCCTATCAAGGACACCTTTAGACTCTGGGGAGCAAATTCGCTCAATCAAGCCAATCCACATTTGGCGATTGTCTACCGCATTACCCATCAAGGACTCCTCCCCGCTTACACAAACCTGGCCTGTCAGCTAGATAGAACTGTGCGGCGCACCCGCAAGACATATATCCAAATCGCCAGGAAAAGCGCGCCAATAACGATCAACGACCAGTGCACCAACCCGGCGATGATGATTCCGATTTGGACTACCAATCCGAGACGCCAGCCCCAGTCGCGTCGCAGCGCCCCCATCGTCAGCACACAAGCAAGGATCAGCGCTCCCACTACCCCCAGCGCGACGCCAGCGCCAGCGGAGCTGAATTGGCGCACCGGCTGCAGCGCCAGAAGTAGCACAATCACCTCGAGCACCAAGGTGCCCATGCCCACGCCGCGCACGGCAGCCGCTGGATTCTTGAGCCCAGACAGCCTGGGAGCGGGTGCGCCCGACTGTGAGCCAAGACGTTCGTGACTGGAGCCCCCGTCGTCGTCCCCGGTCTCCGGTCGAGTCTCCTGCTGGGAGCCTTCCGTAGCAGATTCTTCCTCGGTAGAGCCGCCGTTCCGCTTCGGTTCCTCTGTTGGCCCTTCCGTCATCGCCGCACCAACCGTCGCACGTCAGCTGCGGTAACCACCGAGCCTGTCGCCAAAATCCCGACCCCCGCCAGCGAGGCATCCGCCGCGTCTTCCTCGGCCAACCGCACCGCCGCCTCCAGCGCATCGTCGAGGTGCGGGGCCACCTCCACCCGGTCAGCGCCAAAAATCGGCACCGCAATGGCGGCGAGAGCGTCCGCGCTCATTCTCCTCGGTGACGAATTTTCCGTCACCACCAATTCGTCAGCGACTGGCTCCAACAACTCCAGCATGCCACTGACGTCCTTATCACCCAGCACGGCCAAAACCACCACGAGGCGACGAAAGTCGAATGCTTCGGCAAGTCCGCCCAAGGCGGCAGTCATCCCCGAGGGATTGTGCGCGGCATCAATCACCATGGTGGGCGAGGTGCGCACTCGCTCCAACCGACCTGGCGAACTCGCCTGCGCGAAGCCCCTACGGATGGTTTCCACATCCAGTTGCCGGTGCGCGTCCGCCCCCAAGAAGGCCTCCACTGTGGCCAACGCAATCGCCGCATTTTGCGCCTGATGCGCCCCATACAGCGGAAGGAAAATATCGTCATACACGCCGCCGAGACCCTGCAGCACCAGCCGCTGACCGCCCACTGCGGGCTCCCGGTTGAGCACGCCAAATTCCATTCCCTCGCGGGCAACAGTGGCGTCCATTTCGACCGCTCTGCGCAGCAACCGCTCGGCAGCTTCTGGCTGTTGGGCCGCCAATAGGACTGTGGCTCCGGAGTGGATGATGCCGGCTTTTTCGGTAGCGATGTCGGCGATGGTGGGACCAAGCACGTCTTGATGATCCATGCCTATCGGCGTGACCAGCGCAACCTGGGCGTCCAGCACGTTCGTGGCGTCCCATTTTCCGCCGAGTCCAACCTCGACCACGGCCACATCCACCGGCGCATCCGCAAAAGCAGCGAACGCAATGGCGGTCACAAACTCAAAGTAGGTGACGGTCTGCTCGCCTTGTTCCTTAGCGGCGGCGTCAATCAGGTCGACTAGCGGAGCTACCTCCCGGTATGCGGCCACGAACCGCTCTTCGGAGATCGGCACACCCCCAATGGAGATGCGTTCGGTCACACTGTCTAGATGCGGACTGGTATACCGACCCGGACGCAGGTCATGTGCCCGCAAAAGAGCATCGACTAATCGAGACGTCGTGGTTTTGCCATTCGTGCCCGTCACATGAATCGCCGGGTATGTGCGCTGGGGTTCACCAAGTAGATCGAGCAGCTTAATAATGCGATCTCGATTAGGCACCATGCGTCCAGAGCCGCGCCCCAATAAAGCAGCTTCCACGTCCGCTGCGGTCAACGGCGTGTTCTTAGCTTCTCGCTGGTCAGTCACGGCGCTGATGGTAGCCGGCGGCTAAACTCGCCCTGCGTTCACCGGACGCTAGGCACGAACACGAGCATGGATACGCCCTTAGAGCTGGTGTGGATTGGTCTGTGCCAAGGCCGCGAGAGCCGCCCTGTAGGGATCTGGATCGTACGGTGACGAGAACGCGCGGCAGAGACCAATCCACACGAGCTCTGCGCTAAGCGCTTTTTTCTTCTGGCTCGATCCTGGCCAGCTTTTCCCGCGGCACAATAGTGGGATTGACGTGTTTGAGCACCGCATCGCCATTAATGACGACTCGTGCCACATCTGATCGACTGGGTACCTCATACATGACCGAGAGGAGGACCTCTTCCATGATGGCGCGCAAACCGCGTGCGCCGGTGCCTCGCAAAATCGCCTGATCCGCGATCGCCTCAATCGCATCCTCAGAGAACTCGAGCTCCACACCGTCCAAATCGAACAGTCTGCGATATTGACGAACCAACGCATTGCGCGGCTCGGTGAGAATCTTCACCAATGCGTGTCTATCGAGACTACGCACATTGGTAATGACAGGAACGCGTCCCACAAATTCTGGAATAAGACCAAACTTAAGCAAGTCTTCGGGCATGACATCGACGAAAATGTCGTCTGCGGTGCGTTCAGAAAGACTGCGGATATCGGCGGTGAATCCCACGCCTTTTCGACCCGCACGCTGTTCGATTATTTTTTCCAAACCGGAAAATGCGCCACCCACAATGAACAACACCTTTGTGGTGTCGATCTGAATGAATTCTTGATGCGGATGTTTGCGCCCCCCTTGTGGAGGAACAGCGGCGGTGGTGCCCTCCAAAATCTTGAGCAAGGCCTGCTGCACACCCTCGCCCGACACATCCCGGGTAATCGAAGGGTTCTCACTCTTGCGCGCGATCTTGTCGACCTCATCGATGTAGATGATTCCGGTCTCGGCCCGCTTGACGTCGTAGTCTGCCGCTTGGATCAGCTTGAGCAGAATATTTTCGACATCTTCGCCGACGTACCCCGCCTCGGTGAGAGCCGTCGCATCCGCAATGGCGAAGGGAACGTTCAACATTCGCGCAAGAGTCTGCGCTAGATGGGTCTTTCCACAACCGGTCGGGCCGACCAGCAAGATGTTCGACTTGGCGATCTCTACCGCCGGCTCGTCGGACTTGCTGGCCTTGCCCACCGTCTCAGCCTGAATGCGTTTGTAGTGGTTATAGACAGCGACCGACAACGCGCGCTTTGCCGCATCCTGACCCACCACATATTGGTCGAGAAACTCGCAAATCTCGACCGGCTTAGGCAGCTGATCGAGATTTAGCTCAGCGGATTCCGCGAGTTCTTCTTCGATGATTTCGTTGCACAAGTCAATGCACTCATCGCAGATATACACGCCAGGTCCGGCGATGAGCTTCTTGACCTGTTTCTGCGACTTGCCGCAGAACGAACACTTCAATAGGTCGGCCCCGTCACCCATGCGCGCCACCGTCGACCATCTCCTAAGATCGTCGTGCGTTTAACCGGCTGCAACCGGCATTCTTTTACGACTATTCAGTATCTCGTCGATCAGCCCGTACTCTTTCGCCTCTTCGGCGGTCAAGAATTTGTCGCGCTCGATGTCTTTTCGCACCTCTTCCATAGTGCGACCAGTATGGCGAGACAGCATCTCCTCCAACTGCGTACGAATGCGCAAAATCTCTCGGGCCTGAATCTCGATATCGCTACCAGAACCGTAGCCGCCTTCAACCGAAGGTTGGTGGATCAAAATCCGCGCGTTGGGCAATGCCATGCGTTTACCCGCTGTTCCAGCCGCGAGCAACACCGCGGCCGCCGACGATGCCTGACCCATGCACACCGTTTGGATGTCAGGCCGCACATATTGCATGGTGTCGTAAATAGCCGTGAGCGCGGTAAACGATCCACCCGGCGAATTGATGTACATGGTGATGTCGCGGTCCGGCTCTGCTGACTCCAGCACGAGAAGCTGGGCCATCACATCGTTGGCGCTCGCGTCGTCGATCTGCACGCCGAGGAAAATGATTCGGTCCTCGAACATCTTGTTATACGGATTGGACTCTTTGACGCCATACGATGTGCGCTCAATGAAAGACGGCAACACATATCTGTTGTGCGGACTGAACTGAGAAGGGGCGAGCAGTTCGCTCATGGGAATACCTCCGGTGATCGAAATGGGCCTGGCTGTAGCGAACATCACGTCGAAACGCAAGCGTGCGCACACGCTGATGTCGACGACGACTCACTCAGTTGCGCCGCTAGAAACACTGACCGCGCTCGCCAAAACCTTGTCGATGATGCCGTAGTTCTTGGCTTCTTCTGCCGTGAACCAACGGTCGCGATCGGAATCTTTCTCGATCTGCTCAACGGTCTGACCAGTATGGTGCGCGATGCGTTCTTGCATCATTTTCTTGGTGTAGAGCATCTGCTCGGCCATGATCGCCACGTCGCTCGCGGTGCCGCCCAAACCACCGGAGGGCTGATGCATCATGATCTTGGTGTGCGGCAACGCAATGCGCTTTCCTGGCGTTCCGGCACACAAGATGAACTGGCCCATAGACGCGGCAAGTCCCATACCGACGGTTGCCACATCGTTGGGGATGTACTGCATGGTGTCGTAAATGGCCATACCCGCTGAGACAGAGCCGCCGGGCGAGTTGACGTACAACGAAATATCGCCTTCACGGTCTTCTGCGGACAGCAAAATGAGCTGCGCGCAAACCCGGTTGGCCATTTCGTCGTCGAACTCCTGACCAATGAAGATGATGCGCTCACGCAGGAGCCGATTGAACACTGAATCGTCGAAGTTCATGCCGCTAGGACTCGCTGCCCGATTGCTTACAGACGCGCGCTGGTGGTTAAGCAACGGAGAGCTCGACGGGACAGTTGGCTTTTGAGTGGGGTGCTGTTCAGTCACGCGTCGACCCTAGCCCGAGTCGGCGAAAATACGAGACTGATCTGGCCGGTGTTCGCTCTCGGCTCAGCGACACCCCACTACATCAGCTGACAGCGAACTTACGAGTTGGAAACGGCGCCAGCGGGAATCTGGCCGCGAATCGCGTCAACGTCGACTTTGGCACCAGCAGTATCGACCACGTTCACTCGCTCCAGCGTCAACGACAATGCCTTGCCACGCCGCAGATCCGCTGCGACCAGCGGCAGTTGCTGCGACTTGACCAAGTGGTCGGCGTAAGCCTGGGGCTCAATCCGAGCACCTTGCGCCCGCCGAACGATCTCTTGGGTCAGTTCGGCGTCGGTAACACCCAGCTCTTCGACATCCGCAACCGCATCGAGCACAAACTGTGAACGAACAGCTTCTTCGGAGTCCGAACGAAGCGTGGAGTCGAACTCCTCTTCCGTCTTGCCCTGGCCCTGAAGATAGGTGTTGATAGTGGCGCCCATCTGCTCCAAATAGCCAGTCAGCTGCTGCTTGCGGTACGCCACCTCGCTCTCCACCACTCGTTCCGGCAAGGGGATGTCGACAGCACCCAGCAACGCCTGCAACGCGCGGTCACGAGCCTGTACCGCTTGCTCGTGAGCACGTGTCCGAGACAACCGCTCACGCAGACCGACACGCAGCTCTTCTACCGCGTCGAACTCGCTTGCTGACTGCGCAAACTCATCGTTGAGCTCGGGGAGTTCTTTTTCTTTGACCGCACGGATTGTGGCGGTTACCTCGGCTGTCTCGCCCGCGTACTGGCCGCCCACCAGCGTCGTGGTGAAGACCGCTTCCTCGCCGGCTGATTTGCCACGGACGGCATCGTCAAGACCATCGAGAAGGTCGCCGCTGCCCACACGATGGGAGATGTTGGAGGCACTACCATCGGCGATCTCTTCACCGCCTACCGTGGCACGCAGGTCGAGGTTAATGAAGTCGTCGTTGGCCGCCGCGCGTTCTACAGTCTTCAAAGTGGAGAAACGATCGCGTAGCTTGACAAGCTCATCGTCCACATCGGTGTCGCTGACCTCAATCTCGTCAACCAGCACCTCGAGGGTGGAGAAGTCTGGCAACTCGAGCTCTGGACGGACATCGACCTCGGCACTAAATGCCAGTTTCTCGCCGTCGGCTAGTTCTTTGAGGTCGATCTCAGGCTGGCCAAGCACGCGGAGCTTGTGCTCTTGGTATGCCTGCGTCAAATAGTGAGGAACAGCGTTGTTGATGCTCTCCTCAAGTACAGCCGCCCTACCTACCCGCTTGTCAATGAGACTGGGCGGAACTTTGCCCTTGCGGAATCCTGGGATCGAGATCTGCTTGCTGATGGTCTTGTAAGCCTTGTCGATACTCGGCTTAAGCTCGTCGAAGGGCACCTCAATATCTAGCCGTACCCGGGTTGGACTCAGGGTTTCGACGGTGCTCTCCACGTGCGGACTCCTATACGTTCTGCGAATATTGTGGCGGCAACTGACTCATAGCAACGAACAGCTTTCTGGCCGATCACTCGCACTAGGGAAGCTGTGCGTGCGGCCGCCTAAATTTACCGAAACACGATCATGCCACGGCGGCCTCCAGGCTTGGAAACCCGGGCTACGTGGGTGGCAAAAAAAAGAAAACTAGTACGAGATTCCCGATAAGCCAAGTAGGCCCTTTACAAGTCATGCTCCAATATGGTTATGCCTACTACCACTGAACTCGGTCTCGATGAGGTCATCAAAGGGATAAAGCCCCACGAGGTACTTGGGGTCCCCCAAGTACCTACAGTCGAGGAACTGAAGAGTGCATACCGGGAAGCGATAAAAGCATTCCATCCCGACACGGCGCAAAATTGCAGCCCCGAACGCATGGAACAACTTCGCAAGGCTACGGGCATGCTGAATGAAGCGTATGCGAAATTGCTTCCCGAGGCGCAAGCACGCGATGCCAGCCGTCAGCAAGAAGCAATGCAGACTGCTCTCGGAGGGGCGACTAATCGTCCTCGGCAACCTAGTGCAGGACCGTATTCTGACGCAGACGAAGCACGTCTTCAGATGACGTGGCGGCGCAACAGGGCTTGGAGCGGTGCGTTGGCGAGGCTACAAAAAGGAGGACTCCCAACTGACTCAATGCAAAATAAATCCGGTAGGTACTCAACACCAAACACTGCTGACTTAGCGGCTCAGGGTCTAGGTGAAAGCAACCAAGCGCTTAGTAATCAAATGGGTCAAGCGAATCTCTACGCTGATCAAGTCCTTGAGATTTTGGAACAAGCAGTTCGTCAGGCCATCCGCCTAGGTAATGCCGAAGCGCAGCTCCTTCACGCCAACGAGCAAGGTGCAGCGCCTCACATTCTCGAGGACCTCGAACAAGAGTGGACGGACCTTGCAAGGGCTCACGAGACCAGCTGGCAAGAGTTGATAAAACTTCTAAATGCTCCTCAAGTAGGCACACAGCCGCCACAAGCCAACGACACGACACCCGGCAAACCCGTCCGGTTCGTAATCGTTGATCCCCGCGCCCGGGCGGGAAAGGGAACAGGGAACAGTCAAAAACCAGTAGACCTACGCAGTAGCAAGTCTCGGCAATTTCTGTGACTCCGCAAAGTCCAACACGACAACTTTGCGTCCTAACCAGATGGTCGTGACGCAGCCACCTGCGGCTGCCTGGAATACGTAATCTACGGGGGCACACGGAACGCCATCCCATCGCGAAGTGGCTAATCATTTTCCTGCACAGTATTGTGCTATGCAGAAAATGATTAGCCACTTCTGCCGAGCGACGCGTGTAATCTACCGTCCACATAAGACGGTCGGGATGACAGGATTTGAACCTGCGACCCCTCGCTCCCAAAGCGAGTGCGCTACCAAGCTGCGCTACAGCTTCTCGCTATCTCAGGAGGAATTGCTGCGTCAGCCGCCCAAATTTGTCGAAATGCGATCATGCCACGGTGGTCTCTCGCCTTGGAGACCCGGGCTATGCCGCAGGCTATGCCATTATCGGTGAGTTCCTCCCACAAGCGACGCCATAACGGCGCAGAGACAAAAAGGCTACACGTATGCTCTTGCTGCTGTCGTCTGCGTGAACGAGAGGCTGTTCCATGCAAGTATCAGCCGTTACTTTCGACGGTGACGGAACTCTGTGGGACGTATTCGCCGCAGCGCGCCAAGCATTAGCAATGGTCGCTAAGTACATAAACAATATGAAGAAAGCAAGCGCCCAGTCACTGTCGAGACCCTCGAACAGGCTCGCCACATCGTTGCAGAGGCGCATCCACATTGGAGCATGGAGCAGGTGCGCCGTACATCGTTTGCACATGTTCTCGGGCACAGCAAACCCGCCGGAGCTAGCGTTAGTGCACTCTGGACCAGTTTTGTGACGCAGCGCTGGGCCAACACTCGCCCATTCGATGATGTAGTGCCGACCTTGCGTAGCCTCCGCGCAGTCGGCATCAAGACTGGTTTGCTGTCGAACGGCAATACTCGACCCGAAAACGTTGGCTTGGACGGTCTATTTGACTTCGTGTTGGTCTCCGAGTTTGAGGGGATTCGAAAACCAGATCCCGTGGTGTTCGCGAACGCAGCCAGTGACCTGGAGTGCGCTCCAAGAGACATTTTGCATGTAGGTGACGACATAACCGATGACTACGCGGCAAGTAAAAATGCTGGCTTCCAAGCGCTTTTATTACAACGGAACACTCCCTATATTGCCAACGACTCCACGGCATCTCTTACAACACTGACCGAATTACCGCCTCTCATTCAGAGGCCAACAGGCAACAATTAAACAAATATTTCAAGAGCAAAGATGGCAGTGGAGTAATTGGCGAAGATAAGGACCGAGGAAGACTACCAAAGCTGCGGTAGAGAGCCGCCATTTCTTGCTTTTCCTAAATAGGATAATCAGAAGAACTCCACAATTCGATGCGCGATTCCTAGTCAACTTGTCAAATCCAAATCTTCCCATCAAATTCGACGGAAGCTCTTTCTGGTGCGCGGAGGAAGCACTGGAATTGTCAGCAGTCGGCGCTACATGGTTGGGGGCATCAGCCTTCTGCCAATGGATTGGAGGCCGGCTGCCGACGCGCCATGAGTGGTTTAGTGCAGCAAGCAACAGTGCAGGGGATCCATATCCTTGGGGAAGGTCTGCACCCGATCCTGCTAGAGCGAACTATGGACACCACAAGTCCGGCCCGACAAAATCCGGTACATACCCCGCGACAGCGCATGGCTTTTTCGATCTCGTCGGCAACGTCAAGAGAGTGGTGCCTCGATCGCCCTTCGTCACTAGACCCACAAGATGCTACGCAGCGTTACGTCGTTGGTGGCGGCTGGAGTAGTCCCCCAAGCGATCTACACATAAGGCAAGCAATCAAAAAAATAGCCGTCATGGGCAGTTCTAGCTGTGGCTTCAGAGTCAACTTTCCTCACGATCGCTGCAGCCAAGCGAGTTCCTAGTTCGACAGCATCTACTCCGAAATGCTCGCAACACGCTTGCTACCGCGTGCTTAATTCATTTAAATCATTTGCCCGCACAGGATTTTCCTCCGCAGGAAAATCTTCTGTAGGATCATGACGTGGTCTTTTACAACCGAACCGACGAAATTGCCATGCTCACCGAGCGATGTACCAGCACAAGCGCTGAACTGCTTGTCGTATATGGACGGCGTCGCATCGGGAAAACGGAGCTGATTACTCATCTGGCAGAAGGCCATCGTTCGCTGTACTTCGAAGCCACCGATTCGGTCATGCTGGATCAGCTCAGGGACCTCAGTGCGGAACTCGCTCTTGCCTCCGAAAATAAGCTGCTCGCGGCCCAACCACTTACTCACTGGCAGGCGGCCCTAACTGCTATCGCCCAATTCGTGGGCGATCAACCCACGCTCATCGTGCTTGACGAATTCCAGCTTCTCGCAAAACAAGCCCCAGCGCTCGAGAGTCTACTTAGCCGCTGGTGGCGCACGACAGGGCGGACGTTGCCGGTCACGTTGATCTTGGCCGGCAGTGAGATCTCATTTTTCGAAGACCAAGTACTGGCTGGCCGCCTCTATGGGCGCCGCACCGGGCAGCTAAAATTGTCGCCTTTTCTGGCGAAAGAGGCGGCGCTATTTCACCACGGGTATAGCCCGGTAGACCGAGTTCGGGCTTATTCGATCTGCGGTGGCATTCCTTATTATCTAGACCGTTTTCACGACCGCCAGCCGCTTAAGTATCACTTGCTTCATGAAATTTTTGAACGCACCGGTCTGTTACACGATGAAGCAGAACTGATGCTCCGTCAGTCCATTGCCGACCCTACTAATCACATCGCCGTATTGCGTTCTATTGCCCATGGACACAACCGCAACAACGATATTTGCCAACGCACCCAGCTCACGCCCGCACACATTAGCAAACTCATTAACTCACTTGAGCGTCTTGGTCTTATCGAACAATTGCGCCCTATTACTGCTTCTTCCAGATCAAAAAAGACCGCATACTCAATTAGCGATCATTTTCTTCGTTTTCATTATCGTTTTGTAGAACCCGCAAAATCGCAGCTGCGCACTACCGAACTAGCCAAGCGCTACCTAACAGATACTGTGTTGCCACAGCTAGACCACTACGCCTCGCTTGCGTGGGAAGACATCTGCCGGCAGCATGTTTTGCGCGTCCATGCCGAGGTGACCTCAGTGGGGCGATGGTGGGGACAAGTTCCCGTCGAAGACAAAGCCAGTCGTCGCACTCGAGGAACGTGAAATTGACGTTGTCGGAGTTACCGCCACCGGACATCCCGTTGCGATAGGGATGTGTAAATGGACTAACAGAAAAGTTGACTTTGACGAATTGAATGTGCTTGACCGGCTAGCGCACCATATCGACAGTTATCAGACAGGAGCGGACCGCTATATATTCTCCCGCAGTGGCTTTACCATCAAACTGGTCGAGCATGCGAAAACAGATGTACACCTACATCTCATAACGCCAGCTGATATTTACTCTTCTTCAATTGAATAGAAGGCTTCGGCAGAACTAATCCAACAGCTCGGTCGACCTGATGAGACGGACGGGTTGGTTCTTGCGATTCGCATGTTTCCGGCTTCATCGCGTTCCCAGCCTGGGGCTCCTCGGAGAGGTCTTCGCTGAACCTGTCGGAGAAGCCGCAGCATGTGATTCTGCAAAAGAAAAAATTAGAAAAAATTAGTCAGCGTCTACCCGGTCCTACACCGGGACTGATCGTCCACATAAGACAGTCGGGATGACAGGATTTGAACCTGCGGCCCCTCGCTCCCAAAGCGAGTGCGCTACCAAGCTGCGCTACATCCCGATTTGCAGTGAGTACCTGCGGGCTGGAGTCTACGGCACCATTTATAGACAACGCCGACCAACCCACCCCGAGTTAAACGGGACCGCTGACCACCATCCGAATGTGCCATCCGCTACGCTGACACGCGGTGCACGGATGGCACACAAGTACATTCGTGAACCAATTGCGGGCGTAGCTCAATGGTAGAGTCTCAGTCTTCCAAACTGATGGTGCGGGTTCGATTCCCGTCGCCCGCTCCACTGTGAAGTCGCAGGTACGCAACCTGATAACAGTTCTCGTCACTGTTGCTAGCGGTACCCATTGCACTAGCCGTGCCACCCACGTGCCATTACCAAACGCAATGACGTTCTCACTTTCCGTTACTCCTAAATAGAGGACCACCCTCCACACATGGTCCTAGATTCACCACGCCGCGCTGAGCAGCGATTGTCGTGTTTGAGCATTCCACGTCGCGGGCATGCACATCCCAACAACACAACGGCACACCACGGCGGTGCCCTCATAATCCACGGCGGAAAACCGCATCTGGCCGACTCGTGGAGGAGAGTAGGTGCATTGAAACGATCCCCCGGGCAACAGCGATGACATCTATAGCGCAATATCCATGGGCGGGCGATTTGCCCGTATTGGTCGTTTGGATGGTTCATGCACAATTTGTTTAGTACAGCGAGGACCGCGCGGGGAGGTAATGCGATGCGTGCACAGCTCACGCTCGAACCCAGAGCAGCCAGTCCCCGTCGCGCCCGTCATTTCACCGCTGGCGTCCTCACCGAATGGGGCTTGGCCTCAGACTGCGACAATGTGGTTGAGTCAGCAATCTTGCTTGTGAGCGAGCTGGTGACAAATGCCGTCCTCCACGCGCATTCGGGCGTGGAGCTCATCATTGACCGCCCCTACCCCGTCCAAGACGCCACCACTATGGGCCCTGGGGAACGCGCCGATGGCGTCATTCGCATCGAAGTGAGAGACCGCAGCGCCGAAAATCCGGTAGTGCGACACGTCGGACCCGAATCAACGACCGGACGCGGCCTGGCGCTCGTCGAAGCCCTGTCGCACCGCTGGGGTGTCTGTACTTCCTTTGATGGGAAGCAAGTGTGGTTTGAACTCTTGGCTTAGCGCGCGAGAGCTCTCTTTAGGAGTGGGCAGGGGTGGATACTTCCGCACCACGCTCATAGGTGTCTAATTCCGCGATCCGACGAATATGCCGCTCGGCGCCGGAAAAGTCGGTAGTCACGAACGTATTGACGATCGCCGTTGCTTCTTCCACCGAGTGCATCCGCGCCCCGACACCCAACACGTTCGCGTTGTTGTGTTCCCGTGCCAGCCGTGCCGTTTCCACACTCCAGCCCAGTGCCGCCCGCACACCCCGGACCTTGTTTGCCGCTATCTGCTCGCCGTTGCCCGAGCCCCCCAGCACAATTCCGAGACTTCCCGGATCTGCCACGACTTTTTGCCCAGTACGAACGCAAAACGACGGGTAGTCATCTTCGGGGTCGAAAGTGCTCGCACCACAGTCGACAACCTCATACCCAGTGTCATGCAGGTATGTCAGGAGATGCTTCTTGAGGTCGAAGCCAGCGTGGTCGCCGCCAAGATAAACCCGGGAAGTAGCCATGGCGCACAGTCTGCCATCCCGCCCTGACGAATAGTGACTACCTCACCGCCGTCTCTTCCGCTGCCATCATCCACATTGGAGGCTTGCGTAGCAAACCCTGCCCAACGGTCACACGTCAGCGAGAAAAAGTCCCGCCCTCACTTTGGGCGTGAACCAGGTGCTCTTTCGGGGCATTTTCAGCCGCTCAAGGTTGACGGCGATGAAGTCCTCGACGCTTACCGGCGCGATCAAAACCGCCAGCTGGGCACGCCCCTGGTCCACCTGTTCGGCAAGCCATTCTGGTGGATAGTCGCCGCCGACGAAAGTAATGCGCTTGTCTCCCGCGTCTAGCTGAAGTGCATGTTCGAATAGCACCCGCTCGACCACACTGTGATCGAGTTGCTCCACCACACTGCCCGCAACCCGCGGCAAATGCACCAGGTAGGTCTGCCCTTCCAGGTAGAGGACGATTTCCCCAGGCCTGCTGCGGTATCCGCGGCCGATCCTCCACCCGCTCAACCGAGGCCCCGGCAGCAACAAGCACCTCCAGCAAGGTCTCGGAGGTGTGCGCACCGAGCTCGCGTACCAGCCGGTGATACGGCCGAATACGCACAGACTGCGGCGTGGTGATCACGGCCAAAAATCGACGCAGACCCGCCGTCTGGGCGGCGAGGGTGCGGTGGTTACCGTCAGCGACGACGAGCTCTCCGCCGCCAGCAAGCTGAAGCAGCTGTTCACGATCAGCGCCTTCGCCCAGCAACCACACGGAGTGCCGCTGACCATGCTGATCAACATCCACTGTGGACGGATCACCGAGGCGCTGCGTGAGCTCACTAAGAAAGCTCTGCAACTGTTCGCCCTGCTGGGTTTGCAACAACAACACTGCCGACAACAGCGTGTGCAGCTCGTCGGTCAGGGCTACTCGTTCCCGCACCTTCTCCGCAAAAACGTCTTCGTTGCGAATGACAACACCCGGTTCCTCAGCGCTCGAGGAGATCTGTGTGGTATCGACATGACAGAAGACTCCAAACGCGGGGCCTTCCGGCGTATCGATGCGGTACGGCGCCACTACGTCACTGGCTTCGGCGAACCGACCATCGGCTTGCAGCTGGTGTAGCCGCTTGACCGCGAGGGGCAAAGCCTCACCGAAGCTGTGCCGTGCTTGCACAGAAGCCGGAGCGCGATGTGGCATTTCGAGAGCCAATACCGAGTCTGGCTGAGCTTGGATCGCCGCGGTGACCTCAGTGTCAGAACTGAACTCGTCGTAGTTTTGTGCACCGGTGCCTCCGGTGGACAGCCACGCGTGCGGTATGGCATGGACCGGGGATTGAGCGGTAACAGAATGCGTCGACAGACCTTCGTGAGTAGCCATTGCCGGCAAGGCTACAAGAGGGGTCACCTCTCATGTAAACCTAGACACATCTGTCCCACCACGCCCCGCGGCATGCAAAACTGGCAGAGCGAGCTACAAGGCTGTGCCTGGAGCAAGCAGTTTCTGTCTTGCGGCTCAACGACGAGATATCCATTTTTAAGGAGTTTTTGTGTCTGGGAGCAAGCTGACCCGCGACGAGGCAACGACTCGAGCAGCACTGCTCGAGGTAGATGCCTACGACATTAGCCTCGATCTCACTGACGGCAACGGGGGGTCTGGCGCGGGCACGTTTCGCTCTCTGACCACGGTCACATTCCACTGTAGACAGCCGGGCGAGACCAGCTTCATCGACCTCATCGCAGCGTCGGTCGCCTCAGCGACCCTCAACGGGGTCGCACTGGATACCAGCACTCACGAACAAAACCGGCGAGTCACATTGCCGAACTTGGCAGAGCGGAACGTGCTAGAAGTCGATGCCCAGTGTCTATTCATGAACACCGGTGAGGGGCTACACCGGTTCGTGGATCCGGTGGATAACGAGGTGTATTTGTTTTCTCAGTCCGAGACACGCGATGCGCATCGCATCTACGCAAACTTCGACCAGCCCGATTTGAAAGCCACGTTCACCTACCACGTGACCGCGCCGGTCCAGTGGACAGTCGTCAGTAATTCGCCCGTCGACCGCACCGAACCCGGGCCACATGGCAGCATAATCTGGCACTTTGCCGCGACCCCTCGAATCCCCACCTATATCACCGCAGTCGTCGCGGGCAACTACCACGGAGTTCAGGACGAACACCACGGTATGCCGCTCGGCTTGTATTGCCGTCAGTCGCTGGCGCCATACCTAGAGGCCGACGACATTCTTACCGTCACCAAACAGGGGCTCGACTTTTACCAACAAAAATTCGACCGTCCCTATGCGTTTGCCAAATACGACCAACTCTTCGTCCCCGAGTTCAATGCGGGCGCGATGGAGAACGCCGGGTGCGTCACCTTCTCCGAAGAGCTGCTCTTCCGCAGCAGGTCCACCCAATTGCGCTACGAAACTCGAGCGAACGTGGTCTTGCACGAGATGGCGCACATGTGGTTTGGCGACTTGGTGACCATGAAGTGGTGGGACGACCTATGGCTCAATGAGTCGTTCGCGGAATGGGCGGCCAGCTGGTCCTGCGTGGGCGCGACCAAGTACAACGAGGCATGGACGAGTTTCTGTACCGGTCGTAAAGCCTGGGGATACCGTCAAGACCAGCTCTCCTCTACGCACCCCATCGCCGTGGACGCTCCAGATGTGGCGGCCGCTGAAGCCAATTTCGACGGAATCACCTACGCCAAGGGCGCATCGGTGCTCAAGCAGTTGGTTGCCTACGTCGGCGAAGAAACATTCCTGAGCGCACTCCGGCCATACTTCCGTGAGCACGCGTTCAGTAACGCGACTTTGGCCGACCTGATGACCTCGCTAGAAAACGTCTCCGGCCGCAACATGAGCGACTGGTCCCGTCTGTGGCTGCAGACCGCTGGGGTCAACACTCTCCGACCCGAATACACAGTGGACAGCGAAGGCCGTTTTACGCGATTTGGCGTACGGCAGGAAGCGGCAGCGGACTACCCCACGCTCCGTCCACATCGGATAGCCATCGGTCTCTACGATCACGATGCCACTGGCGCTCTCGTGCGTCGTGAAAGACTCGAGGTCGATATCGCGGACGTGTTCACCCCAGTTGAGGCACTGGTCGGAGCTAAACGTCCTGCTCTCGTATTGCTCAATGACGACGACCTCACCTACGCGAAAATTCGGTTGGACGCGCACTCGATGAGCAACGTGGTGCGCGATATTGGCAGCATCGACAGTTCGCTCGCGCGAGGTCTGCTCTGGGCGGCGGCATGGGATATGACCCGGGATGGCGAGCTCGCGACCCGTGACTACCTGCACCTGACCGTCAATGGCCTGCCCACCGAAACCGTGTTGGGGGTAGTACAGACCCAACTGGCTTACGTTCTCCGCGCCCTTGAGCTCTACGCTGATCCAGCATGGACCGTCACCGGGCTCACCGAACTGGCCGACCGCGCATGGCAGACAGCACAGGCAGCCGCAGCGGGTAGCGACCTCCAGCTGGTCTGGGTGCGGGCGTTCGCCAGTGCCGCTCGTCGCGCCGATCAACTACAAACCGTGCACGCATTGCTGAATGGCGAGTCCACATTGGATGGATTGGCTGTCGACACCGAGCTGCGTTGGCATCTGGTGAAGTCTCTGGTGGCAGCCGGAGTCATCGGGGATGCCGAGATCGACGCTGAGCTCGAGCTAGACCCGACTGATCGCGGGCAACGGCACGCTGCCACATGCCGGGCGCTCGCACCATCGCTGGAGGCAAAAGCTGCCGCGTGGCGCGACATCACCGAAGAAACCGAGCTGCCGAACCAGACGGTACTCGCAATCCTGCGGGGATTCGGTGCGCCCGAGCATGCCGAGCTACTCGCTCAATACACCGCACCCTATTTCGCGGCCGCGTCGAAGGCCTGGCACGAACGCACCACCAAGGTCGCCGAAAACATCGCCGAGCTGCTGTATCCAGCGTGGGCCATCGATGCGGAGACAGTACGTCTGACTGATGAATACCTCACGGCTAATCCCGACCTACCCGGGCCTCTTCGCCGGCTCATGGCCGAAGGCCGCGACTCGGTCATTCGCGCGATAAACGCTCGCGCGTGTGACGCCGCTGCCGCAACGATAAACACACCGCAGGGCTAGCGGAGCCAACTGCCGATCGGTGAGACCTCCACTGTGGACACACAGAGATCTCACCGATGGCGGCAGTACTAAGCAATTCCCAAACTGAGAACTCACGCGGACTGGGTTCGTCCAGGCCAGACGCCCGAGCCCGGACCTTATGGGAGCCCTAAGCGTGTGCTTGGTCGGCGAGCATGCGCAGGCCCGTAATCACACCGCCTGCTAGATCGCCGCCACTAAAGGCAGAGGTCATCGACAGCGCCACCAGCGCACATTGCTGATCAGTGAGTCGTTGCCCACTGTTTTTTCCGGTCACGATCTCCAGCACCCGTTGATTGGGTGAGATCGCCAATAACACAGACTCTGACGGGTCGGCGAGCTGGTCATGCAACTGCTCGGCGTGCAGCCGCACGGGTTCGGCGAGCTCACCCACATACACGCTGAACGTGAGTCCAGTCTCGTGGTTTGCTGCCGTGAGCACTTCGCTGACACCTTCGAGCGCCCGTGGCGAGAATGGTCCATTTAGGACCGGTGGCGGGGTGGCTTCACCACTTAGCACGTGCGCCTCCCTTTACTCCATCGTGCATCTCATTCCCTGTGTCGCTCGCGCTGAGCTCGCGGTCGCCTCGGGTTCCGAGGGGATAGTCACCTCGAGTGAGCCGCGGCACAGCATTGTGTTCAGCGGTCTCTCGCGGCTCGTTCACGGCGGCAAGAAACCATACTGGCGCAAACGAGTACGGAATTCCGGGACGGTACCGGCGTCTGTTGCGGCGGCCGCTTAGCCCGTAGATAAGTAGCGTGAACACAGCAATTACACCGAGCGGTATACCAACAAACACCGCGGTGGTCTCAACAATGGTCATGACGTCATCCTGACAGGTGCGCTCGTCGTCGAAATCGACAAGGCGTAGACATTCTTGCTTACCGTAGCGGAGGCCTAGCCACGCTGCGACGACAGTGCGCGAACCAGGTCCACAAGCCCGCCCAGTGCCAACGGCGTGCGGGACAAGAACGCGGCGCCACACAGGGCCATAAACGTGCCTGTGGTGAGATTTTGAATGAGCGTGCTACGCCTGGGGCCCAACTCGAAGGTGCTACGCAGTAAGTAGCCCGCCAGACGCGTCAACCACCACACGCCCAGCGCCGCCGCCGCCGCAATGCCCACTCCCCACATAGGATCGCCCAGGCTGTAGCGGCTAAAAACGGCCGTTCCCAACCAGACAGCCCAGCACAGGCCGAGCCACAGACCCATCAGCACGCTGAAGCCACGACCTCGCGATGCCACCCGAGCACCGCTGAAAAATTCTTCGTAGAAGGGCGAATGCTGTCTTTGCCGCCCTTCTGAATAAGGGTGGTCCCGTCTCGATGAGGCTCCGCCGGAAGCCAACAAGGACGCATCGTCGCCCAGATTGTCAGCTCTGTTACGCACTGACGCGCTGCCAGAAAAATTGCTGGGACGCAGTACCGGCATGACGCTGGTACTGCCTGGATGTGGCGTCGGCGGGTTCGCTGGTGCTTGGTGTGGTGCTTGGCGTGTTTCCGCTACGGGACCGCGATGTGGTGGATCACCCCAGTAAGTGAGCCGAATCTGTTCCGGAAAACCGCGCACCAACTCAACCAACCGACCTACCCAGCTGTGGAGCTCATCAGCCCGAGGGCGATCTCCCGGGCGGTCGGCCAACGGGGCGAGTAAGTGCGACGCCAGTGCGGGCGAAGAGTCGAGCAACGGGTGTCGTCGGATCTCGGTGAATGACGATATTTCCCTGCCATCGGGGACAGCGCCGGCCCGCTCCTGGCGCGGATGCCACCCCGTCACGAGGTAGTAGGCCACGGAACCAAAGCCGTGTATGTCGTAGGGCAGGCCGACAGAGGCAGCTCCTTGATGCGCTTCTGGCCCGCCAGAAGATGGCGAATAGGCGACCGTCGTCAAGTGAGCGTTGTCGTGATAGCGCGACGCCGTGAAGTCGATCAGACACGCTTGGCCGTTCGGAAGTATGAGCACATTGGACGGTTTGACATCCATGTGCACCACCGGAGTGGCACCATCTACCGGTTGGTGCAGCTGACGAAGTGTCTCCGCGAGGCCCGCCAGAATGATCGTTCCGTCAGCGTTGCTCGGTGCCCCACCTGAGGCCACCCGGTCGTCCCGGAGCCTTTCGATGACCGTCTTACCCGGCACATAACTGAGCACCTGGTACGGGATCGCCGACGTTGCCGCACCGAGGGGCTGATCTGGCCTACGGGGTGGCACCCCCGAAAATCCATCTATGCGCTGACAGATCCCCGGTATGCCACGGCTGTTGAGATCCATCAACACCGCGTCGCCTTTGTCCCATGCGACAAGCTGTTCGACGAGTGGGTGGTGCGGGTCATGCCGAAAAATTTTGACGGACACCGATGCCGAACGGACGCCATGCGACAGCCGGACACCGCGATAAACCTCGGCCTGCCCGCCTGTTCCCACATGCTCAAGCAAGCGATACCGCTGCTGGCTATCGGGCAGCGGGCTTTCTGGCCCACAGACCAAATCAAGCACCTTTAGTGGTCCTTCCGACATTGTCTGAGATTGCCCGCCGATCGAGTGCCTCAACCCATCACCATCTGACCGCGTGACAAGCATTTGCCATGGTGGGCTCCACCTGCAAGGTAGCGTGCTGGATCCCGAACTCGTCTTGCAGCAGCGCACGTGCATGTCCGAGTACCCGCGGGATATCCGTCCCCGGATCGACGCCGAGGTGGACCGTAGCAACCTCCATGCCAGAGGTCAGTGTCCATACATGCAAGTCATGAACGTCTTGAACATGATCCAACCGCGCTAAGCGTGCACTGATAGCAGTGACATCGAGGTGACCGGGTGCGGCCTGCACCAGTACCCGAAGCGCGTGCCACACGACCATGGCGGCGCGCGGTGCCATAAACCCCGCGAGGAGCAACGCGAGAACCGGGTCGATCCAGTGTGCACTAGTGAAGGTCACCACCACACCGGCGATCAGGACCGCCATGGACCCCAACGCGTCAGCTAGCACTTCCGTCGCGGCGGACCGCACCGCAAGACTCGTGCGCGATCCGGCGCGGAGCAAGCCAAAACTGACCGCATTGACGATGAAGCCGACGATCGCCACCGCAATCATCGGCGGCCCTGGCACAGATACTGGGTTATCGAAACGCTTACATGCCTCGATGGCCACATATATCGCCACGCCACAGAGCAGCAGGCCATTTGCCAACGCCGCCAAGGTCTCAAGCCGATATAGCCCGTAGGTGCGACGCGCCGTTGCCGCCGAGCCAGCCGCCACTGTTACCGCGAGGGTGGCCAACACCAGCGCGATCAGATCGGTCGCCATGTGACCAGCGTCAGAAAGAACCGTCAATGCTCTGGTGTGGACAGCAACGACCACTTCAACCACGAGAAACATCGCTGTAAGTATCGAAACGATGACGAGCCGGCCCCGGTGCTCGTCGGCAGCACTCAACCCGTGAGTGTGTTGATGTCCGTGTTGCTCGATCACGTCTACAACGGTAGCCAAATAGCTCAGTGGCGCGCGTCCGGGACTAGGCGGTGACAGCCTGTTTCGCGGGGGGACGAGACACGGGGTGCGCGAGATCGAGCCAGTCTAACCACCGAGGATCTGGACGGCGATGGCCAAGGATTCGCCAGACCGCACCCATAGGAGCAATGGGTTGTTGACGTAGGTGCCAGCCAAGCTCGGCGAGTGTGTGATCGGCCTTTGTGTGGTTGCACCGCGTGCAGGCAGCCACCACGTTGTTCCACACGTGTCGCCCGCCACGGCTGCGCGGAATCACATGGTCAACCGTTGTGGCCGGAGTATCGCAGTACACGCACCGACCTCGGTCCCTGGCGAAGATCGCTCGGCGAGTTAGGGTGACGCTCCCCCGGAACGGCACGCGCACATACCGCGTCAAACGCACCACGACCGGCGAGGGCACCGATCGCGACACGCTATGCAGGACCGTCTCGCTCGCCGTCACGAGGACCGCCTTTTCGGTCAACACCAAGACCGCCGCGCGGCGGGCTGAAATCACACACAACGGTTCGTAGGTAGCATTTAGCACCAACGCCGCGCTCGATATGCGTGCCGTTGGTGCCGATACGGGTAGCCCCGATGGGCGCTGCGTGGCTCTCACCGCATCACCTCCGGACCTATCTTTACGCACGTCGCGGGCGATCGCACGCACGTTGGCGCTACCGACACCGAGGTTGGCGCCATCGGATGCGTCTTACAGATACGCCGTCAAAGCACGGGCGCTCGCGGATTAGGCTCTTACACCGTGAACTCCCTCTCCTATGTCGTCAGCAATCTCGCCGATGGCGCGGCGCCAGCCAAACCAGAATGCGCCGACGATGGCACGACTTTGTGCGCGATGGTGTGGAACGTCACGCACAAGACCTGGCTTGCGAACAGCTCGGACCTGCTGATCGCCAAGCCGCTGACGATTCTGACCATCATCGTGGGGGCGCTCATTGTTCGGTGGTTAGTGCATCGCGGCATCACCAGGCTCACCCGCAAAACCACGCAAGCAAGCGTGCCCACCATCTTGCGACCGCTAAAGGAGCGAGTCCCCTCCTCACCCACGGCCAACGGATTACTGTCAGAGCGCCGCCGGCAACGCGCGGAGACCATCGCATCCGTGCTCCGCAGCGTTAGCTCAGTGATCATCGTCGCGACGGTGGTGATGCTGATCGCGGATCAACTTGGGATCGGTCTCGGTCCCCTGTTGACGAGCGCGGGGATAGCCGGCGTGGCTATCGGCTTCGGTGCGCAAACACTGGTCAAGGACTATCTGGCTGGCATCTTCATGGTGTTAGAAGACCAATACGGTGTCGGTGACGCGGTCGATTTAGGCGACGCGTCTGGATCGGTGGAAGCCATCGGATTACGTGTCACCACAATCCGGGACGTGCGAGGCGTGGTGTGGTACGTCCGCAATGGCGAGGTCGTCCGCGTGGGCAACCTGAGCCAAGGGTGGGCTCGCGCGGTAGTAGATATTCCAGTGCCATTTGGGACAGACGTAGAGCGGGCCAACGAGGTCATCGCACAAGCGGCCCAAGCCTTGGCAGCAGACGAGGAATGGCACACCGATCTCCTGGAAGAACCAGAGGTGCTGGGAGTCAATCAGCTCAGCAGCGTCGGCATGATGTTGCGGGTCATGGTAAAGACCACCAGCTCAGCTCAATGGAAGGTGGCCCGTGAGCTGCGGGCTCACATCACCGCGGCGCTCTCGGAGGCAGGCATTTCGTCCGGGTGGCCGGTGGATACGAGCACCGCACCTCAGGATCAGGCTAAAAACAAGGCTATCTAAGTACCAAATGTGGCTAATTAAGTCGAGAAATGCCTTAATTTGGCACATTGCCGGCCGCAACCCCTGTCAGCTCCCCGGCTAGCCGAGCACACTAGAAAGTGCCCTGGCATGGGAGAAGAACACTATCTGGCTCACACCAATAGGTCCCACACCGATAGGTAAGGAGCCCCGCGTGACCTCCGTTATCGACCGCCCGGCGACCTACCGGGAACTGTTTGCGGTCGGCGAGTTCCGCACTCTGTTTATCGCCCAGATGCTGTCCGCGGCCGGAGACATGCTCGCCAAAGTCGCGATCTCCATCTTGGTCTTTGAACGCACTCAATCGGCATTGCTCGCTGCCGCCGCCTTCGCCATCAGCTACCTACCCAGTGTCCTAGGTGGACCGTTCCTCGCGACTATCGCCGACCGGCTGCCCTGGCGTCACACAATGGTGGGCTCTGACCTGCTCAGAGCTGCCCTGGTGGTGTTTGTCGCGCTGCCCGGCACCCCGTTGTGGGGCATGCTGTCGCTGCTTTTCGTGGTCGCCCTTCTTACTAGCCCCTTCGACGCGGCCCGCATCTCGATGCTTCCTCACATTCTGGTGGGAGAGGACTATGTTCTTGGATCCGCGGCTCTCAACGTCTCGCACCAGATGAGCCAAATCGTGGGCTTTGCGGCCGGGGGGCTCATCGTCTCGTTCATCTCGCCCCATGGCGCGCTGTTCATCGACGCCGCAACATTTGCGGTCTCCGCCGCACTCTTGCACCGCTACCTCCGGCTGCGCCCATCACCGCTTCGGCCCGAGCAGCGGTCAACGTTGCGTCGCGATACCGCTGAAGGGTTTCGCCTTATCTATCGACACGACATCACCCGGATGCTCGTGCTCTTCGCCTGGTGTGTCTCTGCGTTTGGATTCGCTCACGAAGGTCTCGCAGTACCCCTGGCGCACGAACTCGGCGGTGACGCGATCACTGTCGGACTCATTCTCGCGGTTAATCCCCTGGGTGTAGTTCTTGGCGGCACAGTATTTACTCGCATGATCGGACGACAACGACGATTGCGCCTGCTGCCACCGCTTGCCTTTGTGGCCTGCGGGGCGCTGGTTTTGGTGGCGCTACCAGTACCACTGTGGACAGTCCTGGTGCTGTTTTTCATCAGTGGACTAGGAATGTCGTTTATTCTTCCGCTCAATGCCCTCTTCAACCGGGTGGTGCCCTCGGCTTATCGGGGTCGCGCTGCTGGCGTCGTTCTCTCGGGCCTAATGGCAGGTCAGGGTTTGGCGATTGTCGCCGCGGGTTGGAGCGCGGACCACATGTCCGCACGTGCCGTGGTGGGCATAGCGGGCGTTCTCGGAATTATCGCGACCGCGCTGCTCACGCACCACTGGCCCAATAACCGGCGTCTTACGCGTCCCATCGAGGAGCCACAGCGAGAAGCGACACCGCAAATCGCGTAATGGATTGGGCGATTTCAGTCCTGCGACCGCCTCGCGGGCAACGCCATGGAGCTGGCAGGATGTGTGGTGTGACGCAAGAAGCTGAATCGCTACCCCTTGAGCCAACGCAAAGAAGCTTCTACCAGCAGGTGGGTGGTGCGCCGGTCTTTCAAAAACTGGTCGACTACTTCTACGCCGGAGTGCAATCAGATCCGGTATTGCGTCCGCTGTATCCAGAAGAAGACCTCGGCCCGGCCGCGGACCGGCTGCGCATGTTTCTGGAGCAGTATTGGGGCGGCCCAAAAACCTACTCCGAGCAGCGAGGCCACCCTCGACTACGCATGCGTCATGCTCCTTTCATCATTGGCCCAGCGGAACGAGATGCGTGGCTACGGCATATGCGCACGGCATTAGATGCCCTCGAACTTGACGCACAGTACGACGCAGAACTGTGGGAATACCTTCAACGCGCGGCTAGCTTCATGGTTAATGCCCATTAAGCCGGCCCTCACATTCAGCGGCCCGTGCCCGATAGCGAACAATTCTCACGGAAGGAACCACGGTGACGGAGTGGTGGCGTGACGCTGTCTTTTACCAAATTTATGTGCGTAGCTTCGCTGACAGCAACGGTGACGGCATCGGCGATCTCGCGGGCATTGAGTCTCGTTTGGACTATCTCGCGGGCCTGGGGGTAGATGCGCTGTGGCTTACCCCCTTCTACCGCTCACCGATGGCCGATCACGGCTACGACGTCGCTAATCCACGCGACGTAGACCCCAGCTTCGGCGACTTGTCGGCGTTCGATCGGCTGATTGCCTCGGCGCATCAACGCGGAATCAAAGTCACCGTCGACATCGTCCCCAACCATGTGTCGTCTGAGCACCCTTGGTTCGTGCAAGCGGTGCGCGCTGGCGCCGGCAGCCAGGAGCGCAGCCGTTTCATTTTCCGGAATGGACGAGGCGAGCACGGAGAGCTGCCACCCAACAACTGGCCCTCAATATTCGGTGGACCCGCGTGGACGCGTGTCGTAGAACCAGATGGCACCCCTGGACAGTGGTACCTGCACCTGTTCGCTCCTGAACAGCCCGATGTCAATTGGGACAACTTTGAGGTTGCGGGAGATCTCCAGCGCACACTGCGTTTCTGGCTCAATCGAGGTGTGGACGGCTTCCGGGTAGACGTCGCGCACGGTATGGCCAAGCCGATGGACCTGCCGGATCTTCCCGACCATCGTCTCCTTAAGGCCTATCACGGCGATCCGCGTCCGATGATGGACAACGATGCGGTGCACGAGATCCATCGCATGATCCGATCGGTGCTCGACGAATATCCGGGCGCCATGGCCGTGGGTGAGGTGTGGGTTGGTGACCACGAACGTCGCCGACGCTATGTTCGTCGCGACGAGCTGCAACTGGCGTTCGACTTTTCCCTGGCAGAAGCCACATGGGAGGTCAACCCCCTGCAAGAAGCAATCGAGAGCGGCTTGGCGTCGGTGACGGGCACGCTCGCACCGCCATGTTGGGTACTGTCCAATCACGACATAGAACGGCATGTGACCCGCTACGGTGGGGGCGCCATCGGCACCAGGCGAGCCCGAGCGGCGGCGCTGGTGCAGCTGGCCTTGCCCGGGGTCGCTTACCTGTATCAGGGCGACGAACTTGGCCTTCCCAACGTCGATCTTCCGGATTGGGCTCTGCGGGATCCCATCTGGGAACGGTCTGGTCACGCGGTACGCGGGCGGGATGGCTGCCGAGTTCCCCTGCCCTGGCAGGGAACTGTGCCTCCATTGGGTTTCTCTGACGTCACGGTGGAGACTGGGAACACCGAGATAGCGACCACCGAGCCGTGGCTGCCCATGCCCGAGTCGTGGAGTGAGCTGACGGTGGAAAGGCAAGCGGCCGATCCAGACTCCGTGCTGACGTTGTATCGAGACGCGCTGCGGCTGCGCCGCAAGCTTCCGACGATGCGAGGTGGGTTCCACTGGCTGAACGCGCCAGACGGCTGTTTAGCGTTTGCTCGGAAAGGTGGCCTCACCTGCGTGGTCAACACCTCTGATCACGCCGTATCGCTACCCGTATCCAATGTGGAGATAGCGTTGTTTAGTCAGCCACTCACCAGTGCTGACGGCGAGATGCTCACACACAACCTGCTACCTGGAAACAGCGCCGTGTGGCTGATGTGAGCAATCGCCTGCCTACTACTCAAAAGCGGAGAGCCGTGGAGAGCTTGTGTGGATTGGTTTCTGCCAAGACAGAGGCAATCCACACAGCTATTAGTCGCGGGTGAGTTTGCGGTAGGTAGCCCGGTGCGGACGAGTGGCGTCCGGGCCGAGGCGCTCCACTTTGTTCTTCTCGTACGAGTCGAAGTTACCCTCGAACCAATACCAGTTGGCGTCGCCCTCGTAGGCCAAAATGTGGGTCGCCACCCGGTCGAGGAACCACCGGTCGTGGGTAATGACCACCGCACATCCCGGAAACTCTAGAAGCGCGTTCTCCAGCGACGACAGCGTCTCGACGTCGAGGTCGTTGGTGGGTTCGTCCAACAGCAACACGTTGCCACCCTGTTTGAGGGTCAACGCCAAGTTGAGCCGGTTCCGCTCTCCACCAGACAGGACCCCTGCCGGCTTCTGCTGGTCTGGCCCCTTAAAACCGAACGCACTCACGTATGCCCGCGACGGCATCTCTACATGCCCTACTTGCAGGTGATCAAGGCCGTCGGAGACGACCTCCCAGACGTTTTTCTTAGGATCAATGCCAGCTCGGCTCTGGTCTACATAAGACAGTTTGACGGTATCGCCGACCCGCACGTCGCCAGCGTCTGGCTTCTCCATGCCGACAATGGTCTTGAACAGTGTCGTCTTGCCCGCTCCGTTAGGGCCAATGATGCCGACGATTCCGTTACGTGGCAACGAAAAGCTCAAATCGTCGATCAGGACCCGATCGTCGAAGCCCTTGCGCAACCGCCCTGCCTCAATGACCGAGCTACCCAGACGCGGACCCGGCGGAATCTGGATCTCTTCGAAGTCAAGCTTGCGTTCTTTGTCGGCCGCCGCCGCCATCTCCTCATACCGAGCCAGCCTGGCCTTGCTCTTGGTCTGCCGCCCCTTGGCGTTGGAGCGCACCCACTCCAGCTCTTCTTTAAGCCGCTTCTGGCGTTTGGCGTCTTTCTGACCCTCAACTTTGAGGCGCTCCGCCTTTTTCTCCAAATAGGTGGAGTAGTTGCCTTCGTAGCCGATCGCGCGGCCGCGGTCGAGCTCCAGGATCCACTCGGCCACATTGTCCAAGAAGTATCGATCGTGCGTGACCGCGAGAACACAGCCCGGGTACTTGGCCAGGTGTTGCTCCAGCCATAGCACGCTTTCGGCGTCGAGGTGGTTAGTGGGCTCGTCCAGCAGCAACAAGTCTGGCTGCTGCAACAGCAGCTTGCAGAGCGCGACCCGGCGGCGCTCGCCCCCAGAAAGCACGGATACATCGGCATCCGGCGGTGGGCAACGCAGCGCGTCCATAGCTTGCTCGAGCTGTGAGTCGAGATCCCAGGCGTTGAGGTGGTCGAGCTGCTCCTGCAGCTTGCCCATCTCTTCCATCAACTCGTCGGTGTAGTCGGTGGCGAGTTGTTCGGCGATGGCGTTGAACCGCTCGAGTTTGGCCTTGGTCTCGGCTACGCCATCCTCGATGTTGCCCAAGACCGACTTGGTCTCGTCCAGCGGAGGTTCCTGCAGCAGGATCCCTACTGTGTAATCGGGAGACAACACTGCGTCACCATTGGACGGTTGCTCCATCCCCGCCATGATCTTCAGCACGGTGGATTTACCGGCACCGTTAGGCCCGACCACCCCGATCTTAGCCCCGGGAAGAAACGCTAGCGTTACGTCGTCGAGAATAACTTTGTCGCCGTGCGACTTGCGCACCTTACGCATGGTGTAGATGTACTGAGCCACGCCACTCATCCTTCCAGGTGTCTCATTCCATGACCCAACGTGGTGTAGGTGAACAGAAGGCAAATCAAGGAGCCCCCATGCAATTGCCGCATTCAACACCGCGCGGCTTGGCAGCTATTCCCGCGACTTCACCCGCGTCGACGCGTGCACCATGGCGGGCACGAACCGCCCTCGTCATTGGTCTCATTGGTGCGACCGCGGCGCTCGCCGGATGCGATCAGCACATGAGCGCTGTCGCTAATGCGAGCAACCTCGAAGGCGTCGGACCAGTTACCTTGGCATTGCGCTCCGACCACATCACCCCCACCATTCGCAGCCAAATCGATCAGTGGAACCGCACCCATAAAAGCGAAACGGTCACGCTCAACGAGCTGCCAGCGGGATCCAGCGCTGCCCGCAATGCCGTTACCTCCGATGCCAGCAATGGTAGAGAGCATTCGTCCATTCTGGAGCTTCCGTTCGACCAAGTCGCAGAATTCGCCGACCATGGTTGGATCGCACAGCTCCCGAGCACGAACCTCGCTCTGGACTCCATGCCGGACCCGGTCGCGCAGAGCGTGCGGTACTCGGGTTCGGTCTACGCGGTTCCTTATAGCCTCGACGTGGCCCTGCTCTACTACCGTGCCGACCTACTGCAGAAGGCCGGAGCGCAGCCTCCATCCACATGGGACGATGTGGCCGCTGATTGTGCCGCGATAGCCAATCCCCAGCACCTCAATTGCTTTGGTCTTCCACTATCCGATAAGAACGAATTAACCCGCGCCGCTATAGACGCCGTGTCCACATCGGATGGAGCGCTGATCGACAGCAACGATGCCCCCGCCGCCGACACCGACCAAGCCAGGGAAGGCATCGGCGCACTAGTGAGCCGCGCTCAGGACGGCACCATCACCCGCGACCAATCCTCCACTGCACTGCGAAGCGCCTTCACCGACGGAAAGCTGTTGTTCTTGCGGGACACCGCCGATTCTGCGGGTGCGTTAACCGCAGCACAGCCACCTACCGAAACCGCTGGGCAGGACGGCAGCGTCGGCGTCGCCACCGTGCCCAGTGTGCACGGCGGCGGGTCAGTGACCGCCGAAGGCGACGCGCTGGCAGTCTCCGCTTCCGCTGAGCACCAGGAGACCGCGCTCTCCGTCATTGCCTACTTGG
Organism: uncultured Acidimicrobiales bacterium; assembly: GCA_963736285.1. Classification (GTDB taxonomy): domain Bacteria; phylum Actinomycetota; class Actinomycetes; order Mycobacteriales; family QHCE01; genus CAVTOA01. Next base: position 196,655 of record CAVTOA010000003.1, read on the forward strand.
CACACTCACGCAACGCGGACGCCCGTACCGCAGCTGACGGCACACCGACGCCATACCCACAACATTGGACGAATGCGGTAGTCCAGCGCTATCCAGCGCTTGGCGTCGTTCGAGACGCCACCTCGGGCGCGGTGCCGTGCCTGCCCATCACCCGCTACGCCGCTTTTAGCGAAGCTGTCTCCGATGCGCTCGGCCAGTCTTTACGAGGAGAAGCCTCGGTCGACCAAGCACTGGCCGGTCTTCAACGCCGCCTGGAGAATCTGCTCGGCTGACACCCGGGGCCAGTACACCCATTTAAAAATCGCTGCCGCAAACGCACCAAGCCGCTAGCTCCTCTTATAGGGTAAAGCGGTCATATGCCATTGGCATTGCACGAGTCAGATGCGGGGGCATCGCGGTGACGGGCGAGGATCGTGCGGACTTTGTGGTGGTAGCGAACCGATTGCCCGTCGACCAGCACAAGGCCCGCAGCGGAAAAAGCACGTGGCAGCCAAGCCCGGGGGGTCTTGTGACCGCACTGGAACCAGTCATGTCTCGCGAAGACGGTGTATGGATTGGGTGGGCTGGCTCTCCAGGCTTGGCACCAGAGCCGTTTAGCGCTGACGGACTCAAACTGCACCCGGTTTCCTTGTCCAATGAGGACATTGTCGATTACTACGAAGGTTTCTCGAATGGAACGCTGTGGCCGCTGTACCACGACGCGGTGGCCGCGCCGCAATACCACCGGCATTGGTGGGAACGCTATTACACAGTAAACAAACGATTTGCCGAAGTCACCGCAGAGGCCGCAGCCGACCGGGCGACCGTGTGGATCCAGGATTACCAGCTACAGCTCGTACCCGGAATGCTGCGAGAGTTGCGACCCGATCTACGAATTGGCTTTTTTCTGCATATTCCGTTTCCCCCCATCGAACTATTCATGCAATTGCCGTGGCGCAAACAGCTTGTTCGGGGACTACTCGGTGCCGACTTGATCGGATTCCAACGGCCAGAAGGTGCCGACAATTTCTTGCGGCTCGCCGAATACTTGGTCGATCTGCCGCGCAAGGCCGATACCACCACAGTGGACGGACGCACGGTCACCGCACGAGCTTTTCCGATTTCTATCGATGCACCGCGATTGAGTGACCTTGCTTACTCGCCTTCAGTAAGGGACCGAGCAAAACAGATTCGGAAAGAACTGGGCGATCCGCGCTACATCATTTTGGGTGTCGACCGTCTCGATTACACCAAAGGAATAGACAAGCGGCTCAAAGCCTTCCGCGAATTGCTGCGCGACAAAGAAATCTCCGTTCCAGAAACCGTTCTTGTGCAGGTTGCTACACCTAGTCGAGAAAGAGTAGAGCACTATCAAGAGCTGCGCGAAGACATCGAACGAGAAGTAGGGCGCATTAACGGCGACTTTGGCCGAGTGGGAACGGCGGCGGTTCATTACCTGCGGCAGTCCTACGGAAAAGAAGAACTGTGTGCGCTCTACAGCATCGCCGACGTCATGCTGGTGACGCCACTGCGTGATGGCATGAATTTGGTGGCAAAGGAGTACGTCGCGTCTCGGCCAGATTTGGGCGGAACACTGGTACTCAGCGAGTTCACTGGTGCGGCCGCCGAACTTGAGGGTGCATTCTTGGTCAATCCACACGACGTGGACGGGCTCAAGCGCGCGATCGTCGACGCACTGCGGGTCGACAAAGAAGACGGTCGCCGAAGAATGTCGACCATGCGCGAATACCTGCTAGAACACGATGTTGCCCGTTGGGCGCGCGACTTTCTGACCGCACTAGGTGCGCCAGACGCAGAGAATGCGGCACCACGATGAGTCGACCTTTCGGACTCGACGAACAAGCCAGCGTCTTGCGGGTGGCCTGCTCCCCCTGGCTCGATGTCGTCAGCGATTACGACGGCTCGCTCGCGGGCTTTGCTACCGATCCGGCTAAAGCGTGGCCGTTTCCCGGAGCAGTGGACGTGCTGCAGCGTCTCGCCACCACTCCGAATACTCGCACCGTGGTGTTGACCGGTCGCAACCCACTCGATGTGCGCCGGTTAATTCGATACGGCGCCGACAATTTTTCTCCCGACGAAAACACACTCAGCTTTACTCTCAAAAATGGCAAAACGGGAAAGCTGCTGGTGACGGGGAATCACGGCAACGTCGCAGATCCCGAGCTGCGGCAGCAGAAAAGCTCAGCAATTTTGACCGACTATGACATGGCCATCCGAGAAAAACTCATCGCTGAACTGCGGAGTGCACTCGGCGAGCAATTCCCAAAATATTCCGACAAGATCGTCGACAGCGCCAGTGACAATCCTGATAATTCTATTTTCCTAGAGCACAAGACCACCGGCGTCACAGTTCATACGCGCTCGTTTCGCACAGAGGCACAGCACGATGCCGAACGCATAAATGACTTTGCGCACACATTTGCTAAGGAGTACTCGGAGAAAAATGCTCCACTATTTGTTCTCTCCGGCGTAAAAAGCACCGAAATCTCAGTTCGAAAGCTCAATAAAGGAAACGGAATTGCGCAAATACGCGCGACGCAACCCCGCAATGTCTCGGCCAGTCTGATCTTCATTGGAGACGACATCACCGACCTATCGGCGTTCACCCGACTGGGTTCGGACGATCTTGGCGTGGTCGTAGGAGATCGGATTGTCCAAGAAATTCAGAGCATGGAAAAAAAACCGGAGAAGCTCATTTTTGTCGATGAACCGGCAGCCGTGGTCACCCTGCTAGAGCAGATCAGTCTCATGAGAGAAACGAGCGTCGCATCAACAAGCTAGCCTCGTTGCCCTCCCCAAGCTGACCGGTCATTTTCTGGATTGAGACTTCAGAAACCGACCGGTCAGCTGGAGGGCGCCATTCTGGAATTTGCGGCGGCTGCTCTCTCGGTAAAGAGCCTCATCCGTTGCGGCATCGCCGGCCAACCGAGCTCCAAAAAGGATGCATAGAGGTTACTCCGAACAAATCCCTCAGCTGGTCGGCCCGACCATCGCCATGCGGCAGAACCGCCCGCGCGTGGGTCCATCTCCCACCGGCGAAGAACGTGACCGACAACCCGTGTTCCCGCGTTAGCCGCAACATGATCGCTGACAGCGATCGCGTCCCGATAGCCGCCGAAGGCTTGGTCGCCGAGGTGGGCGCGCCCACCAATAACGCCGCACATTTCATGCGAATCAAAACCGTTCGCCAGCCACCACACACCCCCGCCCTCCGCCAGAATCGGCGCATCGGCGGCCGCGAGTTGCCTGACCGCAGCACACAGCTCGGTATTTTTCGCCAGCTCCTCGACATAGTGCGTTGGCAAACCTCCCCCGATGACCAGTCCCGACGTTGCCGGAGGCAACGCGGAATCTCGCAAAGGATCGACCAGCTCAATATGTGCCCCAGCCGCCTCAAGCAATGCACGGGTTTCGGCGTAGCCATAAGCAAGGTCGCCGGCACCGAGCATGGCCACTGTCGGTCTTTCTGATCCCCATCGTTCCGGCGCCTCCGCCCCCTCAACAGCGACAGCGTCCGACGCCGACCACATCGGCGAGCTGATAGCCGGCGCAGATCGCGCAATTGCCAGCAGCTGATCGAGATCGCACCCCCGCCGCACCGATGCGGCATAACTCGCGAGGGCGGCGGTGACCGTCCGATCACGATGCCCAGCGGGCACGATCCCGCTCCGGTGTGACGGCAAGGGGGCGAGGCCGTCACGATCGAGAACACCCAGTACGGTAACGCCGATCTCCATCAGTGCTTCGCGGAGTGAACGGGCATGAGAGCTCGATGACACCCCGGTGAAAATAACGCCGGCAAGCCACAGCGAGGGATCGAAATTTCGCATTCCTTGAACAGTGGCTGCGGCTGAACGTCCTTGCCCGGCCGCATTCACGACCAAGACCACTGGCGCCTGTAGCAGTGCGGCGACTTGTGCGGTAGTGGCCTGGGTGCCGGCATCGTCGTAGAGGCCCGCGACTCCCTCCACAATGGCCACATCTGCGGCCTGTGCGGCAGCGGCAAACAGTGGCGCTATTCGTTTGGGCCCCAGTAAACGAGGATCTAAGTTGTGCCCACGACGCCCGGCCGCGAGAGTGTGATATGCCGGCCCCACATGATCCGGGCCAATCGTGTGGCCGCTCACCCGCAGACCACGAGTATTGAGGGCCGCCAAAATGCCCGTTGTTACCGTGGTTTTGCCGCTTCCTGCTGACGGGGCGGCTATCACTAACCGTGGAACAACAGTCACCGAATTTCCTTCTTATTTTTGTATCCGCGTTGGGGCTGATGGCGAATGCCTTCCACAACACCTAATCTGACGCGATGTTAAGCGAGCACGGCAAGCTGATCGGTGTCGAGGTATTTATCGGCGTGATGGCGGGCGTCTTGTCGGGCCTATTTGGGGTTGGCGGCGGAATTGTCCTAGTGCCTCTCATTACGCTGCTGTTGCACGTTCGGCAGAAGGACGCACATGCCACATCACTGGTCGCCGTGTGTCTCACCTCCCTTGTTGGTAGCGCCTCCTATGCCATCACCGGAAATGTGTATTGGCTTGCGGTTGTCATGTTGGCGGTGGGCGGCATTGTCGGTGCACGGATAGGGGCGGCGACGGTGCGTCGAATCAGCGATCGCCGGCTACGCATCGCCTTTGCCGTGCTGTTGTGCGTGGTAGCGGTAGTGCTGCTGACTGGCGTGACCCCGAAAGAAGGCCTCACCGCCGGTCTCGGCTCCGCCGGAATGATTCTCAAGGCATTGGGCTATCTCGGCACTGGCCTCGTCGCGGGAGTCCTTAGTGGACTTTTTGGCGTGGGTGGTGGATTGATCATGATTCCGCTGCTCGTTCTCATCGGCGGGCTCGACCAGCATGTGGCCGAGGGGACCTCGCTGGCCGCGATCGCCCCCATCGCGTTGGTGGGTGCACTCGAGCACAGCAAGAGTGGCTACACCCGCTGGTCGCTGGGTGTTCGGCTCGGCCTCGGTGGAGCACTGGGCTCTTTGGCCGGGGTCACGTTGGCGCTGGCACTTTCCGGAACCGTATTGCAGCGGATCTTTGCCGTAGTGCTCGCTGCCGCAGCAATTCAGATGGTGCTTACGAGTCGGGGTCATCGAGGATAGTCGCGGAGGAACCCCATTCTCTGCTGGTCCCGTTGACGCTTCGCCCTGCCGGTACCGCATGAACGAGATCGCTGGCCAGACGCCTGCTAGGTCGAGCCTCGGCCGGCTGAACATCGCCCTCTCGGCTCGCCGAGCGTGGCCGCACAGCCACCTGTTCGACATCGTTTTCTGCTGCGGTGGGCTCGTTTTTTACAACCTCATTGAGGTCGGTGTCACCGAAGTGGCCTCGCCGATTTTGCGGGCCGGCCATAGGCTCAGGGTCTTGTTCTGGTTTAAGACCTTGCGGTTGAGCTTCGTGGCCAAACGATTTACGGGGCTGCGCCGCCACCTCGGCTTGATCGTCTTCCTCCACCTGAGCCGAGTACTGACGTATCTGGTCTGGGTGCGGGATGGCCCCCGAAATGCGCGGCCGGTGTCGTGAACCTCTAACTCCTACTCCACCAGAAAAAGCCGCACCGGCTTCCGCCGAGCTCACCGTTGCGTTCGCCGGCTCCTCGGTCACGGACAGTCCCGGCGCGCTGGAAATGGGGCTTTGCTCCCGCTTCCGCGACCTCTTAGGCACGGGAGAATTATGCGAAGAGGCAACCACCTCTGAAGTGCCAGAGTCAGCCTCGGCCAAATGATCCGTGATCTCCAACAGCTGTTGCCCGTCTCGGCCCTGATACAGGCTGGCGCGCAGCAGACTCACGGGAACTCGATAGTCCAACAAGAAATCCACCGATGACTTAATTACTGGGCTGAACTCTGTGGCGATCACGATGAGCCGAGGTTTGGCTGACGTGCTCGACGGCAGGGCAGCACCGCCGAAACGCTGCCACCCCCGCCAAAAGTCGTCCTCGCCCTGCCCATGCAACTCGGCTAGCTGGTCCATACCGACACCGCGAGCCCAGCCCACGTGTTCCAACGACTCAGCTAGCTCATCCACACCCAGTGCGAGCGAGACCTGGACTACGACGACGTTGCCCGTGGAATCGAGAGCGAGTACGGATCGTCGGTTAGCTCGCAATGGTGAAGGTCCACAGTAGACGCGATATAACCGCTCCCCCACCGCATCATCGAGGCTGCGCCACATAATCTGCACCAATGCCTCTTGATCGGCGGCGGAGTCGGGCGTGATCGAATTTAGCGGTGTGAGGCCGTCCGAGCTCACCTGGAAAAGCGCCATGGGGGGATCCCTTCCTGTCAGCTTGTAAAACGATCAAGCCCGCGGTTAGACGCGGATAGGTGAACGAGAAAACCTGCGAACCGATATGCGCCACGCCACAAACCTGTGGAACGACGGCTACTGCCTATGCGGCCACCATCTCCACCATGTTGTCGACTTCTGTATCTACATCGGCTGGTGGCAGATCACGGTTTCGGGTAAAGCTAGAACGGCCTTTACTCAAATCGAAACCCACGGCCGTTGCATCCAACTCACAACCAACCCGACGTTGTTCGTTCACTGTATAGCTACGGGTATAAAGCCGACCCATCACCACAACCGGATCGCCTTTGGCCACGCTGTGGGCTACATTGTCGCCCAGCGTCCGCCAGCAGTTGACCTTGATGAATAACGAATCACCATCACCGAACGCCCCTGTCGCACGATCGAAGCGTCGCGATGTAGACGCCACTCGTAGGTTGGCAACGGTAACGCCGGAATCTAGCTTCTGCCACTGCGGGTCGTCCACGACATTGCCGACGATCGTAATAAGCGTTTCGAGCATGAGAACCCCTTCTTAGCCCCTCACAAGCTCGCGTCGATGACCGTTAACTCGCGGCGGCCAGACGCAATCTTCTGTCCAATGCGAACCCTCCATGACCGAATGAATCTTGCGTGAATCTCAAGGAACTCCGGTCGGGTAGTCCGTACGAACGAGACTGACAGCTCAACGGCGAACGGAAAATCGCGGCAACGCATCTGTGGATGACGGGCTCCGTTGTGGACAGCGGCTCTATTCTCACCATCTCTGATAGAGCGCACGCTACGTGCACAGCTGCGCGAAGAGCAAGGGCACAAATAGCGCACAAAAGACTGTGGCCGTCGTGCGTCCAAAATGGAGCACAACGGCCACAGTGATAGACCGAACGTACTAAACAGCGATGCCTTAGCGAGAGCTACAGGCTGCGAAGGACTATGCCTTGGCAGAACCCTCGCTGGCAGCGCTACGGCGACGACGGGTCACGATGTACAGTGCCGCACCACCGCCGATGAGGAGCGCACCCACACCCGCGAACAGGCCGGCCTGCGCACCGGTCACGGGTAGAGAGCTGCCGCCCTCGCCGCCGTTGGCCTGATTGTCATAGCTGACCTGCGCGGCCTGCTTGACGGGCAAAGTGCCGCCAGTGACCACCATGGCGGGGTTGACCTGGCCGCTCGTGACAGTTGCGAGTACCTGTCCAACAGCTTCCTGTGGACCGCCAACTGCCTCGAGCAGGACCTTGCCCTTGTCCGCACCTTTAGGAAGAGCTACAAAGTAGTCCTTACCTGCCTGAAGCTCGGTTACTTTGTTACCAGCCTCATCCAGCAACTGACCGCTCGCTGGGTTGGCAAGGTTCACATTGACGTCCTTCGCGGCGTCGGGAGCCTTAACGGGCCCGAGCAAACGAGTGGTGTCGCCACCCACCTTGTCCTTCAACGCAGCGGGCAAGTCGGTGACACTCGGTGCGCCAGTCTCTGGCAAGTCCAATGCCGACATTTCTTGAACAGGGGCACCGACGTTGGCCTTGCTGGTCAAGTAGTTGTAAAGGTCGGCAACCGCTGGTGGGTTACCAGCTGAAGCCAGCTTGGTTCCGTCGGAGAAATGCCAGACAGCGGCCTGAGTCGCGGCGACGGCTTGCTGTGGGGTGAGCGCTTCGCCTACGGGCAGGTTGGCCTTACCCGCGAGGCTCTGGACCAAGGAGGTGACATCGCCAGGGTTGGCGTCCGCAATGGCCGCGTTCTTCACGATCCACTGGATGCGTTCCAGGGCGCCCTTCGGCAGATTGGCAGCAGAAGTGGCGTTAGCGAGCGGAAGCTGGCCATTCTCCAACTTCTGAGCTGGGTCTAGCGAGAAGCCTTGGACGGTTTGACCGTCTTGCTCGGCGGCAAGCATCTGAGTCGGCAGCTTTTGGGTCGCTCCGCCAGGGCCTTCGGCGACAATCGACCCGACGGTGCCGGGGACAGCAGTGACATGAGAAGGCACAGCCGTGGCCTGACCCGGAACGCTTTGCACGGTACCGGTGACGGTGGAAAGGTCCGGAGCAACGTCGGCGACCGCGGCTGACGAGTAGGTCATAGCAGCGATCGCGGCTACACCTGCGGCGCCAACAATGCGCAAAGATCGACCACGGAATTGACGTGGGGAAGACAAGGGTTTTACCTCCCAGTAATGGGCTTAATGCGCGCTTCTATGAAGGGGGTATCGCAACGCGCGCTTTTTAGAGGACGCGAGCGAGCGTAGTAAAACCCACGTCATTAAATCCACCCCGATTAACAATTAATAGAAATAAAAGACACTGCTTTGTTTTGTGAATACTGTAAATGGCAAGTATTTACATGCATAATTAGCAAATATTCACATTGTGTATTACTACTGCAACTTTAAGTAAAGAATAGTTGCCGACTGGGTACAGCAGTGGCAAAAACGTTCAGGCGCAACAGGTCGGTTAAGCTGTGCACCTGACTCACCTCGCCAAAATTGGCATCGCCAACAACGACCCCGGCCAGTCAAGGCGAGTCGGAGCGCCCGTAGCTCAGTGGATAGAGCATCGGACTTCTAATCCGACGGTCGCAGGTTCGAATCCTGCCGGGCGCGCAATCTGGGGCTTTTTTCAAAATCCTGGTTCGTCGGAATCGCCACGATCATGTCTCCGCAGAAATTGCCTGAGGTGCTTCATCGGAGTACGTCACGAACCGACCTGGGATACATCCGCCGTCGTTGTGCGGGTCGCGCCGCCCAACTCCCCTCATGGAACTGAATCCACGGCATTTCATCAATTTTCGGACAATTTTCGACTTTGCTGTAATGAAAGTTCTTCACCGCACGTTTTAGTAGTGACACGTGCGTGCAACAGCGCGCTTAGCGTCTCTTGTGGCTCAGGACGGAGGTTGACTATCGGCAAACTCACAACCCGGTTTTCCACAGCTACCCCGTATTTACCTGCGCACTTATCGGAAAACCCGTATATTAATTTGGTCTGTTATCACCTGAAGCACTTCGCTTCACCAAAAGAATTGACGAGATGCACACAAACCTAAAAAAGGGCCTGCGTCGCGCTGCGGGCCTATTCACGCTGACGGCCACCGCTGCCGCCCTAGTCCTCGGGTTCCTCGCCCAACCTGTTGCGGCCAAGCCAGTTGAGGGCCAGCTTCTTCAGAGCCGCGACTGGGGATCTGACGTCCACATCAAGGGCGAAAATCACGCCATCCAAACGGCATTGTTCACGTTGCAGCTACAAGACAAGTCCCAGCTCACCATGTACTGCATCGACCTGAAGACCGATGCGCAGAGCGGTACGACCTACGTCGAAGACAAATGGAGCAACTACCCTGGTGAGGGCAAGTTCAAGGCCCAGCCCGAGAAGGTCAACTGGATTCTGCACAACTCTTACCCCTCGGTAAATCTGGCTCTGTTGCAAGACCTCGCCGGCATCGACACCCTGTCTAAAAAGGACGCAATTGCTGGTACTCAGGCGGCGATCTGGTACTTCAGCAATGGTGGCGAACTGACCGACGACAACAACGCGGTAGTGAAGGCGCTCTACACCTTCCTCACGGGCCCGGCCAACATTGGCATCAAGTCCGAGCCGAAGGCTTCGTTGACGATCGACCCAGACACCGCTACTGGTAAGGCCGGCGACAAGATCGGTCCGTTCACCGTCACGTCCAACGCCACGTCAGTTCCGCTCCAGTTCACCGGTGATGGTGGCGCAACTTTGGTAGACGAAAACGACAATGTTGTCACCACCGCTACCAACGGCAGCAAGCTGTACGTCAAGGTTCCGGCTGACGCAAAAGATGGTCAGGCCACTATCGATGCCACGGTCAACACGACCGTCGAAACTGGTCGGTTGTTCTTGGGCAAGAACCACAAGAAGACCCAGACCCTGATCACCGCTAAGACCACGCAGACCAAGGTCAGCGACAGCGTGTGTGCCAAGTGGACCGCTACTCCGGTTACTCCGACCACCCCGGTTCCGAGCACTCCCGTGCAGACCACTCCTGTTGCGCACACTCCAAGCCAGCCGACTCTGCCAGTAACGGGCGCACAGGCCGGCTTGTTCGCCGTCCTCGGTGTTGTCCTTGTTGGTGGTGGCGCAGCGCTATTCATTACCACGCGTCGTCGCAAGAACGCCGCTAAGGCCGCCTCCTAAGCTCTTCGAGCAGGCGTATCGCACGATCACAGTGGCCCGCACGGTCTTTGTACAAGACCGTGCGGGCCACTGTTGTTGTCGCACCACAGGCAATCGCTGAAGCGGTGTGAATCCGGACCGGACCGCGAGCGCTGCTACGCGGCCTCTAAGCCAGCGGGGCCGGCGAGCGAGCGCAACTGACGTAACGCGGCCGACTCGAGCTGCCGGACCCGCTCTCGGCTAAGCCCCAAGGTTCCGGCGATCTCGGTCAGCGACTGTTCTCTACCATCTTCCATGCCGAAACGAGCCCGGATGATGAGCGCCGAACGCGTATCCAACTCTGTAATCAACCGTTCCAGCCGGTCTTTTTCGACATCGGCGACCACTAGCTCTTCTGGCGACGGCTCATCGATATCGGCAACAAGGTCGGAGAGCGGCGTCTCTTCGTCTTCGCCTACCGGCGTGTCCAGACTGACCGCCTCCCGGGAAAACGTAATCAGCTCCTCGATGCGCTCGGGCTCAACGTCGAGCGCGCCGGCCAACTCGACCGACTCTGGTTCTCGCCCCAGCTCACGAGTGAGTTCACGTCGCAAGGAACGCATCCGGTTGATTTCTTCAACCAGATGTACCGGCAACCGCACCACCCGAGCCTGTTGTGCGATAGCACGACTAATGGCCTGACGAATCCACCAAGTGGCATAGGTGGAAAACTTGAACCCCTTGCGGTAGTCGAACTTTTCGACCGCCCGCACCAAGCCCGAGTTGCCTTCCTGAATGAGGTCTAGCAGCGGCATCGCCGCACGGGTGTACCGGCGTGCGATCGAGACCACCAGTCGCAGGTTAGCGACGATGAAGGTTTCTTTCGCCCGATACCCCTCGGCCGCGAGACGTTGCAGCTCCCGCCTGGTCACTCCTGCGGGGAGTTGGTCCTCTGGGCCAGCTAATAGGTGGTCGGCATATAGCCCAGCCTCTACCGACTTCGACAGATCTACTTCGCCCATCGCGTCGAGTAGCGGCGTCTGGCTAATCTCGTGTAGGTATGTTCCGACGAGGTCACGCTCAAGCAGCGCCGCATCGGCGGCGTCCCTGCGGACTCGCCTCGCATCCCGCTCTTGCGGAGCCTCGGCCATAACCGCTCCTTTCGCCGTCACCGATTGCACCTGATGTTGAGCACAACCCCGTGCGATGACAAAAGATTCCAAGCCGACGGTACTGTTCGCTGTGATGTCCCCATCAGAGCCAATTAACGCGGGTTTTACCCAGCCCGGCAGTCTCACCTCATTCGTTGACGCGATGGCCGAATTCGCCACCGGCGTCACTGTTGTCTGCGTCCGAGATCCAGACGACGACGGCGACGTCGGCATGACGGCAACATCATTTGCCTCAGTAGCGCTCTCACCTCCCATGATCTCAATCGGCGTGGTGGAAACGTCCTACACCCATGAGGTGCTCAGTCGGGCGTCGCGATGGTCGGTCACCGTACTCAGCGCGCATCAGCGCGCCCTGGCCGGTCGGTTTGGCGTCGCTGGCCGACCCAGCCCACGGCTATTGCTTGCTGGCGAACCACATCACCGCGGGGCTATGAGCGGCGCGCTGGTTATCGACGAGGGCCTGACCGCGCTGGAATGTGAAACCGAACAGCGCATCGTGGCTGGGGACCACACGGTGCTGATTGCCCGAGTCCTGGACATCGCTTATGTCAATTCGAAAAAAGAGCCACTGCTGAGGTTTCGACGAGGTTACAGCGCGCTGTAATGTCCCTTTTGGGAGAGGCTGTCGGGATTCACCCGCATAACGCCTCTTGGAGAGGGGGCTCCTCCGCATGTCAGCTCACCGTAGCGTCGTCATGGATCCGCTGCAGGCTACACAGACTCTTAGCCGCGCCCGCACACACGACGCCGATCCCGCCCGCTACCTAGCGCGCTATTTGGGCCATGGTGCTTATCCGGCAACCGGGGCGGCTCTGCTTACCCGACTCCGTAATCAGCAAGCGCCGGCCGCACTGGTTGATTCCCTGTCACGGCTATCCAGTCGGCAAATCTTCTACAGCTTGACCGACGTCTACACCGCGCTTGGGGTGCACGCCATTCAGTCACGTGGCCCGTGGGAGGAAGCGTTCTCCTGGCCGGGCACGGTGGTTCCCAGCTAGGTGCCAATCTCAATCACCGCTTTGATGTCATCGTCGCGGTGCGTGGTGGTCTCCGCGAAATTCGCCAGCGGAACCCTGCGGGTGATCAGCGATTCGAGCCATCCTCGATCTGCCTCCGCCAGCGTTATTGCCGCGGCCAGATAGTGGCGCCTGTTGGCATTGACCGAACCAAACACCACATCGTTTTCGAGCACTGCTTCGCGCCCAAACCCGCCCGCGTCAAAAGGAACTGTGCGACCCCGAGTGGACACACCGGTCAGGCAGACAATGCCGTTGGCCCCATTGCGGGACATGACATCGACGACCAACGCCGGCGCTCCGGTGCACTCCAACACGATGTCTGGCACAACCGGAAGGTCCTCGATGGCGCCGTAGTGGTAGATCGCCCCCATCTTTTGAACAAGTTCCGGCTTGGGGCCATCGGCGCGCTGGTCAAACACGTGCACATCCAGACCTTCGCGAACCCCTAACATCGCGGCCAACTGACCGATTGGGCCCGCACCGGTGACGAGAACAGTGTGGGGTGCAAAGGTGGCCCGCGCGCCGATCCGCTTAATCTGCTCCCAAGCCTTGGTCACGATGGTCAACGGCTCCATCAGCACCCCCACTGAGCTCAGTGACGCATCCAACGCGACGGCACATTCTGGGCGCAACCGGTAGCGTTCTCGGGCAAAACCGTGCAAACCCTTGATGCCGTGCTCTGTGTACTGGCCGTTGTCGCACATGTCTGCTTCTCCCGCAGCGCAGTTGACGCAGGGCACCGGATCGGGCACCCGCACAATCCCCACGACCAAGTCACCTGGCGCAAATGTGCCGGAGGAGTCTTCGATCACGCGCCCCAACGACTCATGCCCAAGCACCAAACGGTCTTCGTCCGGAGGTGCCTCGCCATACTCGTTGGCCATAATCTCTAGATCTGTGCCGCACACTCCTACCGCGAGTCCTTCGACCAATACCGCACCCTCTGACACGTCTGGTTCGCCTATCTCCGCAATCGAAGCCGAGTCAGCCACACCCGGTTGAACGGTCAAAGCCTTCATCGCTACTCCATATCTGTGCCATCTGAGGTCGAACAATGATGCCCTTTTTCTACCCAAAATGCGGATAACGCCTATACGTCTAGTATTGGCCGACGTCTTCACGGAACGAGCACGCCGCGGTCGGCAACAAACGTCACAGAGCTGGAACGTAGAGTGACCGACGTGGCAGACAAAACGACAGATCGCCTCGTGTGGATCGATTGCGAAATGACTGGGCTAAGCCTTACGGACGATGCACTTATCGAGGTCGCGGCGCTCGTAACCGACTCCGAGCTCACCATTCTTGGAGAAGGCGTCGATGTCGTCATTCATGCCGACGATGCCGCCCTGGAAGCCATGCCCGAGGTCGTGCGCGCCATGCATGGCAAGTCGGGCCTCACCGAAGAAGTCCGCGCCTCGACCGTCAGCATGGCTGAGGCAGAACAACGAATCTTCGATTACATCGCCACCCACGTTCCCGAACCGCGAACCGCTCCCCTATGTGGCAACTCCATCGGCACCGACCGCGGCTTCATCGCCCGCGACATGCCTCGGCTCAACGATTACCTGCACTACCGCATGGTCGACGTGTCTTCGGTCAAAGAACTCTGCCGACGGTGGTATCCACGTGTCTATTTTGGACAGCCAGAAAAAGGGCTGGCGCATCGCGCACTCGCCGACATCAAAGAAAGCATCCGCGAGCTCGCCTACTATCGACGCTCAATATTTGTGCCACTACCCGGGCCAGACGTCGACGAGGCACGAGCGATCGCGAAGCAAGTCACTGTCGATAACGGCCATGCTGGCACAGGGGTGGCAACCGAGTAGCGAGGCCCTCCAGCGATACGGCTATGATGTTGCAGGTTCCTCGGCCTTGCACATCTAGCCGTTCTGGCTCGTAGCGCATGCCGTAAACATGGTGGCTGTAGCTCAGTTGGTAGAGCACCGGGTTGTGGTCCCGGGTGTCGTGGGTTCAAGTCCCATCAGTCACCCCGCGAATACCCAGCAGGTGAGTGTCTTCATGTCGAGGACACTCACCTTTTTTTGCGCGCGCCACCACGGCTCGCACGAGCCAAGAGTCGACGGGCACGAGACCCCGCGCTACTTCAAGAGTCGAGACATACGCCGGTCCGCGAGAATTTTTCCACCGGTCTGACATGTCGGACAGTACTGGAACGACGAGTCAGCAAAGTGGACAGAGCGCACCGCGTCGCCACACACTGGACACGCCTCACCATCCTTGCCATGTACCCGCAACGTCAACTTCTTTCCGGCCTTCAACTCGCCGGCTGCGAGCCCCTGCGCATTGGCTACCGCCGCTCTCAGGACACTGCCGATGGCGTTATAGAGGCGATCGAGCCGCAGCGCATCGAGATTGCGGGCGGTCGCAAACGGCGAGACGCGGGCAGCGTGCAAGATCTCGTCCGAATAAGCATTGCCAATGCCGGCGATCGCCGATTGATCTACCAACAACTTCTTAACCCGGACGCTTGTTGCTCCGGCGATCTCCTGCCACCGGTCGTGAGTGAACTCCGCCCCCAGCGGATCCACACCCAACCGTTGGATGCCAGGTACGTCGTTAAGCTCACGCACCGCATAGACGGCGAGCCGCTTCTTTGTTCCTTGCTCCGTGACGCTCCAACTTGACTGATCGTCAAAAACAAGGCGCAACGCTAGTGGCCCCCTACCCGAACGAACCGGTCCAGCGTCTGCCCGCTCCGCCCAACGAATCCACCCAGCCCGCGCCAGGTGCAGTACCAAGTGGAACCGCGTAGCTGCCGTACCCGGCGCATCGACCATGACGTCCAGGAACTTCCCACGCCGTCCAATACCAGCCACTACTAAATTAACGAGCGCGGTGACGGGCGGGTCGAACGTCTTAAGTGCCTGGATGGACGCCACGTCGACTCGAGTGACGCGCAGGCCGACTGTCCGGTCAGCAAGATAGTCGACGAGTGCCTGCACCTCGGGAAGCTCGGGCATACCAGCAGTCTGCGACGCGATTGCTTATCCCGCTACTCCTAGGAGCACCTTGTCGAGGTAAGGGCCGCATTGCCCAGCGTCGTCACGCTCGCTCGCACCCCTTGGCTTTCTGCGGATTGCCCGCAATATTAAGAGCCGAAATCGCGGGCAATCCGCAAAAAAGCATGCGTCTCAGGCCTCGGTGCGCCGTTACTGGTCAGGATGTGAGTTCTGCTTCTGCTGGTACAACGCCGACCCCTTTTGGTAGTCGTCCCAGCTCATGGTCCAGTCAGTCCAGCCATCGCCAGCCTTAACATTGGCCTCGGTGCCTTCAATATCAATGACATCGCCCATCTTGCTCATCTCGTAGAACCATTTAGCGTTCTCAGTAGCGAGATTGACGCAACCGTGTGACACATTGACCGAGCCTTGCTGCCCCGTCGACCACGGTGCCGCGTGAACAAACTCGCCGCCCCAGGTGAAACGGACATCCCAGTAGACGGTCTCGCGATAGCCACCGGGAGCATTCGATGGGACACCAAACGTCGAGGAATCGAAAATCATCGACGGCGCTTTATCCATGGCGACCAGAGTTCCCGACGACGTGGGTGTCGCCGCAGCGCCAAGGCTGACGGGAAATTCTTTGACGAGTTTCCCGTCTTGATAGACACGTATCTTTTTGTCGCTATTACTGACCTTGCTGATCGTCTCTGAACCCACGGTCAAATGGAAAACCCGATCCGCATTGCCGTAATACCCGCCGCCCATATCGAGCCCACCGATGCCAGCCCGCACAGAAATCTTGGTACCCGGCTTCCAATATTCCTTGGGGCGATAATGCACCTCGGAGTCGGAGAACCAATTCCACGACCCCTCGACCTGAGGGTCGCTCCGCACAAACAGCCGGCGTTCGACGTCCGCCTTTTTCTCGTCGGAGATATCGCCATCGAATTTGATCACAATGGGCAAACCGACACCAACCTCCTGACCGTTGGTCACATAGAGGGTCGTCTCGATGGTGCGGGACGGCCGCGACATGGTTTTGAAATGCGAACTGTAGCTCTTGGTCAACGAGCCGTTCTTTGCTGAAACCTTCAACGTGTAAGAGGTGCTGTAGGCGAGCTGCTTCTCCGGAACCCAGGTGGAGTCACCCCGCAAGAAACTCCCCGACACTGAATTACCTTCAGAAGAAACCAGCTCCGTTTTCGCGATTTTCCCCGTTGTCGTGATGGGAAACTCTACGCTCGGCGAAACGTTAGTAGAACCATTCGCCGGACCATCGACGCTCAAAGACACTGGCTTTAACGCGTGAGATCCCGACGCATCCCCGGGGGTGGCAAACCTACCCGTTTGGTCACAAGCCGCTACGGCAAGCAAGCCGACGATCGCCGCGATCACCCATAGCCGCCGTCGCATAAGAGAGGTTTGCACTACCCGCATAGTGGGCTCCGAAAAATGTAGATGCGCGAAAAACGAAGGAAAGCCAATAGTCTTCAGAAAATCTAACGTCGTCCGCTTCGCCTCGAACAGCCGCCATACCCCTACCCCACACGGTTTGGGCTTAGCCGACCGGTTCGTCGGCGGTCAGAACTAACTGCTAGGGTTACGCTTCGTTCACGGGTTCACGATCCGTTGCAAGTATAGGTGACGCCCGTTTACGCAGTGCAATGCGCCGCTAGCTCAATTGGCAGAGCAGCTGGCTCTTAACCAGCGGGTTCGGGGTTCGAGTCCCTGGCGGCGCACTCGAAAGATCAGCTAAGCCATGATGGTGCGGTGTTAGCCGATGTCCTTTCTTCTCTTCTCTGTCCTTTCTGCAAAGGCGCTTTGTCGCTATGTCCACCACAGGTGGGCTGCGAGTTAGGTCACCGGTTTGACGTGGCCCGGCAGGGCTACCTCAATCTGCATGGCGCGCCGGCCAAGCCGTTCACCGGCGACGATGCGGCCATGGTCAACGCCCGGGCAGCTTTCCTTGATGCCGGCCACTACGCGCCCATAGCCGATGCCATCGCCCGACACGCGATTGCGATGACCCCCATGGATGATGGGTTGCTTGTCGACGTTGGCGCGGGGACCGGATACTACCTTCAGTCACTCCTGACACATATGACTGACGCATTCGCTATCGCGGTGGACGCGTCAAAATACGCGCTGCGCCGAGCCGCTCGCTGCCATCCACGGGTTACGGCAGTCGCCGCAAATGCCTGGCAAGGTCTTCCGATTCAATCAGGCACAGCCTCGGCAATTCTTAATGTGTTCGCACCCCGTAATGGCGGAGAGTTTCGCCGCATCCTGAAGCAAGACGGCGCGCTTATTACAGTCACCCCGCGGCCCGACCATTTGCACGAAGTCGTGACTGGTCTCGAATTGCTCTCCGTTGATGACCAGAAATCATTGCGTGTCGCGCGAAGCCTCGGCAACGATTTCACGCTCGTTAAGCAGGAATCAACACGCTTCCCCATAGCCCTAGAAAAAGCGGACTCCTTGACGCTGGCAGGCATGGGCCCCAGCGCGCGGCACACGGATCCGGGAAGTCTGCTCGCACGAGCAGATCACCTCGAATACCCGATAAACGTCACTGTGTCTGTAGACATCTCCATATTTCGTGCCGGTTAAGGAGTGACGTGTGCCAACTTGTGGCATATCTCGTCGCACTCCCCATGCAATCTGCATACTGAATCCAGTGCCGCTACGACATCCATCTACTGAAGGTTGTCTCATGCAGAAAGCCGATCTTCGGAACGCAACATGGCGTAAGTCTTCACTTAGCACTGCGTGTGGATCTAATTGCGTCGAGGTAGCACCCATCAACAACTACATCGCCGTCCGCGACTCCAAAGATCCAGACGGGCCCGCATTCGTATTCAGCCGAACACAGTGGACAGAATTTATTCGCGCACTATAACGCGTAATTCCTTAAGCCCGTCGGATTGCCCTTCACACAGCACGTCCGACGGGCGAGGATAACTAATGAGTTAAAATATGTATCCAACATTCCCATTATTGAAATGCTGATATTTCTCAGGCAATTAAGAATGACACCGTTAAACTAACACAAATAATTGCCATTAAAATTATGGCGTAATGATCGGACGGAGATTTTTTACTATATTCATTGCGTGTATAAATTTGCTAAAGAATTTTCGCTATTTCGAAACCGTCAATTCACCCTATTACTTACCGCACGCACCATTTCCACATTAGGAAACACTTTCGCGCCGGTCGCGGTGGCATTCGGCATTCTGGGACTAGATCCAGCAAATACCGGCCCGCTCTCTGCCGTGCTCATCGCTCAGAGCGTCGCGCAACTTGTGTGCTTCCTCGCTGGCGGCGTCATCGCAGACCGGATTCCCCGACATCTCCTGATGGGACTTGCCGAGCTGGTGGGATGTTGTGCATATGCGGGCCTAGCGTTCATGCTCTCCACAGAAAATGCGCCCCTGTTTGGCCTCATAGGATGCGGGGCGTTGGCAGGGTCAGCAATGGCGCTTTTTCTACCTGCTGCCACCGGCGTCATGCCAGACATTGTGCCTACCGCCGACCTACAAGCCAGCAATAGCTTGTTGCGGTTCGGTACAAACATAGCGAGCATGGCAGGATTTGCACTATCTGGATTAACGGTCACATTTCTTGGAGCAGGAACAGCTCTCGCATTAGATGCCGCGAGTTTCGCCATTTCTGCTGTTCTCATCGCGGCCTTGCGCATTCCTCGCCGCATTGTTGCGGGCACGCAATCTGGGAATTCCCAAAATCAAGGCATCACCAGTTTCTTCCATGATCTCCGCGATGGATGGCGCGAATTTATTTCTCGACAATGGCTCTGGTTAGTGGTATTGCAATGTGGACTAGATGTAGCCGCCTGTCATGCGATGTATGGCGTGCTCGGTCCGTTGGTGGCCCAAGATCATTACGGTGGCGCCATCGCATGGTCGGCAGCGCTATGTGCGGAGACTCTCGGAACGGTTATTGGGGCCGCGATCGCCATGCGCATTCAGCCTCGCCGCCCCATTCTGGTGGCCGTTCTTGTCCAGATCGGCGCCGCGATTCAACCCACTTTGCTAGGACTACCTGTGTGGTGGATCTTTGTGGTGTCGGGCTCATTTGTAGCTGGCATAGCCCTGGAAAATTTCAACGTGTTGTGGGAAACCACTGTGCAAAGAGAAGTGCCGAAAGAAAAACTGTCGAGGGTAAGCTCTTACGACTATTTTGGATCCTTTTTATTGGGACCGGTGGGACTCGCGGTGGGGGCATTCGCGGCACCACAGTTTGGCGCCCGAGTGTCCCTTCTAGGTTGTGCGGCGATCATGGGCATTTCTGCGGCAGCTCTTCTACTCTTCCCGCAGATACGACACCTCACCACCCCGAAGCCAACACTCGCTCACGAGCCAGAACAAACATCCGCCCGCGCGCTTGAGTCAGCGAGCAACGCCTAGAACCCAGTGATCAAATCCACCAAATGCCCAGTAAATGGTAAATATCCGTATTTAGCCGCGCGCTACCTGCTTTTTCTGCACACTGAGTCGGCGGCATGGCGTCGCACTCCCAACTGAAAGGCAGCCCAGCATGCGTGGAGCCAAACTCAAACAGGCAGCATGGCGTAAGTCGACCCGAAGCGGCGGCGGCAACAATTGTGTAGAGGTCGCGCCTGTAGAGGGATTCGTTGCCGTGCGGGACTCGAAAGACCCCGATGGTCCAGCCTTTGTGTTTAGGCCACAGGAATGGACGGCATTCGTCTCGAAGCTGCGGGGCTAGTCGGCTGGGGTGCACTGGTGTGCGAATCCGCCTCGTGCACCAGTGCACCACCCATCACACAGACGTCGCGATACGTAAATTCTGAGCGGCCACCGCTTGCCACGACCACCGCTCCCTCGCCAGCCGAACTACCGTCTCACGCATCTCACGCCGCTGCTGTTCAGGCAACGCGAAAATCGAGTCGATACAGCGGGCCATTCCCTCGATCGGATAGCTAGGGTCGTAAGTAAACAAAGTAGGTGTGTCTAACGCGGACTCGACGGCGAGGCCGACCTCCATGATCCCGGAGTGCGCCGGAACAATTGGCAGTACGCCCGCTGCGGCCGCCTCAGCAGCAACCATGCCAAACGCCTCATCTCCGATCGTGGGCACAGCCAATACATCCCAGTTGGGCAAAGTCACTGAGAGCTGATCGTGTTCTTGCCGGCCCAACCACCCAACGTCCACTTGGCGATAACGCTTCGACGTTATGCCGTTCCAGTGCCCTTGCTCAATAAAGCTAGCCAGCTGATTCAACGGGGCCGTGCCATCACCCTCCTTGGCTAACGTAGCAACGGTCTCTACGTCGCCGAGGTTAAGAGCGGCATCAAGTTGGTGCAGTCCGGCTTCGAACCCGCCAAATCCGACCAATTGCGCGCGCAGATCGGGGGTCTGGGTCAGGCCCAATGCCGCCAACAAATTTTGCGGACCCTTGTAGGCAATAAACTTGCCGACAAATCCGACTGTGGGTGCCGCTTGGTCCTCGCGTACTTTGGGAATGAAAAGGTCCACATCGGCGCCTGGATTGACGATGCGGAGCTGTGTCGAGATTGGTCCAGCCATGGCCTGCATCGTCCGCATGGTCGCCGCACTTGGAGCAACGACCGCCGCGGCACCGTTCAGGCCCTCCCTTGCATGCTCCGCATAACGCGCCTGCATACCGATAGTGAAAACAAGAGGGGATCCATGAGCCAAGGCGACATATTGCGTATTAGTGGCGGCACATGCGCGCAAGGCGATTGCCGGCCCCATGATCTCGTGACCCACAAAGATCGCATCCGGACGGTACTGCTCAATAGCGGTAGCGAGCGCCACCACGTTGCGGTCCACATAGGACGCTAGCTCCGCCTCGGTGAGATCGAGAAATGTCTTTACCGTAAACCCTGCGTATTCGTCGTACACATAGACAGGAAGCAGACCGGCAAGGTCCGGACGTACCACGGTCACGCTGCCCGCAGCGCCAGGCTTACCCGTCTCGTTCACTGAAAACGAACGATTGTCGGACGAAAACTCACCCACTGCATCAACGAAGGAGTGGGTGGCGGCGTTGCGGTCCTGACACATCAGCAAGACGTCGTGGCCTTGATCGCGCCATACTTTGGCCACGTTGGTGGTGTAGATGTTCGAACCAGTGCCGCCGAGTAAGTAGCCGTGCCAAAACAAAATACGCATGGGCCACACGGTATAGCTGGCTTTATCCGGGCTAGCGAGCAGCCCGAGTCAGGCCGCTCCCTCGCCGAGATCGGGAGTGAATGGACGGGTGGTGAGACCATCTGATCTCGCCACCACACCAACACGCTGGTAACCGCTTAGAAGCTGGCGCAGATTGGTTTCCGCCAAGGCCGCAGGAGCCGCCGTGTACCAATTTGGTACACAAGGCGACGAGAACGCCGGCAGTGGCCAATCTGCGCCAGCTCTCAACTACTCGCCGTCGTCGTCGCCACCCTCGTCGTCGTCCATCATCTCGCTTACAGCCCAGCCACCGAGCGCACCGGCGGCCAACCCGGCAGCACCGGCACCGAGCATGGAGCCCATTCCGCCGCCCCCGCCGTTGCCACCTCGGACACCGCCGTGACGACGCTCGTCGTAGTCGTCGAAGTCGCGATCGTGGTGCCGATGTTGTGGGTAACCCTGTTGTGGGTAACCCTGTTGTGGGTAACCCTGCTGCTGGTAGCCGTGGGCAGCTGCTCCGGAATTGTGTTGCGGCTGCTCGTAGCGGATCCGCCCGGCACATGGCGTACATGTCTGAATAGGACGAGGGATGCCATATGGCGGCTGCCACACGATCTGCTCCGCGCCGTGGCCATGCGATGGGTCAAAGAAACACGACATCTCTAACTCCTCAGTGGAGGCATTATCGGGTCCGGCGATTGTCTCGTGCCGACGTTCGCCGGTCGCACCGCACCTCAGTTTCACTCCGCCCCGGCCTCTTGGGGTATCAGCGATCTACACTCACTCAGGCCAAACAGGTAGGAGAACATATGGTGAGCGAGCTCGTGGAGATCAGTGGCAGCCTGCTGCATGTGGTGCGTACGAACACAGACGGGCCCAGCGTGATCATCTCGTCAGGCATGGCCGCCCCTTGGTTTCATTGGGATGAGGTCGCCGCTCGACTGAGCAAAGAGTTCGCCGTAACCCGGTTTGACCGTCCAGGATTGGGTGCCAGTCCGCCGGAAAAGTCGGTGCCGACTCTGCATCGCGAAGCGGCACGGCTGGCGGCTCTCGCACACCACATTGACCCGGCCAACCCGGTCGTACTGGTGGCTCACTCAGCGGCCGCTTTTCATGCTGAAACGCTGGCACGCCTTTATCCATATGTCCTATGTGGCCTTGTTTTAGTAGATCCGAGCTATGAGCCTGACGCAACCCCGCGCACGGGCATCCATCAACGCGTGATTTCTGGCCTGCTAGAGCATCAAACGGGCATCGCCACAGCAGTGCGCTTTACCGGCATCACACAATTGCTTGGCGTGCCAGCATATCGACACCTCATGGAGCAGCAAAGCAATCATCAGTCCCCCAATGGTGACGCCTCCCATGAAAACATCTACCGTTCGACCCATGTCGGAGTTGCGTCGATGGCAGAGTTCCTCACGTATCGGGACATGGCGCTGGACTTACTGGCGCTGCGCGCCCAAACCCGCTTTCCCGCCATTCCAGTGCGCGTTCTCACCGCGACGGACGGTCTTAGCCCCGATGAGGCACAGCAGCGGGTCCGCAGCCACGCGGAACTAGCTCAACTCTTGCGCGATTCATCGTCGTTGACCAATAGCCCCGCACCGAAAAACGACTTACCAGCACACATCGACCAAACGGTACTTGCCGACTCGCGGCACCTCGTGCAACTCGACCGCCCAGACGCGATCGTCGCCGCAACGACTCAAGTCGCTTTGGGAACCTAGTAACGGCCAATCGAACGCCGCTTTGACTTTCGGTCGCCGGTTTTTGCGGATTGCCCGCAATATTTTGTGCCAAAATTGCGGGCAGTCCGCAAAACCAATGGGCGTCGAGTCTGGGGCTAGCTTGGTTACTCCCCCAGCCGTTCCAGCGCACGCTGTATGCGGGCCAACGTGCGCTCGCGACCCAACACCGCCAACGATTCGAACAACGGGAGGCCCACGGTGCGGCCGGTGACCGCGACCCGAATGGGCGCCTGCGCCTTACCCAGCTTGAGCTCGTGTGACGCGCCTACGCGTTCAGCGGCAGCCTTAAGCGCACCAGCGTTCCATTCCACAGTGGAGAACTCCGCCACAGCACCACGAAGGATCGCTGGCGCGTGTTCCTTCATCGCTTTCTGCCAAGAGGGCTCATCGAAAACGGGCTCATCCAAGAACGCGAAATCGACCATCTCCACGATCTCGCTCAACACCGCCACTCGGGTCTGCGCATGCTCAGCGAGCGCACCAAACATCTGAGCATCGAACTGCTCGGGCCGCCACGGTACAACCGAATCGACAAGCCACGGCTGGCACGCCGCAATAAACCGCTCCAACGTCAGCTCGCGTATGTACTCGCCATTGAAGGCTCGCAACTTCTTGACATCGAAGAACGCCGGCGACGGGGTAACGTCCTCGAGCCGAAACTCCTCTTCCATCACCGACCATGGAACGATTTCGCGATCGTCTGACGGCGCCCACCCCAGGAGCATGAGGTAGTTGCGCATCGCACCGGGCAAGAAACCCTCGGCGCGGTAATCCTCGAGCGCGACCTTGTGCAATCGCTTCGACAGCTTCTTCCGCCGCTCGTCCACCAAAATGGAGACATGCGCCCACACGGGCGGCTCTGCCGCACCTAACGCCGTCCACAGCAGCTGCTGCTTGGGGGTGTTAGACAAGTGCTCCTCGCCCCGCACCACATGAGTGATGCCCATGAGCATGTCGTCGACAACATTTGCCAGTAAGAACAAGGGGCTGCCATCGGCGCGAGCGATGACGAAGTCCTCCATCGCCGCGTTGTCGAACTCCACCGTGCCGCGTACTAGGTCGGTGACTCGGGTGGCGCCCGCATCTGGGGTGCGGAACCGCAACGCCCGACCCTCACCTGGGCCAAGGTCGCGGTCGCGGCAAAAGCCGTCGTAGCCACGGTGTGAATCGCCGGTGCGGTCGATGACCATCTGGCGGGTGCAGTCGCAGTAATAGGTAAAACCCGACGCGGCAAGCTGAGACACCGCATCGGCATGCTTAGCCGCATTCTCCGACTGAAAGTGCGGCCCGGAGTATTGCTCCGACGTGATGCCCAACCACGACAGCGCGTTGACAATGCCGTCTATCCACTCTGGACGGTTACGGGAAACGTCGGTGTCTTCGATGCGCAAAAAAAGCTCGCCGGAATGTTGCCGCGCGAACACCCAGTTGTAAAGGGCGGAGCGAGCACCACCGACATGGAACATGCCGGTGGGCGAAGGAGCGAATCGGACACGAACCTGCTGCGAAGTCACCCCAAAAGTTTAGGGCGTGTCGGAACAGCAACCCC
Source organism: uncultured Acidimicrobiales bacterium (assembly GCA_963736285.1). Taxonomy (GTDB): domain Bacteria; phylum Actinomycetota; class Actinomycetes; order Mycobacteriales; family QHCE01; genus CAVTOA01. The sequence goes on from CAVTOA010000003.1 coordinate 221,679, forward strand.
CGTTGGGCTTAGACCTGAAACTCCCGCAGCCGCAGCCCGTGATGCATCGTCAGCCCAAGCGCGGTGGCGGCCAAGGCGCTCGCCACACCTGGTGCCACGACACCGGTCATGGCGAGCGGAATCGCCATGACGTTGTAGAGGACCGCCCAGCCCAAGCCGCCGCGCATAGTCCGGAGCGTTCGTCGGGCCAGTCGCACCGCATCCGCGGCCCCACCTACATCGCTGCGTAACACCACGACGTCTCCGGCCTGCCGGGTGAGCTCTGGCCCGGAACCCATGGCTATGCCCACATCAGCTTGGGTCAACGAGACCGCGTCCTGGACGCCATCGCCCACCATCACCACGACACGACCCGTTCCTTGGAGTTGCCGCACCAATGACGCTTTGTCGCTGGGAAATACCCCCGCGATCACGTCGGTAGCAGGGATGCCGAGCTCGTCGGCGACGCGGGACGCCGCGCCAACGTTGTCGCAAGTCACCAGCATCGGCGAGAGCCCTAGTTCACGAAGGCGACGAACCGCCGTTGCGCTGGTACGTCTGAGTTGGTCTCCCAGCACGATCGCCCCTCGCACTTGGTCGCCCCAGCCCACCGCCACCACCGTTTTTCCGGCGCGGATCGCTTCGTCCGAGGCATTTTGAAGGTCGGTCGAAACGTGGGCGACACGTGTCTCTACGAACTGCGGACGTCCAATCACGACGACCCGCCCGTCAACTAAGCCGGTCACACCTTCGCCCACATGGTTGGCGACCGCGCCCACTCGCGGCTCTCTAGCCCCCATCTGAGGGTCGGATATGCCCAGCTCATGCAGGTAATTTGTGAGAGCAACGCCCAAGTGATGCCCGGAATATTTCTCCAGCGCACCAGCCACGTACACAATCTCATGGGGTGCGATTCCCGCTTCCGTGAGCACCGTCTCCACCACCGGATGCCCCGTGGTGACCGTGCCGGTTTTGTCGAGCAACGCCATGTCGGCTCGGCGCATGCGCACCATGACGGCGGCATCCTTGAACACCACTCCGAGCTGTGCCCCGCGCCCGACACCTGCCAACAAAGCAATGGAATGCGCCAGGACGAAGGCGGCCGGGCATGCGATCACCGCTACCGCTACCGCTGTTCGGAGCGCACTACCGGTGGAGTGGCCCACGTAAATATGAACAGCAAACGTGGCGAGAGCCAATATCAGCACTAAGGGGCTTGCCGCTTTCGACCAGCGATCCACGCTCCGCTGGGCAGCGGTCTGGGATTCCTGCGCTTTCGTGACCATCTCGGCGACCTGAGCGAGCAAGCTCTCAGCGCCCACCCGAGTAGCAACCACGACGATCCGCTTACTGAGGTTGAGGGTGGCTCCCGTGACTGGCGAACCTGGCACCACCGATACCGCACGCGACTCGCCCGTGAGGACCGACGCGTCCACCGCCGATTCGCCCGACTCCACTATGCCGTCCGCAGCGATTTTTTCCCCAGCTCGGACGGCAAAGCGCTGCCCTGGTTTGAGCCGTTGCGCGGGGATGCGCTGCTCACCTTCGGCTGTCAATAACCGCGCTTCTTGCACTCGGTAGCTCACCAACGAGCGGAGCTCCTTTTCTGCGGTGCGGTGCGTGCGTAGCTCCATATACCGCCCTATCAAAGCGAATAGCACAATGAACACAGCGGAAGAAAAATAAAGCTGACTCTGCCGGCCATCCCAGACCCTCCACACACTCCAGCCATAGGCGACGATCGCGCCGCCAGACGTAAGAGTGTCCACATTGATCACTCCGTGCGCCGCTGCTACTAACGCACTGCGATGTATGGGAGCAGCAGCCCACAACACCACCGGCGTGGCCAACAGCAGCACCGCCCACTGCCACCCGTGCGGTTGCAACCGCGGCGCAAAAGCGAAAATCGCCACTGGGACGGCTAACAGCCCCGATGCCACCACCTTGCGGCGCAAGTTCGCGATGCGTGCCGCCGCACCTCCTATGAGCGGCTCCGCATAGGCTGCCTTCTTTACTCTTGGTTCATGCGGTGCCGCGTCTCGGGCCGTATCCGCGGTACGCGCGGCGAAACCCATATGCCCGATTTCGTCGATGATCCGCTCCACCGAGATTTGCCCAGTGTCATAGGACAGCGTCGCCTTTTCGGTGGCGTAGTTGACCGTCGCAAAGACACCATCGACCTTGTTAAGCCGACGCTCGATCCGAGTCGCCGAACTCGCCGACGACATGCCGCTCACGCTCAACACGATCGTGTCGGTATGTGCGGGCGCAAAAGTCGTCATGGCCATCCGCTTCTTGCCATGGGCGCGACGCGGGAGAGCTCCCCGTCGCACTAGCTACCCGTCAGTAGCCAGCGCCACAGTCTAGGTGAGAATCAACAATGCGCGGGGGGCTTCGGTGAGATCCATTGTGGAGCGGGGATTTAGGAGCGGACAAGACGGGCGATCGCAGCGGAGGCTTCTTGTACTTTGTCGCTCGCGCGTTGCGCGGCATGCTCGGAATCGGCGCCACTGGCGACCGCCTCTTTCACACAATGAGTCAGGTGCTGGTCGAGTAACCGCAGCGCCACTGCTTGCAGTGCCTTGGTCGCGGCCGAGACTTGGGTAAGCACGTCGATGCAATAGACGTCCTCATCCACCATCCGTTGCAATCCACGGATTTGCCCTTCGATTCGGCGTAGCCGAGTTTGCAGCGCGGATTTGTCCGTTGTGTAGCCGACCATGAATCCAGGATACCCCGTGAAGGTATCTGAACAGAGCTATCCGACAGCGCTAGTCCGCACCCTCACGCACCGACTAGCTCTGTCGATTGGTCAGCTATTTTCTTGTGATTCTTTTTATTGCGGCGCTATTTCTGGGAGTCGGTTGGCTTCTGTTTACGGCCAACGCCACCCGCACGCGCCAACGCGATCAGGGCCACCATCAGCGCGGCAACACCCACTACCAGCGCAATGACGTCGACTGCGTTCACGTCGTTGTCTTTGCCGCCGCCCGCGCCGCTCTCCGCTGACTCCGCTGACTCCGCGGACATTCCGGCCATGTCGCCGGTCTCTTTGGTCAGGGTGAGAACGGGCGCAGGGTGTTCCGGTTCTTCCTTGCCGGTCTGGACATCGATCCAACGCACTACTTCACCATTGTCGTACGTCTGCAGCGCCTTGAACATCACTTTCTTGGCATCCGGCAGCGGGCCCACCGAGACCTCGAACTCCTGAAACTGCTCCGGTGCGATCTTCGCGGCGTCGTCTTGGGCTGTCCAGGTGATGTGGTCGACGGCTTGAGTTACTTCACTGCCATGGGCAGTGATCGGCTTGTCCAATGTGTAGGGCGTCACCGATGAAGTCCATCCGGGAAGCGGCCGTACCGAGGCGTTCGCGATGGGAGCCTTGTGGTCGAAGTACACCTCCACCTGGGATGTGCTGGCATCGGGCCGTTCGGTGGGCACCTTAAACGTCAAAGTGGCGTAGCCGCCTTTGGGCGCCTCGGTGGGGCTCACCGTCACGTGCGCATCAGCTACACCCACCGTGGCACCCAAGCACGCAATGGCTAAAGCGGTGACCACACCCAATCGGCGAATAACAGTGCGAATCATGGTGTCCTTTCGTTTTTGATTCGTCATCTCTGACGTCTGGGGCATTTCTGACATCTGGCGTCTCCCGCATGCGCGTTCGATCACAGCGCTCGACTCACGGCACGGGCACCGTGCCGGTTGCCGTATATTCGTCCACAGCAGACACTCGCAGCGTGATCTGGAAACGCCAGGAACCTTCACGAGGAAGGTTGGCTTCTCCGACAACATGGCTCTCGGTGATGGACAGAAGTGGGATGTCAATCGGGCCAACGTTCTGAGCGGGTAAAGCAGCAGTCGCATGCCACTCCAGCACTCTGGCGGGGTTCCCGTCCGAGTCCACAGCGATGAGATGGACCTGGTTGTTGCCCCGCCGAGCCGGGTCCACTTCCAGCTGAACCGTGTATGCGGATGCCCGAAGTTCGGTGTTGTAGGGACCGTTCCGCTGCGCGCTAGACACGGCTTCTACGGTGCTGGGCGACGGCGACGTTTGGCTCAGCGCCATCGCCAAACCCAACACGATTGCGGCGATACCAATCTCGACTCCGACGCGACGCCGCAACGTACGGATCCCCACACCATTCGACGAGGCGTCTCGCTCCTCCGACTCATCCAATGTCGGCAGCCGTCGCCGCACCCATCGTCGAGAGAAAAACGCAACCCCGAGAATGGCAGCCAGGCCCACAGCTTTGGCAATGACGAGCCATCCATACTGGGTGTGGACAACATCATGAAGGCTGACTTCTAGTAAAGCCGAGACAATACCCGTGACGCCCAAGGTCACCACGGCATACATCGCCCACAGCGACCACACCGGCAAAATCAGCTTCAGCTCCGACACCCGGGCGGTCGGCAGCAGCGATGACACGAGGACCACCAAGCCACCAAGCCATACAGCCATCGACCCCACATGCAGCGCACCCACCACGACGGCGAATACCCAGCCAGGTGCCACCGCCAGATGGCCAGCGAAGGGCCAGGTGAAGGTCAGTGCGACGCCCAGCGCAATCAGCGACCACCGCTGTAATGATGGGAAATCAGGACGGCGCGGCAGTCGCCACAGCAGCGGCACAGCGAGCAGGACCAAGCCAATGCGCGCTAAATAGGCAACTCCGACTGAGCTCGTGGCCACCTCACCTAGCCCAGCGCCACTCACACCGGTAAGTGATCCACCGTTGCCATAAGGCACTTGGACAACGAAAAGACCCAGCGCACCCGCAACCACCAGGGTCGCGCCCAACCAGCTCAATAGCGTCAGTCGTTCATGGTTGAGACGACGCGGCCACAACGCCAGCAGCATGAGCACTGAACCGAATAGCAGCACCATGCCGAGGTAGCCGAGATATTTAGCCAGCGACAATGCGCCCCGAACCGCCGGGTCAACCGAGGACCCGGTGCCGTTGTCTGACGCGGCGTTCGGTGTCGCGCTACGCTCTTTGACACTAAAGGTAAAGCTCCCAGCGACCGGGTGGCCGTCGGCCGAAATTACCCGATAATTCACCAGATACGTGCCTTTGCCGAGCTTGGGATGTAGCCGCTGTACCAGCTCTTTCCCGTCAGCATGTTGCGTCGGTCCGCCTGCCTGAACCGCACTGCCCGATGGCCCCGTTACCGTCCATGCGCTCTTGACCGCGGACACGCGTTCGTTGAAACTCAGTGTCACCCGTGATGGTCCACTTTGGACGATACTGTTTTCGACTGGATCGGTACGCAGCAATACCGCATGTGCGCTTGCTGGAGCTGAGGAAAAAAGCACCGCCGCTAGCGCTAACACGACGCTCGTCGCGCCGACGGCCAAATGGCGGCGCAGCGCCATCCGTACACGTGGCTCGCTCATGCACCCACCCGATCCGGAACCATCTCCACAGCGGAATCACGGGTTCCAGGGCGACGCAGCGCGACGGGCACTATGCGAGTGAGGCCCCACAACAGTCCTACCTGCACAACCACCAACAGATGACCTAAGTTATACGCAAGCATCGTGGGGTTTTCGTATACGTCCCGCACCCCCACCAAAACGAGACATGCCGCGAGAGTGGCAGCCACTGGCAGAAAATTCGCTGCGCGGTTCGGCCGCCACGCGGCGTACACATAGCCGGCCGCGACAGCGATCTCGAAAGATGCCATCTCCCACCCCACCCGCGCACCCGGCGTATCCGCCGACGCAAACAACTGCGGCAACACCAGCAGGATCTGCGCGATCGCCGATATAGCTAACCCTGCCCGCAGTATCTGACATTTTCCCCGAACGAGCGCAGCCCCTACGCTGACGTGGGGATCGCGGGCGATCGCGTTCAACACCGACTCGGTCAGATCCGGTACGGCAACCGACCGCAACCTCATCGACGGAGCCATATCCGCCGTTTGCGCGCGCCACAACCCACATGGACCACAACGGGCCACGTGATCATCGAGAGCGGTCTGCGTAATCCCGAGGGCTTCGCCGTCCAACGATGCCGACATCGCCTCGCGGGCATCCGCACACACAATCCCTATCGAGGTGCCCATCGGTTTCTGAGTCATGCTCCTGCCCGCCTCTTGCCCGCATTCAATAGTTCCTTGGTCGTCGGTAACGCAAAAAGTTCCCACCTCTTCGCGCGGTCCCATTGGTTCAGCTGACGACACCTCTCGAAACTGAAGTCGTCGACGTTGCGTAGGCTCTCGCGCGTGACCGCCCGCCCCCAGGCCGAGCCGCCTCGCGACAGCCTCACCGAATGGGCATTGCGGGCTCGCCATGGCGATCCGATCGCGCAGGCCGCGTTTGTGCGAGCTTCCCAAACCGAAGTGTGGCGGTTATGCGCGGCGCTTGAGCTCTGTCGAGGACGCTGACGACCTCACTCAAGAATGCTACGTACGAGCCTTCCGAGCCTTGCCCGAATTTCGTGGACACTCCAGCGCCCGTACTTGGCTGCTCAGTATCGCGCGACGCACCTGTGCCGATCACGTTCGCGCGGCGGTGCGCCGTCGACGCCTCGAGACAGTCTTGCGCCGAGCGCATCCGGTCACGGTTCCAGACACCGCTGGCGACAACGCTGTTCACGACCTACTAGAACAAGTAGCACCCGAACGGCGAAGTGCTTTTGTACTGACTCAAATCCTGGGTTTGTCCTATGAAGAAGCGGCCTCGATTGAAGGGGTTCCCATCGGAACAATCCGCTCGCGCGTCGCGCGAGCACGAGGGGAGCTGATTACCCTCGTCACCGCGGCAGAGGCATGCTAGGGGTGGCACCGTGTACAACGAAGACCGCGCACTATCGATGGAGATAAACGTGGCGACTGCCCCCACCCAATCCGGCCTTGCCAAGGCCGAGTCCGACGTGGCACACGCAGCAGGGCGCCCCTCAGGCTGGGTGTCGGGCTGGCGTGGGTCAGCGCCGTGGGTCGGCTTCGCACTGCGATTGCTTCTAGGGCTCGTCTGGCTCACATTCGGAGCCGCCAAGGTACGCGACCTTGCCGCCTCGGTTGAGGCCGTCCGCGCGTACAGAATATTGCCGGCCGGAGTAGAACCCATTGTCGGCTCAGCTCTTCCGTTACTAGAAATAGTGCTCGGCCTCATGTTGATTTTTGGCGCCGTGATCCGCTTCAGCGCCCTCGTTTCCGTGGTGCTCCTAGCATTTTTTATTGCCGGAATCGCGTCGGTAGCGGCGCGTGGCATCCGAATTGATTGCGGTTGCTTGGGAGGTGGCGGGGTAGTCGCAGCGGGGAGCGACACCCATTACGCTTCCGACATTCTGCGCGATGCCGGGCTCATCGTTGCCGCTGGCTGGCTCGCGCTATGGCCCCATAGCCCATGGTCACTGGATCGACGGTGGGACCGAAAAGCCCAGATCGGACAAGATAGCGAGGCCACAACGTGAGTGCAGCGAAGAAAAAGAAAAAAAAGTCCAGTTCGGGCGCGACTCGAAAGCGGGTGCGCGGCGGCGCACCGAATGACAACGAGGCTCCACAAGCGGCTCCATCACGCCAAGCTCGTCCAACTCGAATGGTCGAAGCAGAAAAAGTCGCTGCGCATCGGGCGAAGGAACGACGTAAAACAGTTGTTTACCGCTCTTTGATCGCGATCGTGTTACTCATTACCTCGGGAATTGTGGGTTACGCCGTTTATCGCAGTCAAATTGGAAGTGGCTTGCCTAATATCCACGCTTCGCCTTCGCGCGACCATTATTCCGTGCCAAAGGGCGCCGATAAAGCAGGCATCACTGTGGGGGAATCTACCGCCCCTGTCACCGTTGACCTCTACGTCGATTATCAATGCCCGCATTGTCGCGCCCTCGAAGCGGTGGCATCTCCATACATTCATCAATACCTCGACAACGGAACGATCAAAGCTGTCTACCACCCCATAGCGATACTCAGCGGATATTCACTGTGGGGGTCGGCAGCCTCCGGATGCGCGGCGGATCAGGACAAATTTCTCGACTACTCCACGAAGCTATTCGAGAAACAGTCTGAGATGCGTCCGTCTGATCTAGTGACTTTGGGACAGTCCGTCGGAATAACTTCTCCACAATTCCGTGACTGCGTAGAAAAGGTGAAATACAAAAACTGGACGCTTGGCATGCGCGGGCCGGCAGAAGATAAAGATATTCACGCCACCCCAACCGTCTTCGTCAATGGCAAAGAGGTGACACCCGGGTCCGATAGGGAAACAGAAAAAGAATATGTCGATCAAATTAGAGATGCCATCGACACATCAGCAAAGACCGCGACGCACCAGTGACTCATAAGCGGTATGCCTTGATGCCCATGTCTATTTGGTCCGTCGGGCCGACATTTTTCGGAATCGCCCTGTGCATCGGCATACTCCTTCTGACGCCCACGCCAGCCTGGGCGCATACAGCAGACGGCACCACGGCAGCGTCGGATTATCGCACCCGCATTACGTCGGTGCGGCCAGCGATATCGGGGTTGTCCCTGCGCATCGTGCAACAAAACACTCGCATTGAGCTGACGAACAGAACCGGCTCACGCGTCGAGGTACTCGGCTACGAACAGGAACCGTATCTGCGAGTGGACTCGGACGCGGTCTACGTCAATGAGCGTTCCCCATCGACCTATGTCAACGAGGATCTAGGGTCGAGCGGTCCGCCCGATGAGATAACTGTGAGTGCGCACGCCAAACCGTTGTGGCGTCAGATCTCGCACGGGCCCGTTGCTCGATGGCACGATCACCGCACCCACTGGATGAGCGCGCATCCTCCCCCGAGCGTCCACTCAGGAGAGCCTGGGCCACGCCAGCTTTTCGTGTGGCACATTCAGTTGCGGGTCGGGGAAAAGCCGGTGACCGTGGCGGGCGCGCTGACCTACTTTCCGCCGCCGCATGCCGTGCTGTGGTGGGGAGGAATCGTGGTCGCGATGGGCATCATCGTCGTGGCCAGCAGGTGGCGATATGGCACATGTCTGTTGGCGAGTTTGCTAACAGTAGCTGCGATTGCCGAGCTCGCGACCTGCGTAGGTGAGGGTATGGACGCGGGCGAATCCGGTCCGGGCTTGGTGAGCGCGTTGTTCACCGACACGTCCTACACCACGATTGCCGCGGTGGCCGCGGTCTGCGCAACGATCCCCACATGGCGACGTCACCCCGCCGGCCCATTTGCGCTGGCTACCGCCGGGATGTGCCTCGGACTCCTCGGAGGCGTCCCCGAGATAGCGGTCTTCGTGCACGAACAGGCCGATGCGCCCTGGGCTGGGACTCTGGCACGTACTTTCACCGCGATCACTATCGCTCTTAGCGCTGGTGTCGCGATCGGCGCGATGTGGGAAATTCGGCGGAGCCGCAAGGCGCTCAATACGAAACTAGAAGCGGGAGACAGAAAAGCACGCCCGGAGCGTCGGCGCGGAGCTAACACCGCCACCCCCGAGAACGGGCCGCTCGACCCGCCGCCGCTCCGGAGCGTGCAGCACTAGTTTTGCAGCAATAGATAACTGACAACAAGCATCTGGCCAGGTTTTTTCCCTATATAGCTCAAAAATTATGACAAATTGGCGTGTCGCACTGAAAACGCCGTGAGCCAGGCCCTACATAGAATTCCCGCATGACCACATCGATTCAGCTCCGCCCCGGCGAGCAAGCACCAGACTTCGACTTGCCCAACGATTCCGGGGGTCGAATTCGGCTACGCGACCTCCTCGGCGATTCTCATCGCGGCGTCATCTTGTACGCATATCCCGCCGCGATGACCCCCGGATGCACCAAGGAGTCCTGCGACTTTCGCGATTCGTTAGAGCCACTGGCGGCGGCTGGCTTTCACGTGGTTGGTCTCTCCCCGGATTCCCCAGAGAAACTGGCCCAGTTCAGAGACAAAGAAAATCTCACGTTTCCGCTCGCGTCCGATGTCGACAAATCGGTATTGACCGCCTATGGCGCTTACGGCGAGAAACAAAATTACGGCCGCACCATGCTCGGGGTAATTCGGTCCACCTTTGTCATCAATGGCGATCAAGCAATAACCCATGCGCTCTACAACGTGAAAGCTACCGGACACGTCGCTCGACTTCGCCGTCTATTGCTGGAAGCGCGATAAGTCTGCATGGTGCTGCGATCATCAGCGCGCAATGCCGAGTCGAGCGCCGAATGGGCCTTCGGTATTGTGCTGATTACCTCAGTAATTGCTGACGATCGCAGGATGCGGGAGTGGTGTAACGGCAGCCACGCCAGATTTAGGATCTGGTGCCCTCACGGGCGTGCGGGTTCGAATCCCGCCTCCCGCACTTTCAAATACGGGTGCACAGCGTCCTCGCGCACCCTCTTCTTTGCACTCTTGTGCACCGAAAACACCCATTGTTGACTAGTGATCCCAGCGTCCCGTTAGGTCACTCCTAAGTGCTATCGATGCTTAGTTTGCTTATAACGACTTAAATATACTTATTGGACACATCATTGCTTTATGGGGTTTATGCAGATATAACCGATGCTGGTTAGTCGAACTACCGATTAAGGAGCATTGATGAGAGTCACCCGCCGCTCATTGGTCATTGCCTCGGCCGCTGCCGGAGCACTTGCAGTCGCGATCTTCTCGAGCCCTGCGGTCGCCGCCAACGCCCCGGCCGCCGCACCCGCACCCGCACCCGCACCCGCACCAGGATTGCCACCAGTACCTGGCGCGCCACCACTACCGGTAGCGACGCCACCGCTGCCTGGAGTGCCGCCGCTACCCGCGCCGCCATTGCCTGGAGTACCGCCACTACCGGTGCCACCGCTGCCAGCGCCGCCGCTACCGGGTGTACCTCCCTTGCCGGGTGGTCCCGCAGCACCGGCTCCGGCTCCGGCACCGGCACCGGCACCAGCACCAGCACCGGCACCAGCACCGGCACCGGCACCAGCACGTTAAAGCCAACTAACACCGCCACCGGGCTGCCCGTTTCTTCAGCGGAAACGGGCAGCCCTTCTTATGTGGAGGAGTACATCTCGGCCACGATCGGCGCCAGCTTGCGCAGTGCGTGCCCACGATGACTTATCGCATCTTTGTCCTCATCGGACAGCTCCGCACTTGTCTGAGCAATGCTCGCCGGCACAAAAATGGGGTCGTAGCCGAAACCGTGAGTGCCCCGCGGCTGATCAACGATTCTGCCGAGCATCCGCCCCTCAACCACTTTTTCAGTGCCGTCAGGCAGGACCAACGCAGCCGCACACACGAACGCTGCGCCTCGCCGCTCCAGTGGCACATCCTCGAGCTGACCTAATAGCAGCCGCACATTTGCCTCGTCGTCACCATGACGACCCGCCCAACGCGCCGACAAGACTCCCGGCATGCCGTTCAAGGCCTCCACGGTGAGGCCGGAGTCGTCGGCAACCGTCGCCATTCCAGTGCGACGGGCGCCCTCGCGCGCCTTGATGAGCGCGTTTTCAGCGAACGTCGCCCCCGTCTCTGGTAACTCCGCATAAGGTGGCACATCGTCGAGCGAGCGGAGAGTGATCTCGACGGAATTAGCCAGGATCCGGTGCAACTCCCGAAGCTTTTTGCGATTGCGGGTCGCTACTAGTAGCTCGGGAATCATGCGGCCGAGCCAGTGCCAGGAACGCCGTCGGCGGCTAACGCCAAGGCTTGCAATTTGGTGAGGTCAGCACATCCGGCAACGGCGAGGTCGAGCAACGCGTCTAGCTGCGCGCGATCAAAGGTGCCGGCCTCGCCAGTCCCCTGCACTTCCACGAACTGACCGCTGCCGGTGCAGACCACATTCATGTCGACCTCCGCTTTGACGTCTTCGTCGTAGCAAAGGTCGAGTCGAGGCTCGCCATCGATGATGCCGACGCTGACCGCTGCCACCGAGGCCTTCCACGCCGACGGCTTGGCCGCTCCACTCTCGATCAGCCCTTGGAGGGCGTCGTTGAGCGCAACAGACGCACCGGTGATGGCGGCGGTGCGGGTACCTCCGTCGGCTTGCAACACATCGCAATCGATAGTGACGGTGTTCTCTCCCAAGCCAGCGAGGTCTATACACGCGCGCAGGCTGCGCCCGATAAGTCGACTGATCTCGTGGGTACGACCGCCCAGCTTGCCTTTCACTGACTCTCGGGCGTTGCGGGTATGAGTAGCACGCGGCAACATCGCATATTCAGCAGTCACCCAGCCCAGGCCGCTACCCTTACGCCAACGCGGTACGCCCTCCGTGACGCTCGCAGCGCACAACACTCGGGTATGTCCAAACTCGACCAACACCGAGCCTTCCGCGTGCTCGAGCCAATTGCGCTCAAGGCGCACTGGACGCAGCTGATGAGCAGTTCTGTTATCTGGGCGAGAAGAAGTCACAAACGGCAAGCCTAGAAGTCAACCGGAAGCCTTTTCGGCTGGGGTACATACTTGGTCGCTGGCACCCGTTTACCCATCGCAGGCAAGAGAAGGAAACCATGGCGATTTTTCTGCTTTTCCGCAAGATCCATGAAAACGAGCACGAGGTCGTCTATAGCTTCGGGCATAGCGAGACGGAGATGACGGGCCGGGTGACTTTTAGCAAACAAGATCTGACGCCTCACGTCGGCAGCGGAACCGATTCCAACGCCGCAGCGGTGGCGAGAAAAGTGCTCGCGCGAGTCAGGGAAGACGCTGTCTGGGTGAATGGCGGCGCTTATCAAGCGTAAGCCGTCGATGTCAGCGTTTTTGGCTCTCCTGTGCGAAATGGGTGACGAGCGTGACGAACGCGCTGGGACTCGTCAATGCGGTATATGTGACAGTTCCGCCACGAGAATTGTCATGCGTTCGAATTTCGTACCCTGTCTCCGCTATCTGCCCTGAATGCACGGCGACCTGCTTGATCTCCTTTACGTTTTGCCAGGGAGTAAAAGCGTCCTTAATGAATAGTCCTTGCTGGCTAAGCCGAGCCGGACCGAGACCGAACTGCTCCCCACGACGCATCGCTTCCACTGCTTGACCAATGAGATATTGGTCGAAACTGTCCTTGATGGTCTGTGCCGCTGCCGCCAACTTGCCAGGCTGAGCGTGGTAGGTGATCCCAAATGATTCATCACCCCGCGCCCAGACATTGAATTGGTTGTAGGAATACCCAGACCCACGCGAACTGTGCCGCGCCACATGCATGCGCGTGATCTCCACCCACGGAAATGCGCGAATACGCGGCTGGTCCGGAGCTTGAACAACCGCCTCGATGAACCCCCGCTGATAGACGGCTATGAGCGAACTTTCTGGCCCGACCACAAAAACGCGGCGGAATTGCCGGTCTGGCCTAGCAATCAGGAACGCACCAACCACAAGTACCGCTGCTATCAATACCTTGAGCACCACGGAATAGTTGCCCACCTCGAGCACAAATATTGCCGCACCGACCGCGATGGCCATAATGATGAGCACAAAAACCAAACCAATAACAGCGCCTGTGACAGCGGAGCCCCGGCTTCCCTGCTTATATACGGACGCCGTTTGCTCACCCAACTGACGTTGATGGGCCAATTGGGCCGCCGCCGAGTTGAGAAAATGCTCAGTCTGATCCGCCACGGGTTGTGGGGTTGGGGGCTGCGTAGACACGGCGCTTCTCCTCTATCCGGTGGCCTTCTCCGAGAGGGGGAGCACTCAAACCTAAACGGCGGCTCCCCGCACATGAACTTAACGTCACTAGCTGGCCTCGGCCAAAGCCTCCACTAACGATTCCTGCAAAAACGACAGGTACTGATATACAGAGATCGCGAAAGCGTCCTGGCTCGCCGCATCGTGAGCTACCGCTTGGTCGAGCAAGGACTCTAAGTCTGTCTCGTCGGTGATCTCGAGGCGCTGCGCTAGTACCAGCCTCGCGTCCGTCATCGCCGCTAACCATGATTCGGCCTGATCACCCGTAAGCCGAACCTCCGCGCGCACCGGGTTCTTCACGCCTCCGGGTAACGTCGCCAAGATTTCCCGCGCATTGGTCACCTTGGTGGTGCGTAATGACCCCTCGGTTAATCTGCGAAGTTCGTTCGCTGCTTTCGGGTTGTCGCGATAGCCATCCGGAAATAACCGCTTCATTGCTGGATCGTCCCGAGGCGATCCATGGTTAATAAGCGCCGTAACCTGCCCAAATACCTCGCGTAACGCGTTGCTCTCACTCTCGGTAAGAACAACAGTAAATTTGCCATCTTTGAGTTGAAAAATGTCGAGCACCGCTATGAGTCCCGTCGCAGAGTGGCCCAAAGTCCATATGAGTGAAGCTGAGAAACGTCGTACTCCATACGTTCACGTGCACCGCTGGCTACCACCGCGTGCCCCTTCTGGTGCACGTCCAACATGAGTTTGTTGGCTTTGGTGTGGTCGTAGCCGAACAGTTTTCGTAGAACATACGTGACATAGGACATCAAATTGACTGGGTCGTTCCACACGATGGCCACCCACGGTGCATCCAGGTGCGAATCAGATTGAATCTGCTGACGCTCCGATGTCTCCTGTACAGGAGCCGCTGTTGCGACGCTCGACGTCGCACTGTGAACTGCCATAACCCCATATTGCCACTTATCACTTACTTCCTTTCGACAGTGCACACCATGTCCTGCTCATTCAGCGCGTTTGCCATGCATCGATCCTTTCGCCGACAAGACGATGCTGGCGCGATGAGTAATGTGAGCGCGTGCGCTTGCCTACTTCGTCCACTGCCCTGTTCACGGACCGCTACGAGCTGACCATGCTCACCTCTGCGCTGCGGGACGGCACCGCAGACGCACCTTGCGCCTTCGAGGCATTTGCGCGCACGCTGCCTAGCGGCCGCCGCTTCGGCGTCGTCGCCGGGCTTCGCCGACTCGTAGACGCGATCGCGAACTTCCGTTTTCACGCCGAAGAGCTCGAATTCTTGCGTCAGGCAGACGTCATCGATGAGCCCACCCGTGACTGGTTGGCAGGTTATCGCTTCAGCGGAGACATCGACGCCTACCCCGAGGGCGAACTGTATTTCCCCGGCTCACCGGTGCTCACCGTCTCGGGTACTTTTGCCGAAGCCGTGGTCCTAGAGACCCTCGTCTTGTCCGTTCTCAATCACGATTGCGCCATCGCCTCGGCTGCTGCCCGGATGGTCACCGCCGCGGGCGAGCGTCCGCTCATCGAGATGGGCGCGCGACGGACCCATGAAGAAGCGGCCGTGGCGAGCGCCCGCGCGGCATACCTCGCAGGGTTTTCTGGAACCTCCAATTTGGAGGCCGGTCGGCGTTATCTCATTCCCACCGTCGGCACTGCCGCGCATTCCTTCACGTTGTCCCATCATCGCGAGTCCGAGGCGTTCGCGGCACAAGTCGCTGCGCTGGGTGTCAACACCACACTTCTCGTCGACACCTACGACATCACTCAAGGAATCCGCACCGCCATCGAGGTGGCCGGTCCAGACCTAGGTGCCATTCGCATTGACTCTGGCGACCTTGCGGTCATGGCACGGCAAGCGCGAGAACAACTCGACTCCCTGGGTGCGACCCATACCAAAATCGTGATCTCCGGCGACTTAGACGAATACTCCATCGCCGCGCTCGCGGCCGCTCCAGTTGATAGCTATGGAGTCGGCACAGCGCTGGTCACAGGGTCAGGCGCGCCGACCGCCGGCATGGTCTACAAACTGGTCGAGGTAGACGGGCGTCCGGTCGCCAAACGCAGTGAGCACAAGGCTTCTCGCGGCGGGCGTAAAAGCGCGTTGCGTCATTACAAGCCAAGTGGCACCGCGTTCGAAGAATCCGTAATCCCCTATCGAAGCACTCCGACAACCGCCGCTGACACCCGAACATTGCCGCAACCGTTGTTGCGAAACGGGAATCCCGTTGCGGGGGTGCCTACGCTGGACGAGTCGCGGGCACTGCTGCGCCAGGCGTTAGTCAGCCTTCCCTGGGAAGGCCTCAAACTCTCACACGGCGAGCCGGCGATCCCGGTGGCTTTTCTTCACAAGCACTAAGTTCAGCGCGCGCTTCAGAGTCGCCTCCGCGGGAACGGGTAGCGTCCCAGACTCATACCGCCACGTGCCGTCGCGTACGAGAACCGGTCGCCGCCGCCCATTCCTTCAAGTTCACAATACCGACTCTAGCTAACTATTGACCACTACTGACAACCAACCCCCCAGCAGTGCCAACCCCCGGTGATGCTCCCCAGTGACGCTAACTGGCGCTACGGCTGAATGGCGACCGGAGGCTCTTCCTTGCGCCCGATCTGCGAACCCCGGGCCAGATGCGGGAACTTCGCGTCGAAAGCAGGGCGCTCCGAGCGGATCCGTGGCAATTTGACGAAGTTATGCCGAGGCGGCGGGCACGAGGTCGCCCACTCCAACGAGGCGCCATAGCCCCACGGGTCATCGCCCACCGCCACTTTGCCCATGCGGTACGACTTCAGCACGTTCCACAGGAACGGCAAAGTGGAGATACCAAGGATGAAAGATCCGATGGTTGAGATGGTGTTCAAGGTGGTGAATCCATCGGTCGCCAGATAGTCGGCATAACGGCGGGGCATGCCCTCCGCGCCGAGCCAGTGCTGCACCAGAAACGTGGTGTGGAAACCAATGAATGTAAGCCAGAAATGCAGCATGCCCAGACGCTCATCCAACATGCGACCGGTCATTTTGGGGAACCAGAAATACACGCCGGCATAGGCCGCGAACACAATCGTTCCAAAAAGGACGTAGTGGAAATGAGCCACCACGAAATACGAATCGGAGACATGGAAATCGATCGGCGGACTTGCGAGCAATACCCCGGATAACCCTCCAAACAGGAACGTCACCAAGAAGCCGATGGAGAATGCCATCGGGGTCTCAAAGGTGAGCCGGCCTTTCCACATAGTGCCAATCCAGTTGAAGAACTTCACACCCGTGGGGACCGCGATCAAGAAGCTCAAGAAACTGAAGAACGGCAAGAGAACCGCGCCGGTAGCGAACATGTGGTGCGCCCATACCGTCATCGACAAGGCCGCGATGACGATAGTGGCGCCCACCAAACCCTTGTAGCCAAAGATAGGTTTGCGGCTGAAAACCGGTATGACCTCACTGATGATGCCAAAGAATGGCAACGCCACGATGTAGACCTCGGGATGTCCGAAGAACCAAAACAGGTGTTGCCACAGGATCGCGCCACCAGTACCGGAGTCGTAGACATGCGCCCCGAGATGCCGATCGGCAAGAAGAGCAGAAAACGCTGCGGCCAAAATGGGGAACACCATGAGCACCAGCAGGCTCGTGATCAAAATGTTCCAGGTAAAGATGGGCATCCGGAACATGGTCATGCCGGGCGCGCGGAGCGTCAGAATGGTGGTGACCATATTGACCGCACCGAGAATGGTGCCCAGACCGCTAATGATGAGCCCGACGATCCACATATCGGCGCCCACGCCAGGCGAGTTCGTTACTGAGGTCAGAGGGCTGTAAGCAAACCAACCAAAGTCGGCTGCGCCACCTGGCGTGATAAAGCCAGCCAAAACCATGGTGCCGCCAAACGCGTATAGCCAGTAGGCAAACGCATTGAGCCGCGGGAACGAAACATCGGGAGCACCGATCTGCAATGGCACGATGTAGTTCGCGAAGGCGAAGACGAGCGGCGTCGCAAAGAGCAGCAACATGATGGTGCCGTGCATGGTGAAAAGCTGGTTGTACTGCTCATTGCTGAGGAACTGCAGCCCTGGCCGGGCGAGCTCGGCCCGCATAAGCAGCGCCATCAGACCACCGGCGGCGAAGAACGCGAACGAGGTGGTGAGGTACATGATGCCGATGGTCTTCGCATCAGTAGTGCGCAACATGCGGGACAAGAAATTGCCCTTGAGAGGTTGGCGCACCGGATACGGGCGGGTTTGGATCGGCGCAGGCGCAATCGTCACGGGCAGCAGAATAGTCCCGCTGCTGCTCCCGCCCCGTCTCGGGTGGTGGGGAGTGTCGGTATCGCCACCAAACACGGTGGAATGAGACAGTGTGCGGCATGCGGACTGTACGTTTTACCCCCATCGCAGTCGCCGCGCTGCTTATCGCGGCAGTAACCCCCATGTTTCTCACCGTCATCAGCT
Organism: uncultured Acidimicrobiales bacterium; assembly: GCA_963736285.1. GTDB lineage: Bacteria > Actinomycetota > Actinomycetes > Mycobacteriales > QHCE01 > CAVTOA01. Next base: position 239,657 of record CAVTOA010000003.1, read on the forward strand.
CGCCAGTGACCGCCGCTACCTGCGGAAATGTGGCCAGCAAGAATCTTGGAGGCGACAACGCCAAAGCTTCGGTCACCGTACGCTTCGACTGTCCCACTAGTAGCTACTACCTATCCGGAACCGTAGAAGACACTTCTTGTGACGGCAAAGGCGTAGAACTGGTCGTTACGTCGTACGACCAGTCCGACAAGCAATACAGCGTGAACCATCCGACAGCGCCTCGCGGCTGTAAGACCCAAGCCGGATTCACCTACAACATGGGTGGCGCATACGACCATTCCGACCTCACGTTACGTGCGTGCAATGCCCAACTCTGCAGTAGCGAGGCGTACGGGAGAGTGCCGTGACTTTGCCGCGTTGATGCCCTTAGGCCGCGAACCTGTTGGCCTAGGGTCTGAACTAGATTTGCGTCTACGAACCCCCAACTCTAGAAACCGATGACAGCTTCTCGTTCCTCGCCGCGTCCGACCCGCGCCACCGCCAAGGTGCGCGGTCGGGCCGCCACCACGCCCCAGCACGGTTCCTCCCCCGGCCCAACAGAGCATTCCCTCACAAAGCACGCGCGCTGGGCCGAAGCCGTTACCGCCATGAATCACCTCGGCGTTTTACTGGAGGAGGCGGGCGATCTTGATGCCGCCATCGGCTGGTACGAACGTGCGGCAAGTGCTGGTCATGTAAGTGCGATGTACAACGTGGGGCTACTCTTTCGTAATCGTGGCGAGAAAAAGCAAGCCACCTATTGGCTTCGATGCGCCGCGTCGAACGGCGACGCTGAAGCCGCATACGTCCTCGGGGTGATGTTGCTCCACGACGGCTTGGTCGACCAAGCGCAACAGTGGCTCACTACCGCGGCTACTGGCGGCGAGGTGGCCGCGCTCAACGCACTGGGTGCGGCGCACGAGATGGTTGGCGAATACGCCATGGCGCAGCGGCACTATCAACGGGCAGCACGATCTGGGGATCAGGAGGCGACCGATAACCTCCGTCGTGTCGCGAACCGTCAGGCGCGACGTTCTGGCACCTCAGCGAGCTCACCGTCACCGTCATCGCCGCCGGAACAACGGTTGAGCAATACCGCACTCGGCTCTACAGCGCCAAGGGCAACATTCGACGACGGTGCCAAAGACGAGCATGAAGGCGCCGAGCGACGACTCACGAGCGCGGCGCGGGCAGGCAACGTCAAGGCCATGCACGGGCTCGCGCGTCTACTACACAAACAAGGCTCGCTAGAGCAGGCCCAGCATTGGTATGAACAAGCCGCTCACGCTGGCCACGTCGACGCGATGAACAATCTGGGTGTCTTCTTCGGCGATCTCGAGGATGTTCCGCACGCGGAACACTGGTACGTCCAGGCGATCAATGCCGGCCATCAGCAGGCCATTTACAACCTGGGAGTGCTGTTGGAACAGCAGGGCAAGCTGGCCCTCGCCGCACAACGCTACGAGCATGCGGCCACAGCGGGAAATGCCGACGCCGCCTACAACTTGGGCGTTCTTCTCCGCGACGACGGCCAGGTCGCACTGGCCGAGCCATGGTTTCGCCAAGCAGCTGAGGCGGGCGACACCGATGCCGCTTTCAACCTCGCGGTGCTTCTTGCCGAGCGTGGCGAGGACGATGACGCCCAGCGATGGTTCGCAGCGGCGGCTGACGCCGGCGATGATGAGGCACGCATGCACATGAGTGAGCTCCATTCACAACGGAGCGACCCCTAGTCAGGCGAAGAACAGAAGTCACAGGGTTATCCACAACTCCCAATCGATCACCACAGTAATGCCCCAGAACTTGATAAGAATGCACTCCGCAATCGCTTATCTGCCGAGGAGTGCTGGAGTTGAGGTCAATACGGATCACGCTGACTGTTGTATTCACGCTCTTAGCGATCAGTGCGTGCGGGCAAGCGCGGAGCCACCAGTTCTCCAGCATCGTGCGGGGCGACAGCATGTCATTGGGCGCATTTGGCGGCGCGAACCTCCGGCAGGCCTTACTGAGCGGCTCCGATTTGCCGTCAGGATTTGTGCTCAATGTGAACGATGACGACGACAGCGACCACCACTCGGCGCTTCTCAATTCCGACAACGTCGAATGCTCGCAATTCAACGGATTAACAAAAAAATTCACGAACAAAACCGCTTTCACCAGCACCGCCTACCTCAACAAAACCAGTCGGGTTTACCTACTCGAAAGCTTGGCCTCATTCACTAGCTCCGACTCGGCAAGCGATGCGTTGGCAGACATGCGGACACTGCTCGATGAATGTCCATCATGGACTGAGACGAGCAGTTCTGACCCCCATCCGACGCACATAGAACTCAAGCCGTACAGCATGCCCGATCTTGGGGATGAGAGTGTGGCTTTTGAACTAAACGCAACCGTGCACTATGTATCGCTATCCGGGCTCATATTGATGTTCCGTGTTGGCAACACCGCGGCTTTTCTTATGTATGGACAGAAAGACCTCTACGGCGAACCCATGCTGTTTAACCACCTTGCGCACGTTGCCGCGCGCAAGGTGTCCGATCTCTAGTTCTGGTGTCGCCGCTGGTCCTACGATTCTCTCACCGCTCACTCGCGGCATCACACGACATCGCGGCGACACCACGAACGCCGCCGGCACAAAGGTGTAACACACAGTTACGCCGCCGGAGTTGGGGCTTCTTCGGGAGCGGGCAAGTCTTTTTTGCGCGCGGTCACCAGCAAACCCGCGATCACCGCTGCTGCCGCGAGCACGCTGGCGCTCACCAAAAACGCAGTGGTGTAACCGTGTACCAGCGCTTCTTGGCGCACCAACGCGCTGGGGGTATGGGTGCGCAGATAGTGCAGTGTGGCGGACGCCGCGATGGTATTAAGTAGCGCTGTGCCCAGCGCTCCACCAACCTGTTGCGTCGTGTTCACAAGCGCACTGGCCACCCCCGCGTCGTGGTGCTCGACCCCCACGAGTGCGGTGCTGATCAAAGAAACGAACGCCAATCCCAAGCCGATGCTCATTACCAACTCAGCGGGCAAGACATGGGTGACGTAGGGGGTGTTGACTTTGATTTGAGCAAGCCACCACATTCCCGCGGTAGCTCCCGCGAAGCCGGTGACCATGAGCGCTCGCGGCCCCACGCGCGGCAGCAAATGGCTTGCGAACGAGGCGCTCACAATAATGCCGGCCGAGAACGGCAAAAACGCCATCCCGGCCTTTACTTGTCCATAGTGGAGCGTTCCTTGAAAGTAAAACGTCATGAACAAGAACATGCCGAATAAGCCCAATCCAGCAAGCAACGACGCGAGATAGGAGCCACCTCGGTTGCGGTCTAGCACCACCCGGAGCGGCAACAGTGGATGCCGAGTACGCGTCTCAATGATCACAAACCCCACGAGCAACACCAATGCTGCCGCAAGGAAACTCAGCGTGACCGCCGACATCCAGCCGTCAGTCTGTGCTTTGGTGAAGCCGTAGACCAACGCCACCAAGCCACCGGTGGCGGTCAGCGCTCCCGGTACGTCGTAGCGAGTGTCGCCATGCGCCCGACTCTCTCGAACCAGTGGCCATGCGGCGAGCACCGCGATGAGCGCTACCGGCACATTCACCAGCAGGCACCACCGCCAAGACAAGTACTGGGTGAGCACTCCGCCGAGTATCAAGCCAACAGCGGCACCACCGCCGGCGATCGCGCCGTACACGCCGAAGGCTCGCGCGCGCTCTTTGGCCTCAGTGAACGTCACCGTCAGCAATGACAATGAGGCTGGCGCAAGTAGCGCTCCAAAAGCGCCCTGGAGCGCACGGGCGGCGAAAAGCATTGGCCCGTTTTGAGCCGCACCTCCAAGGGCCGACGCGACCGCAAAACCCAGCAGCCCAAGCATGAAGATCCGTTTACGCCCCATGAAATCGGCGATGCGACCACCCAGCAACAACAAGCCACCAAAGGTAAGCGTGTAGGCGGTGATGACCCACTGACGATCAGCATCGCTAATGCCGAGCGCGGTCTGGGCGGATGGCAGCGCGATGTTCACAATGGAGGCGTCGAGCACCACCATCAGTTGCGCGAGCGCGATCACCGCCAGTGCGAACCAACGCTTGTCATAGGCCGGCGATGGAGCGCCTGTGACAGCCGGCGCGGCTGCGGGAGCGACCTCAGTCACGACTAACCCCTCAAAGTGTTGGAGTAATGGCGGGCCAATGGCACGTAAGGCTCGCCCACCATTGCGAATGTGATGTGAACGTCTATAACAGCACGACGGTATGACAGATTCCGCCAGCGGGGCGATTTACCCAACCGAAATGCGTAGCAAGGGCTTGCACCGCCGTAACACATCCCAACTGTCCCGATATATAGGGTTTCCGTAACTTCCGTGCCAATATGGCCGGTGCGCGGCGCCATCATGCCGCAGGCCTCGCTATAGAACCGCCAACCGCGGGTTTGCTAGCGATCCTTCACTTCACCCCTCTTCGACCGTGAGGAAGGAACCATGACAAGCAGCGCAATATCGACAGTGCTCGGCTACCCGCGAATCGGTCCCAAACGCGAGCTCAAACATGCGATTGAGCATCATTGGTCCAACAAGCTCAGTACCGAGGAATTGCTGGCGACCCAGGCCGAGATTCGGCGGGGAACTTGGCAGCACATGCGCGACGCTGGCCTGGACGAGGTGCCGGTGGGGATCTCCTCGCTCTATGACCAGATGCTGGATTCCGCGGTGCTGTTCGGGGCTATTCCCGAGCGGTTCCGTGCTCCAACAGCAAACCCCATCGACACCTACTTTGCTTTAGCTCGAGGAACGGCCGAGCTTGCTCCGCTTGAAATGACCAAGTGGTTCGATACCAACTATCACTATGTCGTTCCAGAATTGGACGAGGGCACACAGTTCCAGCTCTCCGCTCAGTCCATTATGGACGAACTCGTCGAAGCAAAGGCGTTCGGAATCCGCCCTCGGCCGGTGTTTGTCGGCCCGGTCACATTCCTGCTTTTGAGTAAAGGTGTCGATGGGGCAGACTCCGGCTTTCGCCCACTCGATCTGCTGGAGCCGTTGCTAGACCAGTACCTCGTGCTCCTGACACAACTAGCCGACGCCGGTGTAGGCCGTGTGCAGCTGGACGAGCCGGCACTGGTCACCGACCTCTCCCGGGCCGAACTAGCGGCAGTAGAAAAGGCCTATCAGCGATTGGGCACGCACACACACAGGCCCGACATCCTCGTCAGTACTTACTTCGGTGACCTCGATGCGGCATTGCCCGTGCTTGCGGCCGCGCCCATCGAGGCCATCGGTGTGGACCTGGTAGCTGGGCGCACCAATCTCGCGTCGCTCGAGCGCTGCGAGGCGCTGACAAACAAGACGATTTACGCCGGTGTCGTCAACGGCCGTAATGTGTGGCGCACTGACCTACGCGAAACACTGCGCACCTGCGAGCGGCTCAGCGCGTTCGCCAAGAACTCGTCAAACAACATTGTGGTGACTAGCTCTTGCTCCTTGCTGCATGTGCCCGTGGATGTGGCGCTAGAGACGAACACGAGTGACGCGTCAACTGCCAATCTGGATGACAGAGTCCGCCCATGGCTTGCCTTTGCTCGACAAAAACTGGCTGAGGTGGCGTCGTTGACGCGTGGCCTCAACGACGGTCCTGACGCCATTGCGACGCAACTGTCCACAAGCGACGCTGTTCGTCGAGACCGTCAGAATGCCACATGGGCAAGCCAGATACCGGTGCGGCAACGCAGCGCCGCCTTGAGTAAAGCCGATGCCAGTCGGGCGAGCGCATACGAACGACGCGCGGCCACCCAACGCGCACGACTCGGCCCGCCACTGCTTCCAACCACCACTATCGGCTCCTTTCCGCAGACAGCTAACGTCCGGAAAGCCCGCGCGGCGCTACGAGCAGGCCGCATCGACCTCGCCGAGTACACCACGCTTATGCGGGAAGAAGTCGACCGGGCTATCGCGATGCAAGAGGACGTTGGACTCGACGTCTTGGTGCACGGCGAGCCGGAACGCAACGACATGGTGCAGTACTTCGCCGAACAACTTGTCGGCTTTGCCAGCACCCAATATGGCTGGGTCCAGTCCTATGGAACTCGCTGTGTGCGGCCGCCGATCATTTACGGCGACGTCTCTCGTCCGTCAGCAATGACTCTGGACTGGACCGGCTACGCACAAAGCCGCACCAGCAAGCCGGTCAAAGGCATGCTGACGGGACCTGTCACCATGCTGGCGTGGTCCTTTGTGCGCGACGATCAGCCGCTCGCTGAGACAGCCCGGCAAGTCGCCCTCGCGTTGCGCGATGAGGTATCGGACCTCGAGGCCGCCGGCACGGCCATCATCCAGGTGGACGAACCGGCGCTTCGCGAGACTCTTCCGCTTCGCGGTGCCGACCGCCCTGGCTATCTGCAATGGGCCGTCACCGCGTTCCGGATCGCTACCAGCGGGGTGCGCGACGACACCCAGATTCACACCCACATGTGTTACTCAGAGTTTGGCGAGATCGTCGAAGCCATCGACGCGCTCGACGCAGACGTGACAACAGTGGAAGCGGCTCGCTCACACATGCACTTCGTCACCGATCTCGCCAAAGCCAACTACCAGCGTGAGATCGGCCCAGGGGTCTACGACATTCATTCTCCTCGGGTGCCATCGCTGGAAGAGGTCACGGACAACGTTGAGCAGATCGTCGCGGCGATCGGGGCAGAACGGGTATGGATAAACCCTGACTGCGGCCTCAAGACTCGGGGATATGAGGAAGTCGAGGCTTCCCTGCGCAACCTGGTGGGAGCCGCCCGGCTCGTGCGCGCCCGCCTTCAGAGCAAGCGCCCCGGCGCATAACAGGACCGCTAAAGGCGGGTGCGGGCACACTGGAAACTGGGGCCCGCGCCCGTCCTGGGCGGATGAATGACGGAACCCGACGGCGCTTACCCGCGTCATCTGTAAGAAACGAGGAGCAGCGTCATGCCCACCGAAATTGTGCGCAACACCGACCGGCACCGATACGAAATTTGCGTCAACGGCGAACTCGCCGGCTATGTGGAGTATCAGCAGCACAGCGAAGGTGGCAGCGACACCATCGTTTTCTCCCACACGGAGATCCGCAGTGCGTTTCGTGGCAGCGGTTTGGCGGCCGCCTTGACCCGACATGTGTTGGACGAGGCACAACGCGACGGTCTCGCCGTACAGCCCTTGTGCCCATTTGTGGCGAGCTTCGTCAGGAAGAACCCGGAGTATCTCGCGCTTGTCCCGGAGGACCAGCACTCGCTCTTTAACCTGTAAATGTCCATTGTAGACAGTCGTAAACCACATACCGCGCGCTTCGTGCCGCCGGCTACGCTCGAACAAGTGATCAAACTCTGCGAAAGAGGAGCGGTGCGGTGACCGTCGTGCTCGGCATTGAAACCTCCTGCGACGAGACCGGGGCTGGCCTGGTCCGCGACGGCGCGCTGCTCGGCGAGGCCCTCGCCTCGTCCATGGAAGAGCACGTGCGGTTCGGCGGCGTCGTCCCAGAGATCGCCGCTCGGGCGCACCTGCAAGCGCTCGTTCCCTGCGTGCGCACCGCCCTTGAACGAGCCAATCTGACACTCAACGACGTCGGGGCCGTGGCTGTTACCGCCGCCCCAGGCTTGGCGTCGTCGCTGCAAGTGGGGGTCGCTGCGGCAAAGTCATATGCGCTGGCATTGGGGGTGCCGATCTATGCGGTGCATCACCTGGCCGGCCATGCCGCCGCCGACACGCTGGAGCATGGTCCCTTCCCCCAGCGGTGCGTCGCACTCATTGTGTCCGGCGGACATACCTCGTTGTTGGTGTTGCGCGATCTCGCGCGGGACCCGGTTGAACATATCGGCGACACCCGCGACGACGCGGCCGGCGAGGCATTCGACAAGGTCGCTCGAGTCCTCGGCCTCTCCTATCCAGGCGGACCCAGCATCGACGCCGCAGCTCGCGACGGAGACCCGGACGCGGTGGCGTTCCCTCGCGGCTTGACCGGCCCGCGCGATGCGAAATATGCGTTCTCTTTTTCCGGGCTCAAGACCTCGGTCGCCCGCTATGTCGAACGAGCTACCGCCTCGGGCCGCACCGTCAACGTTCCCGACGTTGCCGCGTCCTTCCAGGAAGCCGTGGCCGATGTGCTGACTAAGAAAGCCATCGCCGCGTGTCAGGAATATGACGCCAACACCCTCGTTGTCGTCGGTGGCGTCGCCGCGAACAGCAGAGTGCGCTCGCTCGCCGAACAGCGTTGCACGGCGGCCGGCATTGAGCTACGAGTTCCGCCAATCCAGTTGTGTACCGACAACGGGGCCATGATCGCCGCCGTCGGCGACCTGCTGGTGCGTGCCGATGCTCCACCGTCTCGTCTGGACTTCTCCGCGACGCCATCGTTACGGCTGCACAATGCACTGTTGACGGCGACAACCGCTCCCGTCTAGCAGTGCGGTTAGACAACCGTGTGTGACTGAGCACTGCCGCTAAACGCAGTCCACAGTCCGGAATAGACACCAGCAGCCCGCAGCAGCTCGGCGTGAGTTCCCACCTCGGCTATCCGACCCGCCTCTACCACCACGATGCGGTCCGCGCGGGCCGCAGTGGTTAACCGGTGCGCCACCACCAGGGTTGTCCGCTGACCCGCGAGCCGATCGCTGGCCCGGGTTACCGCTGCCTCCGTTGCCAGGTCGAGCGCTGCGGTCGCCTCATCCATGAGCAGAATGTCAGGCTGCACCAACTGCGCTCGGGCCAACGCGATCAGCTGCCGCTGCCCGGTAGAGAGGTTACGACCTCGCTCAGTAATGGTGTGGTAGTAACCGCCGTCGAGGTGGGCGATCATTTCGTGCGCGCCGACCGCACGCGCTGCGGACTCCACCTCAGCGTCACTCGCATGTGGACGGCCATAGGAGATGTTCTCCGCGACCGTTCCGGGGAACAGATACGGCTCCTGCGGCACTACTCCCAGCCGGTGTCGGTACGCCGCTAGATCGTAGTCCCGTACGTCTATCCCATCGACGAGAATCCGTCCGCCGGACACGTCATAAAATCGGGACACGAGTTTGACCAATGTGGACTTTCCCGCGCCGGTCGCGCCCACCAGGGCTACCGTCTCGCCGGGTGCGACGGTCAGGTTGACACCAGACAGCGCCTCCTGTCCCCCTTCTTGATAGGCAAAGTGAACGTTGTCGAAGACGATCTCGCCAGCCAACCGAGGCACTGGCCGGGGCTCCGATGCCTCCGGAGTGCCGGACGGGGTCCGCAGCAGATCACGGAGTCGGTGCAATCCGACCCGCGCTTGCTGATAGCCATCGAATACCTGCGAGAGATCCTGCACCGGCGAGAAGAACATCTCCAAGTAGATCAGGTACGCGATGAGCGCACCCGCGGTCAACTCTTTGTTGTGGACAAAGTGCGCACCCACGATGAGCACCAATGCCGCGGCGACGTCCGACAAAAATTGCACGAACGGGAAATACGTCGCGATGTAACGCTGAGCCCGCAAGCGAAGCATCCGGTAGTCGTTGCTGCGTTCGATGAAGCGCTCCCGGTTGTGCCCTTCGCGGCGGTAAGCCTGGGTGGTCCGCATGCCGGCGACGTTTTCTTGCAGGTCCGCGTTCACTGCGCTGACAGCCTCGCGAGCTTCGGTATAGGCGACAGATGATCGGGCGCGGAAGAGCAACGTCGCCACAATGAGCACCGGCACCGTGGTCAACACCACCAAGCCAAGCGCCAGATCCAACATCAGCAGCGCAACCAGAATCCCGAAAAACAACAGGATGCTAATGACCGCGGTGGTGAGACCCGTTTGCAAAAAAGTTGATAGCGCATCGATGTCGGTGGTCATGCGGGTCATAATTCTGCCGGACATTTCACGCTCGTAGTAGTCGAGCCCCAGCCGCTGTAGATGGGCAAATGTCTTGACGCGCAAGGTGTAGAGAAAGCGCTCGCCCGTGCGACCGGTCACGTAGGTCTGGGCAATGTTGATGCCCCAGTCGGCGATCACCAACGCCAAGCCCATTATTGACACCGTCACGACGGCATTGAATGCGCCTCGAGTAATGCCATCGTCGATTCCCGACCGGAAAAAAATCGGCAGAACCACACTGGCCACCGCATCGAGTGCGACCAGAAGTAAACCCAAGAGCAATGGCCACGTCAGGGAACGCAATAACCGCCGCAAGGTGAACTCGGGGTCTGGCGCCCGTGCCGCATTGTCGTCAATATCTGGCGTTTCCGTTGCTGGCGGAAGCGCCCGTACCTGAGCCAGCAGCTCAGGTGTCGGCCGCATGCTCGCGAGCATGCCCCCCATGGGTCCTCGACCACCCGGGCCGCCCGCTGACAGACCGCGGCCCGATGCCTCGTCGATATCGGATCTCGGCGGTGCTTTGTCTGGATCCCATAGCGCCGGCGTAACACCATCGTGTTGAAGATCCACGCCGGTCAATTCCACCGCGAGCTCGCCCGCGTCGACCCCCTCAGCGTCGCCTCCTGGGCCAGACAACAACAAGCGGTACAGCGGACACCGTTGCGTCAGCTCTTGTTCTGTACCGACGTCGACGACACGTCCTTCATCGAGCACGGCGATGCGGTCAGCGAGGGCCAGGGTGGAACGGCGGTGAGCAACAAGCACGGTGGTGCGCCCCCGCATCACTCGGCGCAACGTGGCATGAATCTCGGCTTCGATCCTGGCGTCGACCGCCGACGTAGCATCGTCAAGCAGCAAAAACCGGGGGTCAGTAATCAGCGCCCGAGCAAGCGAAATCCGCTGACGCTGACCACCGGAGAGCGTCAGCCCCTGTTCGCCCACTCTGGTGTTGTATCCGTGGGGAAGCCGACGAATGAACTCGTCTGCTTCAGCAGCTCGGGCAGCGGCCACGATCTGGTCATCTGTCGCGTGTGGACGTCCATAGGCGATATTGGCGCGCACGGTGTCGGAGAAAAGAAAGCTGTCGTCAGCTACTAGACCGATCGTCGATCGCAGCGACTCCAATGTCAGATCACGAACGTCATGACCATCGACCCGAATCGCGCCCTCCTGCACATCATAGAAACGTGGAAGCAACATCGAAATGGTCGATTTTCCCGAACCAGAGGTACCCACCAGTGCCAACGTCTCTCCTGGTTGGACGGTGACACTAAAGCCCTGTAACACTGGCTGCGACGCTAGATAGCCGAAGGTGACGTTGTCGAAGGTGATAGCACCCGAGAATTCACCCGACGTCGTTTTCATCGATGGGCGCGCGGCACCATCTGCGAAACGAGCTACCGGCGGGCCGCCGCTACGTGCCCGCAGGGGCAACTCGAGCGCATCGGGCTTCTCGGTCAACGCCGGTCGCGCATCGATGACCTCAAAGACTCGAATCACGCTCGCCCGTGCTTGTTGGCCGATGGTCAACAAGCCAGCGAGCATGCGCACGGGCCCTACCAACTGCGCGAGGTAGGTAGAGAAGGCCAAAAACGTACCCAGGGTGAGCTGGTCATGGATCGCCAGCCAACCGCCCAGGAGCAAGATCGCGACCTGCCCGAGCACGGGGATCGCCTGCAATGCCGGGTTGTAGCGACTGTTGAACCGGATGGCTCGCAGTCGTGAGGCAAAGAGATTGCGGCCAGCACCCTCCAATTTAGCGAGCTCTTGCGCTTCTTGACCAAAGCCCTTTACCACCCGTACCCCAGTGACCGCATCGTCCACCACGGACGCAACCCCGGCGGCACGCTGCTGTGCCTCCCAGCTCGCCGGGAAAAGCCGCTTGCGCGATAGTCGCGCAATCCACCACAGCCCCGGACCGACGGCGAACGCCACGACAGTGAGCAAAGGTGAAAGCACCACCATGACGCCCATCGCAATCACGAAGAGCAACACGTTGCCGAGAAGATACGGCAGCATCGCCAAGAGACCCTGCACCATGGTGATGTCGGAGGTGGCACGACTGACAATCTGCCCCGTTTGAAGTTCGTCCTGGCGAGCACCGTCCAAACGGGATAATGAGGTAAACAGCTCTGTGCGTAGATCGTGCTGCACATCAAGCGACAGCCGACCGCCTATGTATCGCCGGACGAATGCGGCGCCGAAGCTGAGAAGCGCCCCGCCCACCAGCAAAATCGCCAACGGAAGCAATGGAAGTCGGTCGGAGAGAATCGAGTCATCGACTATTGCCCGTTCTACCAACGGAATCAGCGCCATGATCGCCATGCCGAACACTGATGCACCGCAGGCAATGATGACCTGCCAGTGGTGCCGCCAGCAGTAGCGGTACAGCCTGCGCAACCAGCCCTGTTCATTTTCGGCAGATGGAGCCGGAAATGAGGGCTGGTGTGTAAGCAGCGAGGGTGCTGTCACAAGTGCTCCTAGGCTTGGGCGGTGCGACTACGGTCGGCGACTCGACATGGGTGGTGGTCGAGTGCCGATTCCAACTCGACCATCAACGCAAGTAGTCTGCTTGGGTCGCTGGTTTTCGCGAGTAATGAGCCGAGCTGAGCTGAGAATGCAGACTCGGCATGGTGAAGAGCGCGGCGTCCAACATCGGTAATGACAAGCCGGACAACCCTCCGGTCACAGGGGTCACTTTCTCGAACGGCATAACCTCCACTGACGAGTCCATCTGCGGCCACGGTCAAGGTTGGCTTGCGGATCGCCAACTTTTCGGCAAGCCGCGCCGATTTTTCGCCGCCCTCGGCAAGCACTGCGAGGATTCGGTATTGCGGAAGCGTCAATCCACCCTCGGCGCACTCCAGCACGCGCAGAAGACGGGCGATTATGCGTACCGCCTGTCTCAGCCGCCCGGCATTAAGTACCTTCGAGGCTGGAGGGTTTAGTTCGGCTCCCGCGAAAGAGTCAGATGCTGCCCTAGCCATAGTTAGAGACGCTAACTTTTAGACCTCCTTACCGCAATGGATTGCTGTTGTCCGCGAGACACTACGGGCCGCAGGGCATCGTCGTGAGTTATCCACACCCGCGTATTTATCCACAGTTGAGTCATGCGCCGGCCATTTTCTGATTGCCATATGGTTTGGTAGCCAAGCGTCGCCCACTGAGTCAAACACGCCCATATTGGGGTCTTACACAACCCCTAACACAACATGTAGTCTTATTGCCGCTGGTGGCTTTGTCGAACAAGCCGGGGCAATCATCGTCGTGTACGTGCTTTGTCGCGTGCCATCGTTTCGGACCGCGAGGAGAAAAAGCTGTGACCACCGAGGGTGTTATGGGCGCCGGAGCCGCGCGAGTTGTTCGTCGTGATGGCACGGTCTCGCCGTTCGATGCCAGCAAAATTACGGTGGCCATGAGCAAAGCATTCCTCGCCACCGAGGGGGCCAACGCTGGCACCTCCGCACGAGTACGCACCATCGTCGACACGCTCACCGAACAGGTCACCGAGGCTCTCCTTCGGCGTGCCGGTAGCGAGCGCGCGTTGCACATTGAAGACATTCAAGATCAAGTCGAGCTCGCACTCATGCGTGATGGCCACCACAAAGTGGCGCGGGCCTACGTGCTGTACCGCGAAAAACGAGCTAAGGAACGTCAAGCAGAAACAGCAGCCACCCTCGCTGGCATCGCAGAGCAAGTCACACTGCCGCGGCTCACGATTAAGGGCCCAGACGGCGAGCTAACCCCACTCGACCTCGAGCGTGTTCGCACGGTCATCAATGAGGCCTGCTCCCGGTTCGACCATGTCTCGGCCCAAGCGATCTTCGACGAAACAGTGCGCAACCTCTACGACGGCATGAGCGGCGAAGAGCTGGCATTGGCGCAGATCATGGCCGCACGCAGCATGGTCGAGTCCGATCCCGACTACTCACAGGTCAGTGCCGCGTTACTGCTCGACAAGCTTCGGCACGAGGCCTTGAGTCTTCTTTATGACAGCGAACAACAAGCTAGCCAGCTGCAAATGAACGAGCGCTACCCCGACTACTTCCGTAGTTATATCCGTCGCGCGATAGAAGCCGAACTACTCAACCCCGAGCTAGCCGAATTCGATTTGGACAAAATCACGGCCGCGATTCGCCCAGATCGAGATCTGAGTTTCACCTTCCTCGGGCTGCAAACCCTGTATGACCGCTACTTCCTGCACTCGGGGGGCGTCCGTTTCGAGCTGCCACAGGCATTCTTTATGCGGGTAGCAATGGGGCTGGCACTACGAGAAGACGACCGCGAGGCTCGGGCGATCGAGTTCTACGAACTGCTGTCGTCATTCGACTTCATGTGCTCTACCCCGACGTTGTTCAACTCTGGCACTACTCGTCCGCAGTTGTCTTCGTGCTTCTTGACCACAGTGGACGACGATCTCGACAGCATCTTCCAGAGCTTCAAGAACAACGCGTTGCTCGCCAAGTACTCCGGTGGATTGGGCAACGACTGGACCCCTGTTCGTGGTCTAGGTGCTCTCATTAAAGGCACCAACGGCAAGTCGCAAGGTGTGGTGCCGTTCTTGAAGATCGCCAACGACACCGCGGTAGCAGTGAATCAGTGCTTCGCTCCGGAGACATCTGTGTACACGCACGAAGGGGTCAAACCCATCCGAGAGGTCAAGGTGGGTGACCTTGTACTAGGCGTCAGCGGCACCTATCGCGAAGTAACTGAGACGTTCGTCTACAACCAGACTGAACCGATGATCGAAGTAGATGTGAAGCATTCCATCGAATCGCTCAAGGTCACCACGGGGCATCCGTTCTATGCGATTCAAGGTGTTCCATTAGAACAAGATAGTGCTCGCACATATGCATGGCTCGCCGAAGACAAGGTCCGTCCAGAATGGATCGAGGCAGGCAAACTGTCCAAAGGCGACTACGTTGCTCAGGTCGTACCGACGGAAGTGGTTCCCATTCCAGACTTTACCGAGGACGATGCCCGCCTTTACGGCATTCTGCTGGGTGATGGGCACCTCTCGAAAGATGCTACGGAATGGGGGGTGTCCGGTAACCCCCAACGGGATACTCATCTAGCGTTCGTTCGCGACTATCTCACTCAACGCAACATCCATTTCTGGGAGACGAGCAGGGGCGACTGTTCCGCGCAGATTCGCTGGGCTTCTGGACGTGGCGTTGTGAAAGATCCCAGTACAGGTCGGATTGTCGACGCAGGAGAGCCGACGCTGCCCCTCACGATGGCGGACCTCTATGATCCCGATCACAACAAGCGCATTGCGCGCCGATTTGCCCACTTGCCGCACGCACAGACCCGCGCGCTACTCCGTGGTCTACTTGAGACGGACGGCGGAGTCTCACGTGGCAAAGAAATCTACTTCACTACAACCTCAGCGCCGCTTGCCAATGGCGTCCGTTATCAGATGTTGCGTCTGGGTGTGCCTACAGCTGGACAGTACCGAGAACAGGAAAACGGTCACTCGGGGCGCCGTTCGGATGGCTCTGAGATCTTCTTCTCGGGAGTTACTAAAGCATTCGACATTCGCATCCCCGCTATTTCGGGAGTTGCAGAATTGGTGGACTCTCAGCCTCTTACTCGACGCAATTGGATCGAGTTTGAGGGGATGGTTTTTTCTCGGGTTCGTGATGTGCGTGCCACAGCTGTCCTGCCCACAGTTCATGACCTCAAGGTCGAGGCAGACGAGTCATACATGACGACCGCCGGGCTGGTGCACAACGGCGGAAAGCGTAAAGGTGCTGCTTGCGCGTACCTCGAGACCTGGCATATCGACATCGAAGAGTTCCTCGATCTGCGCAAAAACACTGGCGATGACCGCCGCCGCACCCACGACATGAACACCGCGAACTGGGTGCCAGACCTCTTCATGCAGCGGGTTGAATCAGACGAGCAGTGGACCCTGTTCTCCCCAGATCAGACTCCGGACTTGCACGATCTTTACGGCAAGGAATTCGCCCAGCGCTATACGGAATACGAGCAAGCAGCCGACCGTGGCGAGATCGCAGTCTTCCGACGGGTTCGGGCGGTGGAGTTGTGGCGGCGGATGCTGACCATGCTGTTCGAGACCGGCCACCCGTGGATCACATTCAAAGACCCATGCAACCTTCGCTCGCCTCAACAGCACACCGGTGTGGTGCATTCGTCGAACTTGTGCACCGAGATCACGCTTAACACCAACCGAGAAGAGGTGGCGGTCTGCAACCTCGGCTCGATCAACCTGGCACAGCATGTGACGGAGAACGGGCTCGACCAGGCCCGCCTCGAGCGCACCGTGCACACCGCGGTACGGATGCTCGACAACGTCATCGACATCAACTTCTACACCATCCCCGAAGCACGTCGATCGAACATGCGGCACCGCCCGATCGGGCTCGGACTCATGGGTTTCCAGGACGCGCTGTTCGTCCAGCGGACGCCGTTCTCCTCAGCAGAAGCTGCCAATTTCGCCGACGCCAGCATGGAAGCGATCAGCTACTACGCCATCTCGGCTTCCGTACGGCTTGCCACCGAGCGCGGCCGGTACGAGTCGTTCGATGGATCGCTGTGGAGCCAAGGTGTGCTGCCCATCGATTCCATCGCCCGAGTAGCCGAGGCACGTGGCGGCGAACTCACGATGGATACGCGATCCACACTGGACTGGGACGGATTGCGGCAGCGTGTACGCACGATTGGCGTCCGCAACTCCAACATCATGGCGATCGCTCCCACCGCAACAATCTCTAACATCTGCGGTGTCACCCAGTCCATCGAGCCGCTCTACCGCAACCTCTACGTCAAGTCCAATATGTCCGGTGACTTCACCGTGGTGAACCCCCACCTGGTTCGCGATCTCAAAGCCCGCGGCTTGTGGGACGAGGTCATGATCAGCGACTTGAAGTACTTCGACGGCAGCCTCGGCCCCATTAGCCGGGTGCCAGAAGACCTCAAACAGCTCTACGCCACCGCTTTCGAGGTCGATGCCGATTGGCTCATCGATGCGGCATCTCGTCGGCAGAAATGGATCGACCAAGCACAGTCGCTCAACCTGTACGTGGCAGCCCCCAGCGGCCGCAAACTAGACGCGATCTACCGCCGGGCGTGGAAGAGCGGACTCAAGACCACCTACTACCTGCGGTCCCAGAGCGCTACCCACGTAGAGAAAAGTACGCTGCGCGGTACCGATGGCAAGCTCAACGCCGTTTCGCCCACATCGGTGACACGCGCGACTGTTCCTAACGCAGCAGCCGCACCCGCGGTCGTGCCCGCTGTGCCAGCGACGTCAGCCTCGGAAAGTTCGCCGTCTGTTGTGGACGAACTGCGGCTCAACGAGGGCGCGGCCTGCTCTATCGACAACCCAGACTGCGAAGCCTGTCAGTAGCGCCCACACACCGAACAAGATTGATAACGAAGGGTCCCATGTCTACGGCACATACAGACTCCACCGGCCTCGGCGAGATCAACCGGGGAGCCAGCCGCGTGAGCGTCGACGAAAAGGCGATGATCAACGCGCGTTCAGACGTCAACCAACTCCTGCCGCTCAAATACCGCTGGGCATGGGAAAAATACCTCGCCGGCTGCAACAACCACTGGATGCCGACCGAGGTCTCGATGCAGGCCGACATCGCGCTGTGGAAGTCACGCGACGGCCTCACCGAAGACGAACGGCGGGCTCTCAAACGAAACCTGGGCTTTTTTGCCACGTCAGAGTCGCTGGTCGCGAACAACATTGTGCTCGCGGTGTACCGACACCTGACCAACCCGGAATGCCGTCAGTATCTGCTGCGACAAGCATTCGAAGAGGCAGTACACACGCACACCTTCGAGTACATCTGTGAAAGCCTCGGCCTCGACGAAGGCGAACTGTTCAACATGTACCGCGAGGTACCGTCCATTACCGACAAAGCCGCCTGGGCGCTGGAATACACCCAGCACCTAGAAGACCCCGAATTTCGCACCGGCACCCTTGAAACCGACCAGGCGTTCCTTCGCGACTTGGTGGCCTTCTACGTAGTGTTCGAAGGCATGTGGTTCTACACCGGATTTGCGCAGATTCTCTCGCTGGGGCGTCGCAATAAGATGGTCGGCATCGCCGAGCAGTATCAATACATCTTGCGTGACGAATCGATCCACCTCAACTTTGGCATCGACGCCATCAACCAGATAAAGATCGAGAATCCGCGGTTGTGGAGCGAAGATTTCCAGGCCGAGATTCGGCGCATGCTTGCAGAGGCCTGCGAGCTGGAGGTCGCCTACGGCCGGGACACTATGCCGCGCGGCATCCTCGGCCTCAACGCCGACATGTGTGAGCAGTACATGCACGTCATCACCAACCGGCGGTGTGTCCAATTGGGACTTAAGCCGGTTTTCCCTGAGACAGAAAATCCGTTCCCGTGGATGTCGGAAATGATGGATCTGGGTAAAGAAAAGAACTTCTTTGAGACTCGAGTCATTGAGTATCAAAGCGGCGGCGCTCTCGACTGGGACTAGCGCAAACTGCCAGGCTTACGTCATGTCGTCACCGCCAGCAACCGCGACTAAAACGGCTGCACCACGACGTCTATCCCGTCTCAAGGCCGGCTCAGCATTGCTTGGGCCGGCCTTCGTCGCGGCCATCGCTTATGTGGACCCGGGCAACGTTGCCATCAACATGACAGCCGGCGCCCGCTACGGCTACCTGCTGGTGTGGGTGGTTATCGCCGCAAACCTGATGGCTGGCCTGGTGCAATACCTGTCCGCCAAGTTGGGGGTAGTGACCGGACAATCGCTTCCAGAGCTGCTGCGTGACCGACTGCCGCGTACTGCCCGGCTGCTCTATTGGGCGCAAGCCGAACTGGTGGCGGTAGCGACCGATCTCGCCGAAGTCATCGGTGGCGCGATCGCACTGTCGCTACTCTTCGACCTTCCATTGCTCGTGGGCGGATCAATCACCGGCGTGGTCTCGCTGTTCCTGTTGAGCGTGCAGAACCGGCATGGCCAACGCTCTTTTGAACGGGTCGTCACTGGTTTTTTGCTGATTATTGCGGGCGGGTTCATCGCTGGCCTGTTTGTAGATCCCCCATCAGTGTCCGGCACCGGCACCGGGCTCATCCCTAGCTTTAGCGGATCCGGCAGCGTGCTACTGGCGGCCGGAATGCTCGGCGCTACCGTCATGCCGCACGTGATCTACCTGCATTCGGCGCTCGCCCGTGACCGGTATGGGCAGGTCACGCGGCCCGCTCAACGACGCCGGCTCTTGTCAGCAACGCGGATCGATGTCAGCATCGCCATGCTCCTAGCTGGTGCGGTCAACCTGGCCATGCTGCTGGTCGCTGCCAGCGCACTCGGGAGCTTTAACGGAACCGACACTCTGGCTGGCATCCACACCGCCATCGACCACACTCTCGGATCTGGTGTTGCGGTGCTTTTCGCCATTGGACTGTTGGCGTCGGGGCTCGCGTCTACGTCCGTGGGCTGTTATGCCGGGGCCGTTATCATGCGCGGGCTGCTTCGCACTCACATCCCGCTGCTTGTCCGTCGAGTAATCACGTTGCTGCCAGCATTGGTCGTGTTGGCGATCGGCATCAATCCGACCCAGACACTGGTCATCTCGCAAGTAGTGCTCTCGTTTGGCATTCCGTTCGCATTACTGCCGTTGGTGTGGCTGACGAGCCGCCGAAGTCTCATGGGCGGCAGCGTCAACAAGGGCGTGACCACCTTCTTGGCATGTGGAATCGCCGGCGCGGTGACAACGCTGAATGCGGTACTGATCTTTTTGACGTTTGCGGAATGAACCGCCATCGAGCTGGGCTGACCGGCCTCACTTTGTCGCGATGACAATGCCGTGGGGTGTCCATGCGTGGCAATTGATTCGCCGAGTGCTGGCGAATCCGGCTTGTCGAGCCCAATCTTCGTACTGCGCAAAGGAATAGATCATGCCGCCTTCTGCGGGAATAGCGGCGAAGTACACGCTATCGAGCGCGGCCATCAGCGGACCATCTCCGGCATCATCGGACATGGAATTGAAAATGACCACGCTGCCCCCGTCGGGGAGAGAATCATAAGCGCGGCGTAGCAGGTCCACATTTTGTTCCGGGGTCCAGATCACCAGCTGGTGTGAGAACAATACGCAATCATGTCCGGTGGGGTATTCGTCAGCGAAAAAGTCTCCCCCAAAAACGGTGACACGATCCGACAATTCCGCGCTATCAATAGTGTCTTGGGTAATCGGAACAGTGGGCGGAATCTCGAATATTTCGATATTCAACTGCGGAAATTTCCGGGCTAGCGCAATCGCATTGACGCCGGTACCCCCGCCCATGTCGAGCACTTTGTTGAACAGTCCAAAGTCGATGTTCTCTAATAGCCGCCTATTGGAAATCTCCGACCACGAGTGCATATAGCGATAGAAAACCTTTTCTAGCTCAGGATTTTCGTGCAGCCTATGGTAAAGATCCCGTCCCGCTCCTGGCACGCGACGCAAGCCGGCGTTGGTGTTTGTCCGCAACGACTCAGTGAAATCGACCTGCCCCAAATACGTGATGTACTGCTCAAACGCCACGATGTTCGCGAAGTCTTGCCATTCGCCATCGTCGAAGAGCTGGTCTATCACTTTCGCATTCCGGTAACGGCCGTCTTCGCTTACCCGCGTCAAGCGAAGCGAGGTCGTTCCGAGAAGCAACACATCACGGGACCGCTCGGCGAGACCAAGCTTGGACGCGATCTCGCTTTTATCCAGCCCCGGCTCTTCGTGGAGCAAGGTAAAAAGACCTAACTCGCAGCCCGCATTGAGGTACTGGAAAGCCGAATGTCCAAAAAGAACGCCCGTCATCTCGTCCATAGTGAGGATAGAAGATCGCACCACGGCCCCCTCGATCAGCTATTCAGTGGCTTTATTGGCTTTATTGGCCAACATTAGCCTTGCACCAATCCGAGAATAAGTTGTTCAATGCCGATATTTTGATAAGAGTTTGAGCAATAAACAACGACGAATTCGCAACTTATCGCCGCAAACGCAATGCGCCCCGGGGCGTTGCGGCGAACCCCACCGCCGCCAACGTCACCCCCAGCGCGGTATGGGCCGGAGCCTCGCCATCAATCTGCTCGATGGAGAGCACCGCGGGCAGCCGAGAATCGCGCACTGCCGCGGCAAGCTCGTGCGCCCCGGCCTCCAGCGCCAGAGGGGAATCGGTAAACGTGACAACACTGCGCCCGCCACGCTCAAGAAACAGCACCAGCGCACCATCTATCAACACGACCACCGCACCGGCCTTGCGTCCAGGCAGATGCCGCACACCTTCCTGCTCCGAGGCAGCCACCGAAGCCATCGATGGTGGCCACGCCAAGGTCACGCCATAGGTGTTCGCCGGATCCACCGCCGCCAGTAACATTGGCCGTGAACCGGGTTCAGCGTCTAGCCGTCGAGCAGTGGCGCGCAGTTCCTCCACAACTCCGGGCCACGCGAACTGCGCCCCGCCCAGGCCTTGGACAAAATAGCCGCGCCGTACCCGGCCGGCTTCATCGGCGGCGGACAGCACCTTATATACGCCGGCGAACCCTCCCCGGATGCCAGAAGCGAGCGCGGCTTCTCGGGTGACCACACCGCATCGCTCCAGCATCGCTTCCGCTTGCGCATGGAGCTGGGTAGTCGAGAGGGCTGTGTCGTCATCGGCCGTATCCCGATCCGGCAATCTCCACCATCTTCCGGCCACAGTGGACAGGTGGGCAGATGCGGCTCGTGGGTGACGCAAAACCTGGTGGGGTGCCGCAATCGACGTGCCCCTCGACGCACTATCCGCCCCATAACCGGCGAGCCCAAGGAAGCTCGGACCGGCCCGAGCGTGTCGTTGGTGACATACCCCGCCCACACCAAATCCCACAACGCACCGGCGACGGCGGCTTGGTCGTGCTCCTCAACAACCTCGACAAGATCACGGAAAAACAGCGCTTTGCCGTCGGCCAGTCCGTCCAAAAGAGACTGATGCAGAGGCGTCAACGTGATGGGCCGAGTAGGCGGAAACAACTCCCTCGACGACTCCGCAAAGGCCAATGCCAGCCAGCCATCTCCACCGGGAAGCGAACCAGCACCACACCACCGGATCTCGCCCGCCGCGATCAGCTCGTCCAGCCAACCGGGCTCATAGTCACTGACCCGGCTAGGCAAGACCAGGCTTTCCCACGCCGACGCGGGCAACGCCACACCTTGCAACTGCTCCACAGCAGACACCAATGCATCCTTGCCACGCCGCGGACCATCCACACCGATGCCATGCCATGCCGGCAAAAATGCGGCCAACGCTCTTGCTTCGACTGGCTCGACATCTCTACGTAATGCTGCCAAGCTCCGCCGACGCACCGTGCGCAGCGTCTCAACACCACACCACTCTTCTCCCGCGCCAGCAGCACGAAACTCGCCAGAAACCACCACATTGGACGACTCGAGCCGTCGAAGTGTCTGCTCCACTGTGGACTTGCTTAGCCCAAACCGCTGTGCGCATTCTTCAGCCGTGAATGGCCCGTGGGTACGGGCATAGCGCGCTATCACGTCACCCAATGGGTCCCGGACGGGCTCCGCAAACACCGCCGGCACTGGTGCTGAAAGCGCTACCCCAAGCCCGTCGCGATACCGGGCGGCGTCTTCAACCGCGATGAAACGTCGGTCGCCGTTCACTGACACCGGCACGATCCGGCTTGCTTGAGTCAGCTCGGCCAACCACACAGGGGAAACACCGCGCTGCTGCGCCTCCGCTTGACTCAAGGCCCCAAGTGTCCGAAATAGATCGTGCGCGTCATCGAGCCCCCGCGGTTGACGCTCGGGCACAAGCCGTTGCAACTCGCGCTCAGTCTCGGCGACCACCTGCGGATCGAGCAGTTCCCGAAGTTCAGCATGACCGAGCAACTCGGCCAACAATTGCGAATCGACAGCGAGCGCCTGTACCTTGCGCTCAGCCAGCGGCGCATCGCCCTCATACAAAAACGCGCCCGACATACGAGAACAACAGCGACCGCGCGAACGGAGACGGCACCGAGACCGTGGTCTCGACCACCCGGACCCAGCCCACCTCAACATCCCGCATGAGCCCCGCCAGACCCGGCACGTCAAAGACGTCGTGCAAGCACTCGCGCATGGCCTCCATCACGATGGGAAATGAGCCGTATTCCGCAGCCACACCCAACAATTGCGCCGAGCGCTGCCGCTGCTGCCACAACGGTGTCCGCTGCCCCGGATTATGCCGCGGCAGCAACAAGGCTCTAGCCGCACACTCTCGAAACCGGGCGGCAAACAGCGCGGACTGGCCGACCTCAGCGGTGACCATCGCCTCGACGTCGTCTGCCGGAGTGGTCACGCCCTCATTCCGCAACGGGTCAGCACCGGTGGTGTCGGGAAGCCGCAAGATCATGCCATCGTCGGTGTGCATCACCTGCACGTCTACCTTGAGTCGGTCGCGCAGTCGCGTGCCCAACAGCATGGCCCACGGGGCGTTTACAGAGGTACCGAATACTGAGTGGATAGCGACACGCCAATCGCCGAGCTCGTCCCGGAATTGCTCCACCACAATGGTGCGATCGTCAGGCACATAGCCAATGGCTTCTTTTTGTTCGTCCACATAGGACAGTAGGTTGCTGGCTGCCCGCTCATCTAGCCCCGCCGCTCGCAGCTGGCGCACCAGCTCGTCACGCGGCTCCCCCGGCGGAGTCGTCGAGATCTCCCGCAAAAATGCGCCCAACGCTCGTCCTAGTTCCAACGGACGCCCCAGCGAATCTCCTTTCCAAAAAGGAGGACGCCCCGGTGAACCTGGCGCGGGCGAGACCAATACGCGGTCATGGGTGATCTCCTCCACCCGCCAATTGCTGGACCCCAACGTGAAGACATCACCTACCCGGCTTTCGTAGACCATCTCCTCATCGAGCTCGCCCACCCGCACCGGACGTCTCGTTGATCTGTTCTCAATGCCGGCTTCGGCATCTGTGCTGGCACCGGTGCCAGCCAGAAACACTCCAAAGAGCCCCCGGTCAGGGATAGTGCCGCCGCTGGTGACCGCCAGCCGGCCAGCGCCAGCCCGTCCGCTGACCACATTGGACTCTCGGTCCCAATTCAGCCGTGGTCGCAGCTCCGCAAACTCGTCCGAAGGGTAACGCCCGGCCAGCATGTCGAGCACCGCAAACAACGACGACTCGGGAAGGCCAGCAAACGGCGCCGCTCGCCGAACCAGCACCGCGAGTTCATCTACCGGCCATTCGTCCATGGCCACCATGGCGACCACTTGCTGCGCCAGCACGTCGAGCGGATTACGTGGATACCGAATCGACTCGATCTGGCCCTGCGACATGCGCCGAGCCACCACCGCACACGAGACAAGGTCACTTCGATGCTGCGGAAATATCGTTCCCCGCGACACCACCCCAACGTGATGCCCCGCTCGCCCTATCCGCTGCAATCCCGATGCCACCGATGGTGGCGCCTCCACCTGAATGACAAGATCGACCGCGCCCATGTCGATACCCAGCTCCAGGCTGCTGGTTGCCACCACGGCAGGCAGTCGACCAGCCTTGAGCTCTGCTTCTATCTCGTGCCGCTGCTCTTTGCTAACCGAACCATGGTGTGCGCGAGCGAGCATCGGCGCGGCATGGCTACCGTCCACCCGCTGGCCTGCATCGAGCTCAGCATCGTGTGTGCCGGCCTGATGCTCGGCATCGTCCGCCGCCAGCTGATTGAGGTTGCCACACAAACGCTCCGCCAGTCGACGTGAGTTAGCGAAGACGATGGTGCTGCGGTGCGCGGTAATGAGCCGGTAAATCCGCTCCTCCACCGCCGGCCAGATCGAACTCCGACCAAGCTGAGCCGCTGCCGGCGTCAAGGACCCCGGCTCTGGTTCTGGCAGAGCCGTCATGTCTTCCACCGGGACTTCAACGGTGACCTCGAGGACCTTCTCGATCGGCGGCCGCACCACTGTGACCGGTTGGCGCGCCGCCGAGAAACCGGGCCACCTCCTCGGTAGGCCGGACAGTGGCTGACAAACCAATCCGCTGCGCTGGCCTGGGCAGTAACGCGTCCAGCCGCTCCAAACTCACGGCCAGATGCGCGCCCCGCTTTGTTGCGCATACGGAGTGGACCTCGTCAATGATTACCGTGGTCACACCCCGCAGCGACTCGCGGCTTGCCGAGGTGAGCAGCAAAAACAGCGACTCTGGCGTGGTGATCAAGATGTCTGCTGGCCGGCGAGCAAACGCCCGCCGCTCCGAACTGGACGTGTCGCCCGTGCGAGTGGCAACCGTGATATCCGGTAGCGCTACCCCGAGCGTGGTCGCCGCGCGCCGCACCCCCGCTAACGGCACCCGCAGGTTTCGGTCCACATCCGCGGCCAATGCTTTAAGCGGGCTGACATAGACGACCCGACAACGGCTGGCTGGGTCGCGCTCGGCCAGCGGCTGCGCGGCGAGCTGATCGATGGACCACAAAAATGCGGCCAGCGTTTTGCCGGAACCGGTGGGTGCGACCACCAAGGTGTTGTCGCCGCCGCTAATCGCTTTCCATGCGCCGACCTGCGCCTGCGTGGGCTCAGCGAACGCACCAGTGAGCCACGACTTCGTCGCGTCAGAGAATGCCGGCAGCTCAGACCACACACCTCACATACTGCCTGGCACGATCGATGAATGGGATGCCGTGGCGTTAGTAATCACAGGAGTTAATTCTGAAACAGAGAGCGGATGAAGATAGCGCCGCTCACGAGGCGCGGCAATAGCCCGGGCGGTTATTCCATGAGGATGCTATCTAGTGTGGACCCGTGTCTGCTGTATGGATTGGCTACATCGATATTCCGCCAAGTGTGGAAACAAAATTCGCACTCGCCGTGGCGTGACCGGCGACCTAGTACGGGCAGCATGTCAATGGCCGGCCCAGGTGCTGCGCGCAGTCTGGCACAACCATCCTGAACACGGCCGACGCCTCATCGTGGCCACCCGCGACGAGCAAGGCCGCCTCCTTAAAGTAATCCTGCAACCAGTGGACATTCCCGATGGCACCTGGCGGCTGCGCACTGTTATCGTCGGCACACAGGAGGCATGATGAACACCATGCACGATGACGAATTGGCCGAAATCAACACCACTGAAGACGAAATCGACGCCATGATCGCCGAAGGCGAGCCCGTCGAAGTGACCGGGCCATACGATCCCGCCCGAAGAGTCCAATTTGAACTCATCGAAGGCAGCCTCCACACCTACCGGTGGCGGCTCATCGCCGCAAACGGAGAAATACTGGCCACAAGCACCAACATCTACCGCAGCCACGACGATGCCTACCACGCCGTCACCACCTTGGCCACAGCCCTACAAAACGCACCCATCATCGACACAGACACTCATGCCCACCGCAAAGCAAGCTAACCAAAGGCATAGCTCGCACAACGAAGCAGGCTGCAAAAAGGGCGACAGTGCCCCTACCTACCGGATTGGGTGCCACGGTAGGGGTCCCTGGTGCCCATCCTCCGCCCCAGCAGGTTTACTCTTCTCGCGGGCGTGGCGATGCTCCGACTCTCAACCGGTTCCTGGGATTCCAGGCGAAGATCTAATACGGCTTGGCGAATGCGTTTGACCCATGGCTGTCTTGCCCACAGCGGCACACGATCTTCCTTAAGATCTTCAAGGCGTCTAAGGCTTTCCAGCCCATCGCGCAGAATTGCACCATGGTCGAATGCCAGCTCGTCTCTGGCAAGGACTCCTTTAACGTCCATCCAACGGGCCGCCTCGGCATCATCCTGCGCCACTGGCTTGCGAGCACTGCCGCACAGTCCTAAGTAGCCGAATGTCGCCACATTGTTCTTCCCGGGCACACGTCCCGGTCCTTCATAAAAATCAATCTTTCTCAGGTAGTCCGACGTAATGCCTGACCGCACCACAACCCCGGCTTCTTCGCGAAGTTCACGCGTCGCTGCGTCTTCACCGAGCTCTCCATCATTGAGGTGCCCACCTGGCAGCGCCCACTTGCCTTCCTCTGGAGGCCATTTCCTCTTTACCAGCAAAGCTTGTAGCCCCCCCCCCCGCTAAGTGCGAGCAGCGCCACGTCCGCGGTCACTTCCCACAGCGGATCGCCATACGGAGTAGTCGGGGTGGGGGCTGGCACTGTGGACAGTTCAGCGTTTTCGGTCATACCAGCAACTTTCGTGAGCATTGAAGCCATCATGCGCCGATAAACGGGCGCAGCTATGTATTCCTGGTCCATTGTGGACTATCACACTAAGTTCGTCCGTCATATCCAGACGTTACTGACATCAGCGAGCTGACGAGCGCTCATTGGCTGATGCCAGAGTTCCCTGAAGCTATGAAAGGCGGGCTAGGAGGCGGACCTTTCCGAACGTTCTGGCCTTGTTGTGCTACATCTTTTGGCGAAAGGCTTGATGACGTAAGAGGTTTACACAGCCCCGTAGCGTCCGTGCCGACGGCACGCGCCATCTTAACTCGGGCTTGTGCCCGTTCTACCCAAACGATGGTGATGCCGTCACGTATTTCTTTTCGTTTTTCCGGCAGGTAAAGATGGGTAATGCTCTCATTATTTGTTGTGTAATCGTATGAATGCGGATCGTTTGGCCCGCTCACATACATCGACCCGCCATGTTCCACCATTAAGCTGTATGCGGCACGTAAGTCTTCCCCGATAATGTCTTTGTCGTCCCAAAAAAGCTTATCCTTTTCTCCTAACATGGCCCCAAGCCACCACGGAAATAGATCCTCTTTCATTTTTAGGACGTCTTTTGCGGTAATAATTTTCCCCGCAAGTGGCCCGAATTGTTTGTTCGTGGGATTGAGGAACTCAACTTCCCCGTTTTTGTGCAGCAATCGAAATTTTGGGCGGGCCACCACCAAATCAGTGCCTGTCTCGATCAGTTTGGCACGTAGGAGGTCCAACCCTCCCTTTGGTTGAGAAGCAGTGGGCTGCGGATACATATCGTCAGCGCCGATGGTTGCCAAATACTGGGTTTGCGTCTCTTCCTTTCCCATATTCCAACAGGCCGCTGCCGTTGTCCACTCTTTAATGGGAACGATCCGCGTTCTATCGCCCAGCTCCGGGTGGTCCTTCCACATAGGTTCAAGGGTTTTCCAAACCTCGCCTTCAATGGCTTTTTCGCACACGACAATGCTTTCAGCCACGCATCCTTGTTCTTGTGGATCCATAGAAGCTTGCTGCTTAGCCAGAGAGGGTAGGTAAACGCCGTATTTCTTTCCTCCAATAGCGCTAACCACGGTGACATCTCGAACAGGTTGTGCTTCAGCAGTTAACGTCATGATGGCTCCTGGAGTGTTGACTAAAGCAGAGGGTTTTGAGTCGAAGAGTGCCTACGCCTCAACAGCGCACGACTCTTTGAGCGGCCAACGGCTGGCCATGTTCTGCGTATGGTAGCGATGGGCGGTGCCGCCAAATCCTCGTTGCGTGAGAACACTTGACCCAAAGGATCGAGCACTGTCAGGTCAAGTTGCCTAAGACGCGACTAAAGAGGTAAGGCAGCGGCTTTGTGCTGGATCAATTTAAGCGCTCGCCACTAAGCCAGTCAGTCACATCAGGTCTGGCAGCAGGTCGAAGAAGTACTGCGCGAGCGGATCGATCGACGGCTGCTTGCGTGCTTCGTCCACTGTGAGCAGTCGAGAGCCGAGCTCGTATCCGTCGGTGTCAGCCCAGGTGACGTCGGGGCCACCGTCCCGTTCACAAGCGGAGCCACAGAAAACAACCTGCACCACGTCCGGGTAGGGGTAGGGATCGTTCGGCCGTCGCGGCGCAAGGTGCTCCAAGTGAAGCCAGCCCAACAGTTGAAGACTGTCGCGGTCAAGCAGCCAGCCGGTCTCTTCATGAACCTCGCGGGCCGCTGTGTCTATATAGGACTCTCCTGGCTCCCGCCGCCCGCCTGGCCACGGGTGCGCACCACCCTCGTTCTCGCACACAACAATGTGGGCACCAACGCGCACAATGCATCGCACCGACCCCACCACATCCCGCGGTACGTCTGCTGGAGTGGTGTAGGCGCTCCTCCGCAGTGGCATCGCACCGTCCAACCACGACACATCGTGAGACCCGGCGGGGCGCTGCTCCCTCAGCAACGCTGCAAGTTCGGGATGCCGTTGACCAAAACCCGGCCGATTAATGGTTGCCCTCATGCGAGCCATTCCACCAGGTGACCCCACGGATCAACGCAACTGGTATGTCCACTGCCGGCCCGTGCCGTGGTACTCCGATACCGGGATCGGTCGAACCCCTGGTCGCATCCGGTCCCGGTAGAGCGCGCCGTTGAGATGATCAATCTCGTGGGCGACCAGTCTGGCCGCACCGTTGCTGAACTCGGTAAAGCGCACCGCGCCGCTGACGTCCTGGTGCTCCACGATGATCGCGAGGGGACGAGGAACAAGACCCCGTACATCGAAAAAACTCAAGCATCCCTCGTACTGCTCGTCGGTGTCGGCGGCTGCGTCGACGATGCGGGGGTTCAGCAGAGTCACAATTTCGTCCCTCGCTGGAATCCGAACAACAGCAGCGGCCTTCCCGTAGCCGATCTGGGGAGCCGCCACACCCATGCCCTTGGCGAAGGTGTGCACTTGCGACACTCGCTCCGCCGCCGCTTGCAGTTGATCGATCACTCGCCGAGCCTCATCAGCTTCGAACGGAAACCGAAACGGCGCGGCGACTCTCTCCAATATGGAATCGCCTTCTTGCACAATCCCCACTGAAGCCATCCGCTGGCTCGGTGTGAGCGTGTCCATACGGACATTCTTCCGTGCGTCACACAGCTCCCCAGAATCTGCAGCGCCGCCTTGATACTCGTATAGAAAGTTTTTACCGCCGTGGAGCCAAGTCGTGTGCATGGAGAAACATTCAGAATGAGAACAGCCCTTAGGCGGCGATGACGGTGTCGGCTGCTACCGCCGATGGAGCGGGAATAGGCTCACCGGCCTCTCGGAGTCCTTCCAAATGCAGCGTGATTGCGTCATGCATTTCCGCCACGCACTCCTGGTAGGTGTCCCCCAACGCCACACACCCGGGCAGGTCAGGACACCACGCACCAAAACCACCATCGGCGGCACGCTCAATAAGAATCACATATGAGCTCACTGCTGGTCTCCTATCCACAACCCTGCCTGCTTCAGAATGCTTCGTTCTAGTCCAGGTGGCAAGTCTCGACTCGGCTTACCCG
Organism: uncultured Acidimicrobiales bacterium; assembly: GCA_963736285.1. Taxonomy (GTDB): domain Bacteria; phylum Actinomycetota; class Actinomycetes; order Mycobacteriales; family QHCE01; genus CAVTOA01. The sequence continues at coordinate 269,615 of CAVTOA010000003.1, forward strand.
CAATCGTGACCAACCCAGGCTTCGCCGAATGCTTAAACTGCCGATGACTGCCTTTAACCCGGGCTAACTCCCAGCCATCAGCCTCAATCAACTTGATGGCATCGCGAACCTTACGAGGCATGACTTCCTTCCCAGTAACGCACTAAACTACCGTTCGTCCGATGCGCTCAGCCGGTCGATGACATCTTCCATGGGGGCCAGTGGCGCGATGCCGAAGGAACGCAGCATCATGGCGGCTGCGGCAATGCTCATATTGTCTGGCTCGGACGGCAACTGTGGATCCATGCCACGCTCGTTAAGAACAGCACGCAGCTCTTCTACCAAAGTGGACGCATCGTATTGCTGCTTTGAAGCATTCATCAGTTCCTCTTCCGTTACCAGCGGTTGCCGGTGATGCGCTCGTAGACGTCGATGTAACGATCCCGGGTCGCGGCCACAATCTCTTCTGGCACCTCTGGCGCTGGCGGCTTTTTGTCCCAACCGGTACTCACCGACCAGTCCCGGACAAACTGCTTATCGAAAGCAAACTGCGGCCCACCTGGCCGCCACTGGTCGGCCGGCCAAAACCGAGACGAGTCCGACGTCAGCACCTCATCGCCCAACACCAACGAACCATCCGACGCCCAACCCAACTCTCATTGGTGTCGGCGATGAATGATGCCCCGCTCAGCGGCCAACGCAGCGCCCCGCTTGTAGATCTCTAATAAAGCCGTTCCTCCTCAAGGTCGTAGTCATCCGAACAACCACCCGATCCGGAATCGCTGCTTGACTCTCGCCGTAGTCCGAACACGTCATCGTTGTGATCGAAAACGACTTCCGCCCATGCAATACCGGTGAGCCGACTTCGACGCCATGATCCTGAGCTTCGGCGCTGCTGTCTGCGCTTGCGACCAGTCGGTCGCGTCCAGACTTAATAACCCGGCCCGTTTTTTTCTCCATCGAGGCGAGCGTGCCACCCACGATTCGCTCGGCTTCCAACAGACGAGTGAGCAACCGTAGCTAGCCCTCCCCCGAACCAAGACGTTGATGCGGCAGACGGGTTGGTCTCCTCGCAACGTCGGCCCTTGGCGGTCTAATTGCATGGTGGCCAGCTTCTTCACAGCCAACAGCCCCGGCCCCACTCTGCGGAGCTTCAACGGCCTTTGCCATCACAGATTTCCGCGTGTGCAGCCGAGCGATAAAACCGCCCCGTTCGTGGGATCGAAGCCACCACACCCTTCAGGCCAGGAGCATTACGACTCCACTGGCAGCAAACGGTGGTCTCGATACCAGGAGTTGCCCTCGCTAGCCGTTACAGCTTAGCGAGGCTAGCGCTTTGGTGACCGCGGCGGCCCAAACTTGCCAGTCCTGCATAATATATCGAGCGGAACAAACTAGATCTCCTTCGCTTACCTCCCCATGGCTAAAGAGGAGTTTGAGCTTTCTGAAATGAATCGTCCCGGGTTTGGTGGGTGCTTTAGTTTGTGGCTGCGGCGGGTTGCCGGGCCTGGTTGTGGCTAGCGTAGAACTTTGTTTCGTGTTCGGTGGGTGGGATGTGGCCGATCGCGCTGTGGAGGCGTTGGTTGTTGTACCAGTCGACCCATTCGGCGGTGGCTAGTTCCACTTCGGACAATGTTTTCCATGGGCCGTGTGGTTTGATCAACTCGGTTTTGTAGAGGCCGATTGTTGATTCTGCCAGGGCGTTGTCGTAGGCGTCGCCGACAGAACCGATGGAGGCATCGATTCCTGTGTCGATCAGGTGGCCGGTGAACCGGAACGACGTGTACTGGGATCCGGCGTCACTATGGTGAACCAGTCCTTTGTGCACGGGTTTTCCGGTACGGTTGCGCCGCCATAGGGCTATATCCAGGGCATCTAGCACCAAGCTGGTGTGCTTGCTGGTAGCAGCAGACCACCCCACGATGGCACGGGAGTACACATCGACGACGAAGGCTACATAGACGATGCCAGTCCAGGTTGATACGTAGGTGAAGTCAGCCACCCACATCCTGTTAGGGCAGTCTGCGGTGAAGTCACGGTTGAGTTTGTCGGCTGCCCGCAGGTGACCCGGGCCACCGAATGCCCCTGTCGGTGCAGTTCGGACCAGATTTTGCGGACCCCATACACCCCATAGTTGTCGGCGTGAATCTGCTGGATGACCGTGATCAACTCTGCGTCTCGCAGCGCACGCGCTGACGGTGTCCGTGTCTTGGCCGCATAATAGGTGCTCGGTGCGATCCTCACCCCCATGGTCGGTGAGCACACGGCAGATCGGCTCGACCCCAAACCGTCCGGAATGGATATTGATAAACCTCACGAGGACCTCAGTGGCCGGTCGAGCTCGGCCGCGAAGAAAACCGATGCTGCTTTCAAAATCTCATTCGCCCGCTTCAGTTCAGCATTCTCACGCTTAAGCCGACGAACCTGCGCGTGCTCATCAGAAGACACACCCGACCGTGGCCGCTGTCTACTTCAGAGCGCCGTAGCCATTTCCGCAACGTCTCAGCACCCACATCACACCGGGCCGCAATCGACCGAATCGCCTCCCACTCAGTGGAATAATCAGCGCGATGCTCGACCACGAGCCGCACCGCACGTTCACGCATCTCCCTCGGATGCGCTTCCTTGCTTCTCTCGTCGGGAGCATCCCCTCGAGTAGTAATGGAGATCCTGGGGCATTCCGGCATTGCGATCACTATGAATACTTACGCTCATGTACTGCCTAATCTGCTGAGCGACACGATGACCAGCATGGACGCCCTTTTCAACTGAGCCAGCGAAGGGTTGTGGTCAAAATTGTTGTCAACCACCGATAATTCCGGCATAGACAGCGCTTTTCAAACGCGGAAGGTCACCCTAGATGATATGAAAAGGGGCTTCTGATCAGCAGATTTTTACTATCCAAAATAGAGTGGAGCTGAGGGGACTCGAACCCCTGACCCCCACACTGCCAGTGTGGTGCGCTACCAACTGCGCCACAGCCCCGTACTCGCCAAACCAATGGTCCGACGGCGTAAGTCTACACAGTTCGATACCCCCATTGTTTCCGGCCTGGATAGGCACCTGACCCTAGCCTTGCGTGTGATGGTCGACTCGATTCAAGCCACTCACCCATACATGGCCAGTCCCACCCTTATGATCGGCGCATGATCATGCCGCAGCCCCAGAGCTCCACTATGGACTCTGCCCGTGCCGCTCTGTGCATGTGTTGCATCGCGATTTCTGTGTGTGACTGCTGCCGCTGCCTGCGCTAATAAGTGACCGCTCAGCGCTCTTCTCTTACTAACAGCAGCCATGAAATGTAAAACGGCTGCGCTTATTTCTCCAGGCACTCATCTCTTGGTGTCCGCAGCCCAGAAAGAGAATACACATGACGCGGATCATTGATCTCACCAAAACGTATGGTCTCCAAAAACTGAATTCTCCCGACGAAACATATCTTCACATCTCATTCAGACATACGAACGCTGCCCTAGAAGAACTGCTCGTCAATTACCTTTATCAACAGAAAGAGATACTTGAAGATTTTTCAAAAGGCTCTGATGCCGCACTACTCCATAATGATTTTTTTCGGACAGCTCGCATACAGCGACTCAAGCCGAAATATCGCGTAGAGCTCACTGGAACGGCGCGCGACAGACTAATATCCACAAGCCTCATTGCCATTCTCAGCGGGCAGTTGACAATAACGTCTATCGACCCAGTAAGCGAAAAACGAAAAACTCAGGTGATTACCCCAGGACAGAAATGCACTATTCATGACAACGAAACTCACATTATCGAGACAACTGCCGATACAGAAGTGCTCCAAATAGCATCTCCTGGAAAGCATCGTGGCCGCACTCTTATGCTTCCATTGGATTCACCTCACTCTTGCATCCGAGAGACCTTCCTTCCTGAGCAAGAGATCTACAAAAAAGCTCGACGAGCATTAGGCCCCGCCACGAGATACCGCTGTCACTCTCAAACACCCATGTCGTCGTTTGTGGATCTTGCCCGCCGCGTAAAAAAATCTAAGAAAGAAAATCTGGCCCAGAAATACGCGGGATTACGGGTCATGTTCGTCCACGCACACCCCGACGACGAATCGAGCAAGGGTGCAGCAACCGAAGCAATGCTCGCGGCGGAGGGCGCCCAGGTGTTGGTAGTAACCTGCACCGGCGGCGAACAGGGCAGTGCTCTCAATCCCGCCTTTGAGCAGCTTGAGCCCCACCAAGACCTGCTCGATATTCGACGTTGGGAAATGGAGCGCGCCAGAAAAGAGCTCGGAATCGAACATCGCTGGCTAGGATTCATCGACTCTGGCATGCCGGATGATCACCTGCCGCCTCTAGGAAGCTTTGCGGCAAATGCTGATGCCGCAGAAACGTGTTTGATTGGCGTCGTGCGTGAATTCAAACCACATGTTGTCGTCATCTATGGAGAAGACGGGGGCTATTCACACCTTGATCACGAGACTGTTTATCGGATCGGCGAAGCAGCTTTTGAAAATGCTGGCGATCCGAGCCTTTCGTCAGCAGGAAACACAGAACCCTGGCAACCCATCAAGCTCTATTTTCAGAAGCCATTCCATAGTCAAAATGTAAGAGTGGCACATGAATATTTGACGGCATCGGGACGCGAGTCACCCTTTGACCAATTGTTAGGTCATTGGGCAAAAAACCCCGAGCAAGATCCGCTATTCCGGGTAACCACTCGAATTGAGTCAAGCAGATATTTCGGTCATCGCCGAAGAGCGCTCCTCTCACACGAAAGTCAAGTCGATCCACACACTCCGTGGCTTTCCATCCCAGACAGTATCCATCAGCAATACTTGCCGACAGAAGATTTTGAATTGGCGCAATCATGGGTATGGCCCAAGACTCCGGAAACAGATCTGTTCGCAGGCGTTCGCGAGTATTGCCAAAGAAATGCACAAAATCCTGTGCGCCTTCAACCCTACATAAAACCAAGAATGAGAAAAATAAAACCGCAGCACCCAATAAGCGCTAATTCAAAATAGGATCAGATGGAAATAATGACACCGCTGCGATAAGTCCGCCCTGCCGGCGCAGCACCACCGACCACAGATCATCGGGAACCGGCGCGAAAGCGTCGCCCGGCAATGAGTCGAAAACAAACCATGCCCCGTCTGCGATCTCCGCGCGCAATTGCATGGCGCTCCATCCGGAGTAGCCAGCGAATACTCGCATGCCTTCTATCTGGTCCGTGAATCCCTCGGGGGCGCGGGTGATGTCCAGCGTGCCGAGGCGTCGGTTGAGCGGTTTGAACCCGTCAACGTCTACCCCAGGACGCACCCGGGCAAGGCAGATCGCCGACTCTGGTTGGACCGGTCCGCCTTCGAACACCACGGACGGGTCTCCCACCAGCTGATCCCAGCCATGCAACACATCGCTCGTCGCCATCTCGGTTGCCCGGTTGAGCACCACACCCAGCGCGCCGTCGTCGTCATGAGACACGACGAGCACCACGGCGCGTTCAAAGTTGGGATCCCGAAGCGCAGGTGTTGCCACCAGCAACTTACCTACGAGCCGCGGCAGATGAGCGGGGTCTTCATTCCGCATAGTCGTGCCCACGCTTTCTCTTCCAGCACCGTGGCTGACCGGTCATGCACGGCAGGACGCCGTCATTTCCGCACCTTAACGAGGAGATCGCATATCGGCATCCGGTTCGTGATAACCCGATGGTATTTCGTTGCCGGCCCCCTCGTTACCCACATAGGCACGGAAACCGCAGGGCCTCGCCGGTCGGAATCGAACCGACCTCCTCCAGCGGGGACGCCAGATGCTCTACCACTGAGCTACAGCGAGAAAAGCTTGCACCACAGTGGACAGAAGCGAGGTTCTTTCCCATCACCCGTGATCCAAACTACGAGACATCATCGCGATTTACGGCAGTCACCGCCACCACTTTTGGAAATCAAATGACTACTTTTCGTTATTTCTCATAGTTTTTCGTGCCAGATCCGCACTACACGCCGCGTCGCTGGCCGATCTGCTCCCCGACAGCAGCGCGAAGTTCCGTAGCCTGAGAAGCCGGCACGCCCCCACCTTGTCCAATGTGGGCACTGCCGCCCCCGCGGCCAGACAGAGCACCCTTGACCAGCTCGCTGGCCGACAGCTCCAGCTGCTGTGCTCGATCATTAGCGACAACGACAAGAGCAGCAGTCTCACCCGATGTAGTCGTCACCGCCACCACCGCCGGGCGATCTGCCAAATGACCAACTATCTGCTGCGCAAACCCCCGGGCGTCAGCGGGGCTAGTGCCCGCAGGCGCGGCCACACCCACAAACGCGACACCCATAAGGTCGAGTGCGGTAGCGGCGTGTGTGCTCGCCTCAGCCGCGAGCAACCGGCTTCGCAGTTGAGCCGCTTCCCGTTCGGCGGTCTTAACCCGTCCCATTAATGCCGCGACTCGAGTGAGCAGCTCATCGCTAGGCGCCTTGAGCTCCTCTGCCAGTTGGCGCACCACATCGCGCTCTCGTGCCAAATACTCGAAGGCCTCTAGACCCACAACTGCCTCAACCCGACGATGACCAGCCCCCACCGACGACTCTGACGTGATCGCCAACGGGCCAATCTGAGCAGAGTGCGACACGTGAGTACCACCGCAAAGCTCCCGCGACCAAGCCCCACCGATCTCAACTACCCGCACTGATTCGTCGTAGGTCTCGCCGAATAACGCCAAGGCGCCGATCTCCCGTGCCTTGGGCAGCGGCATGTACTCCACCGCCACCGGCAGATCCTGCCGCACCGCGCGGTTGCTGGCTTCTTCGATCTCGCTGCGGGTGTCGTTCGACAATCCGCCACGCCACGAAAAATCCAGCCGCAGATACCCCGGACGGTTATAGGAGCCGCTCTGAAGTGCCGTTCCACCCAACACTTGGCGCAACGCCGCATGCACCACGTGAGTCCCGGAGTGCGCCTGACGCGCGCCAAGCCTCCACTCTGGATCGACGGCTGCGTGTATCCTCTCGCCTACTCCGAATTCGCCCTCGAGCACCCGCACCTGGTGCGCCACCAGCCCTTTAACCGGACGTTGCACATCGAGCACCTCGGCGCTCACGCCTCCGCCAGTGATGACTCCAGCGTCGCTGTCCTGGCCACCAGACTCGGCATAGAACGGGGTTCTGTCGAGCACCACTGTCACAATCTCGCCAGCAGCGGCGCGTTGCGCCGGGCCGTTTTCCGTCAAAATCGCCAGCACTGACGCGTCCGACTCCAACGTTTCGTAAGCAACCCAGTCTGTCGGACCGTGTTGGTCGAGGATGTCCTTGTAGGCGCCGACGTCGGCGTGCCCTGTCTTCTTAGCTTGGGCGTCGGTCTTGGCCCGAGTCTTCTGCTGCGCCATCAACGCACGGAAGCCGTCTTGATCGACCGTGACGCCCTGCTCGGCGGCGATCTCCAGCGTGAGATCGATCGGGAAACCGTATGTGTCGTGCAGCTGGAAGGCTTTCTTTCCTGAAAGGACAGTGGAACCGGCCCGCTTTGTCTCGCAAACGGCAGTGTCCAAAATGGTGATACCGGAACGCAAGGTTCGCGCGAATGCTTCTTCTTCGGCATACGCGTATGAAGAAATACGCGCAAAGTCCGTCGCCAATTCCGGATAAGATTCCGACATGCAGTCCCGCGCAACTGGGAACAGCTCGGGGAACGATGTGCCTTCATAGCCCAGCAATCGGACGGCCCGGATGGCGCGACGCAGAATCCGTCGCAATACGTAGCCTCGTCCCTCATTGCCAGGGGTGACACCGTCGCCAATAAGCATGAGCCCAGTACGGACGTGGTCGGCAATGACCCGCAACTGCACATCGTCGGGGTGCGATTCGTAAGCCGCATGACCAGAACGCGCACCGTACTTCTTGCCAGTTAGCTCAGACGCGCGCGCAATGATCGGGAACATCTCGTCGATCTCATAGAGGTTGTCGACGCCCTGCAGCAGCGCGGCCATGCGTTCCATGCCCATGCCGGTGTCGATGTTTTTCGCCGGCAACTCGCCGGTGATGTCGTAACCCTCTTTTGCAGCCCCCGCGCCACGGGTGTTTTGCATGAAGACCAAGTTCCAAAACTCCATGTACCGGTCTTCATCGACTTCTGGGCCGCCTTCGGGACCGTAATCGGCACCTCGGTCGTAGTAGATCTCCGAGCACGGTCCACACGGGCCAGGTACGCCCATAGACCAGAAATTGTCCGCCATACCCCGGAATACGATGCGCGAGGCCGGAACGCCGATCTCGGTTCGCCAGATCTGGGCCGCTTCGGCGTCATCGTGATAAACGGTGACCCATAGCTTCGACTCATCGAAGCCAAAGCCGCCGTCAGCAACCGACTTTGTCATCAACTCCCATGCATAAGCGATCGCTTCTTTTTTGAAATAGTCTCCGAAGGAAAAGTTTCCGTTCATTTGGAAGAACGAACCATGCCGGGTGGTCTTGCCAACCTCTTCAATATCAATGGTCCGCACGCATTTCTGCACACTTGTCGCGCGCGAGTACGGAGCGGTGAGCTCACCCAGAAAATAGGGCTTAAAGGGCACCATGCCGGCATTCACAAACAGCAAATTGGGATCATCCAGCAGCAGCGATGCTGAGGGCACAACGGTGTGACCGAGGGAGGCGAAATGCCCCAAGAAACGTTTCCGAATTTCCGAAGACTTCATGGATGATCCTTTTGGCTGTGATGTTGTGCTAGTAAAAACTACCGCTCACCGCAGCAGGAGGTTGTCCTGCCCCAACCGCCAGCCCACCGCAGTCGGCACATAATCGGGAGGAACACGTGACCAGTCAGATTGAGCTTGAAGACCAATATGGTGCCCACAATTATCACCCGTTGCCAGTAGTCATCAATCACGGCGAGGGCGCATGGGTGACCGATGTGGATGGACGTCGCTACCTCGACCTCCTCGCCGCCTACTCAGCGTTGAATTTTGGTCATCGACACCCTCAACTCGTAGAGGCAGCACGTCAGCAGCTCGATCGACTTACCCTCACCAGCCGCGCCTTCCACAACGACCAGCTGGGTTCGTTTTGTCGCGAACTCGCCTCCTTGTGTGGCATGGAAGCTGTGCTACCGATGAATACCGGCGCAGAGGCCGTAGAAACTGCCATCAAATTGGCCCGCAAGTGGGGATATCGGGTCAAGGGAGTGCCCCGTGACCGCGCAAAAATCATCGTGTTTGACCGAAACTTCCATGGTCGCACCACCACCATTGTCAGCTTCTCCACTGATCCAGATGCCAGAGACGACTTTGGCCCCTATACCCCTGGGTTCGAGATCGTCCCTTATGGACAGATAGACGCCCTGGCCGCAGCAGTGGACGACAATACGGTTGCCGTACTGGTAGAGCCGGTACAGGGCGAGGCCGGCGTCATCTCCCCACCAAGCGGTTGGCTCCGTGCGGTGCGCGAGCTATGCACGTCTCGCACTGTGCTGTTCATCGCCGACGAAATTCAAAGCGGACTCGGCCGAACCGGCCGCACATTCGCGTGTGAACACGAAGGCGTCACGCCCGACGTCTACCTGCTCGGCAAAGCACTTGGTGGCGGCATCATGCCGCTGTCGGCGGTGGTGAGCAGCCGGGCAATCATGGACGTATTCCACCCTGGTCAGCATGGGAGCACCTTCGGCGGCAATCCGTTGGCGTGCGCCGTTGGGCGTGAGGTCATCGCCATGTTGTCCACCGGAGAGTGGCAGCAAAGAGCGACGGATCTCGGCGGCTACCTCTCGCAGCGGCTCAACAAGCTTCCAGCAACGCGGGTTAAGGAGATACGGGCCATCGGACTATGGGCCGGCGTTGAGTTGTCGCCTAGTTCCCCTTCAGCGCGCACGGTTTGTGAACGCATGATGGCGCGCGGCGTGCTGGCCAAAGAAACCCACGAAACCACCGTGCGGATAGCGCCGCCGCTGGTCATCACGGAAGCAGAGCTTGACCATGCAGTAGAGGTACTGTCGGAATGCCTCTCCTGAACGGTCGTTTTCTGGATCTGCACTCCGGGGGTTCACCGGTCGTACCGATGACCGGTGAACCCCCGGGGGCAGAGCCGCACTGCATAGACTCACCGGTGAGATCGCCGAGAACACGCCGGGAAAATGACCGGTCAGCTGAGAAGGGAGCGCTGCGGTGATACAGAAAGTTGAACCTCGCGGCACCGTCCGTCCTATTTGCTACCTCGGCAATCCGGTGCTACATGAGCCATGTCAAGACGTGTCCACATTCGACGATGAACTATCGGCGTTGATCGACGACATGTTCGTCAGCATGTATGCCGCCAACGGAGTTGGCTTGGCTGCGAACCAAATAGGGGTACCGCTGCGGGTCTTTGTCTACGACTGCCCCGACGCTGACGACGAAGACCACATTGGACATGTCGTCAACCCGGTACTTGTGGAATTGCCACTAGACAAACGGAAACTGGACGAGAACGATGAAGGATGCCTCTCCGTGCCAGGTCAGCGCGCCTCGCTGGCCCGGCCGTTTCGGGCAGCGGTACGCGGTTTCGACAAAACCGGTCAGCCGATCGAAGTCGAGGGCACGGGATATTTGGCTCGCTGCTTCCACCACGAGACCGACCACCTCAACGGTCAGCTCTACCTCGATCGGCTTCCCACCAAAAAACGCAAAGAGCTGACGGCCGCTGCTGAAACTGAGATACAAAGACTGGGTTAATCATCACTCCATAGCTTGCCTTTAATGAAGGTTATTCAGTTGGGTTTAGTGGCTTGTTCTGAATGTTTCTAGTGCGAGTACTGTTTCGATAAAGCTTTTCAGTTTATAGAGTGGTCCTCGGTAAACTGTTGAGAGTATTTTCCAGTTTTTGATGTGTGCTATGCATCGTTCTACGGGTGATCGTAGTTGTGCGTGTTCTTTGTTGATTTGTTTTTCTATGTTCGATAGTTCTCGGAATTGTGGTTTTTTGATGGGTGTTTTAGCGGTGTCTGTTCCGTAGTAGCCAAGGTCGGCGTATATGCTCTTCCCTGTGAGCTTATTTTCTAGTCCACTATGGGTAAATGCTTTCGTGTCGTGAGTTGATCCTGCTAGTGGTTTCCCGGCGCATAAATATGTTCCTCCTGTGTCGCAAGCGGTTTGAAGATTGAATCCTTTTCGTTTATGTTTTCCGGAGTATATTCCCTGTTTGCAGCGCCAGTTCCAGGTTGGTATGAGGGTTCCATCAACCAGGCATATTTGTTCTTCTTGGATGCGTTGGTGTCGCTGCTGTGTTTCGTGATCGAGTAGTTTTTTAATGCGGACTAGCATGCGTGAAATTGTTCGAGAAACAGTTGATTGGGAAACGTTAATGAATTCGCCTAGAGCGTGTTGACTCAAATTCGTTCTCAAATATCTTAAGACAAGTAAGACACTGTCTGAAAGAGAAAGAACTTTTCTGTTCTTTGGATCCGAGAATTCTGTGCCGTATCTTTTTTGATACCGGGTTATGATCTCGTTTTCCTGATCGCATGTGAGGCCTGTGCTAGAATTAGTTTGCAACGGTTTTCCTTATCCTATTATGCTTTAATTTGCGATAACATAATAGCAAGGAGAACCGTTGCTTTTTATTTACCTAAACCCAACTGAATAACCTTCAATTCCACATTTGACACAACAAATTAGTCTTTGCCCTAGTACTGCGGCGCCGACCTTGCCGGATACACCTCTCACCCATCGAACTGAGCATCGAGAATGGCCACACACCCACCCCCGTCAGGATTTTGTGCGGCTTCGAAGGCACGAGTGAGACAGTTAAGAAACTGTTTGAGCGATAAAGTGCCGCACCAAGCAGCTGCTATAACTGCAATTCTTGCCTTCACAGGCGCATGGTTCGCTGCCTCAATCGCAGGTCCGACAGATCATTCGGCCTCTCCGGCGGCCCACGGCAATGGAGCAAACCCCACGGCAGCGGCAGCGGCAGCGGTGTACCAGGACATCAGGTCTTTTATGGTCGACCCGCCGTTTGCGGCAACGGAAGCACTCCAGGCGGTTAGGGCTAACCCCACGGCAGCGGCGGAGGGAGCGGTCGGCGGCGGACTCGTCAGTATAGGAATTTGGGTAGCTTCGATAACAATCCGACCCAGGACACGACGCGGCGCGAATAGCGGCAAACGCACACCACCAGGCCAATAGCGCTACTTCCCCACCGGGCACAATTTGTTTTCCACAACGTCGACGATTTGCACTGCCTTTGCGGAGTCAATCTTGACGGTGTCGGTGCTGAATCGTTTAGTCACATTTTCGATGAGCTTGTCGTTGGGCGTTCCGGATGACAAGTCTTCGCAAGTCTGCGCACCTGCTTTAAGGACACGCTCTTTGTCTTTCGCCAACGCTGGGTCAACGTCTTTCAAGCTCGCCACATACGCGTTCTGCGCCTTGTCGCTCCAGGATCGCGTCGCGGATTTCGCCTTGTCTACTCCTTGGCATCCCGCAAGCAGGACAGCCACACACACCACACCGGTAACCGCAAGATGACGACGCAACATTGCTCCATAATCGACGAACCATCACATAACCCTGCCGGCGGGGTCGGCCCAATCCCAGGCCCTACCAACCGATGGCCTGCAACATGGTTTGAAACTTGGCGGATGTTTCGGCGAGTTCGAGCGCCGGCTCGGACGCGGGCATGATCCCTCCCCCAGCAAACAACCGCAGTGAATCACCTTGCACATCGGCGCAACGAATCGTAATTCCCCATTCGCCATCGCCGCGAGCATCGGTCCAACCCACCGCCCCGGTATAGAACCCTCGATCAAAGGGTTCGCTGCGCTTAATGAAGGCCTGCGCCTCGGCGGTGGGCGTGCCGCAAATTGCGGGTGTGGGGTGTAGCGCCGTCGCCAATGTCAATGCGGAAACGGATGGGTCAATGATCTCGCCAGTGATCATGGTCGACAAATGCCAGACCGTTGGCGTGCTAATCAACGACGGCTTGGCTGGAACATTGAGTCGCCGGCAGAAAGGGCGCAACCCATCCACCAACGCGTCAATGACGACCTGATGCTCTTCGCGGTCCTTTACTGACGCGTACAGCTCTCGAATGCGTCGCTGATCTTCCTCCGGGTCATCACTACGGGGAAGCGACCCGGCCAGCGGATTTGCGGCAACGCGAGATCCATACTTACTGACCAGCAATTCAGGGCTGGCTCCAATCAGGACGCGATTGCTATGCCGGCGCACCTGCCCGGCCGATTCGGACTCTATGCCGGTCTCCAGGGCCGGGAGGTTCACGGCAAATGTGTAGCCCTGCGAGTTTCTACGTGCGACATTTCGCAAGAGCTGGGCGACATCGACCGGCTCGGCAGAAAGTAACTCCAAAGAGCGCGATAGCACCACTTTGCGGAGCTCGCCCGCCTGCAGCGCAACCACTGCTTTGGCGACGTTCTCCTCATGTATCTGGGGCTCGGGAAGCTCCTGCAGCTGCCCATTACGGATAGCGGATCGATGCTCGAGTGACGCCGCCTGCGGATGCAATGGTCCAGCCCACCGAGGCGTGCGAACCAGCGAAAGACACGCGGGCCTAGCCGAATCGAACGGAAGCGCACCGATCACCAGCGGAGTCGGAGCCGAATGGTTGGAGAACTTCGCGCCGGCGCTCACGGCGGGCGTCTGGTCCGCGAGCAGTTGGTCTACCCGGCCGGCCAAGCCAGCATCGGGTATGGCCGACGCAGCTGGCAGCCACTCGCGATCGCCATCGGCGAGCAATGTCCGTTCGGGGGAGGCGAAAAACGATGAACTTGGCAAATATTCGTACAACAGAGACATCGCGGTTAGCTCGGGAGCCACACCTATCGCCATAAATCCCTCCGTTTGACTCCACATTAGACAGAAGAGCCAGCAAACAATCTGCTAGAAGGTGAAGGTACTCCCCACCGGGTCACTGGGAGTAAAGGTGGCCGACAGGGACGAGAAACTATTCACCATTGCCATCGACGCGTAGCGCTCAGAACCAACCTTCATCACCTTAAAATCGGGCATTCTTTCGAGAACTGCACGCAGCATCACGTCAATTTGAATCCGGGCGAGGTGAGCACCAACGCAGTAGTGAATACCAAATCCAAATGCGGCATGCGGATTAGGCGAACGATCAAATTGCACCTGCTCGGGGCAATCAAACACCGCGGGATCGCGATTCGCGGCCGCAAACGACATCAATACCCGATCCCCTTTGCGAATCTGCTGCCCATCCAGCTCAACGTCGCGGGTCGCAGTTCGCGCAAGCGCTGCAACGGGAGGAAGAAAACGCAGAAACTCCTCTACTGCGGACGGGATCAACGACGGGTCGTCGATGAGCATTTGCCGGTGGTCTGGATTGAGATACAACCAGTTGAGCGCGTTGGCTACCGCGCCCGTGGTGGTATTAACGCCGGCCGCAAGCACGAGCGTGCAGGTCGCCATCAGCCGATCGTCGCTGAGTGGTTTTCCATCGATTTCTGCGGTTGTCAACCGTGTCAGCAAGTCGTCTTTGGGGTCGGCACGCCGCTTTGCCGCGGTTCGGCGCAACGAACGGGCAAGCATTTTGATCCCCTCGGCGGCTTCAAGATAGCGGTCACTACCGCCCGGGGCGTTATTAATGTCCAGCACTGGACCCGCATAGTGCTCCCACTCTTTGAGCGGGAGGCCCAGTATCTTCATCGTCAAAATTGCCGGTACCGGGCTCGCCAAATCACGCGCAAAATCGATAGCACCCCGAGTGCACTGCCGGTCAAGACATGCGGTGGTGATGTCCTGAATAAAGGGACGCCACTTTTGTACTTGCTCGGCAGAAAATACGGGTTTTAGCAAGTTGTGGTACGCCATATACTCCGGCGGGTCGAGCTCAATGGGCACCTCCACGACTGGTCCAGCCGGAAGCGAGATGCCACCGTGATTGCCCTCCGCTGTAATATCATGCGCAGACGAGAACGTCGCATCGTCGCGGATCACTTCAGACAAAGCCTCGTAGCTGGACACTAACCAGAACCCGCCATGCGCTTCAGACCACGCAACTGGGCATTTGGCAAGGTTTTCATCCGAAACGTCCTGCCAGCGCGCGCGATATTCCGGCGAGTGATGGTCAAAGTCGATGACAGGCTTAGACGAAACAGCCTCTTCATAATCAGTACCTGTCATCAGAACTCCCAATGCCGCAACAAAACTTGGCTAACATCACATAATACGACGTAATCTCAGGTCGATGCCCATACTCAAAATGGCTCTGCGACGGCATTTTTGCGAAACCAGCACAGAAATGGCATTTAACCGACGCAGACAGTAATCGTGAACACTACCTCTACCGTGCCCGACAAACGCCCCAAATAGAAGAGCTAGTGCAGGCTTTTAACGGAGTCGTGCGATTACGCGAGCTCCTCCGAGGCTGGAAGAAACGCCACCGCCACCTGAGAACCCACAGTGGCTCTCCAGGCGGCCACTCCGCAGCCGCACTCCCAGTTTCTATGAGCGGACTCCCACCAGTGGCGGGCCATCGGCATCACTGGCCAGAACCACCAGCTTGATCAAAGTCAGCTCTGTCCTTTCGGCCTTTGCCACTGATCTTTCGACGTTCGGTGTTTCTTTTTTCAGAGGACGAAGTGGTCTCTACTTTCTCAGTCACCACGTACTTACGCAGCCGCGCACCCCCATGCCCCCCAGACTCGACATCCATCCGCACCCGCTCCTCTGAGCGGATCATCGGCTCGTCTTCCCGCAAGCGCTCTTGAGCGGGGTCGGAGTTTGCGGGATGGCGGGCAGGGTTGATGTCGTAGTAGCCATAAAGCTCGACTTCCTGATTCGCGGGAAGCTCACCATCGGCGTCGATACGCGGTGCACCCTTGACCGCCTCTTTTTTCACACTGAGCACAAGGTGCTCACCCTCAATGCGCGCCCGATTTAGCGGAGCAAAGCTCTCTTTGATCCCAAAAAAACCAGTACGGACGGTCACCCAGCTCGGCTCTTTACTATCGTCCTCTAGGTACACCTGGCCCACCTTGCCGACCTTTTCTCCGTCGACGTCGTACACGGCCATTCCCACTAGGTCGGGAACCTGATCCTGGGTAATCATGCTGCCTCCTCATTTGAGTCTGTTAGGGAGTGTTTCCTAACGACAAACGCCCCTAAACGTGGCGATACGGAGTGCTCGGCAAACGAGAAAGCAGCCATAAAAAAGGCGGCCGGGGCATCACACCCAGGCCGCCGTTCGAAGAACTCGTCAACAAGCTCAATCGGCTCGGACACGCAAGCAAGCTTGCGTATCTCTCGCCTCAGTCGTGTGATCCTCGCTTAGCTCGTCAACAAGCTCAGTCAGCTCGGACACGCAAGCAAGCTTGCGTATCTCTCGCCTCAGTCGTGTGATCCTCGCTTAGCTCGTCAACAAGCTCAATCGGCTCGGACACGCAAGCAAGCTTGCGTATCTCTCGCCTCAGTCGCTTGTGGAGGTGGCGGGAATCGAACCCGCGTCCTTCGTCGCTTCAACAGGACTTCTCCGGGCGCAGCTTGCTGTGCCTCTACTCGGCCTCACCGATCCCGCAAGCAAGTCGGTGTGACAGGCCCAGTCGCTGTTTGATGTCCCAACGAACCCCGCGACCGAGTTTGTTGGTGCAGTCCCCTAGCTGATGCCAGGATCCGGGTCGGGAACGTCCCCGGTCTGACAGAGGTGCTTCGCTTTAAGCAGCGAGAGCAACCTCAGCGCGGTTATTAACATTGGCGCTTATTGGTTTGCGACACGTGGTTTACGAGATCATCGTCGCCTTCCTCGGCCCGCTTCCCCTGCCTCGACGTCCGAAGTCGAGACCTGTCACCCCCAAGATGGATAGCTGCTTTGTACTTCCGCGACTAGCTTAGCGGGAAGGTCTACCGATTTATTCCCGCAGGCTCCCGACTCCGTGGCTTCGTGCGCGCTACCAGCTGCCACCGCCGCCGCCTCCGCCACCACCGCCGGAGAACCCGCCTCCCCCAAAACCAGACGACCCAGAAGCGGACGGCGGCGTTGATGCCATCACCCCGCTGGTGCTGGTGCTGAAGCTGCCGATGGATGCACCAAAGTAGAGAAGACTCCATCCTTGCAGACCGGAGTACCAATAGAGACCAGAAGAACCATCAGGCTGCACTGAACCGAGATCTTTGAATTGGTCGGCCCAACGCTCCGCCACGCCAAATACAATGGCGTAGGGCAAATACCGAGAAAATATTTCTTCTCGCTCTTCAAACCGGATCTGATTCGCTTCCGCCGTAGCAAGATATTGTCGGAATCCGAGAATGCGCGCCAGCATGGCACTGCCTTTCCCTGTCCGAGCGGGCATATATGTGGCAGCGAAAAAGAAGATAAGGGCCGCAACAAACAATCCCACGCCTATAAAAGCGATGTGAGTAGAAATAAACAAAACAAAGGTAATCACCGCTGCGACGGCCGCAATACCGATGGCATAGCCCCGATACTTATTGCGAGTTGTCTCCGGGGAACCGCGGTACCACCCTTGTTCTACGACGTCACGATATAGTTCTGATTTGACGAACTGCAAATCCTTGGCAAACGTATTTTTCAGCGTGGAAAGGCGTACACTAGTTTGGTTCCCAAACAGGGAATCAAACAATGTCCGCTCATACCGCGTGAAATTCGGATCGCCATCATCTAGCTTCACTAATTCCCAATCCTGGCTCGAAAATCGCCCTTTCCTTGGGATTTCGCGAATATGCACATGTTTACGCACGGCAAAATCAACAATTGTGGCAGTGACATCAATGGTGTCAGCCCGTTCATCGATCAGAGTACCGACCTGGGCCGGACGCACGCGGTCCGGCGGAGTGAACTCCACCACTATAGGTCCCCGACCCAAGTACCTCTTGCGCCGCTCCGTGCCGTCTTGGCCGGCCAACGGAGTCAGCCCTGGTATTTGATCTGCGTAGGCGCGGTCGCGCCCCACCCGCCATGCGACCAGCAACGCGCCGGAAATCCCTAACAGCGCCAGGACCGATGCTCCGCCAATTGTCCACGGAGTAATTCTGAAAGCAGCCGCAAAATCGTGCCGCTCTTCCAAGATGGGTCCAGTGTTGTGCACACTCCCCCGCGGAAAACCCACTACAACAGTCATGCCGGAGTATGCGTTTAGATTCGCGTCGGAAAATATCGCCGAAAGCCCACCTGGTGCAGACTCATTGTCGCAGCCAGCATGACTATCCTTGGGGCCAACGAAACATTGGACATGAGTAATATTTGCGGGGCCCGTTACCTTTGTGCTTATAGAGCCAATCGGAACATTCCATTCAGTTCCTACCGCATTCCAGTACAGCTCTTCGTGATCCTTAAAACTATTGAGCGCACCCTTCACGGAATACGCAATGCGATATGTATGAACGCCACTTGTAGATTCATTCGGCTTGCCAATTTTGAAATTCACATAACCGTTATTCGAGCTACGCTTATAGGTTACCGAGTGACCATCCATCAAGATATTTACGTCATTGATCGGATATATGCGATCTTTGGTTTCATTGTAATGAAACCGCGCGGGTATTTTACGATAAATACCATGTTTGCTGTTATTTCCGAAATCGTAAACAATAGTTTCAGTGACGCGCAGATTGCCGTCTCGCTGCACATCAAGCACCACATCGTATGTGTTAATGGACTCACCGACATCAGCGGATGCTGCTTGGCCTGTAGCCACGACAACGGCGACAACGCAAAATAGCGCAAAAACCAGGGCAGGTAAACGCTTCATATTGCGAGACTAGCCGGTTAGTACAACCGCACTGCTATTCCATACCTTTGTTACGACGACCCATCGCTCGCGCTATCTCGCGATCAGCGTCACGTTTGGCGAGCGTTTGGCGTTTATCGTAGGAGCGCTTGCCGCGCGCTAGCCCGATCTCCGCCTTCGCCCGACCATGCGAAAAATAGAGTTTGAGCGGGACAAGCGTGAGCCCCGCTTCATTGAGTTTGGTCGTGATACGAGCGATCTCACCACGATGCAGCAGTAGCTTGCGTACTCGCCGAACTGGGTGATTAGTCCACGTCCCCTGGGTGTATTCCGGGATATGCACCCCATGAAGGAACACTTCGCCATTATCGATAATGGCGAAACCGTCCACAAGCGACGCACGCCCCGCTCGCAACGACTTTACCTCGGTGCCAGTAAGCACCAAGCCAGCCTCAAACGTCTCGATGATGGCATAGTCGTGGTGCGCCTTTCGGTTGGTTGTCACCACCGAACGCCCTTGCTCGCGCGCCACAACGCCCCCTCTAGTTTACCGGCATTCTCGTTACAGCCTTAGAGAATATCGGGTCACATCGGGAACCAGCCCAGCGGTTGCTTGGGTGCCCCATTGATTCGGACCTCAAAGTGCAGATGCGGACCTGTCGCAGCACCTGTCATGCCCACTTTGCCGATGGTCTGACCCTGGCTCACTTGCTGTCCCTTGTGGACCAATATCTGCGACTGATGCCCATAACACGTTGACACACCGGACGTCCCATTAATTGTGCCGTGAAGAATGCACGTGTAGTTACCGTAGCCGCGTTCCCAACCGGCGTATACGACAGTTCCGCCCGCGGCCGCCCATATAGGTGCACCCGTACCCGCCGCGAGATCTACCCCCGCATGGAGCTGCCATACGTGGTAGTACGGATCGAATCTCCAACCGTAGTCACTGGATTTCCAGCCCACGACCGGCTTAATGAATCCACCGCTGCGCGATGGTGGCCCATAGCCACCCGAGGACGAAGAATGGCCGGACTGAGCTTGCTGCGCCTGCTGTAGCTGATCCTCAATCCGTCGAGACTCTTCTTGGAGTTCGTTGTACTTCTGCTGACTCGCGTCCTTTTCCCGCTGGGCAGTCGTATAAGCCCGCTGGCTCTGGCTCACCAGGTCGTTAACCTTTTGTTTAGCCGTGTTCGCATCAGCCGCCTGCTGTTGAGCGTCCCTCAGCGCCTGCCGGGCTTGATCGTTTGCCTGATCTGCCTGCTGTTTGCTCTTCGTTACATCTGCACGCCGCTCTCCAGCGCGGAGCCGTGCCGCTTTCATGACGTCGATGTGGTCTTGCTGGTTCGCACCCAGGGCCCGCACGTATTCGACCGCGTCCACCACTTGCTGAGGATCCTTCGCCGCAAGCACCAGCGACGAGGAAAGATACCGCGCACTTTCATAGCTTTGTCGCGCAAATGACGCAAACTTTGCACGCGCGGCTTTCACGTCATTGTCAGCTTGGTCATAGCTACTCTGGGCTCGTTGTAGCTGCTGCTGTGCCGCCTCGGCATCGCGCTGCGTCTCATTTGCTCTTACTTGAGCCGCAATTACCTGGCCTCTTGCTTCGTCTGCGGCTTGCTGAGCCGCCGGCAGCTGCTGATTCGCCCGCGAGAAATCCGCCCAGGCCTGCTGAGCTTTACTCGTGGCATTCTCCAAAACGGAGTCAGCTTGTTGTAGCTCCCGATCGACTCGGCTCTTATCCCCCGATGGGTCAGCCTTCGCCGAGCCACCGCCGGTAGCGATCACGCTGACGATCAGCGTGGCAAAGAAGATCCACCGCCACACCAAGCCGCGATCGTGGCCCGCCCGGGTGCGTTGATCGCTGTTCAGCGCTCTCCTACCGTTTGTGCCATTAAGCGTCATAAAAACCCTCGATCCCTTATTGAGGGTTCACCGTACGCGTGAGCACTTGTGGGCACAAATAACCCAGGCGGAACACTTGTGCAAATAGTGAAAATAGATCAAATTGACATGTTCGACGCTAGACCTTCACATACAACCGCAAGGTGCTCCAGCCGGTGATCGCGGCGATTGCGACCGCAACAAGGCCCAAAATTGGTCCAGTCACCATAATGTCGCTCCACTGAATGATCGGAATTAGCCCGCTGGTAAACACCGGTTTAAGCGCGCCGTCAATGAGCCACAGTTTGCTGACGATGAGGGCAAACCAAGCGAGCACAGCCCCAATGAGTCCGGCGATCGCCGCCTCCAGCACGAATGGCAAACGCACATACCAGTTAGACGCACCGACGAGTTTCATAATGCTGACCTCGCGGCGGCGACTATACGCAGCCACCTGAATGGTGTTTCCGATCAGCAGCACCGCCGCCACACCTTGCAAGATGGCGACCACGAAGACCGTGTTCTTAATGGCATCCACCATCGCAAACAGCTGGGTCACGATTTCTTGCTGACTAGAAACTCGGGATACACCGTCCTCGTGCCGATATTTATTGGACACATCGGTGTAATCGCCTGGATCACGCAACTTAACCCGGAACGACGACGGCAACGCGCTGGCGTCTACACCAGACACCAAGTCCGGCGAGTTTTTGAACAGCTCACGAAAACGCTTATAGGCCTGCTCTTTCGTCTCTAAAGCCACCTCGCGCACGCGACGGTCGTCTTTTAGCTGCTGCTCAAGCTTGTTTCGTTGGTCGTTAGACGCATCGTCGCGCAGATAAAACATCACCTCGACCTTGCCGCGAAGCAGATCCTTCGTTTTTTGGATCTGCACATACAGCAACCCGCCAGCGCCAAGCAGCGCCAATGAGATCGCAGTGGTGATGATCATCGCTACCGTCATGGTGACATTGCGCCAGAGGCCAGTCGCAGCCTCAGAAAAAACAAACTTTGCGCGCATGGCTTCCTCGGGTGTCTCGTTGGCTTTCGCAGGGGACGTGGCTTAGGGAGAGCGGCGGTTAGGCAGCAAAGGCGGCCTAACCGTAGACTCCTCGGTTTTGGTCACGAATGACCCGGCCGCCTTCTAGCTCCACCACTCGGCGGCGCATCTGATTGACGATGTTCGCGTCGTGGGTAGCCATGACCACGGTCGTGCCCGTGCGGTTAATCCGGTCCAGTAATCGCATGATCTCGATACTGGTATCTGGGTCCAGGTTTCCGGTGGGTTCATCAGCGAGCAGCACCAGCGGTCTGTTCACAAACGCACGAGCAATGGCGACCCGTTGCTGCTCACCACCGGAGAGCTCCGTTGGATACCGATTTTCCTTGCCCTCCAGTCCAACGAGGCTCAAGACCTCGGGTACAACCCGGCGAATAACCGGGCGAGTCTTTCCGATTACTTCCAGAGCAAAGGCCACGTTCTCCGCAGCCGTCTTGTTGGGAAGTAGCCGGAAATCTTGGAAGACACATCCGATGCTGCGGCGCACTTGTGGCACCCGCCAACCACGGATGGAGGTTAGGTCGCGGCCCGCAATCCACACCTTGCCTTTGGAAGGCGTCTCTTCTCGCAGCAGCAACCGGATAAACGTCGACTTGCCTGAGCCGGACGGTCCGATGAAAAAGACAAACTCGCCCTTGTCGACAGTGACGCTGACATCGTCCAGCGCTGGGCGCCGCGACTTTGGATACAGCTTGGTTACACGGTCGAGGGTAATCACAACGTGCCAGTGTAGCGAGCGACTCCCGCGAGCCGCTAACGGCGTAGCAAGTAGCGCGTGGGCACATGCGAGACAACACTCGCATTATGGACAGGGGCGACACGAAGCGCATTTTACGGAAATTACTGGCTATTTCGCTAATCTTGACAAGTGGCTAACTATTCCAATGCAGACAGTGACCTCGTCGACGCGATGACCAAGGCGCTAGTCCAGCTCCCACCCACCGAACAGTGGACTCGTATCCACGAGCACCTCGTGGCTGTCACGCAAGAATTAGCCACAGTGGGCTCCCATGCACACGCAGAGCCGGTAAAAAATGCCGCCGAGGCTATGCACCAAGCCACATCTCATCTTCAAGACGCACAGACCCATTACTCCATGGTCATCACAGAATTTGCACACGCCCTAGGCCGGACTATTGTTCCAGCGGGCGATATCAAGCTCCCAACAATGCGACGCCCTCATCGCCCCAGTGGAACCAGCGCCGCCGCACTTAGTCAATTCTATTCGGACTGTCGCGAGGTGCTCATGTCCGATTTGATAGGTCCAATTAGGACCAGCATCGCAACCGCATCCGGCGAGATAAACACCTGCCTAAAAATGGCACAGGATAAAGAAAAACCTGTTCCCCCGGCAGTACTTCCCGCATGCAGCGGCCTCATTACTTTGCACGCTAGCCTTGGGTTGCCCGCGATGAAACAGCTCAATGCCGCGAACGAGCTCCACACAAAAGCGATGGTCTAGCTACTGACGCGGAATGTGGGCTACGTTAATCCAACCCTGGCTCAGCTTGCCGCGGTCTCTTTCTCGTGGCTTCTCCGCCACCGAATTCCGGCCTCGATAAAGTCGTCGATTTCGCCGTCAAATACAGCCTGCGGATTCCCGACTTCGTGACCCGTGCGGATGTCCTTCACCATCTGGTAGGGGTGCAATACATAAGAACGCATCTGATTACCCCACGAGCCCGCTGAGTCGGTACGCAAAGCATCCATCTCCGCCTTTTGCTCTTGGCGGCGCAGCTCCAGCAAACGCGATTGCAACACCCTCATAGCCGCCGCGCGATTTTGGATCTGCGATTTCTCGTTTTGGCAGCTCACGACTATTCCACTTGGCACGTGCGTGATACGGACGGCCGAGTCAGTGGTATTTACGCTCTGCCCGCCAGGTCCCGATGAGCGGAATACGTCGACACGGATCTCATTTTCTGGGATTTCTACGTGGTCGGTCTGCTCCACAACGGGCAGCACCTCTACCCCAGCAAAAGACGTCTGCCGGCGTCCCTGGTTGTCGTAGGAGCTGATCCGCACCATGCGGTGAGTGCCGCTCTCTACCGAGAGGGTCCCGTAGGCATAAGGGATCTTGACCGCGAACGTGGCTGACTTAATACCTGCCTCTTCCGCGTAGGAGATGTCGTACACCTCCGTCGGATAGCCGTGCCGTTCCGACCAGCGCAGATACATCCGAAGGAGCATCTCCGCAAAGTCTGACGCGTCTATCCCACCCGCTTGTGCGTGAATGTTCACCAGCGCTTCACGAGCGTCATAGTCGCCAGAAAGCAACGTACGAACTTCCAACTCGTCAATCGAAGACCGCAGCGACCGCAGCTCGGCAGTAACCTCATTTCGTACGCTCGAGTCTGACTCATCCTCTGCCAAATCGAACAGAACCCGACAGTCATCCAGCCGACGGCGCAAGCTACCCACTCTGTTCAGTTCGCCTTGAACAAACGACAGTCGAGAGGTAACTCTCTGTGCTCTTTCTTGATCGCCCCACAGATCCGGAGCCGCTGCCTCCTGATTGAGCTCAGCTAACTCGCCACGCAATTTGTCGAGATCAAGGACCGTTTCAACGGAAGAGAGCGTGGAGTCAAGGTCTTTGAGTTCGTCGCGTACGTCTACAGATGCCACGTTGCCCAGCGTACGGGGTAGAGGCGTTAGCTCGTGGACCATGGGAGCCCTAATTGGTCTGCGCCGCGCTCTTACAAAGAATCAGCAAGGCACATGCGGCAGCGCCACGGCTCGGCGCAGACCAATTCTGACAAGTGCTAACTCGACGTTGGTGCGCTCGCGAGCCAGCGCAAAACCGCTTTTTGGTAGGTGATAGAGAACTCCAAGGTGGCAACCTGAAAAGCGTCGCCTTCTTTCTTCGCCTCCTTGAGCTGCTCCTTGAGCTCCTCAAGCTTGGCATCGCGTGCCTGCGTCTGTGACTCGTAAAGCTCACGGAGCTGCTTAGCGCTGTGCTGGCCCCCGAACGCTGCCCGCAAAAGCAGCGGGTTTCGAAGCTGATCGCGGCCCGCAGGCTCGCCGAGCCACCGAGTAAAGGCACGCTTACCCGCAGCAGTGATCGAATACGGTTGGGAAGACCGCGGTCCCGGCTTGCCGGTACGCACGTACCCCGCCTCAGCGAGCAACGGCAGTTCCCGGTAGACCTGACTACGGGTAGTGGTCCAGAACGGACCCAAACGAGCCTCAGCCGTGGCCATGAGCTGGCCCCCGGTCATCGCTCCATCGTGGAGTAGCCCAAGCAGGGCAGCTGCTGTCGCATTAAGACCTTTGTCCGCCATACCTACACGCTGCCACGTTATTGCCACAGAATCCAGTCCTTAACAGGTTCCACTGTGGATTTTTCTTGAGCTAATCCGCTGGTCACGCCTACAAAAGGCGTGACCGCTGTGCGCCACGCGCGAGGGTCAACGCAAAGGTGAACGCGCTTCACTGACCGCGGTCCTTACCAAACCGTGAGAGAACCCAAACACCGTCCCGAAGGGGATTTGAACCAGGCGGCGGCATCTCACCATTACTGCTCTCCGGTCCACAGTGGCGGCCATGACTAGGGACGCGTCATCAGTGAGCATGTACGAGCGATATTCACCAAGCGCATGCTGAGCGGCCTCCGTAGCGACGGGAAGCGCGTCGCCCTCCCGCACGCCAACCGCGTAGACGGCATCCGAGTCAAGCCCGGATGCAGCGGCGATGGCACCTCCGTCGCAGTCTGCTTGCAGGTCACGCTGGGCAAGGAACGCTGACGATGCGGCAGCTACACCGGCCGTGAGCAAACTCACGATGAGGAAGCACACCAATATAAGGGGAATACTGCTTCCCGCATCACCGTGGATCCGTGCGTGAATACCCGCCAAGAGCCGTCGCATCAGACCGCCGCCGTCCGATACGTATCCACATGCACTACAAACCTGCCGGTCACAGTGTTGCGACTGCTGTCCAAAAAGCTTGGCACCCCCGGAACCGTGAATACCTGAACCACGCATGCGACAAACTCTGCCCCCGGCTCCAACGTGGCCGCACCAGGCGCTGGCGCAACCGGCCCGTTGTCGCACGATTGATTGTGTTGGACAAAGCGAAGGAGGGCCTCGCTCGTATCAAGGTTTTGGTCTTGCAACGCCAACCGCACCGCAAAAACCGCACGGTCCACCCCGGTGTTCACGTTGTCCGCGCTAGCCACAGCACGTCCGGCCTCACGAGCGGCCTGGGTAACAGCGAAGACATTCCGCTGTAGCTCGAACACCGCCACCAACAGGTACAGCAGTGGAACCAACACCATGATGCCAAGAAAGACAAATTCGATCGTCGCGGCACCGGTCTCGTCTCGGAACCGACCCAGCACACCACGAAGATTCCTAGTGCGAGATGGGAGCGTCAATTTCTTCCCTCCTTGACCGCATGGCCCCGCACCTCTAGTGGCAACACGTCACCCAATGGAGCAAAAAAGACCGGCAACGCGCCGTCACATCGAACCTCAACGGTCACAATCCCGCCGGTTCCCGTTGCTTGCCTGCCGGTACAGGAGAGCTGGGACGACGCCGATTCGCCTACGCCACGGCCGAGCAACACCCGGGCGCGACTCGCCCCAGCTGCTGAGGACACATTGGCTGCGGCGGCATAACGTGCGCCCTCAGCAACGCTCGCTGCCGCAACATTGCGGATGTACAGATATACCGCCACCTGCAGAATCGCCAACGTCAGGAAGATGAGCAGCACAGAGACCAAGGCAAACTCAACGAGCGTGGAGCCCTCCTCTGACATCTTTGCGGTCGACACGTGCGCTCTGCGCAAGAAGGACGCCCGGAACGCCATCTCCGCCTAACCACCAGTGCCTGAAACCACTTGGCCAATGGCGGTTTGAACAGCACCAATGATCGCGCCCTTAAACACCGCAAAGACAGCAACAACCAGGCCCGCGGTCATCACCGTAACCATGACCCAGCCAGGAACATCGCCACGATCCAGGCCAAGGCGTCGCAGTGACGATATGCGAGCTCGAACGGCCGTGATGGGCCAGCAACGTTGCATCCGCATGCACGCCTCCTTCATTGGGAGTACAAATAGGATTGATTGACTGCACAGCGTAAAGGAAATGACCGACTGAGTGAGACCGCTGACTGCGCTCTGTGGATAACTCCCATGCGGCTCGCGGTAGGCAAGCCAAATCACGCCCGACCCTTTATTGCGTCAACACGGTGATGCTCGCCAAGCCCGGGTAAAGAGCAAAAAGGACAGTAACGGGCAAGATCAGAAAGACCACCGGTACCATCATCAAGATTTCCTTTCTCCCTCCCGCTGCGAGCAATGCACGCTTGCCCGCTTCTCGAACATCGGCCGCTTGTGCACGCAATAGCTCGGCCAATGGAGTTCCTCGCTCTAACGCGATCGCCACGCCATCAACAAATCTTGCCAATGGCGGAAGACTCGTGCGTTTGGAAAGTCGCTCCAATGCGGCAGGCAAGGTGACGCCCTCTCGCGTATTTGAAATGACGATCTTCAACTCTTTAGAGAGCTCACCGCCGCACAAGCGACATACGCGCTCCAGCGCCGCAAGGGGTGCTTCACCTGCGGTAACCGCAAGCGCGAGGAATTCCGCGACTATTGGAAACTCGGCGAGCATGTCCTGCTCACGACGCCGAACCCGCATGCTGAGCCACCAGTCATAGCCCAATGCACCCGCCAGAAATCCCGCGATCGCAAGCACGATGAGGGCTATGAGACTCACCGAACTGGCCGCAATAGATAGCAGCACAGATGACAAGCCACCCATTACAAATCCAACAACGCCCCACACCAGTTGTTCAACTCGAAAATCCTCGACGCTCGCCGATGAGCCCAACGCGCTTAACCTGCGCTGCACTGACCTGGAACCGCCAAGCGATCGCTCCATCATCGCCGCACCTCGCTCAAGAGCCGGCCGCAAAACCGCTAGAGGAACACCCCAAAGATGAAGCGTTTCATCGCTCTGAGCCAAGTTAGACGACGGCTGACGTGCACGAAGATAGGGAGCTAGGCGATCGTCGAGCCTCACCCGCCTCATTGGCGGTGAATACGCAATAGCCACCAGGAGACCGGTGGCTCCAAAGAGGCCCAGTAACGCTCCTAACGCGACAGAGTTCACTGTAATACTCGCTTCTCTTCAGGCAAACGGCCAATGCGAACCATTGCGCGATAAGCAAGGATGCTCACAACTGCCCCAAGTAACAGCAGAATTCGGCCCGCAAAAGACTCGTACGCGCTCAAAGTGGCCGACTGAGTCGCAAGGAGAAGCAGCACGAGCCAAGGGGCAGCGACCGCAAGGCGAGCAGCATTAATGGTCCAATTTTGACGAGTCTCAAGCTCGGCGCGGGTACGACTCTCGTCACGCAGAAATGTCGATAGAGTCCGTAACAGCCGACCTAAATCTGTTCCCCCTACTTCGCGTGCGAGCCGTAACGACTCGCAGATCCGATCACCAACGGGATCTGCGAGGTGAGTCTTGAGCCGATCGAGGCAATCCGAAAATTTGCCGGTAATTCGGTAATCGCTGGCAAAGCGGCCGAATGCGGCCTGGAGGGGCGCTGGACCCCGTACTGCCAAAGCCGCGACACCTTCTGGCAAGGAGAGGCCCGCGCGGACGGCGGACGCCAGACTGTCCACAACCTCCGGCCATACCTCGCGGAAATCAAGTCTGCGCCTTCTTCTTAGGCTACCGATCATCCCGACAGGAGAGAAAAACCCGAAGAATACAAAGCATGTGGCCACCGAGATGCTCCGGCTCAATGCCAACGTCGCCATACCTGCTAGCAAGCCCGCTGCCAGCTGTAGGCACATGACCTGCCACGGGCCCACTCCTGTGATTCCTGCTTGCCGCAGTGCTGCGGTTCGTCGCGCTTTCCACTTCGCAAGAGAGTCGGGTCGCTCCGGTCGCACGGGCGCACGACTGTGCCACACAAGCAGTACACCCAAGCCAAACAGTAACCCGATGACGGCGCCCATTAGCACTCACCATCTCCCGCCGAAACAGAAGTCACCCGATATTTCGGCTCACTTCGGACAGCGTTGAGCAGCCGGACGATATCGATGCCCGCCCGGGTGAACCGCTCCATATTGGATGGGAAGCCATCTGCTCGTACGAGCTCATTGCCTCGAGTCGCAAAGATGTCGACTGATTCGATGACTGTGCCCTCAACCCTGCCAGAGAGGGCTACGACTTCCCCTACTCGCCGCCTGCCCTGACTATCGCTGGTGAGGTGAACCACCAGATCAACACTCGCCGCGACAGTCGGGACAACGAAAGAGGCCGCGACATTGCTGCCTGCCAGCAGCGGGAGCGTACACAGTTTGGTAATCGCTTCTCGGGCTGAATTGGCATGGACACTCGCCATCCCCGGTAGGCCAGAGTTCAATGCTATGAGCAAGTCTAAGCACTCTGCTTGGCGAACCTCACCAACAATAATTCGCGAGGGGCGCATTCGGAGGGCTTCGCTAATGAGTCTGCGAAGAGGAATCTCCCCCGTTCCTTCCAAGTTTGGCTGACGCGTTTGCATCGGCACCCAATCCCGGGCATTTAGCCGTAGCTCAAAGACCTCCTCACAACTGATAATTCGATCATGCTGCGGAATCGCACCAGCCAAGCAATTTAAAAGAGTTGTCTTGCCGGCTTGAGTGCCCCCAGCCACAACGACATTGAGCCCAGCAATTACCGCCGCCTCTAGGAAACACGCTGCGTGCGCGGTCATAGTTCGAAGTGCGACCAGCTCCGTGAGGGACCGGGCTTTCACGATGAACTTTCGGATATTGACTGCCCAATGTTCCCGTGTGATGTCAGGTATGACTACGTGCAGGCGAGAACCATCTGGCAAAGTGGCATCAACAAACGGGGTAGAAAGGTCAATGCGCCGCCCGGTGTGTTTAAGCATCCGTTCGACCAGCTCAGTTACCTGTTGGTAAGTGAGGACAACTGTTGTCAATTCGCTGCGATTATTGCGCGAGATAAAAACGTGACCGGGATCGTTGATCCATATCTCCTCGACTTCTGGATCGTCCAAAAACTGTTGCAAAGGACCGAGACCAGCAACGGCGTCAAAAAGCATTTTTGCAACGCACTCGGCGTCAGACAGGGGCGGCGATATGCCCGCAGCAGCTTGTGTCGCATAGTCGACGATGGCCTGATCAATTAGTGCGCGCACTGTGGCGGGCTCACGGGCAGGGTCGATGCCGTCGCGTCGGATCAGCTCATGTAGCACTGACTCCACAATGGCATATGAACCTACGGTGTTCTCTGCCCTTGTGTGACCTACATGGGCCCGTGATGCAGACTGCTTCGAGATACTGGTCAACGTGTTGGTTAATGCCACCGAAGCTACCTTCTTTATCCCTGATGGGTTACTAGCCGCCGCACGGATCGAGAGAACACTAGCTGACGGTTCAACCCCGCAGGGAGTTATCCACAGTCACGCATTGTCAACAACGAACGCGCAGCGTCCATATGCGACTGCGCACATGCGGATTGTTTTGTCCAGCGGGGGAAAAAACTTGTGGAAAGAAACAGAGAAGTCTCGGCACCTGGGGATAAGGCGTCATCCGGTGAGAATTCACGCAGACTAGTCGTGTGGAATTCCCCATCACTTTCGTGGACTCTTGCGGCGATGAGCATGACCTAACTATCTCTGCGGCTCACACCACGACTGCGCAGGCCCTCGTGGAAAAGCTTCGCGAAATCGACCCGGACGCCCGCATCGACCGGCTTTACCATCCACAAGGACAATTGCGGGCCACCCAGCGCATAGGAGAGCCACCCCTCATAGCCGGAATTCGACTCCAGGCCATGCCCGTCGTCTCGTCACGTGAACCGTCTACTACAGACAAGAAGCGTCAACGCCTCACCCTCACGGCTTCCCAGGACTTAACCTGTTCTCAATATCCTCCTCATGGCTCGCTACTGCTCCATGTCATAGCAGGACCAGACAGCGGCCAGGTACACCCGCTCACAAGCCGTAGGGCTACCACAGACAAAGCCCGGAAGTCGACTTCTACATCAGACAATTCGCGCAGCATCACGGTTGGCCGCAGCGATTGCGCCGACGTTTCAATTGAAGACCCAGATGTATCGAGTCTTCATGCAAAGATAACAATTCGACCCGGATCTCTGCAGCTATCTGACTTGGGCTCAACCAATGGCACGACGTTACAGGGAAGAGCCATTGATGGGCCTGTTGAGCTGTGGCCAGAACAGGTTATTCGGTGCGGCGGAAGCTTATTTGTAGTCTCGACATCGACATTCCCACCATTGCAACTCAGACCAAACCGCTCTGGCTTTTTGATGCTTGGAAGGCCACCTAGGGTCACTCCTCGCCATGTGCCTCCGGAGTTCAGTTTTCCTGCTCCCCCAATATCCCCACCTCGCACTCCCATACCGTGGCTATTGGTGATTACACCTTTGCTGATCGGAACTGCCTTCTATTGGATTAGTGGAGCATTACATGGCGATGGCGCGTACTTTCTTTTGCTCACTTTCCTCTCTCCTCTCATGGTTTTTCTCGGTGGACTAACCGACAAGATTGCTCGGTTTAAGGCTCACCGAAAAGCAATGTTGCGGCACAATCACGTTGTCGCCGATATAACGCAGGGGATAGCTGCTGCGGTCAGCGACGAGCAACAACGGCTGAGAACCGCATTTCCCAGTCCCGCCTTACTCTTCCTCGTGATCTGTCACAGAAATTCGCGCCTGTGGGAACGGCGGCCGCGGGATCACGACAACCTGGTGCTTAGGGTTGGAACAGCAAACCTCCCCTCCGGACTGCGGATTCATGGAGAAACTGGCAACCGCACTCGCCAGCCGGTGAGCTTGCTTGCCTCACACCGGAAACCTCGGGAGGCACCCTCTCGAACCCTGGCAAGCGTGCCGGCCACGGTGCCACTCCGTGACGTGGGTGTGTTCGGAGTAGCAGGGCCGAGCCGCCTCGGAGTGGTCCGCTTCCTTGTCGCGCAACTGGCCGGACTCCACCACCCCAAAAATCTTCGCCTAGTGCTACTGGCAAATAACGACGCACCACAGCGCTGGAAATGGTTTCGGTGGTTGCCACACGCTGCCACCTCTGGCTCTCATCCGAATGGAGCAACCTTCCACATAGGACTATCGCCAGCTCAAAGGAACAGCAGAGTCGGCGAGCTTGGATCGCTCATCACGGAGCGCATTTCCCACGACCCAGAAACGCTCCGGCAGCCAAACCATCACGGGCTCGTAGTGCGGCCAAATTATGTCGTGGTAATCGACGACGCTGACCTGCTAAGAACCGAGGAAGGCGTTGCTCGCTTACTCATCGACGGCCCGCGTGTTGGAGTCTATGTGATCTGCCTCACCGAAGATTCGCTGCGCCTTCCTGAAGAATGCGATGCAACTCTGATCACTACTAATGCACCGGGCGAAGGTGCGACCCTACAGATCCGAAATCAGGCGACTCTATCGTCGATCACCACCGAGTCTGTATCCCCAGATTGGACGGACACCATTGCGCGCGCATTGGCTCCACTCCACGACGCGGCCCCTGAAGAGGACCACCTTGACCTACCGCCCCAAGTCTTCCTAGAGGCGTTCTTGTCAGAGATTCACGCCAGGCACCGCGTTTACGTTGAAGCGCGCACCCCTTCCCGCAGACACTGGTCCAAAGCTCATCAGTCGCATGTCGAGCCATTAGTGCCGGAGAACGTGCACCAGCATTGGCTCGATAAGCCACGCTCATCGCTTGTTCCGGTCGGCATTGGCTCGGCCGGAACGGTCGCTATCGACCTCATAAAAAACGGTCCACACGCTCTGATCGCAGGAACGACAGGGTCAGGAAAGTCGGAACTTTTGCAAACCATCATCCTTGGATTGGCCCTGGGTAATCACCCTCACGAGCTTTCTTTCATACTCATTGACTACAAAGGTGGCGCGGCTTTTTTCGAATGCGACGACCTGCCACACACGGTTGGGCTTGTCACCGATCTCGACAGTCAATTGACGAGACGTGCTTTGTCCTCGCTTCGGGCGGAGCTACGAAACCGGGAAAAAATCCTCGCGGCTCACCAGATGAAAAACCACGAAAGCTACTGCATCGCACGCGACCAGGCCTCGCCGCATACACAACCGCCCCGCGCTCACACTTCTACCTGGCCTCACATGGCCCGTCTCGTCATCGTTGTCGACGAGTTTGCCGCACTGGCTCAAGAACTCCCTGAGTTCATCACAGGGCTTGTCGACATAGCGCGACGCGGACGTTCTCTAGGAGTGCACCTCATCCTCGCAACTCAACGTCCTGCGGGCGTGGTTTCGACGGAGATCCGTGCGAACACCGCGCTCCGAATGTGCCTGAGAGTGAACGATCCAGCTGAAAGTAGCGACGTCATCGGGGCAGTCGATGCCGCTCAACTCAGTCACACGCGGCCTGGTCGTTGTTGGATCCGGACCGGCAATACGTTGCAGCAGGTACAAGTTGCCTACGGCGGTGTCACTCCCCCCGTCGCCACAAGTGCCTCAGATGTCGACATAAGACATATGCCGTGGGAGGCGCTAGGAGACTCCTTGCAGGAGTTCAGCTCGTCGGGCCTCGCAAACGAAAGGGAGGCGGACGCCACTCGAATTGTGTCCACTCTTCGGCTTGCCGCAGCGCCTATCGCACCTCTGCCAAGCCCGTGGCTACCACCGCTTCCTCGCTTGATCACTCTTACTGAGCTGCTGACTTATTCCGGGAGGCCGCATTCACGCCCCGACTCCATCGATCGCGAGTCTCGGTGGTGCCTGGCTCCTGTTGGCTTACAGGACATACCTGACGAGCAACGGCGTGCTCTCTACGGACTGTCTCTACGCGGCTCTGTGAGATCCCCCGCCAGCCAAGACGGCACCCTATCCAGTGCAGTGCCACTACCTGCGGCAACGAGCGCAGGTGGACCGTCAGATGCGGTGCACCACATCATGTTTGTTGGCGGACCGCATAGCGGGAAGACATCTGCGTTACGAATGCTGGCAGTCAGCGCCGCACAGTTTGCGACGCCCGAAGAGATGCAGATCTACGTGCTGGACTGTGCAAACGGCGACTTGGCTGACCTCGAATATTTGCCCCATTGTGCTGGCATCGCCCACCATCTAGATCTGGAACACGGCGAGCGTTTGCTATACAGCCTGGCAAAAAACACATCAACGATCGCGCCGGCAGACCGCCGTGGCGACAAGCCGGCAAAGATACTTCTGATCGACTCTTGGGAGGGTTTCTCTGAAAGCTATGGGTCTGTCGGCCATGGTGAGCTCATGGACCTGCTTGGCCTCCTCTTGAGGACCGGTCCGTCCGCCGGAGTGCGGGTGGCAATAACAGGCGGCCGCGCTCTGGCAACAGCTCGGTTTGCAAGCCACATCACTGAGCGACTCATCCTGCCCTTCGCTGATGTGGACAGCTACTGTTCCCTCGGAGTCCCGAAAGACCAGATCCCCACCAACCCACCCCCTGGCAGAGCTTTACGCATGGGTAGACAGATTACCGAAATTCAGCTCGCCGCCACCCAGGCAGTGCCACAGGCCGATCAACGCTCCCAAAAGGAGCTCGGACCCCGACGAATGATGCCCCTGCCTCAGCACGTAAGACTAGAGGAGCTTGAGCCCCAAGTAGAGCGAGCTCCTCACGCGGCGACACCTGCCGTAATTTTGGGCATCGGTGGTGAATACGCCCAACCGTTCCAGATAAACTTCGACGACATTACCTCCGGATTGTTGGTGGTCGGTCCACCAGCAAGTGGGCGTACAAATACACTTCGGCTCTTTGCACACGCTGCCAGTCAAGCAGCTCGCCAATTTTTTGTCATTTCTTCCCAGAAAACAGAATGGCAGCTGGGGCAAGCGGATATACAACACTCCTATGTGGCCTCTCACCGAGAACCAACGGATGGCCATTGCTTCAGTACAAGCGGCATAGCCGAGCTGGAAAACGCCTTGAAAACGCAAGCGACCAAACCCGCGATCATTATCGTCGACGACGCTCAACAGCTCCTGGACACTGAAATGGGAGAACGGCTGTCCACCCTCGCACGAACCGGTGAGCACACAGTGATTGCGAGTGTCGCCACAGAGGACTTACATAACGCTTTTCGGGGACTCATTCACGAACTACGACGCGCCCACACCGCACTTCTGTTATGGCCCAAGTACCACGATGGCTCTCTCTTCGACCTGCAACTAAGTCGCGCAATTGGCCTGCGCTACCCAGGGCGTGGGCTCTACATCGCGCGCGGAAACGCCACACCCATACAGCTCGCCCGCATAGGAAGCTGAAGGAAAAACCGCGCATGGTGGAGCGGAAGAAACAAAAAGACGTGCCAGCGACCCCGATTCCAGATGGCAGTGTTACCCCATGTGGGGATACCGATAGTCGACGGGGGGAACAAACGTCTCCTTAACGACCCTCGGTGAGACCCATCGCAACAAATTGAGCACGCTTCCCGCTTTGTCGTTTGTTCCGCTTGCCCTCGCACCACCAAACGGCTGCTGACCTACAACTGCCCCAGTCGGTTTGTCATTGACATAAAAGTTGCCTGCTGAAAACCGCAATATTTCACTCGCTCGACTCACCGCATGTCGGTCGGTGGAAAAAATGGAACCAGTGAGCGCGTACTTGGCAACATGTGCTGCCTGCCGAGTAACGGAATCGAAGGATGCATCGTCATACACAAATACGGAGAGAATCGGCCCAAAGTACTCAGTGGTAAAGACATCGTTGCCTGCCTCGTTACACACCACCACGGTAGGACGCACAAAATAGCCCACGCTATCGTCCGTTAACCCGCCAGCACGTACCGAACATGCGGTGTCCGATTTGATGCGTTCCATTACGGTGGACAATCGGTCGAAAGACCTTCTGTCGATGACCGCCCCACCAAACTGAGTGAAGTCAGCGACATCACCGTAAGGAAGTCCCTCGGCTGTGGCTACCAGCTGATCACCCAGGCCGCCTTCCCACATCGACCGTGGCACATATGCACGTGAGGCCGCCGAGCACTTCTGCCCCTGATATTCGAAGGCACCCCGAACTAATGCGGTGTGAACCGCCATCGGATCCGCACTGGGATGCGCGATCACGAAGTCTTTCCCGCCTGTCTCACCCACAAGACGCGGATAGGTGTGATAGCGGTCAATCTTTTGCCCAACGGTGCGCCACAAGTGTTGGAAGGTTCGGGTCGAGCCAGTGAAATGTATGCCCGCCAAGCTGGAATGAGCCAAGGCCACTCGCGACACCGCTTCACCATCGCCGGTGACCATATTGATCACTCCAGGTGGTAGCCCTGCGGCCTCCAGCAATCGCATCGTGTAATGCGCGGCCAGCTGCTGAGTAGGTGACGGCTTCCACACCACAGTGTTGCCCATCAGCGCTGGAGCCAGCGGTAGATTGCCGGCGATTGCGGTGAAATTGAAGGGGGTGATCGCCAAGACAAAACCTTCAAGAGGGCGATGATCGAATTGGTTCCATACTCCTGCCGAAGACCGGGGCTGCTCGGTGAGGATTTTCTGTCCAAACGCGACATTAAACCGCATAAAATCGATCAGCTCGCAGGCAGAATCGGCCTCTGCCTGAATAACGGTCTTGGACTGGCCGAGCATAGTTGTGGCATTTAACACATCACGCCAAGGACCCGCCAGCAAATCGGCGGCACGCAAAAGCACTGCGGCACGATCCCCAAACGATGTGGAACGCCACCCGGGTGCGGCGGACAAAGCGGCATCGATGGCTTTAGCAACATCCGAATCCGTGGCCTGCCTCAATGTCCCTAAGACATGACGATGATTATGCGGCTGTACCACGGAGACTTGTTCGCCTTCGCCGATCAGCTCTTGGCCACCAATGGTATGGGTCAGCCGCATCTCGCGATCGGCATGAGCGGCCAGGGCGTTGACTAGCGCCGCACGTTCAGGGCTGTCTGGTGCGTAGTCCCGCATCGGCTCGTTCGTGGGTTCAGGAACGGCTAGCAATGCGTCCATCGAATGAGGCATGCCATCATCCTGGCACGCTCTCCGTTTTCCGGGGAGGCCTGCGCGTTTTCCGATCTCTCCCTACCGAGAGGCTGGCGCCACCACATCAATGCCCTTTAGAGCACTGACAGCGCTCGGGTCAGCTAACGACGAAACTAGTAAATGCGCCGGAAGACGCACACCCTCTACAGAGGGTGCACCGATTACGAACAAACCCGCAGACTTGGCCGAACTCACACCCGGTTGCGAATCTTCAATAGCGATGGCCCATTCTGGTTCCACATTGAGTTTTTGGCAGGCAAGCAGATACGGATCCGGCGCCGGTTTTGACGCCAATACATCGTCCGCACCGATCACTACGTCGAACGCGTCCCACAGCCCCACGCCGCTCAACGCCCGTTGCACAAAACGTCGAGATGAATTCGAGGCCACCGCCATAGGTACCATGCCGTGCAACGATTTCACCAGCTCAAGCACTCCGGGCATGGCCACAACATCGTGTAACTGACGCTCTGTCATGGCATATAGCCGAGCCAACAACTCCCTACCCTGACCGGGCATTTCCAACAACCGCTCCAAAATATGAAGGGTCTGTTCTGCCGATTTCCCCAGCACCTCTTGCTTATGCTCTGGTCCAAATACTTTGCCGAACTCCGCAAACAATGCCACTTCGGACTTGGAAAACAACGCTTCGGTGTCTACCAACACGCCATCGCAATCGAAGACAATGGCTCGTGGGGGGCATGGGGGTCGTCTATCGCTAGAAATTGTGAGGACACCCGGATCACTCATCAGTTTGTCTCCAGCGAGAGCAATTGGTCCACTTCGGATATGTCGTACCACTCCAACTCGTACTCGTCGGCGGAATCGACAGTAAACTCCGCGTCCGGATCGCCTAGCTCGGCTGGCAGCACCGCACGCACCGCCGCGTCAATCGTGGTCTGTGCATCTTCGCCGTCTATGTGGACGCATGCGGCTGCGGAGTAAGGAATCTTTGTGTTCACCCGCACGACCGAACGATCTAAATCGGCTCGTTCTGCTACGTGCTCACTGTCTACATCGACTGAAACCACCACACGCCGACGTGCGGCGCCCGAATCAGCGTCAAGCAACCTCAGCGAAGCCCTCGCAGCATCGAGGAAAGCCGCGTATTCCAATTCGTCGATGTCGTTATCTGGGTACCAATCACGCGTAGCGGAGGTGACAGCGAATCCGGTGACCGGAACAGGGCCTAAAGCGCCATCATTTTTAAATCCCCGCAGCCCTTGAATCGTTGTTGGTAAGTAGACGCGCACTATGCCCCCATCAATCGCCTGCTCGAGCGGCTCATTATGCCGAACTGCTCTGACATTTAGACCCTCACGCTAGCGAGCTGCTGGCGAAGTAGCCGCAATGACGTTTCCTGAGCCACCTCGATAACGAGAGACCTACGCGACACGTCCATCAAGTTCGCCCCCATCGCCGTCAGATCATCCAAACCCGGGCACAGTACGTATACCTTGGCGCCGCTCCTTATGATGTGCTCCATCTCTCGACGCAAACGCCGCGTCACCGAACGCCTCCATCGACGCTCAAGACGTGCCAACATTCCTGTCGGTGAATCCAATGCAAAGGCCGCCAGCGGTGCTACTACATAGATCTCATCCAGATTCTCTTGTGCGAGCAAATCTGCTGACGTCGACGAATACATTCCGCCATCGACGTAACGTCGCCCATCAATGTCGACCGGTGTAAACCAGCCAGGAATGGCACACGAGGCTCCGACCGCCGCCGGCAACGAGGGAAACGGCGAGCCAGCTCGCCCGAATGCCACTCGCTCGCCAGAGTCGTAATTCATCGCCACTATCCACAATGCGGGATGCGGCGCCCATGTGCGTTGTGGACCCAGGGCCAGTTCAACGATGTCCTCGATCGGCGCCAGAGAACCACGCCCAAGGGGCAACAGTGCCGACAGGGCCGCACGCGGCGTAATGCTTCGAGGATTGCGCAAAGCCGTGAGCAACAGCCTCATAGAACCCGGGCGCAAATGAGGCCGGCTAGGGCGTGGACGTCCTCCGTTGAGCTCATCGTTGTAGTCGATGAGGAAGTCGCCCGGCGCGGGCGCACCCATCTGTTGACGCAACATCATTGGCACTGATATGCCGCAGCCCAGCACGGATCCCACAAGTGCGCCAGCTGACGTGCCGACGATGATGTCGACTTGCCGGCAGTCTAAGCCCGTGGATTTTTCTAAC
The DNA here is from genome assembly GCA_963736285.1 of uncultured Acidimicrobiales bacterium. Lineage (GTDB taxonomy): Bacteria > Actinomycetota > Actinomycetes > Mycobacteriales > QHCE01 > CAVTOA01. Next base: position 308,402 of record CAVTOA010000003.1, read on the forward strand.
GCGGCCAGCGCCCCTACCATCCAGGCATACCCGAGAACACCTCCACCGCCGAGGACAAGACCGCGCCGTACTTGATCTCCGTCTACCACGGTCTCATCTTCCCCCTCGTCACGACGGTTGCGCGGAAAGGCGCCGCCTTTCCTGGCTGCTGCCACCGGACATCAGTGCCGGGGATCCGACCAATGACTCGGCAATCTGGGCGAGACGCACCCGAAGACGAGATTCTGGCGCTACCTCTGCAAGGGTTCGCCCTACCGCCACCGCTCGATCCGCCGCCAGCTGATCGTGAGGCAATTGCTGCGCATTAATGACTCCCGCATACCGCTTTAGCGCAGCCATTACCTCCTGCTCCGGATCGCCGGGGACCACACCACGGCGGGTCTTATTAACCACCACGTGGCGTGTCGTATCGGGCACTATCCCCGCTAACTCGTCCAGACCCCGGATCAGCCTGCCCATGCCCACCGGATCAGCCGCTCCGACCGCCACCACAATGTCAGAAGAAGCCAAAGCCGCCAATGTGGCTCCATTACGTCTAGGTGCCATAGTGTCGTAGGACAGTTCTTCGTCTGTCTCTAAGCAAAATCCGCAGTCGATGACAGTGAACGCAGCAAGCTCCCGCGCTCGAGCCAGCACCGCCATCAACGAATCCGGACGCAGCTCCACCCACCTCTCAGGTCGCGTAATTCCCGTCAAAACCCTCAACTGAGGATGGATAGCCCTGGCCAAGCCGGCGAGTGCTGGTATGTCTAGCGCACCATTATTGGCCAAGTGAGCTGCGGCAGCGATGCCCGGCGCCTCGTCCAGCATGCTAAGCATTTGGGCAATCGTCCCCCCATAAGAATCCGCATCTATCAGTAATGTCGGAACGCCCAATCGAGCGGCTTCATCCGCCAATCCGATTGCCAGAGTGGTACGGCCGGGTGCACCGGTCGGACCCCACACCGCTACTACTCGTCCCGGTGCCGCAGGTGAAATTGGACCACGGTTGTCCGCAGGTAGAGACGCTGAAAAGAGAGCCGCTCGAGGGTCGGCTGGCATGTGTCGCGCAGACGAAGGCCGCATTTGTGCCGCACCCCGAATAAGAGCTTCTGCCACAAGCGCTGCTGGAGATCGCAAAGGCAAGACCTGCGTCAGACCCAGTTGACGTAGCCGCCGCTCCCCCGCTTCGTCGTGTGCATCGACCAGCCCCACGATGGCGACGCCGGCCGCATATAGCCGAGTGAGTATCTCGTGATCGAGATGTCGAAGGTCCGCGGAGAGCAAGGCCGCACGCGCAACGCCGACCGATGCCGTGGCTAGAAGATCCGCAACGTCAGCACATCTGCGCACTACGGCAATCCCATGCTCGGCTTGACCCAGTGCGGTGACCAAGGCAGCCTCGAGCTCGGCATTAGTGACGGCGGTCAGTACTGGCAAATCCATAACTCTGGCCTTCTTCGTTTAATTTGCGGTCTTGATCGCTCATTGATGAGAAGCCATGTTGTGGGAGCTCCGCTGGTTAGCCGGCACATTGCTTGAAGACGTGGGATGCGTCGGTGGCGGCACGGATGCGGAAGAGCTAGCCCTTGGATCCGCTTTAGCGCCGCCCAACTTCGTAGGCTCGCACAATGACGTTCGGGTGGTGGAGCCCGCGGATAGCGTGACATCGATCTCCGCCGCCCGGACCGCGTTGACAACGCGCGAAGTGGTGTCCGACGCCACCCAGACTGTCAGCGACCATTCGCCTGTGTCGGAAAGACCCGAATGAGGCGAGGTCACGTCTTGCACGGTGGCGCTCTGCAGTACTCGCTCTGTCTGGCCTGCCCTGTTGTCTCGAGGGCTGGCAAAAACATCGACACGCCGGCCCCGGGTGACAGAAGGCGGAAGGTGGTGCGATGCCACCGGAATGCTCACCAAGGCACCACAGGCCGCGACACGCAATGCACCACGAGGGATGAGCTCATGCGCTGACACATCTCTCACCAGTGTCTTTCCGGTCACAACTTGTGTGTCGGCGAAATATTGCGCTGAGCCCCTGGGTAGCCGCACGCTTACTCGTTCAATATCTGCGGCAGTCAGCGTTGCGCCCGCAGCAGTGTCGTGCCGTACTGCCCACACAAGCGTCGAGTGGTCGGCGGACGCAACAACACGTGCACCGAGAGCGACCGAGACGAGCAACAGAAGGACACCACACACAAGACGAATGTTGAGCCATGTGGGCATCCGAGTACGGGTGGCGCTAGGAGAGGCGAAGTGCCCCTCACCCGCCGCACGTAACGGACCCTCCGTTGCTTTGATCGCAGAGGGCGACGACACCTGACTCATCGAAATACCTCTCCACACATACTGATTTGCGAGAAAACCTCGGCCATCCTGCACCATCACGACCAAAGCATCGAAAGTTTTCCACAAGAAGGATGGAAATCGCTTCCCCTGTGGACAGAGGAACCAGAGTCGGCGTAAGTGGCAAAATAAGGCAGTGCGCGGGGCAGGTTCCCCAACGCACTGACTAACCGCCGTTGCCGGTGGAGCGTTACGGCGCTCCTTCACCCGGACCAACCAGAACCGCACGGCTACACCAGTGATCATCAGGGAACAAACTGCTGTCTCTGATCAAGCACGGAAGAACAGAAAGCAGAGCCACCCATGAGTTCCGACCGATTCCTTCAACTCGCCGAGGTAGCCGAAGTGCTCAATATCAGCGCCTCACAGACCTATGCATTGGTTCGTTCGGGAGAGCTACCGGCCATCAAGATCGGCGGGCGTGGCCAGTGGCGAGTCGAGCGAGACGAGTTAGAGAAATACATCAAGCGGATGTACACGGAGACGCAGAAATTTGTTCGCTCTCACCCGCTCGAACGGGACGAGGCATTTTCTAGCGACTAGCGCTCAATACATGCGCCGCTCTTCAAGCGAACGCACGAGTTCAACCGCGGTAAGCGGAACATCGCACACCGCGGTCACCGCATGCCTGCGCCGAGGCTCACCTGTCGGGTGTGTGGCGATTTCCACGAAATCTTTGCCAACTCGGTCGATTGTGCCAGACAACTGTTCGCTGCCCGTGAGGGAAAACACCAGCGGCACCCGACTTCGAGCCGCCTTCCTCAATAAAAACCTCATGTCCAGTTTGGACGCAACGACACCTTCCCCATTGGGCACAGTGGAATGCGCGCCCATTCCACTGATCAAACCGATCTTCCCGATTGGAATAAGGGTGTGCCTGACAGCACTTTGCATACAGGACGTGGCATCACCCGGCGTACTTTCCCCCAGCAATAACCAGTCTGGGCCCACGTCAGACACCTGACCGCACACCCTGCCAGCGGTAGGCACGAGCACTGTTATGCGATTTCCCTTGGAAGCATGTAAGCGGTCAATCAGCCGCAACCGCGCGTTTTCCAGACGGGTGCGATCCGCAATCTCCGCTGCGAGCTCAGCGGCTTCAGCCTCGCCAACTTCGGTTTCGAGATCCAAGAAGAGCCGCTCCCATCTGTCGACAAAACGTGCTAATCCGGCGGCGTTGTCTTTGAGGTTGTCACTGAAGTTCACGGTCAAGACTGTGCCAGTGGATCGCCGGCAGCATGTCGTCGGCCATCTTTTCGGACGCTCCTTCTAGCAAACAAAGCCTTACTAAGGCTTACGGTATTGACTGCACTCGAAATAATCTGTATGAAGGCAAACGAACGCAAACGAAAGGAAAAACGTGCGAGTGCTGCGCCCAACGGCAACGCTGGCTTTGCTAATGGCAACCTCAGTGCTCCTGCTGCAATTGCGCCCCAGCTCTATTCGCATGGGAGCGCGGCTTCCAGAACTGTTGGACCATGCTCCAACTGATTCTCATGCGGTAGACCAGCTCGGGCTGCTGCTAGCAACACTCGGCAGCTGGCTCGCGTTGGGATGGCTTGGTCTCGGTGTCACCCTGGTTTTCGCATCAAGGCTCCCCGGCGCCATGGGAAGGGTTGCGCGTCGCACCGCCCGGGCTCTGCTTCCTCATGCCATTCGCAGTGCGATCGCAGCTGTTTTAAGCATGAGCGTCATCGCGGGCTCAACGTCACAAGCATGGGCCGCCGAAGGCGCGGGCCCTCACAGCGACCCCTCCAGCGTCGCAGTGGTGCCCTTCGATTTGGACTGGCCAATGTCGCCCTCAGTCGACACCACATCGAAGACGCCAACAGACGGTAGATCGCCAGCCTCAGTACTCGCCGACGACGTCGTGGTGAGGCGCGGAGACACCCTGTGGCGTATCGCCGCAGAGCATCTACCCCCCGACGCAACCAGCCCCACCATCGCCGAAGCCTGGCCTCTGTGGTGGCGCGCCAATTATTCGACTATCGGCGATGACCCCTCCTATTTGGAACCGGGTCAACGTCTCAAGAATCCCAGGTCAGTGTCGTAAGCGTTTGTCTTTCCTTCACCCCCATTAACCATCTACTTTGGAGCCTTTCGTGTCTCTAGCTTCGGTTGCGTCACCATCACTCGACAATCCGCTAGACAGCTCAGCCCTCGGTGAGCTGGCAGCGCCATCCGGGGGCGCAAGCCGACTAACCGCGCTGCGCCATCTGCGAACCGCTCCAGCGCTAGAGCCCCCGTGTGAAGATGAGCTCATACCCACGTCGCCACGCTCCCCCGGGCTGCGCCTGATCGTTGGTGGCCAAATCACCGAGTTGCCACCACTTGAACTCGCGGAATATCAGCCCGACGACACGGAAACGCCCCCCGATAACGGATTCGGTTACAGCTTTGCCCGCCAAACAACCGCCAGCAGCGCTCTACCCGACGCCAAAAGACATGTGCTTCGGCTTACTCAGGGCCTGTTGGAGGCACTCGCCGGAGTTCGACCCTTGCAGCAATTGAGCAGCCTTCTACACGAGTCTGTCTACTTTGACCTATGTGGACGTAGGACACCGCAATCACGGCCAAGAATTGGCACCGTAAGTACCGCACATGTGCGCCACGCGCGCATCACCGAACCCGCCGACGGCGTGGTGGAAGCCAGCGTCGTCGCGATGGAACGAGGGTATGCCTACGCGATCGCTGTGCGCCTGGAAGGACTAGACGGACGCTGGCAGTGCACTCACTTCGAAATTATCTGACGTGTTAGACCGCAGTGGGCGCACCGTGGCACTTCTTGTACTTCTTCCCGGAACCACATGGACAAGGCGCGTTGCGGGACGGCCCATGACCGACTTTCTGTCCGCTGTCCGGAATCTTCTCCCCGGCAGCAAGTGCCGACGAAGGACCACTCGCAACACTGACAGCGGCCAGGCCGTCATTCTCATCGCCGTCGATGGTGGGCGCGGAGTAACGCAAATGCCGCGGTCGTGATGCACCACCAAGCCCCTTGGCATGTACCTCCACTTTCGGCTCAGCCTCAGGCTCGGAGGGCTCCTCGTCCAGCTCACCGCCTGCTTGCGTGCCTGTTTCGTCGCCGCTCTGCTCCACATCGACGTCCAGATGGAAGAGGTAACCTACGGTCTCTTCTTTGATCGACTCCATCATGGCCGCGAAGAGATCGAATCCTTCTCGCTGATATTCGACCAACGGATCGCGCTGCGCATAGGCGCGCAGTCCTATGCCCTCTTGCAGATAGTCCATCTCATATAGGTGCTCGCGCCATTTGCGGTCCAGCACAGTGAGCACAACGTTGCGTTCAAGCTCCCGGAGCGTATCGGCTCCAAGCTCTTCTTCCCGCCGGTCGTATGCCGCTTGCGCATCCTCTTTGAGCGTACCAACAAGAAAGTCTGGGTCGAGGGAGTCCTAGCCACCAGCCTCTTCGATGATCTCGTCGATCAGAACGAAATGGGGTACAGCAGTTTGAGATCCGTCCAGAGCTGCTCAAGATCCCAGTCTTCGGCGTATCCCTCGGCGGTCGCCGCCTAGCACGCGCTCGGCGATGACATCATCGATCATGCCGCGAACTTGATCGGCGATATCCGCGCCTTCGAGCACTTCTTTCCGCTCGGCGTAAATAACTTGCCGCTGCTTGTTGAGCACCTCGTCGTATTTCAGGACATTCTTACGAATCTCCGCGTTCTGCTGCTCCAGTTGTGTTTGCGCACCTTGGATCTGGCGACTGACCAATTTAGACTCGATAGGCACATCTTCTGGCACCCGCAATCCGTTCATCACCATCTCTACCGCGGCAGAATTAAACCGCCGCATCAACTCATCTTGCAGCGAGAGGTAAAAGCGCGACTCTCCTGGATCTCCCTGTCGCCCGGACCGACCCCGCAACTGATTGTCGATACGCCGCGAATCGTGACGCTCGGTCCCAAGCACGTATAGTCCGCCCGCTTCAGCCGACTTGATCGGCCTCGTCAGCGCAACTCTTCTCCCACCGCTCCAGTGTGGATTCCCAGGCCTGTTCGTATACCTCAGGGTCTTCGTCACGACATATGCCTTGTTGGCGAGCTCCGCCGCCGCCAAGTACTCCGGGTTGCCACCAAGCAGGATGTCAGTTCCACGACCGGCCATATTGGTCGCAACAGTGACAGCGACTCAGCCGACCCGCCTGAGCGATGATCTCAGCCTCTTTGGCGTGGAATTTAGCGTTAAGAACCTCGTGCCGAACACCGCGGCGAACAGCATGTCCGAGAGGAACTCCGAGCTCTCCACGCTCACCGTCCCCACCAAAACCGGCTGTCCAAGCTCATTTCGCTCGACAATGTCTTCGACAACGGCGGTGAACTTTGCCTCTTCCGTCTTATAGATAACGTCGGACGATCCTTCCGCACCATCGGCCGGTGGGTAGGGATCGGTACTACACCCATCTCATAAGTCTTCTGGAACTCGGCTCGCCTCGGTCAGAGGCGGTACCGGTCATTCCAGCAAGCTTGTCGTACATCCGGAAGTAGTTTTGCAGCGTGATCGTGGCGAGCGTCTGGTTTTCTTCCTTGATCTGTACGCCCTCTTTGGCCTCGATCGCCTGGTGCATGCCCTCGTTGTAACGCCGCCCATGGAGTACTCGACCGGTGAATTCATCGACGATGAGCACCTCACCATCAGAGACGATGTAGTCACGGTCGCGCTTGTAGAGCTCCTGTGCTTTAAGCGCGTTGTTCAAGTAGCTGACCAACGGGGTATTAGCCGCCTCGTACAGATTGTCGATGCCGAGCTGATCCTCCACTTTGGTCACGCCGGACTCTCCGATCCCCACCGTGCGCTTGGACTCATCGACCTCGTAGTCAGTATCCCGCTTAAGTCGGGGGATGATGCGGGAGAACTCTTGATACCAGCGAGCCGACTGCTCTACCGGACCAGAAATAATCAGCGGGGTACGGGCCTCGTCAATCAGGATGGAGTCGACCTCATCGACGATGGCAAAAAATGCCCACGCTGCACAACTCATCTTCGGTCGCACGCCATGTTGTCGCGCAGATAGTCGAAACCAAACTCGTTATTGGTGCCGTAAGTGATGTCACGCGCGTACTGGTCGCGGCGGTGATCTGGCCGCTCATTGGCAAGGATGACACCCAACATCTAGACCCAAAAAGCGATGGACTCGCCCCATCCACTCCGAGTCACGCTGAGCCAGATAGTCGTTAACCGTCATGATGTGAACACCTTTGCCAGCTAACGCGTTCAGATATGCGGCCGGCACCGAGGTGAGGGTTTTACCTTCACCGGTTCTCATCTCCGCGATATTGCCGAAATGTAACGCGGCAGCGCCCATGAGCTGGACATCGAAATGGCGCTGGCCAAGCACGCGGCGTCGCAGCCTCCCGCGCGGTCGCGAAATGCTTCTGGGAGCAGATCGTCAAGCGACTCACCATCGGCATAACGCTCCTTGTATTATCGGTTAGTTCTTGTAGTTCCGCATCCGTGAGCTCGGTGTAGTCGTCTTCGATGGAGTCGACCGCATCAGCGATGCCCTTCAAGCGGCGAATAGTACGGCCTTCGCCGACGCGAAGAAGCCTTTCCAAAATCACGACTGCGTCCTCACTTCATTAGTATTGCGCTCTGCCCAGCCAGCTCCCCATGGTATTAGGCGTTACTGAATTCGCTCATCCTGCGGGGTACCTGCCGAACCGTGACAATCATGACAGGACGCATCAGGTATATGCGTGGAGGCGTAGGAGAAACCTCCTACGCCTCCACGCATATGGGCAGAGCAGAGCAACGGTCGACTACACAAAACCCAAGGCCTGCTCAAGCCGCAAGGCTAATAACTCCATAGTCGTAGCCGTGCCGTCGATAGACCACGCTGGGGCGGCCCGTATCTACGTCGCTAAAGAGATAAAAATCGTGCCCCACAAGCTCCATCTCAAACAGCGCTTGATCGACAGTCATGGGTTTAGCACTGTGCTCTTTTTCTCGCACCACACGCCCAGGAACGTAGTCGTCTGCTGAGTCTTGGGTCTCCAGAAGGTCGGTTGACTGGCCGGCATGGGATGACGACGCGCCAGAACCATCAGTGAACGATGAAGGTGGTGCGGCAAGCCAGTCCGAGAGCTGCGCTGTCGCGGCAGCTACCGATACAGGCGTCCTCCGTCCATGATGGACGCGCCGCCGATCCGCAGCACGACGCAAACGGTTTTCTAGTTTCTTTACCGCAATATCGAGAGCGGAGTAGAAATCCTTAGCGCATGCCTCGCTGCGAATCACTGGACCGCGAGATCGACACGTCAATTCGACTCGCTGACATGACTGAGACTGCCGAGGATTGCGCTCATGGATGAGTTCAACATCGATACGAATGAGTTTGCCGTCATAACGGGAAAGCCGCGAAAGCTTTTCGGCCACATGCTGCCGATAGTGCTCCGGAACTTCCACATTTCGGCCCTCTACCACCACTTCGACTTCTGGTGTGGCGTGATCACTTGAGATCGGGGCGCTGTCCTCTATAGCAATATTGTTTGGCACATTGGTTGGCATAGCAGTGGCTGTGCTTGCTGCATTGTCCACGTGTACCTCCACGCAATTCGCAATGGTGTCAACCGGGATTGGGGTTTACCGGCGACTACTTGGCTCCGCCGACGCCTACCAAACACAAAGCGCCCACGGCAATCGAATTACGACCACCCCCACTTGCGATCGAGGATTGAACTAGCGGCATCTACAACCGTCACTTTTAGTGTGGATGCAACGCTGTAAAACCGACGCTAACGCTTCGCGCGCGCCCAGTCACCCCTTGTCGGCAAATCCGTCCTATTTCCTTGCCGTATCTCAACATCTGGTCGGAACTCTTGACGAGAACTACAGAAGAAAGAACGGCTACTCCCTGAGCGGAGCCGCAAGAGTTACCGCACCCGATACCTCGATCTCCACCGTTCGTAACAACAACGTGGCCTCAGAAAGCGTTGCTCCGCTCGCCACAACATCATCGAGCAACACGAAAGAAGGCTTACCGCCGCTCGTTTCATCGCCTTGCCCACACCACGGTGATCGCCATCCGGGGCTCGCGCCTCCCCTGTGCCGCAGCACAAACGCCCCACTGATATTTGCCCTCCGTTTCGCTGCCGACAGACCCACTGAATCTGGCCTGCCATCACGTGCGCGTAGCGGGCACCACAGACGTAGGCGCATGCCGCCCATTCTGAGACGATGAATAGCGTGCCACGCAATCCGCAACACGTGATCGCCAGCGCGACGGCGCCGTGCTGATCCGCTCGCCGGGATTGGAACAATCACCAAGGGTGTCGCAAGCCACGGTGCACACGTCGCTCGGGCAATCAAAATAGCCTCCGCTAGCACCCGGCCAAACAATGGTGCGAGTCGATGCGCTTGGTGCTCCTTATATGCCAATAACGCGGATCGAACTGCTCCGTAATATCTAAGCGCAGCCATCGCTGGCGGGCCGCCATTCGCACCGAAATGAGCGGCCCGCACTAAGAAAGGCGCCACCCGAACCTGACCCAAACACCTCTCACATAGCCCCACTCCGGAGACTGGCGTGGCCCGGTAGCCCTCCGCGAGATATGCGCATCCAAAGCAAGCACGCGGATACAACAAATCCAGCAGCGACTGAATCCCAGCAGACAGCAACCCATTCACCCGTTTAGCGTTCCGTTGATATCTCTATGCCGCTAGTGGCGCGGATAAAACTGTGGATAACTCAATTCTCGGATAAAAGCATCGGCGATCAACAAGTAACCGCAGCGCGGCCCTTCTGCCTCATCAACTAGAGCTCTCATCATCCACATCGGATGGTCGCAACGGAATAGGCGAGCTATCCAACTCAGTACCGACATGCAGCGGAACCGTCAACAGAAACTGCGTTCCATAACCCGGACGACCCCATGCTTGCAGCGTGCCGCCGTGCAATCGTGCGTCTTCCCAGGCGATGGCGAGCCCTAGACCCGTTCCGCCTGTTTGCCGCGCCCGCGACGGATCGGCGCGCCAAAAGCGAGTAAACACGGAGTCAACGTCTGCCGGGCGCAGGCCCACTCCATAGTCACGCACAGCCACCGCCACGGCCTCTGAATTCGCCGCAAGCCGCACCACGACCGGTCTTCCTTCGGCGTATTCCAGCGCGTTCCCCACTAGGTTGCGCAGTACCCGCTCGATCCGGCGGGGGTCGACATCGGCAACGATGCGGGAACTCGGAATCACCGTCTGTAGCTGAATGTGGTTACGCTCGGCGAGCGGTCTGAGCCCTGCCAGCACACGATCGATCAGTACCGCGATGTCTGTCGGCTCTGGTTCCAGCACTGCGAAGCCGCTGTCGTACCTGCTGATCTCCAACAGGTCCGCGAGCAAGGCTTCGAACCGGTCGAGCTCTGCCACCAGCAACTCGGAGCTGCGCGCCGCTTCGATCGAAAACTGATTGCGCTTGCTATACAAGATCTCCGCGGCCATGCGGACCGTCGTCAATGGAGTGCGCAACTCGTGGGAAACGTCCGAGGTGAATCGGCGCTGCAATCGCGATAAATCTTCTAGCTGGACGATCTGGCTTTGTAGGTTTGCCGCCATCTGGTTGAACGCTTGCGCCAATTGTGCCAAGTCGTCGGTGCCATGCACCTTCATGCGTTCCTCGAGCATCCCGGCCGACAGCCGGCTGGCAGTACGTGCCGCCAGCCTCACCGGCGTCACCACCTGATGCGTGACCACCCACGCGATGCCCGTCAGTAGTAAAGCCAGCAGAATGCCCGTGCCCAGCAACGCCTTGCGCACCAAGTCGATGGCTCGGCTTTCGGCATCGAGCGGGAAGAAATAATAGAGTTGGAACTGGCCAGCCGCGGTCTCCAACGCGGTACCCACCACCAAAAAGGGGCGATGAGTCCCGCCGTCCAGACTCGTCGATACATATTTGTACGCCAGCGGTTTACGCTTACCCACCACATCGGACAGTTCACGGGGGATGACCAATGTGTCGGATGCGAATTGCGCCAGATATAGCCGGGGAAGGCGTGAGCTGTGGGTGCTAATAGCGACCGCAAAATCCGCCGTTTCGGCTCCTCGCGTCGACAAGTTGACTACGACCATGCGCAGGGTGGAGTCGAGGGCTGGATCCGAAGGACCATTGAGCGTTTGCAGCTGTTGAGCGGCATAACGCTGACCGCTCTTTGCTTCGTCGAGTGCCTGATTGCGTTTGGTAGTCACTAAGCCATGAGCGATTTGGTTCATTAATAACAAGCCAAGTATCGCAATCACGACCGCCGAAACCACCAAGGTGGTTGCCACCACCCGAAGCTGAATATTCGCCCGCCACGTGCGCAACGCCCAGTGCCAGCAAGCCGCGGCCACGCGAGACACCGGCCGAACAGCGGCCATGAGTTTCTCGACAGCGGGCTGGGGTGGGGGGTGCCGGGCGCTCATTTTGGTAGCCGGCTCATTTAACCCCCGTCGGGGTGTGGTCCAGCGTTGTTTGCCGCACCAGCCTTATAGCCCACGCCCCGCACAGTGAGCACAATCTCTGGATGTTCCGGGTCAATCTCCACTTTGGCGCGCAACCGTTGCACGTGGACATTCACCAACCGAGTATCGGCCGCATGTCGATAACCCCACACCTGCTCCAACAACAGCTCCCGGGAGAACACCTGCCGGGGCTTGCGAGCCAAGGCCAGAAGAAGATCGAACTCCAACGGGGTCAATGCAATGGAGTCACCACCGCGAGTGACCTGATGGCCAGCGACATCAATAGTTACGGGATTAGTTGAGGGCCCAACAGTGAGCGCTTCCTCCGCATGTGCGTCCGGCTGCCTTAGTCGGGCCCGTATTCGCGCGACCAATTCTTTGGGTTTAAACGGTTTGACTACATAGTCGTCGGCGCCAGACTCTAGCCCGAGAACCACATCGATGGTGTCGCTCTTGGCTGTCAACATGACGATCGGCACGCCAGATTCGGCACGGATCGCACGGCACACGTCGATGCCATTCATGCCCGGCAACATCAGGTCTAGCAGGACGATGTCCGGCTTAGTCTCGTGGAACGCCGGCAACGCACGCTCGCCATCTGCCACGAATAGAGGTTCGAAGCCTTCGCCGCGCAGCACAATGCCCAGCATCTCTGCCAATGCTGCGTCGTCGTCAACCACGAGTACGCGTACCTTCATAGCTCCATCGTGGCACCTTCGCCGGATTCTCGCCGCCTGCGACGGCCCGTGTTTTACGACGTATTCCGCAATATCCTTAGCGGGTCACGTAACCCAGCAAGTCCTGCCGCGTAAGAACGCCCACGGGTTTTCCTTCTTCGAGGACGATTGCCGCATCCGCGTCCTTGAGGGTCGACACCACCTCGGTGACTGGCTCACCGGAACCGATCATGGGAAAAGCAGGAGCTACGTGGTGGCTTATCGGATCCGCGAGTGCGGCTTTCCCAGAGAACAGCGCATCCAACAGGGGCTTCTCGGAGATAGATCCCAATATCTCCGCCGTCATGACCGGAGGCTCCGCTCCGAGTACAGGAACCTGCGAAACTCCGTACTTTCGGAGTACGTCAATCGCTTCCCTCACCGTCTCTTGTGGATGGACATGCACCAATGACGGCAGCCGCCCGGACTTGCCCCGCAGCACCTCGCCCACCGTGGCGGTCCCGGGTCGGGTCAGGAAGCCATATTTGGACATCCAGTCATCATTAAAGATTTTGGACAGATAGCCCCGCCCCCCATCCGGCAGCAACACCACGACCACCGCGTCAGGGTCAGCATCTGCCGCAACCTCTAGCGCTGCCACCACAGCCATTCCGCAGGAACCGCCCACCAGTAGGCCCTCTTCTCGCGCCAGCCTGCGGGTCATGGCGAAGGAGTCTTTATCGCTGACGGCAATGATCTGGTCTGGCAGCTTTGCGTCGTATGCCGAAGGCCAGAAGTCTTCTCCCACACCTTCAACCAGGTATGGACGGCCTGTCCCTCCCGAGTAAACAGAGCCAACCGGATCAGCGCCGATGACCTTGACGCGCCCCTCGGACTTTTCCTTCAAGTAGCGCCCTGTGCCACTAATGGTTCCGCCGGTGCCGACCCCTGCGACAAAGTGAGTTATTTTGCCGTCAGTGTCGGACCAAATCTCAGGCCCGGTGGAGTGATAGTGCGCCGCTGGACCCTCCACATTGGAATACTGATCTGGCTTCCACGCGTCCGCGATCTCGTCGACCAATCGATCGGAAACGCTGTAGTACGAATCTGGATGCTCTGGCGGAACGGCCGTGGGACACACCCTCACTTCTGCCCCATATGCCCGCAGCACGTCAAGCTTGTCCGTGCCAACCTTGTCGGGGCACACAAATACACAGTGGTACCCGCGCTGCTGGGCGACCAAAGCCAAACCAACACCAGTGTTTCCACTCGTGGGTTCGACGATGGTGCCCCCTGGCCGCAAAAGACCCGCGCGCTCGGCCGCGTCGATCATCCGCGGAGCGATGCGATCCTTAACCGAACCGCCGGGGTTGAAGTATTCCACCTTGGCCAAAACCAGCGGGCCATTCGGGCCCAATTCGCTGGTTACCGAGCGCAGCGCAACCAAAGGTGTGTTACCGATCAGCTGAACTATCGAGTTGACATAGCGCACGGCGCCAGCGTACGCGGGGCTATAGCCAAGGTGGGTTAATCTCAGTCCGCGGACCACGATGTCGGCCAACAAGCATGGAAGGACCTCATTAAATGACGACACGGAGTCGCGCCGCACGGGCCCGGCAGATCGCCGTTAAGGCGGCCTACGGGACCGGCGCCGTGGGTCTGCTCGGCATCACCGCAGCTGCCCTGCTCGTAGGTCAAGCGCTCCGGGCACGGCAGGTCATTCCCGTCGCTACCGACGCTCCGCTGCCTTGCGACGGACGCTACGGAGACAACGAACCAGGCAAGCCGCTCACGCTGGCACTCATAGGCGACTCCACCGCGGCCGGGTTCGGAGTAGAAAGCCCAGAAGAGACTCCCGGCGCACTTATGGGCATGAGCCTTTCCCAAGCACTACACCGGCCAGTCGATGTACGGTGCCCCGCCGTTGTGGGGGCACTCAGCAAAGATCTGCCTGCTCAGCTCGACCTTGTATTGGCGAACCCACCGGACATTGTCGCCATTCTCGTCGGCGCCAACGATGTGACTCGAGGAATCCGCCCCCTCAACGCTGTGCGCCACTTGGATCGAGCCGTTCGGCGGCTCATTGAGCATAATGTGCGCGTTGTCGTCGGCACATGCCCTGACCTTGGCGCAATCCAACCCATCCGGCGACCATTGCGCTGGATAGCCCGAGAATGGAGCAGAGAGTTGGCGGCGGCCCAAACCGTGGCCGTGGTGGCAGCGGGCGGCCGCACCGTATCGCTAGGTGACCTGCTGGGAGCAGAATTCCTGGCGCGGCCAGAAGAGATGTTCGCCCACGACCAATTCCACCCTTCTGCCCTGGGGTACGCACGGGCGGTAGCAGTGGTATTGCCGTCACTCATCACAGCACTCGGATACGACGAAAACCTGGCACGCACACCCGCGATAGACATCACCCTGCCACCAGCGCCTGCGCCCGACGGGGTCCAACGACTCGCCCACGCCGCCGTCGCGGCCGCGAACAACGCCGGAACCGAGGTCGCCCCCGTCAGTGCACTCGATGCGGCCAATCACGTTTCCGACCAGCATGGACGACGGCTCCCACCGTTGCTGGGAGAACTACGGCATCGGCTCCACCTTCTCGCCGAACTCCTGCCAGGCAAAACGCGAGAACATAATCACGAACGTCCTAGGGACCCCGCCCATGTGCGCGACACCGGGACGCTGGGATAGCCGATGAACGCCAGAGCGCTACGTCAACTGCTTACTCGCCTTACGAAGGGCAGCACATGCTCTGCCAGTGAGCTCCGCACTCGGGCGTGCCGCCATCAGATCGTGCGCTATTACCGCGAACTGATCTGCCAAAGCTACATCATTCGCAAGTCGCGGCACCGCGCGATGCGGCTCACCTTCGGCATCTGCGGCAAAGTCAGCTAATTGCTGCACCAACGCACCCACCGCGCCCGCATGCATTCGCCATCGCGGCTTCGCCCACACAGCAATACGTTGATGAAAACCAGCGGCGGCCGATCGCAGAGAATCGGCCGCCGTGGCAGTTGACGAGTAACTCATGCGCACTAATTTCGCGCGTAACCGAGCAGCCGCAAAATCTCCAAATACAGCCAGATCAAGCCAACCAGGATGCCAAAGGAGCAGTACCACGCATACCGCTGCTCAACACCCGCGTTTACGCCGGCCTCCACCGCCCCAAAATCGTTGATGAAGGTCAGCGCTGCCAGCCCAATCGCCACCAGGCTAAAGATGACGGCCATCGGACCGCCATCGCGCAGACCAAGCCCATGGCCATTGTTCACACCGAAGGCACCGAGCAAAAGATTGAGCATCGCCAGGCCCAAGAAGCCAAACAGCATGCCGGTCACCCAACGAGTGAACTTCGGGGTGGCGCGCAAAACGCGCAGCTTATAGAGCGCAGCCATGCCAAAGAACACGGCGAACGTGCCCACCACAGCCTGCAGCACGATGCCGCCGCCGTAAATCTCCGCGTAGAAGCGGCTTACGACGCCGAGCACCACGCCTTCTACCACCGCGTAGGCGCTAATCACCAACGGGTTAGTGACCTGCATGAAGGCGATAACCAAGCCCAATACAAGGCCGAGAATAATGCCACCGGCGAGAGCAACCCCCGTGGTGCCGGTGCTCTCCGGCACCAGAAGCCATGTCGCCGCACCCGATAGGCCAGTCAACCCGAGCAGTGCCACAGTGCGAACGACCACGTCGTCAACCGTCATCGCTCGCTGAGAAGACGGAGCATACGGCGAGTAGCTCTGCTGCTGTTGCTGCTGGTAGTTCGGGTCCATCGTGGTGGTGGGAGCACCGTAATTCGGGCCATAACCACCGGGATAGCCAGGCGACGAGTAGCCAGGCCCGCCCACTGGTTCACGGCGCAACCCGGCATGGCGAGTTGCCCGCTGGGTCAATCGACCCAAGACCGGATTCTTACTTCTCACGGTTGGCCTCCCTGAGGGCTTACATAAGGCGCAGTACCCGCCAAATAACACGGATACGCTGACACATAGTTGGCTATAGCGTATCGCGTAGGCGCCAAATGTCGCGGTGTGGACAGCACGCATTGAGTCGGTGCGCTAAAGGTGAGGGCAACGAGTCAGCGCCGCTGCTGGGCACCCTAAGCCATTAAGATAGTTGGGAACAGATCCGACAGCCGTCAAACTCGCCTGTGTTCCTCGCTCCGCTCGTCAACACGCTCAATCGGCTCGGACACACAAGCAAGCTTGCGTGTCTCTCGCCCAACAAAACCAATCGCCTGTGTTCCTCGCTCCGCTCGTCAACACGCTCAATCGGCTCGGACACACAAGCAAGCTTGCGTGTCTCTCGCCTCAATCGCGTGTGCCCGGGACGGGACTCGAACCCGCATGCCCGTTTTAAGGGCAGCCGTTTTTAAGACGGCCGTGTCTGCCATTCCACCACCCAGGCTTGCGCCCTACCGTACGCAAAGCGCCAGCGACCTTGGCTGCATTGCCATAACGGTGTGAACGCAGCCAGGTTACTTACGCACGTGTAGGCACCAACGTTGTCATCCGAATGGATGAGCGAGCTGGACCGCGCGCGCAAAGACGCCGTCGAGCATCGCTGCTGTGAGTTTGCCAGTAAAGGTATTTTGCTGACTCACGTGGTAGCACCCTAAGACCGTGAGCGGATTGTTCGGTCGATCTTCGACCGTGACTTCCGCCCCATGGCCAAACCGTGGCCGGGGCCGCGGCACCTCGATCCCTAATCGGACCAACGCTGGCCACAGCGTGTTCCAGCCGAACGCGCCAAGCACCACAAGGACCTTGAGTGTTGGCCGCAAGCAGCTCCAGCTCGCGATCTAGCCAAGGGGTGCAGGTGTCGCGCTCTGCCGGTGTTGGCTTGTTAGCTGGCGGTGCGCATCGGACCGCTGCGAAAATACGCGTCCGCCGCAGCGCGAGTCCATCATGGACGCAGATGCTTTCCGCTTGATTGGCGAGGCCAGCGCGGTGCAACGCGGCAAAAAGCCACTCACCACTCTTGTCGCCGGTGAAAATTCGGCCGGTGCGGTTGCCGCCATGGGCAGCGGGCGCCAATCCGACAATGCCGATACTGGCATCTCGCGGGCCGAAGCCCGGCAACGGGCGGCCCCAATACTCTTCATTTTTGAACGCGGCCCGTTTTTCTCGAGCCACCTGTTCTCGCCACTCCACTAACCTTGGGCACGACCGGCAAGACGCTATGTGAGCGTCGAGTTCGTCCAATGTGGCTGCTTGCTGCGCTTGCTCGACGACGTCCACCGCAGAGCGCGCGGGTATTACCGCGGAGCTACTGCGCAGGTAGCTGGGGACTGAAGTCACGGTCAGATTATGAGCAGGTCTATCTAGCGTGGGCCGTACGACTACCGGCACCTATGACGGTATTAAAAGCATCTTGGGCCGCTCGTCGAGCTGCTTGTGTGGCTGCGTCTCGCGCTGCTCCACGCCGCTGCCCACGTTGCGCTGTAGCCATAGCAGCGACAACATCCCGTAGAGCCGTGCCTCCTTGCTGCACCGCCCAAGGATTGTTCGCCGCAAAAGTTCGAGCTGCCAAAGTAGCCCTACGGACACACCTACCAAGCCGTTGCCACCACCGCCTTGGCGACCTATGTGCACTCATTAGTGCCACCCGTTCTTCGTTGTCGCTACTGCTCACACCAGCTTACTGGTCCTCATCAAACGTGCGGACGTTTGTCGTCCCAATGGCTCACCGCGGTTGAAACCCACGGCGTAGATAGCAATGAAACCCATAGGAACCACAGTCATGGAGGGGTGCCTACCTACCGGCCGGTCGTCGTGGGCGCGGCGCCTGAGCCGATGGCGAGGGGCTGCCGGTTTCTGTTCGGCAGAGGCGTGATGCGAGGCGCACGCGGCGAGGAAGGTGGACGACGACTGGAATTTCGGTGAGCCGCCTGAGCCGCCTGAGGCGGCGGAGTGGCCGCGGCAGCTGCGAAAGTTTCTCTAGCCGGCCTTTTAACTCGCCTATTAACGTCGTTGGCTCCCAGCCAACGACGGCTGGGACCGGCTTTAGCCGGCGTCATACCAAGAACCTCTGTCGGCAGGAAATGGACAACGTGGACGTCGTGGCAGGCGTTGCGGCTTGCGCTGTAGTCCGAGTCCGCCCTTTCTTACCAAAGAACTGACCCACAGCCTTGCTAAAGGCTGCATTAACGGCCACGCCAGTAGCGTGCTTGCCAAGCTCGGCTTTTAGTGCATATTTCTTGTTGCCATTTTCGGCTTTGATAACGGTGTCAATAGACGCGGCAACGTCGACTGGGCTTACATTCTCTGCTACGGATCGCCCTATGTGTTTAGTGACTGGATGTCTAGCGACACGAGCTGTTCCTGAGGCCACTTTTGCTGCACCGGGAGCCTTTGCTACAGCTTGGACTGCCCTTGCTCCCTTAGCTCCTTTAACCGCTCCTTTGGCCACTTTTCCGGCTGCTACGGCAAGCCGCTCGCCGGGAACGAGGGCTAGCGCGTTAGTGAATGAGGGGTTAGTTCCCGTGTACGTAGTCAGCTTTCTTATGGAATTAGCAGGAAGATCAGCTCACCCATTGACGAACTTAATTTTTGCTCGTCGTTCCATAAGCCTCTGCGCCTTATGGAAATTGCCGGCTTGAGCGGCACTTTCAATCTGACGGTCAGTGATCCTCAAGCCTAGTTCGAATGCCTTTTTTGCTGGCAATCTGCCGAGGTGGATGTTAACGTCGGCGCCCATTAAAGCAAGGGTAAAGAGACCACCAGTAAAAGTATCCGCAACGGCCACAGCTGCTTGCGTAGTGCCCTTAGCTACCTGGCGCCTATCAATGC
Organism: uncultured Acidimicrobiales bacterium; assembly: GCA_963736285.1. Classification (GTDB taxonomy): domain Bacteria; phylum Actinomycetota; class Actinomycetes; order Mycobacteriales; family QHCE01; genus CAVTOA01. The sequence continues at coordinate 327,633 of CAVTOA010000003.1, forward strand.
CAGGCTCGCTGCGTCGCGCCCGCCTTGCGGGGACAAGCTCAGCGGACATGGCGGGCTCCGATCGGTCATTGGACCCACGGTAACAGGCGTTGTCACGGCGTCACAGCTGGTAGAGCCGGATTTGAGTAGACCGCAAGAGAATGGCCAGCCGCTGGAAGATGGCTAACCCAGGGCGTAGGCGATGCCGTCGAGGATGTCGTGCTCGCTCGCGATCAGCTGACTGGCACCCGCGGCCTGCATAATCTGCTGGACGATGAGCGCACCTCCGGCGATGATGTCGGCCCGTCCGGGTTGCAACGATCCGATCTCTGCGCGCTGCTGACGGCTGGATGTTAGTAACCGCTGGGTTACCTGGGAGACATCGTCCATGGTCATGGCGGCATGGTGCACCCGCTGCAGAGTCATAATGGGACAGTCCTAACGCGATGGCGGTCATCGTCGTTACCGAGCCCGCTACTCCGACGAGCGTGCGTGCAGAACCACGGCAACCCGCTCGGAGCGCGGTTCCGAGACATGCGCGTTGATCATTTCGTCACGAGCGGCCTCGATCTGCTCAGCGGAAGGTGGGTCGCCCATCAGGCATCGCTCCGTGATGCGGACGGAACCAATGTCGATCGACATTGCCGCGTCGACGCCGTGGCGAGGATTGCACCCAGCACCAGCTCCGTTGAGCCACCACCCACGTCGATCACACACCATGGCGCCGGCGAATCCTGCAAGCTGCGGACCGCGCCAGTAAAGGACAGATATGCCTCTTCAGCGCCCGAAATGACCTCCGGCTCCACCGCGACCGTCTCTAGTGCCAGCAACCGAAACTCGTCCGCATTGGACGCATCTCGGGTAGCGCTGGTCGCCACCAGACGTACTTTGTCGACACCAAGCTCATGTAGCTGGGTGGCGAAGCTCACGAGCACCGCTCGTGCACGCGCCAGCGCTGCGGTGGTCAGCGTGCCGGAGGCGTCGACCCCTTCTCCTAGCCGAACAATCTCGGCCCGCCGGACGACGTCGTGGAGTGATCCGTCGGCCGAGATGTCGGCGATCAACAACCGAAAGGAGTTGGTACCGCAGTCGATGGCGGCCACCCGGGTCATGCCCGGCTCTCCGATGTGGACACATCGGGCTCGACACATGGACCCGAGCACCACCACTCTGATAACTGCGCGAGCGCTTCGTCACCGAATGGATTGACCCCTGGGCCTGCCGCGAGCGAATGGCCCACCAGCGCATGTAAACACTTGACTCGCTCGGGCATCCCGCCAGCAGAGACTCCGGCGATCTCCGGCACTTCGTCGCCCAACTGGTCCCGGCGATGCAGGTAGTCGTTGTGCGCCTGGCGGTATTTCTCGGCTAACTTTGGATCGTCACTGAGCCGGGCGGTCATCTCCCGCATCACACCGGCACCCTCGAGACGGCTAATCGCCGCAGCGGCCTTAGGACAGGTCAGATAGAAGGTCGTCGGGAATGGCGTGCCGTCAGCCAATCGCGGCAACGTCCGCACCACATCCGGCGAGCCGCAGGGGCATCGATGCGCGACGGCGACCATGCCGCGAGGCTCACGCCCCAATTGGGTCGTAACCACCTGACGATCGCTGTCAGTAACGCTCTCTTGGACGCTCACGTGCTCGCGGGACGATCCGCTGCCTGGACGGTTGACCACAGTTTCTTATACCAGGAGCCCCGGTTACTACTGTGGCCGCGCTGGGCATCGACGGCCGAGCTCTCACCCGAGCCCGCGTTCTCATCTTTGATGACATAAGCCATCTCGCCGGGTTGGACATATTGCCGGCGTTTGCGCGCCTGGCTACGGATATAGTCCGGATCTTTCCACTGGTCTTTCTGCCCTTGTAGCGCATGAATACGCTCGCGCTGTGACGCCTGGTCACGCTCCATCTGAGCGATCTGTGCCTGCTGGGCAAAGTATTGCCGAGCAGGATAGGCCAGCGTGAGAGCCAACAAAGCCAGCACCACGGCCAACACGGCGGCCCGGCCGGTGAAACGCGGACCAGGTCGACGCTGAAAACGTCTGCCTGTTTGGGCGGCCCGATTGCTCGCCACCGTGCGCCTGATTCCGGGTCTGCGCCCAGCGGGCTCCCGATCCGAATGTTCTATTTCGCCGGCGGATCCGCGTAGAGGTAGAAGAAGTTCTAGTTTTTGCTTTACCGCCGCCTTTTCCCGCTGATCGGGGGGAGCGGTTCGCCGCTCCGCGCCGCGCCGCGGCCGCCCCTGGTCCAGATGAGGCACCAGAGCCGGCTGCGGAGGGATGACGAACCATTCCGTCTACTTTTGTGCCGCGAAACGAGGAAAGGCGCCTCGGCCGGCATACCTGGCGGCGTCGTCGAGCTCCTCTTCGATCCGCAAAAGCTGGTTGTACTTAGCGACGCGCTCCGAACGGGCAGGCGCACCGCTCTTGATCTGACCCGCATTAGTGGCCACCACGAGGTCAGCGATGGTGGTGTCTTCTGTCTCGCCGGATCGGTGCGAAAGCATGCACCGGTAACCGGAGTGCTGTGCCAGAGCCACCGCGTCGAGCGTCTCTGTCAGGGTGCCGATTTGGTTGACCTTGACCAGCAACGCGTTCGCGGTCGAGCTCTTCGATACCGCGCTTAAGCCGATCGGGATTGGTGACGAACAGATCGTCGCCCATGATCTGCACCTTGTTGCCCAGCTCTGCGGTGAGCGTGCGCCAACCGTCCCAGTCTTCTTCGGACAGTGGGTCCTCAAGCGAGACGATCGGGTAGGTCGCGACCAGTTCTGCGTAGTACGCGGTGAGGTCGTCAGCCGACTTTTTCGCCCCCTCGAGCTCATACACGCCATTGGCATAGAACTCCGTGGCGGCGGCGTCGATGGCCAACGCGATGTCGGAACCCAGCTGGTAGCCGGCCTTCTCAATCGCCTCGGCGATGAGGTCAAGCGCGGCCCGGTTGCTGGGCAGATCTGGCGCGAAGCCCGCCTTCGTCGCCGAGCCCAGTCGAGAGCTTCTTGGCTTTGAGGACGGACTTGAGCGCGTGGTAGGTCTCAGCGCCCCATCGCAACGCCTCGCGGTACGTGGGTGCACCGATGGGTGCGATCAAAAATTCTTGAATGTCCACATTGGAGTCAGCATGAGCCCCACCGTTGAGAACGTTGAACAACGGCACCGGCAGCAGGTGCGCGTTGGGTCCACCTAGATACCGGAATAGCGGAAGGTCCGCGGAGTCGGCTGCGGCCTTCGCTACCGCCAGCGAGACACCCAACATGGCATTAGCACCCAAACGACTTTTGTCGGGAGTTCCATCGACGTCAAGAAGCGTTTGGTCAACGAGCCGCTGCTCGCTCGCATCAAACCCCACGAGCTCCGGGGCGATTTCATCGCTCACCGCGTCGACCGCGCGCGGCCACACCCTTACCGCGCATAGCGCTCGCCGCCGTCGCGCAGCTCGATCGCCTCGAACTGACCGGTGGATGCCCCACTCGGCACGGCAGCCCGACCCACGGTGTCATCGTCGAGAAGTACTTCGACTTCGATCGTTGGATTACCCCTCGAGTCGAGGATTTCTCGGGCAACAAGACCTTCAATCGCGGCCACGCGACGCTCCTTAACTGGGGGTTGTGCGGGTAGTTAGGCCATACATTGCGGTTGTGCTGTGACGCCGATTGAGACAGCCGGTGGCGTCACAGCACCAAGATTCAGCCGGCAGCCTACCGCGCAACCATGCCACTCCCCCGCCGATGCCACAGGATTTAGCGAGCTGACCGGTCATTTTCTGAGTTCACTCCAGAAAATGACCGGCAGACACGTGGGGCTAGTCGCGGACCTACGCGGAGCTGGCTTCAGTGGCCCGAATCTGCCCAGCGAGCCGGTCCGCTGCCGAACGGAGGGCGGCTTCGGCATCGAGACCATGGGAACGGGCGGCGACCACAATGGACAACAACAGATCACCCAACCGCTCGGAGTCATCCGGCACATTGAGCCCGGCGAGGCAGGCTCGGCGTTGTGACCGGCACCTGGAACTTCTCCGCCTTTGACAGGTACTTCCGGGCTAGGGACAGTGCGGGTTGCGCCCTGGCGACACCATCCAAAGCAGACGTTCGCTGCTTTTCGTGGCGCTTGATTTCTTCCCAATTGCGCTTCACATCGTCTGCGGTCTCTGCCTGGCACCCGCGCAAACACATGCGGGTGACGCCGCACCAGCTTGTCCACTAGGGCGCCAGCGACGTCGTCAATATTCCACCGATCTTGCTCTGGGTTTTCTTCGGCGAGACGCGCATGGAACACCGGTTGCAACAGCACGTCGCCGAGTTCTTCGATCATCGCCTCACGGTCATTTGCTTCTATGGCGTCGTAGGCTTCGTAAGCTTCCTCCAGCAAGTACGGCATGAGTGAGCTGTGTGTCTGCTCCGCATCCCACGGGCAGCCACCGGGAGTGCGCAACCGATCCATCACCGCGACCACGTCGAGCAGCCGAGCCCCCGGCGGATCCCAGGAGCCGTACACCACCTCTAGCTCAGGCACTGGTCGGCGGTCACCCGCGCCGCTCACGCCGTTTTCTCGCACCACGCTATGGCCAAGCGCGGTCGCGAACTGGGTATCGCCGGTTGGTCCCGCGAACCAAACCGGCTCAACCCCGGAGTGTGCGACCAGCCGAAACGAAGCCGCCTGCTCGGTCGGGGTGCCATCGAGAATTTCAACCGGCACATCGCAGGCACGCAGTGCGGCTACCGCCTCCGTCTCTGCCCCGGCATAGACGGGATGCGTTTGGAGCAGGCTCCAGGCGCGGGCAGTAAGCAGGCCAGCCGGAAGTCGCGGCGAGGTAACCAGCAGGTAAAGCCGACTAGTGCTGACATCGTCAATTACATCTGGGGAGGTTTCGGTCACGCAAACCAGACTAGAGCCGACGTCGTCGATGAAACTTTCGGATAAGAGCTAGCTCAGATACAGAAGCATTTCAAAGTTCACCGCATGCTCTAGCACAGGGTCGAATCGACCAGGTAAGCTTGTGAGCGGTTGCAGTCGTAGTTCCTCGATCGTTGGTAAGACGCCCGCGGAATGTAAGACAGCGGGCACTTTTTGGGTTTCAGATCGTCTCCCGGAAAGCCGTCCGGCAATCACGAAGCGCACAACGTGTGTGGTTCGTACCGTTTTCCGCAGGGAGAAAGTTATGGCTCAGCAAGGCACCGTCAAGTGGTTCAACGCCGACAAGGGCTTTGGATTCATTGCACCAGACGGTGAGGGTCCAGACGTGTTCGTTCACTACTCCGCCATCAACAGCAATGGGTTCCGCAGCTTGGACGAAGGTCAGCGAGTGGAGTTCGAAATCACGCAGGGCCAGAAGGGTCCGCAAGCGGAGCAAGTTAGCATGCTCTAGATGCTCGCAGAGGATCCCCGCCCAGCTGGGCGGGGATTTTTTTTGGCTCTGCTCCCTTGCAACGCCTCCGACATCGTCGCGCTTCACAACGGCGCCTGGTAGTTGTTTTCCCAAGCATCAACCCGGAAGCCCAGGCGCTCATTGATCGCCCGCATATAACGGTTCTCGGCCGCGTTCCACGTCTGAATCTCATGTACATCAGACCGCTCTTCCGCAAGCCAATTGAGCATCGCCGACTTAAGCCAGATACCCAAGCCATGCCCCCGGTGTTCACGCACCACCGAGGTGTCCTCCTGCCAGGCCCGAGAAGGCGTCCAATGCGAGATAAGTACCTCGGTAAGGCCCGCGATGGCGCCCGTCGCTTCATGTACCGCGACAACGACTCGTAGCTCTTTCCCTACCGCATGCTGATGCTCGAAAGCCCGTACCGCTTCGGTGTTCCAATGCCATGGTTCGAATTCGAGGTCGCCGAGAGGGGCGTCAGCCATAGCATTCTTAGCGGCGGCATAGGCACGCACCACATTGTCAGGCGCGGAGCCCACCCAGCTGACGAGACGATACCCCTCCCGGCCCGCCTGAAGCTCCTTCTCCACCAGAAAAGTGTCCATAGTAGATCTGGTGATGAGTGAGCGGGCCTCTACTTGGGCTAGGGAAAAGCCCCAACGTTCAGCTACGTAGGAACCGGCACCGCCAGCAACGGCCGCACCGTCTAGGACCGTCCGGTCGTGATCGCGTGCGGTTTTGACCGCTGCGGCAAGCAGCCTGGTTCCGTAACCATGAGCACGATGCTCGGGGGCGACAATGATGTCCACTTTGACTCGCTGCCTGTTTTGTACCAGTGGCAGGCGCAACTCAGCCACTCCCACCACATTTCCGGTGTCTCGCGCAAGCCAGAAGTAGCGCTGAGTGTTGACGTTTTCCGTAGTCAGCTCCGCCGTGGTGTCTTGCTGCACCGGGAGCGGGTCTTGTGGGAGGTCAACTGCCAAGGCGGCGACGACCACGTCGTGCCATGCTCGCAGGATCGCCTTGTCTGCGTCCACAGGTGAAAAACTGTCGATGGTCACATCGATGTTTTCCCAGCTCACTGACGAGACCAAACTACTTTGATCTTCGGGGAGTTCCATCCCCATCGGACAGACTTGTCAAAATTTTCATAGGTGGTCTATCCGTAAAGCGATCCAAGGGATGAACAGACTCCTCTTTTTTCGACTTCTTATATTGAATGAGATCGAGACCTAATTCCTTCCGGGAAATGTTCACTTCGGCGCAAATTCGCTCCATTTCCTTAAAAGAGGGATGGTATTTTACGCTTAATGCAACTCCGTTCGACAAGTTTGTTTGTAGCGAGCGCAGAAAAGTCCCGAAAAACTCTTGCTCATCCCAGGTATGATTTATTGGCGATAGCCTGCAAAGAATGTTCGCGGTTCTTTCTCGAACCTCTGGCGGGTACTGGTCGCAATCCTGCAGATCATCTATTCTTCTCGCAATCTCCCCAACAATAGACTTCCGAGGGAAAAGATTAATGAATACTTGCTTTACTTTCTTATTGGACGGATCTTGATCCGCAAAAATTCCTCGCTCTTCCCACGTAAGGCCAGGCCAAATGAGAAAATGCTCCTCCCCCAGATCGATGGTGTTGTCTTCTTCATTCAGAGCGACATTCACTCTAGGGCCGTTTAGTTCGTATTGCCTTTTCTGTCTACATTGCTCTAGGTAGTAATGGTTATATTCGTTTCTTACCGCAAAAGGAAGAATCAAGTTCATGCCAATGAGTAACGGCATTTTTTCGCGAATAAATTTTTTATCTCGATCAGATAAATGAAAAAAACGGTCAGCTCGAATTCTATCCGCTTCTAACTTCGATTTCCCTTCCAAATCATCTTGAAAGAAACTCATCAGCCACGGCGTACGTGGCATTCCCACCCTTTCGAGAAACACGCGGGCCTTATTCCAGTTGGACATGACACGCGATCCACTCAATGGCCAACGTTTGCTCCGGCTTGGTACGCGCTAGATAGGTGCGGCATGACCTCGCTCCCCGCTACTCAAACACCTGCTCGATGAGCGTGGTGCACCACCGCAGCAGCTCAGCGTCGCGCAGTGGTTTCCCGCCGATGCGCGCCGTGGTCGGCGCCGGGACTGTGACTACTTGGGCGGCTTGCTTGTACATTGCCCCAGGGTAAAGCCGCTGCAACCGCATCACCCGGCTTTCTGGAAGATCGACGGGCGCGAACCGGATGGCGCGGCCAGCTACCGCAATGTCTGTCAATCTGTGCGCTCGGGCAAGAATCCGGAAAGCCGCGACACCAAACAGATGCTCCACTTGTTCCGGCAAGAGACCGTAGCGGTCGAGCACCTCTTCTCGGACGGCCCGCAACTGGTCGGCCGTTTCGGCCGCCGCCAGTTTGCGATAAATCTCAAGCCGTAAGCGCTCGCCAGTCACGTAGTCGTGCGGAATGTTGGCATCGATCGGCAAGTCCACTTTGACCTCTGCCGCTTCTTCATTGCGCTCGCCTTTGAATTCGGCGACAGCCTCTCCCACCATCCGGACATACAGATCGAAGCCGATCGCGGCGATGTGCCCCGACTGCTGACCGCCCAGCAGGTTGCCAGCGCCACGAATCTCCAGGTCTTTCATAGCGACATACATTCCCGCACCCAGCTCGGTGTGCTGGGCGATGGTGGCGAGCCGTTCATGCGCCGTCTCAGTAAGTGGACGTTCTGGCGGGTAGAAAAAGTAACCGTAGGCGCGTTCCCGCCCACGCCCGACCCGACCACGGATCTGGTGTAGCTGGGAAAGCCCGAACATGTCGGCACGTTCCACGATCAGCGTGTTCGCATTGGGCATGTCCAAACCGGACTCAACGATGGTGGTGCAGACCAGCACGTCATACCGCTTCTCCCAGAAGCCGACCATGACCTGCTCGAGCGCGTCTTCGCTCATTTGCCCGTGCCCCACCGACACTCGGGCCTCTGGCACGAGCTCACGGATTCGTTGCGCCGCGCGCTCGATCGACTCCACCCGGTTATGAATAAAGAAAACCTGCCCGTCCCGCAGAAGCTCTCGACGAATCGCAGCAGAGATCTGCTTGTCGTCATAGGCGCCCACGTAGGTAAGAACCGGGTGCCGCTCCTCCGGCGGGGTGGCGATAGTCGACATCTCGCGAATGCCGGTCAGGCTCATCTCCAGCGTGCGTGGGATAGGCGTCGCCGACATGGTGAGTACGTCAACCGCCGTGCGCAGATGCTTCAAGTGCTCTTTATGCTCCACTCCGAACCGCTGCTCTTCGTCCACAATGACTAGTCCGAGATCTTTGAACCGCACCCCCGGCTGTAGCAACCGGTGCGTGCCGATGACGATGTCGACACTGCCCTCGGCCAAACCCGCCAGTACGTCCTTTGCCTCCACTTCGGTCTGGAACCGGGAAAGCTGAGCGATCTTGACCGGGAACTGCGCCATTCGCTCGGTGAAGGTGCCCGTGTGCTGCCGAGCCAGCAGTGTGGTCGGGACCAGAATGACCACCTGCTTGCCGTCTTGCACCGCCTTGAAAGCCGCTCGCACCGCGATCTCGGTCTTGCCGTAACCAACATCACCGCAAATGACGCGGTCCATCGGATGCGGCTGCCGCATATCGCCCTTGACCTCGTCGATGGCGGCCATTTGGTCAGGAGTCTCGGTGAACGGAAAGGCATCCTCTAGCTCACGTTGCCACGGGGTGTCGGGGCCATACGCGTAGCCCGGCGTGGCGGTGCGGGCGGCGTAGAGACGAATGAGTTCAGCAGCGATCTCCTTGACCGCCTTGCGCGCTCGGCCTTTCGCTTTCTGCCAGTCGGCACCACCCATCCGGTGCAATGCCGGCGCTTCTCCCCCGACATAGCGGGTCAGCTGGTCGAGCTGATCGGTCGGAACGAACAGTCGGTCGCCCGGTTGCCCCCGCTTGCTCGCGGCGTACTCCAGTACCAAGTATTCGCGTTCGCCGCCGTTGATGGTTCGACGCACCATCTCGACATAGCGACCGACTCCGTGCTGCTCATGCACCACATAGTCGCCTGGCTGCAGCTGTAGCGGATCGACCGCATTACGACGACGGCTCGCCATTTTGCGCGGCGCCTCGGCCGGGCGAGCGCCGGTGAGGTCGGTCTCGGTGATGACCGCCAGCTTCAGGGACTCGAGGGTAAAACCCCGATCCAGCGCACCCGTCGTGACCAGCACTTGCCCCGGTGTAGGTTTGTCCACAATGGACCCCACGGTGGTTGCCGGGACGTCAGCATCATGAAACTGCTCCACCGCTCGACGTGCGGTTCCGTGCCCCGCCACGACGACAACGACCCGCCAACCATTGCGTGCCCGGTCGCCGATCTCCGCAATCGCTTTCTCAGTGTCGCCGCGATATGCCGGCGCTGGATGCGCGTCCACCGTCACAGCGTCCGCGTCGGCTAATGGGCTGACCGTCCACCATGGAAACTGGCGCTGCTGGGCGGTGGCCCGAGCATCGGCCAAGCTATGGAAAGAGGCTGCCCCGAGATCAATGGGTGCTTGGGCCCCGACCGCAGCAGCGGCCCAGGAGGCCGCCAAAAACTCCTCACTCGTGGCGACCAAGTCATGCGCGCGGGTGCGCACGCGCTCCGGGTCACACACCAGCACATGGGTCTTGGGTGACAACGCGTCAAACAGCAGTTCAAGTTTCTGACCAGACGCCGCGTCTATCAGCACCGGCATCAACGACTCCATGCCCTCTACCGGAATGCCGTCAGCGAGCTTGTCCAGCAGCTCCGCAAGATCGGGACGCTCAGTGCAGAGTTCAGCGGCGCGCTTGCGCACCCCGTCCGTCAGCAGCAATTCACGACACGGCGGCGCCCACAGTCCATGGGGCGCGACTTCCAGAGAACGTTGGTCTGCCACCGAGAAGTAGCGAACCTCGTCGACCTCGTCGCCAAAGAACTCGACCCGCAAGGGATGTTCTTCCGTGGGCGGGAAAACGTCGAGAATGCCACCCCGCACCGCGAACTCACCGCGTTTCTCCACGAGATCAACCCGCGAGTACGCGAGCTCGACCAACGTGCGCACGACCTCGTCCAAATTCGCCGACTCACCAGAGCGCAACGCGACCGGATCAATGTCGCCCAATCCAGCAAGCTGCGGTTGAAGAACGCTTCGAACCGGCGCAACAATCACCCTGACCGGACCGGTCGTGGGATCGTCACCGCTCGGATGGGCGAGACGACGCAACACCGCAAGCCGACGTCCCACCGTGTCCGCCCGAGGCGAGAGCCGCTCATGCGGCAGCGTCTCCCAGGCTGGATACACTACGACCTCATCCGGCGGCAGCACTGACCGCAGCGCCAGCGCTAGGTCTTCTGACTCCCGTTCCGTTGCGGTGACTACCAGCAACGGAACGCCCGCACCGCCCTGTTCTTGGTCAGTGGCGAGCGCGGCCGCCACGAAGGGCCGCAGTGCATCGGGGGCGGTGAGTTCGACGCCCGGGCCTTCATCGCTGCGGCCCAGCGCCCGAGACACCACATCGGCCAGGACCGTGTCGCCGAGTATTAGCGCGCCTAAGCCGACCAGTGAGGAAGGGGCGCTCACAGCACTGTCAGAGGTAAGAGAAGTTGAGCTGGAAACAGGAGGTGCGGAGCCGGCGCCGGGGGAGGTCATATATCGAGCCTAAAGCGTGCCCCCATGGCCGTATTACCTGCCACTGAGCTCTGCGTAGATATCGAGATAACGCGGAACGATGTGCTCCGGACGGAAATGATCCAGCGCCCGTTGCCTGCCGGCAGCGCCCATTTGTGTGCGGATTTGATTGTCCCCGATAATTCTCAAGGCCGCGTCGGCCATGGCATCGACATCTTTGGGGGCGCACAGCACTCCGGTCACGCCATCCTCAACCACCTCGGGCAGGCCGCCGACCTTGGAGGCGACCACCGGCACCTCACAGCTCATCGCCTCCAGCGCGACGAGGCCGAAACTCTCGGTCGTGCTGGGCAGTAAGAAAACATCAGCGATGCTCAGCATCGTTTCCAAATCTGGGCACAGACCTAAGAATTGCGTGCGGCCAGAAATGCCGAGCTCTTGGGCCAGCTCGTACGCGCCCGCCCGTTCCGGACCATCGCCGACCATCAACAGCCGTGAAGGAAACTCAGAATTGACCCGAGCGAAGGTTTCGATGACATCGTGCACCCGCTTGACAGGTCGGAAATTGCTGACGTGGATGAAGATCGCCTCATCGGGGTGTGCATACCGAGCACGCGCTTTAGCGTCGTTGTTGCGACGAAACCGCTCGGAATCAACAAAATTATGGATGACGTCTATAGGGGCGTCCACGTCAAAAACTGCCCGCGCTTCCGCCGCTAAGTAATGCGACACAGCGGTTACTCGATCACAATTTTGAATGGCATGACGAGTGGAATGCCGAAACGCCGCGGCAGAACCCACGATCGTCACATCTGTGCCGTGCAACGTGGTGACCACTTTGGAGCGTCCCAAAATGTCGCGTGCATGGAGCGCGCTCGAGGCGTGCGGGATCGCATAATGCGCGTGCACAACCTCGAGATCATGTTCGGTAATGACGTCAGCCAGCGCGTTGGCCTGCGCGAGCTCTGGAAAGGGCTGCTCAAATAGCGGATATGAATAGCCGCCCACCTCATGGAAGAACAAGCTGTTGGGGGTCGTTCGCCCAAGTCGGAAGGGCAAAGAAGAACCCACGAAATGAGTGGCGTTGCCCGCCTCGGCAGTGAGCACACCGAGCTCTGTGGCGACGACCCCAGAGCCGCCGGCACCTGCATGGCACAAGACTGCGATCTTCACAACTGCGGATGGTAAAGCGACCGCCTTAGCACCGAACACACCGAGTCCCACCTTTGGCGGGAGAAACCGGCTTCGCTTCTACCCCCTCGACGGTGCAAACCGGCACATTTGTGCTAAAGCTTGAGCATGATCGCCAACCGGGGCCACGATGTCGCAGCGTCCACAGCTACCCCATCCACAACCACGACACCAACTACGACCGCGACACCCTCGGAAAACCCAGAGAGTGCAGAAGCCAACGCCGCACTACGCGCCGACATTCGTCGGCTTGGCAATCTTCTCGGCGAGACCCTGGTGCGGCAAGAAGACGCGGAGCTGCTAGCAACCGTGGAGCGAGTGCGCGCGGTAGTACGTCACGAACCGGCGAATGCCGCCTCGGTGTTGGAACGAGTCGACACAGCCACAGCCACTCGGTTGACCCGTGCTTTCTCCACATACTTTTTGCTCGCTAACGCGGCCGAACAAGTGCATCGAGGACGCAATCTGCGAGAACAACGGCATCGCAAAGGCGGTTGGATTGCCCATGCCGGGCGGGAGATCGCTGACGCCATCGCCCGAGACAACATGGGTGGGGGTGAATCGACGGCTGCTCGACTACGCGAAGTGGCCACACATTTGGCTGTACGCCCGGTATTCACCGCGCACCCCACCGAAGCGGCCCGGCGGTCCACCTTGACCAAGCTCCGCATGATCGCGGATCTACTTGAAGAACGTGAGCCAGACGCCCACACCCAGCACCGGCTCGCCGAGCTCGTCGACCTCCTGTGGCAGACAGACGAACTCCGGCTGGAGCGCCCCGAACCCGCAGATGAGGCACGCAACGCCGTCTACTACCTGTCATCGCTGCATCACGACACCGCGGCCATGGTGCTAGTCGAACTCGCCGACATGCTCAGCCAGCTGGGCATTCATCAGCCGGCAACCGCTCGGCCACTCACCTTCGGCACATGGATAGGTGGCGACCGAGACGGAAACCCATTTGTGACACCTGAGGTCACGCTCGAGGTGCTAGTACTCGCTCACGAATACGGCATCCGGGCAACCGAGCGGGCGATCGACGAACTGATCGACGAACTGTCTATCTCCGAACGCGTCGCCGGCGTCAGCGAGGAACTGACCGCCAGCTTGACCGCCGACCTCCGTCAGCTACCCGACCTGGAGCCGCGCCATCGCAGAGTCAATGCTGGTGAGCCATATCGCCTCAAGCTGCGATGCATCCGCGCCAAGTTGGAGCACACTCGTCGACGGCTCGCTCGTAGTACGCCGCACGTGCCTGGGCGAGATTATCTGGGAACCGCCGAGCTCATGGCCGATTTGGAGATCATCCGTCGCTCGCTTGTGGCCCATCGAGGCGAATTGGTCGCAAGCGGACGGCTGACCACCATCATTCGTACCATTAGTGCATTTGGAATCCAACTGGCCACTATGGACATTCGTGAGCACGCGGCGGCACATCACGCCGTACTCTCCCAGCTCTTCGACCGGCTCGGCGAACTGAGCCAGCCATACCAAGAGTTGGATCGCGCCACCCGCACCGCGCTGCTGGCCACGGAACTGGCTAGTCACCGTCCGCTCTCCAACGCGGCACCCGAGCTCACGCTCGCCAACGCAAAGACTTACGGGGTGTTCAGCTCCATTGCCGCCGCGCAGCAACGGTTCGGCGCGGAAACGATCGAGTCTTACATCATCTCGATGACCGAGGGTGTCGACGACGTTTTGGCCGCTGCGGTGCTCGCTCGCGAAGCTGGACTAGTTGATGTCACCGCTGGTCGCGCCGACATTGGCTTTGTTCCCCTGCTCGAGCAGGTGGCCGAGTTGTCCCATGCCGGCGCCATCCTCGACGACCTACTATCCGTGCCGGCATACCGAGCGATTGTTACGGCGCGAGGTAATGTGCAGGAGGTCATGCTGGGTTACTCAGACTCCAATAAGGACGCCGGCATCGCCGCATCGCAATGGCAAATTCACCAAGCGCAGCGGGCCCTACGGCAAATCGCCGATAAACACGGTGTGCGCCTGCGGCTATTCCACGGCCGTGGCGGCACCATCGGACGCGGCGGCGGCCCCACCTATGACGCCATCCTTGCCCAACCAGAAGGAACCGTCGATGGCGAAATGAAGGTAACCGAGCAAGGCGAAGTGATCTCCGACAAATACGCTCTGCCCACGCTCGCCCGCGAAAATCTGGAACTGACCGTGGCCGCCGTACTACGTGCCAGCGTGCTACAGGTCACTCCGCCCAAGCACACGCAAAACGTCGAACTCTGGCACACCACTATGGACAAGCTCAGCGCGGCCGCACATGGTGTATATCGTCGACTCATCGACGACCCCGCGCTCACCGCCTATTTTTGGGCGGCCACACCCACGGAACTATTGGGCGAGCTCAACATCGGCTCCCGCCCCGCTAAACGACCAGACGCCGACTCGGGATTGGCGGGCTTGCGCGCGATTCCATGGGTATTCGGTTGGACCCAGTCGCGGCAGATCGTTCCGGGCTGGTTCGGAGTCGGCTCTGGCGTCGCCGCACTGCGGGCCGACGGGCACGGCGAACTCCTACACGACATGTTCCGACACTGGCGGTTCTTCCACACATTTCTGGCCAACGTCGAGATGACATTGTTCAAAACAGACCTAGCAATCACCGCGCATTACGTCGAACGACTCGTGCCAGAGGAACTACACAGCGTCTTCGCCGCAATCCGCGCCGAACATGACCGTGCCGTTGCGGAAGTACTCGCAATTACCGGTCAAGGTCGCCTGCTGGACTCGCAACCGGGGCTGCGTCGGACACTCAGCGTCCGCGACCGCTACCTGCTGCCCCTGCACCATCTACAAGTGGATCTGCTGGCTCGCTACCGTGAGGGAAACCAAGACCCCGAAGTCCGCCGAGCCCTACTATTGACGGTCAACGGGATCGCTGCCGGCATGCGCAACACCGGCTAGCTGATTTTTAGACTGGCCACCAGCTGGTCGCACGCCTTTTGTATGAGACGTTTGTGCTCGTTCCAGTGGCACTCGACTCTGACGCCGGACACATTGGCCTTGTCGGAAACCGCACCATGAAGGTCAATCACGTAATCGATTTCCGGATTACTCATAGGCACTTCGGAGATCGTTAAAGCGGGGAGCGTGGCGACCGTCATCCGACCCACTTGCGCGCCCATTGACGTGCTCTCAGCGGCGATGTCGGCCAGATTGAGCGGGCTGGTGGTGACCGCGTCGACCGTCAGATAGTCGTCCTGCACTGGCAGCGCGGTGACCTCGGTGGGCATGACAATCGCCAAGTATTGATCGCGGCGAGTCGGATGCGTGACATCGGTGTCCGTGCGCTCAGTGACCTCCGCTAGACCGGCCGGAACCCGGAACGAATAGTGCGCCGCGGCACGCGTCACCGTCTCCCCCGCCGAATGCACCGTGGCGACGTTCGTCATTTTGGAAGTGCCACACGCATTCAGCAACAACACACCAGCTGTGGCCAGCACCGCCACCGCCGCACTCCGAAGTCTGAGAGCCGCCGTTGGCCTTCCCGAGGTGCGGACACACGCTAATGGCATGGTCCGACTGTAGCCACCGACCGAGTCGGTGCCATCACCTGGTTCGGTCGTGCGATTAGTCTATTGTGGACTTACTCTCGTGGACCTCGGCATACAGCGTGCTCAGACGTCCAGGATCGTTGGGATCCTCGTCCCCCGCCACCAAACGCTCTTCCAATGCAAGCTTGCGAGCACGAAAACCAGCATCCATTGCTCGCCCTGGATTAGCCAAAAGGTCGATAACCGCGCTCGTCAACGCTCGGGGAAAGTTTGCCGGGACCACTCGTCCGATGTCCTCCGCCACCGCCTCGCGCATGCCATCCGCGTCAGAGGCGACAACCGGACGACCCAACTCTCTTGCTTCTAGCGGCACCAACGAACTCCCTTCCCAGCGAGAAGGGCAGATGACGATGTCGGCGGCATACATCCAGGCCAGCGCCGTCTCCCGCTCCACCCGCCCGATGAACCGAATGCCCATACCCATCTGCTGCTCCAGGTCACGTCGAGCCGGTCCATCTCCCACCAACACAAGTTCGGCATTCGGGATAGCGTCACGAACCAAGGGCCAAGCAGCAACGGCGACGTCCTGCCCCTTCTGCTCACACAGGCGTGCGGCACACACCACCACTGGTTGACCAGCCGACAACCCCAACTCTGCCCGAACGCTTGCCCGGTCGCGGTCGCATAAGGCATCGATAGGAGCGACGTCGATATTCGGCGGGACGTATGCGAACCGACCACGAACCCCATTCCGTCGTCCAGTAGCGGCTTCACCCTGACTAGCGCAGATGGTCACCGCCGTCCACCTCGCGGCAAACCGCTCCCATTCGCGGATCAACCGCTGGCGTAGACCTTTGGCCGAAAGAAACGCCCAGCCATAGGGACTAAAAACCGTAGGAACACGGCCACGTATCGCCATCCGCCCGATCATTCCGGCGCGAGAGCCATGTAAATGTGCGACGGCGGGCGCGGTCTGCTCCACAAGCTCCCCCAACTGGCGCGCCTGCAGCGCAAGCGCCACATCGGAGCCACTCAGAGGACGCCAAGGAACCACCCGAGCACCAGCCTGTTGAGCTAGCCGAGCCAACCAGCTGTCTGGGCACGCGACAGTCGCGCTGCCACCCGCCGCGAGATGACGTGAAATTTCGTCCGCGAGGCAGTGCGCTAGCCCAGTGTTAATTGCGTCAGAGACATGCAGCACGTGGGGCATCACCCTGCCGAGCGTGCCACAGTTGCCCATTGCTTCGCGAGTCGCTCTTTCTCTTTGCCTGTCACAGATTGGGGTGCTCGTGGTGGATCAGTCCGAAACTTATTGTCGGGAAGAATCGGGGTAGTCCGCGTGGAAGATATTTTGCACGTCGGCCAACGGGCGAGCCAGCAACGCCTCCACCGCATCTGCCGCACGTTCAATGTGGACAGCCAGCTCTTTGCGCTCAGGGGCAGCAAAGTCCGTTAACACGAAGTCTGCGACGGGTTGCCGCCCAGGAGGGCGGCCGATACCAAAGCGCACCCGGAGAAAATCCGGGCTGCCCAACGATTGAGCAAGCGAACGTAACCCGTTGTGCCCTGCTGTTCCGCCGCCCTGCTTGAGCCTTAGCGCACCATACGGAAGATCTAGCTCGTCGTGAACCACCACGATGCGTTCTGTCGGTACTTTGAAAAAGTCACGCACACCAACTACCGGGCCGCCAGAAATATTCATGAACGACATCGGTTTGACGAGCACCGCCCGCCAGCCCAGCCCCTCGCCCAGTCCGCATTCGCTGATCTGAGCCTGTGAGCGGTGCGCCTTGAAACGCGCCCCAGCACGATGAGCCAACGCGTCGACCACCATGAAGCCAGCATTGTGCCGATTACCAGCGTAACGAGGGCCAGGGTTACCAAGTCCAACAACGAGGAAAAGCTCATTGGTCATGGTTCCCCGACCCTACTCCCGCTTCACATACTGGCGAGCCAGGTTTCACCTAGCTGACGAGCCCGACTGGTGCGCGACTACACACGTCGCGTCCGCACAAGTTAGGAAGCCGCGGGCTCGGCAGCGGGCTCCGCTTCTTCTTCGCTGGCCTGCTTCTCGATCCCAAGGCCAGCCTCTGCCGAGGAGAGGTCTGCCTCCATTTGCGCCGCCGTGGGAGACGCCATCACACTGACGACAATAGCTTCTGGGTCGGTGTCCAATGTGGACCCGCTTGGAAGCTTCACGTCTTTCGCCAACACGTGCTGGCCGATCTCGAGACCATCCAAGCTCACCTCGACCGACTCGGGTAGATGAGTAGCCTCAGCCTCCACCGCGAGGGTGGTGAGCTCCTGTGTGAGAAGACCACCCTTGGCCTGCTCGCCACTGAGCACAATGGGGACCTCGACATGGACCTTCTCGCCGCGACGAACAAGCAGCAAATCGACATGGTCGATGGTGCGCTTGATCGGGTCGCGCTGGAGAGCCTTAGTCAAAGCCAACTCGTTCTTACCCTCGATCTCAATGGTAAGGAGCGTATTCATGTCAGATTTGATGGCTTGGGCATACTCGCGTGCTTGCAGCGAAATGTGCACTGGAGGCTGGCCGTGGCCATACAGCACTGCGGGGATTTTGCCAGCGCGGCGAGTGCGGCGAGCGCCGCCTTTACCGAACTCGGTACGCGGCTCGGCGGAGAGACGGGCGTCAGACACGGTAAAACTCCTTGTGAAAAATACGAGAGTCGCTGAGACGACTAAAACCTTCTAAAAACACCACGGGTGATCTGGCCAACTGGCAAGCCTTGCGCACCGCGCGACATAGCAGCGCATGTGGCGCAAGCCATGTCGATTACGGAGCAGCGCTCCCTCGCCAGGCAACTGTGCCGAGTCTAGCCCAGTTGTTTCCTCCTACGACCACCCGGTTGGGCGCCCTACTGGACTTCGCCAAATAGGCCAGTGACGGACCCGTCGTCGAATACCTCAAAAATTGCCCGAGCCACCAATGGTGCGATGGAGAGAATGGTCAGCTTGTCGAGCTGTTTTTCCGTAGGAATGGGGAGAGTGTTGGTCAATACAACCTCGCTGATCTTGCTGTTCTTCAGCCGTTCCGTTGCGGGATCGGAAAGAATGCCATGGGTCGCGGCGACCACCACGTCAGCCGCACCAGCATCGAACAGCAGATCGGCGGCCTTGCAGATGGTGCCGCCCGTGTCGATCATGTCGTCGACCAACACACACACTCGGCCTTCGACCTCCCCGACAACCCGATTGGCGACGATTTGATTCGGAACCAACGGATCGCGAGTCTTATGGATGAAGGCAAGCGGCGTGCCGCCGAGTTTGTCTGTCCACCGCTCAGCGACTCGCACACGTCCGGAATCGGGGGCAACGACAGTTACCTCTCGACCCGCGTACTTCGTGGAAATGTGTTCAGCAAGCAGATTCATCGCGAACAAGTGGTCGACAGGACCCTCGAAGAAACCTTGTATCTGGGCGGTGTGCAGATCGACCGTGAGAATTCGATGCGCACCAGCGCACTTGAGCAGGTCGGCGACGAGACGAGCCGAGATAGGTTCGCGGCCGCGATGTTTTTTGTCCTGCCGAGCATAGGGATAAAAGGGTAGAACCACGGTGATGCGCTTTGCCGAGCCACGTTTAGCCGCATCCACCATGAGCAGGGTTTCCATGAGCCATTCGTTGATCGGCGCTGTCATGCTTTGAATAACGAAAGCATCCGAGCCTCGAACAGAATGTCTAAAGCGAACATAGATTTCGCCGCTAGCAAAGTCATAGGCCGACACCGGGGTGACCTCGGTGCCAAGGACGGTGGCGATCTCGTCTGCGAGCTCGGGATAAGCCCGACCCGACAGCAGCATCAAGCTCTTACGATTCTCGGCCCGGATGTTCATCTGCTGGCTCTCCTAACCTGCGGCATCGCCGTGTTCGTGGGGGTGATCGGTGGTGTGATCGGGATGATCTTGGTCGGGATCGCTAGACAAGGCTCGGTTAGCCGCTTCCGCCGATGTCGTACCTGGCCGACGCCGTTGTACCCAGCCTTCGATGTTGATTTGCTCGGCGCGAGCGAGGGCGAGTGCACCGGGCGGTACGTCCATAGTTACCACTGAACCGGCGCCGGTGTAAGCGCCATCGCCAACCGTGACCGGTGCCACAAACATATTGTCGCTTCCCGTGCGGCAGTAGCTTCCGATACGGGATCGGTATTTGTTGACACCGTCGTAATTCACAAACACAGTGGCAGCGCCAATATTGGTGTGCTCGCCGATATCGGCATCGCCCACATAGCTCAGATGCGGAACCTTAGAGCCAACGCCCACATGGGAATTCTTGACCTCAACGAACGCTCCGACTTTCGACTGTTGGGCAAGCCGCGCTGCCGGCCGCAAAAAGGCGAAGGGCCCGACGCTCGCCCCAGCGCCGATCTCCGCCCCCTCACAATGGGACCGCATAACCCGCGCGCCAGGACCGACCTGAGTGTTGACCAATGTGGAATCGGGACCGATGATCGCGTTCTCCCCCACTGCGGTTGTACCCCGCAACTGCACACCCGGCTCGATCGTGACATCTCGTGAAAGCTCAACGGTGACATCGAGCCACACACTGCTGGGGTCGACGATAGTGGCTCCCGAACGCATCCAGTGCTCAGCGAGACGATCCCGCAACAGCGCCCCCAATTGAGCCAGCTCGAGCCGGTCGTTGGCGCCCAATGTTTCTCGATAATCGTCGACTATGTGCGCGGCGACCGATGCACCAGCCTCTCGCAAGAGCCGCACCACATCGGTGAGGTATTCCTGGCCTTGATCATTGTTTGTGGTGAGCTTGCTGAGCATCTCGCGTAGAGCCGCTGCCTCGAAGGCAAATACCCCTGAGTTGATCTCTGTCAGCGCACGCTGAGTTTCCGTAGCGTCGCGTTCCTCCACAATGGCCAGTAGGTTTCCCTGATCATCACGGATGATGCGCCCTAGACCACGCGGATCGAGAACTGAGGCTGTCAACACTGTCGCGGCGTAAGAGCCACTGCGCTGTCGTTGTACCAACCCGGCCAACGTCTGTGGCCGAAGCAAAGGCACATCTCCATTAGCGGCAAGCACAGTGCCCGACAACTCAGGCAACGCCTCCAGTGCACAACGCATCGCATGCCCTGTGCCGCGCTGCTCGTGCTGCACCACAGTGCGCACACGGTCGCGCATGTCTTTCGGGAGACACGGCACGATGTCGTCCGCAATATGAGCAGCGACGCGCTCTCGCGCATGGCCAACGACGACGACAATGTGCTGCGG
This sequence comes from uncultured Acidimicrobiales bacterium, assembly GCA_963736285.1. GTDB lineage: Bacteria > Actinomycetota > Actinomycetes > Mycobacteriales > QHCE01 > CAVTOA01. Next base: position 348,571 of record CAVTOA010000003.1, read on the forward strand.
CTCGAGCGAGGCGGCGGCATGCATGACATGGCCGAGCAAGCTCCGTCCGCAAAGTGAGTGCAACACTTTAGGCGTGGACGATCGCATGCGTGTGCCTTCACCTGCGGCGAGCACCACGATTGCGGACGGATGAGCAGCGGTCACCGTTCGGGCCACCAGCCTCTCAAGATTCATGGGTAGCGGCGGATTGCGCCGGCCCCAAAGATTCAACGACGCACACATGCTAACCAGCTATGTCTAAACCTGATCGAGAGCATGAAAATCTGTGGATAAACAAGTTCTGTGGACAACCAAAACGGGACTGGTCACGCCGCTGTTGCGAGCAATCCCCACAGCTACTGGTACAGCTCGGCCGCCAGGACTCGAACCTGAACTAACGACACCAAAAGACGTCGTGCTGCCAATTACACTACGGCCGAATAAGACCTCAGCGAAAAGCCGCCAGAGGCCAGTGGCGTCGATTCTTGCATGCGCCTCTTGCTCACGCGCCAGTAGGTGTGACGCACCCCCATCGATGCCGACCGGACGTGCGTTGCCAGGGCTTAGCCCTCGGGCGGAACTGGGAAGCCACCCACCAGCGTCTCGTACGCCTGGGCCACCCGCAGAGTAAGCGCGTCTGCGCCCTGCGGTGCCACCACCATCATGCCCACAGGCAAACCCTTAGCTAGCCCGGCCGGAAATGAGGTAGCGGGATGCCCACTGAGATCGAAACCGCAGGTATTGGTGATGCCATCCATGGCAGCACCAATGTACGCGGCCCGGGAGACGTCAGGAGCGGGAATGTGCTTGGGCAGGAAGGGCACAGTGGGCATCACAAGTACGTCGACATCGTCGAACGCGCCATCGTATGCCTCGGCGAGCTTGACCGCGAGGTCTTGGACCATGGCGTAATACCGACCGTCATATTTTTCCATTGAGTAGTGCCCTGCCAACAGCGAAAGTTTGACGGTCTCGGCTAGGTATTCCGGATGCTCATGACGCCCCTTGGCAAAGTGGACGATGAACTCTGGATCGTAGCTTCGGGTTGAGTTCATGCCATAACCATTGCCATCGACCAGTTGCGGCACTCCGCCATCCATAGTCAACACCGTGAGTAAGTGGATGGCATCGCGGTGCCACGGCACGCTCACCTCCATGGCGGTTGCCCCCGCCTGGACAAGCCGATCGACGGCGGCACGGACTGTTTGATCGACCTCTGGCTCGGACGAGCCCGGCCAAGCAAAACCCTCTCGCAGAACGCCAATGCGCATCCCGTCCACACCGGAATGCAAGCCTTCCGAATAGTTGACAGTGATGCCGGTGGCGTGTTGGCGTGGGTCCAAGCCATCAACTCCCGCAATAGCAGTGAGGATTTGCGCTGCTCCGGCCGCTGTGCGAGAAAGCGGACCGAGGTGGTCCAATGTGTCTTCGAACGAGCCCACTCCGGTATATGGAACGAGGCCGTGGGTCGGCTTGTGACCGACGATGCCGCAGAAGGCACTAGGGACCCGGATCGAGCCCGCCTGGTCGCCACCGATAGCACCGTCTACTTCCCCGGTAGCAACCAATACCGCACATCCTGACGACGATCCGCCGCTAGTGCGTGAGGTATCCCATGGGTTCCGTACAGGTCCAGAGGCAGACGTATGACTTGCCGATGAAAGGCAGAGGTCTTCACAGACCGCCTTACCTACCAACGTGGCACCCGCATCGAGTAGGCGAGTGACTACGGTTGCGTCCGTGTCTGGGGTGAAACCCTCTACGATCTTCGAACCCATCATCATGGGAACGCCAGCGAGAGCGACCGTGTCTTTCAATACGATGCGTTGGCCCGCCAATGGACCCATCTGAGTCTTATTGATGTTGGTCTTCGCATACCAGGCACCAAGGAGATTTTGCTGCGGCTGCGGCCACTCATACACGCGATCCGCGGGCGCGTGGGGAGCTATCTCGGCGTAAAGCCGCTCCACCACGTCGTACGAGCCAACTATGCCGCCTATCAATTCTTGATAAGTCTCGAGATCTTCGTCGCCGAGTTCAAGCCCATAATGCGCTGCGATCGCCGCAAGCTCAGCCTTATTTGGTGCTGTCATCGACATGACGATCTCCAAAACTCATGAATTCCCCGCGTACCTCCGCCAAACTAATGAACCGACTCGAGAACGTCGGTGTGAAATCGAATAATTAACCAAATCGAGTCCGGGAATACCGAGGCTACCCAGCTCTTCCATCAGAGACTTTGCCGTACAAGCCCGCAGCGACCAGCAGTATGCCGACTACGAAGAAAACGTTCACGTTAGTGATCGACGCGGCAACGATGTTGATCGTGCTGGGCACCAGACATATAAAGACCAAGCCAGCGAGCACGAATAAGCCGCCGATTCCAAGGTTCACCCGGAAGTCGATATTGCGTCCGATAAGAGCTGCGCAAAATACGACGACGCCCAACACAAGCAGCGCAACGGAAAGCACCGGGTTAACCGTTACCCCAAAGACACGCTCATGATCGTGCGAAAAGAGTGCCAGGTCTCGAGTCTTGTAGAAACCAACCACACCAAGCACTGCCAACGCCACTCCGATCAGCAACGCGATCGCGCGATACAAACCACGCAGCCGATGGTCGACGGGGAAGTGCGCCATGATGGTCCCTCTCGTACTGGATGAAATGCCGTTTAAATTAGCCGGGGTGACTGTTGAGATTGTTGCGCATGCCCCGCTCGGCGTCAGAAACAGACTCCCCGTTGTGGATTACGCATTTAGCTGTGGACGCTGACTCCACCCACCGCGCTTTGTGCTAACCGCACCCACCGAAAGATCTCGGGATGCTCCGACAATGCCCGCACAATCTCCTCGCCATGGCTTGCACCTCGAACGAGAAACAGCATGGTAGGACCGGAGCCGGAGACTAATCGACGCCAAGGCGCCAGCCCTCCTTCCCGTGCGCAGTGCCGGGGCGAGATTTTGCCGCAACGACACCGCGGCAGGGTGCAGATCGTTCCTGAGCGCCCGCGAGAAGTGCTCCAATGTGGGTGAAACCTGCTGAGTGAATACCGACGGCATCGGGGTCATCGTCTTAGATAGCAGACCAAGCGAACGCAGTCGATCTAGTTCGGAGTAGACCTCCGGTGTGGACAGTTGTCCGTGCGCGGCGGCGACCACCCAGTGACTAGGGAACCCAGTAGGAACTGGTGCCAGCTTCTCGCCCCGTCCGCTTCCTATAGCCACCCCGCCCACCAGTAAGAACGGTACGTCGCTCCCCAGCTTTGCTCCCAACCCAAGCAGCTCCTCTTGGGTAAGCTGAGTGCGATACAGCTGATCAAAAGCCACTAACGCGGCGGCAGCATCCGCACTGCCACCCGCTAAGCCAGCCGCAACAGGGATCTCTTTGCGGAGAAGGATCGACCGGTGACCGGACTCCGGTATACGCCCCAAAAACATGTGCCGCTCGTAACACCAAATTGTCTGACGTAGCAAGAAGCTCCGCACCTTCTCCCCGTACGGAAAGAGTAAGCGTTGTAGCTGGTTCGAGCGTTAGTTCGTCGTACAAAGAGATGGCACTGTACACCGTCGACAGTTCGTGGTAGCCATCTTCGCGTAAGGGACCGACACCTAAATAGAGATTGATCTTGGCCGGCGCTCGCACGGTGATCGTCATGCGCTGCGCTCTTCAGCCAACGAGATGGCCGCAAAGGCCTCAACGCCAAGCCGCTCTCCCCGAGTCTTGGGGTCAATACCCGCCGTACACAGGATCGCTTCAGCTCGCTCCGCCGAGCCGGCCCAGCGAGCTAGCGCCGCACGCAAAGTCTTGCGTCGCTGGGCAAAAGCCGTATCCACCACCGTGAATACGCGCTCTCGGTCTGGATTTTGCCCCCCTACCGTCGGTGGCTCACGGCGCTGAAACGCCACCAAGCCCGAATCCACATTGGGCACTGGCCAGAACACTGACCGTGGGATCGAGCCGGCGAGCGCCGCCTGTGCATACCACGCCATCTTGACACTGGGCACACCGTAAATTTTTGAGCCCGGCTTGGCTGACATTCGCGCGGCGACCTCCGCTTGAACCATGACCAAACCCCGTTGCAGTGATTCAAACGTGGCCAACAGATGTAGCACCACTGGTACCGCGATGTTGTAGGGCAAATTGGCTACCAACGAGGTAGGCAAAGGTATGGACAGATCGGCAACACGTAATGCGTCAGCATGGATGACGGATAGCCGGTTTGCGTATAGCGGAGAACGTGCCCGCACAGTGTGCGGCAATGCCTCAGCGAGTACCCCATCAAGCTCGACCGCTACGACATGCCCGGCAGCCGGCAACAAGCCCAACGTGAGCGACCCGAGTCCTGGACCTACCTCCAAGACCACATCGTCCGGCTCGAGCTTGGCGGTCCGGACAATGCGGCGAATCGTGTTTGGATCGTGCAAGAAATTTTGGCCCAGCGTCTTAGTAGGACGGACGCCTAAACGTGCGGCTAACTCACGGATCTCTGCTGGACCCAACAGAGCTCTGGACACGTCGCGCGCATCGTTGTTGTCTAGGGGATCTTGTGCCATTCCGCTCCGAACCGGTCGTTGTCTGATGGTGGAGAGCATCGGGCTGGATCGACAACCGACGTCTCACATCGGCTAGTACACAACAGGTTGACTCTCGCCAAACGCTCGCTCGCCGTTGCGCCAGATCGCGGCACACAGCTCATCGAGGTCGTCGCCTCGTAGCTCGGCAAGAAAGCGCACGATCAACGGCACCAAGTAGGGCGCGTTGGGACGCCCACGGTACGGAACCGGCGTGAGATAGGGACCGTCTGTCTCGACCAGCAACAGCTCGGACGGCGCAGCCACCGCGGCCTCACGCAAACCTGCGGCGCTTTTGAACGTCACGTTGCCAGCGAAGCTCACAAAATAGCCGGCGTCCGCACAACGACGCATCATCTCCGCGTCGCCCGAATAGCAATGAAACACCACGACGTCGGGTGCCCCTTCGGACTCGAGCACTCGAAACACATCGTCGTGCGCCTCACGGTCGTGAATGACCAATGCCTTGCGGTACCGCTTTGAAAGTTGAATGTGCGCCCGGAATGATTCTTCTTGCGCCGCACGCCCTTCCTCGCCGGTGCGAAAATAGTCGAGCCCCGTCTCACCCAGACCCACTACCCGCGGAAGAGCCGCGAGGCGTTCTATCTCCGCAAGCGCTGCCGCCAGCTTGTCACCTAACTCGGGCGCTTCATTGGGATGCAGCGCCACCGTCGCGGACACCTCCGGGTGTTTCGCCGCAACATCGGCCCCCCATTGAGACGACTCCACATCGCAGCCCACCTGGATGATCCGGTGCACGCCCACAGCCCGTGCGGCGGTAAGCGCTTCGTCCATTGTGGACTTTTGGAGATCGACGTGCGTGTGGCTATCCAGAACGGGAACGTTGAGGGGCTCCGGTGCCGGCGGTGGTTCCGGATTGGGGGACATAGCGATATCTCCAGTTGGTTCGATTAGTTCGTATACATCAGATATCTCGTGGGCATCACCTGCTCAGCTGAGAAACCAGGCCGCGATGTAGAGCGACACCAGTAGCACGACTACGCCGCCGAGCAACCCTGTCACCAGGGCGACGGTGTTCCAGCCGCTGCTCCGAGGCTCAGCTCGATCCGTCACTGGCGCCGCGATGTCTGCTGGCTCTGGCATATTTGGCGACACCGTTCGTCCCAAACGATTATTTCCCATGGTTCCCCTCTCTGCGGAACCACACCTTAGGCCTGTTCCAAACGTGATAGCTCGTTATCCACAATCACTGGATCGAGCTTCTGGAAAACTGGCGTGGGCGGCCCAAGCGGCTTGCCCGCCTGGATGGGCGTTGAGCTCCAATGCGCAATGTCGCCTGCGTAGTCTCCGGTGACCGTGGCATACGGCGAGGAGGGATTGCCGTCCTCGAGCACGTCTTCAATACGGGGCGCACTCGACCATGCTCCCGCCCCACCTAGCAACTCAAACACCTTCTGCGACGAGTGCGGCAAGAACGGCGTAAGGAGAGTTTTGCAGTCGTCCACTACCTGCAACGCGACGTGGAGCACCGTGTCGCGGCGGGCTTCAGACTCTGCGTCGCCCTTGAGTTTCCAGGGCGCATTGTCAGACAAGTACTTGTTCGCCTCAGCAACGACCTTCATCGCCTCGCCGATCGCGGCCTTCTGCCGGGAGCGCTCCAAAAGCTTACCTACGCGGTCGAAAGCCTGCCGGGAGGAGGCGAGGAGTGCGGCATCCGCATCGGATAGACCAGTAGCGGCAGGAATAGCTCCAATATTTTTAGCCGCCATCGAGATCGACCGGTTGACCAAATTCCCCCAGCCAGCAACCAACTCGTCATTGTTGCGACGCAAGAACTCAGACCAAGTGAAGTCGGTGTCCTGCGTCTCCGGGCCGGCCACGGCAATGAAGTAGCGCAACGCGTCAGCGTCGTAACGTTCCAAAAAGTCACGCACATAAATCACGACCGACCGGGAAGAAGAAAACTTCTTGCCTTCCATCGTCAAAAACTCGCTCGAGACCACCTCGGTAGGCAACGAGAATTCACCTAACGCGCCAGGCTCACCGCCGCGTGCGCCTTGACCGTTATACCCAAGCAGCATCGCCGGCCAAATCTGAGAATGGAAGGTGATGTTGTCTTTCCCCATGAAGTAATAGGACGCGGCGTCAGGGTTTTCCCACCAGGCGCGCCAGGCATCGGGATTCCCCGAACGCCGAGCCCATTCCACCGAAGCCGAAAGGTAACCGATCACCGCGTCAAACCAGACGTATAGCCGTTTGGCTCGAACGCCCCTGCCAATCCGGCAACGGAATAGGGACCCCCCATTCCAGATCGCGAGTGATGGCACGCGGTTGTAAGTCCGCCAACAGGTTCATCGAGAATTTGAGGACGTTAGGACGCCAATCGGTGCGGGTCCGCAGCCAGGAACCCAACGCATCAGTAAAGGATGGCAGATCTAAAAAGAAGTGCTCGGTCTCGACAAACTTGGGTGTCTCACCGTTGATTTTGGACCGAGGATGGATCAGGTCCGTGGGATCGAGCTGATTGCCGCAGTTATCGCATTGGTCGCCGCGAGCACCATCATAGCCGCAGATCGGGCATGTGCCCTCGATATAGCGGTCAGGCAGTGTGCGCCCCGTCGAGGGAGAAATCGCCCCCAGCGTCGTCTTAGGAAAGACGTAACCATTGTTAGAAGAGGCCGCGGAAAATCTCTTGTACCACCGCCGTGTGGTTACGAGTAGACGTGCGAGTGAACAAGTCGTACGAGAGCCCCAATGCTTGAAGATCCCCCGCAATGACCCGGTTGTAGCGGTCCACCAACTCGCGCGCGGTCACACCCTCTTTGTCTGCCTGTACCTGAATGGGTGTGCCATGTTCGTCGGTGCCGCTGACCATCAGCACCCCGTTGCCCGCCATCCGCTGGTACCGGCTAAACACATCCGAGGGAACACCAAAACCAGAGACGTGACCGATGTGTCGCGGGCCGTTTGCGTACGGCCAGGCAACCGCGGTAAGGATGTGGCGAGTCATGTCTACGAGCCTACTGAGCAGCTCCGTGGCGACTCACAGGGCGTCTTACGGCGGAGTGAGCTTGCCATCGTCTGCCACGTGCACCGCCGTGGCGGCAAAGTCCTGAGTGGAGAGTCGGCCCACAATGGAGCGGGCTCGGTTCTGAGAATCCAACGACGGCAAGCCGTCTTCTCCCAGCTGAGTGCCGACAAGCTCGCCCGAGACCCAACTACCATCGGGCCGGAGCGATACCGTCAGCACCGCACCGATACCGTCGACGCCGTCGTTGTTCAACGTCTTGTATCCCGCAAAGTTGCCGAGGCTATAGGCGATAAGCCGGCCTTTGTACCACTCCATGCCACGGAGCACCGACGGCCCATGGCCCAGCACCACATCCGCCCCCGCATCGACAACGGCGTGGGCGAACTTCTGCACATCGCCACGATTCTCGCCCATGTACGTCTCGGTTCCCGCCTTCACATGGGTATTGCCCGAGCCCTCCGCCCCGCCATGCATGTTGACGACTACCAGATCAGCCTGGCTCGCCGCCGCCTGTACTAACTGGACAGCCGCAGGAATGTCCGTAATGCTCGCACTCCATGAATACGGACCAAACCCCACTACCGCCACTGAAATAAGCTGCGAACCGACATTAACTTGCTGCAACGTCACTTGTTTGGGCATGCCGGTGTAGTCGATTCCCTGTGAGCGCAACGCTTTCTTAGTGTCGGCGAGGCCCGAATACCCAGCATCAAGTGCATGGTTGTTGGCGAGGCTCAATACCGTAAAACCAGCGGATTTGAGCTGTTTGGCATAGCCGGGCGGCACCCGGTAGCTGTAGCAACCCTCCCCATGTGACCCCGCGCACTTGGTGTACGAGGTGTTGTCGCTCAGCGCGTCATCGAGATTGCCCGTAACTACCTGGGCTTTGAGCGCGGGTGTCACCGGACCGAAGAATCCATCAGCGTCTCGAGGAGGCAGGTTGTGAGGCGCACTGCCCATGACGACATCGCCCACACCGGCGATACTTACCGCCGCATGCTCAGCTGGAGTGCTAGTGCTGGGGCTCGCAGAAGCCCGAGGCCGGGAAGCAGTACTCGGCGGAGCTGAGGGGCGCACGCGAGAATCAGCGAGGTTGGTACCGCGGGCATTCTTGCCTCCGACGAACCGCCCGTCGGGGATCAGTCTCTCTGCCAACACAACCGAGGTGACCAGCAACAATGCCACTAACGCGACCACCCCGATAGCGCCACTACGGTCCTTGGGAGTGTCCATCACAGACGATCATGGCACTACGTCCATCACAGATCTGAAGGGGGTTCAAGGCGGGCAATACCGAGCGCCAGTGTGGCTCGCTTATGTGTGACGACCGCGTCGTAAACCACTCGCTTAGGCAACTCGAATTCGGCCGCGACCGCCGCGATGCTGTCCTTGCGCGTCAACCCAGCGTCCTCCCTTATGGACACTTCTTCGGCGATTCGAGCAGGGCTTAGCCGCTCCGGTCTCGGATCCGCGCCAGCCACCACCAGCGTGATCTCACCCAGAACGTCCCTCTGTGCCGCCCAGGTACCTAGTTCCGCCAGACTTCCCCGCCGCACTTCCTCATGAGTCTTCGTGAGTTCCCGACACAAGACAGCCGACCGCTCGGCACCCAGAGCGCGCGACAGAGCCACCAGCGAATCCGCGACGCGACGAGGTGACTCGAAAAACACCAACGTCCGCTTTTCGTGGACTAGCGAGGCGAAATACCGGTCTCGTTCACCGTGCTTTCGCGGTGGAAACCCTTCAAAACAGAATCGATCGCACGGCAGCCCCGACAGTGTTAGTGCCGTCGTGACCGCCGAGGGACCCGGCAACACGCTGATCGGAATCTCCGCATCGATCGCGGCACGGACTAGTCGATACCCAGGGTCGGAAACACTCGGCATACCGGCATCGGTAACCAAGAGCACCGTGGCACCCTCCCGTGCCGCGGCCAACAACGACGGCGTCCGGGCCTGCTCATTCGCCTCGTAGTACGAGACAACACGGCCACGCACCACCACATCGAGCTCGGCCGCGAGCCGACGAAGGCGTCGCGTGTCTTCTGCTGCGACGACCTCAGCCGTCGCGAGCGCCTGCCGTAACCGGTCTGACGCATCACCCACGTTGCCCAACGGTGTTGCGGCTAAAACTATGCGACCCGCGCCTTTTTCCATGGCATTCATTCGGTTCTCACCGGGCGCACCCTAACATTCGGTCCGTGACGACCCGTACCATCAGCGACGTGGCAGCTACCCCCGCCCCCGTGGCCGACGTGGTCAACCCGCCGTTATCGTCATCTGTGGCTGCTTCAGCGGACAAAGAACCGAACTCGGACAACGTAGTCATTGACGAGCGCACTCGCGCCCGCCTAGCTCCATGGCGGCCAGCCGACAGGGTCAGCTCGTGGATCTGGACAGGCCTGGTGGGCTTGCTAGCCCTCGCACTCAGGTTGACTCATCTTTCTTTTCCACCATACAAAATATTCGACGAAATCTATTACTCCACTGATGCTTGGACGCTTTTTCATCATGGCTTCGAGGTGGATACGAAGACCAACGGTCCAGCGTTAGTTGCGCATCCCCCGCTGGGTAAATGGTTTATCGGCGTCGGGGAATGGTTGTTTGGTTACAACAGTTTTGGTTGGCGCTTTTCCGCTGCTATCGCGGGAAGCATTGCCGTCATTCTGCTGTGTCGGTTGGGGCGTCGGCTATTTAGATCAACATTACTTGGCTGCGTTGCTGGTGTGCTTCTGAGCCTGGATGGCCTCGAGTTCGTCATGGGTCGGGTGGCGTTGCTCGACATATTTCTCATGCTGCTCATATTGGCGGCGTTTTATTGTTTGGTCATTGATCGAGATACCCGTAGAGCGCAGATTTTCACCGCGATGGAGTCCGGCGTCTCTATGGAACGTGGTCTCCCGCACCGAACAAAAAAACAATTTCCGATATGGCGACTGCTGGCCGCAATATTGATTGGACTTGCTACTGGCGTTAAATGGACCGGCGTTTGGTACATCGCACTATTTATCATTTTGTTTTTCATATGGGAGATCCAGCTCAGGCGATCGGCGGGAGTGAAGCGACCTATTTGGGAAACCATAAGTTGGGAAACCAACTGGATTTTCATCTTCGGCGTCGTTGCTGTCGCGAGCTATTTGCTCACCTGGACCGGCTGGTTTGCCACCGATGGCGGATATGACCGGCATTGGGCTGAGCACAATGGCGGCTCGGTGTGGTATTTGCCTGATGCATTAGTAAGCCTATGGCATTACCAAGTCGGCGTTTATCAATTCCATATCGGGCTCAACAAATCCCATCCCTACCAATCATCGCCGTACAGTTGGCTCATTCTGGGGCGGCCAGTGCTCTTTTATTACGAGTCTGGTGGCACGTGCGGCGCGAAAGACTGTTCCTCCGCCATCCTCGCATTAGGAACGCCAACACTATGGTGGTCCTTTATTCCAGCGTCCATCGTTGCGCTGTGGCGTTGGGTGTGCCGGCGCGACTGGCGAGCGGGGGGAATTTTTCTCGCCGCTGCTGCCGGCATTGTGCCGTGGATGCTCTACCCGCATCGCACCATGTTTTACTTTTACGCCTTGCCATCGACGCCGTTTTTGATATTGATGGTGACTCTTGGTGCTGGGCATGGTTTTGGGAAAATCAACCGCCCGTCCCGAGCGCCGCTTGATAGGAATAACCGCGGTAATGGGGTACGTGGCGATCATCGCCATCACTTTTGCCTATTTCTATCCAATATTCACTGGCAGCGTTATTCCCCACGACGCATGGTACGACCGAATGTGGTTCGACAGCTGGATTTAGCGCAAACGCTCAAGGAGAAGCAGTGAAACGACGCCCGCTGGAAAGATGCACCGTTGCTGCCGTAGCACTGGTCATGAGCTTCGCGATGGTCGGTTGTACGAACAATTCAACCGGGCATTTCGCGAGTGCGAATCATTCTTCTGACACATCCAGCGCGGACCACGCCGGCGCGGATCTAAAAGGACGGTTGTCGGCAAACTGTCGCCGGGTAGAAGTGCGAAACGCGGACAACGCGCCACTGCGCTATCCGAACACAGTGAAGCGAAACTGCTCCTGGGCCGCTCGGGCCGACTACTACACCCAAGCTGGAAATATCGTCGTCACCATGGAGTTGCGGGACAGCGGCGAGTCCGACAGCCCCGGTTACGTCAAACTACGCGCCATCGACGCCGACAGCGGGAGCCAACGCTGGGAGTCGGAGAGGATCGCGCTCGGCAAGCCGAACCCGCGAAGCGAGAAACCGTTCAAGCGCCCCGCTTTTCCCGACAAGCTCACCAACCAGGCGCCTCAGCTTCCACTGCTACACAAGGGCAAGAAAACATACGTCGCATTGCTCACCACCTACGTGCGACCAGCAACGGCTGTGGATTCGGAAGAATCCTTGAATGAAGCCCGGTTTTATGACGTGTCCGGAAGCGGAGCCGAAAAGCCGGTCACCTATCGAAGCTCCGAATCTGGCTACACGTTGTACAGCAACACAAGTGGCAACATCGGCGAACGAGTCATGTATCAAAAAGCCGACGACGACAAGCGCTTTCTCATTGTCGACCCCAGCACAGGCAAGAGCGAGTCGTTTACTCATGACGCCCAGTACTCCACCACCATCCTGAGGGTCGAGAGCGTCTTGTGCGCCACCGAGTCTGGCGACGTTGCGGTCAGCTACGGTGACGAATCCGGCAACGGTGGCACGCGATTCGGGCTGTACCACGCAGATGGCAACAAGGCCTGGACCGGAGCCGACCACGCGCCTACCGACGCGGATCCTGCCTCAAATGAATTCGTCGGAATAATCGGTGACTCCATCATCTCCACCTGGCGGGTCGGCGCGCGGACCGACGATTCAGCGAGCTACCAGCGTCCATACCTGCTCGCGGCGAACGATGCCGCCACCGGCAAAGTGACGACCACCAGCGCACCGATCCCTGTTTCGGAAGACATCTCGGGCAGTGTCGCCTCGAAACTGATCGACAATCAACTGCTGTACTCCCCAGACGGTCGCTATGCGGTCGCTGGCCCGGTCGTCATCGATGTGGTCGAGCACAAAGAAGTTCCGCAGCTGCCCGGCGCACTCCATGTCCAAGCCATCAGCACAAATAGCATCGCCTACGGCATCGGCAACGAAGGACGCCGCACCGCGTACAACATCGCCACCCAAAAACTGCTCTTCGACGAGGGCGACGTGTTCACCCAGGTCCCAGTCATCGTCACCCGCGAGACCGCGCTCTTCGCATTGTCAGGGTATGGAAGTCCTGATCATGGAAATGCTCCCAGCGGAGACCATGGATTGCTGGTGGCGCATCCTCTTAGCGCATTAGCCCCGGGCATTATTTGACGACGGGTTCCGACGCCGACCGTTGTTCTGGTAGCGCATGCGCGGCCTCGCTGTTGCGCTGCGCGGCCTCGCTGTTGGCCTCAGCCTTTACCCAACCGGCGACTTTGCGTTCCGCCACAAATGTCATTACTGGAATAGTGCCGGCCAGTAGTACCAAAACCGTTCGCTTTATCGTCCAGCGACAACGCCGGGCTAGATCAAGCGCGCACAGCAAATAGACGATGTAGAGCATGCCGTGAATGGGCCCGATTACCGCGACCGGTGTGTGATTGTGACCGAAAATGTCGAGCGGCATCGCGACAAAAACCAACGCCATCAACCCAACGCCGGTGACGTCCGCAATAACCCGGAACCGGGTAGCCGCACCCCGCATCGAGAACCTCCTATATAGACAAGTGTGGGACCGGCCGCATTCGCCGAGCCAGCCGCTCAACGAGTGCTACGACCCCGGGCTGGCATTTAGCGCGGCCAGATATTCGTTGTAGGCGTCCATCGCTGGATCTGGTTCGTCGGCCGCACGCTGGGCGGGTAACACTGGATTGCTTACCGGCACGAGACGTACAGCCTCTCCCCCGACTCCGACATGCTGTTCGGCGGGCTGCTGGGACTGTTGCGAGTCGGGGCGGGTCTCTGGATGCAGCTCGGCATAGACCGTCTTAATCCAAAAGAACACCACAAAGCCGGCGAACATTGGCCATTCCAACGCATACGCAAAGCTCTGAATATTCCCCGAGAAGCCCCGTTGTAGCTGCCACCAGCCCAGACCGAGAAAAGCGGCGATGAACACCACGCCCAAAATGTGCAGTCCGATCCACCGGGGAGTAACCAGAAACGAGTAACGACGCACGTGACTGAGCCTAAACCTCTGTTTTCCCCAGCTACAGCTGGCCCACTTACTCGGGATATGGAAGAAGAGGAAAGAGCGCGGTAACCGTGCGGTGACCGACAACTCAGATTGCATGGGTCGTCGGGTGGGGATCATCATCGAGGAAAGTCTGCGAATCTATACACATCCCACCTGTCACACCATCACCATGGAGGACCCATGCCCATCCGCAACGCAAGCGCAGTCTGGCAAGGTTCGCTGCAAGAAGGCAGCGGAACCGTTGCACTCGGCAGTGGCGCTTTCGAAGGCTCCTACTCTTTCTCTTCTCGTTTTGAAGAAGGAAGGGGCACTAACCCTGAAGAGCTCATCGGCGCCGCGCACGCTGGCTGCTATTCGATGGCGCTTTCCGGTGCTCTGACCAAAGCGGGCCACACACCCACCTCTATTGAGACCACCGCACAAGTCCACCTCACCGCCGAGGATGGCGGGTTCTCCATCAAGCGCATTGACCTGCACACCGTCGGAACTGTGCCCGGTCTCAGCGATGAGGAATTTAGCCAGCACGCCGAGAATGCCAAAAAGGGCTGTCCGGTCTCGCGCGCACTGGGCGCCATAGAGATCACTCTCGACGCCAAGCTCACCTAACGCGCGCGGCAGCGAGCACAGCACGATCCCTTGTTTGGCCGGTGGTTTTCTGAAATGCCACTCCGGAGAGCCACCGGTCATTCGAATGCACAGTGGGACCAACGTTCAGATTGTTTACTTAACGCGAAGTAACTATTCTGAGGTCGTGGCACTCAAAAAACCCAGCCGGTTCAACCGCGACCACCCGCATTACAAGTGGGTCGCGCTATCCAACACCACCCTCGGCATGCTGCTCGCCACGATCAATTCATCGATCGTGATCATCTCGCTTCCCGCGATTTTCCGAGGCATTCATCTCAACCCGCTCAGCCCAGGAAACGTCAGCTACCTGCTGTGGATGATCATGGGCTTCCTGCTCGTCTCGGCGGTACTGGTCGTCACACTCGGCCGGTTAGGCGACATGTTCGGTCGAGTCACGATGTACAACCTGGGCTTTGTGGTATTTACCGCCGCATCGGTGGCGTTGTCGCTCGATCCAGCGGTCGGCGACGCGGGGGCTTGGTGGCTGATCGGCTGGCGTGTCGTCCAAGGCGTCGGCGGAGCGATGATCTTCGCCAACTCCACTGCCATTCTGACCGATGCTTTTCCCAATAACCAACGCGGCACGGCGCTAGGCATCAACCAGGTCTCGGCAATAGCCGGTTCGTTTATTGGGTTGGTCCTCGGCGGCGTGCTTGCGGAATGGGATTGGCGCGCCGTGTTTTGGGTCAGTGTGCCACTAGGGGTTTTCGGCACGATCTGGGCATACAAGTCGCTACATGAGCTGGGGGTCAAACAGAAGGGCAAGCTCGACTGGCCAGGAAACATCACTTTTGCGGCCGGCTTGAGCGCAATACTTGCGGCTATCACCTACGGCATCCAGCCCTACGAAGGACACCCCACCGGGTGGACAAACCCGTGGGTGCTGACCGGACTCGTTGGCGGGGTCTCGCTACTCATCACGTTCTGTCTCATCGAGCGACGGGTAGCCCAACCCATGTTCCACATAGAACTGTTCCGAAACCGCACGTTCTCTGGCGGTAATGCCGCCAGTTTGCTGTCGGCGATTGGCCGTGGCGGCTTGCAGTTCATGCTGATCATTTGGCTGCAAGGCATCTGGCTGCCCTTACATGGCTTCGACTATGCCTCTACTCCGTTGTGGGCCGGCATTTACATGCTGCCGCTGACCATTGGTTTTTTGGTCGCCGGGCCAGTCTCTGGCTACCTGTCTGACCGTTTTGGACCCACGCTCTTTGCCGTCGGCGGACTTACTTCTTACCGGCGCAGCATTCATCGGGCTCGTGGTGCTTCCCGTTGACTTCCCTTACTGGCTATTCGCCGGATTGATCGCGATCAATGGGCTCGGCTCGGGGTTGTTCTCCTCCCCCAATACCTCTGCGGTGATGGGGGCCGTCCCTGTCAATCAGCGCGGAGCAGCGTCGGGCATGCGGGGAACATTCCTTAACTCTGGCCAGGCGCTCTCTATCGGAGTCTTCTTTTCTTTAATGATCATCGGCCTCGCCTCTGCCCTGCCGTCCACTTTGAACTCGGGCCTACAGCAACAGGGTGTTCCGTCCAATGTGGCCCATCACATCAGCGGACTCCCCCCGGTGAGCACGCTGTTCGCCGCGTTCCTGGGCTTTAACCCGATGGCGCAACTACTCGGACCCACTGGGGCTTTGGACTCGCTACCCGCACACAATGTCTCCACGCTGACCGGCAAACAATTCTTTCCTCATCTCATTTCTGGCCCGTTTCACCATGGCCTGGTCATTGTCTTCGTTGCCGCGGCGGCCATGATGCTGGTGGCGGCGGCAGCGTCGCTCTTTGGTAACGGCAAAGAGCCCACACCCGTGCTGGCTACGGCTAAAGAGAACGATGGCCAGTCCGCCGTCAGCACAAAAACGGCCAAAAAGCACAATGGTCCAGTAACGGCGACAAAGCGTGACGAGCAGCAGCCGCAACAGCAACCGAAGCGGGCGGGACCGGCGGTTCTCGAGGAGGAAACAGCAGCGTGAAAACCAAGACGGAGCGGCCCAAAAAAACGACAAGGCTTGATGACGAGCCCACCATCAGCGACGCCGCGGGGCGGCTCTACGTGGTACTCGCTCGGCTCTCTCGTGCCCTCCGGCGACGCGATCCACTCCCCATTGGACACAGCTCCGTCTCCGCATTAGCGGTGATCAGCGAACATGGACCACTGCGGATTGGCGATCTCGCTATTCGTGAAGGCGTCAGCGCGCCGGCTATGACCCGCATGATCACTGTCCTCGACGAAGCCGGCTACACCCACCGCAAACCAGACCCAGAAGATCGGCGGGCCTGCCTCATTCACATCACCGACAAGGGGCGGCGATTTATTCATGGCGCGCGCTCGGCCCGCTCAGCCGCATTGCTCGATCGGATTGGCCGACTACCGGCAGCCCGACAGAAAGAGCTCATGTCCGCGCTCACAGCGTTAGAACTTCTCGCCAGCGACGAGGGCTAGCGCCTCGCAGTAATGGCCGAGCGGAGCGTTGCCATGCGAGCGGTCGTGGGATGCTTGAATCGGAGCCCTGCTCGTGTGCAACAGTCCGCGCTTAACACAGTCGCCTCCAACGGGCGATACGATCCCAACCTCAAAGGCGACCGCAGTGAGTCATCTGCTCGAATCCATCTTGACTTTGCACGGCGTGGTCATCTATCTGCTGGTGGCGGCCCTCGTTTTTGGTGAAGCAGCAATCTTTGTTGGCTTCGTGTTGCCCGGCGAGACCGCAGTGGTGCTCGGTGGGGTATTGGCGCATCGAGGGCAAGTTTCGCTGCCGCTATTGCTTGTCATCGTGGTTGCCGCTGCCGTTGTCGGCGATTCGATCGGTTACGAGGTTGGGCGGCTATTTGGGCCAAGACTGTTACGCACCAAACTGTTTCGCCGACGCGAGTCCCAACTCAGCAAAGCGCAGAGGTTTCTCCGCCGTAATGGCGGCTTAGCCGTGATACTCGGACGCTTCACCGCGTTCCTGCGTGCGGTCATGCCTGGCCTTGCCGGCATGTCTGGACTGCACTATCGCAAATTTCTGCTGTTCAACTTTATCGGCGGTCTGATCTGGGGCACCCTGTTCACCTTGGTCGGCTACCTTGCTGGCGCTTCCTACGAGCGCGTAGAAAAACTAATCGGACGCGGCGCACTCGTGGTGTTCGGCATAATCGTGCTCGCGCTAGTGGCACTCATGGTCGTCCGACGTCGCCGTGAACGGTTGCTCGCGAAGCCGGAAACCCCAGACTCGGAAAATGTCGGGAGCGCGCAGTAGCCGCACCCTGTGCGGTCGCGATGTGCGATGGTCAACAGGGAATCCTCGACGTTCTGGTCGGAGGAGACCGACAGATCTCCCCCGACCAGCGAGCAATCGACCAGTTGGCGCCGACGGCGCAATCCAGTTATTCCTGGGAAATCCGGAAGGACGCACCAGTGCTGTCGGTGACAGCGGCCATCCGGCCGTATGGCGTGTCCTGCGCTGGCTCCAACACCTTGCCGCCAAGCTCTTCGATCTGCTTGAGAGCCTGGTCCGCATTGGCTACGCCGAAGTAGACGACCCAGTGAGACGGCACGCCCTCGGGCAGAAAGCCTGACGCGTCCATGATGCCGGCCTTAGCGTCGTCGCCGCTGCCCAACGTGGTGTACCGGAACTCGTCGGTGTCGCTCATCACTTCGGTTTTCCAGCCGAACACCTCTTGGTAGAAAGGCACGGCCGCGCGGTAGTCACGGGTGTGGAGCTCGTGCCACACGGGCGCCCCAGCCTCGCCGGCGAGCCGGTAGCCCTTGTGAGTGCCGCTTTGCCACACGCCCACGGTGGCACCAGACGAGTCGGCAATGACGGCCATGGAGCCCATGTCTCCGACCCGCATGGGCGCCACGAGAACTTTGCCGCCATTGGCGCTCGCGCTCCTGGCTGTGGCATTCACGTCAGCCGATGCGAGGTAGGTTCCCCAGACATCGGGCATGCCGCTTCGGCCATCGTTTTTCATCGCGCCCGCGACGGGATTGCCGTTCTTAGAGAAATTGATGTAGTTGCCGTACTCTTCGCCGCTTTCTTCAGCGGTCCAACCAAATAGCTGAGAATAAAACTCTTTCGACTTTTCCGGGCTGGAGCTCAGTAGATCAACCCAGCACGGTGCGCCTATCGGTGTGGAATCGCGTTTGGGCATGTCATGCTCCTTGTGAGGATAGCGAATTGGGCACGTTGCGACGTTATGCGCGGTTACTGGCTGTTTCAATAGCCGTGAGCTTTGACTATGGCCCGGTATTTTCAAAGCGAGCCGCCTGCTACTTGCCCAATTCCCGATGCATCAAAAAGTGGTCGCCAGTGCCCTCGACGTAAAACATGCGTCCGTTTCGCTGAAATCCCAGCCGTTCATAGAAACCCAAGGCGTTCACCCGAGCATTGCACCAGATGAGTGCTCCACTGGCCTGACGCACGTGGTCGATGCACGCCTGCACCAAAACCGCTCCTATGCCTCGTCCTCGCTGCGTTTTCGATACCGCCATGCCTCGTAAACGCCACGCCGCACCCGAGGCAAACCCCAGATCCGCCAAGCTTTCCGGGATAACCGTGGCAACACCGACCAGGACGCCATTTATCCGAATACCCGCATGCAAAGTGGCGACATCCTCGTCACGAGGATTGGTCACCGCGGCTATTGGCTGGTTCGGGCGAAGTACCTGCTGGCGCAATGGTCGTGCTTCAGCCGCACTTACTGCCACCACGCGACTCAGCATTCCCGACATTAAGCAGGCCTTCCCTCGAAGCGGATACAAAGTCTAAGGATAGTGCCACTCGGTCCCACCACCTGCCGCACGTCTGCAACAGATAGTCCACGGCACAAGGTGGGTTTTGTCGCCGACGTGGTCTATACAGATAACACGTACAAAAAAGGGTGAACTGCCTCGACGAGGAGAACCATGTTCAGAGACACCAAGGCATTCAGCGGATTTTCGGTGGACGACACGGCAGCGGCTAAGGCGTTCTACGGCGATACGCTTGGGCTCAATGTGTCAGAGATTGACGAACAGTACGGCATGATCGCGCTGCATATTGCTGATGGCCAAGACATCTTGATCTACCCCAAGCCCAATCACAGGCCCGCTACTTACACCGTGCTCAATTTTCCGGTGGACGACATCGACAAGGCCGTCGACGAACTCGCCGAGCGTGGTGTCACTTTCGAGCGCTATGCCGAGTTTCAGCAAGACGAAAAAGGCATTCAGCGTGGCGAGGGCGGCCCGTTGATCGCATGGTTCAAAGACCCGGCTGGCAACATCTTGTCGGTACTCCAAGACCGGTAGCTCGGCCAGGCGCTGGTACACGACCATCGCGCCCGCAGCCGGTCACACTTCCAGACGGCCATGACCTACCGCGGAAGCATGCGTGTCACGTGGGGTGGTGAACCGAACAGGGTCACCGCGCGGTGTACCCACCGTCGATCACCAGTTCGCTTCCCGTAACGAACTTCGCCTCGTCGGAGGCGAGGTAGACGATCCCGGCCGCTATGTCCTCAGGCTCGCCAATGCGCCCAAGAGGGTGCCGCTGATCTAGCTCACGCCGGAAGGCCTCGACGTCTTCGGACGAGTGACGAGCCAGGTTCTCGACCATCGGAGTCCAGATGAAACCGGGGTGGACCGAGTTGACTCGGATACCGTCGCCCGCGTAAAGCAAAGCATCGTTCTTTGACATCAGCCGAACTGCCCCCTTCGACGCATGATACGGCGGCAAATCCCCAGCGCCGACAATGCCGTAAATCGAGGACAGGTTGATGATTGCGCCACCTCCTGCCCGCCGTAGATGCGGCACGGCATATTTCGTGCATAGGAAGACAGCGCGCACGTTGATGTTCATAACGTCATCGAACTCGTCGACCGACACTTCGTCGGTAGGCTTGTTCACACCGGAGATGCCAGCGTTATTAACCAACACATCGAGCTTGCCGAACGCGTTGGCTACCTCGCTGAAGACTTGTGCAACTGATGCCTCGTCGGTGACATCCAAACGCCAGAATCGGGCGTGACCGTCCGCCTTGTTGATCTGTTCCACGGTTGCCTGGGCTTCCTCTTCCCGGACGTCCGTCACGGCCACTGCGGCGCCCTCCCGGGCAAGCGCGTCGCAGGTCGCGGCGCCAATGCCAAGAGCTCCGCCAGTGACGAGCGCGACCTTGTCCGCCAATCGAGACATACTGCTCCTCCTGGGTTCACACTATGAATGGTGATCGGCTCGCGCGACATCGGTGCGGACTAACGATGACTCGAGCCGACAGACCCGATCGGCTCGACGGGCGCCGGCTGGTCGAGTCCTACCCCACCCGCTCGCACGCGCAAACTTCTCACGGGCGGACACGCGACGTCACCGCAATCGCAAACCGCTATCCATACTGTCCGTGGTTAGATCCACACCGTGGGGAATATTCTTGCAATTCTGCCCATGGCGATCGTCATGATCGCAGGGCCGCAGATCATCAGCGCCATATTGCTGGCCACGAGTACAAACCCCCGGCGGAACTCTCTTGGGTACATCGCCGGTGTTACCGTGGCGGTCACAATCGGAACAACAATTTCCTATGTTGTGGCTAACCTATTTCATAGCAGCACAAGCTCTACAAGCGCTCTAGCGCACAATAAAATAATTGATTACGCGGTAGCCGCACTACTGATTTACCTAGGGGTACACGTATTCCTACATAGAAAACGTTCCGAACCGCCAAAGTGGATGGGCAAATTGCAGTCCACAAACCCACGGTTCTCATTCAAACTAGGCTTTCTTCTTTTTCTTCTCATGCCAACAGACATCATCACCATGATCGCCGTTGGCTCCACCTTGGCGCAGCGGGAAAAGGCATGGTGGTTCAGTTTGCCTTTTATCCTTCTCACTGTGCTCCTGATTTCGGCTCCACTTCTTATGCTTCTACTGCTTGGGAAGCGCGCCAAAGTAGTCTTGCCTAAAACTCGAGATTGGATGAATGCACATTCATGGATCATTAGCGAAATTGTTATTCTTTTCTTTCTCGCAAGCACAATCAACGACATGATCTAGCGACGGTGCGTGGTTTTGTCTCCGTTACCAGCCGTTGCCGGTGATGCGCTCGTACACCTCGATGTAGCGGTCCCGGGTCGCGGCCACAATCTCTTCTGGCACCTCTGGCGCTGGCGGCTTTTTGTCCCAACCGGTACTCACCGACCAGTCCCGGACAAACTGCTTATCGAAAGCAAACTGCGGCCCACCTGGCCGCCACTGGTCGGCCGGCCAAAACCGAGACGAGTCCGACGTCAGCACCTCATCGGCCAACACCAACGAACCATCCGACGCCCAACCTAACTCGATCTTGGTGTCGGCGATGATGATGCCCCGCTCAGCGGCCAACGCCGCGCCCCGCTTGTAGATCTCTACAGTGATTCGTCGGAGTTCTTCCGCGGTTTCTTTACCCTCTTGGTTAATCACATCGTCGAAGGTGATGAACTCGTCGTGCCCCACCGTCGCCTTGGTAGTGGGGGTAAAAATAGGTTCCGGCAGCTTCGATCCCTCAACCAGACCAGGCGGCAATGCCACATTGGACACTGCTCCCGAGGCCTCGTACTCCCGTAAGCCCAAACCGGCTAGATAGCCACGAGCGATGCACTCCACCCGCACCATGTCAAGCCGACGGCACCGAATAGCCCGGCCAGCAAACTCCTGCGGCACATCCGTCGCGGACATAACGTGGTTGGGCACAATGTCAGCTAGCTGCTCAAACCACCACAACGACAACTGAGTCAGAAGCTTGCCCTTGTCGGGAATTAGCGTCGGCAACACCACGTCATAAACCGACACACGATCTGAGGCAACCAGAATCAGATCATCGCCATCGGCATAGACATCGCGCACCTTGCCCGAATGAATCAGCTTCACCGTTGCTCCTCACGCCACCGTCGTTCAATCCGGCGCCATCGTGATGGATCAGAGACGCGGTGCTTAGTGGTGGAGCTGAGGGGATTCGAACCCCTGACCCCCTCGATGCGAACGAGGTGCGCTACCGGACTGCGCCACAGCCCCGAAGAATACGGGAGATTAAGGCAGCTAATTAGTACCTCAACCGGCAGAAAGCCTAGCAGCACCGTCGTCAACGCTGTGCCCTGCCCAGCGAAGCGACCTAGAGATTGGCGACTTTGGGTAGATCGTCGAATTCCTGCTGGTCGAAGAGCTGTTGCTTCCGCTCGACAGCAGTGGCTCTCAGCGGCGTAGCCGACACCGGCATCGGCGGGGCAACCACAAGCCGGGGACGCGCAAACTCAATCTTGCGCACAGCCCAGCCATTATCCGCGGTCCGGTATGCCTCGCGATCAGCTGCGGCCAATGCCCTCGCCACCACTCGGGGAGGAGACGTGCGCGATCGTGGGACCGCGGCCAACCAAGCCACCACCACGGCCACTGTCTCGTTGTCGAGATGAGCCGTCCGGGCCATGCCCCGCACAAAGGTGATGGCCTTGCGACGCCGTGCTCTCGCTTCGTCTTGTTCGGCTTGCTTTTTTTGCATTCGCTTCTGCTGCTCGCGTTGGCTCGCCGCCCGCAGCTTGTGGACGTAGACGGCAAAGGCGATAAGCGATACAGCTGCGCCTGCCCATGCTCCTGGATGCACCAATAGGGCTGCCACGCTAGCTCCGAGCACCATGAACACAAGCAGGAGCAAAACCCGCCGGCGACGTCGGCGCAAGTGAGCGGCGCGAAAGCTTGGCGCTGCTCTGTGCGTTGCTGCCTTCGCGGACATTCTTGGCCCGACGGCGGGCTGTTTTTCTTCTGGGACCTCCGGGACCAGGCCGTCGTCTTCTTGCTCCACTTCGGAGTCTTGGGGCCCTGCGGCGAGCTCAGGCTGTGTGCTGTCGATCTGCCCGCCGACCGCCTCGGCTGATTGCGCTGGGGCGCGGCGAGACAAGACTCGCGTCATCGCCGACGCACCGTCAGCATCGCTCTCGTCTCGCGTGGTGGAGTCGTAACGACGGACCAGCGCTGGTAGGAGCGCCAATACACCCGCACCTACCAATATGGCGAGAAGCACTGACGATGGCATAGGCCTCCCTCCCCCAAGGTCGACTGTATTGGCCGACCTCCGCCAAACGGACGAGAGTAAGCCGGTACTGACATTAAAGGTGGCTTCCTTCTGACCACCGTAGGCAAACCGGTGTGTCGACAAAGCGAGGCTGGAATCCATAGTCCCATCGGGACTGTCAGCGTTCCAGCAAAAGAACATCTACTTGTGCACCCGAGGGCACAGTGGACGCCCGGTCGCCGATAACCATAAGCCCATCCGCTTTTGCCAAGCCGGTCAGCACATGCGTTCCACCTGGCAAAGGGCGCACCGCATATCCTCCGCCTCGTCGCTGACTCACCGCACAAGGCCGGAATTCTCGTTTGCCCGGCACCGAGCTGATCGCCTCGGCGAGGGAAGCCTTGATAGAGCGACGGAACACGTGTTCTGCCCCCGCCAACCGCTGGATAATTGGCCGCACCACAAGCTCAAACCCCACAAACGCTGACGCCGCCTCGCCCGGCAAACATACGATGGGCGTTCGCTCAGCGCCAATGCGGCCGAAACCAAAGACACCGTTGGGCGCCACCGGCAACGTCACAAAACGCACCTCAGAAAAGAGTTGGCCGATAACCCGCGTCAAGTTCACACCAGTGACGACCAACAGGTCGGCACGCATCGCGTTATCTTCCAATACGGAGTTCAACCGATCCGGATCATCGCCGATGGTGCTCAACCGGAAAGCCTGCGCCCCGACGGCGCGTGCGCCGGCCGTCACGGTGTATGACGCGGCGTCGATGATGTGCCCAGCGCAGCCAGGATGGCCAATGTCGACCAGCTCGTCTCCAATCGACAACGCGACCACACGTGGGATCGGGTAGGCCGGTAGCTGCGCGAATCCGGCCGAGGCAACCAACCCGATTAACCCGGGGGTCATGAGCTCGCCCGCTGAGGCAATAACGGTGCCTGCTGCGCACTCCGCACCAGACCACAAGACATTCTCATTCGCCCGTGCCGCGTGTTCGATACGGACTTTGACCATGCCGTCATCGGTGAGCTCACGCGGCACCACGGCGTCAGCACCTCCGGGCAAGGGTGCACCGGCACTAATAGCAAAGCAGCCGCCTGGCGGCACTCCGACCGCCTGCCAGGCCCCAATACCGATATCGCCTACAACCGAGAGCGTGATCGGATGCTCCGAGCTCGCCATGCGCACGTCTTCTGCCCGAACCGCGTAACCCGTGACCTGCGCCAGATCGAAGGCCGGCAACGGTGCGGGCGCCCGCACCTCATCGGCCAACCTGCAACCCGCAGAGTCCAATAGCGACAGTTGCAACGGTCTCAACGGTTGCACCTCGTGCAGCACGCCAGTGAGATAGTCGGCCAAGCTGGCGTGCTCGGTGACGGTCATGGCTAGTCCCCCGAATCTGTGGTGGTGTCGTCCACCGTGGCGAGTGAGGTCTCGCGTACATAAGAGACCAACCAGCGACGGAACTCGGGCCCGAGGTCTTCCCGCTCACTAGCGAGACGGACAACCGCCTTGAGATAGTCGCCCCGGTCGCCGGTGTCGTAGCGCCGTCCCGTGAATACCACGCCGTGCGTCGGAATCCCAGCGGCCAGCAAGCGAGCCATAGCATCAGTCAGCTGAATCTCGCCCCCCGCGCCTGGCGAGGTGGCTCTAATGGCGTCAAAAATTTCCGGCGGAAGGATGTACCGACCGATGATCGCGAGATCGCTGGGCGCCTCCGCCGGGTCGGGTTTTTCCACCAACTCGCTGACGGAGACGACCTGGTAACCATGATGCTGCTCGTCGGTGGGGGCTACCGCCACCGAACCGTAGCGATTTATGTGCTCGTGTGGCACTTCGATCAGGCCCAACACGACGCCTCCATGTTGCTGGTAGACCGCCAACATCGCGGACAGCAGCGGGTCCCGGGCATCGATGAGGTCGTCGCCGAGCTGAACAACGAAGGGCTCATCGCCCACATGATCCGCGGCACACAGCACCGCATGGCCCAACCCTCGCGGCTCGTCCTGTCGCACAGAATGCACGGTTGCGAGCTCCGCTGGGTAGCGCACCGCAGCCAAGCGACGCTTGTCCCCTTTGGACTCCAACGCCGCTTCCAGCAATGGCGCCCGGTCAAAATGATCCAGTACCGACTCCATGGCTCGCCCTGTTACCAGCAAGACGTCCGACACTCCGGCTTTAGCTGCCTCTTCGACCACGTACTCAAGTGCGGGTCTATCCACTACCGGCAGCAGTGCCTTGGGAACCGCTTTGGTCGCAGGCAAAAACCGGGTACCAAGACCGGCTACCGGCAAAACGGTTTTTGTGGGCTGTTTACGCGATGTGGGAGTGTCGGCCATCCCCGGAGATTAGCCGGTCGACTCCGCCGGGCCGAGTAGGGCACGCAGTGAACGGGTGCACGAACCCCGTTTGTCGACGTGGGCGCTCTCTATAAAATGCGGAGAGGCTAGTGACCGTGCTGCTTGGGCACGCTCTCCAGCGCTACTGCGGCTTGAGTGGCGAACGCCTGCAGGGCGCGCACATCGGCGTCATCGAATTCGTCGGCGCGCTCCCCAGCGGCAAGACGGTCGTATAGCGCGAGCACACCAAACACCCGACGACGCGCGCGGCTGCGAATAAACGGAACCGCGATGTATGTCGAACATCTGGGCTCAGTGGGCGCGAATTCGTCCTTCGGGCCGATGCGCCCCTTCGCGGGAAGGCCCCGTTGCGCGACTTGGCCAACTATGCCCTCTCCGGCGGCAACTGTGATGCCATCTGGTTCTGTGCCCACTAGTGCACCACTTACCGCTCGCCCCACCAACCTTGGTGGATATTCGTCCGTCTCGGTCAGTAGCACCACTCCCGACTGAGCGCCGGTCGCGGCCATCGCGGTCTCAAGTGTGACTTCGGCAATCCGCCCCGGGTCGGAGCTGCTCGAAAGCGCCTCCCCCAGCCGAACCAAGTTGCCACGCAATTGGTCCCGACTCGCGGTGAGCGCACCCACGTATGCCTGCAGGTCACGCACCATGCGGTTGAATGTCTGCGCCAACCTGCCGAGCTCATCTCGACCCCGGACTAACACACGAGTGCTGAGGTCGCCGGAGGCAACCTGCTCGGCACCAGCTGCCAGCTCCAGCAGCGGTCGGGTCAAGGTTCGAGCAAGCCAGCGCGCGGCCAAGATCGCGAGCAACGAAACGGCCCCCGCGATCATGAACATGATGAGGTACAACTTCCCCAGATCTGCCCGCTCTGTGCTGATCCTTAAATACAGCGGTTGGCCAGGATTGGGCGTTCGCACCACCGAACGGGTGGCCTCACCCGGCTGCTTCGCGGTTATCCACGCGCCGCTGGGCAGCCGCACCGAAACACCCACGCCGCCTTCCTTGGCCAACTCGTTCACCAGCGCCTTATCCACCCGGAACGCTGCCCTAGCCCAACCAAGGGTTGACCCGCCAAACTCGCGCAACTCCACCCCCGCAGCGATGACTGGGCGATCGCCTAACTTGCCGGTAGTGCAATCCCCCCAATTGACCTGCTGTCGAATTTCGTTCGGATCGCCGCTTCCCGCGAGAAGGACGCCGTCGCCATTTTCGAGACGGAGCGCATCAGCGAGTCGACGGGCGAAGATTGCGTCCGCAGCGGATCGGGGGTCACGCACGGCCGTGGCGGTTGCGGCCAACGCTTCGGCGGCTGCCCGCGCCCGTTGGCAGAGCGTCCCCACGGCACTGGTCACCGCCGCCGACCCGCTGTTGAGTTCTTCTGCCTCACGACTTCTTGTGATCGAGGTTGCGACCATCCCCGTCGCCACGGCACCCACCGCGATAGGGCCCAGCACAACCGCCAGGAACGCGGCTGTAAGCCGGGTTCGCAGCGTCACCGCTTTCACCTCCGATGGCGGGAAGTTTCACCCCGCCGCTTGCACGCAAATTCCGTCACCGAATACTGGCACGTGCCGCACGCCCGAGCATGGCCAGACTGGACAAAATGGAGCCTTTCTCAAAATTAATGCTTCGTCGGCAAGTGATCGAAGCACGCATCGCCATGTCTGCTCAGGAGCGTCACGAGCACACGCGGTTGTTCAGCCGACACTTGCTCGCCGCACTAGCCGAGTTCCCGCATCGCCAGACTCGGCGTATCGCCGCATATGCGCCGTTGCCGCTCGAGCCCGGCGAGACAGATCTTCCGCAGACGTTGTATGAGGCCGGTTTTGAGGTGTTGTTGCCGCTATGGCCGGCACGACAGGGCGGCGTTAGTCCACAAGGAATAGACGATCCCATGTGGACAGAATTCGTCGACTCGCGTATGAGCAAAGAGATAGCAACGTCGATCACGAATGCGCAAGAGACGCTACTCACGCCATTGCCGTCCGAGGTCCTGGATTCGGTCGAGCTCGTCATCGTGCCCGCATTGGCGGTAGACGAACGTGGCGCCCGGCTCGGGCGTGGTGGCGGCTGGTACGACCGCGCCCTAACCCGGTCTCGTGCACGGACGGTCGCGCTCGTTTTTGACGACGAGTTTGTGCCTCACCTCCCTGTGGAGCCGCACGACCAACCCATGTCTGCCGTGATTACACCGACCCACGGATGGCGTGAGCTACCATTGGCACTCGAATAATCAGAGTGCCAATCCTTTGTTGATACTTACTTCGCGCCCTCGGAGGCAACTGTGCCCACCTATCAGTACGTCTGCGTTGAATGTGGAGATCAGCTCGAGGTGGTTCAATCCTTCAGCGACGACGCACTCACCACGTGTCCGCAATGCTCGGGCAATCTTCGGAAGCAATTTTCTGCGGTTGGCGTGGTGTTTAAGGGCTCTGGTTTCTATCGGACCGATTCGCGCACGAACACCAGTGGAAGCAGCGCAAAGAAGAGCGATAGCGAGCCAGCGAGTTCCGGTAGCAAAACCGAAAAATCCGCGACCAGCGAGAAGCCCAAAGCCGATAAATCCGCGAGCGGGTCGTCGTCCAGCTCCTCTTCGTCGAGCTCCACCACGTCAAGCAGTGGCAAAGCTGCCACGCCGGCTTAGCCATGCGCCCCGTTTTCTGTCCAATGTAGGGTGACGCCCCGTTTGTATCGCTTCTTCCTATGTTCTATACAGTGCCGCCATGCTTACGGGTTTCAAGAATTTTGTGATGCGCGGCAACGTGGTCGATCTCGCGGTCGGCGTTGTCATTGGCGCGGCGTTCAACTCAGTCATCACACAACTCACCAAATCGTTCCTAGAGCCACTTATCACTCTCGTTACCGGCGGCAACAAGGTAGGAGGGCAGTTCACGATCAATGACGTTGCCTTCACCTACGGCGCTTTCATCAACGCTGTCATTACGTTCTTGCTTACTGCGGCTGCGCTGTACTTCTTTGTTGTTCTGCCCATGAACAAGCTCGCTGAACGGCGCGCACGACGCGACAAATCCGACGCCGAACCCGCTCCCACAACGCTCTCGGACGAAGCTCGTTTGCTGGCTGAAATTCGTGACGAACTCCGCAAGAGCGCTGCTGAACACGCCCTGACGAAGGTCTAGTCGCCCCAATGGGGTGGACGGTCCTCCAGTAAGCGGGTCTCTCGATCTTCCTCCCGTCGATCTGACCAATCGTCGAGATCGTCCGAGGTTTGGTCAGGTAGGACCTCGATGTCGGTGTCGTCAGTCATGGAGACTTCGCGGTCCGGGTCCGGCGTCGTGATAGCCATGCGCTCACGGTAACGGGGCGCCTCGCTGATGTTCCAACTGGTTGGACACCTCATCCTCATATATGGAAATTTCAGAACAAACGATGGT
Organism: uncultured Acidimicrobiales bacterium; assembly: GCA_963736285.1. Lineage (GTDB taxonomy): Bacteria > Actinomycetota > Actinomycetes > Mycobacteriales > QHCE01 > CAVTOA01. The sequence goes on from CAVTOA010000003.1 coordinate 377,729, forward strand.
TTTTACCGTGGTCAGCTAGTAAACATGACCATCGCGTGCATACCGGGCGAGAATAATCCGAGCGCTCGCGAATACAGGGTTTGAGAAGGAAGAGCAAACCCGCGATCGACGAGGGAGCAATCCATGAGTGGTTTCCTAAACAAGGCAAAAGACGCGATCGCCGGCCACAAAGACAAGGCAGAAGAAGGCATCGATAAAGCCGGCGATGTTCTTGACGAGAAAACCGATGGCAAACATTCCGAGAAAATTGACACCGCACAAGAGAAAGCCAAGAGTGCCTTGGACAACCTCGGGAACTAGGAAACATACGCTCGACTCATTGCATTGTGGGGCTCGCGAATGCGGGCCCCACAGTACGTCTACGACTAGTTTGGCGTCATGAACCCACTGCGACTCCGTGACGCTCTTTATCAGCGCGAGGTGATCGCTCGGCGCAAGACCGGAATGCGAGTATGGCCAGCCACATTTTCCGACCGCCTTACCGGGAAAATGCCTCAGCTTCGCAACGTGTGGCGGCTACTCCGCTCTGGTGAGGCGCGCGCATCCCGAGCAGATGCGGATCGCATTCCTGTACGGCGGCTAGGTCTTGACCTAGTGCCCGCGGACACACTTGCTATCACTTGGGTCGGACACGCCTCGTTCGTGATTCGCATGGACGGGCGCACCATTCTCACCGACCCCGTATGGGGCGACATTCGCGCCCTCCGCCGGATTACGCCGCCGGGGGTTGCCTGGGAGGATCTGCCGCGCATCGACGCCGTGGTAATCAGTCACAACCATTACGACCATCTCGATGTAGCCACGATCAAACGCCTACCTCGACACACTCCAGTCTTGGTGCCTGCCGCACTTGGAACATGGTTCACCAAACGCGGCTTCACCGACGTCACCGAGTTGGATTGGTGGGAGTCAGTCAGCATCGCCAGCATCACCTTCGACTTCGTGCCAGCACACCATTGGAGTCGGCGCACTCTGTGGGACAACTGCACCACGCTGTGGGGTGGCTGGGTAATGACTAGCGAACACAATCACCGCGCCTATTTCGCTGGCGACTCGGGCTACGGCCCTTACTTTTCCCAGATCGGCGAACGCTACCCGGGCATTGACATCGCGATGCTCCCCATCGGCGCCTACTCGCCACGGTGGTTTCACCGCACTTTCCATATGGATCCGACCGAAGCGGTGCGTGCCTGTACGGACGTTGGCGCAGGTCGCATGGTGCCGATGCACTGGGGCACATTTATTTTGACAGCAGAGCCGCTGCTGGAACCATCGACTCGCCTGCGGGAGGAGTGGACCATGCTCGACCGAGACCAACACGATCTGTGGGACCTCGCAATTGGACAGACACACGTCTTGTAGATGGACCTGAGGGTGGCGAGCACAACGGGCAATCTGTGACGGCAATGCCTGGGCCGTGATCGGGGCAAACGAGCGGGTCATCACCTACGAACGGGACATCGCTTGGGACGCGGAACAAGGCCGCCGCACCACATCCATGTGGCTCCACGACGTCTGGATCGAGGCGAGAGACAACGCAAGCTCCGAGCTGGCAACACCGTATGCGCCCGCGCACTGACCACTTGGCCCCGCACACTCCTCACACTCGAAGGCGCCCAAACCATTACCCGTTAAGCTGTGGGCAAATTGCAAGGCCCTCGTAGCTCAGGGGATAGAGCACCAACCTCCTAAGTTGGGTGTCGCAGGTTCGAATCCTGCCGGGGGCACTTAGGTACAACCTGCCCGAATCAATGCCAACCTTCCCGTTACTCGCTGCGGTAAACACCGACAAGATCGAGTCCGCTAGGCTGGCGCGATGCAATACCTAGTGACCGCATATGACGACACGGACGAAAACGCTCTCGACCGGCGCATGGCCGCCCGCAAGGATCACCTGGCACTCGGCGACGAGATGTCGCAAGCTGGTCAACTTCATTTCGCCGCCGCCATCATGGATGCTGACGGAAAAATGATCGGCTCATCGCTCGTGGTCGAGTTTTCCTCGCGAGCCGAGGTGGACGAATGGCTCGCGGTGGAACCATATGTGGCCCAGCATGTGTGGAAAGAAATAGAGATCCAACCTTGTCGGGTCAGCCCAAGTTTCGCCCACTAACATATGAATGAAGTAGCACAAGCTAGCTGAATTCCCATGGCGGTGGGGCCCGCCAACCAGTCCATTAACGGTCTGCAAACCGCGATGCGAATCGCCAACGGTCCCTATCAGATAAGCGATTTCTGGTAGGGAGATGCCTGTGCCTCATTTCCGTTCGACCAGTGCAAAGAGTCGTTCAACGAGCATGTCCATGATGCCGACAACCCCCATTGATCCGGATATCGATCTGCATATAACCAGGCAGCGTCGAGAACTTTCTGGCGCGCATTGGTCGGTGCTGGGAACGATTTCTGCGGGCGGGGCGGTGGGTGCCTTGGCCCGCTACGGAATCGGCGTTGCTTTCCCCCACGACGGCAGCGGCTTTCCTTGGGCGACTTTCGCGATCAACGTCAGCGGGTGTTTTCTCATCGGCGTGCTCATGACGATCATCACGCTGACCTTCGCGCACCGGCTTGTTCGCCCGTTTCTCGGCGTAGGTGTACTGGGCGGCTACACCACGTTTTCGACCTACACCGTCGATATCCAGCAGCTATTGGACGCTAAAGAAGCAGCTACCGCGCTGGCCTATCTCGCCAGCACCATCGTCGCCGCTTTAGTCGCCGTATGGATCGGGGTTGTATTGGCACGACTCGCTAGGACTCCAGCCTCGGAGGAGCAGCGGTGACGGCATTGTTTGTTGCGCTGGGTGCGGTCATCGGCGCACCGCTGCGGTATCTCGTCGACCGGTCAATCCAAAGTAGACATGATTCGGTTTTTCCCTGGGGCACGCTCACCGTCAACGTCGCCGCGTCTTTCATGCTGGGATTCGTGACAGGCGCGGCAAGCGGCACCCACGTGGCCAGCGGAATTGTGACGCTGGTCGGGCCGGGATTTTGCGGCGCACTCAGCACTTATTCCACTTTGGGCTATGAGACGGTCCGGCTGGCCGAAGAAGGATCACTGCGCTATGCGGCGGCGAATGTCGTTGTCAGTGTGGTGCTAGGACTGGGCGCCGCATGGGGTGGAGTGGCCCTTGCGATGAGCTCTCTGGAACTAGAAGCTCGTGCGAACGGGCACCCCGACACAGCCGTCTGCCGCGTACGGTTGTGCCATGTCTGTCGCTCGGCGCATGCTCGCCCATTTGCCCACACCGCGCCAGCTATTCTCTCGCACCTGGTGGACCCCGCGTCGATGTGTCACAGTGCTCGTCGCCGTATTGGTCATCGCCAGTGCCGTCACTTGGTACACAGTCCAACATGGATTCAGCTATCGCACTGACGCCCGCACAATCACCGTCCATTCTGGACCAGATGGCAAGGATGTGGTCTCGCTCGATACCACTGAATACCTGCCGTCCGGGGTGGACAAGGATCATCCGGCTCCGGCGATACTGCTCGCTCATGGTTTCGGGGGTAGTAAAGATAGCGTGGCCGACGATGCCCGCCGTCTCACAAAACACGGCTACGTAGTGCTGGCCTACACCGCTCGTGGTTTCGGCAATTCGGGCGGTGAAATCCATCTCGACAGTCCGGACTACGAAGTCAACGACGCGCGCCGCCTCATCGACTGGCTAGCCACTCGCCCCGAGGTAACCCAAGACGGCAAAAATGACCCACGAGTCGGCGTGGTGGGTGGCTCCTACGGTGGTGGGCTCGCGCTGCTGGCGGCCGCCTATGACCATCGAATCGACGCGATCGTTCCAGAAATCACTTGGAATAGCCTCCCGCGCTCCTTCTTCCCCGACGCAACGGGCCAGGACCCCATCGATGGCGTCTACAAACGGGCGTGGGTGGGCGATTTTTTCGGCACGTTGGAGCGTTCTACGGAGGCGCCGCAGACATCGGATAATCCGGCATGCGGTCGGTTCGCCACCGATGCGTGCCAGGCATATTTGGCGATCACCACTGCTGGGAAAGCCACTCCCCAGGCGCTCGAGCTTCTCGAAAGATCCAGCCCGGCCAGCGTCATCGCAAATATCAAGGCACCTACGCTGTTGATCCAAGGGGCAGTCGACTCGCTATTTCCGCTGAGTGAGGCCAACGCTAATGCCCGCGGTATCGCCGCGAATGGCACTCCAGTGCGGGTGGCCTGGTTTCAGGGCGGTCACGACGGGGGGCCCGGACCACAGTCCGATGTAGACCGAACGCGATATCTCACAGCTCAGTGGCTCGACTACTACCTAAAAGGCAAGGGAGACCAACCTTCCACGTCATTTACCTATTCGCGAACAGCGGGAATCAACGCGAACAATGGTCGCGCCACCGCGCTCGGCTATTCCGCTACGCCCTATCCAGGACTCGAAGGCGACGCCCAAGCAGCCCACGTTTCCGTCGGTGGCCCGGAGCAACGCATCGCCAATCCGCCCGATGGCACACCCGCCGCGATCTCTTCCATACCTGGCCTGGGGGCCTTGTCGTCATTTGCTGGCGCGACGAACCGCGCCGTACGGGAAGTCGCTGGGCAGCACGCCACGTTTGATTCGCCGACCATGCATAAAAAGCTCGACATCGTGGGCTCGCCAAAAATAGCCATCCGCACTGCCTCACCCACAGGCGAAGCGGTGTTGTTCGTCAAGTTGTACGACGTGGATGCGCACGGCTCGGCAACGCTCCCTAGTGGACTCGTCGCCCCAGTTCGTTTGACGAACCTACCCACCTCGATCGCACAAGCCACGCCGGTCACCGTCACTTTGCCGGCGATCGTGCGTCGAATAGAGGAAGGTCATCGACTTCGGATCGTGATCTCGTCCTCTGACCAGGCCTATGCCGCCCCTCCCGCCCCCACGACTTATAGCGTCGCGCTAGGGAGCAATGGGGCGGACAGCACGGTGCTCACACTGCCCAATGTGGATGGACATCCGCTACGCAGTACGACCACTGCCTGGTGGTGGGGGCTGGTGGGCGCCGTTCTCGTGATCGGCCTGGGAATCGTCAGCGTCATAGTGCTAGCCCGTCGGCGCCACCGGCGCGCTGACCGCAGCGTGTTGACATCCCACACGCAGACCCCACTCATAGTGCGTGGGCTACGTAAGGAATACCGCGACGGCTTTATAGCGGTGTCCGACGTCAGCTTCATGGTGGAACGCGGGCAAGTAGTGGGACTACTTGGACCCAATGGCGCTGGAAAAACCACATCGTTGCGCGTGCTCATGGGGCTCACGCGGGCCACCGCGGGCGAGATATTCGTGTTTGGACATCGGCTCGCTCCGGGTGCTCCAGTGCTGTCTCAACTGGGGGCGCTAGTGGAGGGCCCCGGTTTCTTGCCCCATCTGTCCGGCGTGGACAACCTGCGTCTGTACTGGCGAGCCACCGGACGGCCCAGCAGCGACGCTCACCTGGATGAGGTGCTCCGGATCGCTGCTCTCGGCGATGCGGTAAGCCGGAAAGTGCGCACCTACAGCCACGGGATGAAACAACGGCTAGCCATCGCGCAAGCCATGCTCGGGCTTCCACAGCTACTCATCTTGGACGAGCCCACTGACGGATTAGATCCACCTCAGATCGCCGAGATGCGTCGGGTACTGCACGAATATGCCCGCACCGACGGGCGCGCGGTGCTGGTCTCCAGTCACCTATTGGCAGAAGTGGAACAGACCTGCACCCATGTCGTGGTCGTGAGCCGTGGCAAATCGGTGGCCTCAGGCACCGTTTCCGAGGTGGTCGGCGCCTCGCCCACCGTCCTCTTCGACGTGTCCGATCTCGACCGCGCCCACGAGGTGTTGATCAATCTGCCTGGTGTCGCGTCGGCCTCCGCCGACCCGCACAATCCTGGCTCGCTGGTGGTCGATCTGGCGGACGTGCCCCGCAGCGAGGCCGTTGCCGCTCTCGTCCACGCCGACGTGGGGGTCGAGCGTGTCACTCCGCGCAGACGACTAGAAGACGCGTTCTTGGCGCTGGTGGAGGGAGACAACAGTTGACCAGCACGAACCCGACTCACTCAGGTAAGGCCGCCGAGCCTCACGCGGTCCCAGCGGAGCACCTTTTCGGGGCTGCCTCCGGGTATCGTCCACAAGCGACTCTGCCCATGACGGTGGAGATACGACGGCAGTTTTTTCGCCGGCGGACGCAAGTCGCACTCGCGCTGATGGTGTTACTGCCACTCATTCTGCTCGCCGCCTTCACCATCGGTGGCGGCGAAAACGGCGGTTCCGGGATCTGGGTACGTGAGGCTACGTCCGGCAGCGAAAATTTCACCCTCTTCACGCTGTATTCGGCCGCGTCGTTTCTGCTCGTGGTACTGGTCGCGCTGTTTTTTGGCGACACTGTGGCCAGCGAAGCCAGCTGGGGAAGCCTTCGCTACTTACTCGCGGCACCCGTGCCACGTGCACGGCTACTCGCGACCAAAGCGACGGTGAGCGCTGGCTATGCCGCGTTCTCACTGTGCCTACTCACCGGTGTTGCCTTGTTGGCCGGCGGACTCGCCTACGGCTGGGGGACGCTACAACTTCCCTTGGGGGGAGACGTATCTGGCACCGCCGGGCTTCTGCGCCTCGTCGGAATCGTTGGCTACATCGCGGTAAGCCTGCTCACCACAGCCGGGCTAGCGTTCCTGCTCTCCGTCTCGACGGACGCACCACTGGGCGCGGTAGGAGGCGCGGTCATGGTGTCGATCATCTCCAGCATTTTGGACACCATCACTGCTCTGCATGGATTGCGCGGTCTTCTTCCCACTCACTATGCCTACGCTTGGTTAGGCATGCTCTCCGAACCCATCCAAACAGCGGACATGGTTAAAGGAATGATCTCAGCACTCCTCTATTCCACTATCTTCTTCGGCGCGGCATGGTGGCGTTTTGCCCGGAAAGACGTGGTGAGCTGATGATGACGAACACACATCACCGTCCACGTTTCTCCGTCGAGCAACAACTCGCGTTGCTCGCCTGCGTCGGCATTAGTGCTTTCATTGTCTTGTTCGTCGCTCAGCATGTGGTGCAAGCCGGTGCCGAACCGCAACGACAAGCGATCGGCCAACTCATCCACGGCACTGACGGTTGGCTGTTTTCTGCCAGCATGGTTGCGCTGGGCTTGGGATCTGCCGCACTCACGATCGCACTCGCGAAACGCGGTCAAGGCAACCGCCGCCGCTGGCGTTGGGGCGTGGCGCTGTTGGGAGCGTGGAGCTGTTGCTGCTTCACTGTGGCCATCGCGCCAGCACAACCGAGATCAGTACGGGCCACTTCTCTCACCGGGCTCACGCACGGGGTGGCACTGGCCACGGGCTTTGTCATTTTGCTTTTAGGGAGCGTCACCCTCATCCGCAGCCTTGGCGATGGAGGACGCGGCAATCGCTGGCAATTGGTGCGGTGGCTCACGATGTGCGAGGTCATCGTGTTGGGTCTCTTGCTCGTGAGCTGGTTGGGCAGCATCGCCGACTCGCAAGTGGGCAGCCCCACAGCAACGTGGTTCGCTCTTACCGAGCGGCTCCTAGTTGGTGCCGACGCGTCCCTGCTGCTGGCGCTGGCCGCTATCGCCTGGCACCCTGCAAAAAGCGTTCGCCCTACCGCAACAGACAAGTAGGACGAACACCTTTTCAGCTATGCGTAGTACGGGTTTACGCTCCCGAATTCTTGCCGGTCTCTCCCACTATGACTGGGTGAGGCTGTGGAGAGTGGCCGTTCTTCTCCGCAGGCACATTCGCCGGTGCCTGGCCGCCGGCGCCGTTGGCACCACCCGTCCCGTTGGCACCACCGGCACCGTTGGCACCCGCACGTGACCCATTTTGATCGCTGAGCGCCGAGGCATCTTCTGCGCCGAACAGCGCGTCGGACGACCCGGCGACACGCCTAATCGCTTCGCGCATTCTCTTGATGTCTTCCTTAATTTTTTGGCACTGCGCCTCCAGCTGACGCACGTCTTGCTGTGCTTTCTCTCGCAATGCCGTGGCTTCTGCCTGCGTGCGCTGGCTCAGGGCCAAAGAATCCGCGCGCGCCTTGTCGCCAACCTGCTTAGCCTCACGCTTACTAGATTCGATCAACTCAGTGCTGCTGGCGTGTGCCTTCTCCCGCAGCTCCTGGGCATAGCGCTCTGCCGCAACCCGCGTCTGTTCCGCGTGTCGCTCCGCTTCCTTTCTTTGCCTTTCTACCTGCACGTTTGTCTCTGCCCGAAGCTTTTCAGCGTTCGCCTTTTCTTGTACCACAAGTTGCTGAGCTTGCTTGGTTTGATTCACAAGTTTCGTTTCCAGTGCGGCTTGGCGCTCGGCAGCCTCTTTTTCGGCCTCCGCCTTGCGCTGATCGATTTCTCGCTCCGTCCGCTTTTTAATCTGCTCGACTTCGTCTTCCACCATGCTGAAGATCTGCTCGACATGTGCTCCCAGATGCCGATACGACGCTTTTTCGCCCGCCATCTTGCGCTTTTGGTCCACAAGCTGTTGCTGCAATTGCTGGATCCGGGCCGTGAGCACATCGGATTGTGTACGGGCCTCTTCCCGGTGCCCCGCCATCGCGACCAGCTCGGCTTCGACATACGCGACGAACCGATCCACCTGCTTCCGGTCGTATCCCCGCATGACCATGTCGAAGCTAGGTTGCTGCCCCGGGTTTCCCTTGAGTGTGAACAATTTTTCATCTCCGCCAACTGACATGGGCACCATCCTCACATAGGGAATACGGCGTGCACTAGAGGTAACCTGTTAAGCCTTGTTATCGGCAGCACAAAACTGACTCTTACACAAGAGCCAACAATCGAAACCTAGGAGGTGGCGGCAACCGCGAGAAGACAGCTACATCGCGCTATCGCTCGCAGAGCGATGCGGCATCCGACTCGCGGGCAGTTGCCCGAGCGTGCCATGCCGATAATCTTCCATCGCCCGCACAATCTCGGCCCGGGTATTCATCACGAACGGTCCATAGCGCGCGATGGGTTCGCGCAACGGCAACCCGCCCAGAATCAAAATCTCCCAACCATTGTGAGCAGCTGACGGTTGAGACTCTGTCGCTCGCATTGTGATCGCATCGCCGTCGCCAAAGATGGCAAGCTGACCTTCGTCAAGCGCCTGCCCCCGCACGCCAACCTGCCCGCGACCCGAGAGCGCATACACCAACGCGTTGAAGTGCTGCGGCCATAGCAACTCCAGGTGGGCACCCGCGCTTACTGTCGCATGTAGATAGGTGATGGGGGTATACGTCGCCCCTGGGCCAGTAAATGAGCCCGCTGACCCAGTGAGCACACCAGCGATAACGCGCACCAGTGCGCCGCCGTCGTCGCTCGCCAATAGGGTCACGTCCGTCGAACCGATGTCTTGATAGCGCGGCTCGACCCACTTTTGCCGTCGCGGCAAATTGACCCACAGCTGAACCCCATGAAATAGGCCGCCCTTCGCAACCAGCTCAGGGGTGGGTTGCTCGATGTGAGCGATACCCGCACCAGCGGTCATCCACTGTGTCGCACCATCGGTGATGAGCCCGCCGCCACCGGTGGAGTCGTGATGGGCAAAGGCACCGTCCATCATGTATGTCACGGTTTCAAAGCCACGGTGTGGATGCCAAGGAGTTCCTTTCGCCTCACCCGGCGCATATTCGACGGCGCCCATATGGTCCAGCAGTAAGAATGGGTCTGCCAACGACAGATCAATACCAGGGAAAGGGCGGCGCACCTCGAAACCCTCACCTTCGAGGTGTTTCGTCGCGGTCACGACGCGCGCCACCGGGCGCCAACGCGTCTCGGATTCACCTAGCGCGGGCAGTCTGGGCAAGGTCAAAGTATCGGCGGTTACCGCGGGCATGTGTGCTCCTTTGTCTACCGACGGCGATCTGTAGCTTCTTGGACAAGGAGCTACAGATCGTAGACATAATTTAATGTTCAACCATATGATACTCACTTTTTCGCGACACAAAACAGGTCGACGGGTACCGTTTATAGAAACGTTCAATCATGCGAGCCGGACATTGAACAGAATGTTTAAGCTTCAATCATTGATATGCTAAGACTATGCCCACGAATCCGAAGTGGCTCAGCACCGATGAACAACACATCTGGCGCACTTTCCTCAAGAGCACTACTCATTTGTTTGACCGACTAGACCGCGACCTGCGCTCGTCTCATAACCTGTCGCTCCCCGAATACGAAATTCTGGTTCACCTATCCGAAGCGGACGGTCAATGTCTACGCATGGCCGATCTCGCGCACCTGTGCAACCAATCGCGGAGCCGGCTATCGCACAGCATCAGCCGATTAGAGCGAGATCACCTAGTGCAACGCACCTCGTGTGCCGCCGACGGACGTGGCGTATTTGCTCACCTCACCAAAGAAGGACTTCACACCTTGCGGAGTGCCGCGCCGACACATGTGGCGGGCGTGCGCACATACCTCATCGACAACGTAGCCAAAAACGACCTCAACGCCTTACGACGGATCATGGAAAAAGCGTCGGACAATCTCACGGCTACTCACCCCGGGTATCGCGAGACCCGCGCCACGCATTGATAGCCGAGGATGCGGTCACCGCCATGGGAACAAGCGATTACCGAATGGTCAAGCCTGGCTCCAATGACGACCCTGACAGCTGGATACAGTGATGACGTGAGCAGCAGCAATGCCCCGTCGCATGCGTCCTCAGATACCGATAAAGCCGACAAACGGCGAGAACTGTGGGCCGCACTGGCAGTTTTCGCGGCACTGGCAATCATCACTGCGGTGTTGGTCGGCCTCAACAAAGCAGGAGCGGGCAACAAACCGCTCCCAGGAACCAAGAGCGACCAATCCACGTCGCAGTCGGGAAGCAGCGGCAGCGCAAGCGTGAGTTGAATCGACTAACGAGCTGCTCGGCCCAGGCGCTCAGCCACTCACATCGACTCCAACTCACGTCCCTTGGTTTCTTTAATCGCCTTGAAGACAAAGACAAACGAGACAGCGGCGGCCGTGGTGTAGATGCCGTAGGCCAACACCAAGCTCGTATCCTGCAGCACCGGAAACGTGGTCGAGACGGCGAAATTGGTGATCCATTGCACGGCGGCGGCCACAGACAACGCGATGGCGCGAATCTTGTTGGGAAACATCTCCCCCAGCAAAACCCACACCACCGGACCCCAGGAAGCTCCAAAGAAAACTACAAAAAGGTTTGCCGCCACGAGCGCTACTGGACCAGCTACCGGACCGAGATGCGGGTCGCCGCCTCCCGAGCGGTCTGCTGTGGCGAACATCGCCGCCAGCACACCCAACGAAACGAACATGCCCGCCGAACCCACGAGCAGCAGCGGACGTCGACCAAATTTGTCCACCAACGCGAGGGCGATGAACGTGGTGGCGATGTTTGTCACTGACGTAATCACCGTGATGAGGAGAGAATTGCTGTCCGAGAACCCTACGGCGGACCAGAGCGAACTCGAGTAGTAGAAGATCACGTTGATGCCGACCAATTGTTGGAAGGCCGAGAGCAGAATTCCCGACCACACGATCGGCAATAGACCAAGGAGTGGTCCCCGCAGGTCTCGCAAGCGTGGGTGGAACTCCCCTCGCAATGTCTCTTTGATGCTGGCTATTTTTTCCGTCGGCTTTGTTTCTCCCAAATCGAGCAAGACGGAGGCTGCCGCGCGCTCTCGTCCTATCGCGACCAAATATCGCGGCGACTGCGGGATGAACACCAGCCCTAGCAAGTAGAGCAGCGCGGGAAGAATGCCGGTAAGGAACATCCATCGCCAGGCGGCGATGCCCAGCCAGAGATCTTCGTTAGCACCGCCGGCCGCCGTCGCCAGTACGTAGTCCGACAGCAGCGCTACGAAGATTCCCAACACGATCGCCAACTGCTGAAACGAGCCCAGCCGACCACGTTTAGATGCCGGTGCCGTCTCGGCAATATAGGTCGGGCAGATCACGCTAGCCACGCCCACGGCGAAGCCTCCGAGGACTCGCCACCCCATGAGGTCGTATGTGGACAAAGACATGAAAGAGCCAACGGCACTGACAAAGAACAGCACCGCCGCGACCTGCATAGTGCGAACCCGGCCGAACCTGTCAGCGATCCGGCCGGCGACCCAGGCACCCAACGCCGAACCCAACAACGCTGACGAGACAGTGAGCCCACTGACCCACGCTGAGGTATCGAACGTTTCGCGGATCGCCTTAACCGCACCATTAATGACCGAGGTGTCAAAGCCAAAGAGGAACCCACCGATGGCAGCAACCCCCGCAACGGCAGCGACTCGGGTGTTGGCGTGTTCTGGTGGTTGGGGCGCGGACGCGGGTGCCGCGCCGCCAGCTGACGGCGGCGGGACTACCCCCGTCGTCACGATGCTTCCCTTTGCCACACATTTTCCACACGCACCGTGTGAGTATTAGTCACAATCCGGCATTTAGCACGAACCGGCCTAAGTGCGCGTCGCAAGAACCAAGTCAGTCGACTGACCAGAGAATTCTGGGGAAGACTTCGTCACATCGTCAAATTCCAGCCTTCAACTCACAATTAGGAACGGAGTTTTCGCCAGGCTTTTCGCCATTGATCGAGAGACGTACAGCCGTCTCCGCCGCCCTTAGCACACTGCTTGGTCGGCGACGTAGCAAAGTGGACTTTCTGGTAGTACTGCTCGTCAGTGGCGTGGAACGTCTCACAATACTTCTGATCGCTGGTCTTTTCGCAGGCCGCCGAGACAGCGGGTGCCATACCCACGTACTCCGAGATCTGAGCATTGATGGTGGGATCGAGAACATGGTTCATCCAGCGGTACATACAGTTGCGGTGCTTGGCTTGCGTGCTCAGCATCCAGGTGTCCGATGAGCCCGTCGTGCCCTCACTTGGCATCGCACCTTGCACCGGCGTATGACGTTGCTGGCCTAACGCGATTACCGTCTCCGGGCTCATGCCCACAACGGCTTTGCCTTGTTCAAAGTTTTGGACTTGGTCCACATAGTTCGTCCAATAACTACCCGTGATCTTCTTCTGCGCTTCCGCCAGCTTAAGCACGGCGGCGAATTGCTTGTCGTTCAAGGAATAGGGGTCTTTTATCCCTAGTTTCGGCTGCTTACTCATGGCGTAAACCGCCGCATCCGCCAAGGTCATAGGCGAATCGTAAACACTCACTTTGCCCGCATAGGACGCCTTCGTGTCATACAGAGCCGACAACGACGTGGGGCCAGGGTTTACCTGGTCGCTGCGCCATTCAAGTTGATTGGCGATCCGTCCCAATGGCACGCCGTAGGCTTGCCCGTCGAGCGAATTCCACTCTTTCTTTTTCAGCCCAGACACGACATCGCCATAATTCTTAATCAGCGAAGTGTTCACGGGCGCCGCTTTTTTGTCGACCATTAATTGTCGAGAAATCTCGCCCGGAACTGCCGCGCCGTCATAGCCACCGCCATCGATTAGCTTTTCCATATCTTCAGCGGAATTGACGGTCTTCACAGAGATTAAGCAGCCAGTGGAACGCTCGAATGGCGTTACCCAATCGGTATTGGTGTCGGTGGAGCCATTCTCGACATAACCGGGAAATGCGACCAAATTCAGTGCACGCTCGTTTTTGCCTAGAGTGGAAATGGGTTTTGGCGCAGCGTCGTTGGCACCCCCGCAACCAGCCAGAGCTACCACGGTCGCTAACGACACGGCACTAAGCATGACCAGCGATCTCGCCAATCCCGTGCTTCTGCGGAATAACCGCATCCAGAGTCCCCCTCCATTTGTCCCCCGACATTATTTCTGCTGGCCAACGCCGCTTGGCGCGGGGGCATAGACACGTGCATGTATCGAGGTGCGCTGCTGCAAGGCCGCTCGCAGTGCGCGGTGTACGCCGTCTTCCAGGTAAAGCACTCCACCAAACTGCACCACATGCGGAAACAGATCTCCAAAATAGGTGGAGTCCTCGGCGAGCAACCGGTCTAGTGCTAGCTCTCGCTTCGTCGTGACAAGCTCATCCAGACGAACCGCGCGAGGTGGGATCCGCGCCCAGTCGCGGGCGGTCAGCTCGTGGTCGGGATAGGGACGCCCTTCGCGGACTGCCTTAAAGATCACGCGGCTCCTCTCAGAGACTCCACCGCAACTTTAAGCGTAGGGGCGAATGCCCCAACTGCCACTCCATGGTTCCCCTGGCTGAAGCACCAACAAATTCTCGCGAGAATTGAACGCATTAGCGGGGCATGTCATGGGCTCGACCGCAACCGCAGCGGCTTCCCGCCCGCTGGGGCCCATCCCGTTGTATACCTGCACCCATCCGAACGCGGCGTCCTGCCACAACTCCACGCCCCAACCGCTGTCTAGCGCGGCAAGCCGGGTACGGACTGTTCCGTCTGCTCCATTGAGCAAACCGGTGAACGCGGTGTCCAACCGGAGACCACTGATCAACCGCGGTGTCCGAAAATCAAACTCCGTCCCCGCCGTTTGAGCCCGACCGGCGGGAAGCATGCGGTCGTCAACGACAAGCCGCCAGTTCGCCGAGACCTGCAGGAGCAACTCGTCAGCGGATTTGTTGGGAATTTGCAGGTAAGGATGCGCACCCAAGCCAAACGGCGCTGGCCGGTCACCGACATTGACGACCTCGTGGCTAGCGCGCAGCCCTTGCTTCGAAATGCTCCACACCGTCGTGAGATCTAGCGGCCAGGGATACCCCGGCTGAGGCATCAACCGGCACCGCAACGTCACCTGGTCAATGGCCCGTTCCTCGCACTCCCATGGAAGCCAGCGGGTAAGTCCATGTATCGCATTGGCGCGCTCTGGCTCGTCTATCGGTACCTGATAGTCCACTGTGGAAAATGAATAGTGGCCATGGTCTATCCGGTTGGGCCATGGTGCCAGCACCTGCCCCGCCCCGGCTGGCGCTAGCTGATCCTCGCTGTAGCCGGCAACCAGCGGGTTGCCGTTCACCTCGTAGGACCGCAGACCGCCGCCCACCTCTGTGAGCGTCGCCCGGTGGTCGCCCGAAACGATCGTGAACTGCTCACCTGACGGGCTCGACGTCTGCGTCTGGCCCGCCTGCCGCCTTATCCCTGACCACCGAACCGCCATGCGAACTCCTCGTGTCCATTGCCTACAGCAGGATCCCACGAAGCGGTTCCATCCACCGCATCTGGAGACGGGGGGGGCATTCCTCGTTACTGTTCGGTATCTCACGTGAGCCCGATCGCACGCCACCTCGCACAACCCGCGATTTGGTAGCAAAATAGGCGGCAATGAGGGCAGCGTCGCCGTCGCCCAGAGGGCATAGTTCCTATCGGCCGCTCGTCAGGCGCGACCACTACGTAACAGCAGGGAGTGACACATCCATGGCCGAAGACTTCAAGCCTGGTTTGGAAGGCGTCGTTGCATTCGAAACCGAGATTGCTGAGCCAGATAAGAACGGTAACGCCTTGCGATACCGCGGCGTGGACATCGAAAAGTTGGTCGGCCATGTGTCGTTTGGCAATGTCTGGGCACTACTCGTTGACGGCGAATTTGGGCCAGGTTTGCCACCGGCGGAACCATTTCCGTTGCCCGTGCACTCCGGTGACATCCGGGTAGATGTACAGAGCGCCGTCACCATGCTTGCGCCGTATTGGGGGCTTGGTCAGCTCATCGACATCACCGACGAGCAAGCCCGAGACGACCTCGCGCGCATCTCGGTCACCACCATGTCATTCGTGGCACAGTCTGCTCGCGGTATTGGTTTGCCCGCGGTTCCACAAGATCAGATCGATAGAGCGTCTACCATCGTCGAACGATTTATGGTGCGCTGGCGCGGCGAGCCCGACCCCAAGCATGTACAAGCCGTCGACGCGTATTTCATCGCGGCTGCCGAACATGGGCTGAATGCGTCCACCTTCACCGCTCGCGTCGCGGCAAGTACTGGAGCAGACTCCGCGGCCTGTATTTCGTCAGCAGTGGGCTCTTTGTCTGGACCCCTCCACGGTGGCGCACCATCCCGGGTGCTCAAAATGCTCGACGAAGTCGACGAGATGGGCGATGCCGAACGCTGGGTCAAGGGAGCGCTCGATCGTGGCGAACGCTTGATGGGTTTTGGGCACCGGGTATATCGCGCGGAGGACCCCCGTGCCCGCGTTTTGCGTCGGACAGCACAAGAGCTCGGATCACGTCGGTATGAGGTGGCCGAGGCGCTCGAAAAAGCTGCTATAGCTGAGCTTCACGCACGTAAGCCCGATCGTGTGCTCGCTACTAACGTCGAATTTTGGTCAGCGGTCGTTCTCGACTTTGCCGGCGTGCCCGCGCATATGTTTACGTCCATGTTCACTTGCGCCAGGACAGCTGGTTGGAGCGCGCACATTCTGGAGCAAAAGCGCACCGGTCGCCTCATTAGGCCAGCCGCCCGCTACGTCGGGCCGGAACCTCGCACACCCGAGGAAGTCACCGGCTGGGCAAACATCGCGCATGCCTAGTACCCACAAAGAGAGCAAAAACGGTCCAGTGGCAAAATCGGTTCATGAGCGATTCAGCACAAATCGTCATACCCAGTACGCTACTTCCGGCCGACGGACGGTTCGGCTGTGGACCATCTAAGGTCCGCCCAGAGGTGATCTCCGCTCTCGACGAAGTGTCCACGTCGTATCTGGGCACCTCACATCGGAAGCCGACGGTGCGCAACCAGGTAGCCCGGCTCCGGCGTGGAATCGCAGAATTGTTCTCACTGCCAGCCGGCTACGAAGTCGTGTTAGGCAATGGCGGCTCCACCGCCTTCTGGGAAATGGCGGTATTTGGCCTCATTCGGAGGCGGGCGCAGTTTCTGTCATTTGGCGAGTTTGGCGCAAAATTCGCCAAGGCTGCTAAGGCTGCTCCTTTTCTAGACCAGCCACACGTCATCACCGCACCACCCGGGAGCGCCCCCCAGTTCGCCTCCACCCTTGGCATCGACGTCTATGCAACCCCGCACAACGAAACGTCAACGGGTGTGGCCGTGCCGGTACAACGCCCGGTGGGCATGGATGCGGACGCGCTGCTGTTGCATGACGCCACATCGGCCGCCGGCGGCATAAACGTCGATATCACCCAGTCAGACGTCTACTATTTCGCGCCGCAGAAATGCTTCGGCTCAGATGGCGGGCTATGGGTGGCGGCAATGTCGCCGCAAGCTATCGCTCGCGCGGAAGAACTGAAAAGCTCGGGCCGCTATATCCCGGCCTTTTTAGACCTCATGACCGCCATAGATAATTCACGGCAGGAACAGACATACAACACCCCAGCGCTTGCGACCATCTTCACAACGGCCGAGCAAGTGGAGTGGTTTCTTCAGAACGGCGGCCTACCCTGGTGTGCGGCCCGCACCCAAGAATCAGCTCAGACGCTGTACACGTGGGCAGAAGCAAGCGACTACGCAACCCCATTTGTGGACGATCCGGCGCTTCGTTCACCGGTCGTCGGCACCGTCGACTTTAACGATTCCGTTGACGCCGCTCAGGTTGCGGGCGCGCTGCGAGCAAACGGCATCGTCGACACCGAGCCCTACCGAAAACTCGGTCGCAATCAGCTACGCATCGCTATGTTTCCCGGCATTGAACCAGGAGACATAGCGAAGCTCACCGAATGTGTTGACTACGTGGTGTCCAGGCTCAGCGTCGCTAGTGCGAGTTCGAACGGACGCGACTCTTAGGCAGCGGCTTTCTCTGTGAGTGAAGCAACGGTTGGTTCATCGTGGTGTTCGCCAGCGCGCGCTATGGAGTCGTGAGGTGAAACACCAGCGCTCTCGACGACAAAGTATCCAGACTCGTCCCACATGACGCGGGCCGCGGCTTCTACGAAGGCAAAGGAATCTTGATCGGAATCTCGATAACCGGATGCCATAGCTGTCCCTTTCAATTCGCGGACCTGACATATCTCAGCAGAGACGAAAAATGCTCACTGCGCTAGAGAAAATGGCATCCAATTAGTCGAATAAAACGTCGAGCACCTCAATGCATCCGATGCTCGCCAAGAACCTACGTTCCCACGTCGGCTTTTGTAGGTCGGCAACGGAAATCGGCATCCCCTATGGTCCCGCCTCCTCCTATTTGTCACGGCTTGAGTACTGGAGCGGCACCCGTACCGATCCAGAGCTCCGCAAAAGACGCACTGCGTGGCTTGTGCCCGTCCGTGAGTAAGGCATCGTAGAGTGGCTCCGGGGCTCACAACCGTGCCCCTGATCAACACAGGTGGAGAACGACTCCTCCGCCGCCACTGCCAGCGACTCCTCGGGAGGAGAAGCAGAATGCGACCTCTTCGGTTTGTTGCGCTTTCCGAGGACGGTCAGGCATTGGTTCTGACTGACGAAGCGGGGCGAATGCTCTTCCTCACGCTCGACGAATCTGTGCTCGGCGCTATCCGGCAGGACCACAGCATCGCGGGCCAACTCGCCATTGAGGTCGACGCTTCCCTCACTCCCCGCGATATCCAGGCCCGGATTCGGGCTGGTGACTCTGTTGCCGAAGTCGCCCGTGTTGCCAATGTTTCCGTGGAAAAGGTGCTGCGCTTCGCCGGCCCTGTGCTGCAAGAACGAGCGGCCATGGCTGAGCTTGCCCGGCGCACTCGCCTGAAAGACTCCGACGAGGGCGGCAAACTGGGCGAGATCACCGACAAACACTTGACGGAACATGCGGTGGATCCCCAAAAAGTCACGTGGGACTCTTTCCGGCGCGAAAATGGCAGCTGGCGCATCACCGCGACCTGGCAGTCAGGCAAAGCGACGGCGTCTGCTGTATGGGATTTGGACAAGGGCCGCACGACCGTTACCGCAGCCGACGACATGGCCATGTTTTTGGCGGCCGATAGGCAAACGCTGCTAGAGCGGGAAGAGTTGTCGGGCAACACCAAGCCACGGCTAGCTGCGTCCCGCTTGTTCAACGACGATGTCGCGGAGCCCAAAGAAGGCCCCACCGTGCCTGCTGTCTCGATGCTCCGGCGCGATCGAGCCGCCCGCCAGCAACGCATCGTCGAGCGAGCAACAGGCGCACATCCTGCTTACGTGGGAGCGCAATCGGTCCCGTCCAGCGAACGACCCGCCATCGACACAGGCCTCGCACCCGGGTTTATCCGCCCGCCTCACCACGAGCGTCACCAAGAGCCAGACCAGCCAGCTCGGGAAGCCAGCGCCAACAGCAATCCACCCGGACGCATCTCCGCGGCCGAGGCACTGGGGCTTGCTCCCCCCGCTCCTTCCAGTCAACCGCGCAAACGCGCACTCCCGACCTGGGACGACATCCTGTTCGGCGCGGGTGGTGCGAGTAGCTCCGGCGCGGAATCATAAACCAGCTCCACAGACCGACTTCCCAGTACGGTTGTCTTCCGCTGCTACGGGCCAGAAAACACCGATCGAGCCTGGCGGTCCCCGATTGGCGCCAGGACCATCTCCGCCATGGCACCAACAAGCCTTCGAGAGCTACGCCTCTGCCGCGTCAAAAAGTGGTTGACTGGCCGGTATGGAATACACGCATTTGGGGCGCACCGGTTTATCTGTAAGTCGGCTTTGTCTGGGAACAATGAACTTCGGACCGGAAACGTCCGAAGACGACAGTCATCTCATCATGGATCAGGCCCACGAGCTCGGCATCAATTTCTTCGACACAGCCAACGTGTATGGCTGGGTCAAGGGCGAGGGCATTACCGAGGGCATTATCGGGCGTTGGTTCGCTCGCAACGGTGGCCGCCGAGAAAGGACTGTCCTCGCCACCAAGGTCTACGGCTCCATGGGCGACTGGCCTAATGAGGCTCAACGAAGTTGATGGGGGTCGGCTGATGGCGTCGGTCTGTCCAGGGTGGACCCTGGTGTGAGGGGTGCCCGTGGCTCTTGGTGATCATCTTGTTGTCGAGGCAAGCTGATCACAACAGAAGAGCCACGGGCATGGTTGAGGATACGACCCGGCTGTTGGGTCTTGCCGGGCTGGCGGTCGTCGGGGTTGTCGACGGGTCGGACGGTCCGGTGGTGGACTGGTCACCGCGGATGAGCGGGCGCGGCGGTGTCCGGAGTGCGGAACACTGGCGCGTAGGTCGAAGGGCCGGCGGGTGACCCGGCCGCGTGACCTGCCCGTGGGAGGGCGGCGGGCGAGCCTGCGATGGTGTAAGCGGCGCTGGTGTTGTGATGAGCGCAGTTGCCGGCGAGGGTCGTTCACCGAGGCGGTGTCTGCCGTGCCGGCGCGTAAGCGGATGACCGCGCGGTTGCGGACAGCGGCCGGTGCGGCGGTCGCCGACGGTGGGCGCACGGTGGTGCAGTCGGCGCGGGATCATGAGGTGTCCTGGCCGGTGGTCGCCGCCGCGTTCGCCGCGCATGCCGCCGCGGTGCTGCCTGAGCAGCCGCAACCGGTCGAGGTGCTGGGCATCGATGAGATCCGCCGGGGACGACCGAAATTCATGCTCGATGAGGCCACCGGCATGTGGCAGAGCACCGTCGATCGCTGGCACGTCGGATTCTGCGATCTGTCGGGTGGGCAAGGGCTGCTCGGTCAGGTCGAGGGCCGCACCGCCCAGGTCGTGGCCGACTGGCTCCTGGCACGCCCACGGCAGTGGCGTGAGCAGGTGCGCTACGTCGCGATCGACATGTGCACGATCTTCAAGTCCGCCGTCGGGCGAGTACTGCCTCACGCCCAACTCGTCGTCGACCACTTCCACCTCGTCCAACTGGCCAACGCCGACCGTCACCGAGGTCCGCCGCCGGGTCACCGTGCAGGCCCGCGGCCGGCGCGGACGCAAAGGCAACCGCGAGTGGGAACTACGCAACCGGCTGACCCGCAACGCCGCCCGAATGCGCGCCGAGCACGTCGACGACCTCGAAGCCGAACTGTCCGCGCTACCCGCACGCATCGGCCTGCCGATCCTGACCGCGTGGAACGCCAAGGAGGACCTGCTCGACCTACTCGCGCTGGCCCGCACCGAGCCGGACCGTGAACGCCTCGCCGCACTGCTTGACCGTTTCTACCGCCGCTGCGCGAACGCTGACCTGCCCGAACTCGAGCGTCTGGCCACCACCGTGCAGACCTGGTGGCCCCAGATCCTCGCATTCATCCGCACCGGAATCACCAACGCCGGCTCCGAGGGCACCAACCGAGTGATCAAGACCGTCGCCCGCGACGCCTACGGCTTCCGCAACCCCGCCAACCAACGACTACGCACCCGCTGCGCCACCACCCGACGCACCCGAGGACACCTCAACCCCCGCTAACTTCGCTGAGCCCCTAATGAAGGTTTTCTGTCCGCTCGGCATATCCGTCAAGCGTGCGAGGCGTCGCTTCGACGGCTTCACACCGACTACATTGACCTCTACCAAATGCACCACGTCGACCGCAGCACACCATGGGATGAGATGTGGGAAGCGATGACAGTCCTAAGGCAACAGGGCAAAATTGTTTACTCCGGCTCATCTAATTTCGCTGGCTGGCAACTGGTTGCTGCCCAAGAAAAAGCATTCGATCGACACGCGCTGGGGCTCGTCAGTGAGCAGTCAATCTACAATTTGTTCACCCGGTGGATTGAACTAGAGGTCCTACCCGCGGCGCGCGAATATGGGATCGGCGTCATCCCCTGGTCCCCGCTGCATGGAGGTCTACTCGCCGGCGTACTGCAAAAACAACAAGACGGTTCCGCCAGCCGCGGATCTTCCGGACGAGCCGCAGAAGCATTAGCGGCGCACCACAGCACAATTGCGGAATACGAAAAATTCTGTGGAGAATTGGGAGAGCATCCTGCCCATGTTGGTCTGGCATGGCTGCTGCACCAAGAGGGTGTGACCGCACCAATCATTGGCCCGCGCACCATCGAGCACCTCAATGAGACAATGCGAGTGCTTGAGATCCGCTTGGACGATGCCGCCTTGGCCCGGCTGGACCAGATATTTCCCCCACCCGGCAACGGAGGCCCGGCTCCCGAGGCCTACGCCTGGTAGTAACGGATTCGGCGGGTTGCTCTGGGGCTGGGGTTGGTATCTGTGGTCCGAGCTGCTATCGCCGGTCCCTCGGCTTTCCGAAAGTGCTTTTTCTTACGCTCGGACCACAGATACCAACCCCAGCCTTAAGTAGCGCTTGCCCGATCAGCGGCGGAAGCACGACTGTGGACAGTCCATCAAGGACTGTCCACAGTCGCCGGATAAGTATCCGTCTGGTGGGGCTACATCGCCTACATTCTGCCGGCATCCTTTGAAGGTGAGGTTTTGGTTGGGGTGGCTCGCACAAGCCGCCGCGTACAGAGGTACGCAAGGCGCGGAGAGGCGTTCCAACCGGAAGCTCAGCGACAGAACAAGGCAGTAGACCTGATCTCAGATTTAATCTACGGGCGGCGGTCGATGTAGACGCAGCTGGTGGAGACTAGTACTGGCAGCGCCTGCAAAAAGTTGTTGAGCAAGGTGTTGGGGTCGGCGATGAGCTCCACTTTGTCTTCCCGATCCGACGATTGCTCTTCGGCGTTGGTTTCCTCAGCTTCCTTTGCCATGGTGGTCAGTGCGTCCCACAGGGTAGGAGCACGGTGGCAGAAAAGGTACATGTGGTAGATGTCGTAGTCCACTGTGGCCCGTGGAGCGTCTGGCATACCAATTTGGAAGTATCGGAAGCTATTGGCGCGTTCTTCCGGTGTTTGTTTTGCATCTGCTTGCCCGTTGGGTCCATTTCCTAGACCTAGCGCCAACGGCATTATTTGGTGGTTTTGGGCGAAGTTTCGAGGTGAATTACCTGTGGGCATCACGGTGATCAACAGCCCATCTTCGACGAGAGAATCGAATACCGGGCCAGGCTCGTCAACGCCAGCTTCCTTGGCGGCTTTTTCAATAACCGGGCGGGTGTTGACGATGGGTGAAGGACCGTCAGATCCGGCTTTGCTGTACCGCCCATCTTGCGCGGATCGCCATGGGCGACAGCCCACACTGCGTACTCCGCGGCCGAAAGAGAAAACATGCCATCCCGGTAGCGCACCTCAAATGATTCAGGTGCTTCTGCCTCAGGGGACGTGAACAATGGGCCGGCGAAATGCCCGACCGGAAGAACTAGGGCAACCACCGCTGCCGACCTCCTTGAGTAAGTCGATACATCGATCTGACCCTATCGGGTCTTTAAAACCCACACAGACCACAAGTGAGGGTTTTCGCTCAACGCACCGTAGACACAGATTCTGCTGATTGTTCGTTGGGTCCGATGATGGCATCCGAAGCCAAACCGCGCGAGTCGGATTCGCCGCGATTCTCATAAATTACTGCGTTAGTCGGACGGAATTTATCGAACCGCAACGCTGCCGGCATAATTGCGAGGCCATGACGACGTAGCCGGAGCGCACTTAAGACGACCACGGTCACCAGAACACTCGCAGCGCTGGCCGCCAAGGAACTACGGACACCCCACGCATCGGCTAGTCGGCCGAAGATGCTGGCACCGATAGTGACTCCACTAAATATGCTCAGAGAAAAGAGCGACACCATTCGGCCACGCAATTGCCGAGGTGCGGCCAGCTGCAGCCGAGAATTTGCCACGTTGTTGTGCGCGATCATAAACGCGCCGCACGGCACCAGTCCCAATGCGGTGAGCCAAAACCAGGGAGTGACCGACATCAGCAGCAATAGCGCACCGAACAATGCCGCCAAACCCAGCTGCAGCCCTGCCGATGGCGCACGAGTGCGACGAGTGCCGACAAGCGCTCCCCCAATGGCTCCCACAGCCAGAGCGCTACTAAGTAAGCCAAACGCGCTCGGACCCACCGAATATCCGGCTTTCGCCAGCAACGACAGCATCGCGTCGAGGTTCATGCTTATGGTGCCCATGACAGCGCCCAACGCGAGCGTAAGAATCAGCGTCGGCCGGTGACGGAGAAAGCTCGCTAGTTCCCGGAATTGCCCCCGAGCACGCGCTACCCGCGTGGATCGTGAAGAGTTCGGCGCCGCGAATCAACCACAGTCCACATAACACTGCTACGAATGAGGCCCCATTGATAAGAAAGGCTGGGCCGACTCCTAATAGGCTTATCGTCGCGCCGCCCACCGCGGGACCGACCAATCGAGCGGTGTTGAACACAGTGGAGTTGAGCGCAATGGCGTTCGACAAAAGATCTGACCCGACCAACTCTGGGGCGAAAGAATGCCGTGCTGGATTGTCGAAAGCACGACAGGTGCCATTAAGAAGCGCGAAGACATAGACATGCCACAGTTGGACAGTTCCAGTAACGACGAGGGCTCCCATGCCGAAAGCCGCGACCATAAATCCGGCTTGGACGGTGAACAGCAGCCACCGCTTGTCGAATCGATCCGCGAGTAGCCCGGCATACAGGCTCAACGCGATGACAGGCGCAAACTGCAATGCAGTCACCGTGCCTAATGCACGGCCAGAGTTGCCAGAAAGTTCAAGGACTAACCAGTCTTGGGCGACGATCTGCACCCACGAACCGGTCAGCGAAAGTAGCTGGCCACAAAAATAGAGCCGGTAGTTCCGTACCGACAAGGAACGGAACATCTGTCGTAGGCGGTTCGTGGCGAGCTCCCTTTCATCCATGCCCGCGCCCAGCAGGCATCGTTTGACCGGTGGGTTTCCAGAGCCCTACTCCAGAAAACCACCGGTCAAACAAGAGGTACACACGCGCCAGGTGAAGGCGGGGCGCGTGCTCCTAGGTAGACGTGTGCGGCGAGGCGGCTAGTTGGTCTAATAGGGGAATTGCGGCGGCAACGGTCTCGCGTTCGGTGACTGAGAGGTCAGCGAGGCGACGCGTTAGCCATTCGTCCCGTTGCCGTCTGCTGTGGACAATAAGGTCACGACCAGCATCAGTTACGGCGATGAGTGTTTGTCGCTTATCGTCTGGGATCGGGCGAGCGGACAACCAATCCATGTTCTTCAAGCACGCTCACTATGCGAGTCATCGACGGAGGCTTAACCCGCTCTTGAGCGGCCAGCTCGCTCGGGGTCTTAGCGCCATACCGATAGAGACTGCCTAGCACCGACATCTGGCTGAGTGTCAGGCCGTGGTTATCGCGCTCATGCCGCAGCCGCCGTGCCAGCCGCATCACCGCATCGCGCAGGTTGCTGGCGAGTGGAGGGTTGCGAGGGTTCGCCTTCGGCTGTCCTGACGTCGGCGAATCGTGGCCCTTTGCCTTCGGGCTACTGCTGGTCGAGTTGCGCCCAGAGTTTTCAGCGCGAGCCGCCGTCCTCCGAGTAGCCTCTTCGGCTACCGAAGAAAATCCACTACTGGCATGAAGCCCATGTGTTTAGTTTAGCTCATTAGTTGAGCTGCGTTGCGTCAATCCGAGGCCCCGCTCGGATTGGATAGGCAGCTAATGGTTCACGGGCCGCGAAGAGGGCGGAGTGTACATGGTCCCCATAGTGCCCGTCCAAGGTCGTGGTGAAGTCTCGTCCTTGGGCGAAGACGTCTGAGACGACTTGGGCTCGGGCTCAACTCGTCGTTGTGGAGCCGTCTCCGCAGCCCGCTCCGCTCTTCGCACGGCCCCCTCTACCAACTTGTTAAATACATGCTCTGCAGCACTTCGGCTGCTATTCGCCAATCTCTCTGCCGCTCTCCGACCTCTATTTGCTATCCATCCGGCTCCCCGCACTGCACCGCTCAAAGATAGATCGTTATCCATAACGTGACGAACTACCCGGATGGCATTCCCGACCTTTTTGCAGCCTCCGCTACGACTTTCCCTTTAGCCGAGGCATATGCCCCAGATAGCAATGCAGGTATCGCAAGCCCCAAAGCAGCAGGACCGAAAACAGGCATAAGTGCCGCAGCAGCAAATGTGCCACCTACTGCTATCAACGGACCAGCGATGCGCCAACCACGACCAGATTCACGATCTCCTTGGCGCTCTCATGACTCATTGGCCCATGTCTATCCAGGACCGCTTGCGTTTGTTTCTCCCGAGACTGCGTCACCATCTGCTTAACCTTGCGCGCAACCAATACTGCACCAACACCGCCTCCGACAAGCGCCGCGGCGCCCCATGAAAGCGGATTTATGACATTCGCAGCGATAAGCGCGAGGCCAGTCCCTGCGCTAGCCAAACCACTACCGAGAATCCAGTTGCGACTTTTCGCGATGAAGCCGCCGTCCAAATTCCCTTCCGACTTAGCGGCATTTTCTCCAGGATGCATGGCCGACGATGCTTGATCGAACGTCGACTTTCCGGCAATAGTTGCTAGAGCCTGCGCTGTTACTTCGTGTCCGTTGCGCCGTGCATGCACTAAGCAAGCCTCTACGCCCCGTTGATAGTGCTCGGGGAATTCAGCCCTTTCAGCGTCGAACCAATTCGACACCTCGTCCCTGTGATCTGGATGCCTAGCACTAAACGTGCGCATCCAGACTTCCTTATATTCCTCGGCTGCCCGAGCCTCAAGCCCACCGAGCTCGGACGCACTCTCTCGAGCTCGGGCGGATGTCTCGGGGCCATTCACCGGATTGGCATCATTGGCACCCATCAATAACTCAATAAGCTCGTCTAACTTCGTCTCCAGTTCAGCCAGATTTAATTGGGATCGTTGACGCGACCTTGAACTACTCATCACTGCCTCCGGTCGATGTGTACGCAGTTTACCGACACCAGTGCCGGGAGCGCCTCAAAGAACGCTTTAAGTAAAAAGTCGGGGTCGGTACTAAGACCATCGACGCCGGTGGATTCAGAGACTCTCTGACAGGCTTTGCATAAAGATGGGTATTGCCCCGCCGCTGCCCATACTCGGTAAGCCTCATACCGAAGAATGGCTCGTGGATCACCTGGGACCCCAATTTGGATATCCCCAAGTGCCTCTGGGCTGTTGCCCAGGCCAATGGCGAGTGGCGCAACTCGGAATCCCTCCGCAAAATTACGCAGCGCAGACTCTGTCGGGAGTAACTGAACCAACAGACCAGAACGAAGTAAATCTTGATACACGGAAGCAGGCTGCTTTACGCCTAGTTCGTGTGCTATTGACTCCACGCCGGCCCTGCTCTGATGCTCTGCGGGCTCACCGATGGATTGGTGGATTACCATGCGCCGCGAGCCATACTAGATAAGGACTCGCGCCGAGATCGTATAGCTCCTCGCCGACACATACTTCGTATACGTCTGGCTCTTCGGCGTCGGGGGATGCGTAGAAGCCGCCGAGGGCGTGGCCTATGGGGAGTACCACAGCGACCATAGTGTTTGCTCCCTTCGCGGCGTCGAGTTCCTGGCTGATCAACGGAGGACCTTCCGAAATACCGTCAGCATAACTGGGCGTGGCAAAGATAAAGGACTAACCCACGTGGCCGTTTGGGCAGTAATCGACAGCACGGTCATATTGGACTACCTGATGACCCTTCGTGCAGTTTCGATATTGCCGCATCCACGCGAACGCATAATGAGGCTATGGCGACCTTGGGCGAGTCAATTGTCCGATCTCAACACATACGACCGGCAGAGTTTACTCGGAATCGAAGACTGATCACCGAGATAGAACAGGACATATCTCGACACGGCGGGGCCGAGGACGATTCTCCCAATGCAGCCGAACTCCTACGCCAGGCTAGGGAAGAGCGAGGCATTGCCGCGGAGTCGTGAGTCCTAGCCTCACTCCGGTTAGTCTGACTGGAGTGAGGCTAGGCTGTGGAGCATGACGCTATCAAAGCCACGAGATGTCTTCGATCGAGTACACGAGTGGCGAGAGCTGGCAGATTTTGCCACAGGCACAGCCCCCGGGTTGCGCATTGGCATTGTTCGCGGCCGACGGCGTCACGGGAAATCGTTTCTCCTCGAGCACTTGTGCCATGCAACAGGTGGCGTCTACACACTGGCGCTGCAGCAAAGTCGAGTCATGGCGCTGGAGAGATTCTCCTCCGAAGTGTCCCTAGCATTGGGTTATCAGCTCGGGCATTTTGCCGACTGGGCTAGCGCGCTCGATTCCGCTGTCGAAGCGCTTAGCCGCAACACCAAGGGCACACCGCTGCTGGTGCTCGACGAATTCCCCTATCTCACCGCACATTCGCCGGAACTACCGTCAGCACTCCAGGCTCTTTATGACAGACGCGGACCTTCCAGCAAGAACCCGCCTTTTCGCATCATTCTCTGCGGCTCGGCCATTTCGATTATGTCCACTTTGCTCGGTGCCGATCAAGCGCTGCATGGACGGGCGGTCCTAGACCTCCGTATTGGCTCATTCGACTATCGCGATGCCGCAATGTATTGGCGAGCCAAGCCCGCAACCGCATTTCTTATTGATGCGGTGCTCGGGGGCTCACCTGGCTACCGCGACGTAGTGGGTGATCCACCCGCGCCAGGCGTCAAAGGTCTTTACGACTGGCTAGAACGCAGTGTTTGCAACCCGTCACACACACTGTTTACCGAACCGGACTATCTGCTTGCCGAGGATCCGAAGATTGGTGATCGCAGCATCTACCACTCCATTTGGGAGGCTGTTTCGTCTGGCGCCTCCTCCCCCACACAGATAGGCGGGCTAATGGGCGTGGATGCGCGCTCACTCGCGTATCACGTCAAAATTATGCGAGATGCCGGATTCGTCAGTTACGCCCAAGACATTTTGCTGCAGCGTCGACCGATTATCACCGTGGCCGACCCGGTAGTGCGCTTCCATAACCTGATCGTCCGACCCAACTTGGTCGACTTCGAGATGCGTCAAGGACGCGCCGCGTGGGAGCGATCCCAAGACACATTTTCCGCAAAGGTACTCGGACCACATTTTGAGCAGCTCGCTCGCGATTGGACACTCCGCTACGGACGAGAAGCAGAGTTGGATGACATCGGCCAGGTTGGGACGACCGTGGTTGCCTGTAAAGAACATCGCGGACACGAGGTGGATGTACTCGCACTAGACCGACAGTCTCGGGCGCAAAATCGTCGAGCGAAAATCGCACTGATCGGCGAGGCCAAAGCTACCCGACAACCACGCACCGTGTCCGATATAGAGCGACTCGAACACATACGCGAAGTTCTGGCAACCCAAGGATGGAATGCCGCCGACGCCGAACTAGCTCTATTCTCCCGCGACGGATTCACTAGCGGCCTCGAAAAGACCGCAGCTAAGCGCCGCACACATTTGCTAGACCTCGAGACACTCTATGCGGCTTAGCTCTTGCTCCAAGAAGAGCTATCCAATGTCCGCGCTCCATGATGTGTGAAATGCCTGCTGGAAGCTGTGTGAGATGCCCAGCGAAAGGTGTGGCAGATGTATAGTCAAAGATGTGTCAGATGCCTATCTACGACTGCCTATCTACGACGTCATGTGGATACAGTTCTCCCTGATCTCCTCGCCACTTTCCCAGCATTGGCACTGTTTGGACCACGCGCAGTAGGCAAAACCACCACATGGCGGCAGTATGCAAAAAGCACGATCCGCCTCTATAACGAGCGAGAAGCGGCGGCGGGTAAGAGCCGATCCAGAGGAAGCGCTGGCACGTCGAGAAAAGCCGATCCTTATCGACGAATGGCAGTACTACCCGGACATTTTGTGGACTGTCAAACAAGCAGTTGACGAAGGCGCCGAGCCAGGTTCTTTTATTGAAGGTTATTCAGTTGGGTTTAGTGGCTTGTTCTGAATGTTTCTAGTGCGAGTACTGTTTCGATAAAGCTTTTCAGTTTATAGAGTGGTCCTCGGTAAACTGTTGAGAGTATTTTCCAGTTTTTGATGTGTGCTATGCATCGTTCTACGGTGATCGTAGTTGTGCGTGTTCTTTGTTGATTTGTTTTTCTATGTTAGATAGTTCTCGGAATTGTGGTTTTTTGATGGGTGTTTTAGCGGTGTCTGTTCCGTAGTAGCCAAGGTCGGCGTATATGCTCTTCCCTGTGAGCTTATTTTCTAGTCCACTATGGGTAAATGCTTTCGTGTCGTGAGTTGATCCTGCTAGTGGTTTCCCGGCGCATAAATATGTTCCTCCTGTGTCGCAAGCGGTTTGAAGATTGAATCCTTTTCGTTTATGTTTTCCGGAGTATATTCCCTGTTTGCAGCGCCAGTTCCAGGTTGGTATGAGGGTTCCATCAACCAGGCATATTTGTTCTTCTTGGATACGTTGGTGTCGCTGCTGTGTTTCGTGATCGAGTAGTTTTTTAATGCGGACTAGCATGCGTGAAATTGTTCGAGAAACAGTTGATTGGGAAACGTTAATGAATTCGCCTAGAGCGTGTTGACTCAAATTCGTTCTCAAATATCTTAAGACAAGTAAGACACTGTCTGAAAGAGAAAGGACTTTCCTGTTCTTTGGATCCGAGAATTCTGTGCCGTATCTTTTTTCATACCGGGTTATGATCTCGTTTTCCTGATCGCGTGTGAGGCCTGTGCTAGAATTAGTTTGCAACGGTTTTCCTTATCCTATTATGCTTTAATTTGCGATAACATAATAGCAAGGAGAACCGTTGCTTTTTATCTACCTAAACCCAACTGAATAACCTTCATTATTACCGGGTCAGTGACGGCAAAGCTTAAAAACAAATTCGTGGCCGGGCACAGGTCGGCTCATAGTGCTAAACATGGATGGTTTGACGGTCGCTGAAATGAACGGAGTAAGCGATCGGACTCCGTTCATAGATGTCATCGCCAACAAAGATCCATCTGGCTTGCAACTGCCCGAACTGGATCAGACACGTCGCCTGCGTGACTACGTGGAGTACGCATTACGCAGTGGTTTTCCTACCGCGGCCCTCCGGCTACCCCCAGAAGAATCGACTAAGGTGGTTTGACAGCTACATCGAACAAGTCACTACCCGAGATGCCGAACAAATAGACGGCGCACGCGATCAGGAACGCCTTCGGTCGTTCCTGACCGCAATAGCACTCAATACCGCTGGCGTGGTGGAGCCAAGTACGTTGCGAGATGCCGCTCACATCGGTCGCACCACCGCAGCCGAATATGACCGGCTGCTACTGAATCTTGGCGTCACCTATTCTCTGCCCGCTTGGTCATCGAACCGACTGAAACGCCTGGTACGCCTGCCCAAAGCATCATGTGGCAGATCCAGCGCTGGCAGCTGCGCTTACCAATGTGGACACTGACTCGATACTGGCCGATGGTGACCTACTGGGGCGCTACCTGGAAACCTTTGTCGTAGCGCAGCTGCGAGCACAAATGCCCATGTGTCAAACCAGACCGAAGTTGTACCACCTGCGGCAGCAGGATGGTCGGCATGAAGTCGACATTATCGTCGAGCTTGCGGGGCATAGGGTTATTGCTATTGAGGTGAAAGCTGGCGGCGGGCCCACCCTAGGGTCAGCGAAACATCTCACCTGGCTGCGGGATCAACTGGGTGACCGTTTCGTACAGGCATTGTGTTGCACACCGGCCCGGATCGTTACCCGCTTGGAGGACAAGATAACCGCGCTGCCCATATCGGCCTTATGGAGTTAGCACACTGCCGCTCAGCCGCATGTCCAGCTAGGTAGAGCGCAGCTTCAGCCGAATTTTTGGCCGCCCTGGCGACTTTGTGGTTCGAGTGTTCTGCTGCAATCGCGTCCAGCACATCTAGCAGATACGGATGATCGGCATGCTCAAGCTGCTTGACCAGCACGATCTGCTCGGCGATCGGTTGCTGGTCGAGCTCATCTAACAGCAGACCATGCTGGAGCATGGCCGCGAGATGATCCACCAAACCTAGCAACATTTCGTTTAACTCTACAGTGGAGGGATCGATAACGCCCTGCTCTACCAGCCACATCGCCGCCGCCGCGCCAGGAATGCCACCGTCGGCCCGTAGTCGATGTGCGGCTTCTAGGCCGTTTTCTCCTGCGGTGGCCAACGCTCTTAGCCCCAGAAGTCGGGACTGCGGCTCTTCGAGCGTGCCGAATGTAACCCTCTAGCTCGGCCGCTACATCCTCAGCACCGCGCTCTGCCACGCGTATAGACAGTTCCGCGGCGGTGGTGTCAGGATCGGCGTGCTCAAGGTGGGCGAGCATGGCGTCAAGCGGCTCGCTCGCCAGGCCCACCCACTACCGGTGCGGCAACGCCTTGTGTCCGCAGCAGCTGGTTGACTGCCCAAAGACCTGTAAGGTGTGAGCGCCACGAGTGTCATATCTGGACTATCCAGTTGCGGAGAGCTCTGCGATCTTCGCGTGCTCCGCTGGATCGGTACTTTGCTGCCGCCGCACCACTCCCAGCGTCTCTAGTACGTCCAGCACTCCTCCGGAACTCGTCGCGGCAGATATCGTCGTGACGCAGGTCTATGTTTTCGGGTAGAAACTCGTACCTGCAGTGCAGCGCGGTTCTGACGATTTCGTGCAGCAATTCCATTGGCACAGGCGTCCCGCCCGCCGTGTAGAGGCCCAACCAGACCGAAGGCATGCACGTCTTCGAAAGCTTGCTCCAGCAAGGAAATATCTGCCCGGTTGCCACCTCCACGACAGACGTAAATACCAAGCTGATCAAAGGCTTCGAACACCCGCCGGTATAGCTCAAGTGGCTTGTTGAACAGCGGTGCGGCCGACTTAATAGGCACCAATGTGCCCTTCGCTCCCCGCACTAGTCGGGCAGCCTTTGCCCAGGCGACAATCAGCGACACGTCAGGCAGATCAACGCTGCTGCGCACCTTGTCCACATAAGACCTGTCGATCTGCAGCAGATCGACCAACTCACGCGCCTCGGACACCCGCAACTCGCGAGTCTTCGTCAAGGCTCGCCCAGCGCCTACCCATTGCACGAAAGAACGCAATCGATTGAGCATCACGCTTGCCGCTATCTGGGTATGAAGTTCCTCATTGGACGGCAGCTGTACTGGTGGCAGCTCGGGGTGGTCCTCCAGCTCGGGCTCAGAGAAAAACTGCCGCTGCACTATCTCGTCCAGCACGTCCCGATCGACCTCGATCTCGCCGGTGTGCGTAGCGTCGATGAAACGCTGCATCGCCGATTCATCGGTGACGTCGACATCGTGTTCGAGCATCCGGGTTCCCCAGAACTTACCCATGTCGTAATTGCGCTCATCTGCCATAGCCGCGAGAAAAGCGGCGATTTCGTCGAGCACAGCATGGAATTTGTGGACGGAGGCGTCAAGTCGCCCTTGGTCGGCAAGGTAATCGACCATCGCACGCAAGGAGGGCACGACTTCTTCGCGATCCGGGGCAGCCATGGTGACCTTACGAGGAAACCAGTCAAGCAGGAGTTTTCGGAAATCCTTAGGCTTCCAAGGGCCCGACTTTTCGTCCACAGTGGACTTATGTTCCAGGGCTGCTTCTACTGAAAACGGGTCTACGCTCAGGTTTCGTTTACTCGCCCAGGTCAGGAGACTATCGATAAATTTAACTTTGAGCAGAGGAGCCAACATCGTCGGTAGGGAAATGCCACATGTGTCGTTACTCTGCCAGCCAGCTTGCGTCGCTGTGAGACTGCCCTCGACCAAACACACAGGCTTAGAAGTCAACTCGGATAAGCCGATAGCCTCGATCGGACGATTGCACTCACGCCACGTCGATGTAGGCGGCGTCGACGGCGAGCAAGACCGGCAAAGCCTGCATGACCGCACGGAGAACAGCGGTAGGGGTGAGTTCGTCATCGGCTTGGGCAGTGGACTGGCAGGCGTCCCACAGCGACGGCCGCAGATGCCCGAACGCCCACACGTCGAAAACTCCGGCCGAAATAGAGGCGCGGGGTTCGTCGGGCATACCAACTTGGAAGGCGCCAAGCTCTTCAGCACTATTGCCGAGGCCAACCCCTATCGGCATCAACTGGTGTTCTTCCGCAAAGGCCTGCGCCGCTCCAGCAGCTGGCGAAGTACTGATCAATAATCCGGATTTAAGTAGCTGATCGGTTAGCGCAGCAACATTTGGCAACTTTATTTGCCTAGCAAGGGCAAGCATTGACGAACGAGTCGGTTGATGATGCACGGCATTCTTCGCCAAGCTATGAGCAAGCGCCCAGACCTCGAATTCCTCTTTGGACAGATCTACGAGTTCATCGCCGACTCGAAGCCCACAGCCCGATTGGCTGACATCGGCGGTAAATACGTGACCCACAAACTGTCCGATTGGGACAATCATCGCCACAACCACCGCTCACACTAGGCGACTTGAGCATTCATCATCTGACTCTGTTTTCTCTTACCATAAATAGCCGCTGGGATTCTCCAAGCGGCGAAAGCCGCAGCAGTCGTTCCTGCCATGAGCGTCAGATGCGGAAGTGTAGCTGCCAGGACTCCTACATGGCCAAGCACTATCGGCAAAGCTGCCAGCGCCCCTACCGCAATTCCCGCACATAAAATTCGTCGGAGCCAACGACCACCGGCACCCTTTTGGACACCGGGTCTCAACTCACGTCCTTCAGCGAGCTCTCGCTTAAACTTCATTGCTCGTTTTCCAGCTCCATGTGCCATCCAGCCACCCCAGCCGACCCAAGCAACCGGCCCCAAAGGAGCCGCTACGAGTAGGCCACCGAGCGCACGCAAAAGATACGAAGGCTTGCGCAATTTAATGGGTTTGGAGCCATCGGGTAAACGCTTAACCATGGCCCCTCCTCTGGTCTATGCAGATGCAGCTGGCGACGAGTAGTGAGGGCAGTTGGTCCATGAACTCGGCCAAGAGACTGGTTGGATCCAGCTTGGCTTGGCCGGACTCTGCCCACATCGCCACCACATTCTTACATGCGCGCCAAAGGGTGGGTGCTCGATGCGCGAACATCCAGAGTGAATAGACGCCGGCCGAGACCGAGACCCGTGGCTCGCCGGCCATGCCGATGAGCAGTTGTTCCGGTTTGTCCGCGGAATTTCCCAAACCCAGCGCGAGTGGAATGGCGCGATGTTTCTCCGCGAATGCCCGGCGCGCAATCTCGCTCCGACGTACTTCCACCAGCACACCGCTGGTGAGCATCTCGGCGTAGCGGCGCGCGGCGTCGGGAACGCCGAGCTCGGCAACGGCCGCCAGTACAGACTCTTTGCTGGGCGGCTGCTGTGCGATGGTTTTCGGGTCGCCATGCGCGGCGGCCCACACTTCATAGCTTGGCGGCGACAGCGACATGACGTCATCACCCATGCGTATGTCGAAGGAACTGGGAAACTCAGGCCCTTTTTCGAGGTACAGCGGGCCAAGCAAGTGGCCAATCGGCACGACCAGACCAGCCACTTCTCCTCCGCTCTTCCCGTGCCCCGTTTCTGCTGGCAACCGTAGCCGCTACGGTGTCCGCATGGCACGTAAGTCGCTTGCTCCCCCACCACCACCGCTGGAGATCAATCCTATGCTGGTGGCCGTCGGGGGCACCGCACTGTGGACAGTCACTGGGCTGCTGTTGGCATTGTTCGGGTATCACTGGCTGTCCGACCACGACCGGCTTTGGTGGCTATGGACCTGCTTCTTTGGTGCGATCGGCGGCGGTCTCGGCATCGGCTACTGCGCCCTTAAGCCCGAACGGATTCGGACTGCGGTGAAGAGTTTGCATAAATAGGCCCTCTGCGAACGGCTGCGCCTGGTGCAGGTTAATTCGCGCGGTTTAGTTTGTCCAAGCAAGAAATAGTGAAAGAATCGCTCGTCCGCATCTTGCCCGATGATCAGCTTCCAGACGTACCGGCGCTTGGCGGGTATTGGACCCGTTCCAACGATGTGAAATTGACATCATCGGCGCAGATCGTGCGCCCGTGGCCCGGCGGCTGCTTTTCATGGGGTCTATTAAATGGCTGGAAAATGCATCCTTTGACGCACACGATCTAGCAGCGTTACACCGGCAACGTCTTGCTCTCACCGATGAGCCGCTGCCGCTTGTCGCTGTGTCCCGCAGCGGGGTCTCCTGCAGATCGATCGATGCCGCCTATGGTCCAGAAGATCTGTTGCGGGCATGGAACCCGCGGTGAGTCGGCTGGATTGGTCTGTGAACGAAGCGAAACTCGTTTAGGTAGATCCAATCTACGTAGATTGGATCTACCTACTAGCGGAGATCGCGATCGATCGAAACATTGGGCAGACATGGCCTCGGTGCCATCTGGGGACCAGCCGCGTGGTTGCCGCTTAGGATCACGAGTTCGCGTGGGCTTTGCCACTGCTGACGCTCCCGTAGCATTACGTGCCACAGTTTCTCGAAAACGGAGGCTGAGACAGCGGCGACCGCGAGGTTAAGACGGAGCCACAGCTTCCGAGTGCGCTCCACAGCCGTGGTCTGCACTGGTCACTCGACCGTCATCTGGCGCGTACAAGTTGCCGCAGGCGCCAAACAGTGCACCCATCGAGCCAGCGAGCGGCAAGTAGAAAGCACAGGTACCGCAGTGCGCGGGGGCGGCTTTGGCCAATGGTGCATCCGGACCAGCCTCGGAGCTATACCAACGCTCAGCGGTTTCTTCCCTGCCATAACG
The DNA here is from genome assembly GCA_963736285.1 of uncultured Acidimicrobiales bacterium. Lineage (GTDB taxonomy): Bacteria > Actinomycetota > Actinomycetes > Mycobacteriales > QHCE01 > CAVTOA01. Next base: position 413,878 of record CAVTOA010000003.1, read on the forward strand.
AGCCAGGAGACGAGTGCGCCCTAGGCCCAGCTCGCTATTGACTTCGTTGGCGGCGTCGTCGTCTGACAAAAAATAGCCAGGGATGAGCCGCTCGTCGTCTTGCGGCGTGGGCAGAAGGTCGCCGACTCCCAAGTCGCCAGGACGGAGCCGCTCACTCCAGGGCAGCCACTCGGGAACAGATAGTGCATCTGGTCCTGGGAGCAGCGTGACCTCGCACACCGTCACGACTTTGCTGCGAGGAGCCCGGGCAACAGTGACCCACCATCGCCAGCCCACGTACCCCGGCTCGTGCGCGGCAAAAATGTGCGTGACCAGGCGCTCGCCTTCTGCTTGGGACCGCAGATGCTCGCCGATGCGGTCGGAACCCGACGTTTGCGCTACCGCCTGGCGCGCAACCTCAAATGCGCCAGCACAGACGGGATCGAGCCGGACACGATTGGCCATGCGAATGCTCACATGCTTATTTTTACGCACTGCCTTTTGGGCGACGGGCACTGGGCCACGACTTGCGACTTATTTGACCGGTCGTTTCCTCGGCGTTTTCTCGGCAGAACGACCGGTCAGGAAGCAGGCTGGATTTTGACCGGTGGAATTCCGGAGAAAACGCCGAGGAAACGACCGGTCATACAAAAGTGCGGTTCGCACAGAATGCCAAGGTGCGTCACTATGGGCATCAATGAGCGTCAACCCCGGGTCCAACCCCCCGCCTTCTCCGACCCCGCCTCACGATGAGGAACCAGGGCGAACCAACGGCGTGCGCCGACTCTCGACCAATATGCGGCGTTATAGCGAGGTGGCCTGGAGCAAAGTCCGCCAAGCACGGGAGGCCGACGGGGCGGGAACCACTGGCTTGCACCGCCTCCTCGATGTCCACGCCGCATCGGTGGCCGGTGACGCAATGGTGGCGGTCGCGTTAGCCCAGACCGTCTTTTTCAACGTGCCATTAGGTGAGGCTCGCACGAGGGTTGCGTTGTACTTGGGCATCACCATGTTGCCGTTTGCGCTGCTAGCACCCCTGGTGGGGCCTGTCTTGGATCGATTTCGACATGGTCGCAGGTATGCGTTAGCGACGACCATGCTGGCGCGAGGCTTTCTGTGTTGGACCCTCGCTGACCAGTGGAACAGCTGGACTCTGTACCCCGCAGCGTTGGGCATTCTGGTTATGTCGCGCGCCTACGGGGTGGCCCGCAGCGCCGCCGTCCCCCGCTTACTTCCGCCACAACTGACGTTGGTGGAGGCCAACGCGCGCGGCTCGATGGCCGGCATAATTTCTGGCGCAGTGGGTGGCGGAATCGCGGTGGCGCTTTCGTGGCTTGGTCCACAATGGAGCTTGCGTGGCGCCATGGTGGTGTTCGTCGTCGCAATGGTCTTATCCCTCAGGCTCCCCCCTCGTGCGGATTCTCAGCCTCCGGAAAGCGTTCCGCGAATCTTCCAGCTCCCGGGCAGGAAGACGCAGCCACGCTTGTTCGACACACCTATTTGGACCGCACTCGTCGCGACCGGCACGCTGCGCGCGGCCTACGGATTCGCCACCTTGTTCTTCGCCTTCCGCACGCGGATAGACGAATTTTTTGGCCTCCCGTCCACCGCGGCGCTCGCGATCATCGCTGGCGGACTAGGGGTCGGCACATTCCTTTCCACCGCGATCGGCACCAAGCTCAAACTCCGCCAGCCCTTGCGTTTACACCTCGTCGGCGTCATTGCGACCGGTGCGATGTGTGGGCTTGCCGCACTGTGGTATGGACTGTTGACCGCGACGCTGCTCACGTTCGTCATTGCACTCAGCTGTGGGTTGTGCAAACTCGGGGTGGACGCGCTCATTCAACGGCGAGTGCATGAGGAGCACCGCTCCAGCGCTTTCGCGCATTCGGAGACATTTCTGCAACTGGCGTGGGTCGCGGGTGGCATTGTCGGCTTGATTCCAGTGAGTGGACCAGTAGGTCTCACGCTGGCAACGGCCGGGTGCGCTGTTGCGCTCGTCCGCGTCATGCTGTGGCTTAAAACAATCCGAGGTGCGCCCGCCCAGCACCAGCGGCCAGCGCGGCACGCTACCTCGCAAGCTCACTCGCCGGCACCCGACCAGAACCCTGTATCGGACGGCTAGCTAATCTGAGCCACGATGTCTGTTCAACGGTCCACCTCACGGCATTCACGGCTAGCGAAGCCAGTCCGGCTCCTCGCGCTCGCCGCCGCCCTACTGGGGCTTGCGCTCATTGCCGGATGCGACAAGCCTGTCCCCTCGATCAGCATCGTGTCTGCGGGCAAATACCAGCACACCGCAGCCGTCGTGTGGTGCTTTGACGGCCAACGCTTTGACGGCCCTGGCAGCTGTACTCAACGAACTAGCTCCCAGCCGAGACTCCAGGTGCGCGGCGGCGAGCAGCTCAGTGTCGAAGTTCCACAAGAAGTGCGCAAAAGGGGCTGGTACGTCGCCGTAGCCATTGGGCGTGACGCAAAAAACAAAGAGCAATACCAGCGCGGCCCGATTCAACACGACCACAGCTATTTTTCGTTCACCGTGCCGCGGTTTCCGAGCTCCAACACCATGACCGTACAGGTCATCGCGGTGGGAGATAACAACACCAATAGCGGAATCTGGCAGTTCTTTTTGATCAATAAAGACGTGGACTAAGGCACTCTTTGCTCATACGACCTGTCAGAGCTCACGCCTCGAGTTCACGCGCCACGGCGTGCACCATTTCGCCCACCTTGTGAGCCGCTCGCCTATCTGGGTACCGACCCCGGCGAAGCTCCGGCTGCACCTTAGCTTCCAGCACTTTGATCATGTCTTCGATCAAGCCGTGGAGCTCATCTGCTGGGCGCCGCTTGGCAGCGGACAAAGACGGCAACGGGTCAAGTACCCGTAGCGACAAAGCTTGGTCTCCCTTGCGTCCGGCCACAATGCCGAACTCGACCCGCATGCCCGGCTTAAGCTCCTCCATGCCGCTCGGCAAGGCACCCTTGTGCACGAAGACATCGCCGCCATCGTCACGTGACAAAAACCCGAAGCCTTTTTCGACGTCGAACCACTTCACTTTGCCGGTAGGCACGTCAACCAGCCTCGTTTCGTTAGCGCAGGAGATTCTGTTCGTCGGTAAGGCTAGCGACTGCCGGCACAGACTCCAACGGCGATCTGAGACTTTACCTCTCGGACGGGGCGATGACGGTGAGGCAGCCCTGCGCCATCAGATGCGGAGCGCACGGCCACGTGCTGCGACAAAGGCGGCAGTAGGCAACCGACAGCAGCGGATCGGGCCGGTGAGCGCGAATCACCCGCGCGGCTTCCCGCCAGGTCAGCGGATCTGAGGTGCCGACCGGCGGCTCAACCGGAATCATGGGCTGAGCGCGCAGGAATTCTGCGGGAGGAAAGTCAGAGAACCTGGTGTCGCACAGAGACATCGGTAGCCCTTCACGTGCCGTAGCTGGAAGCACTCAGGAGTCACAGCTGGGACGGCGAACCCACTAGTAAGTACGGCATAACTACCTTGCTCACGTCTCGCCGTCCCCCACTGCTTAGAGCGACAGGATGTTGTCCGTGGTGAACTGCCTCTCACCCGATCCTGCCGGTTCACCGCCGGAATCGGGGAGCTTGGGCGCATCGCATCGTTCCCATGCATTATGCGCTAAAGAAACACATGCGTCCATCCCACCCGCATCAATAGTCCACATTGGACTATTGATCTAAGACTGACGACTATTAGCCAGACCGCCGCTACAATGTGACATGGTCTTTACGTACCGCAGAAATAAAGATGTGCCATTCCGCTAGAGAAAACGCTAATCGCGGACCATCTGGGTCTTTGGAATCGCGTACCCAAACTGAATCGGGAAAGTTAGCTATCTCAACACAACTTGAACCCGCAACGCAATAACTCGAGACTCGCCACACGGTTGATTCTTGATCAATTGCGCTAACCATGGTGACTCTCTTTCCGTGCACACCGGAATGCCGAAAATGGCTATTCGGTTATGGACTCGGCCATCTTCCGAATGAATTCGAGCGAACTCCCCGGCGATAAAGCCCGCTCCCACATAAGTCGGAAGACGCGGTCATAGTAAGCGATATTCGCCGAACTTTCGACCTCATGAAAGCCAGTTGAGTCTTCTACGTAACCCACGACTGGGACCGCTTTGTCTTCAAACTGATAAATAGTAAAATCCGGTGCTGGCAAAATAGCATCTAATGGATAATCCCCGATTATTCTTAATGTAAACATATCCAAATGAGAAAGCTCATTTGCCATGGTCAGGAGCTGTATCCGTTGCACCTCTGGGTCAGCGGGGCGCCATCGAAGAGTGGATTCTGTCACCAAAAAATGGTGGCGCGACGAACTTTGAATCACCTGTTCTTTGCGCGCAGCACGATACGCGACAGCGAGATCAATATTCTCACGAGTTGGCTGATTTCCCGTATTTTGGAATACGGCCCGCGCATATTCCGCTGTCTGTAATCCACCCGGGATCATATTAGGAGAGAAATGCAGAATTAAGCTCGCGTCGGCTTCTAAGGCAACGCGCTGTTTCACCTGAATGCCAAACGCCGCCGCGTATTCTTTCCACCACCCTCTGTTACGCACCGAGGCGGCCGCAGCTATTTCTAATAGCTCATCTCTTGTTTGACCATCCGTTTTATACAGCTCCAATAACTCGCGCACATCTCGAACCGATGGACGGGTAATTCCGCTCTCCATACGCGAAATTTTTGCTTGCGAGCCATCTAATACGGCCGCCGCTTGTTCGCCCGAAATACCCAACGCCTCGCGAAGCCTCCGAAGCTCGGCGCCGAGGCGACGGCGAGCAGCTGTCGGTCCAGTTCGATCGACCCTATTGGCCACGCCGTCCTACCCTCTTTCGTTCCCCGCTCCGGGTCATTGCCTCTACCTCGACAGCTCAGGCGTCGTGTGGCGCGGCATGCTCAGGGTGCTCATAGCGCAACGCGCTGTCGGGAAGAGGTAAGTCAACGTCACCGAACGGACTGTTGGCACCCTGAAATTCACCAAGCATCTCCGTCACAGGAAGGCGTCCCGCTTTCGCGACTGGCGCGTGCTCCGGTGTTTGCTGCGAATCATCGTGGTCTCTTGTGGACATGACGCCTCCTCTTTCTGTGTGGAATGAACGATTACCGAAACTGGCGAGTAGAGCAAGTCACGGGGGATCTATGTTCTATTCCGGGCAAACGCGGTACAAACCACCGTTCTGTTGGTGCCTTGCGTGCGATCCATGCATGTCGTGCGTTCTTTAGGAAGTGCGCGGACCACACCCACAGGAACCTAGCGAACGCCCAGAGAGGCCGGCTGGCTGCCGTCATGCCGGTTGTCAGACACTTGCAAGATGAGCAGTTCGCACCGAAGCCTTACGCAACACCTGCGGGAACTCCCCGATGGCGAGCTCGTCGGGTTACTGTCGAGCCGTCAAGACCTGGCGCATCCGGCGGCCACCGATTTCGCGATGCTGGCACAACGTGCACACAGCCCGACCTCGCTAGCGCGGGCAGTCGAAACACTCGACCACTTCGTTTTGCAAGTTCTTGACGCGCTCCGACTCGCGACCGACGGATTCACTAGCTGGACAGACTTGCCGCGTCTCGCAGGCAACGGCGCAACTGAGCTGGAAATACGTCGAGCTGTACGAAGTCTGACCAGATTAGCGGTGGCATGGCCCGACGAAGACGGCGTCCGCATCTCGCCCGGCATTAGCGAAATTTGTCCGCCCTACCCCGCTGGCTTAGGGCGACCGTTGGCCGCCATGGGCGCGGAGCAGTCACTCGATGAGCTGCTCGAGAACCTTTCTAACGCTCCCACAGATGCGAAGGCGATACTGAAAAGGCTCGCCGCTGGTCCGCCAATTGGCAACGTGCGGAGTACTAAGACACGAGCCAACGCCGAACTCCACTCGCCCGTCGAGTGGTTAGTGGCACACGGCCTGCTCATTGTCATCAACGATCAAACTGTGGAGCTGCCGCGTGAAGTCGCCCTCTATCTGCGGAAGGACGCACCGCTGGGCGAGCTCAAACCGAAGCCGCCCACATTGGACACTGTCCATGTCGAACAATCCGCCCTGGACAAAGGTGCCACCGGAAACGCTCTCATCGCGTTACAACGCGCCGAGCGGATACTCGTCGAGTGTGAGCAAGATCCCCCCACCGACCTCCGCAGTGGCGGCATTTCGCTCCGAGATTTGCGACGCATCGCGCGGTCGATTCTCGCGGACGAATGGCAAACGGCGCTCCTACTCGAAGTCTGCCATGCCGCAAACCTGCTGAATAAGAATCAGGGCGGCCGATGGCTACCGACTCCGCACTACGATCGGTGGCGCGCTGTCGCCCCGGCGGAGCGCTGGTCAATACTTGCGTCGGCGTGGCTTGAGATGAACAGATTGCCTGGCCTTCTGGGGGAGCTGAACGGCAGCAAAAACGAGGCAAGCATCCCCGACACGGTGACCGGATCGCCACGTAAGACAGCTGAGCGTCGCCTCGCGCCTCTCGGATTTGAGCTCACCCGGCACCAAGCGCCTCGGATTCGTCACGATTTGCTCGCCGTATTTGACGAGCTCGGCAACGACGTAACCGCTCCCATAGCGGAGGTTACGTCGCTGCTGGAATGGCGAGCGCCTAGGCGCATTCCAGCTCCTGGCGGCCAAGTAGGTCGGATGCTGTTGGAAAGCATCGCCAACGAAGCCATTGAGCTGGGGATATTGGCTGGTCGACGGAGAAATGTCGGGCTTAGTCGAGCTGGCTCTTGCCTGCTTCAAGGCGAGGATGCAAGCGCGGTACTGGAGTCTGTCTTTCCCGCTCCCATTAGCCACATTGTTGTCCAAGCCGACTTCACCGTCGTCGCACCCGGACCACTTGAGCCAGAGCTCGCGGACGAGATGGCACTCGTGGCAGACGTCGAATCTGCCGGTGGGGCGACTGTGTACCGGATCAGCCCGGAGACAATTCGCCGCGCCTTAGACGCGGGGCGCACTGCCGCAGAGCTGCACGACTTTTTCGGCCGATGGTCGCACACACCCGTGCCCCAGGCACTCGACTACTTAATCGACGATGTCGCTCGTCAGCACGGGGGACTCCGCATCGGCGCCGCTCGCTCATATCTTCGTTCAGACGACGAACCCACCCTTGCCGCATTGCTCGTGGATAAGAACTGCTTCGCACTGGGACTACGGAAAATCGCCACCGGAGTGGTCGTCTCGGCACTGCCCCCCGAACGATTGGCGAGCCTTCTCGAGTCGGCCGGCTACACCAACGCATTGGAGGACGCTACTGGAGCCTTGGTAGTGAACGAACGTGGTCGTCCACGGGCAGATGATCGTCAGCTGGATGGAGTAAGCAGCATGGCCCAGCCCACGCCTGTCCCCGATGGGGAGCTGCATGAACTAGCGCGGGCCATCCGGCAAAGGGACACCGCGGATCACCTAGCGCGCAAGGTTTCTACCCGCCACATCAACCGTGACCAGCCGGAAAACCCGTCGACCGAGATGGATGCCGACGCGGTATTGCGGGTAATCAAGGAGGCGGTGACCAGTGGGAATGAAATATGGCTAGGGTTTATCGACCCTCATGGCGGGATCCGACGACGTCTGGTGAAGCCGCTCTCGATTGGAGCTGGATATCTGCGGGCCTCTGATGAGCGAACAGATACCACGCACACTTTTGCGTTGCATCGCATCGCCTGGGTGGGCAAAGGCCCCCAGTAGTCCCCGTGCGGCCGTCAGCAGATGACACTGAACCACAACAACGGCTCGCGGCGCGAGCAATGATGGATGGTTACGACCTCAGTAATAGATAAGGAGCACCCGTGTCTTGCTTGATCGTCCAGTCCGACAAGACCCTCCTGCTGGAGATTGACCATCCTGACTCGCATTCTTGTCGAATGGCTATCGCACCCTTTGCTGAGCTGGAGCGAGCGCCAGAACATGTGCACACCTACCGGATCACCCCTTTGGGACTGTGGAATGCGCGCGCTGCCGGCCACGATGCGGAGCAAGTCGTCGACGCACTAGTCCGATATTCGCGGTACCCGGTGCCCCACGCTTTGCTGGTCGATGTCGCGGACACAATGGATCGTTATGGTCGGCTGCAGCTCCACCACGACCCAGCACATGGCCTCGTGCTGCGTGCATTAGACCGGGCAGTCTTGGTGGAAGTCAGCAAGTCCAAAAAACTCGCCGGCATGCTTGGCTCGCGTCTCGATGAAGACAGCATTGTGGTGCACCCCTCGGAGCGGGGCCGCCTCAAACAAGCGCTGTTAAAGCTGGGCTGGCCAGCAGAGGATTTGGCGGGCTACGTCGACGGCGAAGCGCACGACATCGCATTGGCTGAAGACAGCTGGCATCTGCGCACCTACCAAAAAGAAGCCGTCGACAATTTCTGGGCCGGCGGTTCGGGAGTAGTGGTTTTGCCATGTGGTGCTGGCAAAACTCTCGTCGGCGCAGCCGCAATGGCAGCCTCGAAGGCAACAACTCTCATCTTGGTGACCAATACAGTCGCTGGCCATCAATGGCGACGTGAGCTGCTTGCCCGCACTTCCCTTACCGAAGACGAGATCGGCGAGTACTCCGGCGAACGCAAGGAAATTCGCCCCGTCACCATCGCCACGTACCAAGTGATGACTGCTCGGCGAAAAGGCGAATATCGTCATTTGGAGCTGTTCGACGCTCGTGACTGGGGCCTCATCGTCTACGACGAAGTGCACCTACTGCCGGCGCCCATCTTTCGTCTTACCGCAGATCTACAGTCGCGGCGCAGGCTCGGGCTCACCGCCACGTTGGTGCGAGAAGACGGTCGAGAAGGTGACGTGTTCTCACTCATCGGACCCAAGCGATACGACGCACCGTGGAAAGACATCGAGTCGCAAGGTTGGATCGCGCCAGCGACCTGCACCGAAGTCCGCGTCACACTGACCGATGCGGAGCGCATGGACTACGCGACCGCCGAACGAGAAGAACGCTACAAACTATGCGCCACAGCTCGAACAAAACTCCCCGTGGTGAAAAGACTGCTCGCCCAACATAGCGGCGAGCAAGTCTTAGTAATCGGTGCCTACTTGGAGCAACTCGACGAGCTTGGCGAATATTTGGACGCCCCGGTCATTCAAGGTTCTACCCGCAACAAAGAGCGCGAACGGCTGTTTGACGCGTTCCGCAAGGGCGAACTGCCCGTACTGGTGGTGTCCAAAGTGGCCAACTTTTCCATTGATTTGCCGGAGGCCACGGTGGCCGTCCAAGTCTCGGGGACTTTCGGTTCGCGGCAAGAAGAGGCGCAACGGCTTGGCCGGGTGTTGCGTCCAAAAGCTGACGGCAGGCAGGCGCACTTCTATACGGTCGTGTCGCGGGACACTATTGACGCCGACTTCGCCGCACACCGTCAGCGATTCCTCGCCGAACAAGGGTACGCGTACAACATCGTCGACGCGGACGACATTCTCGGCCCGCCGCTACCCGAAGCGGGGTAACAAACAGAAACCCACTGATTTTTTTGCGGATTGCCCGCAATTTTGGCACAAAATAGTGCGGGCAATCCGCAAAAAACCTGGAGTGGAGCTAACACGTACTTAGCGAAGCTGAGCGCTCGCGATCGATTCGATCATGGCGCTATTGAATGCCGGCAGATCATGTGGATTTCTGCTTGTCACAAGATTTCCATCGACCACCACTTCCCGATCCACCCACATCGCACCGGCGTTTCGCAGGTCGGTCCGCAGACTGGGATACGAGGTCATTGTGCGGCCCCGCACTACATCCGCCTCCGCTAGAACCCACGCGCCATGACAAATCGCCGCCACTGGCTTGCCTGCTTCCATGAACGCTCTGGTAAAACTCACCGCATCCCGGTCAGCGCGGATGAAGTCACCGTTGGCGACTCCCCCCGGAAGTACCAGGGCGTCGTAGTCGATGGCTTTAGCGTTGCCTACGGCAAGTTCGGCGTTCTTTGTGTCCGCCTTATCCAAGTGGTGAAACGCCTGGAAAGCGCCGTCGTTGAGCGAAATAAGGTGGGTTACCCCACCCGCATCCAGTGCGGCCTGCCACGGACTGTCGAGCTCTATCTGCTCTACTCCATTGGTGCACAAGAAGGCGACAGACTTGCCATCGATCGTGGTCATCGATTCTCCCTAATAGAACGTCTTCTTCCTACTGGGTTACCGAGACAGGGCATGCTCAAACAACCGCTAGCCGACCAGCCCGCGCACGTCGGCCGCGCCATGCCGGGCAGCATCTGCGGTTTGATCGTCCGGCATGCGCTGGGACTCGCGTTCGGCCGCGACCCGTGCGCGGTAGTACTCAACTTCCCGCCGCCGGGTAGCCGCGTCCCATCCCAATGTTCGACCCAGGATGTCGGCTGTCTGCTCTACCGAATCCAGCCCTCTATGCGGGGTTTCGATAGAGATGCGGGTACGCCGCGTGAGCACATCGTCCACATGCAACGCCCCCTCCGCCGAACCGGCATAAGCCACTTCGACGGCGAGATACTCCGGCGCTCCAGCCAATGGCTTAGCCAATTCCGGATCGGCGTCGATCAACGACAGCAACTCAGTGACCAATGAGCCATACCGATGTAGCAAGTGCTCCAATACACCCACAGAGATGCCGTGCCTGCGCGCGATCTCGGCCCTGGCCCCCCAGGCGGTGTGGAAGCCATCCGCGCCAATTACCGGAGCGTATTCGGTATGTGAGGGGCTATCTATGGCCAACCGCTTCACCACGAGATCGACCACATCGGCCGCCATGACGCGGTACGTCGTGTATTTGCCACCAGCGATGAGCATGAGCCCGGGAATGGGTTCAATCGCCGCGTGCTCGCGCGATAGTTTGCTCGTCGCGTCTGATTCGCCGGAAAGTAGCGGACGCAGACCGGCGTAGACGCCCTCGATGTCGTCGTGAGTCAACGGACGATCGAGCACCTTATTGACCTGCGACAAGATGTAGTCAATGTCCACACTGGACGCCGCCGGATGAGCGCGATCCAAATTCCAGTCAGTGTCGGTGGTCCCGATGATCCAATGGCCGCCCCACGGAATAACAAAAAGCACCGACGTTTTAGTGCGCAAAATTAGGCCAGAATCCCCATTTATCGCGCTGCGCGGCACCACCAGATGCACGCCTTTACTCGCGCGGACCCGCAGGCCAGGCTGACCGCCGAGCATTTCGGAGATGTCGTCGCTCCACACGCCCGTTGCGGCAATCACCGTACGGGCTCTGACGTCGAACTCCTCACCAGACTCAACGTCCTTGACCCGAGCTCCTACCACGCGCTGTCCATCTCTAAGTAGATGCACCACGCGTGTGCTCGTTGCTATAGCAGCACCTCGACTCGCGGCGGTGCGGGCCAAACTCACCACATAGCGCGCGTCATCCACCTGGCCATCGAAATACCGAATCGCTCCTACCAACGCATCTGAGCGAAGGTCGGGGAAAAGCTTGCGAGCCGCACGCCGCGTCAAATGACTATGACGTGGCAGGCCCCTCGAGTTGCCTGAGATGCTGCCCAACGTGTCGTACAGCAGAACCCCGGCACCGTAGTAGAGCCGTTGCCACACTCGATGCTGAAGCGGCAGCAAGAACGAAACTGGGTGAACCAGATGGGGCGCCAGATCACGCAACAGACGGCCGCGCTCTTCCAGCGCTTCTCGCACCAACGAGAAATTCATCTGCTCCAAGTAGCGCAAACCGCCATGAATGAGCTTGCTAGACCGGCTCGACGTTCCGGCGGCGAGATCGCGCTCCTCTACCAAAGCCACCGAGAGGCCACGACTGGTCGCGTCCAATGCGGTGCCGGCGCCCGTAACGCCACCACCGATCACCAGAACATCGAAAGTCTCAGACCGAAGTCGGGACAAGTCGCGACTCCGCTGCTCGGAGTTGAGACGGCTGGCGATGAAACGCGAAATGCTTCTGTCTCTAGGCACGTGTACACCGTACGACTAATTGCGCAAACACGGAAAAATGCTCGGACAGTTTGAAGTATCTGCTTAGTAGCTATGACTGGACCAAGGATGCGCCGACACGAACAGGCACGACCTGTGTGTTACCCGGCCCGGTGCTGGGCGGAGCGACGCCTAGTTCGCGGCGAGCCTTCAATAATGATCGGCTCGCTCGCGGTGCTACTCGCGGCAGATCGTTCGCGTTCATGCGGATGCCACAGCGGACGCTGGTCCACGGTGGGTGCTGGTCTCTGCGATGCGGCACGAGGATGTGGCTGCTGTTGCCTCACCACACTAGAAATAAACACTGTCGCCGCGGCCGCGATCACCGCAAGCACCAACGCCTTGACCGCGAGGCCTAGCCCATCGGCATTAGCCCCACTGATCGCATCTGGACGCAACAAGTAGGCGGCCACCACAATGAAGGGTGCGATCACCGCGGAACCCACCGCCTGCCAAATGGGGTGGTCCACACGCAGCGCTCGCCAGGTCAACCACACTGCCAGAGCCGCTGGTCCTACCACTGCGATACCGCTGCCGAGGCTTTGCACCACGTCCCTCACCGTGCTTTGCACCACGTCAGTTCCAGCGCTAGGCCCACCGATGTGGACCCCACCCAAGGGCACGGTCTGCCCAACCTCGTCCCCCCAGCTGATGACCACCGAGAACAAACCGAGAAACCAAATCCACGCCATCCCGTACCAGATGCCTCGAGCGAGGAAGGGAACATTGGTGGCGAGCACGGTAATGGCCGAGCCCAGCAGCGCGCCCATCGGCAACGCCATACCAATATCGAGACCGGCGGTGACGCCACCAGAGACATTGGCACCCGCCGCCAACGCCACCACCAGCGGGAATGCCACCATTATTCCGATCATGGTGGGCAGCAAAAGCGCTACGTACGCCTGACGAGTTAAGGTCTGTCGGCTTTTTGCGAGCCGCAGAGCAACCGTGACCCCGATAAACACGGAAATCGCGGTAAACCACACCGTCACCGGGACGCCAGTACTCCACAAGCGACTACGCGAGCCGCAGAAACAACCACTCCACTCCACAATGCCTAACGCCCGGGCAAAAACAAGCTGGACGAGCAACGCGGCGGTCGCGACGATCGCTGAGATCGCGGGAACCGGAAGGTACAGGTTGGGGGCCTCTAGGTTAGCGAGCCTTCCGGGAGGCGGGGACGGCATGGAGATGACGGTAACGCATAGCTACCCGTAGTTCTGGGAGGCGCGAAAAAGGGAGCGGGCCCTGTCGTGGACCCGCTCCCTTTTCATATTCCGATTGGACTGACCCGAAAGCTAGAAGTCCATACCGCCCATGCCGCCCGACGGGTCGGGGCCAGCAGCGGCCTTTTCTTTCTCTGGCTTGTCCGCAACCACCGCGTTGGTGGTCAGGAACAGGGCCGCGATCGAGGCTGCGTTCTGCAGTGCAGAACGGGTTACCTTAGTCGGGTCGATGATGCCGGAGCTCACAAGGTCGACATACTCGCCGGTCGCGGCGTCGAGGCCATGGCCATCGGTGAGGTTGCGCACGCGCTCCACCACAACGCCGCCTTCAAGTCCGGCGTTCACCGCGATCTGCTTGATGGGGGCCTCTAGCGCCACCTTGACGATGTTGGCACCGGTTGCTTCGTCGCCCGCGAGGTCAAGCTTGTCGAAGGCGGTCTTCGAAGCCTGCAGCAGTGCTACACCACCACCAGCAACGATGCCTTCTTCGACAGCGGCCTTGGCGTTGCGCACCGCGTCTTCGATGCGGTGCTTACGCTCTTTGAGCTCTACCTCGGTAGCCGCACCAACCTTGATCACCGCAACGCCGCCAGCCAACTTGGCCAGCCGCTCCTGCAGCTTCTCACGGTCGTAGTCAGAGTCGCTGCGGTCAATCTCGGCGCGGATCTCGTTGACCCGGCCGGCGATCTGCTCCGAGTCGCCCTGGCCTTCCACAATGGTGGTTTCGTCCTTGGTGACGACCACCTTGCGGGCGCGGCCGAGCAAGTCGAGCGTGGCGCTCTCCAGTTTGAGGCCGACCTCTTCGCTGATGACCTGGCCGCCGGTGAGGATGGCGATGTCGCCCAGCTGCGCCTTACGGCGGTCGCCAAAGCCAGGGGCCTTGACGGCAACCGACTTAAAGGTGCCGCGAATCTTGTTGACGACCAGAGTGGCAAGCGCTTCACCCTCGACGTCTTCAGCGATGATCGCCAGTGGCTTACCCGACTGCATGATCTTCTCGAGCAGCGGGAGCAGGTCCTTCACCGAGCTGATCTTCGAGTTGACGATCAGCACGTATGGGTCGTCTAGGACGGCCTCCATACGCTCAGAATCGGTGGCGAAGTAAGGCGAGATGTAGCCCTTGTCGAAGCGCATACCCTCGGTGAGCTCAAGCTCAAGTCCGAACGTGTTGCTTTCTTCAACGGTGATAACGCCTTCTTTACCGACCTTGTCCATCGCCTCAGCGATGATCTCGCCCACAGAGGTGTCGGCGGCAGAGATAGAGGCGGTCGAAGCGATCTGATCTTTGGTCTCCACGTCTTTGGAAGCCTCATGCAGCTTCTCGATGACAGCGGCGACCGCAGCCTCGATGCCCTTCTTGAGGGCGATGGGGTTGGCGCCGGCGGCCACGTTACGTAGCCCCTCGCGGACCAAAGCCTGGGCTAGAACGGTGGCGGTGGTGGTGCCATCGCCAGCGACGTCGTCGGTCTTCTTGGCGACCTCTTTGACCAGCTCAGCACCGATCTTCTCGAACGAATCCTCGAGATCGATTTCTTTTGCGATGGACACACCATCGTTGGTGATGGTCGGTGCGCCCCACTTTTTTTCGAGTACAACGTTGCGACCCTTAGGGCCCAGCGTCACCTTGACGGCATCAGCGAGGGTGTTCATGCCCCGCTCGAGTCCGCGGCGCGCCTCCTCGTCGAACGCGATCATCTTGGCCATGCGGTGTGGTCCTCCAGATGATGGATTGGTGAACAGAACGTGGAAGTACGTCCCGCCAGTTTTCACACGGTCGGGCCGATGCCCGCGACGGACGACTCACCTGGCACAAGCGACTGCTCGCACCAAGCGGGCCTCACCACCCGACCAACTATTTAGATGAGATAGCACTCTTGCCTGCCGAGTGCTAGTCAAGGTTTAGCACTCTCGAGGGGAGAGTGCAAGCAGAGCGATAAACTAAAAGCCCGGCTTGTGCAGAAAGCCGGGCCAAAGATCCACAATTTTGTGGAAGCGGGAGTTAGCTAACTAGCTGCCCGCACCGCATCAGCCTGGGGACCCTTCGGGCCTTGGGTCACCTCAAATTCAACCCGCTGACCGTCCTCAAGGGACTTATAGCCATCTTGTTGAATCGCAGAGAAGTGGACAAAAACATCTGAGCCGCCATCTACGTCAATAAAACCGTAGCCTTTTTCAGAGTTGAACCACTTAACCGTGCCTTGGGCCACTGCGCCACTCCCCTTCTCAACTCATCGACAAATACGGGCCACACCGCCCGAACAACCTCCGAACAGCCACACAGCCCAGCTCGTCGAGCAGCTCCCGACATCCCCATGCCACTTGCCGTCGATCGACAAACCAACCGCGCACGCTACCGGAGACCAGCCCGCCTCGGTAGAGATCTGAGCTAGTAGTCGTCGAGACGTTGCGAGTCTCGCTGATGCGGACGCTTACTACGCAACCGGCGGAGACGTTGAACCAGCAGCGGATCGTCCGCCAACGCCCGTGGAAGCTCGATAAGCGTATTGAGGAGCTGGTAATAACGCGTGGCTGATAGACCAAACGTGTCCTTGATGGCTTGTTCTTTGGCACCCGCTTGGCGCCACCATTTGCGCTCAAACGCCAACATCTCCCGCTCGAGTGTTGTTAAGCCGCTTGTGGACGCGGTTTCCGGCAACTCGGCTTCTCGCATCGACACCTCACAATGATCATGTACTCGGACTGAGGGGTCATCTCGATACGTGCCGAACGACGCCCACATGTTGGCGTGACAGAAGTGTGACCGTTGATGGACACGACGAAGACCATTCCGCTCGGGCGGAGCCGACGAGGGGACTCGAACCCCTAACCGCCCGATTACAAGTTGCGCTTTTTTAGAGCCCTTTGCGGATACCAGCTCGATGGATTGTGCCTTATTACTTGGGGCGAGCGCTCATGCAAGCGTCGGTTGGGGTCAGATAAAGGGGTCAAGAGCTCCGCCTTGTCCATAGTGGACTCCGCCGCCTGGCTCGCATTGATGCTAAGAAACCCGACGCCCTTGAACTCATGAGCCGCAAATAGATGTAGCCAATTTTAGTTAAGTCGGCTCCAGGCACAGTGTGAGCGCACTGGCCGGAGCCTTGATCGGAACGGAGCTTCCGACCCATGAACGACAATAGTGAATCCAGCAACTCCCGCACGCGTCCGTCGTGGCAAACCGGAGACTGTCTCCACGGTGGTGCGTCGCAAGCCATGAAGAGAACCACGCGCCGTGTGATTGGTTCCATACGAGCGAGGATCTACGTGTAGCTATCAATGCACCCACCGCAACTCATGAGCACGGTATTCCCGATGAAGGTATCCAAACCCCCTGGCTTACGGTCCATTTACTACAACCGGTCGCCCATCAACACCCGCGAATCTGGCTAGGAGCAGACGAAAGCTCTCAAGGCTTCAACCTCGCTCTCCCCGAAGCTCAACACGTAGCAGCGCTCCTCTGCTGCCTCGTCGAACTAACGACATTGCAAAGCTAACAAATCCGAGTTGTGCCAGTCCCGTGAAATTAGCAGGGCCGGCAGTCCCAATTCCTGATTCACACAACACAACTTGGACTAGTGAACACCACAGCGGTTAATGTATGAGCATGGCTGAGGCAGCATTTGAGTTCCCACTCGACGAGGTAGGACAACACATCCGCGACCTGCGCCGTGCCGCACGCGAAGGCAACGTCGTATACCTGACAGATGGCGGCCAACGCCTTGCCACCGTCACACCCCTGTCCTCCGCCCGCGACTCCGATGAACACCCAAGCCGCCTAAACAGTGTCGTTGGCACACTGCCCGGCTTCGAACAAGACGTCGACGTAGAAGCAAGCCGCAGCAGCTGGAACAGCCAGTGAGCATCATTGTCTACGACACCAACATCGTCATCGCACTACTAAGCCCCACCGACACACTCCATGAAGCTGCCATCACAACGGCCCAAGCATGGGAGACCCGCTCCGCTGACATCGTCATTTCTGCCGTCACATGGGCAGAACTACGCACAGGTGCTCTACGCAGAGGACCCGACGCGGAAAAAGCACTCGCTAACTTTCGCGACCACGCCCTCGACGACATCATTAATGTCAACACCGCCATCGCCGACATCGCGGCAGGCTACCGAGCCAAAGACCTAGGCCTCCGCATGCCCGACGCGCTCATCATCGCCACCGGCACACACATAGAAGCACACGCCGTCCTCACCTCCGACAAAAAACTCTCCCGAACGGCTCCCGGACTCGTTCAACTCATACCCACAAAGGACGCGTAATTAGGACAGCCCGGCCCATCGTTCCTGTCCTTCGTTCTCAGCGCAGGGTTTGAGTTGTCGTCCGATGCCATACTCATTTCATGGCTGACAGTGCACAAGACCGATGGCAAGACATCATGTCGACGAGGCGGGGACCTCAACCAGGTGGTCCTGATTTCGATATTCCTGTCCCCCCACGTCTACCTGTAGACGCCAAGATTTTCGCCGAGAACATTGGTGCCACCTTGTCGGCAATGACCACGGATGAGCTGCCGCCAGAAGCCCATTTGGAGGCGTTGGCAGCATCAGAGAAGGTGCGCGGTGTGACAGGACGGTTAGCGCGAAAGACTTTCGCGCAACTCGGCAACACTGATCCGTATCAAGTGCGGCTTCTAACTGACACAGAAACACCAGCCGAGATGGGCCGTCTCGTTGAGCATCTTGGGGAATATCCATTGCCCTTAGATGCGGAAATCGCGACATCTAATCAAGGCTTTTTCCAGCTCGCTGTTCCTAAACGCCCCCGACCTGGTGCGTTTATTGTCGCAAGTCGCGCATGGGGCATATTCGGCGCTTTGGCTGACCAGAACGTTCCCTATTTTGTCCCCGAGGACGATGCTCGGCTTCTAGGCCGCCATTCAGTGCAGATGCTCGACGAGGTTGAACGAACCACGAACCGACTTCTTGCAAGTACACCCAATAAGGTTTCTGAAGCGAAAATAGCTCAATGCCTTGGCATATCGCCAGCAGCTGCGGATCAAAAACGACAAGCAGCTGGGCCTTTAGCCCACCACCGGTCCTGGGAACCACCCCCAGCGGCAGCAGCAACTACCAGCAAATGAATTCCCGGCTCCACTAGTTGACCACCTCACAGAGCCACCCGCATTGTCTCGGCAAGTCACCTCCGGTCCAGCCGGGCAGGTGCGACACCCGAGTTTTCAGGGCCAAGCCGATCTGTGATCGGCGCGGCAGAAGCGAACCACACGTGACAAACCCCGGCGAGCACTGGAAGGCAGTCTCGTACGGAGATAGCCGACCGCCTACGGCGAGATAGCCGTCAACGGCGAGATAGCCGTCAACGGCGAGGAACCCACCCGTCAGGAATTCTTTCGGCAACGCGATACCCCGAATAGGTGTGGGGTGGTGGTGTGGTGAGTCGGCGTCAAGCCGCAGCTCACCACACCACCACCCCACTTCACTGTTTCGGCAATCACCGTCACACGAACAGAGCGCGCCCGCAGGGGCGCGCTCCTTGATCTTTAATAAGGCTCAATTCGGCAATGTGATGCATCAACCGGACAAGACATGGTCTAGCGATCTGGCTCTTCGCTGCTTGCTCACATGGCACACTAGCAATGGCTGTTTATTCTGACGGTGTGGCGGATGAATGGGGTTTAGCTATTCGGCCAGATGTGCTGGCATGGCTCAAAGAGCTTCGACGCACCGATCGCGAAAGCGCGCAGCTTGTAGGCGCAGCTATCCAATACGTCCTCGAAAATGGCGGACCTGCCGTAGGACGTCCGCTTGTGGATCACATTGAACGAACCCGACGCATATCTAACTTGAAGGAACTACGTCCACCCACTAAAGGGGACAGCGAAATCCGGATACTGTTTGTATTCGATGAGTCCCGCATGATGACTTTGCTGGTGGCCGGTGACAAAAAACCTAGCTATTCAAGAGTTAGTTGGTATCGCGAAGCGATAAAGAAGGCGGAGGCGGAATATGCCGAACACTATCGGGCCAGGTCATCAAGGCCCACGCAAGTCTCACGAGTTCCGGAGAATACAAGAGCTGTTCGACGCAGTGGACCTAAACGATGAAGATCTCGAGGCCGGCAGACGCGAACTTGTAAGAAAACTGGAGGAAAAACAGAAATCGAAAGAAAACACGGATCAACACGAATCGGATAGCTAAGAAGGTGCGCCGTCGCTACTCCACGAGTCGCTTTGTGTATCCGGCTTGGACGAGACGTTGGTAGGCGGTCTCAACATCGTTGGGTATGTGCTGGGGGATGGCATGCCCGCGGTCGGCGTAGATGGTGATGCGTTGGGTGTCACCTACGAGCATGTTGATTACTTTGGCGGCATCGCCGATGCTGGTCACATAGTCCTCTAGTGACAGCGGTCGGGATGCGCACATAACATTTACCTCGGGCCAGAGCTTCCGGCAGGTGGCATAGGCGCGGCGCTGTTGGTATGGCCGGGAAATCAGCATCACCGTCTCTACATCAATGCCATGTTCTCCCAGCAGGGCACGGGTGAAAGTAATGTTTTCGCTGGTGTTCGTGGCTTGTGGCTCCACCAGAATGGCCTCGTTGGGGACACCGTTTTCTAAAGCGTATTCGCGGTAGTGAACGGCCTCACCGCGTGGAAAACTGTCCACTGTGGTGGGAGCGTTCGCCCCGGTGAACACAATGCGCGGAAACATGCCTCGGTGATATTGGTCGACAGCGAAGGCCGCCACCCCCAGATCGTGACTTCCTAAACCGATCGCCACATCACATGACTCGATCGTGTGCCCCATGTGGTGGTAGTCCCACAACACGTCCACATCGGAACGATGCCGCTCAGGGATCGCGCCGCTACCGGTACTCACATCGTCTGCGATTCCCCATGTGGCTAGTCGGGGAACTTGTAAGCCCTGGAAACCTGAACGTGTCGCGCAAATCAACAGAGAACAAAGGCCGCAACGGAATGGCCGCTTTAGAAAGATTGGTGCAGCTACAGCAAATTGACGTGTCCCCGGTACGAGATGTTCAGCCTGGACACCGAGCCTTCCGGTCAGGAATTCGCCTGCCCGCGCCACACCAGCGGGCATGGAATGGGCCGAGTAGCCACGTTCGCGTTGAGCGTCCTTACAGGACTGTGCGAGTAAATGCTGGTCTCCTGATTCGCCTGCGCCTGTTGCTCGTGCCAAGTTGCCCCCGTTCTGCATGATTACAGGGGCAAGACGAAGGAGCGGTAAACATGGAAGCGTCTGACAAGGCGAAAGCAATTGCACACCGTGAAATCATCAGGGGTAGATACTGTGCAGCCGCAAGTGCTGCGCTATCTGCGATTTCCGACCTTGTTACCCATACAAAGACGCTCGAACAAGCCGCAACATCGAGCATGACCTGGGCAGGCGTTGTTGCCACAGGAGGGGTCGCAGCATATGTAGTCGGTGGAGTGGGTGCAAGAATTTGGAACAAGGCTGGCGGCTCACTCAGACGAAGTTTTACCGACGCAAACCTTTATTTCCACAAAATCGCATCCAATTACCGAATTGCAGGTACAGCAATCGCAGGCGGTGCGGCATTTGCCCTTGCACCCGAGCACAATTTAGAGCACCTTTCACTAGCACTGGCTTTAGCCTCCGCGTTGGCCGTGGCTCGTTCTGCGATGCACGCTGGTGCCGCAAGCCAAACCGCGAAAAGTATTTTGTCGCGGCCACCCAAGGTTGGAGAAATTCTTAGGGTGCAGCAGCCCGGGCGGATAAGGCAGCCTCCGTCCGAGAGTCATTTTCCCGCCAGCAAAAACCACGCCGATACCGCCAAGTAGTCGCAGTCTCGCCTCATATAGGCCTCAACGTGACCCACAAAAATGGTGGAGCAAACCGAAGTCTGCTCCACCATTGGATGAATATGTCCGTTAGGGCGTCTTCGCTACACGAATCTCCTCAAGGAAACTCGTCCACGCTTCGGATGGGACTGCCAACTGTGGACCGGAACGATCTTTGGAGTCTCTAATGCCGACATAGCCAGGAACGGCAGCGACTTCTACGCAGTCTCCTCTTTTACTTTCTGAGCTCTTGCGCCAAGCCGCTTGAGAGAAGTCTGGCATCAGTACCTCCTTGAATGAGGGAAATTTCAACTTGGAGTGTTCACTAACACACGGTGCGTCAGCAACCGAAACAGCTCATTTGCCATGGCTTCGATTCAGTCCGACTAGTAACCTGAGGCTGAATCTCGATCGAAGAATGGATGTCATGCCTACCCCAGAGCTCAATCAGCTATTCAGGACGGCCCAGCGTGAAGTTTTTCGATTGGAGACGCTAGACACGTACGACGCACCGGGTGAGCGGGCTGAATTTGACGCCTTCCTGTCAGGGCAACCGGTTCTCCAGGCAACCCCGGGAAATGACCCCTGGCTAGCGAACGTGCAAGCACGCACGACAGCGGGAGTTCGTTGGCGTCGTGTCCATATCGTTCGCCGACCTATCTCTGATTATTTGCGGTTCGAATTCTCTGGATATAAAGATAATATTCTTGCTGGAGAAGAAGTGAGAATAGCCGATATTAGCAAAAATAGGGACTTGCTAAATTTTAAGCAAGATTTTTGGCTATTCGATAACACAACTGCCATTCTTATGAAGTATGACCAAAGCGGACTTCTCATTGATACAGAACGAACCAATGATATTTCTGAACATGTTGGTATTATGAATTACGTTCTTTCGCAATCAATCCCACTCAATGAGTACACAGAAGAGTACTCCATTGGTTAGGCATAGCTCATGACTGTGACACGTTCACTGCACCAAAAATTAGCAGCGTCCCTAAAGGTTCTCCGCCGGAATGCGAGTATCTCCGCCGACGAGCTCGGCAAGCGTCTGGACTGGTCGCAGTCTAAAGTCTCCAAAATCGAAAATGGCCGCACTATGCCCTCAGCAAGGGATGTCGAGGCGCTGTTAAGAGTTCTAGATGCCCCTGATGAGCTTAGGACAGAGCTTCTCGACCTCGCTAAAGCAATACACGCTGATTCGATACTGTGGGACAGAAATCTTCCAGGTGGCCTGGCGGGTCACCAGCATAAAATTGCCGACCTCGAAGCTCGCGCAACAGAAATAAGACTTTTCAATTGCGATATCGTTCCGGGTCTACTACAAACGGCGGACTATGCGCGGCGCGTCCTTACCCTCGGAGATCTTGATAAAAAGGGGAACGCGGCTAATGCAGTAGTCGCCAGAATGGAACGTCAAACAATCCTTTATGAAGAAACCAGAAACTTCTATTTCTTGATCACTGAGGGTGCATTGAAATGGAAGTTCGGTCCGAAGTCTTTGATGCATGCTCAATACGATCGAGTTCGATCTATAGCGACTCTACCCAACGTCTTTATAGGGGTTCTTCCTTTCTCTTGCGAAGTCACCACCCTCTACCCCGAAGCATTTGTGCTCTACAGCCTCGTTAACAACGAGACATCTGTGAGAGTGGAAACCCACACTCGCGAGTGGACCATGAGCGAGCCCGATGAGGTACACCTCTATCTCGATGTATTCGAACAGATGTGGAAGGAAGCAGTGAAGGGCCAGCAAGCCACCCAACTACTCGAAAGCCTCCAGTAGTTAGTCGTCAGTCTTGACTAGTCGGACTAACCTGCTATGCTTCTTGGTGTGGAGCTAAAGATGCCCACTCACAAGAAGGAGTTTTCTGATGGCTGTGTCTGGTCGTATACCGGTAAGGCATGAAGACGTGTTCACCCAACCGGTGATGTTGGCCTCTGTTGATCCGGTGAAGGACTTCGAGAAAGACCGCGCCAAGGTCGAAGACCCGCAAGAGCGCGATAAAGAAACAGGTCAGCGCCTGTGGGCGGTGTCAGTGATCGACTGGTCCGCGCCCGCCGGTCATCGCGAGATCAAGATCAAGATGGCCGCCGATCAGCAGCCAGTTTCATCTGGCGGCATCGGGCAGCCAGTGGAATTTGAGGGCCTACAGGTTGTGCCGTGGGTGGATGGTCGGGGATGTAAATCCCGCCCGGATGCGCGTGACTGTAAAGGCCGGGTCGCGATCGCCTACCGCGCGGCTGGTTTCCGCAGCAGCAAACCATCTGCCAAAGCAGCCGCCTAGACCGATCCCCAAGGCGGTCTACCTAGCGGCCGTTTAACAACACCCACCCAGCTAACCCGACTGTGTTTCTCGGACTTTTCCCTGCTACAGCGCTTTTCTCCCTGCTACCGAAAAAGGGACAGGGCACTGGTTTCCCGGTGCCCTGTCGTCTCTCCCTGCTACAGAAGAGGTGTTCATCCTAATGCGCACACACCCAGCCACCACCAGCACCCACGTCTCCCACGAACCCAGCGCTCGGTGTCCCCGCAAGCCGGCGGGGTCCACTTCTGACGGTCGACAGCCTGCACGGCACCGGCCACGGGTGAACCGGGCGTTGCTGGCCGAGGCGGTCCTGTCAGCAATTACCGCCACCGCACAAGCCAACGCCTTCGCGGCCCGTTCTACGCAGTTCATTAACGCCGGTACAGACGTCGAGTGGCGCTACACCAACCCAGCCCTGGCCAGTCGCGCCGCCGATATTGTCACCGCCCAAGCCGAGGCATACATGGGGTTGGCGCACCTGCTCTACCCCGAGGACTCACCCCACGTGGGCGAGTCAGGATGGGCCTTCGTCGATGCGCTGCGTGCGGCATGTTCGAACACTGGGATCGCGTGTTCGGGGCGTAGCCGCCAGATGAGTGCGGCATGAACCTGACTACCCAAGCCAGCTTTATGCGCTCATTTCTGGTCGGAGACATCACCCCCGATGAGATGACCGCCCAACAACTGGCGATCGTGCTCGATGAGCAGAGCATTCTCACCCGACTGTGCACGCGTCTGGACGTCCTGGGCAATCAGATGCACAAGACCCGCGAGATCGCAGCCGATCTAGTAATCGATACCGAACGGGCCGTCTTATCCGAGGCATCACATGCCCTAGGCCAAGCCCATGGTCTGGCGCTGCTGCGCCTGTGTCGTATCGAACGGAACCTATAAAAACGCCAGCCGCACTAAACAGCCAGCTAGCCGCTGTTTTTCCTAGCTCCCTGCTACAGAACAGACAAGGACACAACCATGGCTACACCCATGTCTTACAAACGCATGACTCAACTGTCGCGCGGCGAGATTTCCTACCGCGATCTGACCCCAGCTGAACAGGCATTTACCGACGAGACCACCGTCTTTCACCAGGACCTGATCCGTGCGGTCGACGACGCCATTGCCATCTTGTCCGATATGGACCGGCGTGAACATGACTTGTTCGCAGATGGCCCCGGCACCGGCAGTATCGCCCGCGCGATACGGGCGGTAAACGATCTAGGCGAAGAAGCCCGCGACATCCTGCGCCGAGAATCCCACCTCACGCGATAGCCGTTCCCTGCACCTTTTTCTTCTTTGCTTTCTCCCTGCTACGAAAAGAAGGAAAGTCCCTCATGTCTAAAGACATCACCTTTGCTGAGCGTGCCGCGAAGGCGTGGCGCTGCACCGTGGCCCTCTACCGGCTGCGCTATGTGTGGACACCCGTGCTGGTCGCGTTCCTATGTGTCCAGGTCGGACTATGGATCACCATCGCCACGGCGACAGTCATCGCAGCACCGTTGGTTGCCTGGCGACGCCTCCACCGGCCCTCTTTTACCCGATGGGTGGGTTCACGGTGGGCGGCCTGGTGGCGGCGAGTGTTCATCTACGGGCTGCGGTGGCGGTTTTGGATGAACCGCACCGGCCTCTACCTCGACACCAACAACCACAACAAGGCTGGTGGTGGTTGGTCGAGCGGGAAAGTGTTTCCCGGCATCGTCACCACGAAATGGACACCGGCACTAGATCAACTGCTTGTGCGCATACCGGCAGGGTTCACCCCTGAGGTTTTTGTGGGTGCCGCTGACGCCATTGCGTGTGCCGCCAAAGCCCAAGAGTGCCGTATTCGCATCGATGCCCCCGGCCAAATCTGGCTGGATCTGCTACGCCGAGACCCACTTTCTGCACCTGTCCCAGCACTACCGGTTCCGTCCGATGTTGACGTGGCTTGTCCGACTATCGGGGTGCGCGAAGACGGGCGGCCATGGCAGATGCGGCTTTCTGGCGCGCACACCCTCATCGCAGGGGAATCGGGCTCGGGAAAAGGATCAGTGATCTGGTCGCTGCTGCGCGCGATAGCCCCCGCCATCCAAACCGGACTGGTGCGGGTGTGGGCGATCGATCCGAAAGGCGGCATGGAACTGGAATTCGGCCGCAATTTGTTCTACCGATACGAACGTGACCAGCCCGCACAGATGGTCGAGCTCCTCGAACAAGCCGCAGACGCCATGGCCAGCCGGGCCCACACACTGCGGGGTCTCACGCGTCGCTTCACCGCCAGCCCCACCACCCCACTCAACGTGGTGCTGCTCGACGAAGTCGCATCCCTAACCTCATATCTGCCCGATCGACAGCTGACACGTCGTGTTGATGCCGCACTGTGTGCACTGTTGTCGAAAGGACGAGCCCCCGGATTCGCCGTCGTGGCAGCGGTGCAGTCACCAACTAAAGACACCATCCCGTGCCGGGATTTGTTCACCGACCGCATCGCGCTGCGGCTAGCAGAAGACATCCAAGTCGACATGGTCCTCGGCGAAGGCGCCCGCAACAACGGTGCTTACGCCGACCGCATCCCCCAAGCCCTGCCCGGTGTTGCCTATGTGAAACAAGACGGACGCCGCGAACCGGCCCGAGTTCGGGCCGCATATGTCTCCGATCACGACATTGCCCAGATCAACGCCGACTACGGCATCTACGGCCGGCAGCTACACGCCATCAGAAACGCCGAAACGTCTAGCAACGTGGCTGACCGGTTTAACGAGCAAGAACCCCCCGAAGCGCAAGCGGCATGACACCAACCGCCTGTCCTGTCCCCCGCTGACGTTCCAGCCACTCAAGGAGGTGAACACCATATGTCTACACAAGACAGTGCCGGCACCGGTCACACAGCACTGCTTTCTGAGGCCGGCAGCTACGTCTCCGGCTCGAAGCACGAAAAATCTGGGCTACCAGCAACACCGTCGACACCTCCTTCTGCTGACACTGACCGCACCAGTTCTCGTCTCTCGCGGATCGAGCGCGCCAAACAACCCCATGCCCGACAGGTCATGGAAGCCGTAGCACTCCACCACGGCGTGTGCGTGCGGCCGGTCGCGATGCGCAAAACCAACCTCGCCACCGGAGAAACAAACGTGGTCGCCCTGCCGTGCGGTGCCACCAAAACCGTCAAATGCCCGCCCTGCGCCGAACGCGCCAAACAGCTACGCATCCAACAATGCCGCGAAGGCTGGCACCTCGACCAAGAACCCGACCTATCCCCCGACGAACCAGACCCCTCGCTGCGGCCACTCCTGGAATACCGCGCCACCCTGGAAGAAGCCCTCGCCGACGCCCGAGCCCACCGGGACGAGGCAGATATTGCAGAACTCGAGGCAGAAATCGCCGATCTCGCCGACATGCTCCACCAACTCGGCGTGCGCGGCCATATTCCGGTAAACGCCGACAAGCCCCGGCGGACCCGCTCCACCCGGCACCGGCAAGACACCCCCGACTTGCCGTTTGTCAAAGTCGAACACCACACCGTCGGCAAAACCTATGTCGGCAAAAACGGCGCCGTGCACCGCCCGTCCACATTCCTCACCCTCACCTGCGACACCTACGGCCCCATCCGCGCAGGCGTGCCCATCAACCCAGCGACCTATGACTACCGTCGGGCCGCCCGCGACGCCATCCACTTTTCGAAACTCGTCGACCGGTTCTGGCAAAACCTACGCCGCGTTGTCGGCTACAACGTCCAATACTTCGCCTGCGTAGAACCACAACAACGACTCGCCTCCCACCTACACGCCGCCATTCGCGGCACCTTCCCCAGACGACTTATGAAACAGGTAGTCGACGCCACCTACCACCAAGTGTGGTGGCCCACCTACGACATTGACCGACCCGCCTACACCAACAACCACCACCCCCAATGGGACAACACACTCAAGGCCTATGTGGATCCTGATACGCGTCAACCGCTACCCAGCTGGGACGACGCCCTCGACGACCTAGACACAGACCCTGATGCCGAACCGGTGCACACCGTCCGATTCGGACCAGTCATGGACATCAAAGGCATCGCCGCGGGCTCACCCCATGCCCGCCGCGCGATCGGCTACCTGGCGAAATACATCACCAAAGACGCCGCTGACTGCTACACCGCCACCACCACCGAGGCCAAAGCCCACCACGCGCGTCTGGTCGAAGCACTCCGCTACGAACCCTGCTCCAAAAACTGCACCAACTGGCTCCGCTACGGCATCCAACCCCACCAACCCAAACCCGGCATGACCGCTGGCCGATGCAAAGGCAAAGCACACCGCCCCGACCATTTAGGCCACGCCGGACGCCGCATCCTCGTGTCCCGCAAATGGTCCGGCAAAACCCTCACCGACCACAAAACCGACCGGCGTAATCACATCCACGCCGTCCTCAACAGACTCACAGCAGCCAACCCAGGCACCGGCAGCGGCCACCACGAACAGAAACGCCGAAGGCCGTGGATATGGGAACCCATCCCCACCACCGAGCCCGACCACCCACCCCGCAACCAACTCATCCTCCGCGCCATCGCCCACAAACACACCTGGCAACAGCAATACCAACTCGCCCGCACCCTCGCACCAGAACAGATCGAACTCGACGTTCCGAAAGTGGCCGCAGCGTAGTCCCCCGCATCGAAAGGAAGGAAGCTATGCGTTTGTCTCGCAGGTCTTCACAGACGGCTCCCCAAACAGTTCAGCCGGCTCTATACACGGTGAAACAAGCTGCCCGTATTTTGGCTGTTTCTCCCTGGAGCGTGTATCAGCTGATTTGGTCACGCGAACTCGCTTCTGTCCAAATAGGCCGATGCCGCCGTATTCCGTGTGAATCCCTCGATTTATATCTCATTCGCATCGTTGAGGAGGCTGCCTAATGTCACGCAACGTCAACGGTGAGGGCAGTATCCGTCGCCGCAAAGACGGCCGTTACGAAGGTCGCGTCTTTGTCCCCACAAGCGATCGACGCATTGAGCGTCGCAGCATCTACGGCAAGACATGGGAAGAGGTTCACGACTCCATCACCACGCTCAAGGCCGATATCCGCCGCGGTCTTAGGGTCTCAGCAACCAAACATAACCTCGGGACATACATGGTCCAGTGGCTTGAAGAAACAGCCAAGCCGCGAATACGCGTGAGTACATGGGCAGGATATGAGCAATTAATCCGGTGCTATATCGTGCCGCTCCTTGGGCGCAAAAAACTGGCCAAGCTCACCTCACCTGACATTCGCTTCTTCCTTTCCTCGCTTAAAACCGCCTGCCGCTGCTGCCTACTGGGAAAAGACGCTGCTCGGAAAAGGACAAGCGGCACCGCTCAATGTTGTGCCCTAAAGCCCGCACGCTGTTGTCACAGTTATCTCGGCGACGGAACGATCCGCTACATTCATCGGGTCCTCCGGGTTGCATTGCAAGACGCGGTCATCGACGGAGTGCTGGCTTCTAATCCCGCTAAAGATCTGCGGCTAAAACTCAAGTACCGACCCAAGTTCACGCCGCTAACCGTCGAAGAAGCCCACAAGTTACTCGCAGCAGCGCAACACGATCGGCTTTTTGCGTTGTATGCCGTTGTACTCGCCGTTGGCCTGCGCAAAGGCGAAGCGCTAGCACTGCGGTGGAAACGAGTCGATGTAGACCAGAGCACGCTGCACATCGTGGAGACCTTGCAACGAGTCAAAAATGCGCTTCAATTCGGCAACGTCAAGACTGATGGCTCAGCACGCAAGATCGCACTTCCGGATCAATGTGTGGACATTCTGCAACGGCACCGGAGCCACCAGCAGAAAGAAAAAGCAGCAGTCGGAGATACCTGGCCAGACACCGACTTGGTGTTCACGACCCCACGGGGCACACCGATTGATCCTCGCAATCTCAACCGCATGTTCAGCCAGCTCTGTGACGCCGCTGGCATTCGTCACATCCGCTTTCATGACCTACGACATTCCTGTGCCACCCTGCTCTACAGCCAAGGAGTACCACTAGAAAACATTCAAGATGTGCTTGGTCACAGTTCACCAGCCATCACCAAGACGATCTATGTCGGCGACACCGTGGAAAGCCAACGTCTAGCCGTTAACAAGCTGGGCTTTCTGTTTGAAGAAAAGGCGCTGGGGTCAAATACTGGGGTCAACCGCGATGAATAGCCCACCACAGATTACGTTTTCGCAGCTAAAACGTGGAGCCGACGAGGGGACTCGAACCCCTAACCGCCCGATTACAAGTCGGGTGCGCTACCAATTGCGCCACGTCGGCAATGAAGTAACCATAGTGTCCAAGCTCGCCTCGCTCGGGGCGCGGGCACTTAGCAATCGCTTCCGCCAGATAATATCTGCCGCTATTTTCGTGGTGCCGTGCTGCCCCGGATGACCAATTCGGTCGGGAGTACCTGGCGGGGATACACGTCGCTAGCGTGCACGTCTTGCTGCAACAGTTCCCACGCCGCCCGTCCCTTGTCTGAATGCGACTGGCTGATGGTAGTGAGTCCTAATTGCTCCGCGAGGGGAATGTCGTCGAAGCCGGTTACTGACAGCTGCGTCGGCAACTCCCGCCCCAATTGAGCCGCAGACTCGAGCGCACCGGCAGCCAATAGGTCCGTAGTACAGGCGATCGCCGTCATCCCCGGGTCAGCCACGAGCAACGTTCGCGCTGCTCGCCCGCCAGCCTCCACAGTGTGCTCCCAGCATTCGGCAACCAGCATCGTCTCCCGGTCAGCGTTGAGCCCATCGGCGATCCCGTCCAAACGCAACCGCAGAACGTCGTAGCTTGCCGTTTGTTGACGTGCAAACGACACCAATCCGTCGCGGGGCTCTGCCCCAGTCCGGGTGCAGATGACACCCACTCGGGTGTGCCCCAGCTCGGCCAAGTGGCGACCGATACTTGCGGCTGCCGCATAGTCGTCGATGCCCACCCACGCCGTGCCGGGATGCTCGACTGGTTCATCAACGATGACTGTCGAAACCGGACGTGCTCTTGCAGCCAGCAGCTGGGCATCGTCCCGGGGAAGTGAATACGCGACGAACCCATCTACCGGCGCGTGTGCCGCCAAAGCGGTGTCGACGTTCGCTCCTGGAAAAGCTGGCACCAGCAACAGGCCTGTCCGGGCATCTTCACACGCAGATGCCAACCCTGCCAGGAATTTCACTGCCGCTGGATCCCGGAAGGCATACGACAACGCTTCGGTGAAAAGAAGCCCGATCGCCCCCGCGTGTCGAGTGCGCAGCGAACGAGCCAACGGATCTGGGCCCGGATACCCCAAGCGCTTGGCCGCGGCAAGCACTCGCTCCCGCAATTCTGGCGATAGCTGATCAGGTCGGTTATACGCGTTAGAGACAGTAGTGCGAGAAACGCCCAGCTCAGCGGCGAGCGAGGCAAGGGTGGCCGGCCGACGGCGGCGTGGTGGGGGCGTTTGCGAGAAAGTCGGGGGATGTCCTTCTCGTCGATGATCAGCCATGGCCGGACCCTAGCCGACCAACGTCGTAGTCACGAGACGAGGCTAACTAATGAATGTGGCGTACACACCAGCCCAGTCATTTGGGTCACCGGCCGGATTCTCTAGAGAATAGATCAGGCATGTGCGATGCGCATCCACCGTGGCAAAACCCGCATACAGCATGCGGCGAGCGGACCCTCCGGTCACATCAAAGCCCTCCGACCAAGTCGTGAGGTCCGAACTCACGGCATATCTAAATGGAGACCCCGACAGCCGGAGATCGCGGTAGGCAAGTGTGTATCGACCATCAGGCAGCTTTCCTAGCGTGGGCATCCCGGAAGTACCACTGGTAACTCGGCGTGGACGAGACCACGTTTTACCACCGTCACTGGAGTCGGCCAAAAAGGCACCCGTAGGCTCCTGGCTTCCTTGGGGTGCGTCGTAACGCAGGGCCAAACGCAGCTTATTGCCGTCGACGAGAAGCTGCGGCTCGTTCCACGGATGATTTACATCTTTGACCTCACTGCCCCAAGGGGACCAGTGAGCTCCATCATCGGTAGAACGACTAAAACGCACATACCATCCTTTATAGGACTGCGAATCGTCATTTCCGTATAGGGCCATGAGCAAGCTGCCATCGGGCATCAGCACTATCGAAGCCGGATATGACTGTCCAGAAAAACCAGCATCAACTGGCTGGAGCGCATCCCAATTTTTCCCGTCATCGTGGGAACGAAGAGCGTATGAGCGAAAGTCCCTCGCAGAGGTCGGCGACTGCACCCGATACCGGACGACGCCTACCACCAACGTGCCTCCCCGAGTCGCTACTATCCCTGCGGGGTTGATCGTGTAGTTGGCATTTGTTTCCGTCGCGATTGCATATGGAGAATTCCAGCCGCATCGTTGCTCAGGATCGCTCATTTCTGCGAACGCGATGTGCCCACCAGCGGCCTGATGCCCCGCCGCGTCACGCCAGACCGCATATGTGTGGCCACTAGCCGAATGAGCAATTGAAGGAAAGGAGGCATATTCTCCGGTTCCTTCGCCTGACTGCAAAACGCAGCTATTCGGCGAGTCTTCTGTCGACGGAGCTCCTAAAGCCCGTCGCTTCCCAGTAGAGACCGAAGACGCGACGAGATTGGCTGAATCCCACCGCTCATGAAAGATCGTTGCAACTATCACCAATGCAGCCAACGTGAGGGTAGTCGCCGCTTAGCAGGAAAATGCTTGTCGGCAGGTTCGTTTTTCTCCGATGCGCACCTCTGCCGCTCCTGATAAAAGGCACTAGTGATTCACTCCACTCTCAGGAGAAATACGACTGAGAATGTCGACACGTTAAACGAGAATCTACTCATAGTGCAATGGACCGCGAGTTATCTGGAGCGGCGCTGCCTGGTCACTTCGGCCAAGGTTACTGCTGCGGCCACTGAAGCATTGAGCGACTCAAAACATCCCGCCATTGGGATGCTGATCCGGGCATCGCACGTCTCGCCAACCAAACGCGACAAACCCCTCCCTTCAGAACCCACGACAATTACCAATGGCTCACCAGCATCGGCAAACTCATCGAGGTTAGTATCGGCGTCCGCATCCAATCCCACAACCAGCAACCCCCGTTGTTGACATTCCTTCAAGGAACGCACCAGGTTGGTCACCCGGGCTACTGGAACCCTGGCCGCAGCACCCGCCGAGGTTCGCCATGCCGTGGCGCTAATGCCCGCAGCGCGCCGTTCAGGAATCACCACACCGTGAGAGCCGAACGCGACCGTGGATCGGACAATAGCGCCGAGGTTCCGGGGATCTGTCACGCCATCCACAGCCACTACAAGCCCTGGATCTCCTGCCGGGATGGCGTTAAAGACGTCGTCTAGCGACGCATAGCGGTACGGCGGAACCTTGAGCGCCAAGCCCTGATGCAGTACGCCACCGGTCATTCGATCCAGCTCGTGCCGACTGACCTCCATGATGGGCAGGCCACGATCGCCGGCCGTTCTGATCGACTCTGTGATCCGCTCATCAATGTCGATACCCAGCGCGACATAGAGCGCTTCAGCTGGAATTTCTGCTCGCAGAGCCTCGACAACTGGATTGCGCCCCACAAGTAACTCAGGTGAGTCTTTTGTTCCGGGCCCCCGCCGTCCCGGGGCGACCCTGGGCTTCGATTGCTGCTCAGCTGTCTTTCGCGCTGCGGCGTTTGCCCGGCGAGCGGCAGGATGACCCGTACGCTTTTCTGCAGGCGGCGTCGGGCCTTTCCCGCTGAGGCCCCGCCGGCGCTGTCCGCCGGAGCCCACCACTGCGCCCTTCTTGGTGCCTTCGTTGCGACGGTTGCGGCGTTGTGAATTACCTGCCATTGAAAGAGCCTCCAGGGCCTGAAGTGTCTGCGTCGTTATGACGTCGGTACTGACCGATTGCTCTGCCAAGCTCCAACGCGGGCCGCTCGGAGTGTCCTCTATGACAACTCCCGCACGATTAAGCTGATCCCGCACCGCATCAGCGGCATCGTAGTCCCTACGGTCGCGTGCTGCTCGACGCTGCTGGAGCGCAACGCTCACTAAAGAGTCCACCACCCCGCGCGAATCGGTTGATTCACGGCGATTGTCTGTCCATTGAGGACTCAAAGGATTAAGTCCTAGGACATCCAACATCGCGAGAACGGCAGTCAACGCGGTACGGATAGTCGCATCGTCGCCGTTCGCGAGAGCTTGATTGCCATGACGCAGTGTCTCATGCAGCATTGCCACGGCCTTGGGCGTACCGAGATCATCGTCCATCGCATTGACAAAAGGGCCGGGAGCTGCTTTGTGTCTGCCATGCCGCTCGCAAACCCTGTAGGCTTACCGACTCGCTCTACTGCTCGAGCGACGAAATTTTCTAGGCGTTTGTACGCGTCCGCTGCCTCAAGTAAAGATTCTTTGCTGTAGTCGATAACAGATCGGTAGTGCGGCACGGCAAGGTAGTAACGCGCTTCCACGGGTCGAACGGTGGCGAAGATTGCCGACAGTGACAGCACATTTCCGACTGATTTGCTCATCTTTTCGCCATTGAAGTTCACCAATGCATGGTGAACCCAGTATCTAGCGAAGGGACGACCCGCCGCGCGTGACTGGGCAATCTCGTTTTCATGGTGGGGGAAAATGAGATCTACTCCACCACCGTGAATGTCGAACTCGTCACCTAGATACTTGCCAGCCATCGCTGAACATTCCAGATGCCACCCAGGCCTGCCCGCACCCCAAGGACTGCTCCAAGCGGCCGTTGTTGGCTCGTGTGGCTTATGTGCTTTCCACAATGCGAAGTCGTAAGGACCGCGCTTAGAACCAATCTCGCTGTCTTCGGAAGGGCGCATATTCTCGATGTTCTGCCGAGAAAGCTGACCGTACTCGGCAAAAGAGGGAACATCGAAGTACACATCGCCATTGGCCGCATAGGCATGGCCTTTTTCGATGAGCTGTTCCATGAGTTCGTTCATCTCGGGCATGTGACCAGTAGCGCGTGGTGCATATGTGGGCGCTAGACAACCCAACGCTTCGTAGGCCGCTTCGAATGCTCGCTCATGTGCGTACCCGAGTGCCCACCAGGCGGTGTTTTGCTCGGCCGCCTTGCTGAGGACTTTGTCGTCAATATCGGTTACATTGCGCACAAAGGTGACATGCTGACCGCGGGATTGCAGCCAACGTCGAAGAATGTCGTAGCTCACACCGGATCGCATGTGGCCAAGATGAGGCTCCGACTGCACGGTGGCACCACAAAGGTAGATCCCGACTTCGCCAGGTGTCTTCGGCGTGAAATCGCGGACGGTCCGCGACATGGTGTCGTACAACTTGAGCGTCATAGCGCCCGAGTCTATCGAGCGACACTGTGCCGTTCGTTTCTGTGCGTGACCTGTGGACAAACCTCCGCCTGTGGACAGGCTGCGAATACCGCCCGGGGTACGAGGAAGATAGGAACATGACTATCTCCCCCGGCTGGTATCCGGACCCCGTTAATCCGGAGACAACCCGCTATTGGGACGGCGAGCAATGGGTGGCGCCACAAACCGCGCCTTCGCCGGACGAGGCGGAACATGCCTCAACCACCGCTATCGCCTCGAGCCCCAGCGAAGAGTCAGCATCCACCGTCTCGAATAGTGGCGGGGCAGGATTGGCAATCGCAAGTCTGAGCGCCCGAAGCGCAGCACGCCTTATAGATTTCAGTGTTCTGCTGTGGCTGAATATCGTGGTTAATGGTTGGTTCATCGTGCAATACCTCGACGAGGTGATGCCCAGCCTGTCGCGAGCATTGCGCGAGTATCAACAGGACGGTCAATACGCCACGATTCACGTTTCCGGTAGAGCGGGCAGACTGGCCCTCATTATCTCGATTATTGCGGTCGCACTCTGGCTCGCTTACGAGGTGCCGGCGGTAATCAACAATGGTCAGACGCTAGGCAAGCGTCTGGTCGGGCTCAAGATAACCGGCGCGCGCGGGGAGCACCCTAGAGCCGGACAAGCATTTATTCGCTGGTGTGTGTTTGGGATTCCATTACTATTCTCGTTGGTCATTTGGGCGGTTTTTGCAATTTTTGACGCTGGCTGGAGTGTGCCCGACCGAAAAAATCGGCGATCCCTTCACGATCGAGTAGCCCATACCCTTGTACTTCGAATCAACCAGTCGTCCCCCATCGAAAGACCACATAGTCATATTTCGTCACAGAGTTAAAGGTCCAATATGGACTAGCTGCGCTCCAGCGCGACATGGGCTAGCTTCGATCGGAGGCGAACTTATTCCCACTACTTGAGACGGATAGCTGACAGCAAACATCGCGTTACAATCCTGAGGGCACCATGACAGTTCTGAAGCCACTAACCCGCCCCGACCTAAGCGCCATTCCCGCGTACAAACCTGGCCGCAACCCAGCAGACGTGGCCAACACCACGGGCACAGCGCACGGCGAGCCTGTCCCCATGGTCAAACTGTCCAGCAACGAGCTTCCGTTTTCGCCATCCCCCGCCGTCCTAGAGGCGATTGCCCAGGTGGGCGCCAACCGTTACCCCGATATGACAGCGAAGGCGCTCCGACAGGCCCTCAGCCTCGAGCTCGACGTTCACCCAGAGCAGCTCGTCACCGGATGCGGATCTGTTGCGCTCTGCGAAAACCTGGCCATCGCAACGTGCAAACCAGAGGACGAGATCGCATTTGGTTGGCGCTCTTTTGAGGCCTATCCCATGATTGCGAGCAGGGTGGGGGCCCGCGCAATACGGGTGCCCAATACTGATCAACACCGCATCGACCTTGCCGCGCTTGCCTCGGCGGTGACTCCAAAAACTCGCATGGTCTTCGTATGCAGCCCGAATAACCCCACCGGAACAACGGTAGACGCCATCCAGCTCGATGCGTTTTTGAACACGGTTCCCGAGGATGTCCTCGTGGTACTGGACGAGGCATATCGGGAGTTCTCGACCGACCCCGCGGCTATAGACGGTGTCCAGGTTGCACAGAACCGACCGAACGTCGTGGTCTTGCGGACATTCTCGAAAGCATGGGGGCTCGCAGGGCTACGCGTTGGCTATGCCATCGCTTCGGTCGACATCGCGCGGGTGCTCCGCACTGTCACTACCCCCTTTTCCACTAATGCTGTTGGGCAGGCAGCAGCCCTTGCCGCGCTTAACCAGCCTGAGGTGTTGCGAAAAAACGTTGCGACTATCGTGGCCGAACGCGAGCGTGTAACTGGCGCAATACAGCGGTTGTTGCCCAACGTTCCAACAAGCCAGGGTAATTTCGTCTGGCTTCCACTGGGAAGCTATAGCGACGCGTTCTGCGCCGCTGCGGAAACTCGCGGAGTGATTCTGCGCTCATTTGATGACGAGGGCGTACGCGTCACTATAGGAACGTCCACCGAAAACAATGCATTTTTATCTGTGGCCGAAGAGTTGCTCACCGCCAAATAGTGGCCGACGGCGCAGAAACCTCAGGTGTCACAACGTGGAATCCACTTGAGATAGATTTCTTCGAATTAGCGATAAGTAGTTTCGCATAGCCATATGCTTCACGGCGTTAACTTATTTTCTCGATCATGCGTAGCAAGCGGCACGGTTGCGCTCACTGCGGCAAACGCTCGGGCAAACACTGAAGTGCCCTGCCAATGTGGCTCCAGTCTCACTAAAGCTGCGACATGAGCTAGGAGGAATTCCAGTGGACCGACCACAGTGGGCACCTGATGAAGTCGACTTAAGAACACCGAGTGCCGCAAGAATTTTCGACTATTTCCTCGGGGGTCTCACAACTTCGCCGTTGATCGTGAATTCGCTGAAAAGGTAATACAGACCAATTAGGACTCTCGGTGACGGCCGAGGGGATCGAGACAATGGAGCAAGCCGCGCTTAACAGCTGCTAGGCACGTACCTGAGTCGGCGTTGCTCCACACCAGAGCCGTGGCCATGGCGGCCAAGCCCTCGCCCCGACCGGTAAAACCGAGTCGATCAGTCGTCGTTGCCGCAAGGGAAACCGGAGCTTGGGCCGCACGGCTCAGTACTTGTGCTGCTTCGGCTCGGCGAACTCCCAACCTCGGACGCTCGCCCACCAGCTGAATCGCAACATTTCCGATCTGGAACCCCGCACTCCGAACGCGATCGGCTGTTTCACCGAGCAAAATCACCCCGGCCGCCCCGGACCATTGCGGGTCGCTCGTGCCGAAGTGTGTGCCGAGGTCTCCTAAACCAGCCGCCGAGAACAGCGCGTCGCATGCCGCATGTGCGGCCACATCACCGTCAGAATGGCCGGCGAGCCCCGGCGAGTCCTTCCACCGCAGACCAGCGACCCAGCATGGGTGGGATTCGTCATATGCGTGCACATCGATGCCGATACCCACCCGCGGAATCAAGCGATACGCCAAAGGCGAAGCTGGTCTGCTTCGGACATCTACGCCGTTCCTTCCAGAAAAGCCCCTGCAAGGGCGAGGTCGCGCGGGTGTGTGATCTTCATCGCCTCCTCGCTGCCCGGAACCGAATGCACCACCTGCCCGAGGTGTTCGACCAACGTCGCGTCGTCGGTGCCAGTAATGGCCTCCTGCTCTGCCTTTCGATGTGCGGCAAGAAGCGTCGCAAGTTCGAAGCCTTGCGGGGTCTGCACAATGCGCAACGTGTCGCGGTCAACGACCCCCGCTAGATCGCCCGCATCGTCGACCAGCCGCACGGTATCGACTACCGGCATGGTGGGCACCACCGCGCAATGGCCAGACCGCACCGCAGCCGCCACAGCGTCGAACAATGCAGCCGGCGTAAGTGCGCGAGCCGCATCGTGGACCAGCACAATAGGTGACGACACTTCTGCTGCCGCGCACGCGGCAAGCGCTCTGCGCACTGATGCTTGCCGGTCTGTCCCGCCTGGCACAACAGCGAAAAAGACATGCGGTGGGATCAACGGCGACAGCAACTCCGTCACCCGCGCCGCATACGCCGAAGGAGCGGCTATCACGATTTGGGCCACGCATTCAGCCAAAAGTGCCCGCCGAACCGCATGGACGAGTAAAGGCGTCCCGGCTAACTCACACAACGCTTTTGGCAACCCGGCATTTAAGCGCTCTCCACGCCCAGCCGCAGGGATGAGCAGTGCTGTGTCACGCACGGTTTAAAAGGACAAAAGGAAAGCGTCAGGCATCTAGAACCTTGTCCAAGATACCTTCAGCTTGTTCTTTATCGGTGCCCTCTGCCAACGCGAGCTCGCCAACCAGGATGTCTCGGGCTTTGGCTAGCATGCGCTTCTCACCAGCGGACAACCCGCGCTCTCGGTCGCGCCGCCAAAGGTCGCGAACGACCTCAGCAACTTTGTTGACGTCGCCAGAAGCCAGTTTCTCTAGGTTGGCTTTATATCTGCGAGACCAGTTAGTGGGTTCCTCAGTGTGGGGTGCCTGCAGCACCTGGAACACTTTGTCTAGTCCTTCTTCGCCTACTACTTCGCGAACTCCCACGATCTCCGCGTTTTCAGCTGGGACACGGACGGTGAGGTCGCCTTGAGCAACCTTAAGAACTAGGTATTGCTTTTCTTCGCCCTTGATGACTCGCGTCTCGATAGCTTCGATTAGTGCTGCGCCATGATGTGGATAAACAACGGTCTCGCCGACAGTAAAAGTCATGAGCCGGAAACCCCTTTCGCTAGAGCGATTCTAGCACGTGCACTCCGGCAACCGTTGAGGGAAGGTACACCAAAAGCGCAGGTCAATGCGGCAATGGCAGCAAACGGTGTTGTCCGCAGAGTCCACACGTATCGGACATTGCCGAAAACGGCTCAGCGTCCAGCACGAAAGTCCACTTGAGAGACTCGGAGCCGATCGACATTCATAGTGGGACGGGGTGTGGGCGAACACCGCGACCGGCAGCATTACGCTATCGACGGTTGGAGCTACTGGGTGGGCTGATAACGCCCAGAGTCAGCTGATCAATCCGCCAACACTTACACATAGGACGGCAGCTGCCCCAAGCCCCGAGCAGCTTCAAGGAGGATCAAAGACGTGAGCCGCCTCACAGGTACTGCTAACGACAGCGCAGCCGCCGCAACCATGTTCAGCAAGACACTCATCTCTCGTGTTGCCACAGTTGCGGTAACCGGTGCGGGCGCTGTCGCCCTCCTTGTGGGATGCGGCGCAGGGCAAGTCAGCCAGACGTCACGTCAAGAGAAGCTCCATCGCTGGGAGTCAACGCAGAGCAAGGAAACATCGCGATTCGCAATGCGTATGTCAGGCGATCCAAGGGTCAGAACCTGGCACAAGGGAGACGACGTTCCCCTGGCCATGGTGTTGAACAACCAGGGTAAAGGTGAAGACCAACTGACGGCGGTCACCAGCGCTGACGCGACCAACGTGGTCCTCGTGCACGGCCAGGACGGCGACAATGCCGCTCAGTCCCCCACGCCGGGCGCAGATGCTAGTGCGAATGCCTTTCCCTTAGTGGCGGGCGATGCCAGCACGCAAATGACTCCGAAGAGCGAGGGAGAAAAGCCGGAAGCAGCATTGCCCGTCAATGCCGTGGTGCGGTTGCAAGACACTGGCACGGGTTCGTCCTATTTGGTCCTTCAATCCATCAAGAGATCGTTGACCGATTCCAGTGTCATAAAGGTACGTCTTACCTTTGCCCGCGCGGGTCAATCACCCTGTCGCTCCCGGTTGCGGGTTTTCAGCCGACGCACCCGCGCGGCTCCGTTACCCACCACCGCGAGACTGACCAAGATAAGTAAACGTGACACCTCTCGGACGGTGGCGTGGGCGCAAAATCGTCAGAGTGAAGCCTTAGGTTCTGCATCATGGCCGTCAAGGAACGTCCGTCTTACCGCTGTACCGATTGCGGCTACGTCACCGCGAAATGGATCGGCCGCTGCGCTGAGTGCCAAGCCTGGGGCACGGTAGAGGAGACCTCAACTGGCGGCGGCTCCCCACGCACCGTCGCTAGACCCGTCAGTTCGCCAGCCGTCCCCATCTCGGAGGTTGACGTCGCCGCTGCGCGCGCCGTATCGACCGGGGTCTCCGAGCTTGACCGAGTGCTCGGTGGCGGCATTGTTCCTGGAGCGGTCGTATTGCTTGCTGGCGAACCCGGCGTAGGCAAATCGACGTTGC
This sequence comes from uncultured Acidimicrobiales bacterium, assembly GCA_963736285.1. GTDB lineage: Bacteria > Actinomycetota > Actinomycetes > Mycobacteriales > QHCE01 > CAVTOA01. The sequence goes on from CAVTOA010000003.1 coordinate 454,131, forward strand.
TGCTAGAGGTCGCGCATCAATTCGCGACTTCGAGCGGCCCGGCTTTAGTGGTCACCGGCGAAGAGTCTGCCTCTCAGGTCCGCTTGCGAGCAGAACGTATCGGCACGCTCCACCCCAAACTGTACTTAGCGGCAGAGACACAGCTCGGTGCATTGTTGTCTCATGTGGACGCGGTGAGCCCGCAGCTGTTGGTCGTAGATTCCATCCAGACCATCCATCCACGGGAACGTCCGAGGGGGCGCTGGTGGACTAGCGCAGGTCCGCGCCGTGACCGCCGAGCTTATCGCATGTGCCAAAGCGCGCGGGATCGCTACCGTCATCGTGGGCCATGTCACGAAAGATGGGGGCATAGCGGGGCCACGCCTACTCGAGCACCTCGTCGATGTCGTGCTTCATTTCGAAGGCGACCGCCATGCCGCACTGCGTCTGGTGCGTGCCGTTAAAAACCGGTTCGGCCCCGCCGACGAGATCGGGTGTTTTGAAATGTACGACGGGGGCATCCGCGGGCGTCGAAGACCCCTCCGGGCTATTCGTCAGCGGAACGAAAAGAGCCAGTAGCCGGGAACGTGCATCACTGTCACGCTCGAAGGGCGCCGGCCGTTGCTCGGTCGAGGCGCAAGCGTTGGTCGCAAGTTCGTCATCTGGCCACTCCCCGTCGTGCAGTGAGCGGCCTGGACGCGGCCCGACTGGCCATGGTTCTCGCGGTGCTTGGAGCGACGCGGTAGAATCCGGCTCGGCGATCGCGATATTTTCGCTGCGACGGTTGGGAGGAGTACGGGTTACCGAGCCAGCGATCGACTTGGCAGTTGCTCTTAGCGGTCGCATCAGCCGCCCGCGACACCCCACTACCAGCGCGATTTAGTGGCCTGGGCGAGGTCGGGTTCTCGGGTGACGTCCGTCAGGTGACTGGCCTCGGCGCGGCGACTAACAGAGGCAGCGCGCTTGGGTTTTCGCACGCCCTCGTTCCCGCTGGGTGCGCTGAGGTGCCCGCAGGCCTGCGTTCCATCGAAGCCGGGATCTAGGAACCGCGCTGTCGAATTGTCAATCTAGGTGAGGCGCCACGTAACTGCGAACAGCAGTGATTAGCTTCACAGGCCGGACCCCACCGTGATCGCTACAGGTCAAGCGAGGCAGCCGCGCCTCAGTCGAGGCACTAATGAGGAGAGTAAACCGTGGAGACCGAAAGCCGCCGAGGAGCTTCGCCGTAAACCTGGCCCGCATTGCCCCGGAACGCCCTTACGTGACGGCCTGGAACGTATTTTCCGCGGTCACACCGGCGGGCTGATCGTGCTCGGCTACGACACCACGGTGGAGAGATCATGCACGGGCGGCTTTCCCCTTGACGTCGACTTTTCGCCCACCAGGCTGCGGGAACTGGCGAAAATGGATGGCGGCATCGTGCTTTCAGACCGATGGGGACGCATCGTGCGCGCCGGCGGTGCATCTGATGCCGGATCCAGCCATCCACACAGACGAAGCAGGTACCCGTCACCGCACAGCGGAGCGGGTAGCAAAACAAACCGGCTATCCCCGTGATTTCGGTCAGCCAGTCGATGAACATCATCGGGCTCTACGTCGCAGGTCTCCGCTATGTCGTTCACGACTCCGCGACATTGCTGTCTCGGGCAAATCAGGCTCTGGCGACTTTGGCCCGGTACAAACTTCGGCTAGATGAGGTCGCAAATAACCTATCTGCGCTCGAGATCGAAGACTTAGTAACCGTGCGCGATGCGGCATCAGTGATGCAGCGCCTCGAGATGGTGCGCCATATCGCGAACGAGATTGCCGGATACGTCATCGAATTGGGTACAGATGGGCGTCTCCTCGCTCTCCAACTAGACGAGATGATGGCCGGGGTCGCTGCTGAGCGCGATAGCTGGTCGTCCGCGATTACCTGCCAGGGGCCGACGGGCGCAACAGCTGACAGGCGTACGCGCACTGAACGGACTCGGCGCGGACCAACTGGCCGATCTCACCCTGGTCGCTCAGGCACTTGGCTATCCCATGGGCAGCGAGATCCGCGACGCTGCTGCGCGCCCACGTGGTTATCGGCTATTGGGAAAAGTCCCTCGCCTGCCGGAAGCGGTCATTGATCGCCTCGTCGAGAATTTCGGCGGCCTGCAAAAGCTCCTCTCTGCCGGCGTCGACGATCTGCAGGCCGTGGAAGGAGTGGGAGAGACCCGTGCACGCAATGTTCGCGAAAGCCTGTCACGCCTCGCCGAATCGTCCATTTTGGAGCGCTACGAGCACTAAAAATCGGTGACGCTCACCGCAAGCTTCCGCCGCTCTGCCCTGTTGAATACCCGCGAGACTCGGCCGGCCGCCGCCACATCGCCGCTGGCATGGGTCAAACAGCTCGAGGGTTCGGCGGCGCGGAAACGGCAACCGAACTGACCTCCTTGCGCATCGAAACCTTAGCCTCAGACTTAGCTTTGCGGATCGCACCCAACACCTCAGCTGCGAGCTGCAGAGCTCTGGATCGTGCTGCGCGTCCCCGAGCCCCGCTGTTTGCGGCCAAGCTGCCGATGAACCGAACCGTCCTGCCAGCTGGACCAAACCTCTTCGGTAGCGAACGGCAGGAACGGCGCGAACAGCCGCAGAAGCACGGAGAGAGCGATTGCCAGCGCCGCCCGCGCAGAATCGCGCCTCCGCACGCTCGCAGCCGCCCTCTTGCCATATGCGCGTAGCTTAACCAGCTCGAGATAGTCGTCGCAGAGAGACCAGAAGAACTGCTCTGCCGCTTCAAACGCGCTGGTGTAGTTGTACTGCTCGAACGCCTCGAGTTGCTTCGGCGACCACCGACGCCAAGGCGGCAAGCATCGCCTGGTCGAACGGCTCAGTGATCGCTTCAGGGTCGGTAACCCAACGGCATGCTGGGCGAGAGCCCAAAAATGAACTTGCTGGCGTTAAGAATCTTGATTGCCAGCCGCCGGCCGATCTTCATTTGTCCGACATCGAACGCGGTGTCTGTTCCCGGCCGGCCCTTTGCCGCCCAATACCGCACCGCATCCGAGCCGTAATCCTCCAACAGGCCCAGCGGCGTTACCACATTGCCTTTGGATTTCGACATCTTTTTGCGGTCAGGGTCGAGAATCCAACCCGAGAGGATCGTGTGCTGCCACGGCAAGGTTTGGGCCTCGAGGTCGTGCGCGTAGCACGGTGGAGAAAAGCCAAGTACGGATGATGTCGTGCGCCTGCGGACGCAGATCCATCGGGAAAACCCGCTGGAAAAGATCGTCGTCAGCCCCCCACCGTCCAGCGATCTGCGGGGTAAGTGACGACGTGGCCCAGGTGTCCATGATGTCTGGGTCAGCGTCGAACCCGCCAGGCAGCCCTCGCTGATCTTCGGTATAGCCAGGAGGCGTATCGCTGCTCGGGTCGACCGGAAGTGTTGCTTCGTCGGGGACGAGGGGGCGGCATAGTCTGGATCGCCAAGCTCATCAAGCTGATACCACAGCGGAATCGGCACGCCGAAGAAACGCTGCCGGCTAATGATCCAGTCGCCCGCGAGCCCTTCCACCCAGTTCTCGTATCGCGCTCGCATGTACGTCGGGTGCCAATTAAACTCGCGTCCGCGCTCGAGTAGCTGCTCGCGAAGAGCGGCATCTTTTCCGCCATTGCGAATGAACCACTGCCGGGTGGTGACAATCTCAAGCGGACGGTCGCCTTTTTCGTAAAATTTAACCGGGTGGGTAATCTGCTGCGGCTCAGCCAGCAGGTCGCCAGACTCCCGCAGCAACTCCACGATCCGTTTGCGAGCTTTAGTAGCAAACTGCCCAGCGACCTCGGCGTATGCGGCACGAGCGTCATCGGTGTTGAGCCACTCCGGTGTCTTCTCAGTGAGTTGACCACTCGTAGTAAGGAGCGCACGGGTCTCCAAGCCCAACTCGCGCCACCACACCATGTCAGTCACGTCGCCAAATGTGCAGACCATCGCGACCCCGGTGCCTTTGTCGGGCACTGCCAGATGATGCGCCTTCACTGGCACCTCGACTTGGAACAGCGGAGAGTAGACAGTGGTGCCGAACAACGGCTGGTACCGCTCATCGTCTGGGTGCGCCACCAACGCGACACAAGCTGGGATGAGCTCTGGCCGGGTGGTTTCGATCTCTACCTGGCCACCAGTCGGGGCGATGAAACGCGATCCGGTGCATCGCGCCGGGACGTTCGCGATCTTCTAGCTCGGCCTGAGCAACCGCTGTGCGGAAGGAGATGTCCCACAACGTCGGGCCTTCGGCTGAATAGGCCTCGCCACGCGCAAGGTTACGCAAGAAAGCCCGCTGTGATACCGCTTGGGCCTCGTCGCTGATTGTCGCGTAGGTCAGCGACCAGTCGACGGACAGCCCAAGCCGGCGCCACACTTGCTCAAAGGCTTGTTCGTCGATCTCGGTGAGTTGATGGCACAGCTCCACAAAATTGCGGCGCGAGACCGGGATCGGTTCCTTACCGAGCTCGGCTGGAGGCGCGAATTCCGGGTCGTACGGCAACGAAGGGTCACATTGGACACCAAAGTAGTTTTGCACCCGTCGCTCGGTGGGAAGCCCGTTGTCGTCCCAGCCCATCGGGTAAAAGATCTCTTTGCCACGCATGCGGTTAAACCGAGCAATAGCATCAGCATGCGTATACGAAAAGACATGCCCCACGTGCAGTGAGCCACTCACCGTGGGAGGTGGCGTGTCGATCGAGTAAATCTCGTCGCGCGTCTTAGATCGGTCGAAGGCGTACGTCTGCTCGTCCTGCCAGATCCGCGACCATTTCTCTTCGACATTGTCGAGCGAGGGAACAGCCTCGACATTCGAGGTAGAAAGTTGGGCAGGAGCAGAGCTAGCGGGGGCGCCGTCGGTCATGACACGCAATGCTATCGGCTAACGATTCGCCGACCTTGCCGGCTCCCAGCCAGCCCAACAGCTGGCGCCCGTCACAGATCCAAGCACAGCATCCCTACCCGACAGTGACCAAAGGCAGAACATCACCCATTCGAGCATTTTAAATGCTCGAATCGAGCATTTAAAATGCTCGAATGAACTTGCAGCTGGAAATGTTGGAGGAGGCGCTGAACTCTTTGGGCGCTATCTTGCAGCAGCGCCGCACCACTTACCGTTTGTTGGCAATAGGCGGTAGCAGCCTTCTCTTGCTTCGACTCATCGACCGACCCACTGGCGATCTTGACGTCATCGGATGGACAGACGGCAACACTTACCACAAGCTAGAAAGGTTACCCACGCCGTTAGCCGATGCCGCTTCGCAAGTTGGGCAAGCACTCGGTCTAGCGGATAACTGGCTGAATACGGGGCCAGCGTCTTTGATGGACTTAGGACTTCCTAAACGGTGGGAAGGCCGGGTCGAAGTACGTCACTACCGAGCCTTAGAAATTCACCTTCCGTCGCGGTTTGACCAGATTTGCTTCAAACTGTATGCAGCAGTTGACCGGGGGCCTCACGACAAGCACTTCTTTGATCTGCAGGCCCTTAACCCTGCCTCAGATGAATTAACAAAGGCTGCTCGGTGGACTATCACACACGATCCGTCCGACAATTTTCGGAACGAGTTGATGGAATGTTTGTCGGGATTAGGAGTGGAGATCTCAGATGGCCACCTCTAATCCATCACACATGGCGCAACATATTCGCCGCAAGATCCTCGACTTTTGCTGGGGAGTTTGGTCTGAGCTTGGAGTATCGGGGTGGGGGCGTACTCACCAAAACTGGGCCATTGATCCTGAGCCGCTCATCGTCTTTACTGCTGGGATTGCCGATTGGGATCCGCGGCTTCGAGATGAAACAACCGACTGGTGCATTCGCAATTCGCGGTTTATTTCACAAGCACGCCTCCGGAACATACTCCTAGGTCGCGTTTCTCAAGCGATGTCCTTTGCCATCAACAACAATGACAGCTTTCTGGATAAGTGGGGCAAATTTGCTGCGACAGTTAATCATTCAGCAGGAACCCGCTGGCCCAAGGAAACATCACCTCGCCGGTACACCCCAACCGGTCGTTCAACGCTGCGTGCTCTTACTGAGCCTGCGATGGTGATCCTGCGCCTGCGTTCCCTATTTGGCCTGGGAGCACGTGCAGAAATTTTCGGATACCTAATCATGAACCAAGAAAGAGCCAGCGCGGCAACGCTCGCTGAGCGGACCAGCTACAGAAAGCGAATTGTTGCAAAAGAATGTGATGCGCTGGCGCAGACAGGGGCCCTATTAGCGCATCAGGTGCGCAATCGCTTTTACTATTCAGTCGCTAATCCAGCTGCTCTCCAAGAATTTGTCGGCGAACTTCCACTCATCGCTCCGCATTGGACCGAACTTTTGCATGTAATAGAGCTGATTCGTCAGTTGGCAGAGCTAAGTCAAAGTGTTTCCAAGGAAGTGCTCACTGTCGAGACCCATCAAGTCGCTCAAGAAATTGAAAAAGACTTGGATCTACTGGGCGTCGAGAAACCCAAAGTTATTCGGGGCGCAGCATTTCTTGAAGTGTGGAATCAATGGGCGTCTTCCCTGGTGGACCAGCTTGCGTCAGGTCATATCGCCACGAAAAGTTAGGCCAACACTTGAGTAGCTTCCCGCTTCTGCTTCGGCTACGTCAATGTGACCGCAGTGGCGCTACTGGTGAGCGTGCCCAGCCTGCCGTACACCTGATAGTCACCGGCGGCCGCCTCACCGAGATCGTTGGGGCAGCTCTGGGCGGATCGCTGCGACGCCCACGAGACCCAGAAAATCCATTTTCCTTGCGGCTGCAGCGTTTGGCTGTTCTGCGAGTGGTCATTCGAGCAATCATCGGACGACCAAATGCGCTGGTCGCCCGCTTTAATAAAGATCTCCTGCTGCTCAGCACCCAGATCCCGAGTGCATGGGTGATCGCTTTTATTCGTGACGGAGAAATCCACACGCAGCCGAGAATGCCGTGGGTACTTGGTGTGCGCCAATGAAATGGACACCGCAAGGTCACCGTCGGCGCATGTAGTGGTGGCCGCGAGCGTCGCCACCGCACTGGGATCAGGATTGGCTGCCGGTGACTCGGGCGCAGAACCAGCCGGCGCGCTCGTCGGCGACGTCGCAGAGCCGGCATCTGGGGCCACGGAAGAATCGCAGGGGCCATCCGGCGAACAGGTCACCTGGGTTTTGCTCGATTTACCCGCCGACGGCGAGGGTGACGGGTGAGCGCTATGGCTTGCCGCGGAGTTTTCCTGGTGCTTTCCAGAATCGGATCCGCTTGCTGTCGCGGCACACGTCGCGAGCGTAAATAGCAGGATCAATACCGGAATGGCCACCACAAGACGCCGCCGCCAGTACACGGCGGGAGGCAGGGGGCCAACGGTCCATTTCATCGCCTCGAGACGATAGCGGGCCGAGAACAGGATTAACTGGACGCCGCGCCGCTCAACCTGTCGTCGCGGCAATTTTCCTTGTATTAAGCCAAAAACAGGATGGCAATTGTCCTTATTTGCGATGTATCTCCGACAATTGGCGTCCGACACAGACAGATGGTGCAATGACGCGCGTGAATTGCGACACTCAGCTGGCAACACTGCACAAGACTCCGCGTCAAGGGCGCCCCGCACACCCACCGACTCAACCACACATCGTCGATGACGTGCTCCACTGGTACGACGAATGCGCGCGGGATCTACCTTGGCGCCGCCCAGGTACCACCCCGTGGGCTATCCTGGTCAGCGAAATAATGCTGCAACAGACTCCGGTCCAACGGGTACTGCCCGTGTATGAGCTGTGGCTTGACCGCTGGCCCACCCCGGCAGCATTAGCGGCCGAACCAAGTGGTGAGGCGGTACGGGCCTGGAGCCGGCTGGGCTATCCGCGCCGAGCACTCCGACTGCATCAGTGCGCAGTCGCCATCACCGAGCAGTACGCCGGCGACCTGCCCACCTCGGTTCCAGAACTATTGACCCTGCCAGGTGTGGGCGCTTACACAGCCCGGGCCGTGGCAGCGTTCGCGTTTGGACAGCGGGAGCCAGTAGTCGATGTCAATGTTCGACGGTTATGGGCTCGGGCGGTGTCGGGACTCCCCGATGCCGGCGCTTCCACCACCCGGGCCGATTTTGCGTTGATGGAGTCGTTGCTGCCCGAAGAGCCGGCGCGGGCCAGCCGATTCTGCGCGGCGGCCATGGAGGTTGGCGCGCTCGTGTGCACCGCGAACACGCCGCGATGCCTTCAGTGTCCACTACAGACAATTTGCGCCTGGCGAGCCGCCGGACAGCCAGACGTTAATCGACCAGCGAGACGAGTGCAGACCTACGCCGGGACCGATCGGCAGGTTCGAGGCAGAATTCTGGCGATCCTGCGCGACTCTGCGCACCCCGTAACACCTGAAGCCTTAGTCGATGCATGGCACCTCACCGACCAACGCGAACGCGCGTTGTCCAGCCTCCTAGCCGACGGCCTGATTGAACAGCACCCCGACAACACTTACGCCCTCCCGGGTCACGTGCTGTTTGACCGGTGAGTTTCCAGAGCTCCACTCCAGAAAACCACCGGTCAAACAAGCCAATACGGCGAGCAAACAAGGGAAATTTCACCCGTCGCGCTTGGAACTACTCCGTGTCGCCAGTACTTACCTCGACCGGTGGCGTATCCGGCACCACTGCGGGCTTGGCCTCGCCACGGAAGGTGAACCGGCCCTTGCTCTCGTCGGTGTCGTCGACGCCTTCTGCATCGACCACCACGATCTGGCCGGGCTCGATCTCGCTGAACAGGATCTTCTCGCTCAGCACATCCTCGATCTCGCGCTGAATGGTCCGACGCAGCGGCCGCGCACCCAGAACGGGGTCGTAGCCACGCCGCGACAGCAACCGCTTGGCCGCATCGGTGAGCTCGATGCCCATATCTTTGTTCCGCAGCTGGGTGTCCACTCGGGAGACCATCAAGTCGACGATCTCGAGGATCTCGTCTTCTGTCAGCTGGTGGAACACGATGGTGTCGTCGATGCGGTTGAGGAACTCGGGGCGGAAGTGCTGCTTGAGCTCGTCCTGCACCTTTTGCTTCATCCGCTCGTAGTTGCTGTCCGCGTCGTTGCCCTTTTGGAAGCCCAGCGAGACTGCCTTGGCGACATCGCGCGTGCCCAGGTTGGAGGTCAAGATGATCACCGTGTTCTTGAAGTCCACGATGCGACCTTGACCGTCAGTGAGGCGGCCGTCTTCCAGTATCTGCAACAGCGTGTTGAAGACATCGGCGTGGGCCTTCTCGATCTCGTCGAAGAGAACCACACTGAATGGCTTGCGCCGTACCTTCTCGGTGAGCTGCCCGCCCTCGTCGTAACCGACATAGCCGGGAGGCGCACCGACCAGGCGCGACACGGTGTAGCGGTCGTGGAACTCGCTCATGTCGAGCTGGATGAGCGCGTCTTCGTCGCCGAACAGGAACTCGGCCAGCGCCTTGGACAGCTCGGTCTTACCGACACCCGACGGGCCGGCGAAGATGAACGAGCCACCTGGACGCTTCGGGTCTTTCAACCCGGCGCGAGTACGGCGAATCGCCTGCGAGACCGCCTTGATGGCCTCGTTCTGACCGACGACCCGCTTGTGCAACTCGTCTTCCATGCGCAGCAGACGTGAGGTTTCTTCCTCTGTCAGCTTGAAGACTGGGATGCCGGTCCAGTTGGCCAATACTTCGGCGATCTGCTCATCGTCGACCTCACTGACCACGTCGAGGTCGCCCGATTTCCATTCTTTCTCCCGCTCAGACTTTTGTTCCAGCAGCTTCTTTTCGGTGTCACGCAGCGAAGCGGCTTTCTCGAAGTCTTGCGCGTCGATGGCAGATTCTTTCTCGCGCCGAACGTCGGCGATCTTTTCGTCGAACTCACGCAGATCTGGCGGCGCGGTCATCCGACGAATGCGCATCCGGGCGCCGGCCTCATCGATGAGGTCGATCGCCTTGTCTGGCAAGAAACGGTCGGAGATGTAGCGGTCGGCGAGGGTTGCGGCAGCCACCAGTGCGGCGTCGGTGATCGACACCCGGTGGTGCGACTCGTAACGGTCGCGCAGCCCTTTAAGGATCTCGATGGTGTGCGCCAGGGAAGGCTCACCCACCTGAATGGGCTGGAAGCGCCGTTCCAGCGCCGCGTCTTTTTCAAGATATTTGCGGTATTCGTCCAACGTTGTAGCACCGATGGTTTGCAGCTCGCCTCGAGCCAGCATCGGCTTAAGGATCGACGCCGCGTCTATCGCACCTTCGGCGGCACCGGCGCCCACAAGAGTGTGGATCTCGTCGATGAACAGGATGATGTCGCCACGCGTACGGATTTCTTTGAGGACCTTCCGCAGCCGCTCTTCGAAGTCACCCCGGTATCGCGAGCCAGCGACCAACGCACCCAAGTCCAGGGTGTAAAGCTGCTTGTCTTTAAGGGTCTCCGGAACCTCGCCCTTAACAATGGCTTGCGCTAGACCCTCAACGACCGCTGTCTTACCCACCCCGGGCTCACCAATGAGCACCGGATTGTTTTTGGTCCGCCGAGACAGCACCTGCATCAGGCGCTCGATTTCTTTCTCGCGACCAATGACCGGGTCGAGCTTCGTCTCGCGGGCAGCCTGGGTCAGGTTACGCCCAAACTGGTCCAACACCAGCGACGTAGACGGGGTGCCCTCGGCTCCTCCACCCGCGTTGGCAGGCTCTTTGCCCTGGTAACCAGAGAGCAGTTGAATGACTTGCTGCCGCACCCGGTTGAGGTCAGCACCGAGCTTGACCAGCACCTGGGCAGCCACGCCTTCGCCCTCGCGGATCAGCCCCAGCAAAATATGCTCGGTACCGATGTAGTTGTGCCCCAGCTGCAATGCCTCACGCAGCGAGAGCTCCAGCACCTTCTTGGCTCGCGGGGTGAAGGGGATATGACCGGCCGGAGCTTGCTGGCCCTGCCCGATGATCTCTTCGACCTGCTGACGGACGCCCTCCAGCGAGATGCTTAGGGACTCCAGCGCTTTAGCGGCCACGCCTTCGCCCTCGTGGATCAGCCCCAGCAAAATATGCTCGGTACCGATGTAGTTGTGGTTGAGCATCCTGGCTTCTTCTTGCGCCAAGACGACAACGCGACGCGCTCGGTCGGTAAACCGTTCGAACATCCCTCGTGCTCCTCACTCGCCGATAAGACGACCCGTTTGACTAGCCGCCGAAACCGCGCCCGTTTGCTGCCTCGGCAATTGACTAATCCTGTCCACTCGGCATTCGCAGTACCACTGTAGTCGGAGCGTGACCACCAGCCATCAGCCGATGATGGCAGAGACCCCGCACACCTGACCGTAACCAGGACGAGGCGCTTATTCTTCCCAACCACCGCGAACTACGCCAGGAGCGAAAGACAAAACGGTGGCACCCTCAACCTGGGTACCACCGCTCTACTAGCTACCGCAACGACCACTTGGCGATTAGCCGTTGGAGGCGTGGTATTTCTCCACCACATCTGCGGGAATGCGACCCCGGTCACTAACCTGAAAGCCCTTTTTCTTGGCCCACACGCGAATGGCCTGGTTCTGCTCACGGTCGACACTGGCGCTGGCGCGATTGGCCCCACGGGCGCGACCACGACGGCTCGCCTTACGTCCTTTTGCAGTGTATTTGCTAAGAGAATCGCGAAGCTGGGCCGCATTCTTTTTGGAGAGATCTAGTTCATATTCGGCGCCATCAAGCCCAAAACGGACTGTCTCGTCGGCTGGACCTCCATCGAGATCATCAACGAGAATGACCTTTTCGACTTTCGCCACTTTATATTCCTCCTAGCAGAGATTTACTCGGAAAGCTTCGTTACTACCTCAGGAATACTTCCAAATTTGTGCCGGAAAAACCTTCAGAAAGTTCAAAGCTGCGTGAAAGCAATATAAGCACCTTTGAGTTTTATTTCAAATCACCCACAAATTCGAAACCGCTAACACATTATTGCGGCCTAACCAGCGGAAACGGAATCGTATCTCTCATACCTAGCCCAGTTAGCGACATAAGGAGACGATCGATTCCCATTCCCACACCTCCAGCCGGAGGCATACCGTGCTCCATTGCTCGTAAAAAGTCTTCGTCTAGCTGCATGGCCTCTGGATCACCTTTTGCGGCGAGCAATGATTGGCTTACCAAACGCTCACGCTGAATAACAGGATCCGCTAACTCGGTGTATCCGGTCCCGAGCTCAAATCCATTCACATATAGATCCCATTTCTCGGCCAATCCAGGTTGTTCCCGATGCTGACGAGTAAGCGGCGATGTCTCTACTGGGTAATCACGCACGAATGTAGGTGCCCGCAGCTCCGGAACCACCAGCTCCTCGAAAAGCTCCTCGACAATCTGACCCGAACTCCACAACGGATCTACCGTCAGGTTTTGTTTTTCCATGTAACGAACGAGCTGATCACGCGATGTCGAAGGTGTGACCTCCTCGCCCAACTTCTCAGACACAGAGCCATAGAGAGTCGTCGAACGCCATTCACCAGAGAAATCGTGCTCACTACCGTCGTCATGCGTTACCGTCAAGGACCCAAAAACAGCTTGCGCGGCTTCTTGAATTAATTTACGAGTCAACTCTGCCATTGAGTTGTAGTTGCCATAGGCTTGATAAAACTCAAGCATTGAAAACTCTGGACTGTGAGAACTATCGGCTCCCTCATTGCGAAAGTTCCGATTTATCTCAAAAACGTTCTCTATTCCACCTACTAGGCACCTTTTTAAATACAGTTCTGGTGCGATGCGCAAGTACACGTCAATGTCATAGGCGTTGATATGAGTGACAAATGGTCTTGCTGTTGCGCCTCCATGTAATACCTGCAACATCGGAGTTTCTACTTCCACAAAATTCCTTTGATGGAAGGACTCACGCAAACTGCGGACTACGGCCGCTCGCTGACGAACAACATCACGAGCTTGCCCCCGCATAATCAAATCGACATATCGCTGGCGAACCCGAGATTCCTCGCTCATTGGCCGATGGGCAACCGGCAAAGGGCGCAATGATTTAGCAGTAATAACCCAGCGGTCTACCAAAATCGAAAGCTCGCCACGCTTAGAGGTGATTACCTCACCCTCCACCCCGAGGTGATCACCGATATCGACTAGCGATTTCCAGTCGGAGAGCGACTCCTCCCCTACCTTGGCCAAGCTGAGCATTACCTGAAGCTGTTCTCCAGCTCCTGACTGAATCGTGGCGAAACATAACTTGCCAGTGTTGCGAAAAAACATCACCCGTCCGCTGACAGAGGCCCGTTCTCCAGTGGCCGTGTCCATGGGCATATCAACGTAACGTTCACGGATCTCTGCGATCGTGGCCGTGGGTTCAAATCCCACCGGGTAAGGCTCTATACCTCGATCGAGTAACGCTCGCCGTTTAGCGCGCCGGATCCGCATTTGTTCGGGCAAGTCGGGCTCGTCCACATTGGACTCGTTTACGTTAAGATCCTGGCTAGCCGCCTGGTCGGGGGTAACACGCTCAGTCATGGGGCAAGGGTATCGACCGCGTGTACACCATCCGCAAACCGATCAACGTCAAATTGGGCTCGTGATGGGTGATGGTCTGGCTCTCCCCCACAACCAGCGGCGCCAACCCGCCCGTCGCCACGACCGCCCTCACCGGTCCCACGTCCGCAAGTTCTTCCGTAATCCGCCGAACCAAGCCATCCACTTGCGCCGCAAAGCCATACACCAAGCCAGATTGCAGCGCCTCCACTGTGTTCTTGCCAATCACCGACCGTGGCCGCACCAGCTCTACCTTGAGAAGCTGCGCCGCCCGCGACGCGAGCGCATCCACCGAAATCTCGATGCCCGGCGCCAGCGCCCCGCCCAAAAACTCCCCCGAAGCGCCAATGACGTCATAGTTAGTGGAGGTGCCGAAGTCGACCACGATGGTGGGACCGCCGTATAGCTGATAAGCGGCCAGCGTGTTCATCACCCGATCGCTGCCGACCTCTTTAGGGTTGTCGTACGCGAGCTGAACACCGGTCTTGACACCAGGCTCAATGATGACCGTCGGCAAGCCCGCGTAATACCGGTCCAACATGGTGCGAAGCTCATGGCGAACCGCCGGAACCGTGGAACACAGCGCCACACCAGTTACCTTGACACCCTGAGTCGCCAACAAACCGCTGTACAGCAGCGCTAACTCATCTGCGGTCATCCGACTATCGGTGCGGACCCGCCACGAATGCGCGAGCCGATCGCCGTCGAAAGCGGCCAGCACCGTATTCGTATTCCCCACATCAATCGCTAACAGCACTTGAATAGTCCTATCGCCGTTGGGCTTACGCTCGCTGTGAGCGCGCCTGGCTTCCGTCTCCGCAGCTTGCGTGTTCCAACAAGCTTCCTCAGTTCGGGAATGCGAGCAAGCTCGCACTCCTCTCGCCTCAATCGCTTGTACCCACGTACGCGACGCTTTGTGTTCCTCGCTTCGCTCGTCAACAAGCTCAATCAGTTCGGGAGTTTGAGCAAGCTCACCCTCCTCTCGCCTCAATCGCTTTGTGCGACGAAACCCAACCACACTCACAGCTTCAAAATTGGCTGGCTATCCGCAGGGAGGTCGGTCGTTTGTTTGGATAGTCAAGGTCAGCTTTTGGTGAGCTGTTTGTCGGGCACGCGCAGGTCGAGGGCTATGTCCACGATGGGCGAAGAGTGAGTCAGCGCCCCCACCGACAGATAATTGACGCCGGTCTCCGCGTACTCCCGAGCCGTTGGCAACGTAAGACCACCAGTCGCTTCGAGTTCTGCTCGACCATCGACCACCGCGACTACTTCCCGCAGCAGTTCAGGGGACATGTTGTCGCACAACAAAAAGGTGGCCCCCGCAGCAACAGCCTCTTGAGCTTCCGCGACAGTCGTCACCTCAACTTGCACGTCCACGTCAGGAAACTTCCGCACCACCGCCTGGTATGCCGCGGTAATGCCGCCAGCCGCAAGCTTGTGATTGTCCTTAATCATCGCCACATCAAATAAGCCCATACGCTTGTTTGTACCCCCGCCGCAGCGCACCGCGTATTTCTCTAGCGCGCGCAAACCCGGAGTGGTCTTACGTGTATCCAGCACCGTGGCGCCGGTGCCCGCGATCTCTTGCGCCCATAGCCACGTGTGCGTGGCGACGCCAGAAGCGCGGCACAGCAAGTTAAGGGCACTGCGTTCCGCCGTCAATAATGCCCGGGCTGGTCCGGCAACCGTCGCCAATACCTCGCCCGCAAGAACCGGCGCACCCTCTTCCACATGCGCCACAAACTTTGCGGTGTGGCCACTGGCAACCTCAAACACGGCGGCAGAGACAGCTAAACCCGCTATGACGCCGGAAGAACGTGCGACCAGCTCACCGCTCGCGATGTGAGCTGCCGGAATGGTGGCCGCACTGGTTACGTCGACGCCTTCTGCCCCGCCCAAGTCTTCAAAAAGCGTGAGGGCCGCCAGCTGTTCCACATAGTCTGGCGCGAGCCCAGCGGCATCAAGTACGTCAACAAGTGGTGGACTCAAAGTCACGGAAACTCCTTTATGTGGTCACATTGCGATCGGCCGAACTCGCGCAAGTCACGAGCATTTCTCACGACTCTCGAGGCCCGTAGTGAGGCCCCGCGTGTCCAATGTGGTGGAAAGCCGCACGCGCCACTCGGCTTCGGAATGAGGAAAATCTTCCCGCCAGTGGCAACCCCGAGTCTCACGACGCTGACTCGCCGCCACCGCAAGCGCTGTGGCGACAGTATGCAGGTTAGTCGCCTCCCAATCAGCGGTATGTGGCGCGGAAACCGTATGTCGCGCGAGCTCGTCAAGGGCGTGAAGTGTGTCTGCCAAGCTGCCAGCACTGCGGAGTACCCCCGCTCCGGACGTCATCGCGTTGGCCAGCGTGGCACGGGTTTCTGACGACAAGGCCCAACGTGCGATTGACGAGTCGGCGCCCACCGGATCAAGCTGAGGCCGCAAATTCGTGATGGCATGACCGGCGATCCGGTGCGAAAACACCAGACCCTCCAATAGCGAATTGGACGCGAGGCGATTAGCTCCGTGCACCCCGGTGCAGGCGACCTCCCCACACGCATAGAGCCCCTCTACCCCTGTGCGCCCATCCAGATCCACCCGGACACCACCAGATGCATAGTGTGCTGCCGGCGCAACTGGAATCGGCTCCAAGGTCGGATCGATACCGATCGCTCGACAGGAGGCGACGATGGTGGGAAAACGCTCAGCCAGCCGCGGCCCCATGTGACGCGCATCAAGGAAAACGTGATTGGTGTTGGCGTCCATCATGGTGCGAGTGATCGCCTTTGCCACCACGTCTCGCGGTGCTAACTCTGCGAGCTCGTGCACAGCTGGCATGAACCGGTGTCCACTGTGGTCAATGAGGTACGCACCCTCTCCTCGCAGCGCCTCACTCACCAGTGGTTGCTGCCCCCGTACCCCCATCCCAACGAACAGAGCGGTCGGATGGAACTGCACGAACTCCAGGTCGGCGACCTGCGCTCCGGCGCGCAACGCCAGCGCCACACCGTCCCCTGTGGACACCGCGGGATTGGTAGTGGAGGCGAAAACTTGCCCCATGCCCCCGGTCGCCAGCACCACCGCGCGCGCCAATACCGCACCCACACCGTCTTCGGTGCCTTCACCCAGCACGTGCAGACTTACGCCGGCGACCCGCCCATTCGCACCACGAAGCAGGTCGAGTACCAGCGCATGTTCGATCAGACGGATTCCATCATCGGCGTGGACCGCGGCATGCAACGCCCGCTGTACTTCCGCACCAGTGGCATCGCCACCCGCGTGCACGATGCGATTGGCGCGGTGACCGCCTTCGCGGGTCAGCATCAGCGAACCGTCCGAATGCCGATCAAATCGCGCACCCACCCGCATTAGTTCTCGTAACCGCGGTGGGCCCTCGTGGACCAACAAATCCACCGCTGCGGCGTCGCAAAGCTCCACACCAGCCGTGTGCGTGTCCAGGGCATGAGCGCGGGGAGAGTCGGCCGGGTCGAGTACCGCCGCGATCCCGCCTTGCGCCCAGCGCGTCGAGCCGTCGTCGATGCGCTCCTTGGTTACCACGGTGACCCGCAAGCCCGCTTGACGAAGATGCAGTGCGGTGCATAACCCGGCGATGCCGGAGCCGACCACGCACACATCCGTGTCCAGGGACCATCCTGGGTCCAACGCGGGGAGACAACCCGGTACGGCACGGGTCGAAGTGGACCAAAAAGGAGGCCGAGGTGCGACCCCGGAGGTGCGCAAAGAAGCGCCAATGACGGGCACGTGTGCCAAGACTACTCAGCCTGCCTAAACATCGTTTAGCGCCATCCTGGTTGACGCGAATAAGTGGGACAGGTCTCCGCGATCCCGCTTTTTAGCGGATTGGGTTAATGCCAATCCCCAGGAACTAACCCTTCGATGCCACCAGTTCCAGCGGGATCGTGGTCAAGCTTGACGATTGCGTTGGTTTGGTCAACGTGCACTACCAACGGGCGGTAATAGCGGGCTTCCATGTCTTCCAAGACGGCATAAGAGAGCAGGATGACCAAGTCGTTCGGGTGAACCAAGTGCGCGGCCGCGCCGTTGATCGCCACCGTGCCGCTCCCTCGCTCCCCATAGATGACGTAGGTATCCAGCCGGGCGCCATTAGTGATATCGGCGATGGTGACCTTCTCGCCTGGCAGCAGGTCGGCGGCTTCGGCAAGGTCGGCGTCGAGCGTCACTGATCCGACGTAATGCAGGTCGGCACCGGTGACCGTCGCGCGGTGAATCTTGGATTTGAGCATCGTCCTTTGCATGAACGGCTCCTCCCTGCCTAAAGCCGGTCGCCACGTAGAGCCTGACCTAAGGCCCGACGACAACCGGCATGTTGTCGATCAGCCGCACCTTGCCTACCCGCGCTGCCACAAGCAGACGCGCCGGACCCGAACCAAACACTGGCCCGAGATCCGGGTTCGTCAGCGCCAGATAGTCCAGCTCGATGCCAGGTGCTTTCTCCAGTGTGCCTCGAGCAGCCGCGAGGGTGGCAGCTGTGCCCTGCTGAGCTGCGGCTATACCGGTCCGCAGCGCGGTGGGCACGACGGCAGCATAGCGCCGTTGCGCAGCGTCGAGGTACCGGTTGCGGCTAGACAGAGCTAGTCCGTCTGCTTCTCTGACCGTTGGAACGCCCACCACCTCGACCGCTAGGTCTAGGTCACGAACCATGCGTCGAATGAGCGTCAGCTGCTGATAATCCTTCTCGCCGAAGAACGCGAGGTCAGGCCCGACACGATGCAACAACTTGAGGACCACCGTCAGCATCCCCGCGAAATGACCCGGCCGGCTCGCGCCTTCCAGGATCTCGCCCAGGGACCCCGGATCGATCCTTACTGCTGGGTCACCGAAGGGGTACATCACCTGAGGTGTGGGCGCGAACACGAGATCAACGCCCTCCGCGCCGCACATGGCAACGTCGTCGTCGAAAGTACGTGGGTAGCGGTCTAGGTCTTCGTTCGCGGCGAACTGCAATGGATTGACAAAGATTGTCGCGACAACAGCACCCGCTCGCCCACGAGCAGCTCGCAACAGCGCCGCATGTCCACTGTGGAGCGCGCCCATGGTCATGACTACCGCGAGCGGGCCGTTGCGTGTGCTCCTGACCGTGGCCAACTCAGCCCGCAGCGAGGCGATATCGGTTGCGATACGTGGCGCGGTCATTTCGTCCCATGTGGATCGTGTGCCAGCACCTCGAGCAGTGGACCGGCATCGGCCGCATCGAGTCGGCCGGCATCGATGGCCCGCCCGGCGCTCCGACGCGCCATCGCCAGGTACTCAGGAACGGCGTCAAGCTGGTGTTCTCGCAGCGCCCGCAGGTGCGCCGCGACCGTGTTCGCATCTCCTCGTACCACCGGGCCGGTCAGGCCCGCGTCACCGAGATGCAACGCGTTGTCCAGTGCCGCCTCCGCCAGCGGCGCCAGCAACCCTCCAGGGTTCGACACCCCAGCTTTACGAAGCAAATCCATCGACTCCGCAATCAATGTGACTAAATGATTAGCACCAATAGACAGTGCGGCGTGATAGAGCGGCCGCAGGTGGTTATCGATCCACACTGGTTCGCCGCCCATCTCCAGCACCAGCGCCTCAGCGATAGGGCGCAACGGCGGCGGGGCGGTGACCCCATAGCTAATGCCGACGATGCGGTCGAGGTCTTCCTCATGTCCAGTAAATGTCATGACAGGGTGCAATGCGAGAGGTAACGCTTTGGCCGAGATAGCCGGTGCCAACACCTCAATCCCGAAGGCACCAGACACGTGCGCCACCAGCTGACCCGCGCGCCACGACGATGTCTCCGCCAAACCATGCACCAAGCCCGGCAACGTGGTGTCGTCGACCGCGAGAAGGACCAAGTCGGAATGGGCGACCACCTCATCCGCGGGCATGGCCGGCACCCCCGGTAGCCGCTGACGAGCTCGCTCCGCCGCAGAAGGCGAAGCGGTCGTCATGGCCACGATCCGATGACCAGCCTGGCGCAGCGCCACGCCCAGCGCGCTGCCCACTTTGCCAACGCCAACAATGCCCACATCAAGCCGACTATGCGGACGGCGCGTACGGTCCATGGTGATGCAGAGTACTGGGGTGGTCCAACACGGCTGGATGTCATGGCGCGAGGCGATGCAACAAGCGCTCTACGGACTAGACGAGCAACAAGGCATCCGCGGGTTTTATCGTCAAGCTGCTGGTCCGGCCGCGCATTTCCGGACGTCAGTGCACGCCTCCCCTCTCTTGGCCACAGCATTTCTGAGATTGATCGAGCGACTCGATGCCCTGCTCGGCTCTCCACAGCGGTTCGATGTTGTTGACGTGGGTGCCGGTCGGGGCGAGCTGTTACTCCACATCGCGGAGCAAGCGGAGCCGCCGCTTCGCGCACGCCTGGCACTGACGGCCGTCGAACAAGCAGAGCGGCCACACGGCCTTCCGGAATGGATCAATTGGCGCGATGACATCCCGCCGACCGCTGGGATCATCATCGCCAATGAATGGCTCGACAATGTTCCGTTCGACATCGCCGAGATCGACCACATCGGACAGATTCATCTGATCGAAGTCGCGCCCCAAGGCACCGCCCAACGGCTCGGACCCATCGCTACGCCTGAGCAGGCGCATTGGCTCGAGCGGTGGTGGCCGTTGAGCCAACCCGGCGAACGCGCCGAGATTGGGGTCACTCGCGACGCCGCCTGGCGAACCGCAGTGCAACGCCTCGAGCGTGGCCTCGCCCTCTGCATTGACTACACCCATCTGCGGCAGGCGCGCCCGCTCGGGGGCACGCTCGCCGCTTACGCACACGGCGTCCAGGTCGAACCCGTGACGGATGGCTCCTGCGACCTCACCGCGCATGTAGCCGTCGATGCTGTGAGCGAAGCGGGCCGGCGCGGCGGAGCCGACGAAACAGTATTAGCCACCCAGCGGGACGCGCTGCACGCTCTCGGTCTAGCTGCGGTTCGCCCGCCCCGCGAGCTAGCAAGCACGAACCCCGCCGAGTATCTCCACGCGCTGAGCCGCGCCAGCGAACTCGCCGAGCTCACCGATCGCAACGGCCTCGGGGGCTTCAGCTGGCTCTGCCAGTCCAAAGGCTTGCCACCCGATTGGCTCATCACGCACCTGCGTTGACCGTGGGTTCGGCGAGGCGTGCCAGGATCAACGAGTGACCAATGGGCCAGAAAAAGATGATCAGCGATCGCTCGTGGTGGGACTCGGCGCCGGGGCAGACCAACTGTCCACATCGGACTCCACAAACGTGTCCGCCGGCCCAGAAGCAAGCTCCACCGACATGGTGCTCAACGTCGGGCCACAACATCCCTCCACCCACGGCGTGCTGCGACTGCGCCTGGTGTTAGACGGTGAGCAAGTAGTGAGCGCCGAACCCATCGTCGGGTACATGCACCGGGGCGCGGAAAAGCTATTCGAGGTACGTGACTACCGCCAGATTATTGTGCTTGCCAACAGGCACGACTGGTTGTCTGCGTTCTCCAACGAGCTAGGCGTGGTGCTCGCGGTGGAGCGCCTTATGGACATAGAGGTTCCCGAGCGGGCTGTGTGGCTACGCACGCTGCTGGCGGAGCTGAATCGTGTGCTCAACCATCTGATGTTTTTGGGCTCCTATCCGTTAGAGATTGGCGCGATCACCCCAGTCTTCTATGCGTTTAAGGAGCGCGAGGAGCTGCAAGCTGTTATGGAGGAAGCCTCCGGCGGCCGGATGCACTACATGTTCAACCGGGTAGGCGGCGTCAAGGAAGAAGTTCCCGCTGGCTGGGCCGAACGGGTCCGACGAGTACTCGACCAAGTTCGCGGCGGCGTACACAGGCTGCGCACGCTGGTTTTGGACAACGAGATTTTTGCCGCCCGCACCTCCGGCGTGGGGCAACTTACCGCGGAGACAGCCGTCGCATATGGAGCATCTGGGCCGGTGGCCAGGGCGTCGGGGGTCGACTTCGATCTTCGCCGGGACGAGCCATACCTCGCCTACGGAGAACTGCGGGACACGCTGCGGGTCATCACTCGTCAGGAAGGCGACTGTTACGCCCGGTTCGCATGCTTGTTCGACCAGATCGACGTCTCCCTGGACCTAGCCGATGCATGCTTGGACAGATTGGCGCGCATCACCGGACCGGTGAACATCAAGCTGCCCAAGATAGTCAAGGCGCCCGAGGGACATATTCATGCCTGGACAGAAAACCCGCTTGGGCTCAATGGCTACTACCTCGTCTCGCGGGGGGAGAAGACACCGTGGAGGCTCAAGCTCCGTACCGCTTCTTACGCCCATGTCCAGGTGCTCAGCACTCTTCTGCCGGGGGTCCTCTTGCCAGATCTGGTGGCGATTTTGGGGTCAATGTTTTTCGTGGTGGGCGATGTCGACAAATAGAGAAATCGACTACCAGTTGCTTGAGTCGTTGTTCCACGGATCATTGGAGCTGTGACGCCCGCCCCCACGAGCATTCGGCTCGAGGTGGTCGTCTCCGCCGTGGTTACGGGAGGGACGACGCTGGCGGCCGGAATTATCTGCCCGATCTTGCCGTCCACCTTGGTAGGTCCGACCAGAGCGACCATAAACCGCACTCGCCCCCTCGGCCTGCCGATGTTCTTCTCGGATGGGCTCGATGGTGTGGACATCGGGGAAATGGTCGCCGGTGTGATAGTCAACGGGGTAGTTCTGTTGCTGTGGCTCGCTGTAACCATTCTCATAAGCGCTATGGGCTCGCCCATTCGCCCGACCACCGCCGTGCGCCTGCGGAACAACCGGAGGCGGGGGCGGTGACGGAACCGCCGCCCGCGCGTTCACCACTGGGGGCGCGGGAGGGGTCTGGCGGAAAGCTGGCGGCTTGGGGCCAGCCGCTTGCGAGCTCGCGGGGTAGCCATTGCCGGCGGGTAACTGACGGTCGTTATAGCTAGCAGAGCCGCGCGCCGCTGAGACCTCTTTGCGCACTCTCTCCAGCTCTCGGTTGACGGTCATCTCCAGACCGCGACGCAATGTGGCGAGATCGTCGCGAACTAGGTCCACTTCGTGGCGAATTTCGTCCGTGAGCTCGTCGTGCAGTTCCTCTTGGGCGCTGGTGGCGTTGTTGCCGAGCACCGCACTAAGGCCGATGCAAATAGTGCTGATGATCGCGAAAACCGCGCAGATGCGCAGCGACAACGCACCGCTGCTCAGCACCAGCAACAGCACAGCCAATCCTGCGATGCCGATTCCCAGCCAAAACAGCCAAATCCACCTGCGCTCGGACATGTCCGACAGGTTATCGAGGATGCGATCACGCGTTCCAGGAGCGGCCGTCTCGCGCTTGTGCGGAGCTCGAGATGGCCGGGAGGGTTGGTCATCGTAATCGGGAAGCAGCCGATCATCGTCGTCCAGATCGGCCGGGTCGTCGTAATCGAGCAGATCGTCCATGCTCACTTCGTCCGCGGACAGCTGCTGTGCATGCCCGTAAGACCGTTGCGACCGCACCGAACGCGCCGCTCCGCCTCGCCGATTCTGGGTGGGTCTCGCCCCGTAGTAGTTTTTCTCGTTACCCACGCCATACCCTTCGTTCACTAAGCCTTGGCAATCTGCCCTTTAGGCAGGGTAAAACGCCTCGACGTAACTATCAGCCCCATCGCGAGCGACGCCCACCCCGCCGGTCCAGCCCAAACGGCGAGCACATAGGCACATGCGCACCGTTCACCATGCTTAACGAAGCTCCGTTAAGAGAGTCGCTCCCAGGATGACAATCGGCTAAACCATCGCTTTAACTACCCGGGCGACAGTGCCAACAGTGAGCCGCTGCTCGTCAAAAAGCATCAGTGCGATGTCATCCATCACCCGCCTGTTCCGGGCCGCCGCCTTGATCACCGATCGGGCCCGCCACCGCGAGCTCAGGATTTTCGCCGCCCGCACACAGCTCGCAAAATGACGAGAAAACCGCTGCCGATAACTGGCTTCGAATGCGGCCACATGCCGCTCCGGATCACCGTCGACCCAATGTGCCAACTGCTCGGCCAGCATGAGGCCGGCAGCCATGCCGTAGAAGATTCCCTCACCGGAGATCGGATTGATCATCGACGCGGCATCACCAATGAGCACCGCGTGCTGATGGGTCAACCGTGGCAACTCAGCGCCGTGCGGCAAATGATGTGCCCGAATTTCGCTCGGCGCGGACACCGGATAACCACGAGATCGCAGGTGGGTCAAATAGTGACTCAACAGCTCTTTAGTGTGCACACCACGCTGCTGGAATAACGTCATCGGCAGACCCACGCCCACATTGGCCACTGTGGAAGAAACCGGAAAAACCCAACCGTAGGTGGGTAGGTACTCCTCGACAAAGTCGAACCGCAATGAGTCATCGATGCCGTAACCCGTCTCAACGGCGGCAGATGCCGAGACTTTCGACAGATCGAGTCGACAATAAGAGCGCACCGCGATGAGCGTGGACCGATCTGACGCCTTCGCGACTCCAAGGTCCCGTCGGACTACGGAATAGGCACCATCGGCGCCCACGAGCAAACGGGCGTGTAGCTCGCGATCTCCATCCGATGTGGTCAGTCGCACGGTGCGGCCACCTTCAACGAGTTCGCTCGAACGGAACGTCGCTTCGCCGAAAAATTGCACTCCACGCCGCTGGGCTATCTCCACCATGCGCACATCAAGCTGTTCACGCGGAATTACATAGCCAGCAAGGTCGACACCACGGACCTCCTGGACCGGCGCATGCGCCTCCCATTTGCCCGGCGCCGCGATACACACCCCGGTAGGGCTAGCAAATCCTTCAACTACTTCGTCAAGTATGTCGAGCTTGCGCAGTATGCGTACCGCGCCGGGGCCGAGTCCGTCACCGCATGTCTTGTCCCGCGGAAAGTTTTTTTTGTCCACAATGGACACTGTGAGGCTAGGATTGAGCGCCCGTAACGCAATCGCGGCAACACATCCTGCGGGTCCACCGCCCACAATGACGACATCGAACTGATCAGCCATGCGCAGGACTGTACGCAAGGGCGGGACTTGAGCGCGTGCCGGGCACACGCCGTGGGATGTGGGCATGGATATATCAGCTTCACGCCCGCCACTATGACATGGCAGCACGATTGCGAGACCACTTCGCTGGCGAGATCGTTTAGGTCGCGCCGACCGCACTCCGGATCAGAGTGCTCAGTCGCGTGGCGAACTACCGTGCAAGTACTTTCGGAGCCTGTGGGTTTGACTGCGCACTCCGCGAAGGAGGTCCAGAAACTGATACGGGCTGAGTTGTAGCCGCCAATTCCTGTGCCCCGTTCCAATCAAGTGTTGGCGGTCTCAGCCCAGGGACATCCCCAGCGCGGGCATTGGGGACGTTCATCCTGATTTTGCCTGCGTTCCCCGTGGCACCCGGTTCTGTGCTCCCATCGGCCAACTGCTTTGTTGCTTTGATGGGTTCGGGATCGGTTGGCTCTCCAGTCTCAGGGTCCGCCGAAGCTTCGGTCGTAGCTTGTTCACGATTGCCTCGCCTTCTCCCCTCGTCATCCCTTGGTGACTGAGCTTCAGCTTCTGCGTCCGCGGCAGCAGGCTCCTTGGACTCGTCAGTTTCCGCTACCGGGTTGACGCTTCCTTCGTCGCTCTCTGCACCAGGTTGGCTTTCGTCTTCGGCGTTAACCTGCGAATCCTCTACTGTGGCCGGTCGCTGCAACGCAGGCGATGGCTTCTCTTGCGGGCCTTTCGGAATAAGCTCATTCGTGGCCTTGTCAACAGGCTCAGCTTGCTGTTCCGGTCCTGTGGAAACGCCATGAGGTGCGGCCTTCTTGCCATCGCTCTTTTCTGGGTGCTCACGGGAAGCGACTGTTGACGGTTCGACAGACCTGGAGACTGGGTCTTTTCGGCCCGAACCCGGCAACGCCTCACGAACGGTATCTCCTGGGGACAGCAGAACATCTTCTTCGATTGGCTCACTCTCCGTCGACAAATCCGCAGTCTTGGAAGTGTGCACCGACTCTGGGTCGTCTTCAGGCACATTGACATTGGCTACTTCATCAGATTGGAGACTCACGGCATTCGCATCATCCGCATCCGACGTTGCCTCAGGCGTTACGCCAGTCAGTTTGCGCCCTTGCGCATTGATAGCCTCTTGACGTGCGTTTTTCGTGTCTTGTTCATTTTCGGCAAGCACAACACCCATGCCACACGCCCGCGCTTGGTCAACCTCACGCCGCAGATCTTCGGCGCTGCCGTTGACGACAACATCGGCAGATCTTCCAACCGCACCGCCATTGCCTCCACTGCCACTGCCGCCCGCACCGCTCGTGTCGGTGCCGTACAGGTCGACAGCGGCGCCCGGCGCCCTAATAACTATGGATCCGCCGGCAGACTCGCCGCCAGCTGTCGAGGTCTCATCGCTGCGGGCAGTCACCGCGCCGTTAGACCCGACGTCACTAAGTTCAATAAAGCCAGGCACGTTCGCGATCGTCCGCTGCGCAGCTCCGGGTGATGCACCTTCGTTCAGGCTGAGGAAACCGCGAATTCTTTTCAATCCCAGATCGACCTCGCGCAGTCGAGCACGAGCCTCGTCGCTTTCTGGAGCGGCCAGAAGTCTTCGTCGTTCCTCCGACAACAGCCGATAGACATCTGACAACTTGGCCCGCTCAGTCATTTGCTGGCGAGCTTCTGCTTCCGCTTGCGTGATCTGCGCGCTAGTTGGAAGGGTAAGTCCATTAGAGCTCGAGGCGCGCTTGGAACCGTAGAAACGCACCATTGCACCTGGAGCTATGCGTCGGAGGTTGAGCTCATGGACATCGCGACGAAGGCGCTCCGGCATAAGCAGCAGTAGCTGCTCTCCATCTCTTTCAGCTAATAGCTTGTAGTGAAGGATGGCCTGGCGATAACGCTTCAGTGTCTGGCCGCGCTGTTCGCCCTTGCGCGGCAGCCGCTCTGGCAGTATGACCATCCGAATAGGTCGGTCAGGGTCGAGCCTGACCGGGCGCCAACGGCGCAGAGTAGAACCTGCACGTTGGCCATGGCGCTGATTTCGCGCGCGCCTTCTCTCCCCAGGCCGAGCGAAGGCGCCAAACGCCTCTCGCTGACCCTCTAACTGCCGGCGCCCACTGAACACAGCTGACTTTCCGGGATTCCTACGACGAATGCCACTTGCCCTAGCACGCATCGCTTGACGAAAAGCCCGTGAATTAACGTCTACGACGGTAGCGGAAAAAAGCCTGTCAGCATCCCGGTCGGACCGCGCTCTATCGGTTTGACGTGCGTCAACCGTGGACTGTTCGGTTATCTCGCCAGCGGACCGGAGCCGTCTTATTTCAGCTCGGGTTTCGGGAGTACCAACTATTACGACCTCTGTGGTCGGCGCGGCTGGTGGCGCACCCGAGCCACCGTTTGACCCACCAGTGCCAGTCGCCGAACTGTTGGATCCTCCACCGCCGCCATCCGACCCGCCATCAGACCCAGCGTCGGATCCTTCGTTTTCTGCGCCGGCCGATCCGGTGTCGCCGCCAGTGCTGCCACCACCGCTGCCGCTCGAGCTCGAGCCATCACCACCGGAACTGGAACCCGTGCCACCGCTGCCCGAACCAGCACCGTCCCCGCCTGAGCCACTACCACCTGTGGCATTTCCGTCCACGTCGACCGGCTCGGCTGTCACCACGTCGTCGGCCATTGTTCCCACCTCTTTGCTTCGGCTACTGGCTCAGCGCCGAATCGCGAACCGATTGCGTCGTCACATGTCGGGCATCCGTGCACTCCATATGCGCACAGCCCAGTGACAGCGCGAGAACCGTGCTAGGCACTCCACCCTAACGTGGCTTGTACAGCCTGCCAGCGAGATCCCGATAGCTAAGAACCGGCAAAAGCCTCGTACCGCGCACCACATCGCTGAGCACTCTTTTGACCGGTGAGATTCCCGGCGTTTTCTCCGGAATCTCACCGGTCAAACAAATACAGCGAGCTACGCGCCCCAATCAGCATGGTGGGTACGAGGACGCGCGCCAGAGTAAGAATCGGACGACTCAGCCAACTGATCCACACCCAGCGGCTGCACCTCTTCGCGTGCCGGCTCACGTCGTCCGACCCACTCCATGAATCGGGTCACAATCAAGCCCAGCAGCAATCCGCCACCGACCATGAACAGCACACCCTCGGCACTTTGCCAGTAGTCCACTTGCGACATTACCGCCACGATGGCGGTGGCGAAAACGGTGCCGAAAATGCCGCCCCGTCGCCCAAAAATACTGACGCCACCGACGAGCACTATCGCCAAAGGCAGAGCGGTATAGGTCAACGCGGATCCGATGGCCGCCTCTCGGGTCACTATCAAGCTGAGCACGCCGGCGCCGGCCGCTATTACGGTCGAACCGACCAACGCACCAAAGGCGCCAAACGTGCCGCCCACACTGGCTCTGTCAGCAGGATCACGCTCTGCGCGAATAGAGGAGAACGTCCAACGGACGCCGTGGATCGACCACAGCACGCCCCCGAGGACCGAAAAAACAGCTACCGACGCCGCGAAAATCCATGCCGTGGCAGTGAAGTCTGGCAGGTCGATGTTTCTGGGCACCACGGCGCGGAGCCGGTAATCGAGGTGCAGCATGATCGCCAGCCCGAGCGCGGACAGGCCCAACGAAGCGACCCATGATGGAACATGTAGCACCACCACCACGAGCCCCAAAATGATTCCCGCGCCGAGAGCGCCACACAGCATTACCGTCGCGGCCGACGAGACGCCCCAATTGTTTTCGGAGATGAGTCGGCCACCTATCACCCCCGCCGCTGCTGCCGCTGGCCCCACAGCCAAGTTGGGCACCCCTGCCCGCACCGACCACGCCATGGCCACCGCAAGACCGCCAAGGATCGCCGCCGTCAGCAACAGCTGGTCGCGATTAGCGCCCTGGAACACATCGTTATTGCGGTTCCACAGCCAGAGCATCGACGCGGCCACGCCGGCAAGCAGGATCAGCTCCCAGATCAGATGTGGCCATACCCGGTCTCGCACCGGCTTGGGTGCTCGTTGCTCTTCATCGGCATCGGTCATTCCCGGCACAAGCGACGCATCTTCGGACGCCGCATGGCTGCCTTGAGGTGCGTAGGCAGCCGAACCATGTGACCAATCCGATTCGGGCCGCACCTGTGTCGGCTCGGGTTCGCGCGGCCAACCAGGACGCGTCTCCGTCTCGGGCATCACCCGCGTGGAGTCGTTTGCCGGCTTGGGTTCCGGCTCCGGTGACGCAACCGGCTGCGTCGGTTCTCCCTCGCCTTCGTTGGATGAAGGCGGGCTGGCTTTGGACGAACCGGGCTCGACACCACGAATCTTGTCCATATTGGACTGCATCGGCGGGCGCCGACTACCAGACGATGTGGCCGCGGCGTCTCCGGAAGGGGCCGGAGGTTGCTGCGGCGCAGCGCCCGCTGGAGGTGGACCCAGGTGAGTCGTGGGCTGATCGGAGTCATCGTTCGGAAGCCCCGAACCGCCCTCAGAGGGCCCCGGCTCATTCTGGGTAGGTGGTGTGGGCTCGTCGGAATCTGACGGTGGTTGCGTCATTACTTCTCCGTCTTCTGGTCTACTGGCTCGCCTGGATTGTGCCGCGCTGACGAGCCTTCGGCCTCGTGGGCGAGCACGTATTCGATAAACGCGGCGCGCACTACCGGCTCATTTCCACCATATTCATGCTTTGTGAATTCTCGCCACATTCCGACAGCGTCCTCGATGGCCGAGCCGATCGACCCTGAGCTGTTGTCGAGCCGCTCCACGTCGTCCGCGTGAGGCAAGAGGCGGACCAACTCCCAAAAAAACCCGGGATCACGCCGGTTTTTCGCCATATCGAACGCTCGGCGCCGTAACTCATCAGTGCTCAGCGCGTCTAACTCAGCGTAGTCGGACATGACGGCGAGCTTAAAGCGTTCAGCCACAGTATTGAGGGAGACAGGCTGACACTATTACCGCTCGTATGTCGCTGTCATGCGTCACTGCCGCGGCGACCCGTTATTACCCGTGGGACTTGCTCCCGTGTCGTCACGCGGAGGCTTAGGAACTCGACACGCATGCTCCAGCCACAACGCCGCCACCGCCAACAAAACCCCCGCACATACCCCAATGATCGCGACAGGGGTATCCCGCTTCGCTTGATCGATGAGGGCGCTGTGGCCATAAACCCAGACGGCGAAGCCAGCATGCCCACCGACATAAACAGCACCCAGCAACGCCGATGCCTTGGCCAATGCGACGAATCGGGCCACCACCAACGGCTGCACCGGCTCCGTGCCAGGTTTACGATCTAATCTCGCCTTGGTGTTGACAGCCGCAGCACATTCCAACAGCGCGATAGCGGCCACAGTGAGCGACGGAAACCACGTCAAGGGCGGTAGATCGCCGTAGTACACATCGGTAAGCCACCACGCCAGGAACGCAACCACCAACGTCACCAACACCAGCGTGGTGATCCGGGTTGGCCGCAGGGTCGGCTGTGGCTCTGGCTTTCGCCGAGGATCTAGCGGCGGTTGTGGTGAGTTCATAGCGCCCATCGCAAGTCTGTGCGTGGCGTGAGTTGCGCACGCTGTTCTGCCGACAAAGCTGCCACAAGGTCGCTCACGCGGCCATGCCCAGGCAGCACATCGTCGGGGGCGATCTCTGCCCACGGCACCAACACAAACGGCCGCTCGCCCGCTCGCGGGTGCGGCAACGTCAACCAAGGGTCTGCGCTAAGCACCGTGTGACCGTATTCCGTCACCGTGATGACGTCCACATCCAGCGACCGAGGGCCAAAACGCAGATCTCGCGTGCGACCAGCCGCCTGCTCAAACCTGGCCGCCACATCCAGCCAATCCAATGCGGAGCAATCGTCGTCAGACACGATGACTACCGCATTGAAATAATCTTGCTGCGGGACCGGGCCCCACGGAGGGTTCTCGTACACCGACGACACGGCCACCAACCGAGGTCCGAGGCCGGAGATCGCCGCACTGAGATATCCAAATCGATCGCCCACATTGGATCCGAGCGCCAATACGGCTCTACTCATGCTCCCTCCAGCCGCCCGAGGACACCGTTCTGTTTGTAAGCCCTTCTTCGACTCCAGCCGCTGTCTCGGCGTTTCTTGGAGTCTCGGCGCTTCGCCGGATCGTGACCGCCACATCCGCAAACTCATGCTGGATAGGGGCTTGCGGCTTGTGCACGGTCACCGTTGCCGCCAGCACTCGCGTCTCGCGCAGGCAAACATCGGCCAACCGCCGCGCCAGGGTCTCAATCAAGTTGACCGGCTCGCCGGTGATGACCTCAACCAGGCCATCCGCGAGCTCGCCATAGTGGACGGTTTTCGCGATGTCGTCGCTCGCCGCCGCCACTCTGGTATCGACTTCGAGGACCACGTCAACAACAAACACTTGCCCAGTGCGTTCGAACTCATAGACGCCATGCCGGCCCCACGCACGCAAGCCCGTCAACGAAATACGGTCGACGAAATCCTCGTCAGCCATCGGTGCCCGCTTTCGCCGCATCGTGCACTGCGCGCAACACCAAGAGAGCATCCACTGTGGCACGAACATCGTGGACCCGAACTCCCCACGCGCCCGCGTGCGCCGCTAACAACGATATCGCCGCAGTCGCATGGTCGCGTTCGACCGCGGGTCGAGGGGTGCCATCCGCGGATGCCAACAACGCACCAAGAAAAGACTTGCGGCTGGCGCCTACCAACAACGGCACCGGCTCTAGAGAACTACAGAGCTGCCCCAAAGCCGCCAGCAATGACCAATTATGGGCTGGGTACTTGGAAAATCCCAAACCAGGATCGACGATCAACCGGTGAGCGCCAACACCCGCTGACACCGCCTCGGCCACTCGCTCAGCCAGCTCTCGCCGCACCTCCGCGACCACGTCTTGGTACACCGCATGCTCGAACATGTGCTGACTATGTGCCCGCCAATGCATCAGCACCCACTGACAATCGAAACTAGCGACCACCGCTGCCATCTGCGGATCGGCCATTCCGCCAGAAACGTCATTGACGATGCTCGCGCCAGCCCTCAACGCGGCGTCGGCAACACGCGACCGCATCGTGTCCACGCTCACTCGCACACCAGAGGACACCAGGCCCCGCACCACTGGAACGACCCGGGTAAGCTCGGTCTCCGCATCGACACGCCGCGCACCTGGACGAGTCGATTCGCCGCCCACATCGATGACGTCGGCGCCTTCGCCTACCAGTCGCAGCCCCCGCTCGATGGCGGCACGGGGCGCTAAGAAACGACCACCATCAGAAAACGAATCGGTGGTCACATTGAGAATGCCCAATATCTTGCAGCGATGAGGGCTCGTCACAACGCATCCATGCCCATGAGACTCAGCGCCTCTACCCGCTCTGGCAACGCATGCTCAAAACAGCCCCGCGCCGCCGAGGTCACGATTCGCGCGCCCGGTTTAAGCACGCCCATGACCGACATACACAGGTGTTCGGCCCGCAGTACCACGATCACCCCGCGCGGACGCAGCCCAGAGACCAAGGTGTCGGCTATCTGAGTGGTCAATCGTTCCTGTAACTGCGGACGGTGCGCCAGCGCCTCTACCACTCGCACCACCGTGCCAACACCGGTGATTCTGCCGTCGTCTGGGAGATAGCCGATATGGGCAACTCCACGTGACGGCACCAGATTGTGCTCACAAACCGAGAAAAAATCGATGTCTTTGACCATCACAAGCCCGGTTGCGGTGGAATCGCGGAAGGTCGTTAGCACGCTGGCGGCATCAACCCCAACTCCGTCAAACAGCTCCGCATAGCCCTGCGCCGTTTTCCGCGGTGTGCCCCGCAGCTCGGCCCGGTCAGGATCTTCGCCAATCGCGAGCAGCAACTCGCGAATGGCGTTCTCCAGCCGGGCGTGGTCCACCATGATTACGTACTAGTCCGCACTACCAGGAGTCTCAGGATTGACAGTGCCAGCGGGACCTCCGCCGCTGCCCGGATTCCCCGCCGACGGCGGCGTCTCTCCAGCAGGTGGCGGAGTGGGCGACGGCGTCTCACCCGTGGGTGGATTCACCTCGCCCGCAGAATCAGGGCTCACCCGCACAGCCGTCTCACTGCTAGCAGGGGCATCGGCGCCGGCCTCGCCAGCTTGCTTTTGGAGGTTAGCCAGCTCGGTTGGCGTCATGATTGGAGGCTTGTCGCTGGGAGCCCGCTTGCCGAATCCGTTGTACGGAGCCATCGGCGGACGCTTGACCACTCGTGCACACAACCGCGCCATGTCTTCTTTGGACAACGTTTCTCGCTCCATGAGCTCGATGACCATGTTGTCCAATACATCGCGGTACTCCACGAGAATCTCATAAGCCTCATCGTGAGCGATCTCAATGAGTTGACGCACCTCGGAGTCGATCTCCGCCGCGACGGTGTCAGAGTAGTCGCGCTGGTGGCCGTAGTCACGGCCCAGGAACGGCTCTGAGTCCTTCTGTCCGTAACGAACAGCACCCAGCTTGGCGCTCATCCCGTACTCGGTCACCATGCCATGCGCCAGCGCAGTGGCTTTCTCTATGTCGTTTCCGGCGCCGGTAGTGGGCTCGTGATACACCAGCTCTTCGGCGGCGCGACCACCCAGCGCATACGCAAGAGTGTCGATCATCTCCGACCGAGTCTGGTTGTATTTGTCTTCGGTCGGAAGCACCAGCGTGTGCCCGAGGGAGCGACCACGCGGCAAAATGGTGACCTTATGAACCGGCGCCGAGTGGGGTAGCGCCCAGGCCACCAGCGCGTGGCCACCTTCGTGATACGCGGTGACCTTTTTGTCTTTGTCGCTCATGGCACGGGTCTTGCGCTCAGGACCAGCGATGACCCGGTCAATCGCCTCTTCCAAGGTGGCGTCGCTGATGGCCTTCTCGTTGTATCGAGCGGTCAGCAGAGCGGATTCGTTGATGACGTTGGCTAGGTCCGCGCCAGTGAAACCGGGCGTACGACGCGCCACCGTCTCAAGATCGACATCGGGACGGAACGGCTTACCCTTTGCGTGCACCTTCAAAATTGCTTTACGACCCAGGAGGTCAGGCGTGTCCACCGCGATCTGACGGTCGAAGCGACCTGGACGCAACAGCGCCGGGTCGAGAATATCGGGCCGGTTTGTGGCCGCGATGAGGATGACACCACCCTTGGTGTCGAAACCATCCATCTCGACCAACAGCTGGTTCAGGGTTTGCTCACGCTCATCGTGGCCACCACCCATACCGGCGCCACGGTGCCGCCCAACAGCATCGATCTCGTCGACAAAGATGATCGCGGGAGCGTTGGCCTTCGCCTGCTCGAACAGGTCGCGCACTCGTGAGGCACCGACACCGACGAACATCTCCACAAAGTCAGAACCAGAGATCGTATAGAACGGCACGCCCGCCTCGCCGGCAACCGCCCGAGCGAGCAGCGTCTTGCCTGTTCCAGGTTGACCGAAGAGCAACACGCCCTTGGGCACCTTGGCTCCAATGGCTTGGAACCGTGCCGGATTCTGCAAGAACTCTTTGATCTCTTGCAGTTCTTCTATGGCTTCGTCAGCGCCAGCGACGTCAGCAAACGTCGTTTTAGGATTGTCCTTACTGACGACCTTGGCCTTGGACTTGCCGAAGTTCATGACCCTGTTGCCGCCACCCTGCATCTGCCCCATAAAGAACAGCAGCAGCACCACCAAAATCACGATCGGCAGCAGACTGATCAATACATTGACCCAGGTGCTTTGATGCGTGACCTTGGTGTCAAAGGTGACGTCTTTGCCGTTTTTCTGCTTGTCGCGCAGCAACGTGAACAACTGCTGGCTAGCGTCAGCTGGATACGACGTCTGCAGGTTCTTCGAACCCTTAACCTCGTCTTTGACATGGAGCTTGAGGACTTGCTCTTTGTCCTCAAGCTTGGCCCAGGTGAAGTTATTTTTGTCGATCTGGGTAAGCGCCACCGACGTGTCGACCTTTTTATATTTGTCGCCACCGACAAACATCGGGCCGATCAGCAGAGCCGCCAAGACGACCAAGATGATCCAAAACAACGGTCGCCGAAAAAATCGTGTGCGTTCCATGTGCGTGCGGAGCGGCTGTCGCCCCGGCCCCTCCCGATCGACGTGACAAATCCCCACGGCCGTAAGACACGACGGCCCCAAATTGCAGTGTTTGCGAGCCTACCCCGCACATCGAACGGATCGCAGTTGGGCGGGCCGTCACCGCGGCTTGTAAACCTCGGGCTTGAGCACGCCGACATATGGGAGATTACGGTAACGCTCGGCATAGTCGAGGCCATAACCAACCACAAACTCATCGGCAATGTCGAAACCCACATGGGTCACGTCAATGGGCACCCTCAGCGCATCCGGTTTACGCAGCAGCGCGACCACTTGGAGACTCGCTGGATTGCGGCTGGCCAGATTGCGCAGAAGCCATGACAGTGTCAGACCAGAGTCGATGACGTCTTCGACCAGCAGCACATGTTTGTCGGTGATGTCGCGGTCGAGGTCTTTAAGGATGCGCACCACCCCTGACGAGCTGGTAGACGCGCCATATGAAGACACCGCCATGAACTCCATCTCGACAGGCATGTCTAGCGCACGCGCAAAATCTGCCATAAACATGACCGCGCCTTTGAGCACACCCACCAGAAGCAGCGGCTTTTCCGGACTCACCTTGCTCTGATATTCGGCGCGAACAGCAGCGGCCAGGTCCGCGATCTTGGCCTGAATCCGCTCTTCGGTGAGCACCACCGACTCGATGTCGTCGCGCATGTCCGTGCCGGGTCTTTCTTGGATGTTGCTGCGCATCAGTACCAGCCTTCGTTGGGGTGGGGCCATAGGTGCTTCTGCTCACGAACAGTGTCGTCATTGCGTTCTTGGAGGCAGACCTGCTACTCAACAGCCTGCCATGAACTAGCTCACCGATGTTACGTAGCCCGAAAGTTACCTAACCACCATTCGCGCGGCAGGGGGGTGAGACTGGGTCCTGGAGTACCAATCGGCCCGCGTTCCGGCTCACGGTGGCCCCACCAGGCAAACAGGTTGCCCCCTGCCCTCGCCACTCGACCAACAAGGCATCCAGCGCATCGATGTGACTAATCGCTAATGCGCCTGCCGGAACCCCGCGTGAGAGAGCCCACTGTCGCAGTACACGACGTCGGATCGCCGACGGCTCCGCCGCGAGTGCCGTCGGGAGCTCCGTCCCGGTGTCCGCGGTCAGTGCGATGAAGCGCTCCGTTGCGATCGCGTCGAGATAGTCGGCGTCGTCCCGGAGCAGGCGCGCACTGCGGGTAAGACCCAGGGTGACGCCCGGTCCGATGGTGTCTTCTAGCAACGGGACAACCTTGCGCAGCCGCGAGCGGGCGTACGCGGGGTCAACGTTATGGGGGTCATGCCAGACCGGGATGTTCTCTGCCGCGCACGCGTCATGGGTAGTCGCCCTCGCAACGTCGAGAAGCGGCCGACGGTAAAGCCCACGCTGAACGGGCATTCCAGAGAGCGCCCGGGCACCGGAGCCACGGGCCAGCGCCAACAAAACCGTCTCCGCTTGATCGTCACGGGTGTGCCCGAGGAAAACCGCGCTTGCCGACAACCGGCTAGCCGCTGCGGCGAGGGCCGCGTATCGAGCGGTTCGGGCGGCCGCCTCGGGACCACCCGCAGTGCCCACCGCGACAGTGATGGCATCGGCGGGGCTAAACCCCGCCTTTGCCGCCCACACCGTTACATCGTTGGCACGCCGCGCTGAGCCGCTCTGCAGCCCATGATCCACCGTGACTAATCCCATGCGACGACCTTTCCGGGGAGCCTCAAACGCCACCCCGGCGGCGAGCGCCATGGAGTCTGGCCCACCAGAACATGCCACCAGCACCAATCCGCCCTCTGGTACCGCAACAATCGCCTGTCGTACCGCCACTCGAATCGCGGCCACGCTCCCGGCAAGCTTGGCCATCAATCGCCCACCCGGCCCGTGTTCATCGGCGCCTCAGCCTTGGTGAACTCGCGCGATCCACTGGAGCGGCTCGGCGAGCTCGTCAGTGGTGGGCAATGTTTCTGGCGAGCTCCACACTTGGTTGAAGCCGTCCATGCCAATTTTCTCCACAACATCGCCGACGAACTGACGCCCTTCGGCGTACTGGCGCAGTTTCAGTTCCGCACCCAGAAGCCGCCGCACCACTCGTGCAAGCGGATTTCCCGACTGCCGTCGGGCGTTGAACCTTTCTCTGATTGTTTCGACGGACGGCACGATCCCGGGGCCTACCCCGTCCATCACAAATTCCGCATGCCCCTCAACCAGGGTCATTAAGGCACTGAGTCGGTCAATCACCTTCCGCTGTTCTGGGTTTTGTACCAGGTCGAGAACGCTCACGCGCGAATGCGGGTCGCGCATTATTTCGACCAGCGTGGTCACCTTGGCGCGAGTTCTTGCGACCAACGGACGTTGATCGTCGTTGGCGGCTGGCCGCCCCGTACTACCGCGCTCCCCAGCTGCGGCAAACGCACGAATCTCGGCGAAAAAGTGATCCCGCAACCACGGAACCGCGGTGAACTGGGTGCGATGAGTGACTTCGTGCAGACATACCCACAGTCGGAAATCGTCAGTGGGAACGTCGAGCTTCCGCTCGGTTTCCACGATGTTTTGGGCGACCAACAGCAGTTGACCGACAGGTCCGGTGAAGACTTCGTACTGCCCCAGCACTCGACCCGACAGATACGCCAGCACTCCTCCGGCTTGCACCGCCGCCGTTTTCGCGGTGGCAGCGCGGCCAAAATTTGCCAGCGCGGACTGCGGCTCATCGTCCATGCCGGCAAACCGTGCGAGCATAGGGTCGGCCACTTGCCGGAAGCCCGCGATATTAATCGAGATCCATTGTGGACGATCAACAATCACTGCTGGGTGCGCCGCGCCGCCGTCCAATCCGGTGAAGGCACGCACATGGGCGTCAGCCGCGTAGGCGCTTTCCCGCAACCGCTCGACCACTTCGGACGCCTCGGAGAGTGGCAGCCTAGGCCCCGTGCGGGCGAACGCGCGTGCGGTTGATTGCGCGAGGTCCCAATCCAGGATGGAGGTCATGGTTTAACCGTACGGGGTGGTCAACTCCAAAAGCCGCACCCCGGCCGAACACGCCTTAACAACCACAGCGGGCCAGTGTTGCCGCGATAGTGTCGAGTGCCGCATGCACGGCATCCAGACCACCGTCCCCGCCCGGGTAGTCGTTGGCGAGTAACGCAAAAGACAGTTCGCGGCCGTCGGAGGTCGTGAGCACCCCCGCGAGTGAGCTCACCCCGGAAAGACTCCCGGTCTTCGCCCGCACGTATCCGGCCGCATGCTCAGCCGTCGGTTCTTTGAACCTGTCCGCGAGCGTGCCGCTATAGCCGGCAACCGGCAGCCCAGTAATCAAGCTGCGCAGCTCGGGATGGTGCGCGCTCGCGGCCACCGCAAGCACCGCGGTGAGCACCTTTGCGGTAAGCCGGTTATCGCGCGACAAGCCGCTTGAGTCGGCGAGAACAACACCATTGACGTCTATCCCCAACCGACCAAGTTCGGTGCGCACGGCGGTGGCCGCGCCCTTAAATGAGCCTGACTGACCTAACTTTATGGCCAACTGGTGACCTATCGCCTCCGCGAGAGTGTTGTCAGAGATGCGAAGCGCTTGCTCCACCACAGTGGATAGCGGCGCCGATTGAACTTTCCCGAGTTCTTCTGACCTGCGGGACGCAACACCGCGCGTGACCGTCACCCGCGAACCCAGCATTGAGGCAAATGTGTGCGCCGCGTCGAGATCTGGCTGGCTCGATCGAGGAGCGTCGTTACTCTCACGACTCCCGAACGAGGTTCGCCCGCCATCGACCTCCAGCGGCGTGATGGGTGCGCTATAACCCGCGGAAATTATGTCGTCATCCCAGCCAGATGCCGTGTTTGCACCGCTAAAAAGCGATGAGTCAAGCACGACATGAGTGATCGTGCCTGGATGAGATCTCTGTACCTGCTTGGCCAGCTCATCAAGGCGAGCGGCGTGGGCATAAAAGCCGTGACCATCTTTGGACAGCGTGACATCGCCGCCACCGATGAGCACCACCTCATCGGCTGAGGATCCCGCCACGACGCGGGTATCGATGCGATGTCCTGGTCCGAGCGCCGCCAACGCGGACACGGTGGTGGCCATCTTGTTAATCGACGCCGGGAGCAGCGGCACCGACGGGTCCTGGGAGAAAACCGTCTTTCCGGTGGCCGCATCAACTATGGCGGCCGAAAGGTGGCCGACAGCTGGCGTGGACAATTCGTCGCCGAGAATGCGTCGGATGCCTTGTGCTGTAGGAGCTTTGCCGCCGCCATTATTTGCCGGAAGAACAGATGCGGGTGTCCCGAAATGCGGCGTCGCTGACGATGGAACTCGCTCTTCCACCCCGTGAAACCGGTCTGCTCCGCCCAGGAACAAATACCCAGATCCGATCACAAAAAGAAGCCCAATGAGCAGGCCCAATGTGACCGAGGTAAGCCTGTTATGGCTTCGACTCATAGGGGCACTCCTCATGGCGACTTGCATATGAGACACACTTAACGGTTGGTATCCGCAGACAACATCCGCTGCCACAAGAAACTAAAGGAGTTCCGGTGGAGTTCGACGTCACCATTGAGATCCCTAAAGGGCAACGCAATAAGTATGAGGTTGACCATTCCACTGGCCGTATCCGCCTGGACCGAACCCTCTTTACCGCCACGCAATACCCCGCCGATTACGGCTACATCGAGCAAACACTTGGTGCCGACGGCGACCCCCTCGACGCGCTGGTACTGGTACGAGAGCCCACCTTTCCGGGATGCCTCATTCATTGTAGGGCGATCGGCATGTTCCGCATGACCGACGAAAAAGGCGGCGACGACAAGGTCATCTGTGTCCCCGCAGACGACCCTCGTCAAGACTGCCTGCGTGACATCTACGACATGGCCGAGTTCTACCGGCTCGAGATCCAGCACTTCTTCGAGGTCTACAAGGACCTCGAGCCCGGCAAGTCAGTTGAGGGAGCCACCTGGGCCGGACGGGCCGAAGCTGAGGCGGAGATCGAAAACTCTCGTGGACGTCTCGCCGAGTATCGGGTCGACCACCCCGACGCTTTTATGCACTGAGCAATAGCGGCGTGAGCCTCAATTCGAGTGCCACAACCACATTTTCTATCGTTGAATCTATGAATTCCTCGTCGCTCACCGTCACCATGATGGCCCCATAACTGGGGCGGAGCGACATTCGTAATCGGGCCCCGGTAAGGGCCCTTTTACCCAATTGGTCGGCGCGGGTGTACGTGTAGGAATGAAAAGGGTGGTGTTCGTCTGAATGAGACGGACACCACCCTTACTTTCGGGGCAGTTACTAGTCTTCTCGCTCAACCCAGTCGAAGCTTCGAGTGACCGCCCTCTTCCAGTTCCGGTACTCGCGGTCTCGGGTTGCCTCGTCGAGCTTCGGATCCCATTGCTTGTCCTTGGCCCAGTTGGCGAGCACGTCGTCTGTGCCGGCCCAAAAGCCGACCGCCAAGCCAGCCGCATACGCCGCACCCAACGCGGTCGTTTCGGCAACTACCGGACGAATAACGGGAACCCCGAGAATGTCGGCCTGGAACTGCATGAGCAGATCGTTCGCCACCATTCCACCGTCTACTTTGAGCGACTTGAGCGGCACGCCAGAGTCGGCATCCATCGCCTCAATAACCTCGCGCGTTTGAAATGCGGTGGCTTCCAATACTGCCCGCGCGATATGACCCTTGTTGATGTACCGAGTAAGGCCAACAAGGACACCGCGGGCGTCAGAACGCCAATACGGCGCAAACAGGCCCGAAAACGCTGGCACGAAATAGGCCCCGCCGTTGTCGTCGACTCCCTTGGCAAGCGCCTCCACCTCTGGAGCCTCTTTGATCATCCCCAGGTTGTCTCGCATCCACTGCACCAAAGATCCGGTGACAGCAATGGAACCCTCCAATGCGTACACCGGATCGTTGTTGCCCAGCTTGTAACAGACGGTGGTCAGCAGCCCATGCTTGCTGGCGACTTTCTCGTTGCCAGTGTTGAGCAAGACGAAGTTGCCGGTGCCATACGTGTTCTTGGCCTCACCAATGCTCAAGCAGGCTTGGCCAAAAGTGGCTGCTTGCTGGTCACCCAGGATGCCCGATACGGGAAGCCCCGCGAACACCCCGCGCTCACGCACCCGTCCATACTCCTCCGAGGAGGAGCGGATTTCGGGAAGCATGGACATCGGAACGCCGATCTCCGCCGCGATCTCTGGATCCCAATTAAGGGTGTCCAGATCCATCATCAGTGTGCGAGAAGCATTGGTGGGATCGGTGACGTGCAGGCCGCCATCAGTCCCGCCAGTGATGTTCCACAGCACCCAGGTGTCCATGTTGCCGAAGAGCAGTTCGCCGGCTTCTGCCTTCGCGCGTGCACCCTCCACATTGTCCAGGATCCACCGCACTTTAGGCCCAGAGAAATACGTCGCGAGCGGAAGGCCTGTCTTTTCGCGGTATCGCTCCTGGCCCCCTCCGAGCGCCCCTAGGCGTTGGCAAATCTGGTCGGTGCGGGTGTCTTGCCACACGATCGCGTTGTAGATCGGCTTGCCGGTCTTTTTGTCCCACACCAAAGCGGTTTCCCGCTGGTTGGTGATGCCGACGGCAGCGATGTCGCCACCGTGCAGATCGGCCTTTGCCAACGCACCCGCCGAGACTTCCCGGGTGTTCCGCCAAATCTCTTCTGGGTCATGCTCGACCCAGCCGGCGCGCGGAAAAATTTGTTCATGCTCTCGCTGATCAGTAGCGACTATCCGCCCAGAGTGGTCGAACACAATGCATCGCGTGGATGTAGTGCCTTGATCAATTGCCGCCACATATTGAGCCATTGAATCCTCCATATATGTCCGACCTACTTATGCACGATTCGTGCCTATCGAAAACGTCCGTGGTCGGACGCATTGTCAGTTCGGAAGAAGGTTAAACAGCAGCCCGGCTAGGCCGGCACCAATAAGTGGGCCGAATACCGGAACCCAGGAATAACCCCAGTTCGCCCCGCCCTTACCGCGAATAGGCAAGAACGCGTACGCGATACGAGGACCGAGGTCACGGGCTGGGTTAATCGCATACCCAGTAGGACCACCGAGCGAGTTACCAATTCCGATAACGACGAATGCCACAGCCGCATACCCCAACGCGGCATTTCCGAACTGAGGCACACCGCCCACCGAGCCGGTCGCGCCCGGGCTTTGCAGGATCCAGAAAACCAACACAAATGTGCCGACGACCTCAGTGACAACGTTCCACGGCGGACTGCTTACCTGCGGACCGGTGGAGAAGATTCCCAACGTGTTTTTCGGATCGTCATGAGTATCGAATTGCTTTTTATATGCGAGCCAACAAATAACCGCACCGACAATTGCTCCCACCATTTGTCCTGCGATATAAATGGGAACTTTATCCCAGTCAAGTTTATCGGCTATCGCGAATCCGAATGTAACCGCCGGATTAATAAACGCTCCCGATGGAGCGGCTATGCTCGCACCAATAAATACCGCGAATCCCCATCCGAAGTTGATGAGCAACCAACCGCCTTGGTAACCCAACGACTTTCGCAATACCGTGGCCGCCACCACGCCGGTACCCAACAAAACAAGTGCCGCAGTGCCTAGCATCTCCCAAAGAAATATGTGACTGTTACTCACGGCAGCTCCCCCCTATGCTCCCGCCAGCCGCTGACACACCCGGATGGATAGCCTCACGGCGGCCGCCCCCACGACCTCGCTGTGCAGTTAACTAGTCCCCCAAACGAGCGAATTCTCAATCACCCGTTTAGTAGCCAAACCCGCTCGATAGACGCTAATGTCACCTGCGCACCCTGTCTATAGGTCGCTGTAGGGGAAATCCGGCGGTCGCTTCGGTATTTGCCTTGTCAGAATTCGTCTTATACATCCAAGAAACTGTATTATTTGATATTCAATGACGTCCCAGGCAACATTTTTGCTAATGCGAGCATGCGAACGCTAAACGCCATTAATTAAAAACGCGTAATAAGGGCCGGCGCGGGATCTGTGCCACAACATGCCGTTCCATATTTCGTTTTCAGCAATGCTCGAATATAGGGCGCTGGATACCAGCGATGACGCCAACCAAAAATTTCGCTGTAATAGATCGGCAATTCGCATCTCTGACACACAAAGCCGACGTCGCCATGCTTATTCATACCTCAACCCTCCGCACCGAATACGGAATGAGAACTCGCGGATAGGGGATGACGGGTCCCCTATCCGCGAGCCACCAACGTAGTTCCGACGCGGCTGCTACTCGGGCAAATAGGGAGTGCACACGTCGGAACTACAGCCTTCGTCGCATCAATTCGACAAAGGCTGCCGGCTGACCGGCGGCACTGAGAATGCCGGTTTAAGCGGCAATAGTCAACTCTGCGTTGAGCATCAAAAACTGTCTGCACACAGTAGATGTACACAATATGAATCCAGAACTACCACAAAACCCCTCCCATGGGCCCGCTAAGTTATTTGCGGGCAATTAGGGAGGGGTGTGCTTCATGCATGCACTAGGACGTCTGATTCATGAATGCCGCGCGATCGACCGCGCGTTGACGTATCGACACATCGCAGAATTAGCCGGGGATGAATTCACCTCGGCGGCAGTGTGGAAGTGGGCTAACAAGAAACACACGAAGCTAGACGAGATACCGCGCCCCAGAAGCATCCTGGCGCTCGCGCAAGCCCTCAACGTTCCGCCGCTGCGCGTCTTACTTGCTGCTGCAGAGGCTGCGGGCATCGATGTCTCCAACGCCGACACCAGTCAGTTCGCCAAGCAGCTACCCGCGCGAGTAGACGAGTTACCCCCGGACGAACGCGAGCTGATACTTCGTCTTATTTGGACACTCACCGATAAGGCCGGGAAGCAGTAGTGACGCTTCTAAATTCAACGCATGTACATATGGCGCCGCACGCATATGTACATGCGTTGAAACATACGGCTGTCTACGTTGACACCGATGAGTTCGTGTCTGCTCCGCTCAGCAGGTGTACGCGATGCCCGTGTCCACGATGGACGCCATACGGCGGGCACGCTTCTTGTGGAATATGGCGTCCATGTTCGAACTGTCCAAGAAATTTTGGGGCATTCCGATATTCGGCTCACCCAGCGATACACCCACGCCGCGTTCGCAACGGTAGAAGATGCGGCTCGGCGCATCGACGCAGGACTATGGGGGACCTCTTGAACGAGTACGAACTGCAACTGAAATTGCAACTGAGCAGGGCGGGCTGTAAAGCTCAAGTCGATATGTTCCCTGCTCACGATGGAGCCGCCTGCCGGAATCGAACCGGCGACCTATTCATTACGAGTGAGTTTTGGCAGTCTAAGAGCCTTTTCCGTTTTGGGGTTTATGCGGGGCAGATGAGGGTGTTGATCGCTCCTAGGTAGAGGTGTGCGCGGTTGGGGCTGGGTCGGAAATGGCGGAAGATTCGCCAGGATTTGAGGATCGCGAATGCCCGCTCGCCTGGATTGCGTAGCTTGGTTCGGTTTTTGTTGATCTGTTTTTGGGATCGGGTCAGGTGAGGGTCGCGGGAAGCGGTGAGGATGTGTGGCCCGGCGCCAATACAGGCTTTGCCGGCCAGGACCAGCCGGTGTGCTGTGGCATCGATAATGCCGTGGTGTCCAGCTGCGGTCAGGTCATGGGTTTTGCCGGGTAGTGGCGGGGAAAACCATAATGGAACACCTTTAGGGGTGGTGATGGCTTGCACGTTGAGGCCTTCACGGTGGTGTTTCCCTGACCAGTTCGATGGGCATTGGCCCGGTTGTGTCCATAGCCGGTCGCATGGGATGAGCGTTCCATCAAGGATGGAATATGCCCTTAGAACTATCGCGCCCCTCGTGGCAGCAGAAGTGTCCACAGTGGTGTTTGGTCGATCATGACGAGTCTGACTCGGTGGACGACCAAGTACACCGGAGTCAGGAGTTCCGCACGTTCCTGACCCAGCCGATTGTGGTGTCCTCACGAGACACACCACTGCTGTGGGCAACTATGCACCT
This sequence comes from uncultured Acidimicrobiales bacterium, assembly GCA_963736285.1. GTDB lineage: Bacteria > Actinomycetota > Actinomycetes > Mycobacteriales > QHCE01 > CAVTOA01. The sequence goes on from CAVTOA010000003.1 coordinate 498,531, forward strand.
CAGTCAACCCACAGACCAGTTGCATCCCCGCATATGGCTAGGGGCAGAAGACACCGCCTACGGCGCTAACCTGACCACCTTCGAAGCCCACTACCTCGCCAAACTCCTCCTCCACATCGTCGAGATCGGTGAGGGCAGCTAAGAAGACAGAAAAAGCTTGCAAGGTATGCACAGATCCAATTCGCAACGTCAATGAAGCGTTAAACGCCCACCTCATTACGCCAAGCTCGCGTTAACGTCGCTTTGACCTGCGAGAATCTATGCAACCCTGGGCATGACGACACAAGAAAGGCGACTTACTACCTGACTTCTCACGCCGTCATATCAAATGGGAAGCGAATCGAATTATGGCCGACATTGTCTTGATCGCGCTGGCGGGGGCGTTCTTTGTCATTGCCGCGCTGATCGTGAACCGACCGGGGCGGCGATGAGCTTCGCCGATATTGCCGGGCTCGTCATCGCAACCGCGATCACTGCCTACTTGGTGTTCGCACTGTTGTTCCCGGAGAGGTTTTAACTCCCATGTCAGACACGCTCGCGGGCCTTATTCAACTAGCTGTGCTTGTAGTCGCATTAGGAATCGCCTGGAAGTTTCTGGGCGACTGGATGCATCGAGTATTCACCTCTAACAAGCAAAACGTGATCGAGCGTGGCATCTACCGCGTTGTCGGTGTCGATCCAAACTCGGAGCAGCGGTGGCCTGTTTATGCCAGTAGCATGCTCGCGTTTTCGGCAATCTCGACGTTCTTCCTCTACGGACTCCAGCGGCTGCAGCAGCATTTGCCTCTTTCGCTAGGTCACGTCGCTATCGCCCCGGCGCAAGCTTTTAACACCGCTGCTTCCTTTGTGACCAACACCAACTGGCAGTCCTACTCGGGTGAGCAGGCCATGGGTTATCTGGTGCAGATGGCTGGATTGGCGGTGCAGAACTTTCTCTCGGCTGCCGTCGGGATAGCCGTGGCTATTACCGTGATCCGTGGAATTGTGCGCACGAAAACTGACCGGCTAGGCAATTTCTGGGTGGACCTAACAAGAATTGTGTTGCGCATTTTGCTACCGCTGGCGGTCGTTACGACGGTGGTACTCGTCGCCAATGGCGTTGTGCAGAACCTGCACGAGAGCACTGGCTTCGCGACCGTCGCACATGGACATCAGGTTGTGCCCGGCGGTCCGGTTGCCAGCCAGGAATCGATTAAAGAACTCGGCACCAACGGCGGCGGCTTCTACAATGCGAACTCGGCTCATCCGTTTGAGAATCCGAATGGCTTTACCAACCTGCTGGAAATATTTCTCCTGCTCGTGATTCCGGTGGCATTGACACGAACCTTCGGTCAGATGGTGGGCAGCGTCAAGCAGGGCATGACCGTACTAGCAGCTATAATAGTCCTTTTTGGACTTTCGTTGGCTGGAGTCTGGCTTGCGGAGGCACATGGTGGCGGCAGCGCTACTCACCTAGCCGGCGCCGCCATGGAGGGCAAAGAAGTTAGATTTGGAATTCCGTCCTCAGCGTTGTTCGCAAATGCCACTACCAGCACGTCGGCGGGCGCGGTGAACTCCTTCCACGACTCCTTCACTCCGCCCGGCGGTGGGCTCACTCTGACTAACATGCTGTACGGCGAGGTCACACCCGGCGGGGTCGGCTCTGGGCTCTACGGCATCGTCGTGATCGCGATCCTCGCGGTGTTCCTGTCGGGACTTATGGTGGGGCGCACACCGGAGTATCTACGCAAAAAGATTACTCAGCGGGAGATGAAATTCGTTGCACTATACGTACTAATAACCCCGGCGGTCGTACTCTTTGGTACTGGAATTGCGTTGGCATTTCCCGACAACCGCGCATCCATTTTAGCTGGCAATAACGGCGCGCATGGACTGTCTGAAGTGATGTATGCGTTCGCCTCGGCGGCAAACAACAATGGGAGTGCCTTCGCCGGGTTGAACGCGAACACTCCGTTCTACAACATCGCCCTTGGGCTCGCCATGCTGATCGGGAGATTCCTACCGATGCTGATGGTGCTCGGCCTGGCCGGCGCTTTGGCACAGCAGAAGAGAGTGCCGGAGGGCCCGGGCACGCTGTCCACACAAAGGCCGCTCTTTGTGGTGTTGATGGTCGCCACAATCCTGTTGGTAGCGGCGTTGACGTTCGTGCCAGCGCTCGCGCTCGGTCCGATCGCGGAGACACTGTCATGAGCATTCCTGAGCCCATTGTGGAAGCACCGACGCCGCTTCCCAAGTCAGAACGACCGGTAAGCAAGCGCAGGCGTGGCCGAAACATCTTCGATGCAGAGCTACTACGCCCAGCGTTATTCCAAGCGTTCCGCAAGCTCGATCCCAGAGTGATGCGACATTCCCCCGTCATGTTTGTGGTCGAGATCGGTGCAGCCATGTGCACAGCGCTGGCGACCGGCGACCCAACAATCTTCGGATGGACGATCGTGGCCTGGCTGTGGTTGACCGTCCTATTTGCCAACTTCGCTGAAGCGATCGCGGAAGGACGAGGGAAGGCGCAGGCGGCGACGTTGCGGGCTGCTAAGACGCAAACTATGGCGCGGCTTTTGCGCGAGGATGGCACCGAAATCAGGGTGGCAGCAACCGAGCTACACATCGGCGATCGGGTGGTCTGCGAGGCAGGCGACTCTATTCCCGGCGATGGTGACGTGGTCAATGGCATCGCCAGCGTGGACGAATCGGCGATCACGGGCGAATCTGCGCCGGTTATCCGGGAGTCTGGCGGTGATCGCAGCGCAGTAACTGGCGGCACCAGAGTTCTCTCCGACCGAATTGTGATCGCGATAAGTACCAAGCCAGGCGAGACCTTCGTCGATAGGATGATTGCGCTGGTCGAAGGCGCAAATCGCCAGAAGACTCCCAACGAGATCGCGCTAAACATTCTGCTAGCCAGCCTGACCATCATCTTTTTGCTCGCGGTAGTCACCCTGCAGCCGCTAGCGATCTACTCTGGCAGCCGGCAGTCGCTGATTGTGCTCACTGCGCTGTTGGTGTGTTTGATTCCGACCACTATTGGTGCGCTGCTTTCCGCCATTGGCATCGCAGGTATGGACCGACTGGTACAGCAGAATGTTCTGGCCATGTCCGGCCGCGCGGTGGAGGCAGCCGGAGATGTGGGCACCCTGCTGCTAGATAAAACCGGCACGATTACCTACGGCAACCGCCAGGCTACTGAATTCCTGCCAGTCGGCTCAATCACTGTCGACGAGCTCGCTCATGCCGCGCATATGACCAGCAGCGCCGATGAGACTCCAGAAGGTCGCAGCATCGTCGAGCTGGCCGAGCAACGGCACGGTTGCCTTCCGTTAGACGCCGCCACCGCTCGTGAACTAACCCTGGTGCCGTTTACTGCCCAGACCCGGATGTCCGGTGTGGACAAAAGCGATGGACAACTGCTGCGCAAGGGCGCCAGCAGCGCCATCGTGGGATGGCTAGGTGAAATCGGTGCGAGCACACAGCTGGCAACAGTCAAGGCCGAGCTAGACCAGATTGTCGACAGGATTTCCGAGGCGGGCGGCACACCACTGGTAGTGGCCAGTGGCGGATCAGTCGGTGTCCTCGGTGTTATCCACCTCAAGGATGTGGTGAAGACTGGTTTGCGAAAGCGGTTTAGCCAACTGCGCGCAATGGGCATCCGCACCGTCATGATCACCGGCGACAACGCGAAGACCGCACAAGCGATAGCTAACGAAGCCGGAGTGGATGATTTCCTCGCCGAAGCCACCCCGGAAGACAAGATGACGTTGATTAAGAAAGAGCAAGCGAACGGGCGACTGGTCGCAATGACCGGAGATGGCACCAACGACGCACCCGCACTAGCGCAAGCTGACGTCGGCATGGCTATGAATTCGGGCACTGCTGCGGCGAAAGAAGCCGGGAATATGGTGGATCTTGACTCTGACCCCACCAAGCTGATTGACGTCGTCGCCATCGGGAAACAGCTGCTGATTACCCGCGGTGCGCTGACCACATTCTCCATCGCCAATGATGTGGCCAAATATTTCGCGATCCTGCCAGCGATGTTCGTGAGCGTCTATCCGGGGCTGAAGACGCTTAACATTATGCATCTGACCAGCCCGCACTCCGCTATCACCTCGGCGATCATCTTCAATGCGCTCATCATCGTCGCGCTGATTCCGCTGGCGCTGCGTGGCGTCCGATATCGACCAGCCTCCGCCGAACAGCTCCTACGCCGCAACTTGCTGATTTACGGAGCGGGCGGACTGATCGTCCCGTTTTTCGGCATCAAACTGATCGATCTGGTCATCTCGTTGATACCGGGTTTGAGTTAGGAGGCTGTGATGGCGATCTTTCGTTCCCAGGTCTTCACGGCGATACGCGCGCTACTCGTCATGACTGTCCTGCTCGGACTTATTTACCCGCTCGCTATGACCGGGGTGGGCCAGCTTTTTTTCGCTGAGAAGGCAGACGGATCGTTCGTGAATCGTGACAACCATAAGGTCGCGTCAGAGCTCATTGGACAGTCCTTTAGTGACGCCACGGGAGTCCCCCTGCCACAATACTTTCAGCCGCGCCCGTCCGCCGGCGATTACGACGGCATGACAAGTGGCGCCTCCAACCAAGGCCCGAACAACAAAGACCTCCGCAAGGCGATCGAGCAACGCCGGGCACAGGCGGCAAAGCTCGACGGCGTGTCCCCGGCAGATGTAGCACCGGACGCGCTGACCGCCAGCGGATCTGGTTTAGATCCAGCTATCTCGCCACGCTACGCCGCTGAGCAAACTCCGAGGGTGGCACGTGAGCGGCACCTCAGCCAGCGACGAGTCTGGGCTCTAGTTAAGGAGCACAGCACTGGTCGGGTGCTGGGCTTTCTCGGCGAAAAAACTGTAAACGTGGTTCAACTCAACCTCGCGCTTGACCGCGACACCGGGCAAACAGGGGAGAAACTAGAACCATGACGCGTGGCACGCTGCGGATCTATCTCGGTGCGGCCCCAGGCGTGGGCAAGACCTTCAGCATGCTCGAAGAGGCGCATCGGCGAGCCGAACGAGGCACCGATGTCGTGATGGGACTGATCGAAACCCACGGACGACCGAAAACGGCCCAGCTCACCGAAGGCTTGGAAGCTGTGCCGCGTCGAACGGTGTCGCATCGTGGCGCAATATTGACCGAGCTCGACGTGGAAGCGGTGCTTGTCCGGGCACCGGAGGTGGCCGTGATCGACGAGCTAGCGCACACTAATGTGCCCGGCTCCCCGCACCAAAAACGTTGGCAAGACGTGGAACAACTACTCGAGGCTGGCATCGACGTCTTGTCCACGGTGAACATCCAACATCTGGAAAGCCTCAACGACGTGGTCGCTCGCATCACCGGGGTGACCCAACGAGAAACCATCTCCGACGATGTGGTGCGTCGGGCCGACCAGATCGAGCTGGTCGATATGACGCCGGAGGCACTGCGTCGTCGAATGACGCACGGAAACATTTATGCGCCAGAAAGAGTCGAGACCGCGCTCGCCAACTACTTCCGGATCGGCAATTTGACCGCATTACGCGAGCTAGCGCTGTTGTGGCTGGCGGACCGGGTTGAGGAGGCGCTCGCTAAATACCGCACCGACAACGACATCACCGAGATTTGGGAGACCCGCGAGCGGGTGGTGGTCGCCATCACTGGCGGGCCTGAGAGCGAGACACTGATTCGTCGCGCTAAACGCATCGCCACCCGCTCCGCCACCCAAGACCTACTCGCTGTACACGTAGTGCGTGGCGACGGGCTAGCCGGTGCACCGCCAGACTCGTTGGAAAGGCTGCAACAGCTGACCGAGAGCCTAGGCGGCAGTTTTCACCTGGTGCTAGGCGATGACCCACCAGCGGCGCTGCTGGACTTCGCTCGGGGTGTCAACGCCACCGAATTGGTGATCGGTACCAGCCGCCGCCCCCGATGGGCGCGGCTATTCGTCGAAGGGGTGAGCGCAGCAGTGATCGCGGACTCCGGCCCAATCGACGTGCATGTCGTCACACACACCGAATCAGGCGGCACGCAAGGGCTGCAGTTGCCACGGTTTGGTTATGGACTTACTCGCCGCCGCCGAGCTACTGGGTCTGCGGTTGCCCTGTTTGGACTTCCGCTTCTAACTGGCTTGCTCAAAATATTTCAAGACAACTTCGCTCTTTCAACCGTCATGTTGCTGTTTCTGATGTGGACAGTCTTGGTGGCGTTGATCGGTGGCGGCTGGCCAGGGATTGTTTCAGCAGTGGCGGCCAGCGGCTTGGTTAACTGGTTCTTCACCCCGCCCACCGGGACTTTTACTATCGGCGAGCGCAACAACGTGATCGCATTAGCGGTGTTCGTATTGGTGGCGGTTGCGGTAGCCGCAGTGGTCGAGTTAGCGGCCAGACGGGCACGTATCGCGGCACGTAGTCGGGCAGAGGCTGAGTTGTTGGCGCAGTTGTCTCGCCATGTACTGCGTAATCGGCGGGCTTTACCGGAACTGTTAGAACAGATCCGGGATAGCTTTGGGCAACGTTCGGTCACGCTGCTCGAATCTACCGACGAAGGAACTAATATCGTTGACTTCGTCGGCGATCATCCCGTGCAGAACGCCAACGAGGCAGAGAGCAACGTGGCAGTGTCGGACACCTTGGAATTGGCACTTTGTGGACGCTCCTTGCCCGCCACCGACGAGCGGGTCCTGACCGCTTTTGCGGCGCAGGCCGCAGTACTGCTCGAGCGGGATCGGCTTTTCGTTCAAGCGACCCAAGCACGCGGACTAATAGAGACGAACAAGATTCGCACCGCCCTGCTTGCAGCTGTTGGCCACGACCTGCGTACCCCATTGGCATCTGCCAAGGCCGCGATCTCCAGCTTGCGCACAGCCGATCTGCATCTGTCTACTTTAGACAAAGAAGAACTATTGGCAACTGTGGACGAATCTACCGACCGGCTAAGTGATCTGGTCGACAATCTTCTCGACGCCAGCCGACTTCAAACCGGTTCGGTTCAGCTGGCATTGCGTCCAGTCTCGCTAGACGAGGTGGTGGGACGAGCTTTGGTGGGGCTGGAACGCCGGGAAGAAGTCACCATCGACCTCTCAGAGGATCTGCCGCTGGTCTATGCCGACGCCGGGCTATTGGAGCGATCGGTGGCTAATGTGATCGGAAATGCGATCAGCTACGGCGGTGGCGCGCAAGTCACGGCACAAGTGAGTGGGGAAAGCGCTCAACTGCGGATCATTGATCACGGTCCAGGCATTCCCAACGCTGACTATGCACGCATCTTCGAACCATTTGAACGTGCGGGCGACCGAAACGGCAACGCTGGCATCGGGTTGGGGTTGGCAGTGGCACGAGGCTTCGTTGAGGCGATGGGTGGAAAGCTAGAGCCTCAGCCCACCCCCGGTGGCGGCCTCACAATGACCATCTCCCTGCCAACGGAAGCTCCCACCAGCGACAACATGCTCTCCGAGAAGGACATCCCGGTATCTAGCGCAGCCGTAAGAGTCGACCTGCTGCGGCGCGGCTCATCGGATGAACACAAGGAGGCACCGTGACCCGCATTTTGGTCGTCGATGATGAGCCGCAGATTTTGCGTGCGTTGCGCATCACGTTACGGGCTCGTGGGTATGAAGTGGACACTGCTGCGAATGGAGCTAGCGCCATAGCTGCTACGGCCAAACAACGGCCGCATGTCATCGTGCTTGACCTGGGATTGCCCGACATGGATGGCGTCGAAGTAATCAACGGCCTACGCCCCTGGTACCTCGGGCCGATTGTGGTGCTATCTGCCCGACATGACAGTGGAGAAAAGGTGGCAGCGCTAGACGCCGGCGCCGACGACTACGTCACGAAACCATTCGGCATGGACGAGCTGCTGGCGCGTATCCGGGCTTCGGTGCGACGTGCTGAGCCAGCCCAAAGCTCCGGAGTGGACGCCATCGTCGAGACCGAGGACTTTGTAGTGGACTTGGCCGCCAAACGGGTCAGCGTAGGAACGAACGAGCTTCGCCTTACCCCGACCGAATGGGCGATTATCGAGCTGTTAGTACGCAACCCGGACAAGTTGGTCTCACAGCGTCAGCTACTGCAAGAAGTATGGGGGCCGAGCTACCAACACGAAACTAACTATCTGCGGGTCTACCTAGCCCAATTGCGTCGCAAGCTCGAACCGGACCCTGCTCACCCCCGCTATTTCCTCACCGAGCCCGGCATGGGTTACCGCTTCGAACCGAAGCCATAAATACCTAATCCACGGTAACGCGACAAGGCCGCCTTTTGCCCACGAGACGTGCGGTTGCATGAGGGCCGCTGCTGTGGTGCTGGCGGTGATAGAGCCGTTGCCGACCAGTTCGGCAATCCGTTCGAGGGCTATCCATTCGAGGCGGTCAGACTCATCAGGGTCCTCCGGTTCCCCTATATGCACAGCATCAGCAGAGACATTCACGTGGTGAATACGGTCAGACAGTCCGTTGGCCGATTGAAGTTGCATCAGCGGCTTGAGGGTGACCGGCCGCCATCCGGTTTCTTCTTCGGCTTCTCGTGCTGCACCGTCTGGAATGGACTCCCCTGGGTCGACAACACCGCCGGGCAGTTCATAACCCCAGGTGTTGGTAATAAACCTGTGCCGCCATTACAACTTAGACGCAAGTTCGCGAGTGGAGCCAAGACGTTGGCCCACCTTGTACTGCCCTGAGGTGATTGCCTTACGCAACTCTCCTGCTATCTGGGCATACGGAGGTCGCACATCGTCGTCATTAACTGGGGCCACAGGCTTAGACACTCGATATAGCTAAACCAGACAACGCAAACGAAGTACGAGCTGTATTGACTGGTCGGGTTTTCAGTCAATACAGTCTGGAAACGCAGCGGCCTAGGGCATATAGATTCCACGACGACCCGCAGAGTTTACCGTCATCAACTCAAACCAGTCATCACTGAAGGAGCAGCGATCATGAACACTTTTCTAGCTGCGCAAGGAGCACTTGGCCTCTCATGGGCCCCCTTTTAGACCCCCTATGCAAAAAACACCCCTATGTCGACAACGTCGAGGAGGGGTGTTTTAGCTGCGCTCACGATGGAGCCGCCTGCCGGAATCGAACCGGCGACCTATTCATTACGAGTGAATCGCTCTACCGACTGAGCTAAGGCGGCTAATCGCAATGCGGTGAACATCAAACCGCAGCGCACATAGTGTAGCGACCAGATGTCTACCCCGCCGAACCAGTCGGTGGGGTCACCGCACTGAGACAACTAATACGTCGGCGACGGAGCGCATCTGCTTGCCGATCAATTATTTTTAGGATCCCGTCTCGATAGATAATCCACATAGGATAGTGTGAGATTACCACCGATTGTCTAAATGACTATCAGTTGGTCATCCGAACAGATGATCTCGTGTGCCAAACAACATAAATCGCGTTACCTCTGACAACAGTCATCGTTGGATCGATCGTCCGTATTTAGCAAGGGATTCGTGGGACTGAAACAAAAAGTGGACCCGCAACGATCATCAATTCAGGTCAGCGAATAGCCACTGCTGCCAAAGAGACGAACCCCCCAAGAACATTCAAAGAACGAGGAGTCCTTATATGCACGCGCGCAATCGTCATCGGCTGAAACAGGTTGCTGCTACAGGTTTTGTGGCCGGTATTGGCCTGAGCCTGCTGGGTCTGTCCAGCCCGGCCTTTGCCGACCCGAGCCAGGCAGCAGCTTCGCAGGAGACGCCCGCCTACCAGGCGAGCTCATCCGCGAACTTGCTCCATGTCTCGGCACTCACGGCAAAGCCACTCGGGGTAAACCTGGGATCCTTGGCGGACCTCGAAGTCTCCCATGCGGACAGCTCAGTGGACAGCGCCAAGCCACACTCTGTGGCCAATGCCGCCAACTTGAATGCGAGCGCCGTAAACAACGCGGTCCACGCACACATCCAGGCAGTGTCGCAGTCCGCACCCCCGGATAATGCCGACGCCAAGACGGCCGAGATCGCCAACGTTGACCTCGGTGTCGCTCGGTTGGGCGTTGGGCAGGCCGCCGTCCATGCGAACTGGAACAAACAGTGCTCTGACCCAACCGGCCCCACCACCATCACCAGCGCTCGCAGCTCGCTCGCCAGTGCGCAGCTGCTGCCCGGTGGAGCACTCGGCAGCTTGAACAGCTCCCTGGGGCTCAACTCGCCACTTACCACCGGTAACAACGCGGTGGTGGACGTTCCCTCCCTCGCCTACGCCGAAAGCACCACCGGCTTGGCCGAGGTCAAGGACCAGCAAAACCTGGGTGTGCGGGGTGAGGCACGCATCTCGCTCGCGCAGATCAACTTGTTCGAGGGAACCGAGCACCAGATCACCGTCAAGGTCATCTCCGCTCCTAAGCTGACCGCGACCGCGGCCGGCACGGACAAGTCCGGCGTCGAATACAGCTCGCCGCTGCTGGAGGTCACCGACACTCACGGTCACAAGATCCACATTGACACCCCGAAAACCAACGTGGTTGTGCCGTTGTCGGGTGCGTCTGCTGGCCAGTTGCAGACCATGGACGCCTCCGCTGACAACAACGGCGAAGGTGCCCTGCTGCGCCTGAGCACCGGCCGGGTCGAAAACCAGAGCGTGTCAAACAACGCGGTGAGCGCCGAGGCATCCACCGTGCACCTTCAGCTGGTAGATCTCCCCAACACCGGCAAGCTGCTCGACCTCAACCTTGGTGAGCTCAAAGCAGCCGCTGTCGCCCCCGACGGCGGCATCACCATCCCCGGCTCCGGCGGTAACGGTGGCGGTGGCGGTGACGGTTCACTGCCAGTGACCGGTTCGAACACCATCATCGCCCTGGGCGCTGGTGCCGGTCTGGTCATCGCTGGTTGTGCCGCGGCTGTGGTGACCCGTCGCCGCAAGGGCGCTTCGGTTGCCTAACGGCTAGCTAGTCACAACACCTGTTGCGACACAAAGAGGGTGTGGGACCCATGCGGGCCCACACCCTCTTTCTTATCCCGCCCAACTCAAGCCATGTCAATGCAAGCACTCAAGAATGAGAACAAACGTTCGTAAAATTTAGGGCCAGATTCGCAACGTTTTAGAAGGGCTCTCAGCGAAGACTCAGCATGAGAGCTTCCAAAGCGATTTTTGGTTTCACATTGCTCGCTATCGCCTCTTGGCACGACAGCACCGCTTGGATGCGAGCCACTATGGACTCTGGAGTCCACTTTGCCGCCGCAGCGCCACTCACCTCGGCCATGTCCGGATGTACCAATACGGACGGCGCGCCGAGCCGCACAACGAGCGCATCGCGGTAGAACGCACCAAGATCGACAAGAGCACGATCGAGCGCATCGCGCCGCACCCGAGTGAGCCGAGACTTCTGCCGCTTAGCTAACTCTTTGGTGGCGCTCGCCACCCCACGGTTCGCAGCGGCGGCTCCCTTACCTGTGCCGCCCGCGCCAAGCGCCTGGGCTAGCTGCTCCACTTCGGACGCATTGCTCGCCTCGGTTTCGGCACGGGCTTCGGCCTCAGCACCCTGAAGAAGCGCATCAGCAGCCGTGAAACACGCCCCCACATTGCTGAGCGAACGAGGAATGGCCAGCACCGCCTGCCGGCGGGCAGCGGCGTCGCTGTCTGTGGCTAGTCGACGGGCACGGCCGATATGACCCTGGGAAGCTTGCGCTGCCCACTGGGCGATATCCGTAGCCACACCGTCGCGATGAGACAACACACTTGCCACATCGCTACCTGACGGCGTAACTAACGACACCACCCGACACCGAGAACGAATCGTGACCGGGACATCGTCTGGATGCGTCGACGGCGCACATAACAAAAAAACCGTGTGCGCGGCCGGCTCCTCAATGGCTTTGAGTAACGCGTTGCCCGCTGCTTCAGTAAGCCGGTCGGCGTCTTCAATCAGCACAATCTGCCACTGGCCAACGCTCGGAGCGCCGGCCGCACGCAGCACGAGCTCTCGCATCTCGCTTACGCCGACGGTCAGCCCCTGCGGCACCACGATGCGCACGTCGGCGTGGGTACCCGCAAGCGTGGTGTGACACGCGGTGCACTGTCCGCAACCACCATCGGGGCATTGCAGCGCTGCGGCAAAGGCGCGGGCAGCCACTGAACGGCCCGAACCGGCGGGGCCGGTAAACAGCCACGCGTGGGTCATGGCGCTGTCGTTGTTTGCTTTCTCGCCGACCGTTGTGCTGGCGGCCACCGCTGACCTCAGTTCCGCAACGACGGATTCGTGACCCACCACGTCGGCGAAGACGTCGCTGTCAGCCATACTCGTGCGCTGCTCATAGGCTTCGCCTCGCTCAGTCATCGCGGATGGGATCATCGCTCTACCTCCGATGCGCTGCTCACCCACGCCGACCCGCCCCGCGACAAGGCGTGGACCCACGGGGCCACCGCCGCGTGAATCTGTTGGGCAACTACCGCGGGTGCATGTGTGGCGTCGATGATCACATACCGATGTGGCTCAGCCTGAGCAAAGTCCAAAAAGGCTTGTCGTACCCGCTCGTGGAAGGGCAGCGATTCCGACTCCAGTCGATCGTGCTCACCACGGCTGCCAACGCGCTGTAACCCCACGGCGGGGGCGATGTCGAGGAGGATGGTGAGGTCGGGTTTAAGTCCCGTCGTTGCCCACTCCGAAAGCCATGCCACATCGTCAGACTGAAGCTCCCTGCCAGCACCCTGGTACGCCCGAGAAGAGTCCACGTAGCGGTCGGTAATGACGACAGACCCGTTGGCCAACGCGGGCTTAATGACCGTCTCCACATGCTGGGCTCTATCGGCGGCGTATAACAGCGCCTCTGTTCGGGAGGTTGGTGCGGTGTCGCCTTTGGCCAGTAATAGCTCGCGCACCCGCTCGCCGAGCGCCGTGTCGCCCGGCTCACGCGTGAGCAGCACGTCGAGACTCTGCCCACGAAGCCACCCCGCTAGCTCCCGAGCCTGCGTCGACTTTCCGGAGCCTTCGCCGCCCTCCAACGCGACGAACACCGCGCTGTCCACTACGACGCCATCCCTCATGACGAGGACTTAGCGGCGGCCTTCTTGCGCGGGGTGCGCTTGACTGGCCCCCGTGCTCGCCGCTCGGTAAGCAACTCCGCGGCCCGCTCAATGGTGATTTCGTCCACCGAGTCGCCTTTACGAAGGCTCGCATTGGTCTCGCCATCGGTGACGTACGGACCAAACCGGCCGTCTTTGACCACCACTGGCTTTCCGCTGCCAGGGTCGTCGCCGAGTTCGCGCAACGGCGCAGCGGCTGCTCGTCGACCGCGCGTTTTGGGTTGAGCAAACAACGCCAGGGCTTCCTCGAGCGTGACCGTAAACAGCTGCTCTTCGTTCTCGAGCGAGCGAGAATCGGTGCCTTTTTTGATGTAAGGGCCATAGCGCCCGTTCTGCGCCGTTATCTCCTCCGTTTTTGGCTTCACCGACGCTTTCGCTTTGGGCTTCTCAGGCGGAGACGCATCGGACGAGGACGCGGCTGAATCTTCGCCGCTCACGGGCACAACACCGACCACTCTCGGCAGCGACAACAATTTGACCGCATCGTCGAGAGTGACTGTGTCCGGAGACATTGTCTTAAACAGGCTCGATGTCCCCTCTCCACTTTGGACATACGGGCCGAATCGACCTGCCTTCACCACAACCGGCTCACCGGTCTCCGGGTGCGTGCCCAGCTCGCGATCGCTATGCGGGGCAGTGAGCAGTTCCTCGACCTTTGCTGGATTCAACTCGTCTGGCGGCAGATCTTCTGGGATGCTGGCACGCTCGCCGTCGCCTTCACCGGTGCCACGTTGCAGGTAAGGGCCGTAGCGACCCACCCGCACCACGACATCGTCAGACAGCGGGATGGAGTTAACCCCACGGGCATCAATGTCGCCGAGTTTCTCGGCAATGATTTTCTTCAGCCCACCAGCTCGAGCGATGCCCCCCTCCCGACCTTCGGGAGATCCAAAGTAGAACCGGCTCAGCCAATCCACCCCACTCCGTGAACCGGCGGCGATGCTGTCAAGGTCTTCTTCCACCGTGGCCGTGAAGTCGTAATCGACCAAGCGCGTGAAATGCTGCGCTAGCAGCTGCACCACCGCAAACGCCACAAAAGAAGGGATAAGCGCCTGGCCCTTTTTCCATACATAACCGCGGTCCTGGATGGTTTGCATGATCGAGGTGTACGTAGAGGGGCGGCCAATGCCCAATTCTTCGAGCGCTTTGACGAGCGAGGCCTCGGTATACCGGGCCGGTGGCGTCGTGGAATGACCATCGGCCTCGAGCCGCTCGGCAGACAACTGTTGGTCCCGAACAAGGTTAGGCAAACGCCGCTCGGCGTCCTCCGCCTCAGCACTCTCGTCGTCGGTTGACTCCACATATGCACGCAGAAAGCCCGGCTCCGTGATGGTCTTGCCGCTGCTCGCGAAATCTGCCACCTCGCCCGTCGACGACGTGCCAGACAAACGCACCGAGACGCTGCGCCCCACCGCGTCGGTCATTTGTGAGGCGATGGTGCGCTTCCAGATGAGCTCGTAAAGTTTGAGCTCATCTGCCCCCAGCGCGCTCGCCAGCTCACCTGGAGTGCGAAACACGTCGCCCGATGGACGAATAGCCTCATGCGCTTCTTGGGCGTTCTTGGCTTTCTTGGCGTAATGCCGTGGCTCTGCTGGCACAAAGGCATCACCAAATAGCTGACGTACCTGATCCCTCGCAGCGGTCAATGCCGCATCCGACAAGTTGGCTGAGTCGGTTCGCATGTAGGTGATGTAGCCGTTCTCGTATAGCCGCTGAGCGATCCGCATGGTGGTAGCCGACGAAAACCGCAACTTACGCCCAGCTTCTTGCTGCAACGTGGACGTCATGAACGGCGGATACGGACGCCGACGATATGGCTTCTCCTCGACTTTGACCACGCGAAATGTGGTATCGGCAAGCCGGGCGGCCAGTCCATGAGCTCCGGCTTCATCCAGCCGCACGACGCCTTGCGCTTCATGTTTAAGCTGACCGGTTGTTGGCTCGAAATCTTTGCCTGTCGCCACCCGGTCGCCGCCCAATGCGATCAAGGTAGCGGTAAAAGCCCGCGCTTGGTCAGAGGCCTCAGCAGCAGCAGCCGAGCTACCCGCGCCGCCGAGCAGGGCAAACGAACCCTCCACGCCCCAGTAATTGGCGGACTGGAACCGCATACGGGCCCGTTCCCGTTCGACCACAATGCGGGTAGCCACCGACTGAACTCGGCCAGCCGACAGCTTCGGCATGATTTTTTTCCACAACACCGGGCTGACCTCGTAGCCGTACAACCGGTCCAAAATCCGTCGAGTCTCTTGTGCGTCGACCAAAGCATGGTTGAGCTCACGCGGATGGGCCACCGCCCGCTCGATCGCCGCACGGGTGATCTCGTGAAAGACCATGCGCCGCACCGGCACCTTCGGTTTGAGAGTCTCCACCAAATGCCAGGCGATGGCCTCGCCTTCGCGGTCCTCATCTGTGGCGAGGTAGACCTCGCTAGCGTCCTTCAGCAGCTCCTTAAGGCGGGTGACTTGAGCTTTGCGATCGGGGCTAATGACGTACAGCGGAGCAAAGTTGTCGTCGACATTGACCCCAAGCCTGGCCCAGGACTCCCCCTTATATTTGGCTGGCACATCGGCCGCATTACGCGGCAGATCGCGGATGTGGCCAATGCTTGCCTCCACCACAAAACCGCTGCCCAAATAGCCAGAGATGGTGCGTGCTTTAGCGGGAGACTCGACGATCACCAGTCGGACGCCCCCAGAGGCAGAACCCTGCTTCGTACGGTGGGTGTCGCGCTTTTCGCTGGTAGGTGTCACAAGAATCCTCGATCTCTCTGCTGTATTTCTTAATGTCTTTCAAGACTCTGTCTTTAATACTCTGCGGTCTTTAATACTCCGCGCCGTTAATACTCTGCCGGTCAGACGCTCCCACTTGGCTCGGATTACGAAACCTTTAGGCCCATAGCCAAGAGCTTGTGCGACACCGGCCCACACGGTAGTAAGCCCATCACGCAGAAGTCCTTTGATGCGACTACCAGCGACTACCGGGAGGTCGGCACCATGACGTCGAACATAGCGCGCTGAAGAATACGCTAGGAATACTCCAATGAATTTCTGTGGATAACCAGCAGCGGTGCACAGCGACGAGAACCCAACGATGGTGGCCAACACGCAAACCTCTACAGTTCGGGGCGTGCCTCCCCGGCTCAATCCCGCTGTGACGCCGCTGCCAAGAGCCGCCAGCGACGCGGCCCCTCTGCGCCTGATTCTGGTAGAAGACGACGAAGGAGACGCCCTCCTCGTCCGAGCACTGCTGGAAGAAACGCAGCTGGTTACCAGCTTGAGTTGGTCGAGGAGCCTGACGGAAGCGCTGGATACCGTCAGCGACTCCGTGCGGTGTGTGCTCTTAGATCTTGCGCTTCCCGATGCCGCCGGTCTCGAAGCGCTACATGCGGTGCTTCGTGCCGCCCCCCAGGCCGCGGTGCTCGTGCTCACCGGGTATGCCGATGAGCACCTTGGCATTCAGGCTGTCGCCGCTGGCGCGCAAGACTACCTAGTCAAAGGAGAGGTCACCGGCGAGCTACTCGCACGTGCTGTCCGGTTTGCGATCGAGCGTAAACGCGCCGAAGAGAGCGCCCGTCAGTTGCGAGAAGCCGAACACTTCGCGCAAGAAAACGCGCGGCTCGAACGCGGCCTCCTTCCTCAGCCCTTGCTTGCCGATAGCGGCTTGGACTGTTTGGTGCGGTACCGGGCGGGACGCAGTGGCGCGCTTCTCGGTGGCGATTTCTACGATGTCATCGAGGGACCAGACGGACGAGTATTCGCTCTGGTCGGCGATGTCAGCGGTCATAGTCCTGACAGCGCGGCATTGGGCGTTTATCTGCGCATTGCCTGGCGCACACTCGTTCTCGCTGGCACCGATTCAGAGCTGATTCTTCCGACGCTCAACGAGATCGTGGAGCGCGAACGCCGTAGCGAAGGCTTTTTCGCCACCGTGTGCATGATCGTGATCGCACCCGACCGGGCGAGCGTGAAGATGTTCTTAGCTGGCCATCCCGCACCACTCGGTTTCTGTCCTAGTGGGACGGTCACACGCTTGCCGGAAAGTCACCACGGTCCGGTATTGGGCTTACTTCCACACGCCACGTGGCGCAGCGCCCACATCGAGATGCCGGCTCAATGGTCCTTACTGCTTTTTACTGACGGGATATTTGAAGGTCGCGTGGGCGCGGGCCCAGAGAGACTGGGTGAGGACGGGCTCGCGCAACTCGTCCGAGATCTTCGTCCCACCCAGCATGTGGCAGATAGCTGGCCGGATGAGCTAATCAACACCGTGGAAGAACTCAACGGGGGCGGCCTAGCCGACGATGTAGCCATCGTGCTACTCAGCCAGCTCGCCGACCTATCTGGGCGAACTCGAGCTCCCAAGTTCCGGTGGGAACAACCAGAAAGCGATAGAGGTCATGCCTAAAGGCTGGTCGCTGCGACGTCAGCTGGTCATCGCTCTCCTCGTGGGCGCGATCGCACTCGTACTATGCGCGATCGCGGCCGTCGCCTTGTTCGCACAACTGCTGCGATCGCGCAATACCTCCGTCGGCTCACTGCGATTACTCATGGCAATCGCCGGATTGGCGATCCTGCTGGTCATCATCGGTGGATTCACACTCTGGATCGCGCTGCGGCGATGGGTCATCGCACCGCTCTCGGAGTTGGGGCATAAGAGCCATCAGGTGGCGCAGGGTCAGCTGGATCGTCAGGTCAGTGTGGACGGTCCACAAGAGATCGCCAACGTGGGTGGTGACGTGGAGGCGATGCGCACCTACCTCGTCGCCGCACTGTCGAACGCATTACGGTCGCAAGAGGCGCTGCGTCAACAGACCCAACAACTAGCCGAACAGGCAGACGATTTACGACGCTCCAACGCCGAGCTGGAGCAGTTCGCCTACGTCGCCTCACACGACTTACAGGAGCCGCTTCGCAAGGTAGCCAGCTTCTGCCAAATGCTTGAGCGTCGGTATAAGGGCCAGCTGGATGAGCGCGCCGATCAGTACATCGGATTCGCGGTAGACGGTGCGAAACGGATGCAGCATCTGATTAACGATCTTTTGGCATTTTCGCGAGTAGGCCGCGCCGGTGGCGAGTTCCAACCGGTCGATCTAGACACCGTGCTAGCACTAGCGGTCCGCAACTTGGAAAGCACCATTGAGGAGTCGCATGCGCAGATCGAGGCGGAGCCACTGCCTACAGCGCTGGGCAATCCAGTGCTGCTCACGCAGGTGTTCCAAAATCTCATCGGAAACGCGATTAAGTTTCACGGTGACCAAACACCCATAGTTCGTGTCTCGGCGGCACGCATAGACGACGAATGGCTGTTGCGGTGTGAAGACAACGGCATCGGCATTGAACCGCAATATGCCGACCGTATCTTTGTTATCTTTCAGCGACTGCACACAAAGGACGCCTATAGCGGCACCGGCATCGGGCTAGCCTTGTGCCGCAAAATCGTCGAACATCATGGCGGACGAATCTGGCTGGAAAGCGGCGATTCCACAAGCCAGGGCGGCAAGGATCAACCTCAGATCCAGGTACCCCGGGAACCAGTATTTGTTGGACGCTGCCGGTGCTGGACCAACCAAGTTCTGCCGTCGATACCGCGAGCGAAAAATCAGCAACGGCCACCCCGAATTCATCCGCGGACACATAGATGCACGACAATCACTGAGCCGAGGCAGCGTAGCGGCAACTCGCCCCCACGTCATCTGTCTCGATCGCAAGGGCGCCGAGAACGCCGTTCCGGGCAGCTCAGACGGGAGTCGACTGTGACTGACGCCAATATAAACGCCCACGTAGACCTGACCAATGATCCAGACGCCTCGTCGATCCGCCCTATTGAGGTACTTCTCGTAGAAGACGACCTCGGCGACATCATGATGACGCGGGAAGCCTTCGCCGACAACAAAGTGCAAAACACACTGCACGTGGTCAACGACGGCGTAGAAGCGCTCGCGTTTCTCCGCAAAGAAGGCGCTTACGCTGACGCGCCCACTCCCGATCTCGTACTGCTAGATCTCAATTTGCCCAAAATGGATGGGCGCGAAGTTCTGGCGTCGGTAAAGAACGACGACGAACTTCGCCGTATCCCGATCGTGGTGCTCACCACTTCAGAGTCGGAAGAAGACGTCACCCGTAGCTACGATCTACACGCCAACGCCTACGTCACCAAACCAGTCGACTTCGAACGCTTTACCCAGGTAGTACGCCACGTCGACGACTTTTTCTTCAGCGTAGTAAAGCTACCCCCGAGCGAACACTAGCCAGCCACACGAGTTTCTTCCGGCGATGTTGTTTGGTCGTCGTCGCCTACTGTGATCGGCCGTCGTTTTGCGACCACAATCGCCACCGCGATCACCACCACCGCCAAAACAGCGATCGCGATCCGCAAGGTTGCGTTCTCACCGGTGCCAATCGACAGAGCCACCACTGCCGGGGCAATGAGCAACGACACCAAATTCATGACCTTGATCAGCGGGTTGATCGCTGGGCCGGCGGTGTCTTTAAATGGATCACCCACTGTGTCGCCAATGACGGTGGCGGCATGAGCGTCGGAGCCTTTACCACCATAAGCGCCATCCTCGACCAGCTTCTTGGCGTTATCCCACGCGCCACCCGAGTTCGCCAGGAACACAGCCATGAGCGCGCCGGCACCAATCGCACCCGCCAAGTAAGAACCCAGCGCCCCTACCCCTAGGCCGAATCCCACCGCCACCGGCGCTAGCACCGCCAACAACCCGGGCGTGGCCAATTCACGGAGAGAATCTTTGGTGCAGATATCGACGACTTTGCCGTACTCCGGTTTGGTGGTGCCGGCCATGATGCCCGGAATCTCACGGAACTGGCGACGAACCTCAAACACGATGGCGCCCGCGGCTCGGGTAACCGCGTTAATCGCCAAGGCGGAGAACAAGAACACCACGCCGGCCCCGATCAAGAGCCCCACCAGGTTCTTCGGGTTTGCCACGTTCAAAACCCCGGCATAATCCAGTGCCTGCAACGTGGTGAGGCCCTCGAGCGCGTTCTTGCCCGCCTCGGCGGTCGCCTGTTTGACCGCGTCAGTAAACGAACCAAATAGCGCGGTGGCGGCAAGGACCGCGGTAGCGATCGCGATTCCTTTAGTGATCGCCTTGGTGGTGTTGCCGACCGCATCCAGCTCGGTTAGTACCCGCGCACCCGATTCACTGACATCCCCCGACATCTCGGCGATGCCCTGGGCGTTGTCACTGATGGGGCCAAAAGTGTCCATCGCGACAATCACACCCACCGTAGTGAGCAGGCCGCAGCCAGCAAGCGCAACCGCGAACAACGAGATCACGATCGACCCGCCGCCCAGCAGAAACGCACCAAAGACCGCAGCGCCAATCAACAACGCGGTATATACCGCCGACTCCAGCCCGACCGTGATTCCAGCGAGCACCACCGTGGCCGGTCCAGTGAGTGCGGTCTTGGCGATATCGCCCACCGGACGGCGACGGGTCTCGGTGAAATAGCCGGTCAACAACTGGATCGCCGCCGCGAGCACAATCCCAATAACCACCGCCACGAACGCAACTACCCGCGGGTTTCCGTCATGTTCACTGATCTCGGTGGACACTCCAGACAAGTCGCCAAAAGAACCGGGCAGGTACCACCACGAAGCCAGCAGACACAGGACCATGGAGATGGAAGCAGAAACAAAGAAGGTGCGATTGATCGCCGTCATGCCGTTCTTGTCGTTAGCTCGCAACCGAGTAATGAGCACGCCCACAATCGCGGTAAGCGCCCCCAGCGCGGGAACAATGAGCGGAAACACCAGCCCGCGATCTCCAAATGCGGCCTTGCCGAGAATCAGCGCTGCCACCAGCGTGACCGCGTAGGACTCAAACAAGTCCGCCGCCATGCCCGCGCAGTCGCCAACGTTATCGCCGACGTTATCGGCGATAGTGGCGGCGTTGCGGGGATCGTCCTCCGGAATGCCCTGCTCGACCTTGCCTACAAGGTCGGCGCCTACGTCAGCAGCTTTGGTGAAAATTCCCCCGCCGACACGCATAAACATCGCCAGCAGCGCTGCCCCGAAACCGAAGCCCTCGAGCACTGTGGGCGCATTGCCTTTGTAGATCAGCACTACCGATGCCGCACCTAGCAACCCCAGCCCTACCGTGAAGAAACCGACCACCCCGCCAGTACGGAACGCCAGCCGCATCGCAGATGCCGCGCCAGTTTCGTTCGCGGCCGCCGCAACTCGCACATTTACTCGAGTAGCCAGCCACATACCCACATAGCCGATTAAGGCAGAAAACAGCGCGCCAATGACAAAAAATACCGAGCGTCCTATCCGAATTCCCATACCCCCACCTGGAACCGGCAACGCAAAGAGCAGTAGCACCGCCAGCACTACAAAAATGGTCAACGTCTTGTATTGACGATTCAGGTAAGCAGCCGCGCCCTCCTGCACACCGGCGGCGATGCGGCGCATGGTCGCGGTTCCCTGGCCCGCGGCAAGGACCGTCCTCATGAGAGACGCGGCTATCGCGAGCGCCAACGAGGCGATCACCGCGACTATGACGACATAGGTCAAATTTCCGGCAGACAGGTGTATGGCATCGTGCGACGCGGCGAGGGTGACTGGCCGCATTAGTCCTCCTATCACGACCCCACGCCGCTACGAAGGCGCGGAGTCTCCCGTCGACACCACAGCGTCGGAGGTGAGCGCTCAGCGGGCGCACATAACGCGCCACGACCAGCCGGAGTTTATGGGAAACGTCGGGCAAAGCAGAGTAAGCGCGCAATATCGAGACCAGTCAGTAATCTCGGCCTCTCGCGCTAAGCACCCGAGATAGGCCAGGTCATTCGTACCAACGTGCCGAGGCCACGTGGGGCCGGCGAAACCGAAACGTCATCAACTAAGCCCGCAAGTACCGCAAGCCCAACCTGTTCCTCATGATCGGTGTCGAGTAAAGCCAGGGTCTGGTCAGGGTCCGCATTGGACGGTTGGAAGGGCGCATGGTCCCGAACGGCCACTTGTAGCCGGCTCGCTCCTCTATCACCACGTTTGTCGTTGTGGCGATCTATCGGCCACCCGAGTGAGCGCTGAGGTGCATGGACAAGCACCCCAAACTCAATTTCCACCAAGGCACCGACACGGGCCCGTTGATGAGCCGTGACTGCTCGAGCGCATGCCTCCCCCACCGCCAGCCGGATCTCGTCGATGAGCTCCTCGGACACGCCAACCTGGCGCGCCGTGGCGACCGCAACCAAGCGAACCGTGCGAACATGGGCTGCTACCGGCGAAATCGCTAACCGCACAGGCGGGTTACTGACGGATAGGTCGGAGCCACGATGTCTCACAGTCGTTCTCTCCACTGACTGTCGGGCTGAGAAGCTTGAGCGGGAAGTAGACCAGCGCCAGAACTACTCAGCCTTGGATGTGTTTGTCTCATCAACGGCATCTACCACCGACGAATAAATCTTGAATACTTTTTCCAAGCCGGTAATGCGGAAAATCTTCAAAATTCGCTCATGATCGCAGACCAATCGCAGCGACCCGTCTACAGCCTTGGCGCGTTTCAACGCGCCAACCAGAACACCCAAACCGGTTGAGTCGAGAAAATCCACCCCGGCCATGTCGACAATGATCCGATGCTTACCCTGGTCACTCAGCTCGGCAAGTGTTTGCCGCAGGTCAGGCGCGGTATATACGTCGATCTCACCACTGACCTCGATTACCTCGTACTCCGCTACTGAACGCGTTGCTATCGATAGCTCCACCACACATTCCTCCAGATCCCCGCCGAACAGTGTCACGCCGATTCAGCCTCGGCGGCCGCGAACGTCGACGTCCCCGTCGAACAAATCTAACCATCGCACCCGCCAGATAGCGACGTGATGCGAACATGCGAGAGTGCCGGGCATGTCTGTAAGCTCCCGCCGCGATCTACTAGCCGTAGGCGGAGCCATTTCTAGCTGGGGAACAACCGCAGCGGATTCCTGCATTCGCAGATCATTCCTACGCGCGATGCCCAATTTGCCGACTGGCCGGCGTGGGTAACACCCGAATTACGTGAGGCGTTTCGTCACGCCAGCAAAGGAAAATCGAGCGCCCCTGGAGTCACCAGGTAACGGTCGCTCAGCTAGCCCATGACGGCCACGACGTGGTGCTCGCCAGCGGGACCGCTTCAGGCAAGTCTCTCAGCTACCAACTACCCGTACTGGCAACAATGCGCGAGGACACTCGCGCGACCGCGCTATACCTCGCCCCCACCAAAGCCTTAGCCGCAGATCAGCTCGCCGCCGTACACGCACTTGGTCTATCTGAGCCACGGATCGGCGCCTACGACGGCGATACCGACCGAGGGGAACGAGACTGGGTTCGACGCCACGCCCGCTGGATTTTCACCAATCCCGACATGACACATCATGCGCTGCTCGCAGCGCACAGCCGGTGGGCGTCATTTTTCCGAGGGCTGCGCTACGTGGTCGTCGATGAATGTCATGGCTACCGCGGTGTGTTCGGCTCCCATGTTGCGCACGTGATCCGCAGGCTTGACCGCATCTGTGAACATTACGGCGCCCATCCGACCTTCATCGCCGTCTCAGCCACAATTGCCAGCCCGGAAGAGTTCGCTTAGTCGCCTCTTAGGGCGCTCTACGCGTGCCATCACCGATGACGGGTCGCCCCGCGGTGAACTCACCTTTGTGCTGGCAAAGCCGCCTGCTACTCAGTATGAGCCAGCCACTGCGCTCGGCCCGCGAGCCAGACAAGAGCCCCGTGCGGCACAGCACGATCTCCTACGTCGCTGAGTTACTCGCCGAGCTAGTGCGAGAAAAAACGCAGACACTTGCGTTCGTGTCGTCACGCCGCACCGCAGAAATGGTGGCGCTGGCGGCTCAGCAAAGGCTAAACGACATCGCTCCCGAGCTGGTGGGACACGTCGCCGCCTATCGCGGTGGCTATTTGCGTGAAGAGCGTCGATCGCTGGAAAATCAGCTCCGTGACGGCGAGCTACTAGGAGTCGCAACCACGAACGCGCTGGAGCTAGGCGTCAACATCACTGGTGTGGACGCGGTGCTGCTCGCTGGGTTTCCAGGCACCCTGGCATCGCTGTGGCAACAAGCCGGTCGAGCCGGGCGACTCGGTGGCAGTGCCCTCGCGGTACTAGCGGCCCGAAGCGATCCGCTGGATAGCTACCTCGTACATCATCCGCACGCCATCTTTGACCGTCCTATCGAGACAACAGTGATCGACCCTGCCAATCCCCATGTCCTTCGACCGCACCTGGCATGTGCGGCAAGTGAGCTGCGGATAAACGACGCCGAACTACACCGTTGGGGACCTCGCGCGGCCCGCGATGCTCTCGCTGAGCTGAAGACCGAAGGTCTGCTGCGCGAGCGGTCCACAGGTTGGCACTGGACGTCTGCTCGGCGTCCACGCGTTGATCTGCGCGGCGGCTCAGGTGAGCCAGTAGCCGTGGTCGAGGCATCCACCGGCCGCCTATTAGGCACAGTGAATGCCGGCACTGCTCACCAAACGGTTCATCCCGGCGCTACCTACCTGCACCAGGGCGACACTTTTCTGGTCGAAGAACTCGATCTGGACGACGACGTAGCATTGGTCCGTCGCGACGACCCGCCGTGGAGCACCCGCGCGCGGCAGATAACAGACCTCCGCATCGTCGAGGTAGAGCAGCACACGGAAGCCGATGAGGTTCGACTGTGCTACGGCGACGTTGAGGTGACCTCGCGAGTCGTCAGCTACCAGCAGCGCCGGCTGATCACTCACGAACTGCTCAACGAGATTCCGTTGTCACTCCCCGAACGACGGTTTCGCACGAAAGCCGTGTGGTGGACCGTGGCTGATTCCGCGCTTCCCGGTGCTGGTTTAAGTGCTGGTTTCGCTGGGGCCGCTGGCGACATACGGGCTCCCTCCGATGACGCGATGCCGATTGTGATCTACCGCCTGCCCGGCGCCGTTCATGCGGCAGAACACGCCGCCATCGGCCTTCTGCCGCTGGTGGCGACCTGCGACCGATGGGACGTGGGTGGGCTATCTAGCGCATGCCATGCAGATACCGGTCAAGCCACGTGTCTTCGTGTACGACGGTGTTCCAGGCGGGGCAGGTTTCGCTGAGCGTGGTTACTCGACGGCCGGGGAGTGGCTCGCCGCAACCCAATGGGTGATTGCTGACTGTAGTTGTGAGCACGGTTGCCTTTCCTGTGTGCACTCTCCGAAGTGCGGGAGTGGGAACGAGCCGCTCGACAAGGAGGGCGCTGTTGCCCTCCTTGAGGTAGTGATCAGTCGTCTTACGGGCCCATAGCTCTATCTGGCTCGAGTCGGCCCGGCCCGTGCGGTTTCCGTGATGATGCCGAGCGGACCGGCGATCACTGCTGTTTTGATCGAAACGGTGACGATGGCATCGCATCCGTCGAGCTGACACCGCACGAGCCGAGCACCGTTTGCCCGCACTATCCGGCCGGCATGCTCGCAGGCCAGAGCCGATCCGTTCTGCCGCATGCCCGGCCGCGGCGAGCGCACCAAAATCGGCACCCCACTGCGCTTGGTACCTGTCAGAAATCACCGACCCGGCCATGGCCACCGTTATACCTACGGCGAGCACAACCAATCCGACCGCGAGCAGCAAGATCGAGGCTGAACCTGAGTCATCATCTACCGTTGCGTGGGCTTTGGCACCGCGGCTGAAGCGGCTGATGCGGTGAGCCTGGACGCATGGGGGTCCCGATTTTCATGTGGGACTCTCCGGTTCGATTTCTGACACTGCCACTGCTTGCACTTCCAGTGCTGGAAGCCGGCCCTAGCAGAGTAACCTTGGCTTGCACGGTGACTTTCGTTTGGTTGCCCTCCCGACGCACCACGATCTCCGCGCCAGGAGGCGCATGCGCACTCGCCCGCGTTTTGGCGTTATCGCTACCGCGTGCTGCTTCCCGCGCGCCAATATAAGCCGCGTCTTCGCAGGCCATCTTGGTTCTTGCTGCCGATACCGCCGCCAATGCGAACACTAGAAACAAAATCAATATCGGCATGCCCGCGGCAAATTCGGCCGTTATCGATCCCCGGTCACGGGAAAACCAGTTCGCTATTTTAGAGCGCGCACCACTATCGCCGTCAGAGCATTTTGGACAGTGTCGCTGGTAAGGATCTTGAGTAAGACGCCCGCAAAAGCGACGGCGGCGATTATGCCCACCGCGTATTCTGCTGTGGTCATGCCTTCGTCGCCGCGAAGCCGGAATCGACTCCGGCACCGACGTGCGACCCAAGTCAGTGACCGGAATATGTGAAATATCGCGAACATACATTTCCCTTCTCCTTGAAAATGGGGAATTGCCAACGGTTGAGCTTGGATGACGGCGCGGGGCGCCGCCCATGAAGCGTCGGCTCATACGCCCGAGCACCTCGGCCGGTATTGCATGCCTTGTGAGAGACGGTTGCGGACGACGGTCAGATGGAAGCGCTATGGGAACGCCTGTAGTACCTCCGTCAACACACTCGCAATAAGGGGCACTACTCCAATGAGGACAAACGCAGGCAAAAAACAGACGGTAAGAGGAGCGATCATCGCGAGGGAGACCCGTGCGGCTTGACCCTGACCAACCAGCTCGCGTTGGGCACGGAGCTGCTTCGCAAGTCGCTCGCAGGCTCCACTTAATGCAGATCCGCTCTCGCTAGACCGCATCACCGCGCGTATTAAAGGTGCCGCTTCTGCGACATCGCCTAGATGAGCCGACCACACCTCTGGTGACGCTCCCAGCTCCAGCTCTGCCCCAATGTGCTTAAAACGCTGGCCCACAGCGCCTTGGATGGCATCACCTACGGTGGCTGCGGCCCGGCCGGTCGGCCATCCCACTCGAATGAGCGCACCTAAAAGGACGGCAGCATAGGGCAACCACTCAGTGAACTGTTCACGGCGAAGCCGTACGTCTGCTGGCTCTCGCCGAGAAAGTGCTCGCTGACACCCGACCGTGATCGCGAGTCCCACCGTCGCCGCAGCCAGAGACGAGCCAACGAACCACGCTATGGCGGCTCCTACGAGGACTGAAATAACCCATCGGACTACGGGGTTTTCTATGAGCTGTGATCGAGGCGAGCGCTTTGGGTTGTCCAGGCGCGAAAAAAGCTGAGTAAACCGTTTGCGCGCTACCAGTCGTGTGGATAGCCACGACCAATCGCTACGCGGATTGACGGTTTTTCCAGGTCGCCTCCCATGAGCGATGCGACTCGCCCAAGCCCAGCCCGCCAGCTGGAGGCTGATCCCACAAACCACACAGATCGTCCCTAATCCGGTGTGCAACAAAAAGCGAAATGGTTGAGCTGCTAGCACTCCGCCCAGGGCAACTCCCACGATAGGTAACGCGGCCAGAGTCGCCGCCGTGGCAACGCCAGACGATGCTTGCGTGCGGCGCTGTTCCTCAAGACGGATGTGTCCACGAAGTTCTGTCTCGACAGCGTCCGCCAACACCGCCATCGACATTCCTGAGTCCATCAAGGACCATGCCGCAATGAGACGAAGACTGAGCTGTTGATGTGGTTCTCCGATTTTTCGGAGAACCGGCCTGATCTCGCCGCCGACGCGCGCCACGCGCGCCACGCTCTCCCACGCCGACGCGGCCGTGGGGTTGTTCGATTGTGCCCGCACAAAGCCATTCGCGAGCGCTGTCAACGCAGCGGCCGGTGCCGCGCCAGCCCGCAGATCCTCGGCAAAGCCAGCGACTAGCTCCGCGCCCAAAGCACGTGCTTGACGATCAGCGATGTTCATCACGTGTCGGCGCCAGCCACGCCAGACGGCTAGCCCATAGACCGTCGTTACCAATGCGGCCACCGCGCCAGATAGCCATAATGCGGTTACCGCAGCGAGCGTGACCGCTAGCGGGAAGCCACGATGACTGTTTGCTTTGGTCAGTGCGTTCATGACCGACGCCGATCACTGACCAGTTTGGTCAGCAGTGGTAACGCCGCCGCATCGCCTTTACCGTGTGTCCACACTGGCTCAACGACCACATGGCCGCCCGCCTCATGTCGAAGTATCGCTATCTCGGCGAGGAGGCGCCCTGCCGGCCCACGCCGCATGTGCAGTACACATTGCACCGCGGACCCAAGTTGACTATGCAACGCCGCGCGACTCATGCCTGACGGCGCTACCAGCGCCTCGAGTCGCGCTGGCACATCTGTGGGAGAGTTAGCGTGCACCGTGCCAGCTCCACCCTCATGGCCGGTATTCAGGGATCCCAGTAACTCAGCAACTTCGGCCCCGCGGCACTCTCCCACCACGATCCGATCCGGTCTCATGCGCAGCGCTTGTCGCACTAGTTGACGCATCGCCACTTCACCAGCACCGTCGGAATTGGCAACCCTCGGCCTGCAAACCCACTACATGTGGATGATTTGGCCGGAGTTCTGCGGCGTCTTCAACCGTGATGATTCGTTCTGTACCGCTTACCTCCCCGAGCAAGGCAGCCAGGAGCGTCGTCTTTCCGCTAGCGGTTCCACCGGTGATGAGAAATGCCAGCCGTGCGGAGAGAATCTGGTGAATGAGCTCCGCGGCACGTGGGGGAATCGTCCCGGCATGAGATAACTCGGCAAAGCTGCGGGCATGTGCAGGAAATACTCGCAGCGAAAGGCACACACCTCGCGTCGCGATAGGCGGTAGGACCGCATGTAGTCGTGTTCCGTCTGGCAGCCACGCATCGACCCATGGCTGCGCGTCATCGAGCCGCCGACCGCAACGGGCCGCAAATCTTTGCGCCAGCCGACGTATCGCCGCATCGCCTCCTAATTCGATGTCAATACGCGCCAAGCCTTCGCCGCGATCTACCCAGACGTCGTGGGCGCCATTGACCAAGCACATCGGTCACGGTGCTGTCGGCTAGCAGCGCCTCCAGTGGTCCTGCTCCTGTCATCTCCGCCCGTAATGCGGTCGCTAGCCGCCGGATATCAGGTTCGTTAGATGGCCCTTCCTGGTTCGTCCGCACCATTGCGGCAATCGCGGCAGGCGAGGCGGAGTGACCTGCTTCCGCAAGCCGCCTCCGCACCTCATCGACCTGCCGTTGTACGGGGGAGTCAGGAGTCATGAACCTGCCCCTGATCGCACCGGCAGGAGTGAATTTGTCGAGTAGCTCTCCGCAGCACTTTGCTAGTGCGCTTTTGGGGTTTCCGGCTGGAGGAAGTCCTCGCTCTAACGCTGCGCGCAAATTGGGATCTGCCGGAATATGGGCGATTACTGGAACAGGTAGCGCGCGGGCTAGGTCAGCTAAACGAATGCCTGACGGCGTCGGCCCGCGCAAAACAGCACACAGCTCAGCGCAGTGGGGTCGGATGACGGAGATGAGTCGATTTGCCGCGACAAGAGCACCGATTTCACCAGGCACTACCAAGACGACGACACTGGCTGACTGCAACGCAGCCAACGCCGCGTCGTCGCAATAGCGTGGCAGATCGATGACCACTACATCCGCCCGCTCTCGCGCCATCTCGAGCACATATGAAATGGACTCCGCAGTGATGGCGTTAGTGTCGTCGCGATCCCACGACAGCACCGAGAGTTCGCCCACGCGCGGGATCGCCGCGTACAAGCCATTCGTATCTTGATAATCGCCGGGGATGCTCAGGTCTGACCATCGGACGCCACATACGCTGTCGCCTCCTAAAAGGACATCCAGCCCGCCGCCGAGCGCATCTGCATCGAGAAGCAATGGACGATCGCCACGGCGTGCTGCGGTTACCCCGAGTCCCGCAGCTAACACGCTTGCGCCAGCGCCCCCGCGTCCTCCGATCACTCCAATGACGGGCGTCTGACCGGAGCTTGCTGGAGCATCATCTGAAAGCCGATCGATGAGCCACGGCTCGGCCGCGGGCAAGCAGACCACATGATCGGCGGTGAGTTCGCTCGCCAGCTCCCACAGGTGGTCTGGTGGCGTCTCGCCCGCCGTGACGAGCACAACACCGGTACGACGCGGCAATCGTGCCCGCAGACATTGGCGCGCAGCGGTTTCGTCTAAGAACACCAAAGAAGCGCGTCGCCAATTTTTGCGACCACCAGAGGCATCACAAGCCACGAAAGGATCAACGCACGCGGCAGCCGCGAGCCGCAATAGATCGTCGCGAATAGTGGGATCGTCGATGATGAAAAGTGGGCGAACTTCTGTGAAAAAAACAGGGGTAGGAGTGTGCACCGTGCCTCCAGATGCGTCAAACGCGAACGGAGTAACGGTGTCCTAGAAAAGCGAGAAGCGAAATAAACCTTGCGTCAGCTGTGGACACGAACCGGCATTGTGGACAACCGGAATGGTCTCAGTTGTTGTGCTAGGAGGGTCCACACACGACGACCCTCGCCGGGGGGTAGGCGAAGGTCGTCGTGTGGGTACGACTCCGGGGGGGCCGAGCCGTACACCCTCGGCAACCACGGGGGGGTGATCACTGATCACCAAGGCCGCATCGAGGATATCCCCGAATACGGCCGAAGATCCGGAGAATCTGTCGAAAACAAGATACAAAATCGGTAGGGACAAACCGCCTCAGCTCCGATACAGAGGACCGAACTCCACTTCGGACAGATTACGCAGACGAATCACTTGATAGCCAGCCATTACGCAACAAAATCATCGTTTTACCGAAAATCCCTTTCACCACAACAGAAAGCGAGGTACAAAGGATGTACGGAACTCGTAGTCGGGTCTCCCCCGAACGCACGGCTTCCGGGCATGGCGACTGGGCACCCACGCGCGACCAGCCGCGGTAGGCACACTGAAGCGGGCCATCTACACCGGTTCCGTCTTCACTAAAGGTGCACGCTTGGTAACCCAGCTTCGCCGTGCGCAACGGCGCCTCTTAAGAGGCGCCGTTTTTATTGCGAGTAGCCATAAATCACCGCCACTTATCTCTCTGACCCGCCGGCTCACTCCTCATGTGCACAACATCAGTACCCTCGGCGAAGAGCACTCGCCACATTATCGCCGCAAGACACCAGCGTGTGAAGCAAAAGGAGGCCGACGTGTATCGGCAAAACGGTTTGGAAGATCAGCCCTCACCTGAGGGCAATGTAGCGGCGCATGCTCACGCCCCAGAGAGCCTGAACTCATCATCGGCTCGACAATTCACACTGGGTGACGCCCTCACCGCAGGTGGTGGCTTATTCGTCTTTCTATTTTCGTTTCTCCCATTTGTTGCGTATGACCACGACCTCACCGAGGTGTTGAAGAGTAGTAGCTACCCCACGTGGTTCAGTGCATGGGCTGGCGAGACATTTATGGCACCACTGACATGGTGCGTCACTATTAGTGCGCTAGCGCTAGTCGGCCTCGTCGCCGTTCGCTATTTCACACATGCCCCCATACGAATCATTACGTTTTCTCTCTCACAGATTGAGATCGTGCTAGGCCTTTTCTCGACTGTGGTACTGGTTAGCTATGCGTTTGCCGCAAAATCCGTTTTGTTTGGCGCACAGTGGGCTAATTCTGCAGGAGGTTCTACTTATCAGAACGGCCTGCATTTCGGCATAGGCGGATATCTGATGTTGGTTTTCGCCTTTGTTGCCGCGGTCGGCACATTTCTCTCTGCCTATCGCGTAGGTCCGGTGCTTTTCCCTCAGGCTCCACTCGCCAACACAGACACCGTGAACCACTCTGACTAATTCCTCGCGCGCGAATTCTTGCGAGCGTTCCTGGCGAGCCACTCCCTTGGCAGTGGCAAGGGAGATGCGCTTGTTCAGATTGTCAGGGTCGAGTGCCTTCTGTCCACAATGCACCTAGTATTCGGCTGCCACGGCAGTTCCGTCTACCACTGCGGCGCAGCAATGTTTCAGCCATGCCCTCACGCCATCGACGGTTCCGGTCGCGTATGCATGCGCAGCGCCGATGTATTCGGGGCGGCGGTTGTCATGACCGACTTCTGTGGGAACGAACCCATTGGGGTCTAACCCCCGATCCATCAGCACTAATCGTTCTGCCGCTCGCGCCACGATCCCGTTTGCCCGCGAAAAAGGTGACAGTCGTAAAAGCTCGCCGTGAACAACGGCGGCAAGGACCACCGCGGGTACCTCTGCCGACGCCGCAGCTATTTGCTGGCTCAGGACATGCAGATCGGAGACGGGTGTTCCAGCCTTCGGGCGCCCGACTTCGTCCGCACCAGCAAGACCGTGAGCGGCAAGCACATGGAGGCGAGCAATCGCCTGTAGCGGAGCCCGCCGCCAAGTCTCTGCCAATGTTGGATAGCTCGGCATTGACTCGCAATGCGCCCTGTACTCGCGGGTCAGCCACCACTCCGGCTCGTACTTGTTCGAGTGGATACTCCGCGCCTTCAAGGCGCGCGGATGCCTGAGCGCCACGCAACGCGGCCTCGGCTAGGCATCTCCCTGGTTCGCGTCGCACGACCTCCGACCGGCTGAGGGCATCAACCGCTTCCCTGCTCGTGGCAACAGCATCGGCCACGCCCGACAATTCCCCAAGCACTAGAAGCGGATTAGCCATCGTGTCTATCACCGATTTGGAGACGTCGACGGTTGTGATGGCTCACTCACCTTCTCTGGTGGCCACGAAAGAGCAACAAACGAATGGGAGTGGAGACTGAGCTTAGGCACTTCGGTAGGAAAGTTGTACTCGACGCGGCGAAATCTCTTGGTCGCTTGAACTCGAATTCTCTGGTCGGCCGGACGCGTCAAGGGACGGCGTCGTACGCATTTCGGAATAAACAGGAAGCTTCGTCTTCGGATCTGCGTAATAGATGAGCGATAAACCCTCAAAATCGCTCCCAAACTTGCCGTAAGGCCGATCCAGTACTTACCCCGGCATCTTTCAAGGCTTGCCGAACATAGCCGATTCCCTGGTAATAGGGGAACTGACTAGTCTTAATTGGATTAATCGACACCTCGAACCGCCAATAGTCATGCCCTTTATGTGAAACTAAAGTGCGCTTCTTGACATCAACGAGTCCTTTATACGAACGAAATTTTTAATAAATTTGCCTGCCTGCTCCACACTTAGCCCGGCGGTATTGATGCCATCACCAATTTCATCGGTCCGCATTGTGGGTTCACACGCGATCCGCCCTTTACCGGGCGACAGCTGCCACCCAGTCTTCGGAAAATAGTAATACAGTTTTCCGTCAACGCACCGCATTTGGATAGAGCCGCTTTTCTCGTTAGTATTGCTGTCTCGACCATACGACAAAGCATTGGTTTTGTAGTCGTAGGTTACGTTTACCCTGGTTTCGCTGCCCGCCGACTCTTGAATAGACTTTGTATTTATTATTTGCTTTTTCGCGGCATTGCTAAATACCTCATAAAAGCTACTCGCTAGGGTTGATTTCTTACCCTCTGGTTTTGGTATGAACCTTTCGTCGCTCCTATTAAAAATAAATGCTGCTATTCCCACTACCAGCACCGCCACAACGCCACACACCAATACCACAAGCAAAGTGTGACTCGTCTTTGGAGAGCGGCCTGGGGGCACAGGCCGCATCGCCGGCGGCACCCACCCACCATTAGCGGGTCCGCTAGGTGGCTGTGCGGGAAAACCCTCCGGCGGACGACCAGGCAATTCGAAGCCGCGTGCTGGGGGCCGAGGGTGCGCGCCTCCAGGATAAGAAGGATCGGAAGGGCGCTCGGGGGGTGGCATGGTCATCAGGTTCTTCTTCCTGCTCCGTCCGGCCGTATCCAGAAGCAACTACTGCCGGGCACAACACTACCTAGCGCTTTATGCCGCAATTCGGCCAGTGAACGACGAATACCACTAGCGTGAACTCGGGGATGGCGTGGTCGGCGGCCAACGCCATGCCACGAACATACAAGCTACGCCTCATCGAAACAGGAGGTCGCGGTATGCGCGACGTGCCAGCGCTGTCCAACCTGCTGCGGGAAGAACGGCGTTTTGACCCGCCCTCGCACCTCGCCGCCCATGCCAACGTCAACGAAGCCGCTTACGCCCTAGCCGACGCCGACCGCATCGGCTTCTGGGAAGAACAAGCCAAGCGTCTGCATTGGACACAGCAATGGCACACCGCGTTGCGGTGGGACCCACCGTTTGCCAAATGGTTCGTGGGGGGTGAGCTCAACGTCGCATACAATTGCGTGGACCGGCACGTAGAAGCCGGCTACGGCGAGCAGGTCGCGATTCATTGGGAAGGCGAGCCCGGCGACCAGCGCACCTCACCTATGCCGATCTGCAACGCGAAGTCTGCAAAACTGCCCACGCGCTGACTCGAGCTCGGCGTCCATCGCCGGCGATCGGGTCATGATTTACCTGCCGATGATTCCCGAGGCGGCGATCTCGTTCCTCGCATGCGCTCGGATCGGTGCGGTGCACAGTGTCGTGTTTGGAGGGTTTTCTGCGGAGAGCCTGCGAAACCGAGCCAACGACGCCGAAGCCACCGTGCTCATCACCGCCGACGGTGGCTACCGCCGCGGCCAAGCATCCGCACTAAAATCCGCCGCCGACGAGGGCATCGAAGGCACCAGCATCGAGAAGGTGCTGGTGGTCCGCCGCACTGGCCAAGACGTGCCGTGGCACGACGGGCGCGACGTGTGGTGGCACGAGCTGGTCGACCGCCAACCCGATACCCACGCCTGCGAATCCTTCGACGCCGAGCACCCGCTGTACATCCTTTACACCTCAGGAACTACCGCTAAACCCAAAGGGATTCTGCACACCACCGGTGGCTACCTGACCCAGGTCAGCTACACCCACCACGCGGTCTTCGATCACAAACCCGGGCAAGACGTGTACTGGTGCGCGGCCGACATCGGCTGGGTGACCGGGCACAGCTACATCGTCTACGGACCCATGGCCAACCGAGCCACCCAGGTCATGTACGAGGGAACGCCCGACACTCCCCACAAAGGACGGTTCTGGGAACTCATCGAGAAATACCGCGTCTCCATCCTGTACACCGCACCGACGACGATTCGCACATTCATGAAGTGGGGCGACGACCTACCGGCCCAATTCGACCTGTCGTCCCTGCGCCTGCTGGGTTCCGTGGGCGAGCCGATCAATCCCGAAGCCTGGATGTGGTACCGCAAAAACATCGGTGGCGACCGATGCCCGATCGTCGACACCTGGTGGCAAACCGAGACCGGCGCGATCATGATCAGCCCCCTGCCGGGTGTGACCAGCACCAAACCCGGATCGGCCCAGCGCCCCTTGCCGGGAATCGATGCTGACGTGGTCGACGAAGCAGGTGCTCCCGTCCCAAACGGCGGGGGCGGATACCTAGTACTGACCGAACCTTGGCCGTCCATGCTGCGCACCATCTGGGGCGACGACCAGCGCTACATCGACACCTACTGGTCACGCTTTGCCGACCAGGGCTACTACTTTGCCGGCGACGGCGCCAAAAAAGACGACGACGGTGACCTGTGGCTAATGGGGCGAGTCGACGACGTGATGAACGTCTCCGGGCACCGCATCTCCACCACCGAAGTGGAATCAGCGCTGGTCTCGCATCCGAAGGTGGCGGAATCCGCGGTGGTGGGAGCTACTGATCCCACCACCGGTCAGGGCATCGTCGCGTTTGTCATTCTGCGCGGCGAGCCAGACGAAGGCGAAGAACTGGTGGCCGACCTGCGCACACATGTCGCAAAAGAGATTGGTCCTATCGCGAAGCCACGCCAGATCTTGCTGGTGCCGGAGCTCCCGAAGACCCGCTCCGGGAAGATAATGCGCCGCCTGCTCCGTGACGTGGCCGAACACCGGGCCGCTGGGAGACGTAACGACTTTGGCGGATCCGTCGGTGATGAAACTGATTCGGGAAGGCCTAACACAGTTCAAAGGTGATAACGAAGCGTAGTCCTGGCAAGCCTATGGCTAGGGCCCTGAACTTCGGCCGCAAGCGAGAGGCAAAAACGTTCCCTAGACGGTACACTTTTGCCATGTCTGCCAGGGATGCGCTGAGTGCGATCGGCGAGTATGCCGAGGATCAGCATGGAATGATCACCCACGCACAAGCAGCTAAGCTGGGCATTCACCGCTCTATGCTCATGCGCCTCGCCACAAGCGGGGCCCTCGCCTATCAGGGCTTTATGCCGAATGGCTGATGCTTGCCCCAAAGATTCCTGCGTGGGAGCGCACCCACGAGCAGGGAATCGTCTCCCACCAATCCGCTGCAGCATGCTACGACATCGGGGATTTCCCCTCCTACCAGCATGAATTCATTGTGCCGAAGCTCCAGCGCACGACCCGCGATGGGGTGAAGCGTCGCGTTCGTCGCGATCTCGGCGTCGACGGTGTCGACTGGGAGTGGGTTTCAGACATGCCAGTGCATCGCCCCACACACATAGTCATTGACCTCATTGAGGACCACCAAGACCCCAGCCTGATCGGTGGGGTGATCGCCGACGCCCTCCACAAAGGTCTTATCACGAACACCGACACAATCCAGGCCGCTGAAACCTGGCAGCCTTACCGCCGCGCGGCAAGCAGCGCCGAAGAAGTCGTCGCCTACTTCCTCGGCCACACCAACGTCGAAAAGGTCATAACATGATCGACTCCACCCTCCCTTATCAGACACCGGAGGCGTTCCGCAGCGCTCTCACCGACACGTTCCGTACTCGTGCGCGCGAGCTAGGCGTTCCGTAGCAGCAACGACACGCCAGTTCGCCTACGACCGGTTTCTGGCCAGAATCTTTGAGTCCGACGATCGCCATGCCTGGGTGCTCAAGGGCGGCGGTGCGCTCCTGGCACGTCTCGCCGGCGCTCGACACAGCATGGACCTTGACTTATATCGAGCCATCGACACCATCACAGAAGCTGAGCAGGAACTTCGGCACGCAGCCGCCACCGACTTGGGGGATTTCTTTAGCTTCGATTTAGGCCGGTCCGCGCCTTTGACCGACGAGCAGAAAGGCGTGCGCGTCGCGGTCCTGGCCCGGATTGGTCGGCGGGAATTCGAAAGGTTCCCTGTCGATGTCGTTGCGGGGTTGACGATGACAGGTAAACCTGACGAGGCACCTCCACTAGTCAGTGTGGACATCGAGGGGCTCACTCAGACTGTGTACCGCGTCTACCCGCTGGCCGACCACATCGCTGACAAGGTGTGCGCGATCTACCGAACCCACACAACTGCAGAAGGCCATGTGATCGCGTCTAGTCGAATCAAAGACTTCGTCGACCTCGCACTCATAGCGCTGACCGTCGACGCCGCAGCCCTCCAACAAGCTCTTTCATCAGAACTCGCGCGCAACCATCTGCCCATTCCCGATCACTTCGCCGTCCCCGACATTGACCTCTGGGCTTCCGGATACGAGCACATGGCCGCCCGCGCACCCGATCTCGCTAATTGCCGCTCCTACGATCAAGGACATGACCTCGTAACACGGCTACTCGACCCTGCCTTCACAAACGAGGCACACAGCCGATGGAAGCCCGAAACCGAAGAATGGCAACAGTGACGAGGACGCAATCCCTAGGGGACAGTGAGGCGGATCGATTCGAGCTCAAGACATATCAATGACCCTTTCCGATGGTCTGACGTGGCCGAACACCGGGCCCTGGGAGACGTAACGACTTTGGCGGATCCGTCGGTGATGAAACTGATTCGGGAAGGCCTACGCCAGGACCCGGATCAGGAGTGAGGGAGTATTTCTGAGCCATTTCGTCAGTGAAATCGACGTTGTGCCAACCACCGAAGATCCACAGCTGGTCTGCGACGCGGCCGTCGACTGAATTGAGATACCACCAGCGGCGATAAACCGCCTGAATCGCTTTATCTGCGTCCGAGGAGTCTGACGCTAACCAGTCTCCGGTCAGCCCATCAGAATGCACAGTCGGTTTCCTTGGGGATAGATCTTTGGGTTGGGAAGGGTCACGGTGGTCGTCTTTGGCGAACCATCAGTTCGAGCCGTCACGACAATCCGGTCTAACGGACCGTGACCGACAGCGTGCGCAAGAAACGAATCGAATGAGGTCATGCCATGCTGAATTTTGCTGGGCCAGGAGCCCCATCAATAGCCGGCAGAGTGCCGAAAGGCAAACTACTGCCGCTCCACGTCTTGGTAAATCCATCTTGATACACAGCCTCGGCATCCCACGTCACGCTAGCTCCGTCTACCCGGGAATCTCGCGCTTCTAGCCGAAGCTGGGCAGAAGCTGAGCTGCTATACCCAGCTTGAACAGCAATCGCACCACCTAGATTTTTACCATCAGGTCCACCCGGAACGGGAGCGGCGAGGCAGGTTTCCTGGGGCACCGGCGGGCACACATTGGCGGGCGCAGAACTTCTGAGTGCAAAAAGGGTGCCACTAGACCACTACTGCCACAGCGAGAAGGGCGCCGCCACCCGCCACTCTTGGTGAACTTAGACATACTCATCCTTTAGCGAGGGAACGTACGGTGTGCCTATGTCTCTTGGTGGTGGCCGGCGCAGAAACAAGCGTCCCACGAATCAGCACCTCGAGAAGACTCAATCAAACGCCAAACGCGCTGGTCGCGCTGTCGCGGAGTTTCTGCGTACCGAAACCGTCGGCGGCCTGATTCTATTAGCTGCCGCAACAGCGGGCCTGATCATTGCTAACACTCCGTTGCAGGGCACCTACCGCGACGTGCGGGACGCGGTGGTGGGCCCCGCGGCGCTACACCTCAATCTGTCCATCGGCACCTGGACCGCTGACGGTCTGCTAGCGGTGTTCTTTTTCATCGCTGGTCTGGAACTTAAACGTGAGTTTGTCGTCGGCGAATTGCGCGACAGGCGTCGAGCGATGCTGCCCGTCTTGAGCGCGCTCGGCGGAATGATCATCCCAGCGGCCTTGTGCGCGCTGATCTCGTTTGGGGCACCTGGCGGCGGTGATGCCTGGCCGGTGCCGGTCGCCACTGACATCGCGTTTGCTTTGGCGGTGCTGGCTATCGCTGCACCCGGGCTGCCTTCGTCTTTGCGGGTCTTTTTGCTTTCTCTCGCCGTGATCGATGACCTTGGCGTCATCGCTCTCATTGCCGTGGTGTTTACCGAGTCTCTTCAGTGGATTGCGTTGATCGTTGCCATCACCCTGCTCGCCGGCTACGCACTATTGCAACGATTGCGCGTGCGCAGCCCGCTGATATATGTGCCGCTCGCCGCCGCGGTGTGGGTAACAGTGCACTACTCGGGAATACATGCCACGGTGGCGGGTATCGCATTGGCACTACTCACTCGAGTAGAGACCGACCCAGACGAAGAACAGTCACCGGCACAACGACTGGAGCATCGACTCCAACCGTGGTCTGCTGGGCTCTGCGTTCCACTATTTGGCTTTTTCGCTGCCGGCTTGGCTATCAACGCCGCAACCTTGACCGGATTCGCTGCGGACCGGGTTGTCTGGGCAGTCATGGCTGGCCTAGTTCTGGGGAAACTATTGGGCGTGTTCGGAGGCGCTAGAGCTGCCGTGGCACTAGGCCTGGCGAAGCTACCCAAAGACGTGAACTGGTGGGATTTAACAGCATTGGCCTCCGTGGCGGGCTGCGGTTTTACCGTCAGCTTGCTGATCGCCGAGCTCGCCTTTGGCGCTACCTCGCAGGGCGAATACGTCAAACTCGCGGTGCTGGTCGCGTCAACGGTTGCGGGATTCATCTCCGCCACGCTGCTGCGTTTGAGGCTCCATGCTCGCCGATAACGGCCGCTGCCCTATTCGCTAGTTAGTGAAGGGTCGATGCGACATGTATGACCGACGCAAGCCAACTTGTGACCCCTCATCGCGTAGAAATAGGCGACGCGCGGCTAACCTACCTTCATGGCTGCCCGGCGGGACGACTCTGTGGTTCTCATCGACGGACCGTGGAGCCACCGTCATATCAACGCCAACGGCAGTCGATTTCACGTGGCCGAACTAGGCGAAGGTCCGCTCGTGCTGTTTCTGCACGGGTTTCCGGATTTTTGGTGGACGTGGCGCCATCAGTTGGTGGCATTCGCGAATGCGGGATACCGCGCGGTCGCCATGGACCTACGCGGCTACGGCGCCTCCGACAAACCTCCGCGGGGCTACGACGCTTACAACCTCGCCGGCGACGTCACCGGGCTTATCCGTGCGCTGGGTGAGCACAAGGCAGCCGTCATTGGCCACGACTGGGGGGGAAGTCTGGCTTGGACAGTCGCGGCCTTTCATCCTCAGCTAGTCAACTCCATCGGCATCCTCGGATCTGCCCACCCACTGCGGTTGCGGCGCGCGCTCTTCGCCGACCGCGCCCAGCGCGCAGCACTTAAACACCTGTTCAGTTTTCAGTTGCCGCGCTATGAACACGTCATCACTAAAGACAACGCGCAGTACGTAGAACGCCTGATCACCATGTGGGCGAGTCCACAATGGCGCGCCAGCGAAGACTTCGCCGCACATGTCGCCGCTTGCCGCGATGCGATGCGGATCACCCAGGCAGCGTTCTGCGCGCTGGAGTATTACCGCTGGACCGTGCGGTCGCTGACGCGCCGGAGCGGGTGGCGCTACGCGAGCTTGATGGATACTCCGATCACGGCGCCCGTCATACAACTCCACGGAGCCCTCGACAGCTGCATTCTTCCCACAACGGCTCACGGCTCCGATACCTACGTCAACGCTCCGTACCGGTTCGAGTACATGCCGAATGTTGGCCACTTTCCCCATTTGGAACAGGCGAACCACAGCAACTCACTGTTGCTAGATTGGGTGGGACGGCATGCTCACTAAGGCACCTGGGCGCTCCAGAGCGCTGTCTACGATGGTGGCTTTCATCGCGGCGGTCATCGCATTCTTCGGAAGCCCCACCGACATCAGCGTGTGGGCCTCCATGAATCGATCCGGCACGGCGGTCGCCATCGCCGACACGATTCGTAACGAGCAATGGCAACTCTCTTACCTGCATGCCCAGGAGGCATGGCGCTATTCCAGGGGCGCGAACGAAACAGTCGCGGTCATCGACTCGGGCGTCGACGCCAACCATCCGGATCTCGCCGGGCAAGTACTCCCGGGGAAGGACTTTGTTGACGGTTCTACCGACGGACGGACGGACGTGGTAGGACACGGCACCACAGTGGCCGCATTGATCGCCGGCAAAGACGACAAGGACGGCGTGGAAGGGCTCGCCCCGAACGCGAAAATACTGCCGGTGCGGGTGTTGGACTCCAAAAACGAATACAACTCCGCCAACCAAGTGGCCGACGCTGTGCGTTGGTCTGTCGACAACGGTGCGACCGTCATCAACATGTCGCTGGGCAGCTCGGAAACGTCTGCGGTACTCAGCGATGCGGTGCGATACGCGATGTCCCGTGACGTGGTAGTGGTCGCTTGTGATGGCAATGTTTCCAATGGTCGTGGCACCCAGGTATGGCATCCGGCTCGGGAACCCGGCGTCATCGCGGTGTCGGGTGTCAATTCCGACTCCAGCTTCTGGTCTGGCTCCATCCAAGGCCCATCGACGGTGTTGTCCGCACCTGCCAACGACATCACCGGCGCCGACTCCCACGACAGCTATTGGAACGTGAAGGGCACTAGTTTTGCGTCACCTCTTGTCGCCGCGACCGCCGCTCTCGTGCGCTCTCGGTATCCCACGATGAGCGCTAACAATGTGATCAATCGACTCACCCGGACCGCTTGGGACATGGGTGCACCGGGGCGCGACTCCCAGTACGGCTTCGGGGTAGTCAACCCGACTGGTGCTCTCACCGCTCAAGTACCAAATGTCAGCCAGAATCCGTTGGTCGGAAGTAGTAACGGCCAAAAGAGCGAACCGAGTTCCATCCATAGTGGACCATCCGCGCCTCACACTTCGCCACACTTGGCTCCTCTGGCGAACCGCAGCACCATCCAGGTCGCTAGTATCGCCGCACTTGTGGCGATGGCAGGAACGGTCGGCGTCAGCATCATGGCGGCGACCTGGCTGTTCATCGTGCTATCGCGACGACGAAGGCGACAGCAGCCTTAACACCCGAGCTGCTAGTCACAACCCTGCGTACCTACCGACGCGGTGGCGGTTCGCCCTTCGTCCGCTACTGGTCGCACCTCGGCAGCTGTCAACGCATAGCCGGTGTCGGCATCATCGGTGGCCGCCGCAAAAATGACACCATAGACCTTTCCGTGAATATCGAGCAGTGGTCCACCCGAATTTCCGGGCCGGACCGATGCCCGAAGCGAATAGACCTCACGCCGCACCGTCTGCTGCTGATAGATGTCCGGCCCGTCGATGCTCTCTTTGTCGCGCACTCTGGCCGACACCGCGGTATAAGGACCATCCAGTGGGTATCCGACCACAATGGAATCAGCACCCTGCCGGGCCACCCCAGCAAAGTCCATCGTGGGAGCGACCAAACCAGGCACGTACAACACCGCCAGGTCACGTCCCGGGTCATAAATAACAACATGCGCGGTGTACAGGACCCCGGCGGCCTCGACATAGAGCTCTCGCACTCCGGCCACCACGTGCGCATTGGTGATGATGTGCTGCCGGGCAAAGACAAACCCCGTGCCAGTAATCCGACGATCGCAACCGGGCGCATCGCCGATCACCTTGACCACCGAGCGCTGCACGGTGCGCACGACAGGTGAGCTGGCCAGCGCAGGATCTGGAAGCCTACCTCCGGAATCCGGTTTGTGGTTATCCCAGCGAAAATCTGTGGAAACTCATTGCTGCGGACCGCATCTTGAAACGTCGAGTACAGCGAATCCACGGCTTAGGCATCGCACGGTCTAGTGTGCGGAGCACCGCGGAGCCACGTATCTGCTGCGACAGCCACGGCACCGGTGCCACCACCAACGGCGCGGCAACCATCCAGGCGACGAACAGGACGGTAAGCACAGACACGACCGTGCCGCCGATACTGTCCACGGTGCGCAGGGTTTGAAGACGCAACCGGTCACGAAGTTTCGCGCCCACCACGAACGCAATGGCCTGTCCACCCAGCGCGAACGCAAAGACCACCATCAACGCCATGGCAACCTTGGCCGGCGGTTGACCAAACCGCTGTGCCGGGATAGGGGCGATTTGCAGCCCCAGCAGCGCCCCACCGAAAAAACCGATAAAAGACAAGACGCCGACAACAAACCCTCGCCGGTAACCAATGAACCCAAATATCAGAGCTAACGAGAGCAAAAGTACGTCAAGGCTGCTGCCACGCATGTCGACATCGTCCCCGTGCGCGCAGAGCTACCGTGACGCGGGGTGCTGACACGTGGCATCAGTGCTCCTCGGGTAAGCGAACGCCCAAGTGTGTCTGCGCAAGCTGCCATAACGCGTCTGTCGTCAGCGGAGCCCCGTTGTATATGAAGCGGATCGTGCCGTCCGTGGCCACAAAGAGCGTCAACGGCAGGGCGTTTCGCCCCAACCCGCTTTTGAGGGCTCCCCTCCGGTCATACAGGTTAGGAAAGCTCACGCCGATGTCATGAGCAGCCGCCCCGCCTTGCTTGCGGAGTCCTCCGTCACCACTCCCAACACTCGAAGACTCGCGTCTTTACCGCGCCCCGCCGCCTCGTATAGACGCTGAAATGCCGGCAACTCTTGACCACACGGCGGACACCATGAACCCCAGAGATTCACGACCAGGGGCTTAACCAAAGAAGTGCGAAACGAAAAGCTATGCCCGCTGCCATCCATGCAGGGGAGCGTCAGTTCTGGCAGGGACGGCTCGTGGCCGGGGGCCGAGCTCGTTTTCCCCGGCGCACGGCTCGCCGTAAGCTCACGCACGAGGCGAATCCGTCGAGTTGCGTGGAGGCAGTGTGCGTACGGGCTTGATCCG
This sequence comes from uncultured Acidimicrobiales bacterium, assembly GCA_963736285.1. Classification (GTDB taxonomy): domain Bacteria; phylum Actinomycetota; class Actinomycetes; order Mycobacteriales; family QHCE01; genus CAVTOA01. The sequence goes on from CAVTOA010000003.1 coordinate 542,173, forward strand.
CACTGCGAACGCGCAGCTTGCTCCAGCAACATGCTCACCAATAGCGCCACTCCGGTTCGCATCGCCACACGCGGCCAAGGCACGGTCATGGCGACTGTGCGCCTCGTCTAAGGGGAGCCAGCTCCTTCCGCACCAGTGGCCTCGACTCCGGCAAGTGCGGCGAGTTCGGTGATACGTGACCCTCGCAGCAACCGCGCCGCCTCAGCCGGATCAGTGGGGCCGAGACCAAACGACGGACACAACCGCGCAAGCGAGCAGGCGCCACATGCGGGCTTCCGGGAGTGACACACGCGGCGGCCATGAAAGATCGCCCGATGCGAAAACATGGTCCACTCGGCGCGAGGCAAGAGCTGTGCCACCGTGCGCTCGATCTTGACCGGATCGGTGAGCTTCGGTCCACTGCCAGCGACGGACCAATCGGGAAAAGTGTGTGTCAACTGTTAGACCCAGGTTTTCCAAACGCGTTGCCCACAATGACGTTCGCAGTTTTCCGACCGATCCCTGGAAGGGCGACGAGCTCCTCCATAGTTTCTGGTAACTCGCCGCCGTAGCGTTCTGCCAAGGCCTGGCCAAGGCCCATCAAAGCTGCGGTTTTGTTTCGGAAAAACCCGGTAGGTCGAATTATCGCCTCCAGTTCTGCCCGTTCCGCGACGGCGTAGTCGCCCGCAGACGTATAGCGGGCGAACAGTGCTGGCGTTGTTGCGTTGACGCGCTGGTCCGTGCATTGCGCGGACAGAATGGTCGCCACCGCGAGTTCCAACGGATTCGTGAAGTCGAGCTCGCAATGCGCGTCGGGGTGAGCCTCTGCCAGACCTCGGTTGATGCGCCGCGCTCGCCGCACCAGAGCTAACGACGGTTTAGCGGTGGTCGGCGAGGTTGAGCTATCGGAGGTACCCACTCGGCTAGCCTACGAGCCGCACCGTTCACCGCGTTCGCGCCCCGCGACACACCTATCTACACTTCTGCTGGCACATCCGCGAAAGTCAGCAAGTGTCGTATGTCTGGTGAGGACTCAGCTCGGAAAGGCAAGACTCATGGATGACGTGTTGGTGCAGTGTGGACTCTTCCAAGGCGTGGGCATCGACGACGCCGAGGCTTTAGCCAGTCAGTTGGAATACGTTGACGTGCCCAAAGGCAACATGATTTTCTCGCAAGGCGAGCATGGCGACAGCCTCTACATTGTCATGAGCGGCAAAGTAAAACTCGGCCGAAAAACCCGAGACGGACGCGAAAACATGCTCGCCGTCTTCGGCCCTTCCGACCTATGCGGCGAGCTGTCGGTGTTCGATCCCGGTCCGCGCACCTCCAACGCCGTAGCCCTCACCGATGCACGACTGGCGCACTTGCGGCAAGCGTCCCTGCTTCCGTGGATCGCCGAGCGGCCACAAATAGCTGAGCAACTTCTCCGCGTGCTCGCGCGCCGGCTACGTCGCACCAACGACATGCTTGCCGACCTCATCTTCACCGACGTTCCAGGCCGGGTCGCCAAGCACTTGTTGCTACTCGCTCAACGGTTTGGGCTACGGGAAGGCGCGGCGCTTCGGGTCACCCACGATCTGACGCAAGAAGAGCTTGCCCAGCTCGTCGGCGCTTCTCGTGAGACAGTCAATAAGGCGCTGGCCGACTTTGCCTCACGGGGCTGGCTACGGCTAGAGGGAAAGAGCGTTGTCATTCTCGATCCCGAGCGGCTTGCGCGCCGCGCTAGGTAGCGCAACCGGGCCTCGCTGTGCGCTTACCTGTCGCTTGCCTGGTCGCCAGTTCGCGTGACTGAGCATACCGTCGCATATGGACAGCCGTTCTCGGCGACTCCCACGACTTTCGGTTAAGTGTCAGCCTTTTTCCGCACGAAGTACGAGCGGTCCAGCTGTTCGGTTTTACCCGCGAGACAGCGAACCGTCTTATTGCCGCTAGACAACTGGTCATGCGTGGGAGGAAGTACGTCAACCCGCCACTCCGCCGTTGACGCACCGTCCAATGTCACCTGGAGAGTCCGCAAGCTACACAGCGCCTCCACGTACGGCTGTGACTTGATGCCCGGATACGCCACATCGGTGGCCCGCGACGGGAGCGTGCTCGCCACGAAGGTTTCCCACCTATGCGGCTCACTGCAGTCGACTTGGTCGGCGCCCGCGTTGCCCGACCGTCTACCGCAATCTTCCCGAAGCATTCTGGTTGGGTAGGACACGATGCGAGGTCGGTCTGTAACAAACATGGGTTATTCGCACCAGGAAGGTTCGTCGCAGACGGGTGTTGCGTCGGGCTCGCCTTTCCAGAACCGGAATCGCCCCACCCCGTAGCGATCGCCCCTGCGGTGATGCTCGTCGCCACAAATAGCACCGACAAAATCGCCAACACAACCACGAGTGCCCGACTCCGGCGGGGGGCGTCAACATTCCAGTTATTGCCAGAGACCGATGAACCCGACAGTGACACCGATTGACGGCCGTCCGAGGGCTCACCCCACTGCGCCTGCCCGCCGGAATGACTAGGAAACCTGCCGGCTGACCCGGAAGTGGGATAAACCGGCGAACCAGCGGGCGGCCAATAACCCCCGCCAGAATGCGCGACAGCCCCTGAGGTAGGAGCCCCCGGCGGCGCCCCTACCGTCGTGACCGCACCGTCCAACCTCAGTTGGATCAAAGCATCCCGCAGCTGCGCCGCCGTTTGATAGCGCTGCGACGGGTCGGGAGCCATGGCGATGCGCAACACATCCAGCAGGTCCCGAGGAATACCGACGATGTCGGGGATCGGTTCGTTGTGCAACGTGACCATCTGCACGGGGCTGGGAGAACCTGTTTCTGGCCACCGAGGAGGCCGCCCCGACATAAGCGTGTAGAGGGTGGCGGCCAAAGAATAAATATCGGCAGCCTCGCTTGGTCGCTCCAGCCGAAACACCTCGGGGGCCGCATAGGCCGGGGTGAGCGCTTCGACCGTGACCGACGTGTCCCGACTGGCGTCGAAGACCGCCGCTAACCCAAAGTCGGACAAGCCAGGAACGCCATAGCGGTTGACCAGTATGTTTCCCGGTTTTACATCGCGATGAAGAATGCCCGAACGATGCGCGGCATCAAGCGCGTCGGCGATCTTAATGCCGAGTTCCCGCGCCTCACCAGCTCCAATTGGTCCGTCCTTTTTGATCCTGCCCGCGTAAGAGCCACCCACGCACAGCTCCATGACCAGGTACGGATGATTGTCTGACGTCACCCCACCGTCGTATACATGCACGATATTGGGGTGACCTGACATCCGACCCGCCGATTCTGCTTCACGCAAGAATCGGCGGCGGTCGCGCTCCTCGTCCAAGGTGCGAGTATCGATCTTGAGGGCGACATCTCGCCCCATGGAGTCCTGCCGCGCCCGGTACACAGTCGAGTAGCCACCACGAGCAATTATCGCCAGGCCAGACAGGCCGGGCACTGGCGATGCTATGGGGGAGGTCACGTGATAGACGGTACCGAGCGCAACGGGCTCAGCCGAGCGGGGACTAGCGGATTTCTACAATCAGTTCGATCTCAACCGACGCATCGAGAGGAAGCTCAGAGACACCAACAGCGCTGCGCGCATGCCGCCCGGCATCGCCGAAGACCCGACCAAGTAACTCGCTCGCACCGTTAATCACCTTTGGCTGCCCGGTGAAACCTGGCGCAGAAGCCACAAACCCTACCACTTTGATTACCCGAACAACGTTCTCGATGCCTACCAACGCATCTACTGCGGCTAGCGCGTTCAATGCCGAGGTCTGTGCCAATTCGTATGCGCGTTCGACGGTTACTTCTGCCCCTACCTTGCCGGTTTCTTGAAGTTTGCCGTTCACTGTGGGCAGTTGGCCAGAGGTATAGACAAGGTGCCCAGTCTGTACGGCCGGCACATACGCGGCGACTGGTGCGGCGACGGGCGGGAGTGCTAGGCCTAGCTCGGCGAGCTTGTCACGGCCGGCGCTCACTGGTCGTCCCCATCTTTGCGTCGTTTGAGGTAAGCCACGAGCTGCTCAGCATTGCTGCCCGGGACCACGCTCACGAGTTCCCAGCCGTCTTGTCCCCACGTGTCGAGAATTTGCTTTGTTGCATGGATAAGCAACGGTACGGTTACGTACTCCCATTTAGGCATGGGCGAGAGCTTATCTGTTAGCTACGCTGGGCGGTCATGGGCTTTGCTGCTCTCGATATGGTGTCGGCCATATCCAACAATCGTTGCGTTCCCCACGTAACCAGGTAAGGAACCCCACTTATGACGACTCCTCCTGGCGGCTACCCGCCGTACGGACCCCCCGGAAACAACGACCCGCAGGGGCAGCCAGGTGGATGGCCCGCACCGGGTAGCGGTAGCGGCCCCTCCGGTTACAGCGATGCACCGCATCCAGCGTCTGAACAGCCGAACCAACAGTTCGGGCAAGAGCCAACCTCTGGGGCCAACCCCTATAGCCAGCAGCAGCCACCAGAAACGCCGAACCAATACGATCCGTCCAATGGTGGCTACCCAGCGCCCAACGACGGTGGGTTCGCTCCTACCGCTGCCGACGGCGGATACCTACCCCCACCAGGCGGTGGTGGTTACCCACCCACCGGGTTCGATGGCGGATATCCTCCTCCACCTGGATTTCCACAGCCCGGGTTTGGCGGGTACTACCCACCTCCGAAAAAGAGCAATACAGCACTCATCGTCGTCATCATCATCGTCGCGGTCGTAGTGCTCCTGGGCGGCGTGATCGGCGGCGTCATGATCCTCACTCACTCCGGCAAGAGCGATGCCAGCGACGGCAGTGGTACACCCAAGGCTTCACTGGAGACCTTCCTCAAGGCAGAAAAGAAAGACGATGTCACGGCCGCTAAAAAAGTCAGTTGTTCAAGCTTTTCTCATGAAGTGATTCCGACCCGTGGCGCGCTGAATGACATGAGCTGGAAAATCAGCAACGAAAAGAAGGTCAGCAGTACCAAATACACCTACGATGTCGCCCTCAAGCATGTTGATCCAGGCCCCATCACCGGACAACGACGTATTCCCGTGCCAGAAATAGATCTGACCGCAACTGTGGTTAAGGAAAACAGCAAGTGGCTAGTGTGCGATTTCGGGAGCCAACGGTCTGACGACTACAGCACTGACGACTACAGCACCGACGACTTGGGTGACTACAGCGACGATTACGGAGACGACTATGGCGATTACCCCACTGATTACGGGGACGACTACGGCACCGACGACGGCTTAGGCGATTACGGAGACATTCCCCACTACAACACTGTCGCGCCGCCTACATTCTGAGTCGCGCCGCGTGCGAACAGGAACACTCCAATGTCGATCAAGGGTAAGGAACTTCCATGACGAATCCTCCCAACTACGGCAACACGCCGGGTGACCAGCCCGGTCATGGCGAACAGCAGCCCCCAGGGGGCAGTCCCAACCCGCCTCACGCCGGCGAATCCAGTCAACCTGGCTATGGCGTGCCTACGCCTGGCCAGGGTTATGGGCCACCGGCGAGTGGTGGTTCGGGATATGGGCCTCCACCCGCCGGTCCAGGTGGACCAGGTAGCTATCAGCCGTATCCCGGGGAGCCAAAGAAGAGCCATACTGGGCTGATCATCGGAATTGTCATCGCTGCGGCTGTGGTGGTCATCGCGGCGGTGATCGGCATTGTGTTTTGGGCGAACTCTGGTTCGAACGACTCGAATGACACGGCCGGTTCTCCTAAGGAAGCCATCACGCAATTTATGAAGGCGGCCAAAGCCAACGACGTCAGCAAGGCGAAGTCGCTTGTCTGCAAGCAAGACCGAGGCTCACTCGAAAACGCCGCCGGCTTCAGGACGGGAAGAGTTGATTACTCCATAGGGGCCGAGAAGAAAATCAGCAACACTGACTACCGCTATCCGGTAAAGATTACGGCTAATGGCTCGTCAGTAACCGTTGCACTTGAGGTCATTAAAGAAGACGGCGGTTGGGTGGTGTGCCCATCCAAGAGTTCGTTTGGCGGCGACACCACTACGCCAGGAGGCCGCGATCTTCCCACCAGCCTCCCGTCAGATTTCGAAAACCAATACAGCGACCTCATCACTACCGGACCATAACGCAAACTGTTTAGGGGCCTGGTACACAGGAACGATGAGCATCTCTCCTTACCCGCGTTGGCACATCGTCACGGGTAAGGGCGGGGTGGGCAAGACCACCACGGCGGTCGCACTGGCGCAAGCATTGGCCCGGGGCGGCCGCCGTGTCTTGGTTGCCGAGGTAGAACAACGCGGTGGGCTTGCGCCGGTGCTCGGTTCACCCGTGGTGGGCCACGCCGAGCAACCGGTGTGGGGCGCCTCTGCCGATGGGCAGGTCTACGCCATCGACGTCAATGCCGACAAGGCGCTCTTCGACTACTTAGAGCTGAACTACAAACTGGGACGGACGGTCCGCGCTTTGCGGCGGGTCGGCGCCGTCGATTTCGCTACCGGCATCGCCCCGGGGCTCAAAGACCTTCTACTGCTGGGCAAGATCAGTGAAGCGGTCAAACGCAAGGCGTCAGACGACAGTGCGAAGAGTCATCGCGGCGCCGCCACCGCGTTCCACTATGACGCTGTGGTGCTGGATGCACCTCCCACGGGCCGGATCGGCAAGTTTCTCAACGTGGCCGGAGCTGTCGCGGACTTGGTAAAGGTAGGACCCATCAAAAAGCAGAGCGAAGGCATTATGGAGCTGCTTCGCTCGAACGACGCCGTGGTACATGTGGTGACGTTGCTAGAAGAGTTGCCAATTCAGGAGACTCGGGAAGCTCTCGCCGAACTCGCCGCGCTCAACGTCCACATTGGCCTGATCGTCGCTAACAATGTGGCGCAAACGGATCTAACGCGCCTTCGCATTACCCGCGCGGAGCTATCACGGGGCCTTGCCGCTGCTGGCCTACCCACAGATTCCGGCACTATTCGCGGCTTAGCCGAGGACGGGCGCGCGGCTCAGCTTCGGCTCAGGTTTCAAGAAAAGCTTCGGCGCTCGCTCGACAAGCTTCCCTATCCCGTAGTCGACTTACCGACACTGTCGCCACGGGTGACACCGCAAAATTTGTCGGTGCTGCGGGACAAATTAAGAAACCAGTTGCCAACCATCGAAGACGCCGGCGCACGCACTTCCGTTGCTGATTAACCTCAGGGTTGTGACAGCCAAAACCCTGCACTCCTCACCTGTCGAGCTGCCGGTCGCTAATCCTGCCTTTGAGGTGGACTCAGTCATAGACGATGACGGCACCAAGGTGCTGCTGTGCTGCGGATCTGGCGGAGTGGGCAAAACGACCATCGCGGCCGCGCTGGCTTTGCGCGCTGCCGAGCGAGGTCGAAAAGCGGTTGTTATCACCATTGATCCGGCGCGCCGGCTCGCTCAAGCACTTGGTCTCCATGAGGCTTTGAGCAACCAACCGCAACGAGTAGATCCGCATGGTTCTCTCGTCAATGGCGAGTTGTACGCGATGATGCTCGACACGAAACAAACCTTCGACGATGTCGTCCGCACGCATTCCCTGCCCGATCTCGCCCACGACATCTTGAACAACCGCTTCTATCAACGACTTTCGTCTTCTTTCTCGGGCACACAGGAATACATGGCTATGGAAAAGCTGAATCAGCTACGAGCAAGTGGGGAATGGGAGCTGATCGTAGTGGACACTCCACCCAGCAATTCTGCACTGGATTTCTTAGACGCCCCGCAACGGTTGGGTCGCTTTCTCGACGGGCGCATAGCCAAACTGTTGCTGGCACCCGCACGCACGGGCGGTCGTGGGCTCTTTCATTTAGCGTCTCTCTCGTTTTCGGTAGTGCAGCGGGTCTTCAGCGCCGTTATCGGAAGCCAGCTACTACAAGACGTTTCCCGCTTTACCGCTGCTATCGAAATCATGTTCGGCGGTTTTCGCAGTAGAGCCGAAGCAATGTATGCACTGCTTGCCGCACCGGAGACCGCCTTCGTGGTGGTGACCACGCCGAACCCCACGGCGACGAGTGAAGCATCATCGTTTGTGGAGCGGCTGTCTCGAGAGGACCTGCCGCTGGCAGGCATCGTGTTCAACCAGGTATCTCAGAGCACAGCCCCCAAGATCTCTGCCGAGCAGTCATGCGCGGCGGCCGAAAGGCTCGAACAGGTCGATGTCTCTCCGACTACAGCCGCGGTTCTGCGCGCGCATGCCGCTCTCGTGACAGCTGTCACCGCAGAACAAGGCGTAGTGGCAATTATTGGTGAGAAACATCCGGAGACCCCAATGGCGGGTGTCGCGCAAAAGACAAGTGATGTTTCCGACCTCGCCACGCTAAGAACCCTCGGAAATGATATGGCCTCTTATCAAAAGGCGAAGGTCGTCTAATTCTGCTAGGCGCTCTTTTCTTCCAGCTCTTCTACAAATGGATCGTAAGCACGACGAGCGTTCTCCAGTACTTGCCACCAAGATTGAATATCTGGTCGACGGCGCAACAAAGCGCGTCGTTCCCGTTCGGTCATGCCACCCCACACACCAAATTCGACCCGGTTGTCTAGTGCGTCTGCTAGGCACTCTGTCCTCACCGGACACCCCATACATACCGCCTTGGCGCGATTTTGCGCTGCGCCCTGCACGAACAACGCGTCCGGGTCGCTCGCCCTACACGCCGCCCGACTTGCCCAGTCCGCAATCATGCCAATCCTCATGCCGGCCCCCTTGCCCATCCCATTGCTGGCGATCGCCGCTACCTGCTGGACCTGACCAACTTGCTCAATGGCCCGTCGAGTGCCCAGCACGCTCCTCCCGTAACGCACTGTGTACACATCGACAACTCTTTGAGTCAGGACGCTAGAAAACGGAGAGCTCGGTGGGCAGCGGCTGATCGAACAGAGTTTCGCTAGGCCCTTCAGGGGATGCTAATGGGCCGGAAAGAGGATTTTATAAAGGTCAGAACCGATATGAGCCGTCACATTGTGGAAAGCTCGATACGAAAAATGAGACACAGAAAGATGCCAACCTTGCAGAGCGGATTGACAGAAGACAGCTCGCCCGGGCCGATGACCGGCAAAAAAGACGTCGTGTCATGTTGGCCCTAGCCGCAGCAGTTCGCAGCATCGATGGAACACTGGACGCCGAAGAATCAGTCGCAGTAGCGGGGCAGGTCAAGCATGGCGAAGCAGCAAAAGAGCGCAGACGGGAACAACAGCGGACGCCCAAGCATCGATGGCAGCAAGCTCACCAATCTGCTGACGCTCGCGATGTGTGGCGTGCTGGCCGGAGTGGTGCTGGCCGCTGCCGCCTTTCCCGTCATTGGTATGACCGGTTTGACCGCTAAAGCCGCCTCCGATTCTTTCCAAAATCTGCCAAGTACGCTAAAGATTCCGCCCATTCCACAAACCTCCATGGTCTATTCTTCCAAAGGCGATCTCATCGCCTCTTTTTATGAAGAAAACAGAGTTTATATAAAAATAAATGAGATTCCTAAAATTGTTCAAAATGCTATTATCGCGGCGGAAGACCAACGCTTTTATAAGCACTCCGGAGTAGACCCCCGTGGCATGGCACGGGCGCTGCTGGCTAATCGCGAAGCGGGCGAGGTAACGCAAGGCGCTTCCACTCTCACGCAACAATATGTACGGCAGATCTTGCAATATTCTGCCAAGACTAAGGCTGAGCGAGAAGCCGCCAAAGCTCCCACTTTTGCGCGAAAGTTGCGCGAGGCGCGTTACGCTATTGCCATTGAAAAGAAATATACGAAAAAGGAAATTCTCGAGCGCTACCTAAACATTTCGTATTTCGGCGCCAACGCCTACGGAATTTACGCGGCATCCGAAGCCTACTTTTCCAAGCAGCCCAAAGACCTCACCATCGCCGAAGCAGCGATGATCACGGGCATGGTGCAAAGCCCAACGGAATATGACCCCACTCGTAACGATGGTGCCAACATCGACAAAGCCACCAAGCGGCGCAACTACGTCCTTGGGCGCATGGCCACACTCAAATTCATCAGTAAAGCCGACGCCGTGCAATGCGAAAAAAGCTGCAACTAGGGCTACACCCCTCGGTCGCACCTCGTAAATGTGAAAACGCGCAGAATAAAGAATCACTGGGATTCTTCTGTGGCTACCTGGTGGACTGGTGGGAATCGAATAAACAATTCGGTGAGACAAGCAAAGAACGCTTGAATGATCTCAATAAGGGTGGGTATCGAATTACTCTTTCACTCGACCCAGATATCCAAGCCACAGCAGAGACGCAATTGCACATAAGACATCGAATAGCAATCCCTTCGCACTGGGGACCGTTGTTGTAGAGCCTGGCACTGGGCGAATTAAAGCAATGGCCATTAACCGCAAATACAGTCTTGACCCAATCCTGGGGGCAGGGACTACCCCAACACCACAAATCCACTTTTGACGGGAAGCACTACCTCTCCCGGTTATCAGGCCGGTTCTACTTTCAAGATGTTCACGATGGTGGCAGCGTTGGAAAAAAACATTCCGCTCAACACCAAGATCTACGCACCGCAGCAGTATCGCTCTAAATTTCTGGGTGGCTCCAGCGATGGTGCTGCCGCTTGTGGGAACTCCTACTGTCCTCGCAACGCGTCACCATCCATGACCGGAACCCAAACTATGTGGTCGGCCTTTGGCGAATCGGTCAACACCTATTTCGTGCAGCTAGAGCAGCTCACCGGTGTGCCAGCCGCTGCTGAAGCAGCGCAGAAGCTTGGAGTAGTACTCCGCGGCTCACAAGATCAGGACAACCTTGAGATAGCGCAAAAAAATGATCGCTTCTGGGGACCGTTTACTCTAGGTGTCCCCCTTGTAAGCCCCCTCGATATGGCTAACGCCTATGCCACGGTGGCGGCCCGGGGAAAGCACTGCGACCCTTTGCCGATCCAGAAGGTCACCGACTCCAGCGGCAAGGAACTGCCATTCGGCAAACCCAACTGTCAGCAGGTCATTCCGCAGGACGTCGCCGACGCGGCCACGGACGCGGCACGCTGCCCGGTAGGCCAAAAAGCCGCTGGCCCGTGCACTACTGGGCACGGTGGCGCGACCGCGCCAAGCGTAGGTCACACCATTACCCGCGACATCGCCGGCAAGACCGGAACGACCGACAACAACAATGCCGCCTGGTTTGTTGGGATTTACACCCAATCTGGCGGCCGCCTCGTTCAAAGTAAACCCTGACTTTCCCACCCACGATGTGGGTGAAACAGCTAGCCCAGCAGCCGTCTTCACCAGCACAATGGCGGCCGCGTTGCAAAAACTGCCCGAAAAACATTTCACTCCGCCCACACAGGGACGCATCGAGGGCAGCAAAGCATTCGTGCCGGAGGTGGTGGGCTCGAGCGTGAACAGTGCCAAGAAAATGTCTGCAGCAGGCCGGCTTTAACGCCGACGGTTAGCCCGGACAAAGTGGCGTCGGACAAGCCCAAAGACACCGTCGAAAAAACTGACCCAAAGGTGGCGAGCAAGCACCCAAGGGCTCGGTGATCACCATCTTTGCCAGCAGCGGGCATCCTGACCAACCAGACCAATCCAAGTCTCCGCAGGCGGGCCAGCCGAACCAACCGGGCGAGCAACCTAACTCTCGCGGCGGCGGAGAGGCGAACAAGATCAACGTCCCGCAACTCAATTAATCCTGAGCCGCCGGAGGTACTGCCTAGCGGCGAGCGGCGCTCGCGGAAACCAGCTCATTAAACATCCGATCCACGCCGACCAGCAGCGCCCCATACGTGGGGCCGCGATCCTGCCCAACCGTTACCGCAGAAAAACGTCGGGTCAGCTCCTGACAACCACGCAACCCGTTGGCGAGCTCGCTGTCATAGGTATCCTGTTTTTCGGCGGCATCGGCATATGGCGTCAGCTCGACACGGTGTCCGGCGTCGAGATCAAAAGCGCGCAGGGCTCTGCCGGCGGTGCGCAACAGTTCTCCATAGTCGGTACAAAAATCCGGGTCCAGCGGAAAAGCTTCCCCATTGGACTCGGTCTTTTTCTCGGCCGCAACGTCAGCTAGCGCACGGGCGATTGACCTGATCTGAGCAACGACATGTTCCAGCTGCGTAAGCGCGACCCCAAACCGTCGCTTTTCTGCCCGTACCATCTGGGCAAAGCGGCGGCTACCCGGGATGGCCGGGCTCGAGAGCACCCATCGGGGATCAGACTGGACCGCCTCGGCGCCTCTGTCGACCACGTCACCGGTCTCGTCCGCCGCCTCACTGAGGTCGCGGGCCCGCTCCAACCAGCCATGCGCTTGTGAAGCGGTGAATGGTTTCGCCATTCCCCGACCCATCTCGGCTACCACACTGCCACTTGCGTGAGCGAGCTCACGCAATGCTTCTCGGGCCAGATTGGTGTGCCGAGGAGGGAACACCAAGGTATTGATGGCGAAACCGATGGCTGCTCCCGTTAACGTCTCAATGACTCGTGCGCCTGGATAGCCAGGATGAGTACTGGTCAGGGTCAAAATCAAGATCGCGGTGACGGTCACCTGCACACCTTGCGAGCCAAATCTCCGCCACCGACCGATCACTTGCGCGCCCGCCGTGACCAGCACAATGCTCCACCAGTGCAGCCCCAATAGCAGGCTGATCCAGTAGGCAAGCAGCACGCCAACTACCGTCGCCGCAACACGCTGAAGGGCCCCAAAAAAACTTTGATACACCGTGACACTGACGACGAACACCGCGCTAATCGGAGCCATAAATGGCTCGTGCCCGGGCAGGAATGTAACCGCGACCTCCCAGGACATCGCCGCGGCAACAGCACACTTGACTATCTGAATGACGGTCTGCCGTTCCGGCCCCGGGTTGTGTAGAGCCCGTTTGAGCGCATGCCACCGCCGCGTTATCGCGCCATGCGTCCGATCCAGCCCACGCCTGAACTGCGGACGAAACTGGTCAGCGAAAACGGCCACGTGAAAAGTGTGTCCCGAAACCATGCGATTAGCGACGAACCACCCCGCCGGCTACGCGTCAAGCTGGCGTCGCACCTCTGCTACCACCCGGCTGCCGTTGGCGCGTCCTGCCACGCGCGGCCGCACGATCTTCATCGCCGCGCCTAACTGTGAGAGCCCCGCTAACTGATGTTCCTCGAGCGCGTCGACGACCAAGGAGGCTAGCGCGGAATCGCTGAGCTGGGCCGGCAAATAGCGCTCCAGGACCTTAGCCTCGGCCTGTTCCCGCCCCGCCAGCGCCACTCTGCCGCCCTGGGTAAACGCAGCGGCCGCTTCAGCGCGTTTCTTAGCCTCCTTGGTCAGGATTGCGAGCACCTGCTCGTCGCTGAGGGTCTTGGGCGACTTGCCCGCGATCTCTTCGTTGTGGATCGCAGCCAGAGTCATGCGCAACGTCGCGGTTACCAGCTGGTCCCGTGCCTTCATCGCTGTTTTCAGATCGGCTTGCAGCCGACTCTTCAAAATATTCTGCGAGGGTTGTGAGGCGTTCATATCGGATGAAACTACCCTGGTGTTCATGCGATGGCGGAAAGTTGTGCCCACGGCACTTGGAATAGGAGCGCTCGCGGCGCTCACCTACGGCGTGGCTTACGAGCGGAACCGGTGGACTCTACGTCGATACGACGTGCCGGTTTTGGCGCTAGATGCCGAACCACTCAGAGTCCTACACCTCTCCGACCTGCACCTTTTGCCGCATCAGCGGCGCAAGCAGGCTTGGATTCGCAGCTTGGCTGCGCTAGACCCAGACCTAGTCGTGGTCACCGGCGACCTTCTCGGCAGTGCAGACGCACTGGCGGCGGTCAACGATGCACTCACGCCCTTGTTCGACTATCCCGGCGCGTTCACCTTCGGCAACAGCGACTATTTCGGGCCGGTACTCAAGAGCCCGTTGGCGTATGTGAGCGCCTCTGCGCACTCCAAACAGGGTGAACAGATGCCCAGCAAAGAACTTTCTGCCATGCTGACCGCTGCGGGGTGGCTCGACCTCAACAACCACCGGACCACGATCAAAGCGGGTGGACGAGCGGTCGAGGTCTCCGGCGTAGACGATCCACATCTAGAGCGGGACGGCTATCTGCGGGTAGCTGGACCAGTGGTCGAGTCAGCAGATGTCCACATTGGTCTGTTGCACGCACCTGAACCTCGTCTCATAGACAATTTTTCCGACGACGGTTTCGAACTCATCCTCGCCGGTCACACCCACGGTGGCCAGGTCTGCATCCCCGGTTACGGCGCAATAGTCACCAACTCAGGCATTGACCGAGACAAGGTCAAGGGTCTGCACCGTTGGCGCGGCGACAGCTGGCTGCACGTCTCGGCTGGCTTGGGCACCTCGCCCAAAGCGCCGATCCGGTTCGCCTGCCCGCCAGAAGCGAGCCTGCTCACACTGGTCTCGGCACCTGAGTCACGGGACCCGGCGATCACGACCGTGGGGCGCGTTCGCGCATCGTGACACCAGCATGACACCGCCAGCTAGCAACACCGCGGCATTAGCTCCGACCAGTACTAGGGGCGAAGTCGCGGTGAGCTAGACTCACCCCGCTGCATCAATATCTCCGCGTATTTAGCTGGGCAACTGGCGAGTTAATCTCAAGTCAGTCTCATGTGGACGATGTGCGCAGCACCGGGGTGTGGCGCAGCTTGGTAGCGCGCTTCGTTCGGGACGAAGAGGCCGTGGGTTCGAATCCCGCCACCCCGACCCATATCAATGCAGGTCAGAACCATAATCCCCTCCCCCGTTTACTTCTTCGCGGCCCATCTGTGCGTTGTGGGGCAGCAAAAAGGCAGCAAAGGCGTCGTGGATGCGTCGCACGGCTTGTTGTGCGTTGTGAGCGCAGAGTTGTGCATTGGGATACGCGTCAGTGTCTCATCACCAGGTTCACAGACAACAAGCGAAACGAAGCGTAGGAGAGTTCGTGCCGCTCATCTCAATCCTGACATCGGAGTACGCGCCGACGGCAACGTACGCCAACGAGACCATTGCCAGCGTTGCCGCACAGGAATTGCCGGCTGGATGGAAACTGGAGTGGGTTGTCCAGGAAGACGGAGTATCGCCAGAATTGCGTGAGACGTACGAGTCCATTTCGTACGTCCACTACGAATCGAACGATGCGCAGCTCGGCCTTGCTGCCACCCGAAATCTCGCGCTCGGTCGGGTCTCAGGTGATCTGATTCAATGCCTTGACCACGATGACGTTCTACTGCCTGGAGCCGTCGCGACTCTCATCGAAGCGTTCGAGGAACAGCCAATTCACTGGGCGATCGGCCAAGCCGATGATCTGCTGCCGGATGGCACACGGGTACCGTTCGAGTCGGCATTGCCGCCTGGATTAGTGCCAGCAGGCGCGGCAAATGACTGGGCAATCGACCATGGAGCGAACTGGCCGATTCATAGTGCCGGGCTGATGATTCGCACGAGCACGCTACGCGCCATTGGGGGTTGGCCCGGTTTGCCCATCGACGATGACGTCACCATGTTTGCTGGACTCTCCGAGCTCACCGCATCCGGACGTGACATGGCTGTACCGGCACCATCCCAACCAACTCAGCCGCCTCACTGATTCTCGTAACCGACACAGTTTCCGAGGACGTCGCACGGCCGTTCAGCGTGCCCACGCACTGCGCGAGAGCAACCGTCTTACCACATTGGACAAACCCAAGATGTTCGGCGAATCAGGGCCAGTCGCCGAAATCAGCCCACTCAGCGCGGATAAGAGCCGCCATCGCATCGGCTGACATCCATGTGCTGCCGGCTGGGCTGGTGGTGAACTCCCACACCTCTGCCTGCTGACTGACCTGATGCAAAGCATCGGCAGACACACTGATCGGCTGCTCACTCATGACCACAGGATACGGTCCCCGATGACGCTGGGCTCACGAAGCACAGAAGTACCCCCGTAAGTCGTTGACATGTCCCTCCTGTCCCCACTGTCCCCTGACCCGTCTAACCTGCAAAGACGCGGCCGACGTGACGGGACACCCGGGGACATGCCCATCTGCGCCGGAACTAACGAAAACAGAAACTAACGCTCCCTATATACCGCGGCTGAGTGACTAACTGCGTGACAACGAGAGCACACGTCCACGAATTTCCCGCACATTCTGGGACCAGAAACTGTGGCTACGCAGGGCAGATAAGGAGATCCGAGAGTCACCTTGGATACTTCGGGATTTTGCGATCGTGACGGTCTCGATCGCTCGCGCCTGGGCCTACGCCAGCTCGGTTCGTTCTCAGGACGGCTTCTCTCACATACCCAATGAAGCGCCTTACGGTTGCTCCGAGCCCTACCACGCGACGGTCAATTACCGCTTCCGCTTTTTTGCCCTGACCGCCTGTGATGTGGCGCGGGACGGAGGCTTGCGGTGCGGTGCATTCCCGCGGAGAACTGGGTTGGTGTCCAGTCTGTAGAGCCTGCGCAGATTGGCTTTGGACGCCTGGAGCCTGCGGAGTGCCGCGTTGATCGGGTGTTCCTAAAAAATCTGGGATGCGAGTAATTTTCGTTGCGGGCGCCTCTTTAGGGAGTTCTGGCCAACGCGGATCTGGCGCCCACGCTTGCTCGAAAAGCTGTTGTAAGGGTTTCCTTTCCTCATCTAAAAGGGGGGGCCGAGCTTCTTGCGCCCTTAGGGCGTGAAGGGAACGTTCTTGTTCGGCTATGTGCCGGTGGAACGGATCCCCACCTGAGGAGAGTTTGCTAGCTTCTGGAACACCAACAATTTCGCTGATTTCGGGTACGCGATGGGGGTCTTTTGGGGCGATATAAAAAGACTTCAACAACCAATCCACGCGCAGGCGCTGAGCATGCTGTGCTTCTGGAGAATTGACAGATTCTTTCGCTACCTCAAGCAAGCGCAGATATATCAGTTCACTATCGAGGCCTAAACCAGGAACTGCCTGGCTGATGCTTCCGGATATTTCTTTTTCATGCTGCAAAACCACAGCCATTAAGCCGGGGGGCCAGGCGGACCGGTCATGATCTCGATCCATGCCCGGCCGCCAGGGCGTCTCCGGAACAGACTTTAGGGCGTGGAGGAGAAGCTCATCGACAATTTGTTCCGTTCGACCATGCCCAGCATTCGCTTTGGCTGCGTCGTTTAGTTCTGCAACGTAATCTCGCGCCATGAGTCGTACCGTTCTTTCTGGTGGGTTCCCGGATCGACCGTAGCAACACCAATCCACCTCGCCCGTGGGTCACAAAAATTGAAAGGACGCGGCCTAATGCAAAATATTGGCCACTTGCACATCTAAGTCGGCGTTGGACGCTGCGTGAGATGTTGAACCCACGTGTTAGCACCTAATAGGAGGAAACAACCTATGGCGGAGACCGGAACCCCCGAACCCAAAGATCCAAGCGGTGCTTGACGCTGATCGTGCATATGTGAGAGCTATTCAAGATCGTTGAAGGCAGAGGCGGCCCGGGAGAAGGCTATGCAAGCCCTCACCCGGACAGTCGGGGCCACGACAAGGCCTTAACTGCCTGTGGGTTTGTCTTATATGGTCTGATGCCGCCTACGCAAGAGGCTGTGCGTATCTACGAAGGCGAGAAGACACCCCGAGGCAGCGAAAGCTCTTAGTCACGCTGACGAACACTTCAACCAGCTCGTAACTGCCTGCGAGAAGGCCAACGTGCCCATGGAGAGGCCGTCGATGCGCTCGAGGAGCCCAATAAGGCCTTAGCCGAGGCCGAGAAGGCCCGCAACAACGCTAGTGCCCATTTGAAAGCAGCCTGGGCCAAATTGAACAAAGCCGAACAGAAAGAGGTTCAGGAAAGAAGATGGAACAATGGTGGCGGCACTACTGGACCTAGAGACCATATGACGGATTTTTTTCGTCGGGAAGACATCGAGGCCGACAAGCTCGGGGTGAGCTGAGAGACCGGACACTCAAACATCAACAACGGAGCCCGCCCGCCGGTTTCTCCGATATGAACCACATGGAAGAGGAGTCTTGCGAAGTAGTGGACTTCGAACGTGGCGAGATTGAGGCCGTAGGCGGTGTCTTCTGCACCAATCCAAATACGCGCGTGTGGTTGGTCTTGGGTTGGTTGATTTGCATAGTTGCCCATAGCAGTGGGGTATCTCGTGAGGACACCACCATCGGTTGGGTGAGGAAGGCGCGGAACTCCTGACTGCGCCGCACCTGACCCTTCTCCGAGTCTGCCCCAACGAAATACGAAAACAGGGCTCTCACCTTGTTTGACCGGTCATTTTCCGAGTTCACACTCAAGAAAATGACCGGTCAAACAAGGTGCGGTGCGGACAGCGCACGTTCCAAGCTCGAACCAGCGACGGTAAGGCAGTGGGGGTTAGATCGTGGCAGAACCAGACTTAGGCAAGCTTCGGTCCGCTCGGCCCGGCGCCCATGTCCGGCGGAAGCGGTGGATGCTTTGGTCCCCTCCCGGGACCCAGTGGGACCTGTGGTGATGAAGGTGCGGCTTTGTCGCTCCTTGGCGGTGGCGCGAGCTCCCTCACCGACCCCAACCAAGCAGACATCTTGTTGATCGGGATCAATCGGAAAGTCATCGGTTTCGACTACGTCTGCCGTCACTCGTGCAGGATATAAAGCAACTGTTTCCGACCTCCTGGGCGACGGGTATCACCTGGCGGACCCAACGTGCATATTCAAGGAGGCTATATGAGCGGCAAGGACCAACTCATTGCTTGGCTCAACGATGCCTACGCCATGGAGCAGGGACTCGAAGAAACGCTGGAACGGCACGCCGATGACGCTAAAGACGACCCAAAGGTCTATGACCGAATCACGCGCCACGTCGAGGAAACCCGCGACCAGGCCCGCATTGTCCAGGAATGTGTCGAGGCTCTCGGCGGAAAAATCTCTAAAACGAAGAGCATGCTGGCATCAGCGACAGGCGCCGTGCAGGGGATGATGAACCGGCCGGCCGGCGACACCATGGTGAAAAACGCGCTGGCCGACTACGCCGCCGAGTGCTACGAGATCGCCTGCTATAAGGCACTTATCCAGGCAGCCACCGAGATTGGCGAAGATGCGGTGGTGCAACGCCTTGCTGGAATCCTTCGGCAGGAGCAAGACATGGCAAAGTTTCTCGAGCAGCAGCTGCCGACAGCCGTAAGCAAAACACTTGCCGACGCTTCTGCACGATGAGCACGAAACCTAGCTTTTAGCACCACGACCGCGCACCGGTCCGAAATGCGACGGGGCTGTCCTTTTAGCGGGGCAGCACCCGTCGTTTTGCGTGCCGATGGGTAACGCTACGGAGCAACAACCGATCAAGACGTCCTGTTGCTGCGCTCCATCACGGCCTTGAGACAGTCGAGTTGAGTTCACATCGCTCACGCAGAATGGACACTTGACACAGGTGCCTCTCCATCACAACTACTAACGCTCATCATTAATAACGTGATACGTTATGCTCGTTGAGTGTTGGGTTCATTTGCCGATAAGGACACCGAGCAGATCTGGCGACGGCACCGTTCGCGAAGGCTCGATCAGATAACTCAGAGAGCCGCTCTCCGGAAGTTGTTGATTTTGGATGCGGCCGACGAGCTAAAAGACCTCCGCGTGCCACCCGGCAACCGGCTGGAAAAGCTCAAAGGAGATCGGGCACATCAGTACAGCATTCGGATCAACCGGCAGTGGCGGATTTGTTTTGAATGGACTACGAGTGGCCCGCAGAATATAGAAATTGTCGACTACCGCTAAGAGGTGAAGACGATGCCGAAAAACGACACGGTTATGGACCCAGTACATCCAGGAGAAATCCTACTAGAGGAGTATCTGCAGCCTCTGGAACTCAGCCAATATCGGCTCGCAACAGCCATAGGTGTTCCACCACGCCGGATCAACGAAATTGTTCACGGGCAACGGGGTATCAGCCCCGCCACCGCCTTGCTGCTGGCCCGTTACTTCGGGACCTCAGAACGATTTTGGCTAAACCTCCAGAACCGCTACGACCTAGAAATCGCTAAACACCAACTGGCCGACAATCTCAACCAGATCCAACCACTACAAGCCGCGGCATAACCCGCCCGGAGACTGGCTTAGTCAGTCTGTATGAGTCATCGTCTTGACAAACTCGGCGGGGAAATAAGGCGAAAAGATTGCCAGCGGAGTCTACGGACGCCGGGGGCGGGGCGGAATTGTTCCGATGCTGGGGGCCATCTCTGGCCAGACAAGCAACACCGGGCAAGAAGCGTGATCGACGACAAACCGCGTGTGCGGCCCCAGACTCGCAGGGCCGAGCTGACGTCGGTCGCCATCGCGAGCAACCACCAGAAGCTCTGCACCAGCGGCAGCCGTTACTACCTCCCGCTCGGGCCGACCGACAAGGCGCAGCCAGGTGCACGGGCGATCCAGACGATCCGTCGCAGCTCGCAGTAGCCGCGCCTCTGACGCTCTCTCGAGTTGCTTTAGCTGCGGCCCCGGATCGCGATCTGCCTGGCCCCGGCCGAGAAGGCCTGCGTAGGTGTCATGAGCCGCCTCGGGCAGCTCATGATCGGCCACATATAGCAGCGAAACATCGGCGTCTTGGGGCACGCACCTCTTAACGGCATCGACGCATGCCGGCCACGTGCCCTCAACGATCCAGGCGAAAATCGCCATACTCAATACGTATCAGCCCACGACCTCAAGCGAAACCCACAACGCCACTACGGACAGTATTAATGCCGAAGACACGGTAAGAAGTCCGAGCCCCGTGAACTCTTTGAGGCTGACGTTCTCATTGTGTTTTCGCATGGTCTGCCGCCATAAGAGCGTGGCGAGTGAACCCGTGTAGGTCAGGTTCGGGCCAATGTTTACACCCAGGAGCACGGCGAGTACCGCACCTGGGCCGAGGGTCACCGTCAGCGGCAAAAGCACCAGCACAGCGGGCAGGTTGTTGATCAGATTGGCGAGAACCGCTGCGAGCACGGCGATTCCGAGCAACGCCCACAATGTTGTGTGACTGGGAACCACATGGCCTCACACGCGCGAGTCCATTGTCGACAACCGCTCGTACTACTACGCCCAACGACAACACAAACGCTAAAAAGGGCACCGCCGTAGCTTTGGCGACCGTGACGGGCCGGGTGCGGCGCAGCGCCAAAGTGTGCACGGCGAGCACAACCGCACCGAGCGCGGCCACCCACGCCAGATTGATGCCAAACGCCGAGGCGACCGCGAAACCCACCAGGGTCGCCATAACGGTGATGAACGCAAACCACGGCATCGGCGCGTCCTCGGCCGCTGCTGGGATCTGAGCGCTCATCGCCAAGTCTGGGGCGAAAAACTTGCGAAAGACCACGTACTCGACGCCGATCGCACACAGCCACGGCAAAGTCATAAGCAAGGCGAAGTGAGTGAAGCTGAGCCCAGATCCGGTGAAAGCCAGCAGATTAGTCAGGTTAGACATGGGCAACAGCAGCGAAGCGCTATTGGACAGGTGCAGACACGCATACACATGCGGCTTCGCACGAGCCCCCGATCTCAGTGCGCTCGCGAACACCACCGGCGTCAGTAGCACCACCGTCGCGTCCAAACTCAGGACGACCGTGGTCAACGACGCGATCACAAAGACGACGACGAGCAGCTGACGTGGCTGGCCGGATGCCGCACGGGTCATCCAGGCTCCGCACGCGCGGAACAGGCCTTCGTCGTCACATAACTGCGCCAATACCAAGACGGCCGACAAGAAGATGACGACCGGCCCCAGCTGTTGGAGCTCGTCCAGGGCATGGTTGGTCGAGATTGCTCCGATGCCGACGAGCAATAGCGCAGCCGGCACCGCAACACAGGTTTCCGACACACCCCAAGGCCGGATTGCTGCACACACCAGCACAGCCAGGAGCAAAACAATAGACATATTTCAATAAGCGCTCGGGGCCTAGTCGCTCTGACCGGACGACCCAGCGCGGCCGTGACCCTAAAGCGTTATGACGCATAAATAGGGCAGCACGACGTACTATCTAGTACGGTCATCAGTATCGTTGTTCTACCTACCGAGTGAACCGCAGTCCCGTATTTGTGGCTTCATGTCTTATCTGGACTAGGAGCTGGGTCTGGAACGTAGGAGTTCCAAGTCCTACGTTTGATGCCGAAATGTTCGGACATAGCGCGGACAGCTCACCGGTCGGACAAGAGCGCGAGACTCCAAGGGCAATCCTTAACCCAGCAACGGCAAGGTGCGAGCCGGACCCAAGCCAAACCTGGATTTAACTGTGTCTCGCCAGACCAGCCCGCTAGCGGGGTCGGTAGATCTCACGGCGGTGGCCTAAAGCCAAGACAGTGATCGTGTGTTGTTCTTCGTCGATGCTGTAAAGCACCCGATATTCGCCTCTGCGGGCGCTATAGACCTCGTCATACGGTGCATCTAATGGCTTACCCAGACGCCGAGGATTCTCCGCGATCGGCCCATTAACGTGTTCAAACAACGCGATCCCAACATCTACGGGAAGCCGGTTAATGCCCCGCCTGGCCGCTGAAGCAAACGCAACCGTATACAGGCCCGCAGAGGTCACTGCTGACCACTACGCGCACGGAGATCAGCAGCGATCTGCTCAGCAGAAACCACCCG
Source organism: uncultured Acidimicrobiales bacterium (assembly GCA_963736285.1). Lineage (GTDB taxonomy): Bacteria > Actinomycetota > Actinomycetes > Mycobacteriales > QHCE01 > CAVTOA01. The sequence continues at coordinate 564,598 of CAVTOA010000003.1, forward strand.
CCCAGCATGCAGATCCGCCAACCCATCCCGTAGATCCCGTACGAGGTCACTGTCGGACAACACTTCAACGGTTTCCCGCAACCGATCCAACTCGCCCGAAGGCACCACATCAGCAACATGCTCACCATGAGCAATCACCGCAACGGTTTCCCCATGCTCGGCGCGCTGCACCACGTTCTCCCACACCGCTGCCTGCTGACTGACCTGATGCAAAGCATCAGCAGACACACTGATCGGCTGCTCACTCATGACCACAGGATACGGTCACCGATGACGCTGGGCTAACAAAGCACGACGTACCCCGTAAGTCGTTGGGGTGTCCCTACTGTCCCCGCTGTCCCCTAACTCATTTGACCTGCGAAAATACGGTCAGAGCAAGGGACGCCCTGGGGACATGCCCATCTGCGCCGGAACTAACGGAACAGAAACTGACGCTCCCTATATCCCGCGGCTGAGTGACTGAGTGACTAACTGCGTGACAACGAGTGCGCACGTCCACGAATTTTCCCGCACATTCTGGAACCAGAAACTGTGGCTACGCAGGGCAGATAAGGAGATCCGAGAGTCACCTTGGATGCTTCGGGACGAAGAGGCCGTGGGTTCGAATCCCGCCACCCCGACCCATATCAATGGAATATCCTTCAAGAGCGCCATTCTCCAGAGCAGGTCAGAGGCATAACAGGACCCCTAGTTAGCTAGCTGTATTGAACGTCCTTCTTCTGCTGAATTCGTCCGCACCTTCTGTGTTTACAGGGCGCGCAATTCGTGTAGGTAAACTCTCGGTAGTGCGAGGCAGCCACGATGCAGTGCGCATAGAAGAGCGGGGTGTCTAAAAGCGATTCATGCGGGCGGGCGGTAGGTTGACCTCACTGTACCGGGAAGACTCGTCGGCGTTGGTTTGTCGACTCGAAAGGCTCCTACGTTGCGTGCTCGCCAATTGGCCACACCGTTTCCGACTGTGTGGGCTAATACCCCTGCGGTGGAGGCTGCTCGACTATTGGCGACCCATAATTTGCCGGGCCTCATCGTTGTCGATGAGACAGGAAAACCCGAGGTTATTCTGCCTGGGACTCAAGTATTGCGGATGGCAATCCCCGCATATTGTCAGGAAGACCCCACTTTGGCGCGGGTGGTCGAAGAGTCTGCAGCGGATGTGTTCCTGCGCGGACTGGGCGACCGAACTGTCGCCGAGTGTTTGGCCGAGCAAAGTAAAGAACTTCCGGTCGTGGGCGGTGATGCCACGGTGTTGGAGATCGCCTCATTGATGGCGCAGTTGCGTAGTCCGGTGGTCGCGGTGGTAGAAGACGCCGGTGCCCTGGTTGGTGCGATAACCCTGGATGCACTGCTCGAGACCATGCTCGCCACATGAGTGCGACTGCTTGGATCGCCGTCGCGGTATTTACCGCCGCTTATGTTTTGATCGCGAGCGAAAAGATCAATCGTGTCACCGCAGCGGTGGGTGGCGCGATTGTGATGGTGCTGATCGGTGCTACCGATGCTGATCATGTCTTCTTCGATGAACGTACCGGTATCGAATGGAATGTTATCTTCCTACTGATCGGGATGATGCTTATTGTCGCGGTACTCAAACGCACTGGCGCCTTCGAATATCTGGCCATCTGGTCGGCAAAACGCGCCAAAGGGCGCCCGTTTCGAGTCATGGTTATTTTGGTCCTCGTCACCGCCCTGGCCTCGGCAGTGTTGGACAATGTAACCACCGTATTGTTGATCGCTCCGGTCACATTTTTGGTGTGTGAGCGCCTCGGGGTACCCGCCGTGCCGTTCCTTATTGCTGAAGCTTTGGCCTCCAATATTGGTGGTACCGCCACCCTCGTGGGCGATCCACCGAACATCATCATCGCCAACCGAGGGGGCCTGTCCTATAACGACTTCCTGGTAAATCTCGCACCTTTTGTCGTGCTGCTGCTGATCGTTTTTATTGGGCTATGCCGTTGGTTATTTCGGGCTGCGTTCGTGCATGACGAAAAGAAGGCGGCAAAAATCGCTTTACTGCGCGAGCGAGACGCAATCCGCGACCCACGACTGCTGGCCATAAGTTTGACCGTTCTGAGCGCCGTCACGGCGGCGTTTGTGCTGCACCCGGTGCTGCATATAGAACCGTCCCTGATCGCCATCATTGGTGGCCTCAGCCTTGTCCTCGTGTCTCGTCTGGACGTAGGAAAAGTCGCGGCCGATGTCGAATGGGAAACACTCATCTTCTTCGCGGGCCTGTTCATCATGGTGGGCGCTCTCGTCCATACCGGAGTGATCGACCAGATATCTCGTATCGCAGTCGAGAAAACCGAAGGCCGCCTATGGGTGGCTACTGTTGTCCTGCTTATCGGCTCGGCGTTGCTCTCAGCGATAGTGGACAACATTCCCTATGTGGCCTCCATAAGCCCCATCGTTGCCGAAATCGTCAACGCCAATGGCAATACCGAGAACTCCAACGTGCTGTGGTGGGCGATGGCTTTGGGCGCTGACCTCGGTGGTAATGCCACTGCCGTCGGCGCTTCGGCGACCGTTGTTGTCTTGGGGCTCGCGCGACAAAATGGGCGCCCCATCAGTTTCTGGGAATTCACCAAATACGGCCTTCTTGTCACCGCCGTCAGTATCGCGCTTGCGTTGCCCTACCTTTGGCTTCGCTATTTTGCCTTCTAAAAGAAGCTAAAAACGCTTGTGCTAGGGCCATCACCAGCGCGTTAAAGCGATTGCCCCACTCAGACAACGTTAGTACTCGCGGTTCACATCGCCGGTTATCTTTCCATCGCAGTCTTGAGGTGATCTAGCTGTTCTGAGTGAAGGATTCTGATAGTTCGCCTTCCGTTACCTGCTCAACGTATTTGGAGTTCACATCGATCACTCGAAATAGGCCGATACGTGTACTCAACGACAAAGAGCTGGTCAGCTGGTCAGGCTGGTCAGCTGGAAACGTGAGTACGATTCCCAGACCGTGACTTCGTACTCATTCTCGGTGCCATCGATGGACTTATTCCAGTAAACTCCCACACGTCTTTCACCGGACGATCGATCACGACGCTCAGGGTCTTGGATTGCATAGCGCCTGATCCTAGAAGAGGGCCCAGCTTTCGACCGCTGCGACCGATTTTGGTCTCCCTACGGACGCCGCGGCCGAGGCGGGATGGTCCCGATACTGGGGGCGGCCTCTGGCCAGACCAGCAGCACTGGGCAAGGGGCGTTGTCGACCACAAACCGCGTGTGCACCCCCAAGCTCTTGGGGCCGAGCCTCCGCCGGTCGCCATCGCGGGCCACCACCAGCAGGTCCGCGCCAACGGCAGCGGCTACCACCTCTTGCTCCGGATGGCCGCCCAGTCGCATCCACGTGCATGGACTATCGAGGCGGTCCGTTGCTGCTCGCAACAGTCGCTCCTCCGAAGCGCTCGCCAACTCCTCGAGTTGCGGTCCCGGGTCTCGTTCTGGACGTCCACGCCCTAGCAGGGCCGCATAGGCGTCATGAGCCGCCTCTGGCACGTCGACGTCCGTCACATGCAATAGGGCGACATCGTGGCTCGGCGCATACCTTTTAGCGGCATCCACGCATGCCGGCCACGTGCCCTCAACAACCCAGGCGATAATCGCCATACTTCATACGTATCAGCCCACGAGTCGCAGCGAAACCCACAGGGCCAGCACAGATAGAATCAATGCCGACGGGACGGTAAGAAGCCCTAGCCCGGTGAACTCTTTCAGGCTGACGTCTTCGTTGTGCTTAAGCATGGTCCGCCGCCACAGCAACGTAGCCAGCGACCCGGTATACGTCAGATTTGGCCCGATATTGACCCCGAGCAGCACCGCGAGCACCGCACCCGGACCAATGACCACCGTAAATGGCAGCAGCACCAATACCGCGGGCAGATTGTTGATGAGGTTGGCCAGCAGAGCCGCGAGCGCAGCGATGCCCAGCAGCGCCAACAACGTCGTATGACCGGGAACCACGCGGCCCAGCACATCCGCGAGTCCATTGTCGACGACCGCCCGCACCACGACCCCCAACGACAACACAAAGGCCAAGAAAGGCACTGCCGTCGATCGCATCACCGTGCGCGCAGTGGTGCGGCGCCGCGACAACGTGTGCACCGCGAGCACTATCGCTCCGATTGTGGCCACCCAGGCCAGGTTGATGCCGAACGCCGAGGCAACCGCGAAACCGACCAACGTCGCCATCACAGTGCCGAAAGCGAACCATGGCATCGGAGCGTCCTCGGACGCTGCGGGTATCCGCGCACTCAGGGCAAGGTCGGACGCGAAGAACCGCCGAAAGACCACATACTCAACGGCGATGGCACACAGCCACGGCAGGGTCATCAGCATGGCGAAGCGGGTAAAGCTCAGTCCCGTTCCGACGAAGGCCAGCAGGTTAGTCAAATTGGACATTGGAAGCAGCAGCGACGCGCTATTAGACAGATGCAGGCACGAGTACACATGCGGCTTTGCACGCGCGCCGGACGTGGCCGCGCTCGCGAACACCACCGGCGTCAACAACACCACAGTGGCGTCCAAACTAAGCACCACCGTGGTGATGGAAGCAATTCCAAACACGACAAGCAACAGCTGCTGCGGTCGCCCCGATGCGGCTCGCGTCATCCAAGCCCCGCAAGCACGGAACAGACCTTCGTCGTCACATAGCTGCGCCAAAACCAGTACAGCCGACAAGAAAATGACGACGGGACCTAATTGTTGTAGCTCGTCCAGCGCGTGATGCGTCGAAATTGCTCCTGCGAGAGTAAGCAACAGTGCCGCTGGCACCGCGACGAACGTTTCAGAGATCCCCCATGGCCGGATAGCCGCACAAACCAGCACGGCCAGGAGTAATGCAATGGACAGAGTCTCGGCAAGTGCGGTGTTAATCAAAGTCTCCTAGCCGTAAACGCTGCGCTGTCGCGAGTATCGAAGCAGACTTGCGGCGCATACGGTGCGGAAATGGAAAATAGCGATATTCGCCATGATGCTGTGGATTAACGGGTTCGCTACTTGGCACCGCTTTTTTGCGGATTGCCCGCGATATTGGTGCTCAATATCGCGGGCAATCCGCAAAAAACCAAGGGCTAGCGCGAGGCGAGCCAGGCGTCGAACGTCGTCGGCGCGATATGCGCTTCCCGGCCGGGAAGCAGCACTTCCCCCGCCATCGCGACACCGATAGGGCCCTGCCAGCTCGGCACCAGTCGCGCCTTCTCGCCTCGGGCGGCAAGCGTGCGCCGCGCCAGGTCCACTAGGTCTTGAGTTTCGGGTCCGGCGAGCTCACGTATGCCACCGACAGGTTCGCCGACAGCAGCCTCGACCAGGGTCTCCGCCACGTCCGGCACCGCAACCGGCTGCATCAGCAACGGCGGAACAACCGCGGTGCCTTCATGAAGCGTCCATCCCACCACCATCTCGGGGAACTCAAAAAACTGGGTCGCCCGGACGATCGTCACCGGAACCGGGCCAGCCAGCGCGACCCGTTCCTGCTCGCGCTTACCCGCGTAGTGGCCGTTTCCCTCTACCCGATCAATGCCCACAATGGACAGTACGACATGGTGCCGCACGCTCGTCTTTTCCTCGGCCGCCAGCAACTGCCGGGTGGCCGTGCCGAAGAAATGGCGCGACTCCTCCGCGTCAATGGCGGAAAGGTTTGTGACGTCGATAACCGCATCCGCACCCGCAAGCGCATCCACCAGACCGTCCCCGGTCAGGACGTCCGCACCCATCGAGCGGGCGATGACCACCGGGTCATGCCCAGCTCGCCGTAGTGCCTCGACCGTCTGCCGACCAACCAAACCCGTGCCACCCGCATGAACGCCTCCCTGTTTGGCCTGTTGTTTGACCGGTGATTTCCCTGGCGTTTCCTCGGCAATTTGACCGGTCATTCAAACGAAGATGGAAGTACCGGTGAAAAACTCAGGGAATCGCGCGCAATCTGACCGGTCAAACAGTGGACGTGGCCCTGTGTCTTTGGCCTGTCCTCCTTGACACATTAGCCGGCTAGGAGCGGTTTGTTCTAGCGGCCGCCGACGGGGGCTGCGGCATTACGACCGATTCGCCCGGAAGATTCGGCACACCGGGTGTTCGGCCGGGCGGCGAACCGTGCTGCGGCTGAGGCGGGCCAGGCGGTCGTCCCGGAGACCAGGTGCTAGCCTGCCCGGGCGGACCGGGCGGACCGGGCGGACCGGGCGGAGGAGGTGAACCGTATGGCGGCCGCCAACCCGGCTGTTCGGGTTGTTGGCCGGGACGCGGACCTTGGGCTTGAGCTGGCTGACCTGGTTCTGGGTTCGGTTGGCCATCAGAACCAGGTGGCCCGAACGACGGCCGTCTAGGCCACTCGGGTTTTCTCCCCCACGGGTCGGGTGGCCTATCTTTTTCGAGTGCAATATGGGTAGCCCAGAGATCCTTCGTGATACCGACAAAATAGTTCTGATGTTCTTTGTAAATCTCGTCCCAGGCCACCGGAGGAAACGACTTTTCCATTTCTTGTTCAAACGAAATGAGCTCAGCGACTATTTCATCTGGATTAGCGTTCCTTCTTTTGTAGAGTTCTGCTTTTTTTCTTGCGATTTTATTAAAAACTTCTTGTCTCCAGGGCCCGCTTGCTTGCCTTAGGTGCGCGTGTTGCTTCGCAAGCATTCTTTGAACATTTCCTTTGGCCCAGCGCACCGCGTTGTTTATCCCGCCCACTTGGAGGTGGCGTAGGCGGGAGTTCGGAGGTCCTGGCAAGCGGCGCAACTGATCCGCTTGAAAGCCGTGCCATCGGCCAATAAGCTCGTAGTGTTTTGATGCCCATTCGTCTACGCGTTGATATGGTTGGCGGTTCGTAGAGTCCAAAATCGAGTCGCACCAGCTTTCAATCGTCCAAACGTTCCTTTGTTCGACGGATTTGCGCAGCTGCTCCGCTTCATCTCTGGCAAGCCTTTCCAGTTCGGAAATTGCCACGTTTAGCAAGCGTGCTTTTTCGGGATTTCCCCCGTCTTCCCGATCCGGGTGCACCGGTTTCATGAGCCGACGGTGGTTCCTCCTAGCATCAGCTAAAGAGGCGCCGCCACCGATCTTAAGGAACTTTCGGGGATCTCGCTTTACTTCTTCTTCTGTTATTTCTGCCCCAGCCATGTTCTGATTTGATCACAGAGCCTCAAGCGCTGCCGCTGCAACAGCAGCTTTGACCCAAACGTCGATACACAGTGGACAGTCAGATGACGACCCCAGTCGGTTGGCGAATAGGAGCCCGACTGAGAGCGTGACTAGGAGCGGCGGCGGGGCTCCCAACCGCTAGCTGCCCGCCACTCCCCGTCAGCGAAAACACAGAGTCAGCCGCGCATGTACCGCCCCGGTTAAGTCCTACCGCGGGTAGGACTTAACCGGTAGGATAGAACTATGGCTGTTCGTACACACCCGAAGATGTCAGTGACGTTGGACCCTGCTGCTGCGCTGGCCGCGAGGCGATTGGCAAAAGCGCAAGGGGTGAGTGTGTCGGCCTGGTTGTCGCAAGCAGCGTTGGATCAGGCGCGATGGATAGAAGGTATGAATGGGATCGCCGAGTGGGAGTCGGTGCATGGTCCAGTTGGCGACGTCGAGTTTGCTGCTGCGCGGGATGAACTTGCCGCTTTGGGTGCCACGCGGCGTGATCCGGCACGGGTAGCCGCCGCGCATGCTGCTTTGGCGGCGATTGAAGAGGTTGATGACGATTCTGTATCTCACCGGGCGTCATGATGGCGGGTGTCGTCTACGACGCAGGGGCGTTAATCGCTGCGGAACGTAACAGTCGCTGGATGTGGGCCTTGCATAAGGCGGCGTTAGCCGATCACGTTGTACCGGTGGTACCGGCCCCAGCGCTAGCACAGGTATGGCGAGGTGGTGCGACGCAAGCGTCGTTGGGGCGTTTGCTGCGCGGATGCGATATCGCCGGCTTTCCGTCTGAGGACGCCAAGTCTGTAGGTGTCATCCTGGCTAAAGCAGGTACCAGCGACGTCGTTGATGCCCACGTACTCCTAATAGCGCTTCGACGCGAGGCGGTCATCGTCACTAGCGATCCCAACGACATTGGCCATCTCAATGACGCTATGGGCGCCAAACTAGCCGTAAAAACAATCTGACTGACGTTGAGACCGTCGACTTTCGACCACATCTCCAGAGTGAATTCCGAAGATGCTCGGCGTGCATCAAATCCACAGTGAAACCGGCCGCAAGGGTGCGGACGAAACGGAAGTTACTCTCGCCAGACACGTGTTTTGCATCAGGCAATGGTCTGCTTAGTGCGACTCGGCCTGGTTATCGCAAGCGGAACTGGATCAGACGCGGTGGATAAGGGTATGAATTGCGATCGCCGAGTGTGGAGTCGGTACCTGGTCCAGTCGGCGATGTCGCGTTTGCTGCTCCCCAGGACGAACTTGCTGCTATGGGCGCCACGCGGCGTTAACTGAACACTAGCTATAAAACAATCTTGCCGAAACCGGGAACAGAGAACTCGAGATCAGGGGAACAAAGTCAAAGCATCCACATGGCTCAAAGGAAAATCAGCGTAGGTAATGACCAGCTCCGCCATACGAACCAAGTCCGCTTTGGTCAGTTCTACAAGCTCGAGCTCACCAGAACTAATGGCTTGCAGAAACGCGGCTTCGGAGTAGGGCCAACGCGGGTCGCTAGGAAGTAACAGACTTCAGTGAGCACAGGGCTTGGCATCAGCAGCGGGCCGGAATGCTGCTCTAGCAAAACACGGCATCGTTTATGGTCATATCTGTTTCGTTTAGGGCCGCGACCAGTGGTCCAGTGTCACCCGCAATCACGAGGCAGGCCGCCGCGCAAACTCTTCTCGTAGGAGACCTTCTGATCGTGCGGCCAGATCTGATTCGGCGCGCATCAAACCCGCAAACGAAAGCCGGCGTAAAGGAGCCGAAACTGAACTTGCGGGTGGTTCCACCACCGCGGGTTCGTCTTTAACTAGATGCAAAACGACAGCACGAACCGCGCTTGCTTGATCTGGGGTCAGCCGATCCACCACATCATGCAGCTCTGGGTACTCATGTGCGAGTGACATGACGCCAGTCTATCGGGTTACGAGCCGGTGCTCCCCTGTTCAGGGGGCGGGCTCCTCTTTGCATCTCCAGGCAATGGTCTGCCTAGTGCGACAGCCTTGACCAGCCCCGTAGCCTGCCAGCATCCGAGTAGCATGTATATAATTCTGTACATGAGAACTGTTTCTTCGGCGACTGCACGGGCGGAGCTGGCCACACTTCTTGACGAAGTTACTGGCGAGCACGAGGTTGTCACTATCACCCGTAACGGCGAACCCGCCGCCGTATTGATCTCCGCGCACGAATGGGAATCGTGGGAAGAAACCCAATACTGGTCTCAGCCAGAGAACGCAGCATCACTACGGGAAGCAATCGCAGATAAAACACCTCCCGTTCCATTCGAAGAGGCTTTTCCAGAATTCGTAGCAAGTAAGAAACGAGAAAACGGTGCGCTATAAGGTTATGTTTAAAGCTGCGGCGCAACGTGATATTAACAATCTTCCACGCAAAATCGCCGATGTCGTTTTGGAATTTATCTATTCGTCGCTGTCGGAAAATCCTTACCGAGTGGGCAAGCCTCTCCACTGGGAATGGGAGGGCCACTACGCGGCCCGGCGATCTTCTTATCGGATCGTGTACACAATCGACAATGATCGAGTGGTAGTCAAAATTGTGAAAGTAGCTGCTCGCCCCGACGCTTACCGACCTCGCTAGTAAGTGTTCCGCGCTACGGGAACAGCAGGACTTTCCCGGTGGTACGCCGCCCCTCGAGCGCACGGTGAGCGTGCACAGCCTCGTCGAGACGGAAGCGCTCTCCGATTCGGACGGTGAGCGTGCCGTCAGCAATGGCGGAGAATAGCTCGCCGGCGCGCCACAATAGCTCTGATCGGGTTGCCGTGTAGTCGCCGAGATTAGGGCGAGTCAAAAAAACCGAACCCGCGCCGTTGAGTCGCTGCACGTCAAATGGCGGCACTTGACCGCTGGAACCTCCGTAGAGCGCCAGCATGCCGCGTCGGCTCAGGCTGGCCAGGCTGGCATCGAACGTCGCCTTGCCAACCCCGTCGTAGGCAACCGCGACTCCGGCTCCTCGGGTCATTCGGCGCACTTCCGCCGCGACGTCGTCGACTTCGGTGTAGCGAATCACCTCGACGGCCCCGGCCTCACGCGCGAGGTGTTCTTTTTCTGCGGTGGAGACTGTGCCGATCACGCGCCCGCCACGGCTGGTGATCAACTGGGTAAGCATGAGCCCGACGCCACCAGCGGCGGCATGCACTAAGGCGATCTCGCCGGACTGGATGGGAAATGTCGAGCTGGTGAGGTAGTGAGCAGTCATGCCCTGGAGCAATGTGGCCGCGGCGACATCGTCACCAATGCCGTCAGGAATAGGAACGGCCTGCGCGGCTGGCACCACCACCTGCTCCGCATAGCTTCGACCCGCTGCCGCCCAGGCCACTCGTGCGCCCACCGCGAAACCGTCCACATGTAGCCCCACCGCGATGACCCGGCCAGCGCCTTCATGGCCGGGTATGAACGGGAGATCTACCGAATACACGCCGCCGCGCTGGTAGGTGTCGATGAAATTGACGCCCGCTGCTGCCACCCGCACCAGCAATTCGCCCTCGCCTGGGACCGGCGCTTCGACCTCGGCTGATTCGAGAGTCTCTGGTCCGCCAGGCTTGGTCACCACGATCGCGTGCATATGGGCACCCTTTCCCAGCTGAGTCATGCAGACAGGTGGACTTCAACGGTCCAGTCTGCGGCACGAATCGCGATTGGACCAGCGACTGGACCAGATAGACGGGCGATGGAACGATGCACTCGGCAAGACGCTGCAGTGCACTGCAGAGCGCGCTCGCGCACTCCAACGGACTGACGACGTTTCCGGAAGGCGACCCACGTGGCACACACCCCCACATCGACAGCGCACCATGACACCCCTGTGTGGGAGCAACGGTTTCGAGCCCGCAGCGTAAGCCTGCCGCAATGGGCACTCGATGCGCCGCAGCGCAACATTTACTACTCCAACTCCTCGGGAACTTTCGAGGTGTACACCTGGGACCGCAGCACCGATCGTCATCACCAGCTCACTCGCCGTCCACATGGGACATACGACGCGGCGATCGAGCCCAGCGGGGACAACGTCTGGTGGTTCAACGACAACGACGGTGACGAGTTCGGCGTGTGGCATCGTCAGCCATTTGAGGGCGACCGCTCTGTTAACCCGACGATTCCCGGGCTCAAGCCGTCGTACCCCGCCGGGTTGGCGCTGGGGCGCGAAACGGTGGCTATCGGCACCTCGAACGACTCCGGCTCAGCGATTTTTGTCTGGCCTTACGCCGGTGAGCCGTGGGAGGTGTATCGGCATTCCGAGGATGCGTCCATGGGGGCTTTGTCCGCCGACGAGACGCTGCTCGCGGTCGCCCACTCAGAACACGGAGACACGCTCCACCCCGCGATTCGAGTACTCCAGATAGACCTCACCTCGCCGGGTGCCGTTCGTACTGTTGCCGAGCTGACAGACGGCGCCGGCAAGGGTGTGTACCCGGTGGAGTTCTCACCGACGGCGGGCGATCAACGCCTGCTGATAGTTCATGAGCGGTACGGCCGCAACGAACTGGCGCTATGGGACCTCGTGACCGACAGCGTCACCGAACTGCGCATCGACATACCGGGTGAACTGTCTGCCGAATGGTATCGGGACGCAAGCGCATTGCTCGTCACCGCCGAGCACGATGCTCGCTCCACAGTGCACCGATACGACATAGCTTCTGGCAGCATCACCCAGCTCGATGTTCCCAGCGGGGTCGTACTGGACACGTCCGCTCGTCCCGATGGCGATGTTGAGTACAGCTGGTGTAATGCCGCCAATCCCCGACAGATCCGTGTGATGGGCCAGCAATTACCGCTGCTGACTCCTCAGGGGCCTCCGCCACCACCGTCCGTGCCCGTCCAGGATTTCTGGGTGCCTGGTGCTGCCGGCAATATTCACGCGCTAGTAAGCACGCCCAGGGGGCAGGATCGTCCATTTGCGACAGTCTTTTCGATTCACGGTGGCCCACACGACCACGATCAAGACCGTTTCGACGCATACCGCGCGGCTCTCGTCGACAATGGATACGCGGTGGTCGAGATCAATTACCGGGGCTCGACCGGTTACGGCAGCGCCTGGCGAGATGCGATCATCGGCGGCCCCGGCCTCACCGAACTCGCCGACATCAACGCAGTCCGTGAGTGGGCTATCGAGAACGGGCTGGCAGATCCGGCGCGGTGCGTCCTTGCAGGGTATTCATGGGGCGGCTATCTCACGCTCCTCGGATTGGGAACGGATCCAAGCAAATGGGTCGCTGGCATCGCGGGCGTTCCCGTCGCCGATTACGTGGCCGCATACGAGGACGAGATGGAGCCGCTCAAAGCAATGGACCGGGTGTTGTTTGACGGCGCCCCGGAACAAAATCCAGAGCTATATCAAGAGCGCTCCCCGATTACCTATGTCGAGCGGGTAACCGCACCTGTGTTGGTACTGGCGGGTGCGAACGATCCGCGGTGTCCGCTGCGGCAGATCGAGAACTATGTGACTGAACTGTCGCGATTGGACAAACCGCACACGGTATACCGTTTCGACGCGGGGCACGGCTCTCTTGTCGTCGACCAACGCATCGAGATGACGCGCGCCGAGCTCGACTTTCTGCGGAAAACGGTGCCAGCGCTCGGCTATTGACCACTACCCCCGACGCACGGGGCAGCGAGAAAACGCCGTTAGCGACCAACATAGGTGCAACCAGCTACTGGAGGTACCCGTGTTTTCCGACACCTTCAAAAAGGTCGGCATCGTCATGATCGCGCTCGCACTGGGCGTGGGCACCGCTGCCGCCGCACTTGGCGGCTGCTCGCACCAGAACACGCCCAAAACCCAAGGAGCCAGTACCCAAGAGTCACGAACGCCGTGACTCTTGAACTCCCCCAACGCCCTTGTTTGACCGGTCAGATTCCCCGGAAAACGCCGGGTATTTCACCGGTCAAACACAGGAGGCATGGACGACCGGTCGTTGCACAGGCGACACGCCGGCAAAACGACCGGTCAAACAGTCAGCGGTCGGCGGCCACGAGCTCGGCAATCTGAGCGGTGTTGAGCGCAGCACCCTTGCGAAGGTTGTCGCCGCAGACAAATAGATCGAGTGCATGCGGGTCGTCCAGCGAGCGCCGGACCCGTCCGACCCAGGTCGGATCGGTGCCGACAACGTCTGCTGGCGTGGGAAAGTCGCCCTCGGCCGGATCGTCGTAGATAACCAGGCCCGGTGCCGTGGCCAGGATCTCGCAAGCCTCGGCTTGGGTCGACCTCTTGCTCGAAGACCGCGTGGACCGCCAGCGAATGCACTGTTACCACCGGTACACGCACGCACGTCGCAGTCACTTTTAGCTTGGGCAGGTCCAAAATTTTGCGTGACTCATTGCGGACCTTGAGTTCCTCACTCGACCAACCATCGCTCTGCAACGAACCCACCCAAGGCACCACATTAAGGGCCAGCGGCGCCGCAAAGGGGCCGAGTTCTTCCCCCACTGCTGCCCGTACATCACCAGTGCGCGTACCTAGCTGACGGTCTCCCGCTACCTTGATGATCTGGTTGTGCAAGGTTTCGATGCCGATTTGTCCCGCACCCGAGGCCGCTTGATACGAGGAGATCACCAGCTCACGCAACCCATAGCGACGGTGGAGCGCACCGACAGCCACGATCATCGAGAGCGTAGTGCAATTAGGATTCGCGATGATCCCATGTGGACGCTCGTGCACCGCCTCGGGATTTACCTCCGGCACGATCAGCGGCACGTCTGGGTCTAGCCGGAAAGCCGCAGAATTGTCAACCACTACCGCACCGGCCGCAACAGCTAGCGGCGCCCACTGCGCTGAAACGTCGTCGGGCACATCGAACATGGCCACATCTATGCCATCAAAAACGCCCGGCTCCAACAGCCTTACCTCAACCGGCCCGCCACGGACAATCACATTACGTCCAGCAGATCGCTTTGAGGCCACCGGCCGGATCTCGCCCCAGATGTCCTCGCGGGACGACAGAATCTGCAGCATGACCTGGCCAACGGCCCCAGTCGCGCCCACTACCGCCAAACTCGGCTTACGTATCGTGTCCACAGTGTTGCTCGTTTCGCCCGAATCAATGTCTGCTGTCGTGTGCATGCTGATCACCGCCCGGTGCCCGCATACACGGTTGCTTCTTCGTCGCACCCCAAGTCAAACGCATCGTGTACCGCGCGCACAGCGGCATCCAAGTCTCTATCGCGGCAGACAACAGAGATGCGAATCTCCGAGGTAGAGATGATTTCGATGTTGACGCCCGCGCGCGACAAGCGCCTCACAAAAGGACGCTGTGACGCCAGGATGGGAACGCATACCCGCGCCTACCAGCGAAATTTTGCCGATGTGCTCGTCATAGACCAACTGCGAAAACCCGACCTGGTCGCGCACACGCTGCAACGCCGCGAGCGCGGCCGGGCCGTCTGGTTTAGGCAAGGTAAATGAAATGTCGGTCTTAGAGCTTTCTGGCGCGGAGACGTTCTGCACCACCATGTCGATATTGATCTCGGCTTCGGCGACCGCGCGGAACAATGTCGCGGCCACTCCGGGCGCGTCGGGGACGCCCACCACAGTGACCTTCGCCTCGCTGCGGTCGTGCGCTACTCCAGCGATGATGGCCTGCTCCACAGAAAGCTCCTCAATCGTGCCGGCGACGATCGTGCCGGGCTTGTTCGAATAGGACGAACGCACGTGGATGGGCATACTGCTGCGCCGGGCATACTCCACTGACCGCAAATGCAGCACCTTTGCTCCGGATGCGGCAAGCTCCAACATTTCTTCGTACGTGACCGTCTCGAGCCGACGAGCGTCCGACACTATGCGTGGATCCGCGCTGTAGACACCGTCCACATCGGTGTAAATCTCGCAGACATCGGCGTTGAGCGCGGCCGCCAACGCCACCGCCGTGGTGTCTGATCCACCGCGCCCCAAGGTGGTGATGTCTTTGGTGTCCTGCGCTACGCCCTGAAAACCGGCAACGATCGACACGGCGCCATCGTCGAGAGCACTGCGGATGCGCCCGGGAGTCACATCGATAATCCTGGCTTTGCCATGCGACGAGGTAGTGAGGACACCCGCTTGCGAACCGGTAAACGAGCGGGCCTCGTATCCCACAGTGTGGATCGCCATGGCCAATAGCGCCATGGAGATACGCTCACCCGCGGTGAGCAACATGTCGAGCTCGCGGCCGGGCGGAAGCGGCGTGACCTCACCCGCCAACTCGAGCAGCTCGTCGGTGGTGTCGCCCATCGCTGACACCACCACCGCGACGTCGTGGCCGGCACGCCGAGCAGAAACGATGCGCTCGGCCACCCGTTTAATGCGCTCGGCGGAGGCGACTGAGGACCCACCGTACTTCTGAACGATCAGTCCCACAGTGCGCGTCCTTACTTATCTGCCCGATGGTTCGTACTGCTCACACGTTCGCACCGAGCCTACCCAGCTTGCCGGCGGCGCACGTCACGATGGGCGGGCCAGCTCGTCAACCGAGCAACACCCAACAGAGGACGCGACACCGTTCCTATGCGGCAATGCGGTGCTACGGCGCGGTTTGCGGGCTTCACCATATCGGCGCGGCTCTCACCGCGTGGGAAAAGCGGGAACTCCCGCCGTATTGGGACACTACGGATCGTGACTCGACTTGTGCCCACAAAGAAACTAGCGAAAAACCTTGCCGTGGCAGTAATATTCGCCACAACAGCCTTGTGCTTGCCAGCTGCGGCAGCGCAACGACGACCGCAACGAGCTCGGCTAGCCCGTCTTCTTCCGACAATCAACTGCCCGCGGCACAGCAACTAGCGGGCCAAGCGGCCTTGGCGCAAGGAAAAACTTTCACGGCGAACTATCAATACACACCTGCGAATTCGGGACAAAACGAACCTTCCGCTGGTCAAAGTACCGTGCAGGTGCAAAGGACTTCCTCCGCGATGCGCTTCGATTCGCCCGTCCCGCCGATTCGGGTAACCTCGCGCACACGGTAAGTATCGTCTCCGACAAATTCAGGCACATATCGCTGCATTTCCTTAACCAACGCACAAGGCTGCCAATCCCTAGGCACTGGTTCACCCAACATCCCCGACGATCCTCGATTTGAGCACCTGTTTAGCGATTGGCTGTCCACTCTCTCTAGTCCGTCGGCAGCAATCTCGGTCACGATCGTCGAGAAGAAGCAACGGTCGGGTGCGCTCCAGCAAGGAGGCGTGGCAAGGGTGTGCTTCTCGATCCAAGGGGTAACCGCTTCCCTTGCCCCACCTATCGACCCGGGAATTTATTGCTTCCACGACGGGATGCTTACCGGTGCGCAGATCAACGGTGCGACACTAGCGCTGCAGAATTTCGGTCCAGCCCCAGCGGCCGTGACCCTGCCAGGTCCGCAAGGGCCGAACGTGCCCTCGGTGGCATCGCCGTCACCAACGTCGTCAACGTCGGCATCAAGCGCCCCGGCGCAGTAAGTCTTATTCTTCCGCTCTACACGGCTTTTTTCCGCCAGCGCACGCAAACCGGCTACTAAAAATAAGACGATTGGCTGGAAAGCATTGGCCTGCTCGGTGACTAGCTCTATGCTTCGCTTTTCACGCATCCTTCCCGTGATGCAATCCCTCCGCGGTTACTGTGTAAACCAACATACGTACGCGCCGCCGTACACCAACGGAGGAGTTGTGCCGACGTCCCTCATGAAGGGCAACCAGGAGACCCGGCCAAAGGCACAGGAGGGAGCAACCTCGCGTACGCGCGCGCGAGCGAAGATGGTCCCCTCCATGGCTTATGCCAACACCCGGGATATAAAGTCCAAGCGAGCAATCTAGACACAGCGATCCCACGCCAAAGGACAAAAACAACGTCGAAGACCCGGGCAGCCGCCGCGGACAGCTCCTCAACAACCTTCGATTCGCTCCAAAGTAGTCTGATTTTGGTCGTCCCATCGTGGCGTGCTTATTTTCTCCGGCCTCCAATCAATGACTCTCGACTGAGGCGCAAGAAGCGGACGAGGTCAACTCGCTGGCCAAAGTGGGCGATCGGATCTCCTCGCTGGTCCACCAACTACAGGAAGAGCGATCTCGCGCGTCAACGATCCTGGCGTCGAAGTGCAACCTGGCCCGGCTGGGCTCAAGGAACAAGGCTCATCACCGACGAGGCCGCTGAAGATTTTCGCGGCCTCGAACAGCATCGGGGTCAGGGTGAGAGCCACCATTTCACTGCCCGCATTCGTACCGCCCTACAGTGATCTCAAATCCCTGCCCGGTCTACGGGATAAGGTTCTCACCGGAAGATCTAAGCCGACGACGCAAAGCGCGTTACACCGCGATCATCTCCGACTAACTATCGGTCACGGAAAGCGTCGGCAGAAACACATACTGACCCGGAGATATCGACGGAGTCAACGCGTTCGCGGCTTTTTCCCGATACAAGGAATATGCCTCCCAAGAGATGTACCTCTGTACACCGTCGTGCGAACGGACATTTCGCGGCGGGCCAGTACCGGGAATTCGTCGATACGCTCGGCGAACAGGCAGGTACTTGACGCTGTTCAATCAGGCGGCGACCAGCAAGCAACGCGATGAGCTAGACAAGTCATGCCCCGCGCTCAGGTAGCCCGCGAGATCGATCTCGAAACCATCGCCATGCGCAGAGCGAAAATAGCGGCCACATTAGGGGTTCACGAGCAGTCCTGGCTAAACGTCACCACAAAACGCGCAGACCTCATGCGGGAAGCCGAGCAACAATTCAGCGACACACATCACACCAGATGCCCACGATCGCGATAAGGCGCTCGATACTCGCTCACCGAGGGCGGCTTCGTGCTGGTTGTACTTGTTATCGCCGTCGTCGTCTCGCTGTTGTGGCGCGCTCGATGATTCGCCCACTAGTGCGGCTGCGCTCGTCTGCGTTTGAGGTCGCCTACGAAAACTTGCCCGACGTTGTTCGCCGGCTGCGCGGATGTCGAGGCGACCCGTCCGGGCGGGTCAGACGAGGTGCGAGCCTCCGTCGCGCGGATGGCGCATGGCGTAGACATCAACTCCAACGATGAGATCGGCCAGGTCGCACAAGCGTTCAACGCCATCCACCAAGAGGCCGTGCGGGTAGCGACTGAGCAAGCACAACTGCGGCTCTCGGTAGCAGCGATGTTCGTCAACCTGGCCCGTCGCTCACAACTGCTGGTAGATCGCCTCATTCGATTGATCGACAAACTAGAACAGGGCGAGCGAGACCCAGATCGTCTCGCCGAGTTATTCCGCCTTGATCACCTCGCCACTCGTATGCGGCGTAATGACGAAAACTTGCTCGTGTTGGCAGGTGCAGAGGGCGGGCGCCGTTGGGCACAGACCGCCCCGCTGATAGACGTACTTCGGGCTGCCATCGCAGAGGTCGAGCAGTACACGCGGATAAAGATCGGAAGCGTCGACGACGCCGAGATCACTGCGAAAGCCGTGAACGACGTCGTCCACCTCGTCGCCGAGCTACTGGAGAACGCCACGTCGTTTTCCTCGCCGCGGACCGAGGTCTTAGTCGATGCGCGGATGGTGCATGACCAAGTCGTGATTGAATCGAAGATCAGGGAATCGGTATGTCGTCGCGAGCAACTCAGTGAGCTCAACGAGCGCCTCGCCAAACCACAGATACTGGAGGTGACGGTCTCTCGGATGATGGGCCTTTTTGTAGTGGGGACGACTATCCGCTCGCCACGGCATCGGCGTGATGTTGCGCCCCTCGGCGACCGGTGGCGTCGTCGCGATCGTCACCTTGCCCAATGACGCGCTCGCCTCTGCCGCCGAGTTGCCGGCTGGTGTTCCGGAGGACAGAAATGTGCGCCGCGAACTCATGCCGGCCTCAGCGGCGCCGCAACCCCAGTCGTCTTCTCGCGAAAATCCGCTGCGGTCTTCTCTTCCGCCGGTGCCACCGCAACGCAGTGGCACCGAGCACAGTGGTGAACACGTAGCGCTGCCACGCACTGAGGCACCCACGGCAAGCCCGGAATCTCAGACCCCGCAGGGTTCTCAGCCCGCATCTGAGGCCCCAGCGCCTCTACATGCCGAGCACAAACAGTGGCGCTATCAGGAGCCACCACCTCCTGCGGATCCCACGGTCGAGATGCCGCTGCCTATTTTCAATGCGGTGGAGTCGGAATGGTTCCGCCCGGTACGTCCGGTAAACAGCGACACCGACGATGCAACGTCCGCATTGTCGGTGGGTACGTCAGAAAGATCGCGCGCCTCTGAGAAATCCGCACCCGCGAGGACTACCGAGCCCGCACGGCCAACATCGGAGCCCTTGCCAGGACCGATCTCGGCATCTACGCAGGCGCCGCCTCCGACATCGAACACGCATTCGTCAGTCGAGGACAGCACCGGGCCTAATCCCCAGGACACGGTTTCGATATCCTCCTCCAAAATGGACACATCAGCTTCGCTCTGGGCCAGCGCCGCAGACGAAGGTTGGCAGCGCGCTGAGGCCGCAGCCGACCCCCAGATCGGCGACACCACCCCCGCCGGCCTGCCCAAAAGGGTTCCCTCGGCCAACTATGTGCCCGGCGGAGTAGAGAAGCAACCGGTGCAGCCGCGCCCGGACGAAACCCGACATCATGCGCCCAAGCATCGGTCACCCGACGCGGTTCGGGGAGTACTCGCCAGCTATCGCCAGGGCTGGGAGCAAGGACGCGTCGCCGGGCGATCCCGGCGTGCCGCCGTAGTCACCGATTCAGATGACGCACAGGATTCACCGCACGGCCAACAGGAGGAACAGCAGTGACCTCGTCCCATCCAGGTGCGCCCAGCAGTCGTGCGGCACAGGACTTGAATTGGCTCGTCGGCAGTTTCGCCAACCAGGTTCCCGGGATCGCACACGCGGTGGCGGTCTCGGCGGACGGACTACTCATGGCCGCCTCCGACGGATTGCCTCGAGATAGAGCCGATCAGCTCGCTGCGATCGCGTCTGGTTTGGTCAGCCTCACTCAGGGCGCGGCCATGTGCTTCGAGGGCGGGCACGTTAATCAGACTGTGGTCGAGATGGAGAATGGCTTTCTGCTCGTCATGTCCATTAGCGACGGATCATCGCTGGCCGTCCTTGCCTCGCGGCATTGCGACATTGGCCAGGTTGGCTATGAGATGGCACTGCTAGTGGAGCGAGTCGGCGCGGTACTGACGCCCGAGCTCCGCGGCAGCGCCGGAGCCACCCATGCATAACGGACATAACCACAACGAGGGTCGAGCCGGACCGCTCGTCCGCCCCTATGCCATGACCGGTGGAAGAACCCGACCTCGGGTCGACATTGCAATGGAAGCCCTCATCCACACCACCGGCCGTGCCACCTGGGACGTCGTAGGACGCGGACACGATTGGCAGCGCATCGTCGCGCTCTGCCACCACGTTCAGTCTCTGGCCGAGATCGCCGCCTACCTCGGCGTGCCGCTGGGCGTGGCGCGGGTCATCGTGGGCGATATGGCCGAGGCGGGTCTTGTCGATGTGCACGAGCCCGGTCACATCGACGACCAGATCGGTACCTACTTGCTGGAAAGGGTGCTCAGTGGTCTTCGGAAGCTCTAACCCACGCGGTGGACATCGAGATTCACAGCCGCAACCGGTGGCCCAGACGCAACCAGCGGCGCCCTCAGCGCCGACGTCGCCGCCTCCTTCTGGACGGGAACCCATCTCAGCCAAGATCGTGATCGCCGGTGGCTTCGGCGTGGGTAAGACCACATTGGTCGGGTCGGTTTCCGAGATCCGTCCACTCACGACAGAAGCCGTGATGACCGCCGTCTCCACTGGCATTGACGACTCCGACGTCGTGCCGGGAAAAAACACCACCACGGTGGCGATGGACTTCGGGCGTATCACGCTCGACGAGGAACTCATCCTGTACTTGTTTGGCACACCTGGCCAAACCCGCTTCTGGTTTATGTGGGATGAGCTGGTGCGAGGCGCCATCGGCGCGGTCGTTCTGGTCGACACCCGGCGGCTCGCAGACTGCTTCGCTGCGGTCGACTTCTTCGAACAGCGGTCTTTGCCCTACGTCGTCGGAATCAATTGCTTTGACGGAGTGCAGTCGCATAGCGTAGAGGACATCCGCGAGGCATTGACCATTCCGCAGGAGATCCCCATATTGCTCTGTGACGCCCGCAGCCGGGAGTCGACCAAGGCGATCTTGATCTCTCTTGTGGAATATGTGCTTGCCCTTCGTGGTGCCCCGGCGGTAAACGCGGGCTAAGAGCGGGTGTTAGTCCCGGTGCACACTTTTTCTCGCAAGGACGTATGGTAAGCGTCGTGCGGCGCGCTTTTCTGCTCCTTCTTTGCCGCGGCGAGGCCTCGCTTTAGGCCGACTGTCTCGCCGCGGGTTTCGACGTTCCGTCGGCTAGGTATTTCGTTGGACGAAAATCGAGCGCCGCTGTGTCGCCATTCTCCTATCGCAACAAGTCCACTTCGGACAACACGGCGCGGCTCTCACTCTAACTTCGCCGAGGAGCAATCATGTCCGCTATGAATATGTCCCCTATATCCAGCAACGTCCCCCCCGCCATTCACGCTCGAGGGTCAAGCGGGATGCCTATCCATAGGTACCGCACCTTCGCCCCGATAGACCTACCAAACCGAACCTGGCCAGACAACGCCATCACCCAAGCACCCCGGTGGCTGACCACCGACTTGCGCGATGGCAATCAAGCATTGGTCGACCCCATGGATCGTGAACGCAAACTGCGCATGTTCGATTTGCTGGTCAAAATGGGGTATCGGGAAATAGAGATCGGCTTTCCGGCCGCGAGCCAGACCGAATTCGACTTCATCCGCGAGCTGATCGAGACCGACCGCATCCCCGACAATGTCCGCATTTCAGTGCTCACGCAGGCACGAGAAGAACTCATCAAGCGGACAGTGCAGAGCTTGGTGGGGGCACCAAGGGCCAGTGTCCACATGTACAACGCGGCGGCGCCCGTGTTTCGCAAAGTCGTCTTCGGTTTTGATGGCGACGGCCGCGCCCAAACTCGACAGATCGCCACCGACGGTACGCAGGCGATCCTGAAATATGCCGAGGAGTACCTGCCTGACTGCGATTTCGGGTACGAATACTCGCCAGAGATTTTCGTCGATACCGAACTAGATTTCGCGCTAGAAGTCTCCGAAGCAGTGATGGACATTTGGCAGCCAGAGCCCGGGCGCGAAATCATTCTGAATTACCCCTGCACGGTGGAGCGTTCGACACCGAACGTGTATGCGGACCAAATTGAGTGGATGAGCAGAAACTTGTCCCGCCGCGAACATATCTGCCTGTCAGTACACACCCACAACGACCGGGGCACCGCCGTCGCTGATGCCGAATTGGCGGTCATGGCCGGGGCGGACCGCATCGAAGGCTGCCTATTCGGCAATGGCGAGCGGACCGGCAACGTGTGCCTGGTCACCTTAGGCATGAACCTGTTCAGCCAGGGCATTGATCCCCAGATCGACTTTTCCCGCATCGACGAGATTCGCAGCACCGTCGAATACTGCAACCAATTGCCAATTTCGGAACGGCACCCCTACGCGGGCGAGCTCGTCTACACCGCGTTTTCTGGATCCCATCAGGACGCTATCCACAAAGGACTGGCTGCCCTGCGACGCGCTGCGGACGCCGCGGGTAAGTCGGTGGACGACATGCCATGGGAGATTCCTTATCTGCCCGTCGACCCCAAAGATGTGGGACGCACCTACGAGGCCGTCATCCGGGTGAACTCGCAGTCCGGCAAAGGTGGCATCGCCTATGTCATGAAATCCGAGCATCAGCTGGAGCTGCCCAGACGGCTGCAGATCGAGTTCAGCCAGATCATTCAACGGCAGACAGACGCCGAAGGCGGCGAGATCACGCCTGGTCGGATGTGGAGCGCGTTTGCGGAGGAATACCTGGGCGCCGGAGCGCTTGTGCTGCGTAATCAACGCATGAAGACCGAGCCGGACACCATCGTGGCCGAGATCACCTACCTCGGCGCCGATCACACCGTGACCGGCGTGGGTAACGGACCGTTGGCAGCGCTCGTCGCTGCCCTGTCCGGCGTGGGGATCGACGTTCGTGTCTGTGACTACACCGAGCACGCGTTGTCCGCTGGTGGCGACGCCACCGCAGCGGCCTATGTGGAGTGTGAGATCGGTGGTCGCACCTTGTGGGGAGTTGGCATCGACTCCAACCTGACCACGGCGTCGTTGCAAGCGGTCGTCAGCGCCATCAACCGCGCCAGTCGCTAGAGCTGGCCGGGACTTCCACCCCACCCACAACCCATTCCCTAGACGGGAAGCAACGGCCTACAGTCCACCGATTATTTTGAAGCTGTGGTCTTAGCTGAGGCGTTTCGCACGAGTGATTGAGGTGAGAGGAGCACGAGCAGAAGCTCGTGCTCCCGAACCGATTGAGTCGTTGAGAGCGAAGCGAGGACACAAGGCGACTAGTACTAAGTACTCGAGCCTCGAGCGGCGGGTCGGACGGAATCTCAGCGACAAGCAGGACAACGGCAGGGATTAATTATCCTCCCGATAAACGGTGTCGAATCTTTCGGTGGTCATGGGGCTTGCTACGAGTCCTCGTATGTCGTGGGCAACCACCAATGCGGGCGGAGAATTGACTAGCGGGACCGCCGGCAGATATTTCTCCATAATGTCGCGGTTGACTTGCTGGTAATCGGCTGCGTGTTTATCAGGATTGGATTCGCGGTCCGCCGCACTAATTTCGTTGAATAGCTTGGGCTGATTGTACGAGAATTCAGCGCGCTCGCGACCAAATAGGGTTCCCAGGAAATTGCCGGGGTCGTTGTAATCGCCGTTAAACCCGAGCAGTTCTAGATCATGTTGCCCTTTGTCGCGGGTATCAGTGAGATATTGCTCCCACGGCTCAGCTTTACCCACGATGTGTATTCCGACGGCTTGCAAGTCGGAGGCGATGTCGTCGTAGATCTCTTTCGGATTGGTCATGTATGGGCGGTCTGCCGAGGTTGGATAATAAAAGTTCAGCGTCATGTTGCTTGCTTGTGCTTCCGCGAGCAGTTGACGGGCCTTGTCGGGATCGTAATTGTATTTCTTCACGTCTTCTGCGTAGCCCTGGGAGATTTCTGGGACAAATTGCGTCGCTTGGGTGGCGCCCTCGGGGAATAGGTTTTTGAGTAGCTTTTCTCGATTAATCGAATATGCGATTGCCTCACGAACTCGCGTATCGGAAGGTTCTCATTATGCGATTGGTTTATTCCCAAGTAAAGTAAATTAAAAGCCGGACGAACATGCAGGTTAAACTTTTTCTTTTTTAGATCTGCGTAATCACTGAATGCTGGAAAATCATAGCCATCTATTTTGCCCGCAAGTAGCTCTTTTTTTCGAGTGGCCTGATCAGGAATAGTGCGGAATACCAGGTTTTTCATTCTTGCTTTTCTACCCCAGTAATTGTCATTCCGCACCATAGTAATGGTGCCAGTTTTGCGATCCCATTTTTTAAACTTAAAGGGTCCAGTTCCAGTTGGATGCCTATAGGCATAGTCACTAAATTTGACCGTCGAATTTCTCCCGCCCGTGACCGAGATGTGGTCGGCATGATATTTGCGCAATGCGGTCGGGCTCGAAATAGAAAATGAGGGCAGCGTGAGTGCCGCCGGTAGCGCACCCTTATACCGATCTAGATGAATTTCAGCGGTGTAGTCGTCTTTCGCGGTGCACGACTGATAAATGGGATCACCGAGGCCATCCGCGGAGTTCTTTGCAAAACCCTCAAAGACATCTCCGTAGTAGGTCATGCTGTTTTGCGCTTCCACACTTGCGGTGTGAAGCCAGCGATCAAAGTTGTAGCACACGGCCGCGGCGTTGAACCGCGTTCCGTCGTGGAATGTGACATTGCGTTGCAGATAGAACGTGAGCGTCTTGCCGCCATTGCCGATGTCCCAGTCCTCGGCGAGCCCTGGTGCCAGTTGTGCGGTGCCAGGTCGATGTGTGATGAGGGTTTCATACATCTGTGCTTCTACCCGAAAAGCATCTGTGGTGTCCGTGAACGCGGGATCCAAGCTAATAGGAGCAACCGAACTGGCAAACGTAAAGGTATTAGCGCTGCCATTGTCATCGCCGCAACCTGCCGCCCCCACGAGTAGCGACAAGCACATTACTGTGGCGATAACCGTACGAACTCGCTTCACGTAATTCCCCTTGACAGACAAACCGTCGATAACTACTGAAACCGCGACGGCCAGAACAGTCTCACATGATAAGTACCGTGGCGACCTTAGCGGGTATGACCAGAGCAGTAAGCAAAAGAGCTACATTCCATTTCCAAAAAAGGAGATTTACGACGTATCGCACGCACATTTATATACGTCATTCATATGCACGAAATTGATCGGCTTAATTCTGCGGCAGAGATAAATGTCGACGGACTACAGGTGAAACAAATACGGTGCGCAATTTTGAACACATCGATTAAAACCCACCACCCTAAACATCTATCGAGCGACGACCTTCAAATGCTCGACCTAGCGTGACTTCGTCGGCGTATTCCAAGTCTCCCCCGACGGGCAAGCCACTTGCGAGTCGTGTCACTTTTATACCCATAGGTTTAACCAGGAGCGCTAAGTAGGTGGCTGTTGCTTCGCCTTCCGTATTCGGATCGGTGGCGATAATCAATTCCGTTACCTCGCCACCGGCCAGTCGCCCCATCAACTCGCGAATACGCAGATTGTCTGGACCCACACCCTCAAGAGGGTTAATCGCGCCACCCAACACATGGTATTTGCCGCGAAACTCTCTCGTTTTCTCAATAGCAATGACGTCTTTAGGTTCTTCAACCACGCACAGAACGTCATCGGTACGCCTCGCATCCCGACACACGCGGCACAACTCGGCCTCGGCCACGTTGAAACACACACGGCAAAAGCGCACCTCATCTTTTACGCGTTTAAGTACCTGAGCCAACCGTGCTACATCGACGGGATCGGCAGCGAGAATATGGAAGGCGATCCGCTGAGCGCTCTTAGGCCCTACCCCAGGCAAACGCCCCAGCTCGTCGATGAGGTCTTGAATTGTTCCCTCATACACGCTGGCTTACAGCCCCAACCCAAGTCCGCCGAGACCAGGAGGCATTGCGCCACCGCCCAGACCGCCACCCATGCCGCCGGCGGCTCCAGCCAACGGCCCCATTTTTTCTTCCGTCAGCTTTTGTGCCCGCACATTTGCGGCACGAACCGCGGCAACCACCAAATCGGCGAGAGTCTCGGTGTCTTCTGGATCCACAGCTTTGGGATCGATCGTCAGCTCTTTCAGCTCGCCAGAACCCGAGACGGTGGCCGTCACCAACCCGCCGCCCGCACTGCCGGTAACCTCGGCCAAAGCAAGCTCCGCCTGAGCATCGAGCATCTGTTGCTGCATCTTCTGCGCCTGCTTGAGCAGCTGCTGCATATTGGGCTGGCCCCCGCGCACGACATTCTCCCTATCGGTTGTCCACTAGCTAGTTGCCCGACCCGGGCATCTCGCGTGCCCCTAGCCTACGGTGCAGCACTGATAAGGCTGCGGCCTCCGGGTCGTCATGGGTGCTAGCGGCGTTGTTGCTAGCGGCATTGACCGATGTTGAGCCACCGAGCCGTATACCTACACCGCCTTGGGGTGCACCAGCTTCTTGCACGCCCGCTCCAATCGCAGAGGCCTCCTGCTCGGAGGAGACCTGCGGACCCGCTGCGGGTGTGACCTCGATTTCTTCGAGACTAGACACGACAGACACGGCACCCACCTGCGCCTGGATGGTCCAGTCCACTCCTAAAAGGTCTTTGAGCGCCTGCCGCACCATGCTGACAACAGTGTCGTCAGCAATGCGCAGCACTAAGCCTTGGTGCTGCACGGTCACCGTGAGCACCGAGCCATCGACGGCGGTGGGCGTGGCGTTCTGCATCAACGACCACACCAATCGACGCTGTTTGAGCCGCTCCATCAGCTCCGGCCACAACCTCCGCACATCGTCGATGCCGACGGACGTAGTACGTGGCTGATCGTCTGATGTAGAGGGTGCATCATGACTGGCTGGTGCCAGCTCGGCCATCGGTTCGGTGCTGAGCTCAGGCAATGGCCGGGATGCGTCGGTGGCCGGCGCAACCACCTCGATCAGAGGTACATCCGGGGCCGCGTCCTCTGCTGACGGAACCACGCCCGGTGGGGCGTCCGGAGCCACGCCCGACACCGCCAACTCCGACATCGCAGTTTTCGGCGCCGAAACTGCCGATGTTTCCGACACAACGCGCTGGGGGACGCCGGCGACCGACGAATCCTCGGCGATATCGAACCGCCGCTCGAGTCGTTCCAGCCGCTGGAGTACCGCCGCATGTCCTTCATCGCCAGCGGGCAACAGCATGCGCGCGCACGTGAGCTCCAGCAGCAGACGCGCGGACGTGGTGCTCCGCATCTGGAGTAAACCGTCGTGCACCACATCAGCCATGCGCGACAACGACGCCGTGCCCAACCGAAGTGCTTGAGTCGTCATCCGTTGCAGCTGATCCACCGGTGCATTGATGAGCCCCTTGGTGGCCGCATCGGGCACGTTCTCCAGGATCAGTAGGTCGCGCAGGCGCTCTAGCAGGTCTGCAGCGAAGCGCCGGGGATCGTGCCCCGCCTCCACCACGCGGTCGATGACCGCAAACGCGGCGGCGCCATCGGCGGCGGCAAGCGCGTCGCACATGTCGTCGATGAGCGCAACGTCGGTGACACCCAGCAGCGCCACCGCCCGCTGATAGGTCGCACCCTCGGCGCCAGACCCCGCCAAAAGCTGATCCAAAATGGATAGAGAATCGCGCACCGACCCCCCGCCCGCACGCACCACTAACGGAAATACCGTCGACTCAACCTGGGCTGTTTCTTCCGCACAGATCTGCTCTAGGTGCGCACGTAAAACCCCGGGCGGAACCAACCTAAATGGATAGTGATGGGTGCGCGAACGGATTGTTTGGAGCACCTTCTCGGGCTCGGTGGTGGCGAAAACGAACTTCACGAAATCGGGTGGCTCTTCGACCAGTTTGAGTAATGCGTTGAAGCCAGCAGACGAAACCATGTGCGCCTCGTCAATGACATACACCTTGAACCGACTGTTCACCGGAGCGAAGAATGCGCGCTCCCGCAGCTCCCGCGCATCATCGACACCCCCATGCGATGCCGCGTCAATCTCGATGACATCGAGGCTGCCCCCGCCACCTGGAGCAAGTGCACGGCACGACTCGCAAACCCCGCAGGGAGAAGGGGTCGGGCCCTCAGCGCAGTTTAATGACCGAGCCAGGATGCGGGCAGAAGACGTCTTGCCACAGCCCCGCGGTCCCGAAAAGAGATATGCGTGATTGAGCGTATTGTTCTTTAACGCTTGAATGAGCGGGCCAGTGACATGTTCTTGACCGATAACCTCTTCAAACGTCACCGGGCGATACTTGCGATACAAGGCGAGGGCCATGCGGCCTAACATAGCCCGCAGCTCTGACACTATGGGCGGAAAGACCCCCCGTGCACCCGAGAGAGCCTGCTTACCCTTGCTGCCTTCCGGCCCTGGGGGAGTTCACAAGATGCACGCCGCACGAGGGGCTGGCGTCACTGTACCGCGAGCACTCCCCCGCGCTGTCAAGCGCCAGGGCTCTCGGTATCCTTTGCGACGGAGGATTCGCCTAGAGGCCTATGGCGCACGCTTGGAAAGCGTGTTGGGGGGCAACCCCCTCACGAGTTCGAATCTCGTATCCTCCGCCGTTGAGCAGCACAAACGTCGGGTCAGTCCATTACAGACTGACCCGACGTTTGCGTCTTAGTCTCAGTTTTAGTCTCAATTGGTTCTTGGCGGCTAACCAGAGTGGTCCTCGGTCCCCTTATCCCAGATAAGTCCGCCTACTCGTTTAGCAATATCCAGGCGTATCTGACTAGTCAAGTGCTGATACCGCGCCGCCATCGCAGTAGTCGACCAACCCATCAGTCCCATAACTGCCCGCTCAGCAACACCAAGAATCAGCAGAACTGTCGCTGCGGTGTGTCTTGCATCGTGCAACCGAGCATCGCGCAGATTTGCGGCTTGCAGTAGGCGTTTCCATTCGTGGTAGTCGGTGCTTGGGTTGACAGCAGTTCCTGTTGGAGTGGCGAACAGCCATCCTTCGTCACGCCAAAGTTGACCTGCTAATAGCCGCTCTGCCTCCTGCGCTTCGCGATGCCCTTGCAAGAGCTCAACGAGTTCTGTTGGAAGCCCGATCTTCCGCCGCCCGGCATGTGATTTTGTATCAGCGGTATCGGAATAAAGTTTGCGTCGCCGTGGGCAGTAGCCTGCATGCACTCGTCCACAACTGCCAGCACAGCCATGTTCGTATCTAGGACGTAGCCGCGCTCGACGCACATGTAACGTTCGACGAGTTAGGTCCACATCTGTCCACGTGAGACCTAAGACTTCGCCTTGGCGTAGGCCCAGAGCAAGTGCAATTGCCCAGCGTGCGCCGTTTCGGTGCTTTCCCGCCTCCTCTAGTAAACAACGCACTTCGTCAACCGAATACGGATCTATTTCTTCGGGTGAGAGCTTGGGCGCTTTTGCCAATACAGCTGGATTCCGGCTGATATAACCACGACGCTCTGCCTCCCCCAATGCAGTACGAACAGTTCTGTGCACCTGATGTGCTGTTCCGGCTTTGCTGCCATTCCTCCGCATTTTTAGGTACAGCTTTTCTAAATGTTCCGGTTCGAGCCGATCAAGCCGGTGGGCGCCGACACCTGGAATCAGATGCCTCCGTACCGCTACCTGGTACGCGCTAAGGCTGCTTTGTCGAATCGTCGGCGCCGCTATGTGGTCCAACCAATAGCAAAGCCATTGCTCTACCGTCCAAACCTGACCCGGCTTCCGCACTCTCCCGGTATCTCGCTGGCGTTCCAGCTCACGGACCTTTTTGGTAATTTCGGCTCGGCTGGCTCCCATCACATGTCGCCTATCCGGTTTGCCATCGTCCTTGACGCCGACGGTGACCCGGCCATGCCAATAGCCATCTTTTCCTTTGTAAATACTGGACGCTCCGTTTGGTTGTCGTCCCATGGCCGCTTCACGCCACCTTTCCGCTGACCAAAGCAAACGTGCCGCGAAGCCGAGCGACGTAGTCGTCTAGGGCATCAGTGGGTATTCGGCGGAGCCGGCCGATGCTCACAGATTCGATCTCACCAGCTTTGACCAGCGCATACATCAGCGTTCTGCCTATTCCTAGTCGTTGCGCCGCTTCCTCAATAGTCAAAACAAGACGATTCGGGGGTTCGCTCCCTACGCCTCGATTGTCGAAGTGAGTCATGATGGTGGTGCTCCTTCCTGATGGGTGGGGGCGCGGCCTCGGTGACTTGCTTGGCGGTTTGGCACCGAGGCCGCTTTCGTTTCCTGCGGTCTAGAGGTTGTTTCTGTTAGCTGGGTCGGACGGCCGGTTCGTCATCCTTTGGTTTGTGTGAGCAGGAGCAGCATGAGTCGGGCAAGGTGATCGGCTTCATAGGTGGCGATGTGGAATCCGTGGGGTGTGTCCCCCACACCGATCCACAGCCGGGGCTTGTTCTCTCCTACCGGTTGGATCAGGTAGGTAGTGATCCACAGAGCAGCAAAGCCCTCTTGTCCGAACAGTTCTGCTGCCAATGGTGTGGGTTTGGTAAGCGAGACGCGGTAGTCGCAGCTGCGGTGGAACCGGTCTTCTGTCGGATCGGTGTCGTCGTGTCCGCCTTCACACCACTGTGGACAGTCGGAGCTTTGTGGCGGCTGGTCGGTGTTGCGGTCTGGGTTGGATTGTTTAGGGTTACTCATTGGGTCGGGCCTCCTAGTTAGGTTCGATCAAGGCCCCGGCTGGCGGTGTAGTCGCTTGTTCGGGGCCGCTTCATTTCCGTGTTTCTGTGCGGGGCGACGGTGGCCCTCGCCCGAGCTGACGTGACAGCTGCGCAAGAGTGCTGTCACACCTACCGTCACGCATGTGACCTGGGGAAATGACAGGTGTGACACCTGTGACAGTGCTCATGCCACACTTCTTGCTAGGTCACAACCCACAGCGGTGTCACCTCTGTCACTGCTGTCATTTCCCCAGGTCGAAGCGGTGTGACAGTCGGTCGAGGTGTCACTATGAGCGGCCACGCCAGAAGAGTCGACAGGCAGTTCGATGCTCGCTGCATTTCCGGCGCTGGACGGTGGAGCTTCGTAGTGTCCGCCGTCAGCGACGAGCTGACCGTCTTTGGCCATGCGAACACAGGTTTGCCGCACAGCGTCGGCTCGTAGTGCTAGTCGAGCAGCGATCTCGGCGGGACGTAGGGCATGCCCGGTCTCGCGGAGCAGCGTAAGGATGGCGCGGCGAGTATCCCCAAGCGTGTAATCGGTGGCTGGTCCGTCCAAAAGAGACCATGTGCCGGTTGCCGAGTCGAAGCGAAGCGCGTGTTCTGCTTCTTCGACGTCACGGCCGGTGATGTGTAGGACAGCGTCAGCAGCATTGCGGGAGCGGCGCAGCACGGCGATGGTGTCAGCTGCTCCGGCGAGACCGTTGGTGCCGGAGATGGTTTCTAAGAAATCTTCGGAGCCGGATTTGCGTACATGGTGGACGACCACGACGGCGGTGTTATGTGCGTCGGCGACAGCTTTGAGATGTCCCATAGCGACGTAATCGGCGTCATACATCGAACCACGGGTGTCGGTGTTACCGCGGACTTTCGCCAGTACATCGACCACGATCAACCGGGTGTCTGGTGCGGCGGCGAGGGTTTTGTGGAGGAGATCGGCACCACCGGCAGGCATGGGTGGCCAGTCAACGGCAAAGGCAAGTTGTTCCGGAATGGTTTGGTCAACGATGACGGTGTGCAAGCGACGTTGGAGGCGTCGTGGTGTGTCTTCCAGAGCGAGATAAAGCACATGGCCGGCATCAACTTGTACCGAACCCAACGCCGGGGTTCCGGTAGCCACAGCAACGCCAAGATTCAGCGACAGCCAGGACTTCCCCACCTTGGGCGGACCAGCTAGCAACGTCAATCCTTCGGGAATGACCCCGGGCACTGCCCACCGTGGTTCTGGAAATTGGTGCGCAAGCAGGTCAGTGGCAGACCACAGACTGCGCCGCTCGACCGCACCCGATGAGGACAATGAGGTCATGCCGGTATCTCCCGGGGTGAGCGTTCGCCAGCTTTGAGTCCAGAGTGGATGGTCGCCTGGCATTCCCGGGGTGTAAGGCCGTTGGCTTGACCAGCGCACAACAGCGCTTCGGTGACGACATCGGGGTCGAGGTGCCCGCCGGTGGTGAGCTCGCCAAGGCGCAAGGCGGCGATGTAGAGCGTGTGGTTACGCCGGCCTTGCAGTGCCGTGCGGACTCGCGCTACTTCGTTGGTCAGGGCCGCTGCGAGATAACGGCCGCGGCGAGTCGCCGTCGATAGCGCGGCGGCGAAGGTCGATCGGCTCGGTTGGACAGCTGGCTGCTGGTGGAGGCGAACAGCGAGACATGAAGGCAGCTCGATCGGCGCCACGTTGTGTGTCACCTTGTAGGTGTTGCCCGCCACCACCGAACCCGCAGCAACCACATACCCACCTGCGGCACGGGTATCGATGAGCGGACCCAGACGCTGGCTCGTGTTTCGCAGTCGGACCCCGGCTGGCCGCCGGTAATACAGGTGTTGCCCTCCACGTCCGGTGTGGACGGTGAAGGTTTCCCACAAGTGCGGCGCTTTTTCATGTCTCGCTATCGCCGCTAGCACATCCGACCCGCACGTTATGTCATTGTCGGCATCAAACAGTGCGGGTAGATAGTGGCCTGGTTTTGGCAGGTCAAGGTCGACCACGATCAGACTTGACGGGCCGCAGGCGATGCCAATGTTGAATGGTCCTCGCGACCAGCAACGAGCGATCCGCACGGGGTCTGCCGTAGCGCGGGGTTCCCAGTTTCGGATCGCCGGGATTTTCGTGCCAGGGCGAAGCGGAAAGACATGCCAGGCACGTTCGGCCGCTTCCAAAGCTGAAGCCAACAGGCGGTCGTGGAGAGAACGCTTGTGGAGAGTCAAGGCAGTCGCCTCCTTTCTGTTTTAGGCATGGCTTCGCCAAGCCCGGTTTTAGGGTTTTCAGAAAGTGGTTTCTAGGGTTTCGCGTACGCGCCCGCGTACGCGCCCGCGTGCGCGTACTACGGCGCAGACACAGAACTGAAAGCGCTAAAGGTGCTGAAAGCGAGCATGTACAGGCGCGCTAGGCAGCTGCGGGCTCCCGCAGCTGGTACACGCCCCAATCCGGATGCGGCGCAAGCATGCCGTCGGCTTGCAAGCGTTGTAGCTCGCCGGTGAGCCAGGCTTGCGAGCGTCCAATGCGGATGCGTAGTTCAGCTAGTTCGACGGGACGCACGGTTGCGTGCCCGGCTGTGGCCATCTCAGTCAGATAGTCGATGAGCATCTGGCGGGCCACACTTGCTGGAGGTCGAGTGTCATCAGCCGGAGGCATGATGACCAGCCGTGCATCCGTGTCTTCGACGATGTCGTGGGCTGGATCGATGTCGTCCATGAAGCCAGGTTCGGGGTTGGTGGGAATGCCCACCGTGTCGGTGTCCTGGTCACTATCTAGAGCAGCGATAACATCGTTATCGAAGGCGTCCTCATCGGACATCGCTTCCTCCTGGTGAGTAGAAACAGCCCGATGCGTGACCCCGGGTGCCGTCAGCGAACTGACCACTGTGGAGCTGCTGTCACCCTCGCAGTCCGCCGCATAGCGGGTCCGGTTGTAGTAGGCCTGACCAGCTGCATCCGCGGACCGCGAGTCAAGACTTGCGCGCAGGCTGGCGTACTCAGCAACGACATCTCGGACCTGCTCCGGTGTGATCCGGTAGGTGCGTAGCGGTGTAGTCCAGCGCTCTTCTTCCACACCAGGTGCTTCTAGATATGCGTAACCAGGCTTGCGGTTGCCCCACACGCCAGGGTTCGCACCAGCTTCGAGCACATGGTCGGAAAGGGCGTAGCCTGCGTCATCGTCGTTTTTGACTCCAAAGCAGAACGCTGCCCCCAGCTGTTGGCGAACATCAGTGGGGATGTTGGTGTGAGTAGCTCGTTGCACACTCACCCAGATCGACACTCCGACAGAGCGTGACTGTTGAACCAGGCGCACGAGAAGACGGGAGTCCGACAGCCACCCCGCCGCTTCCTCCAGTACGACCGTCAGATGCGTCACGCCACACCCGGGCTTCCACTGCTTGTAGCCGCGTTTACCAAGATCGTCTGCGCGGGCAGTCACGATTGCTTGGACAGCACGCAGCAACGCTTTGGCTTCGTCTTTGTTGGTGGCAAACCAGTCCAGACCCGCTTTAGCGTCACCGAAAGTTTGCTCGCCTTTGACCGGGTCAGCGACCCACACCACCTCATCAGAGCGGGTAAGCAGCTCGCACACGCTTTGAAGTGCGCCTTCGGATTTACCGGCACCGTTTTGGCCCATCCACAACAAGTGAGTGGCGTTGCGACCGGTGTCCTCGTCCCCGGCCAGCCAGTAACGAGCAACTTCTCCGTCTTCGTAGAGACCAGCATGGATCGGATCAGCTGCCGAGCCCCCAGGATGCGAAGGTCCAGGCCAAGGGATGGGCTTGCGCAACATGTCCCGGGGAACCACTACCAGTTTCGCCCGGTCGGACCGGTCCGGATCTTCGGTCACTCGCACACCGTTGCGAGGCACCCGAAACAGCGACGCAATCTTCTGCTTCGCGGCTTGCAGATCTTCGATCGTCTGCGCGCCACCCCGCAATTGAACGCCGGCAGTGACTCGGTGGCCTTCGACTTGTGGCCGGTCCAGTTTCGTTCCTAGCAGACCAATTTTTTCGGCGGTTTCGTTCCAGCCTCCATCGGTTTCGCCTCCGTCACCGCGCAAGGCTTTGCGAATGTTCCAGGAGATAGCCACAGTCGCGGCGGTGATCGCGTAAGCGCTAAACAGGGCCCCAGTGACGCCGACGATAGTGCCGGTGAGCAGCCACAATGACGCCAGTCCGGTTGAGACTGTGGCGTGTGCTCGAGTGACGAGGCCGCGGGCCTTGCCCACTGTCCAAGCCAACATGGTCAACGTCGTGCCTGCCGCAGTGAGGCCAACCGCCGCCCATGGTGCGGTGGTCAAGTCGGTACCCCAGGCATGATGGGTAATAGCGACCGTCGGTAGCAGACTGATGCCCAGCGCCCACGGTGGCGCATACGACAATGCACGTCCTCGGAGACTGCGCATCAGGTCGACGTCAATATCGACGTGTCCACCTCGGAATCGGCGCATCTTCAATACCCCCTTCCTGTGTAGTGACGGACTATTCGGGTTTGAATTCGAACCTGGGGCGAGACTTGCGCCGGCCATTGACCGCGTCGAGCTCTGGCGCGTAATGCCGCCGGAATGCCGCATAGGTACGGGTAGCGCTGGCGGCCGCCGCCTTAAGCGCTTCGGCTGCACGGTTCAAATGGGACGCCACTTGCCTGGCTCGCCACTTCTGCCCCAGACCGAGCACTCCCGAGCCCTGCGCCGGCGGCACCTGACCTAACGCGGCCTGAAGTTCTGCTCCTGCCATCGCGATTTCCAGTCCGAGCATGTGGGTGGCTTTTCGGACCCGTTTGCAGTAGTCCTTGATGTGGTGGTTATCGGTGAACTCGTATTCGCCGAATGATGGTGTTGTCGCAGCCATGAGCTGCTCCTTTCTTCGATGGATTTACTGAGTGGACTGACCAGATGCGACAAGCGAGGGCTCGGCTTGCCATTCGGCTGCTTTACGTCGCCCCAGGCTTGGGTGTGCGCCAGCGATCTCGGCTAACTCCGCGCCTGTTGGCGTGTGCCCAGCGGCACGGCTGGTGTCCCAATGCGACCGCATGGCCGCGACTTTGCTGCCGGTTTTTATTGACTTGTCGCGCTGGCGAACCGACTCAAGCACCTGCGGCGCCGTCCTTCGAGGACAATCTGTAGGTGTGGCGACCACGCCGTCGTCGGTGGCGTCCGTTGGGGAGTCCGGTGCCGCTACACCAGCAGCAGATTGCAGACTCGTTGCGGTCGAGTCCCTCAGCGAGTGCGAGATAGCTGCGACAAGCAGCACGACCAGGTGTACCGATAGCGCCAGATTGATCGCTGGTATCGCGCCGATACCAGCCGCGACACTTGCCGGTAGCTGCAATGCGCCACCGGCGGTGAG
Organism: uncultured Acidimicrobiales bacterium; assembly: GCA_963736285.1. GTDB lineage: Bacteria > Actinomycetota > Actinomycetes > Mycobacteriales > QHCE01 > CAVTOA01. The sequence continues at coordinate 600,786 of CAVTOA010000003.1, forward strand.
CGCGTGCAATCCGTTGCACAGCACCGAGGTCGCTGCGCCGATTCCCACCACGCTCCACGGGTAAGCCGTCGACTGCCCCATCGCCCGCAACACGATCGCCGCGATCGTTGCCACCGCGATCGCCCCGTCGATGGTTACCGGCATCAACCACGCCAGCGAGGGACGTATGCGGGCAGCAACTGCTACCGAGGTCACGGCATCGAAGCTCAGCGCGAACCCAGCCGCGGTTACTCCTAATGTCGCCACGCCTGCTGTCAGCACAATGACGAGGTGGAACAGCACGGTGCCGACACGAGACGCTCTACTGCGGACGATGACAGGTGCTGCCGATCCTGCGCGAAGTGAGGTAGTCATCACGCCACCTGGCGCAGCAGTGGTGAGCTAGGTCTGGCGTCGCGCACTCTCGTCGTGTCGCTTGGCAAAACATGGAGCCCGCCGTCACGATCAGCGTCGTAGAGCGCGACCCGTGCGCGATCTCCCTTGGCGCAATACATCGCCATATCGGCTCGGTGTAGCGCGGCCGAGAGAGTGTCTCGGCTGACGCCGCCGTCCCATTGCGCGGCGCCGATACTGACCCCGACACTCACCACACGTGCTCCGATGGTGATCGGAGTAGCGATCCTGTGCGCGACTTTCGAGAGCACCCATTCCAGATCAGTAGCGCTACTTAATGCGACCGCGAACTCATCGCCACCCAGCCGCGCAACACAGCCCTGTTCTTCAAGCTGGTGTCGAAGCCGAGATGCGACCTCGATAAGAACGGCATCACCAACCTGGTGCCCGAAGCGGTCATTGATTGGCTTAAACGCATCTAAGTCAAGAAGCGCGACCGCGGCTTTGCCATATTGTCCGATGTACTCAGACAGCCCGGCTCGGTTTGCGAGACCTGTCAGCGGATCGTGCGTAGCCTCATGACGTGCAAGAGCAAGCTGCTCTCGCAGACGTCGAATTTCCCGTCGTGCGTACCCCCACGTCCAGTCCTTCGGCCGCGATGCACTTGCTTGCCGCTTCATAAATGGCTGAGGGTTCATCAGTTGCGTATGCATCACGCCGCCACCACCGTTTCGCGGCTCACTGCAACCGGGGTGCCTTGCTCAATGCGCGAATTCTCTACAGCGCGAGCGGCTCGAAGACGTCGCGATACCTGGCCCTTCGACAAGCCTTGTCGGCTCAGACGACGTATCGCTTCATGCCGTTCGGCGGGCGTCAATGCGACGGACTCGCCATGCAATGCCCGCGCTACTGCAACTTCGTCCACAAACGATTTCTCAGCGGCGATGTCGCGCGGCAAGCCACATTCGATGATGACTCGCTCATCGGTACGAATTGCTGTTTCCCAGCACCGTCCACACGCGATTTCGCCGATCAGAGCTCTGTGCGTCGCGTGACGAGCCGTCTCGCATGTATGACTGGCAGCATCTGCCAATGGATGTGCACTACCGAAGTATGTGACCTTCCGGCTACCCGAATGTTGGGCAGCCCCAACTACACTGGACATGCATCCACTCCTGTTCCGCAACGGGGAGATGTACCGGCCGTCTGGTGTTCCAGCACCAGGCGGCTATTTAATGTCCTAACGAATCACTCCGCTAGGGGGCTAACGGGAAAGACGTTAGGGGTAGCAAATGATTTCGTCAACCCCCTAACGCATATCGGAGCGTTAGACCCCTAACATAGGTAGCAGTCGATAGGAGGAGGCACACATGCAGGAGCTAGAACATGCTCGTGCAACCCAGGATCCGCTGGACCGAATTCGACTAGCGACCACTGCGCTATCGGACTATCAAAGCGCGATTACCGAGCTCGGCAAGATCCGCAAAGAAGCGGTGGAAGAGCTACGAGCAGAGGGACTGACTCTCACCGAGATTGCGCAACGCACCGGAATTAGCCGAGGCAGACTGTCCCAGCTAGGGACCAGCCGTCGTGCTCCAGAGCGGGCAATTTTCTCCGCTGGGGCACCGGTGACAATCGCCGTGGACACCAAACAGGAACCACAAAAAGGGCGCGTAGTCATCCACCAAGAACACGCAGCCGCGCTTGAGGTTTTATCTAAAACCATTCACCGGGTCGGCTTGGAAACAAGCACTACAGAGTACGTAGTTCCTCCTGGATTTATCGATCTCAATCGAGACGGTCTCATCGTCATTTGCGGCCCCAAAAGGTCGCCGTTATTGGAACAGATCCTCGCTTCTGATGAGCGGTATGGACTCCAGAAAAACGGTGGCAACTGGTATCTGGTAGACAAATCCACCGGCGCGGAATTTCGGTCCCCGGAAGATAGAGGCGAGCCAGAAGACTACGCATACCTGGGCACTCTTCCCCGCCCGGACGGCCAGGGTTTCTACCTCTATGTCGCGGGGATTCACGCCTCCGGTGGTCTAGGTGTTGCGGCCTACCTTGAGAACAACCTCGCTGAGCTGTATGACGAGGTACGAGGAAATCGCTGGTCGTGTCTTGTCCAATGTGAATACGAACCCAAGACCCATGAGATCGTGAAGGCTGATCTGTTGGCGCCGATTCATTTGCAGGGGAAGAAGCCGCGTGCGGGTAAGTATCGCTAGCCAGTCAGGCAGAACAGATGGACGTAACGAAGACTGGGCTGGAGCAACCAGTCGGGTAGCGATCGTCCTGGATGGACTATCCGAAAGCCCAGAAACCGGCTGTGTGCACGGCACGCCCTGGTTCGTCAGCCAACTCGGCACCCGGCTACTCACCCACGCCGAGAACCTCGAGCGTTCCCTGACAGATGCGTTGGCGGAGGCGATCACCGACGTTGCCGCACTGCATTCTCATACCTGCGACCTGGCCCATCCTGGTTCACCGTGCACGACGGTGGCGGTGCTGCGGGAAAACACCGACCGCTACGACTATCTGGTGCTATCGGACTCCACAGTGGTCATCGACACCGTCGGCGGTTTGCAGGTTGTCACCGACAAATCTGTGGACACTGTTGCGTTGGCCGAAGCCGCAGCTGCTAACGCGGTGGCTTTCGGGCAACCTGAACACTGGCAGCTTTACCAGGCACTCATCGCCGCCCAGCAACAAGTCCGCAACACCGCGAACGGATATTGGGTCGCACAAACCGATCCCGCAGCCGCCGACCATGCCACCACCGGATCAGTTGACGCCCAACAATTCCGTGGCGGACTGGTCATGTCGGACGGAGCAACCAGACCCGTCACCGACTTCGGTGAATGGACCTGGCCGCAACTCGTCGAATACGCCTACACGCACGGGCCACAAGCACTCATCACCCACACCCGCACCCTCGAACAAACCGACCCCGACGGCACCCGCTGGAAACGCTACAAAATCACTGACGACGCCAGCGCCGTCGTGTGCAGGCCATAACGCCATGCTCCAGACAGCAGTTTCCGGGCTACAAGCAATACCGCAACTTCCCAATACAGAGGCGATACGTTAAGTTCCGGTCCGCTATCCACTTAGTCCTATGTGAATGCAGCAAGCAGACCTGTGAAACTACTCAACAACTCTGGCCCGCACTTCCGGATTTTGGACACCCCACTTCGCAAAAGACTTGTTTCTGCACCTGCGCCGAGGGTCAGCCCCTCTTGCGGGTAAGGGAAATCGGACCCGTGGTGCCGTGGGGTTGAGACGCTCTCGGATCAATCCGACCGGGTGGTTGAGATACGGAAGTTGAAGTTTGGGTTGGAGCTGGCGTCTTTTTTGCTGGTCTAATCAGTTCTTGCGTGGTTGCCAACAAAGAAGCTTCGGACTTTTTTAGCCCTTCTTCACACCTATCCACTTTTTGCACCGCGCTTTTCAGTCCTCGGTGTGCCTCAGCAAGTGCCTTCTTATAGTCCCTAACAGAGGCGAGTCTATTAATGACAGCCAGGCATTCCGGATATTTCATAGTGTTTAACGCGGTCAAAGCAGACTGGTGATACTCGACATCGTCTTGATCGCCCTGGCGTTGCGCCTCGGCCAGGTCTTCCTCATGCGACTTGATCCAGAACAGTCGGTCAGCGTAACGCGCGCTGGCACGACCGTTAGGACCTAAAATCACGCTATCTCGGCGCGCCGACAATCGAGCTAGGTCCTTCGGGTCAGTGGCTTCAGCAAGCTCTTTGTCATAAATACGCACCAAAAGTTCATCGATAGCCACTGAGCTTTTTCGGGTTTCGGGTTTGAGCTGCGGGAGTGTGACCACATAGGACAGGGCTCCTGGTAGAACAAGCGATGTCTAGTCACCCGTTCTGCCCCAGGAGCCCTGTTGATCACCTATCCTGCCATTCTTGACGTGCCGACGCGACTGGTTGACCGCCTGGAACGTTGGCTACTACGGCGGTCTCGCCGCACGAACCGGCGTTTGTCGGCACGGCAACAAGCGATCATGACCCTGGTCTACCTGCGTAAAGGTGAAACGTTCACCGCGCTAGCCGCCGGGTTCGGTATCGCAGCCTCGACAGCTCACGGCTACGTCAACGAAGCTGTTGACGTGCTACGTCGGCATCGCCGCCCGCTACGGCAAGCCCTAGACACCCAGAGGGCCCGGGATCACATTCTGGTGCTGGATGGCACCATCGTGCCTACAAACCGGCTGTGGCATCGCCGTGGCACCACCAGCGGTTTCTACTCCGGTAAACACCACTGCTACGGACTCAACGTCCAAGCGATCACCACCATAGGAGGGCAGCTGATCTGGTTGTCCGACCCGCTACCCGGGGCTGTTCATGACACCAAAGCCGCCCGTTACCATCGCATTCCCGAACACCTCGACCACCGTTATCTCGTGGCCGACCTGGGATATCTCGGGCTCGACCACCACGTGTTGACCGGATACCGCCGGCCCTATGCAAACCAAGTACAAGCCGACGTCACCGCCGATATCGCCCACCGTCGGGCACCCGCAGAGAAAGTCTTCGCCACCCTCAAAAACTGGCGATCACTGACCAAACGACGCATCAGTCCCAACCATGCATGGCGCTACCTCGCCGCTATCAGCGTCTGCATCCTTACCTAGAAACCCGAAAAAGCTCACTGTTCTCTCGCCCTCCGTCATAGTCATAAGTTGTCGATATTCCAACAACAAATCTTCCATTGAATTTTTTCATCTGCTGTCAATAATGCTTCGAGTAAACGGAATATCTTGTTTGCACACTTGCAGCATTGCAGAGCGCACATGCCATAAAGAAAGAAATCTCGTAGAAAGATAATTCTTTCTACATCCGCAGAACCGTCGATAGCTTCGCATTGCTTTACTGCCCGCGACGCTCCTAGAACCCGTACCGAATCCGACGTATCCAAGGATTTTTAGCGGGCCTTCTAACGCGATCGGGCGACTAGGCAACGACCAAATGCAGGAACACCTAAAGAGATCATCCGGTAGCCGTCAGCGATGAGCCCTGTTGACTCTCAGTTATATCGTCAGTGAGTCCCACCCGGGAGCATTGCACTTGCCCCTAATTTGACTACTTTGAGTAATGAGAGCGCTATGCCTAGATGGTTCACCCGCAAACAGAATCCTTCTGCGCTTCCGTCCCGATCCCCCTCGCCAGAAAAGCTTATTGGTGATGAGGTTGCTTCGGCATGGGCGATGCGAGTGGGTGTACCGCCGGCAGGTGTGGATTGGTCCAAGCTTTCGCCGGAAGATTGGTCAACCACGATGCGCGAAATAGCGGAACTCGCCAAAGAAGCTATTCCGATGATTAGAAGCGATGTCGCACATCGGCCGACTGCCCTACTTGTCGACTTGACGGGTGGCGCCCCAGTTGGCGAACTCTTCCGCGCGTGGGCTTCGGATGCCACGAAGGATCTCGGGCTTCCACACATCCCAACCATCCCAATTGTCGCTGGACGCGATGTCGCTCCCAAACTAGTGCAAAAGCAGCTCGATCGAGCAATGCGGGATTCTACGACCGGTCAACCCCTGCCCTCACGTGCACAGCTCTACGATCGCCCGCTAATTATCACCGAGTGTTCCGAGTCTGGTGCGAGCGTTAGAAAGGTTGCAAAGGGAGTAAGCCAACTTAATAAAAAGAGCCGTATGACTGCTCTGGCACTGGAAGCTTCTCTACCTCCAGAGTTATATGAAGTGTTAATCAGCCTTGAGCTCAGTAAGTCCAGCGATTTCGAAGGCTCGATAAGAGTCATGCGTGGCAACAAAGGTGACACACAACGTACTCACAGTTTCTGTCCTGACATGATTACCGCTACCCGCTTCCCTTCGTCAATGACGAAGGGATTGCCAAAAGATGTACGGCCTTACTTTTCAAAGAGATCACCATTGCCCCTATCACCTGAGCTTGAGCGCAGTACTTATCGTGCAAGTCGCCAAACAATGCGTGCTGCTGGGCGGTCGGTCGCGAAAGCCATAGATAGAGGCAAGGCGCCAAATACGCCTACCAAACGCGGAAATCTGTTTTGGTAATGGCTTCGGTGTGAGCCTCTAGTGATTACTAAATAAACGAGGCGATAAATACCAACTGGGACCTTCAGCTCTAACTCATCCGTCTCAGTTTTAGTCTCATTCAGGTCGGTTCAGTGGCGTTCAGCGACGACCACCAGATCGCATCACCGCAGCTCAAGAAGCTTGCCGGACCTCCGCGAACACTCATGTGCGGACTTGGAAAGCGTGTTGGGGGGCAACCCCCTCACGAGTTCGAATCTCGTATCCTCCGCAGCAAAGCGAGGAGGTCATAAATATGGCCTCCGCCACTGAGCAGCACAAACGTCGGGTCAGTCCATTGCAGACTGACCCGACGTTTGCGTCTTAGTCTCAGTTATAGTCTCAATTAACCGCGGAACTAATATCCTGATCGTCGGCGCCACCGGCTTCAGATTCGCCCCACAGCGTTGCACCAATCTGGTCCGCAGCTCCTTTAAGGACCACCGGAAGCGTGTGCTGATACCGCCTTCTCATCCGCGCTGAGCCTCCGGGCTCCCATCCCATAATGAGGGGACGAAGCAATTCTTGATCCGGCTATCGATAGCGTTTACGCAGCAGCGGGAAACTGGACTTGGTGATCACCAAATTCTGCGGCTAGACGCAGATGCCCGCCTAAAGCTTCAATGTAGGCACCAATCGTCGATAGCGACATCGAGCCCGGGTCTCCATGTTCGATAGCAGAAACTCGCGACTGACCCACACCCAAAGCCTGTGCCACCTGCACTTGGGTCATACCCGCGTCTTTACGCATCTGCGCCAAATGCCACCCCTGGATGTAGGCACCAATACGCTCACCAGCAGCCGCAACATCGGCCTCATCAACATCGAACTCACGCAGAAAGTCTTCCCGACTGTATTTCGGCATCACGACCACTCCCCCGTCTCATACTGCGCAAACCGCTGCTCGGCCAGTGGAATCGCCTCCCGGTACCACCTCGACCACGCGCCTGACTTGTCACCACCCACCAAAATCACCATGTCCCGGGCGGCGTCGAAGACCATCAATAAACGAATCTCCGTTCGCCCCGTCGATCCCGGTCGCAGTTCCTTAAGATTCCGCAGACGGGTACCCGTCAACGTATCCACCAACGGACGCCCAGTCGCCGGCCCTGCCCCGTCCAAGACAATGTCCAACGCCTTAGTGATCTGAGCCAGCGTCTCCCGGTCAACCCGCCGTAACTCGTGCAGCCACCCCCGAACCTCCGGATGAATAACAACACTCCACGAACCCATACAAGGATATTACATATAAGTAATATCACCAATAGGTGCTACCCCAGCTAGGCGAATCAAAACGCTCACTGTCAAAGGACACTCAGTCACCGACCCAAACTCACTCCCTTAGGTAGCACAACACGAGCCCAAACAAAGTGGACAACCGCAGCAAGGCTTACGCGTAACCAACTGGTCTCAATTGTGGTCTCAGTATCAAAGTCAGCATGCGCCCGAGCTAGCGCCCGCTGTGGCCATCCCGATCAGATAGTCAACGATGATACGACGGGCCTCGCTCGCCAGAGGTCGGTTTCACAGCCCGAGGCAATGCGGGACACACACACCATGTGTCGGTATCTTCACCAACCCAAGACCCACGAGATCGTGAAAGCTGATCTGTTGGCACCGATCCATTTGCAGGGGAAGAAGTCGCGTGCAGGTAAGCATCGCTAGCCAATCAGGCAGAACAGACGGACGCAACGAAGACTGGGCCGGGGCAACCAGCCGGGTAGCCATCGTCCTAGATGGACTATCCGAAAGCGTCCAAACCGGCTGTATGCACGGCACACCATGGTTCGTCAGCCAACTCGGCACCCGGCTCTTCACCCACGCCGAAAACCTCGACCGGTCCCTGACAGATGCTCTGGCTGAGGCGATCACCGACGTTGCCGCGCTCCACTCTCACACCTGCGATCTGGCCCATCCCGGTTCGCCGTGCACCACCGTCGCGGTACTGCGCGAAAACACCGACCACTACGACTATCTGGTGCTGTCAGACTCCACCGTGGTCATCGACACCGTCGACGGTTTGCAGGTTATTACGGACAAGTCCGTGGACACGGTTGCTTTGGCCGAAGCCGCGGCTGCAAACGCGGTAGCTTTCGGGCAACCTGAACACTGGAACCTCTACCAGGCACTCATCGCAGCCCAACAACAAGTCCGCAACACTCCCGGCGGCTACTGGGTCACCCCGCAGCAGCACACCACGCCACCACCGGATCAATAGACGCCCAACAATTCCGGGGCGGGCTCGTCCTGTCCGACGGAGCAACCAGACCCGTCACCGACTTCGGCGAATGGGACTGGCCGCAACTCCTCGAACACACCTACGCGCACGGGCCAGAAGCCCTAATCGCCCACACCCGTGCCCTCGAACAAACAGACCCCCACGGCACCCGCTGGAAACGCTACAAAATCACCGACGACGCCAGCGCCCTAGTTTGCAATGCGTGAAGAGGTGGTATCACACCCCTTCCGTTTTAACTACATACTCAGCGCACTTACCTTCTGCGTTCACGTGTGTATTGATTATTTTGGTTTGGCCCTGCGTGTCCGCCGCCAATTCCCCATTCTCCGTTCGGTTTCTTGTGAACTTGGCGTCTACCTATCATGTTTGCTGAATTTCATCCTTGCTGTACCAATTTCCGAGCTTTGCATGAATAGCATCGACCGTAGTGCGCCCCTCATTAATCGCGCCCAGAATCTCATTCTGTTTTTTGTTAAGACCCACCAATGTTGCTCCCAGAGGGTGTTCGGTGGCATCGAGCTTTCGACCGATGCCTTAGAGGATGAGTCTGAGACTAGCTCGAACAGTCCTTTTGGGAGGGTGCTCGACACAGGCTCGTACCAACGAAGCGACGCTAGCGTTGTGCGTCGCGTTTTCTAAAACGTCGTAGGAATCTTCCTGCTCTGGTTGTGGGCAGGTCGCCTAGCCGCTCTGGCCGTGGTCCTATTGCTACATGCTTGTTTGTTGGCTGGTGGCTTAGTCCTGTGCTTACTTGTGTGGTTTCTGCTGGCGGGAGTGCGAGTGGATTGCTGCCGGGTCCGAGTTCGTTGGTCACGCCGGCGGTGAATGCCGCAGCCGCAACATGATCCCTGGTATGTGCAAGACGCTTTGCGACGTGCCGCCGGGCGAGCCAGTCTTTTGCGTGACGGATCCCGATCGGGGCGGCAACGATGGTGGCCAAGGTGTATATCCCAGCAGCAACAACCGTTGGTTGGTGTAGCGCTGTGTTGATCGCTTCCAGGGTGGAGGCATGGAGGTAGTAAAGCGATCCGACTGTTGTAGCGGCTCCTCCAGCAACCCCCGCGCCTGTCACAATTCTTTGGCTCCTCTTTGAGCCGTTGATCTTGTCGGAGTACTCGTTGTACCTGGCTGCCCGAAGTTTAATTTGCGGCACTTCGAGAGCCGGATCGATCCAGGACTGTGACGCCGGTTCCACCGATGCTCCGGTAATCAGACGGGCTATTTCCGAGAAGTTTTTCTTCAGCTCTCGGTACCTCGGCTTTTTACCCGGAGGTGTGAATATTTCTGGTGTGTTTACGAAGAACTCTGCACCTCCTGGCACCGGGTCTGGGCCGTGCAGCTGATGGAGGAGAGCTGCCAAGCCTTTCGTGAAGGTCGGGTCGGCGGGGTGCACATTGTCAGCTATGACTTTGCTCAAACGAGAATTGACTAGCTCGTTGTGGTGTTCAGTCCACTGTGGGGGATCTGTCTGGTCTTTTCGTGGTGGCGGGCTGGTAAATACCTGAGGTATCGGGCGGTTAGGTGTCCATACCAGACATAAGCGGGCCCCGTTGTTCAAGGTGACAGGCATGACTAGATCGAATACCGGGCTGCCTTCACCGGTGGTGAGCCGACTCAGCAATCGATCGACCATGGGCCGAAATTGGTCGATCAGGTGTTGTTGCTCAACGGTGTTGCGTTTGTTAAGCCCATCCGCCAGCTTTGGACCGGAAGCCCCAATGATTTGCCAGTTTTTACTGTTCTCAACACGGGCTGTGTCCCACTTCTGGCCGGTGAACACGGTGGCGAACACCGCTTGATCGATATCCAGTCGCCGGTCCGCCATTGCCTACCCCGTTCTAGCTTTCTACTGTATCGACATTGAACAGCACAAAAGCAACATCAGTCTGAGTCGGCGTTAGATCTCGTTGGTCCCACCAGCAAGCGGTAGCCCGCTAGCGCTAGGTCGAAAAAGGAATTCGGAATATTGAAATGCCTAGGTAATGACCTTTCAGCATCCCACTAAGGGATCGCTCACCTACCGAACCACCCGTTCAGATGTGAGGCGCGACCATCGGCTCCCTAGGCGTGCACCTAGAGACGGCTGGTTCGTCCTAATCGTGCGGCCGTACCTGATTGGCTGGTATAGGTCCGGCGATCCGCGTTCTAGTGATCTCTCGTACACGTCTGACGGGTGACAGCTCAATACGAGTGCCGTCGTTATATAAGGCGGCAGGTGTATCTCCTGAGAATTCATGCCGTGGGTAGGCCATCTCCTCAAGGAACAGCCTGACCCTTGCTCCTTGAAGGCTGTGATGGCGTTCAATGAGGTGGAATCGATGGCAGTCAGAATTTGGAGTGAACCCGTCGCCGCACTGTGCGCGCCGAGTAGCGTTTCGTTAATTTGACGCCACCCCTTTTTGCGTAGAGCCTTCGCTCTTCTCAGCTATTCATTAACAACGTCACATCGTGAAAGCAGCGCTGCTTCGAATGCCCCTCGACTCTTGCGGAACTTTTCAGAGTGAAGACGCCCTGGCACCTCTAATGTGTACACGGATGGCTCGACAGGCTTATCAGCGTTGCCAGGATTAAATGGTAGAAGAAACTTCATTGTCCCTTTTGGCACGAGCCCTCGCGCTAGTTCGACGAACCTCATAACGAAAGATAATCGGCCCTGTCTACAAATCCGGCTCCAGAAAATGAGCCGAGAAACCAGGTACAAATAATTAACACCACGCAACCAGGGCTGGGTTTGAATTAGAGTGCTAAGCCCGCATTGCGGCGGCCTCGTACAGTGTTGAGTCGGTCCATACCCTCATAGCAACGCTGCCCTTTCAGTCCCTAACGGAAAGCACCTGCCATGCCATCCCCCTTAGAGATAACAGCTGCGGCTGTGAACAAGTATCCCGAGATGACGTGGCTGACTGGCAGGGTTGAAGCAACGCCGGCGCTGAAGCAGACAGCAGACAGCAGACAGCAGACAGCAGACAGCAGACAGCAGACAGCAGACAGCAGACAGCAGAGCCTAACCGTTGGTCAGCGGCTCTTTCCTGCTACTCCTCGTGCTGAACTTGCGGAGTTCGACCGAACCGCTGTAGGGCTACTAGCGTTGCGGTGGGTACTAGACGGCGACTACGACAGCTTCATCGCCTGCCAGCCCGAGTCCGCCAGACTGTCGCGGGCCAACTTTAATAGCCTCCGCAATTACACGTTGGACTTCGTCGGAGGCAGTGGTGTTGAACCGAATGAGCGTGGTGCTCTAAATCAAGAAGCCGTCGATGCTCTGGAAACGTTCATTGTCATCAATGACCTCGGCAAAATCGATCGTGTCATTGAAGACATCGCAGCCCGTACCGGCATTCGTGACGTCGATCATGATCGGGTTTTGGCTGCTGGTCTAACAGCACACCCAGAGATATCGCCAAGCTTCATGCGCTTGGCTCCGCAGTATCGAAATATGATCGTGCGCGGTTTGCAAACAGAATTTAATCCTGCGCAATTTGTTCAAGGAGAAAACGTTCCGGCAAGTCTTCAGAAGCTGCAAGGACTCGATGCGGACGCTCAAAGGCTGTATCAGCTGCATTCTTTGTATGACGTGGCTGGGGCGGCGGGGCAAGCCGTGCAAAACGGCTCTGTAGTGATGACCGATCCGACCTATCACAATTTCCGCCTCGCGTTTGACGCGCTAGATCAGCTAGATCGTCACAGTGTGGAGACTGTCTACGACGGTTATCTGGCTAGCCGCGGTCGCGAGATGGGTCTGGATATATCCATTCCGCGCCACCGCGCCGTTGCGCGCATTGGCTGCATGTTGCGAGTTTCCGAACCAAACCAAGCCCGCCGCATTGCGGATGTTTACGGACGTCTGACGCCGAACATACAAGCAATTCTAGATAAGGACTTAAACACCAATGGCACCAGCGATGGCTTGGCGCCCTTGGTGTACTACGCGCCCGCGCTGCTGGGGAACCTTCAGAAAAAGCTTAATGGAGCCGGAGGTGGTGCCCAGTTTGATCAAGCTATGGAGATTGGGCTAACCAGCTTGGCTCGAATATTCCAAGAAGCACGCATCGCGAACAAGGCTAAAGAGGGCAACGGCGTGTTCACGGTCATGGCCTCAGATGTTGCTCAAGCCGCCGCACGGGATCCAGAGCAGCTACTACACAAAGAATTCTTTCTGACCCAGATAGGCAATGATGCGGCGATTCAGCTCAATGACGCGCCGCGTGTCCACAACGAAAGCTTCTCCCCGCTTGCCGACCTCTCCCAACTTCCCGGCAATCGGCTTGCCGTCATCGGAATCGGCGGAGGCTCTGACTGCGTACAAGCAACCGCCGTGGCAAAACTCCTGGAACAGGCTGGGAAAGACAGCGCCTGTGTCATATCGATACGCACTGGCAAAACTCAATCCCAAGGAGCAACTGGACGTACGGGTGAGACAAGAACTGTGACTAACCACGGTGGCGAAGTCCACGACGACGTCTACGCCATTACGCCAGAAACCACTGGATCGGGCAGATTCCTAGAAAACATCGCTGCCGGAGAAAAAGACACCTATCTGGTGATCGAGAACGACCCCGCGAAGCTAACCACACAACTCAACGCCGTACTCCAGCATGTGGGAGATGTGGACACCGTAGTTGCTGTTGATACCGGTGGCGATGCCCTTCACCCAACTGGCGGCAAAGAGGAAGCATCACGGGCAACACCTGACCAGGACCTTCGTGTCCTGCGCGCGCTCCACGGCATACCTGGCAACGTAAACAAGGTCACTTGCGAAATAGCGGTTGGCGTCGACTCGCCTGCTAATGCAGAGACTGTGCTGGAATCAGCAAATGCCCGCTACTACCAACCGACGCCCGATGACGCTAGAGAACTCCTAGCCTCGTATAGCCGCTGGCACATGGACGGGAGTGACAACAAACGATTCGGTAAGACCGCCTCAGCATGGCAGGCTGCCCTCAAAGGTCAGAATGGCGTGCAAGACATTGGTGTCCCTACCGATGTGGTGCTCGATCCTAAAAATCCGTGGCGGCCTTTTGTGCCCGTACAGCCAGCGATGCAAGGCCTCTTCTTCATGCAACTTGATGACCATCTCCGCAGCATCGGCGCGATCCCACCGCAAACCCGACCATCCCATTCCGGCCAGCACACCGGATTCGGCCCCGACTTTCCTGGCCAAACAGGTGGTGGGCGACCAGGAGGAGTGGCACTCCGTCGCTAACACCTTCCATAAATAGTCAAACCCATCCTTCTTGCTGGGCCAGATGCCTTCCCTGTAGCTGGTGCTACCCATCTCTGGTCTCAATTGGGGTCTCATTCAGGCCCGTACGGCGGCGTTCAGCGACGACCACGGGATCGCATCACCGCAGCTCAAGGAGCTTGCTGGACCGCCCCGAACACCCATGTGCGGACTTGGAAAGCGTGTTGGGGGGCAACCCCCTCACGAGTTCGAATCTCGTATCCTCCGCAGCGAAGCGAGGAGGTCATAAATATGGCCTCCGCTACTGAGCAGCACAAATGCCGGGTCTGTCCATTGCAGACGGACCCGGCATTTGCGTGTGGTCTCAATTATGGTCTCAATTGACTGCGGAACTAATGCTCTGATCCGTCGACACGACAGGCTTGAGGCTCGCCCCACAGCGCTACGCCGATCTGGTCCGCAACTCCTTTAAGGACCACCGGAAGCGTGTGTTGGTACCGCGCATACATATTCCTTCGGAATATCGCTGTGTATCTATAACGAGAGCAACCGGCCATTCTCGAATCACTCGCAAAGCAACGGCCTGGTCGATAAACTCAGTCGAACCACTAGCGGCGGGCTCTTGCTAGTTCCCGTTTGAAGATCCACTTATGGCAGGAGTTCAAAAGCCGGCACATGGACCGGACGGACCACCGTGAAATGACGGTAATTCATAGTGGCGATGCGGGTAATACCCAGGCGTTCGGCGATGGCAACCACAGAAGCATCAGTACCACCGAACCGCAGATCTGCATATTGTTGCACCAGCTCGGCCATACGCCGCACATCCCGATCGATGAGCTCGACAAGTTGAAAGTCATACCGCGGCCCAGAACCAACAGCGTCTAAAAACAGCGCCTCTTGTTTTGGACCGAACTGCCGGTCGATCAAATAACAGGCCTCGGCGATGACCAAAGAAGGAATCAGCAAAGTTTCGCGCACGGCGTCAAACCAGCTGGCACAACGTTGGTGATCGTTATCGTTGCGGTCGGTAAGAGCCACTAAAACATTGGTATCGACAATAATCACGCGCCTGAGCTACCGTCCCGCCCGAAACCTTCTGCCAATAGCTCATCTACCCGTGTGGACAAGTCACCATGCTGAGAGCATCCAGAACCGATAAACGCCGGACGGGAACGCCGAGGCGCTGGCACCGTACCTACAAGCTCCTCCAACACCAGCAAAGCACGAGAAGCATGCTCGTCATCCAGCTGCTCGACGAGTCCGTGAAGTTTCTCCTTAGTTGTCACAACCCCAGTGTAAAGGCACACACCCTGCAGCTGCGAGCACGCTGAGTCGCATCCAGGCCCGTATGGCGCCGTTCACACCAGGACCGCCAAATCGCATAACCGCAGCTCAAGAACCTCGCCGGACCCCCGCGAACACTCATGTGCGGACTTGGAAAGCGTGTTGGGGGGCAACCCCCTCACGAGTTCGAATCTCGTATCCTCCGCCGCAAAGCAAGGAGACCATAAGTACGGCCTCCGCCGTTGAACAGCAAAAACGTCGGGTCAGTCCTTTGCAGACTGACCCGACGTTTTGCTTGTGGTCTCAGTTATGGTCTCAATTACTCAGCGTCAGCAGCGACGCAGAGAATTCCCATAGACACAATGCACAAGAAAGATGCTTCCCTTTCTCAAGCGGCGTGGGTGTGGAGGTATTCGGCAACAGCGTCACGCACCAGATCAGATACTGTCCTGCCCTCCTGATGGGCACGCGCATCGGCTGCTTCCTTCAGCCGCGAAGGAAACTTAATCGACAACTGAGGCGACCGGCGCGAAACCTCATCCGCCAACGACGGACGCCCCCGCCGCAGCTGACGATGCACCTGCGCAACAGCCTGCTCCACATAAACCTCATCAATACGATTACCGTGACTATCAACAATCTCTTCCCGAGTGAGATCAACATCAGGACCGATGTCGCCGAAATCCTCGCCCGTAGGATATTTCGCTTTCGTCATGATCTCCTCCGTCGAAAAGCGGTAGGCATGGCATGGTCGAGTTGCATTTGTGCTGCTAGTCGATGTCAAGGAGCGAAGCCAATCATGTCGAAAACCAGCCCAATTGAGGAGGCAAGAGTAGGGGTTATCTCAGCGCCAATTACCAGCATGTGACCCTCTTGGAAACGCTACAAAATCACCGACAACGCCACCGCTGTCGTCTGCCAACCGTGAGCAGGTCAACACTCCGCTGGATGGTGTCTAGCTAAGTGTCGGGTCCTGGGCTGGCGAACGGGGAGGCTGCCTGCTTGGGTCGTTGAAAGTTAGCGGCAGATTGCCGGCGCCGGAGGCATGGAGCTGATGTTTGCCCCCGGTTTCTTGTTGCAGCGGTGAGTCATGGGGCGCACTGTCCCAGATTGCGCGCCCGAGGTTTCGCATTGCTTCATTAACGCCATGCCAAGCCCAAGCCCTGCCTCGCCATGCCGGAGAACCAACATGCTGCGCTTCAACGGGAAACCTATCGTAACGGAACTTATCGAGCGGCCTTTCCTCCATGCCAATTCCCTGAAGGAGTTCATTAATTTGTAGGTCGCGAGATGGGGGAAGAATAGTTATCTTTCGGTTACCTAAATATTTTCTACTGGCTATATCAAAACGGCGTTGTACGTCGTCTTTCTCGCCAAGCATTCCGATAGAAGCAATGGTTATTTCTCTTCCTACATCAGCATTGGCCATCCCTTCTACAAGGGTCTGAATTGTGGTTCCACGCTGAATGTGATCGGTGACGATGAGGGGATGATCTCCGATGCGGTTTCGTGATGCGTTCACTGCATCCCAAATTGTTTTTCGTTCAAGATGACGGCTCGCGCGTATAGCGGTTACAGGAATTCTTGGCCCGCCTTCTTCGGCCAGCCGTGATCGCCAAGCTCGGAAGACTTGTCCTGGCAGAAGACCAGCGTTCGCATCTAGGACGATTGATGAATAAACGCCTGCCCGTAGGTTTGGTATTACATATTCACCAAGTTGGCTGAATGCATCGATAAATGGCCGGTGTCCTTTATTTTCGTACTTAAATTGTTCATCAATGGTGTAGAAGAATTCCCGCAGTATTTTTTCTTTTTGAGTGATTGCTTCTTTATATTCTGTATCGCTCAGTTTTGCAGTACTCAAGGCCGGTTTAGCAATTGGTCGTTTGCTGCTCATGTAAGAAATATTAAATAAGCTAATCAAACACGCCAAGAATGAAGCTTGGAACCTGACCGCCGATGGCCACGTTGTCGTGACCGATTGACGCTAGTGAGGGGTTTTGTAATTTCTGCAGAGTCCAGAGAATCCGTGACCGTGCCATCAAGATCGAACGCCACGGCTCAAAGTGGCTGACCTTTCACGACTGAGCGCACCTTCTAGTCGAGGTCGAAGGCGGCACGGATAGCCGCAGATAGGACGGCTTCCTGAACTGGAAAAAAGTAGCCGACGTGTCGCCCGAGGGCGTCTTTAGGTACCGTCACGATATTGTCACAGCTGATGATGCACTCGTGGTCGAGGCCATTGACTGAACCAACGGGGACTTCGGTGGATAAACCCTTGATGGTGCTTGTGATAGGCGCGACGGTTATCCGGCCAAGATGGGGAATCACCAATTCACGGGTCAGAACCAACACTGGCCGCGATTTGTCGAGGCGGGCAATGTGAATAGGACGCATTAGTCGAGGTCTATAGGTGTTCGGACAGCGTAAGCAGCCAGACTGTCCATGTCTGGATCGGGACCGGCGCCGGCGAGGATAGCCGCATCGCGGGCAGCGATAGTCCTGCGGCGTTCATGTTCGAGGGCTTGAGTCACGAACATTGCCCTGCTACCGGCCTTACCTTTGCGCACAAGCAGGTCCATGAACTCGACGATGTCGTCGGAGAGCCGAACCGTAATTTGCCTGGTCATCCCAAAACGATACCACATTGGGATTCAACTTCTGCATGGTCGGGCCGACTACACCGACACCGCATTGCCTCATAGGCGAACCTTCTCGCTCAGATGTCGAGCCTGCCCGCAAGCCGGACGTTACGCGCTCGATGCCGGACCCCTTGCTGTGCAAGGGATTCATACAGCTAATCCAGAGGGCTAGGGTCTTGCCGTGCGCGTGAGGCCACCGTCGATCAGGATGTTCTGCCCTGTCAGGTACGTGTTCTCCTCGCTCACGAGCCAGGACACCAAAGCGGCGACTTCGTCGGGTCGGCCAAGTCGACCAAGCGGGATCTCCCGACTAACGGCCTCAAGTTCAGCATCGGTGTAGGCCTCCGCTGCAGCTTCGGTATAGATGAACCCTGGAGCAACGGAGTTCACCAGAACACCCATTCTGGCCACCTCGGCGAACACCCATGTGCGGGCGTGGAAAGCGTGTTGGGGGGCAACCCCCTCACGAGTTCGAATCTCGTATCCTCCGCCGCTGAGCTGCAAAAATGTCGGAAGCCTTTCTGCGGGCTTCCGGCATTTTTAGTCTTCCGTCTCAGTTTCCGTCTCAATTAGTCAGCGTCAGCGGCAATGCAAAGAATTCCATAGACACATGCACAAGAAGAAGCTTTCTTTTCTCATGCGGCGTATGCATGGAGGTATTCGGCGACAACGTCGCACACCAGATCTGTCCTACCCTCCCGATGAGCACGAACGTCGGCTGTTTCCTTCAGCCGCGAAGGAAACTTAATCGACGGCTGGAGCGGCTCCGGCGCGAAACTTCATTCGCCGACGACGGACGACCTCGCCACAGTTGACGATGCACCCTGCGCAACAGCTTGCGTTCCTTTAAGAGCAACGGAAGCGTATTCCGAGCAATCACTTCGATGAATTAAGCCGCTTCTCTTTTCACGAGCCCGGCATTAACAAGCTCCTCATGGACCGCCTTGCGGACAAGTTGCGGCAAGCTTTCCTGGCCGGCCTCATGCTCTAAGCGCTCCAACACCCACAGCCGCATCAACGCAGACGGCGTCACATGTTGGTGGGCAGCCTGGATTCGCAGCTGCTCAAGCTTGTCGGTAGGAACCCGCAAGCTATACACCTGGGACGGCTCCCGCGCCGGCCGCCCAGAACGCACCAACGGCACCGCATCATCACGATGCTCCTCGATTGCCTCAGCTTCTGCTGCCAATAGCTCGGCGATATTCCTATCTGCCATCACTGGCCATCTCCCGTCTCGTAGCGTCGCTTCTCGGTACGATTAGAAGCCCACGCATTCACACCCCACCAACTACCGGTTGGCGGATGATCGTTCGAAATCACAATCACCGTCAACACTTTTCCCGCACCAAACGAGCAGCCCACAATCCGGATCCCCTGCCCGCTTTTACTCGCAGGGTCGCGCCCCAACAGTCGATACGGATCCACGCCGCCTGCGTAGCCCACTCCGGCTCTACATCAAACTCATCTTTGCCCTTGCGTAAGGAACGCGTCCTAATGTATCGGCCACGGTGCCTCCCAATCGATGTCATCAACGGGCAGTAATGCCACTGGAATACGGTCATATTCCTCAACCACTCTACCTCCTACGTAATACAAAATAATACGCTATTGGTTTCATGTGGGTGACTGAAATAGGCAGGCCCATCCATAGGTATTAGCCCTGTAGTTCAGCAAGCAATTCCGTCTCAATGTTGGTCTCATTTAGGTTGGTTCAGCGGCGTTCTCCGACGACCGTCAAAAACTTGGGTCAGTCGATTGCAGACTGACCCAACGTTTTTGCTCGTGGTCTCAGTTTTAGTCTCAGTTATGGATTCAATTACTTAGCGTCAGCAGCAATGCAGAGAATTCCCATAAACACATGCACAAGAAGAAGCTTCCCTTTCTCATGCGGCGTATGCATGGAGGTATTGGGTGACGACGTCGCGCACCAGATCTGTCCTACCCTCCCGATGAGCACGAGCATCGGCGCCGAAATCCTCACCCGTGGGATATTTCGCTTTCGCCATGATCTCCCGCGTTACAAGCGCGCACCTGGAGCGCTGGCAGTGCTGCCCGGAGTGTCAACCCCACCGGGAGCAGACCCGACGCGTGTTCCAGGTTGGTAGATCCGACGACCATTTTGCGATAGGGCTGGAGAAGTTGGCGCACGCCCGGGAGCGATGCGCTCCCTTACCCGTCTCGCCCAATCCCGCAGCCTTTCGCCCTCGCGGCGTCCTAGCTCAACGGGGTTTCCCAAAATGAGCTCTACCACGGCTCGGCGCGCTTGGGGGGACAGACCAAGTGTGATGATGCGGTTTTCCGTGAGGCCTCGTGGATAAGGTTCAAAATAGGGGTCGGGTGTATTTGTGGACCGCCAATGTGCATATTCTTTGGCCCTAATCCGAAGCGACTCGCTGACTTCGTCGGGGTTGAGCATACCGGCTTTCGCCGCAGCCACCAGTACTTCGTGCCCAAAATCGTCTGCATCACCCTCCAGCATTTCAGGCAGCTTAGAACAGGCATATTTGACATTGCCGTAGTTACCGGATTCTCCTAACGCAATGCAAAACTGAACTGCGTGCCGCCACTCATGAAATAAGGACTGCGCAAGATCAGCGTCAGTAGGCGGAAGATTTGGATCCTTTTGACCAGCACGAGATTCGACGTTGAAGCGCATCGATGATGCTGTTGGTCCTTTTGCGGTGTGGAACGCTGCATTGGGCTTTAACACATAGGACGCTTTCGCCAAGTACTCTCCCCTAAGAGCGGTAGCAAGGTGAGTAACCTCATCTGGCCCCAGTTGGACGTTCTGGTGTGCATGTTGCTGATCGACGGATTCAAATACGCCCGGAAGGAGCACATGTCTCGGGCAAAATTCGAGGGCGATACCTGAAAGGTCGAAGGGTCGCCCTGCGATTTCTGCTGCGATGGGACCCATGTTTTTAGATATCCGATGTAGACGTTCTCGGTAATTGTTAACGAGATTTGGACCAACCTGCCCGCACAGTTTTTCCATCCAGTATTCGGTATAGGCGAGCGCATGTGGTCGAATCTCGGTCCATGTTCCGGTCTCCGGAATGACTGGTTCATTACGCCAACGGGCGAAGGAAAGCCTCGGCATACGCGGAGACTGCATATTCGACTCTCGAGGGATAAACGGCGGGGTGTCTTCGAGGGCCACGGCAGCCGCTCCGAGGTTGAGACTCGAGGCATAGCGTCGAAGAAAATCGCTGCTAAGCTGTCTTTCAGCTTGATCAGAGCCCTCCTCCAAAAGCTGATTTCGGAACGTGGCGATGGAACTGGGAAGATGAGCAATCTCATTTGGCAGTCCCGGGGCTACCGCTACCAGCCGTTGCACTATCCCCTCTGTCTTCGCTAACGCTAGATCCAGCTGGCTTCGACTGCCTGAGTTGCCTGGACTCGTAGGACTGGCCAGCTCCTGCTGTAGAACCGTCAGTTGCTCAGCTAATAATTGCCGGCCGCGCTCGACTTCGGCTGCGAGGGCATCTGAGTTTCCCGTTTGCTCGAGCGCTAACAGCCGCTCTTGCCAGTACAACAGTGCGCAATCGCGCACCACCGGAAGTTGATTGGCAGATCCAAAGTGGCTATCCGCATCAGTCAACCCCGCAACATGGTCTCTAAGTTCCTGTGAGAGTGCGGGGTCTGAATCCGACACATAAGCGGCGATATCCTCTCGCCTCTGCGATACACGGTCTAACACTTCGTCTCGACAAAGCGTTTTCCAAGGATCCCCATCAGATTCGATTGGCAGAGCACTAACTGCGCCAGCTGCACGTGCCAGCTGTTCTGTCACCGCATTTACGTAGATCGGCGCCATTGAGGTCCCGGCCGGCAGTAAAGCAACGAGCCGACCAAGAGTCTGCATAGCGTCCGATAGCTTCATGCCGGAGTCTGCCTGCTGTACTCCTGGGTATTTCACTGCTTCGAGCCACTGCGGAACTAACGACTGTTCGCCGAGCAGAAGTTCCACCCCACGAAGCACACCGTTCCGCACTTCGCGGCCTGTGAGATTTCGTATCTCCGAATCGGGCTGGCGGAGCATTGGCGACCAGTGCTGCTGCCACGCATCAAGCTCAGCGGCTCGCACGGTAAGTCGCTCGCCTTCTAGGGGATCATCCACACCGTTCATAGTACGAACAACATCCAACGCTTCTCGGTGTCGCTCACGCGAAAATTGTGACGCTGAATTTGAAGGCTCGGCCTTTGCTATGAATGACTGGCCCGACTTTGCTTGTGAGGTCTCAATTGACTTTTCGCGGCTACTCAGAGCGAGTCATCGGTTCCCCTCTCCCAGATAAGTCCGCCTACTCGTTTAGCAATATCCAGGCGGCAGCCCCATAACTGCCCGCTCAGCAACACCGCCGTTCAGGCGCAGCACATTAGGCCAGGGAGAGGAACAGCTTCTCCAATTTCTGGGCGTCAATGCTGTCGGGCCCTTCATTGACTAGACAGTGCTGCAGGCCGGTGGCGACGAGCGCATAGCCGCTGCGGCTGAGTGCCTTGTTTACGGCAGCGAGTTGGGTAAGGACATCTTCGCACTCGCCCCCCTCCTCCATCATGTGAACGACGCTGGCGAGGTGTCCATGCGCTCGTTTCATCCGAGCGATGATGGCCTTCGTCTCCTTGGGTTCCAGTCGCACAGTGTCCTCCGCCCCCGGCCAAGCCCGCGGTGGGTCGACCCAATCTTAGTTACGTGCAAGGGTACATCCCCCATAGGGGATGTTAGGGTCAGCCGTATCCCCTATGGGGGATACGAGAGGGGAGCGTCGCGTGACGCAAAAGGCATCCAACGTCACTGACACAACGTTGGCGACCGGCTTTACACCCCGGCCACTAGGCCGGCTCGGCATGTGGGTGATCGACCATCGGCGGACCGTCGTAGCGGCCTGGGTATTACTGGTGGTGGTCCTCGGCGCGTTCGCCCCGTTCGTGGAGAAGAACCTGTCCGGCGCGGGTTGGCAGGCCGACGGGTCACAATCCGTAGAGGTGCGCAAACTCGCGCAGGAGCACTTCGGCAGCAATGCGAGTCACGCCATCCAAGTGGTCGTGCACAGCACCGAGGGCACCCTCGATAGCGGCGACGGACCCACCGTGATCGCGGAAGTGACTAAGACGATGGAGGCCGAGCCCCGCCTAGCCGAGGTGATCCCCCCGACACCCGGGGTAAGCCTGTCCCAGGACCACAAGACCGCGATCATACTCGCCAGTGCCAGTGCCGGTGTCGACACCAACGACATGGTGCGGGTGGCGACCGATCTCAAAGACGAGCTACAAACGCTGTCGGCACCAACAGTGCAAGTGAATCCGACGGGATCATCGCTGCTGTGGTCGGACTTCAATGAGGCCAATCTGCAAGCGATGCTGAAATCGGAGATGCTCTCCTGGCCAGTCACCATGGCAATCCTCGTGCTCGCCTTCGGAGCGCTGGTCGCTGCCGGATTGCCCCTATTGTTGACGCTCGCCGGGCTGGTGGCATCGGCCGGATCACTCGTGCTAATCAACTCGATTGTGCCGGTGTCGATCTGGGCGATGAACTTCGCGATGATGTTCTCACTCGCCTTGGGCATCGATTATGCACTGTTCCTCGTGGTCCGATTTCGCGCCGCGCGAAAAGGACAGCACGAATCCGCCCGCGAAGCGGTCGCTGAGACCCTAGACACCGCGGGCAAAGCGGTTCTACTCTCCGGCGCGACCGTGCTGGTGTCCCTGTCGGCGGTCATGCTTGTGCCATCGCCGTCATTTCGGTCAATGGCCGGTGGCATCATGCTTTCGGTCATATTCGTGCTTGCCGCCACCCTGACTTTGCTGCCGGTGGTGCTGTTCACACTCGACGACAAGATCGATCGGCTGTCCCTCCCGTGGGTACGCGCTGGGGAACATCGGTCTCCAACCTTCGCCAAATGGGGCGAACTCCTGTGGCGCTGGCCGCTGATCTGGGGCGTTGGCTCTCTGATCGTGCTGATCGCCTTGGCGGTGCCCATCATTGGGTTGAAGACAGCCATGCCCTCGATCAAGGTGCTGCCCAAAAACGCGAGCGCCCGCATTGGATACAGCCAGGTGCAAACCGCTTTCGGTGAAGGCGCACCCGGCATGCTGCAGACCATCACCAACTCTCAGGATGCCGTCGCCGCTGAGCGGGTACTGTCCGCCGATCCCGGCATTAGTGTCGCGATGCCAGCGATGCTCGCTTCCGACGGAAGCAACTACCAGCTCATCCAGGCGGTCCCGAAAGTCGACCCGTCCGATACTAGGCTCGCAACAACGGTGGGTAGGTTTCGCGAGGATTTGCCGTCGTCCGCGCGCATCGGCGGGGCCGCGGTTGAAGAAATTGACCTTGCCGATCAACTGCGCCGCTCCACCCCGCTGGTGATCGGCGTAGTCATGGCACTGGGGTTCGCGCTGCTGCTGTTCGCACTGCAAGCACCGCTGATCTCACTGCTGGGGACTCTCGCCAGTCTGCTGTCGACCGCAGCCGCATTCGGTGTGGCCCGGTTGGTGTTTCAAGACGGTATCGTCTCAAGCCTGCTGGGCTTTGAACCCCAGGGTTTTCTCGACGCGTGGGCGCCGGTGTTCTTCTTTGCCATGATCTTCGCAATCGCTATGGACTACACCGTGTTCCTACTGGCCTCGGCCAAGGAACACTGGGAAAAATCCGGCGACCCTCGCGAAGCCATGGTCGGCGCGGTCGCACACTCCGGGCGGGTTATCTTCGCCGCGGGCGGGGTCATGGTCGCGGTGTTCTTTACTTTCGCACTATCAGGGCCGCTACCGCCCAAGGAGATGGGCGTCATCCTCGGCATCGCAGTCCTACTCGACGCTTTCCTGGTCAGATTGATCCTGTTGCCGGTCATGCTCCGCCTTGCCGGGCGTGCTGCCTGGGCTACCCCAGCCTGGCTGCGGCGCGTCTTACCGAACGTCACCTTTTCCCACGACTGAACGGCTCCACACGAACAAACTCGAAAGGAAAATCCAATGTCCGTCACCAAAGAACCGACGCACTCCTCCAGCCACGGTAAAAAAGTTCTGCGCGAACTGGCCCCGCTACATCGCGAATTGCGCCACGCGATTCCCGACGTATACAAGGGATTCGGCGAGTTGAGCAAGGCCGCGTTTGCCCCTGGAGTTCTGGACCGCAAAACCAAGGAACTCATCGCTCTAGCGATCGGCGTCGTCGAAGGCTGCGACGGTTGTGTCGCCTCCCACGGGCAAGCCGCCGCTCGTGCCGGTGCCACTCGGCAAGAAGCTGCCGAAGCCCTCGGCGTTACTTTCCTCATGCACGGGGGTCCCGCGACTATCTATGCCGCGCGCGCCTATGACGCCTTCTGTGAATTCGCCGACGCACTCGAAACTTGCGAAGCCCCCGCCTAAGCGCACCAAAAGGAGCCCATCCATGTGCCGACCCGTTCGCTGCAAAATCTGTTCCAAGACCACCTGGTCCGGTTGTGGCCAACATATTGACCAGGTCAAAGCCGCTGTCCCTGCCGACAAATGGTGCCCCGGCCATACCGATGCCAACACTGGCGGTTGGCTGAGCCGCCTGTTCGGTCGCAGGGAAAACAAGGAAGGCACTCGCTGAAAACCTTTGTGGGCGCCAGCGAGCTCCACCCCGACGGGATATACGGCTAGAGCCACAGAGGGCATCGTCGGTGGAGGACTTCTCGATGGCAGCGCAGTGGCAAACGGGCTAGCAACTGAGAATCTCTCGGAGCATCGACGGATGCGACACTACTTCGCTCGCACCAGCGCTTAGCAGCTCACCGACTGACGCCGCACCCCAATCGACTCCGAGCGCAAGCGCGCCCGCAGCACACGCCATCTCCATGTCCACATTGGCATCTCCAACCAGAGCGGTGCTCTTAGGATCCACACCAAGGATGTCGCAGGCTTCGAGTAGCGGAGCGGGATCTGGCTTCAGAGCCCGCGTACGGTCAGACCCCACAACGACAGAGAAGAGAGAACCAAGACCACTGTGCTCCAACACATCCAAAGCAGTTGACGTGGCCTTGGACGTCACAATGGCAAGCGGAAAATTCTGACTCAACTCACGTAAGACAGCCTCAAATCCTTCCACCACGACCGTGTGCTCGCGCGAGACACGGGGATAACAGGCCTCATACTCTGCAACAACATCCTGCACAGCGATGCCGGACACTCCAAGGCCCGCAAAGAGGAAGGGTACGGAGGTCACAAGCGGTAGACCGACCGTGGGGCGAAGAACATCGCGCGACGGCGGGGTGACGCCCACCGTAATCAAAGCCTCTTGAAGTGCGATGAGACACGAATCGAGAGAATCTGTGACCGTGCCATCAAGATCGAACGCCACGGCTCGAACCCGCTGAGCTGTCACGACTGGGTGTCCCTGAACGGCGAAATAGTCCTGCCGCATATCAGGAGGATTCATCTCCGTCCTTTCAGGATGGAAGAGCTCAGCAAGTGCCACCCCTGAACATATGCGGGCTCAGCGAAGTTAGCGGGGGTTGAGGTGTCCTCGGGTGCGTCGGGTGGTGGCGCAGCGGGTGCGTAGTCGTTGGTTGACGGGGTTGCGGAAACCGTAGGCGTCGCGGGCGACGGTCTTGATCACTCGGTTGGTGCCCTCGGAGCCGGCGTTGGTGATTCCGGTGCGGATGAATGCGAGGATCTGGGGCCACCAGGTCTGCACGGTGGTGGCCAGACGCTCGAGTTCGGGCAGGTCAGCGTTCGCGCAGCGGCGGTAGAAACGGTCAAGCAGTGCGGCGAGGCGTTCACGGTCCGGCTCGGTGCGGGCCAGCGCGAGTAGGTCGAGCAGGTCCTCCTTGGCGTTCCACGCGGCCAGGATCGGCAGGCCGATGCGTGCGGGTAGCGCGGACAGTTCGGCTTCGAGGTCGTCGACGTGCTCGGCCCGCATTCGGGCGGCGTTGCGGGTCAGCCGGTTGCGTAGTTCCCACTCGCGGTTGCCTTTGCGTCCGCGCCGGCCGCGGGCCTGCACGGTGACCCGGCGGCGGACCTCGGTGACGGTGGCGTTGGCCAGTTGGACGAGGTGGAAGTGGTCGACGACGAGTTGGGCGTGAGGCAGTACTCGCCCGACGGCGGACTTGAAGATCGTGCACATGTCGATCGCGACGTAGCGCACCTGCTCACGCCACTGCCGTGGGCGTGCCAGGAGCCAGTCGGCCACGACCTGGGCGGTGCGGCCCTCGACCTGACCGAGCAGCCCTTGCCCGCCCGACAGATCGCAGAATCCGACGTGCCAGCGATCGACGGTGCTCTGCCATAGGCCGGTGGCCTCATCGAGCATGAATTTCGGTCGTCCCCGGCGGATCTCATCGATGCCCAGCACCTCGACCGGTTGCGGCTGCTCAGGCAGCACCGCGGCGGCATGCGCGGCGAACGCGGCGGCGACCACCGGCCAGGACACCTCATGATCCCGCGCCGACTGCACCACCGTGCGCCCACCGTCGGCGACCGCCGCACCGGCCGCCGCCCGCAACCGCGCGGTCATCCGCTTACGCGCCGGCACGGCAGACACCGCCTCGGTGAACGACCCTCGCCGGCAGCTGCGCTCATCACAACACCAGCGCCGCTTACACCATCGCAGGCTCGCCCGCCGCCCTCCCACGGGCAGGTCACGCGGCCGGGTCACCCGCCGGCCCTTCGACCTACGCGCCAGTGTTCCGCACTCCGGACACCGCCGCGCCCGCTCATCCGCGGTGACCAGGTCCACCACCGGACCGTCCGACCCGTCGACAACCCCGACGACCGCCAGCCCGGCAAGACCCAACAGCCGGGTCGTATCCTCAACCATGCCCGTGGCTCTTCTGTTGTGATCAGCTTGCCTCGACAACAAGATGATCACCAAGAGCCACGGGCACCCCTCACACCAGGGTCCACCCTGGACAGACCGACGCCATCAGCCGACCCCCATCAACTTCGTTGAGCCCATATGCGTCGATGCGCTCACCCGCAGCAGCAATCGCTTCATCAGCACCAAACTCGGATAGAAACTCGTCCCGACTGTATTTCGGCATCACGACCACTCCCCTTCTCGTACTGTGCAAACCGTTGTTCGGCCAGTGGTATCGCATCCCGGTAACACTTTGACCAGCAAAACAAGGAGGTCATAAATATGGCCTCCGCCACAATCCGGATCCCCTGCCCGCTTTTACTCGCAGGGTCGCGCCCCAACAGTCGATACGGATCCAACGCCGCCCGCATAGCCCACTCCGGCTCTACATCAAACTCATCTTTGCCCTTGCGTAAGGAACGCGTTCGGCATTCGCATGGAGACTGTGGAGTTACCGCACCTGCCATTCGACGTAGATGGTCGATGGTGGAGTGTGGCAGGGTGCATTTCTCCACTATTGCTCATGTCTGGCATGAAGTTTTTGGGACGCAACCGTCCCCACCCAAAGCTGTTGTCTTGGGGGCAACCATCGCGGCAGTGGCGGCGGTGCTCGTCCGGAACGTGTGGGCGGTACTACGCAATACGGTGACAGTGGCACATGAAGGCGGTCATGCGCTGGTGGCGCTGCTAGTGGGCCGTCGGCTGACCGGCATACGCCTCCATTCGGACACCTCCGGCCTGACCGTGTCGCACGGGCGTCCGAGCGGGCCGGGAGTCGTGGCCACCTTGTTGGCTGGCTATCTGGTGCCGTCGCTACTCGGCTTGGGGTATGCGGCACTGCTGGCGTCCGACCACATCACCGCATTGTTATGGCTGAGCGTGATCCTGCTGGTGGCCATGCTCGTCTTGGTACGCAACGTCTATGGCGTGTTCTCCATCCTCGTCACCGCTGGAGCAATCTTCGCGGTCTCCTGGTTCGCGTCGACGCAGGTTCAAGCGGCGTTCGCCTATTTTTTCACCTTCTTCTTGGTCGCCGGCGCTGTCCGGTCGATCTGGGAATTACAGCAATCCCGATATCAAGGCAGAGCGTCCGATTCGGACGCTGATCAACTGGCTCGGTTGACCCGCGTTCCCGGGTTGGCATGGGTAGCGTTATTCGGGGTTATCACGCTGGGCATCATGACCCTCACCGGCATCTGGCTGATCCCAACGAACTAATTCTCGCCCCACCTTCCGAAAGTCAGTCAGCAGTACCGCCCTCGGTGCCATCATCAGCGTGTGATGGATCAACCGGCAACAGAGCAAAGGACACAAAGCTAGTAAGGCTTCGCCACTAGCCCGCACTGAGCTGTTGTTCGATCCAGCCAGCGATGACGTCGACGCGGCCGGTGGTCTCATCGTCCGCATGTGGACAGTCCGGGCCGGTGCTCTCTACCGACACGAGGGTGCCCTCGGCAAAGTACGGCGCTCCCGAGTCGTAGCTGCACGCGCTGGTGTCCGGCCGTGGCCACACCCCATGCACCATCAGGTTCACATCGGTGGCGCTGCTCACGACGACCGTGCCGTAACGAAGTTGAGTCGAAGGCGTCGGATTGGTGCTGTCGGTGGCGCCCCAACCCACGAGCGTCAAGGTCTGCCCAACCGCGGGCGCACGGTACGGGATCGCCAAAACCCGCACGTCTTCTACTGGCTTAGCTAACTTGGCCAACGCGATGTCGTTGACGGGCGACTGACGGACGTCGACGACACCGACCGTAATGGCATCGGGATCACTGAGATTGGCCACGCCGATTGTCGCCGTCGTTGGGTACTCTGGAGGCCCACTCACCGGGTTGTGATTGACGTCGTGAAAGCAGTGTCCGGCGGTCACAATCCACTCGGAACTGATCAGACCGGCCGAGCATGCACTGTGGTAGGTCGTGCCGTCTGGTTGCGGGATGTCGGTCATCGTGAGCTTGGCCGCGAAGGGAAACTGCCCGGGAGCCGCGTTCTCACCGTTGGCAACGGCACCCGCCGGGGCAGATCCGATCAGCATGGCGGCGATCGATACCGCGCTAGCCAACATGATGGAGGTCAGTCTGACAAGGGTTAATCGCCGCATGCTCAACGAGCCTTTCTCGCAGGTATGGAGGTTCAGAGGACGAGGCTATGACATGGCCGCACACGATCATCGTTTATTGACCAGAAAGCATGAGTAGCTCTCTCCCACGACCAAGTGCTTGTGCAGCACTGTGATGCCCTGTCCGACAGCGAGCAACCGCTTGTTCAACAAAGAGCCCACTGGTCGTCACAGAACTCACTCAGAGAGCAGAGGCCAAGTTCTGGCAGTGTAGGTGTTTGTATGAGAATGTAGAGATGCCACAAGAGGTCATATGGAGTCAGGAGCGAGCCGAACACATTCAGTCCAGATCACAGCGTTATCCAGGAGCATTCAACATCGAACCTGCCTGGACAAGCGAGGCGTTATCTGACCCGGAGCGAATCGTCCAAAATCCGGATCCTAAGAGTCACACTGGGGCGATGCGGGTAGTCGGCTATTCATCTTCGGCTCATGCTGTTCTGACAGTGATCCTCGACCGCAGAGCAGGCAGGGAATTACAGCGTGGAAGACCACGGGAGTGGACTTGACGACCTATCTTTCTACCGAAGGAGGGCATCATGAGTGACACGGCCGATCGGGTGACTCACATGGCCGCAGAATACGAAGAAGAAGAGGCCCGTGCTGCCAAGGCAGAGGCTGGACTGGAAGCTGATCAGACTGTTATTTCGGTAAGGGTACCCACATCTTTTGCCCACACCCTCAAAGATCTTGCTGCTCGAGAGCACCTGCCGACCTCAACCTACATACGTCGGCTTCTCATGCACAATGTCGAAGGCGATAGCGGGCCGATATTGACTGAAGCCCGCGTGGAAGAAATCGCCCTGCGTGTCGTCCGCAGACTCCACGCAGCTTAAAGCTAAGTGGCCGCCCTGTCCGAAGTGGCCGATTGGTTACCGAGCTCGGACGACGTTAACTTCGTCGCATGTCGACGGGCGACCGCACACTCCGTGGTCTATCCGACGACGGCCACACATATGGCAAATCGGAGGGAACATCGGGAAACCAGCGACGATAGTGGTCTGGATTTTTTCGCACCAGCGCCGACTGATGAGCGCGGTGAAAATCTCTACTCCCGAGCCATGGCGGCAACTCGCCTTCACCGCTGAGCTGCGCTTGGTCGCTGATCGTCGCCGCTGGGAGCGCGTGCGCAAAGTCTGCCCTGAGTGTGGCAGCGCAGGTATCGGGGCGACCTAGTTCTGTCCAGACACGACACATCGTCAAGCCGTAGCAAGCGAGCGCTGGTTCGTAGCCGGCCCACATCGCCACCGCCGGATGGTGCTGCCAGCCATAGCCCGAAACAGTGAGGGCCCGCAGGATCTGCAGCGCTTCCACGCGCTGCTTGCCAAGTCGCACCGTGTCTAGTACTTCTGCGCTCTGAGCAAAGTCCGGATAAGCCAGAAAGGTTTGCAACAGCTAGCTCCCGTGGTAGCTCGGTCTATGGCACCTTGGCCCACGCTCAGAGTAGGGACGCATATGAGTGAAGCACCTGACTTTTCTGACTTGCGGGCGGTTTTTCTCAACTGCACGCTGAAGCAGTCACCGGAAGTGTCGAATACCGCGGGATTGATGGCCGTCAGCACCAAAATTATGCGGGACCACGGCGTAACGGTGGACGAGATTCGCGCGGTCGACCATGAGATCGCGCCCGGGGTGCAACCGGATATGACCGAGCACGGCTGGGCCCGCGATGATTGGCCGAAGATCGCC
Organism: uncultured Acidimicrobiales bacterium; assembly: GCA_963736285.1. GTDB lineage: Bacteria > Actinomycetota > Actinomycetes > Mycobacteriales > QHCE01 > CAVTOA01. Next base: position 632,173 of record CAVTOA010000003.1, read on the forward strand.
GAACGGGTAGTAGCGGCCCACATTCTGGTGCTCGGCACGCCCATCTGGCTTGGCGACAAATCAAGCGTGTGCACTCGCGTGATCGAGCGCCTCTACGCGTTGTCTGGAGAGCTCAACGACCAGCGGCAGTCTCTTTACTACGGCAAGGCAGCCGGGGTAGTCGTCACTGGAAACGAAGATGGCATTAAGCACATCGCAATGAACGTCCTCTACTCGCTGCAGCATTTGGGGTATGCGATTCCGCCGCAGGCAGATGCGGGATGGATCGGTGAGGCGGGTCCTGGTCCGTCCTATCTAGACGACGGATCCGGCGGACCAGAGAATGAGTTCACCCAGCGCAATACCCGAATCATGACCTGGAACCTGATGCACCTAGCAGCGATGCTCTCTCGGTCAGGGGGCTTCCCGGTCGGCGGCAACCAACGGTAGCTGCCAGCCGACCGGGCCTACCCGGTCAAGACCCGCCGACGCCAACAGCGGCGAGGAACACCAAGATGACGGTGGCAACGGCGAAGATGCCATGCCCAACCACCACGGGAACCGGAAAGTGCCCTTCAGCCGGACTGGTGGCGCTGGCGGTCATTTCCGAAGTGCTGCTGGTCATTCCCGTGGTTCCCGCCATGTCCCTGGTCCCGCTGCGATGAGTGGGAAGCCAGCGAGCGAGCATGGTAAAGCCCATCACCGCGACCGGCAGCAGCAATACGAACGCGATCCAGGCAAGCGCGGTGGTGTCGCTGAACACATAAATAATCCACAGAATGAGCCCTATCGCGGCAAGTAGAAAATGGCCAAAAATCAGCCCAGGTGGGAAATGACTAGTCCTCGGCTGCCGGTTGCCACCCCTGGAGATCCAGACACCAAGCATCCAGAAACCGCCAACCGCGGTGATCAGCCAAGTGATGAGCGCGGCAATGGCCATGTCAGTCTCCTTGTCTCGTCGAACGATGGACTTCGTTGATGCTGGACGTGCGATAGAACCCTTCGGACTGGGTGGTCTCCGCAGCCACCCGGATCCCGTAGCGATAGGCGAGCTTGCCGCCCAAATAGCCGGAGACCGCCAGTGCGGCAAGGCTGACCACTGACAACACCAACGGCCCGGCCGGCACCGCGCCGGAATCAGGATGGTCAGCGTGGCGCCACAGAAAATTGACGATGTAGGCAGCCGTGACGGTGAGGTTGAGCGTCATATGGGTGATACCCGTGCGAAATGCCGGGGTACCGGTGGGGATCGTTGACAGGTCCAGCAGCCCAACCATGGCCGCCAGCAAGGCGCCGACCACCCCGACCGCTATGAGCCACCACGAGCCTCGGGACAGAAATCCAGGAGGTGAGACCAGGTGGGAGGCGATGTCGAAGACCAGACTGGTCACCCATGCGCCAATCGGAACCGCCACCATCATCGGGTGGAAGGGGTGCCCATATGGGCCAGCCAGCATGGCGCTGACCGGCTGTTTGCCCAGGTTTGGCTCCTCCGCCATCGTCCCCCAATGTCTCGCGACCTTTACTGTTTGTTGACGCGGCTCAACGAGCGCACACCAAGACAGCTCCCGGCGACATTTATGCCCACAGGCACCATCGCGAAACCTGACAAATCAGACGGCAGGCGTTCGGGGACTACCCCGCAGCGCTTTATGACGTTCCAAGGCTATTTGCCCCGCTCAGCGATCGACTTCAGCCGCTGCATTAGCCCGTCCCACATTTCCTTGGAATGCTCGGCTTCTTCGAGACTGGCGTTGCTGTCCTGGGAAAGCGTCAGTCTCGTGCCGCTAGCTTTATCTTCTAGCATCCAGGTGAGCGTGTGGTAATTCTCCGGCGCATCGATTTGCCCGCTCAGTGGGCTGAAATGTGTGAACACCAGCCGGCGCGCTGGTTCGTATTCGAGGATCACGCCTTCATCCTCGTACTTCTTGCCTTCCCAATCCCCTTGCCAGCGGATCTGGTCACCTACGGTCCAGTCGGTCACCACCTCGGCACCAAACATGAACTCTTTGATCGCATCCTTATCGGTCAATACCGACCACACGCGGTCTTTCGGCGCATCAATGGTGATCGTGGAAGTGGCAACGTATTTCCCAGTCATGGCAATCCTCACTGACGGCAGGCGGATACCCCCTAGTGGAGTACCCACGCATACGCAGCAAGCAACAACGGGCGGGCTCGTGTTGCCGGCGCCTTAGTCGTCGGGAACAGGCATTGTCACTGACGCCGGCGTCGGCTTGCCGAACAACAACGCCGCGACATCGCTGACCGCCTGTGCGCCGTCGGACAGGCTGCCGCCTGGCGGAAGCTGGTACATGATCGCCACCACGTATCGCTGGTCTGGGCCGGCAAAACCAACCGTGTGCGTCACCCAAGCGCCACAGCATCATTGGTCTGGGTCCAGCCGTTTTTGTTTCCTGGATGCCGATCCGACCCTGCACCCCAGACGCCCCATTGTTGGATACTGGCCACATTTTGCAAAGCATCGACCATATAGGACCGAACGCCCGAATTTGCTTTATCCAAGATATAGCTCATCAAGGCCGACAAATCGTTGGCTGTTCCTTTTATATGACCCCAATCGTGCACACCAGAAAATTGCAGATCTGTCATACCGAGCCGAGTCTGGAATCGTTCTAGCATTCCCTCGTTGTATTTATTCCACAATCCACTTGCAGCGTCATTACTCGACCAATTAAGCATTTTCTTCATCTGAGAGCGATCCGCAGCGCTTAACGAGATATCACCAGAGGCGTCCCGTTCTAACAAATCAGTTGCTATCGCCAATTTAATGGAAGACGCGGTCCAGAATAGACGGTCTGCCTCACCATAGCGCCAGGTCTGTTTGGTCACCTCATCTCGCATGACCACACCAATGCTCCCGGGGAGATTGTCAATGTAGGCGGCGACATCTTGGAAATGGTCTTGCTGCTGACAGCTCCAGGAGCCGCACCTCGAACTGAATCCCGCAGGATCACCGGGGGACTTACCGGCGTCACCGATTCTTGGCATACAGGCCGCCACGACAAACGCACAAATAACAGCTAGCGCAACCAAGAAAATGTGACGAAACCACAGCATCTGATCGCCACCCCGAAGAGGCATCTACCTTCATTATCCCGGGGCGGAATAGCTTCGGCGTAAATAAATTTCAAATACTTTAAGGTGATGCTCAGTTCAGAATCAGAAATTGTTGCTATTCGTCAGGATCTGGCATGGCAACTGGCGCGGGAGTGGGTTTCCCAAATAACAGTGCAGCCACATCGCTCACCGCATGAACTCCCTGCTCCATGGTCCCGTTGGGTGTCAGCTGATACATGATTGCGATGACGTATCGCTGGTTTGGTCCAGCAAAGCCAACAGTGTTAGTGATCCAATTGTGTGCACCGTTGTCGGCTTCATAGGACCAGCCATCTTTGTTGCCTGGCTGCTGGTCTGATCCGGCATCCCAGACACCCCAATGCTGGTTGCCCGCCACATTCTGCAAAGCATTGACCACATAGGACCGAATGCTCGGATCGGCCTTATCCAGCACGTACCCCACCAAAGCCGCGAAGTCATTGGTGCTGGCCTTCATGTAGCCCCAGTTGCGCTTGAAACCATCGACGAAGGTGACGTGCGCCATGCCAAAACGGCTGCGCCACCGGCCGACCATCGCGTCGTCTCCGTATTTGTTCCACAGCGACATCGCCGCATCGTTGCTAGACCAGTTGAGCATCTGCCCCATCTGGTCTTTGTCGGTGGCGGACAACGCAACGGAGCCCGCTTGGTCTTGCTCGAGCAGGTCGAGTGCGAGGGCGAGCTTGATGCTGGACGCGGTCCACACTGGATGGTCCGGTGTGCCAGCCGTCCAAGTAGCTCCCGTCTGCCGATCGTGCATCACCACACCAAGCTGCCCAGATTGCTGGTCAACGTAACGCTTCGCGGCCGCAAAACGCCGCATCTGCTCACAGCTCCATGAGGCGTCGCAATGGGGGCTAGCGCTCTTCTCCACCGCAGCGGCCCTAGAAGCCTTTTTTGACTGGGTGGGCGAGTCGGTGTGGTCAGAGCCGCCGCACGCGGCAACGCCGAACACCAATGCTCCAGCGAGCACGCAGCCAAGAATGGCAGAACGGAGGGTCACCCTCACAGGGTAAAGCGTCACGAATGCACGACATGAGGGACGGCAGCCGCAGCGCGGTGAATCAGAGTGTTTGGGCACATTTGCGGCAGATGACCGCTTCGTCATTAACAAGAAACGCGCTACCAAGCAGGAACGCCGGACCATCCACAAAGGACGTCCGGCGTCGCGGGCTCAGCGCGGTGATCGTCACAGCTTCTCAATGCTGTTCATCGCCTCGGAGAGCAAAAAAGCTCTCCACTCGGCTCCTCTGCGGTGGCGGTGGGATTTGAACCCACGAAGGGCGTGAACCCTTACACGCTTTCGAGGCGTGCTCCTTCGGCCGCTCGGACACGCCACCGGCGCCGACAATACCGGATCGCTTCATCGGCACTCATAGCGACTTCTTAGATCTACGCTCGGCGAAGAAATCCTTTAATAACTGGCCGCATTCGGCGGCTAGGATCCCGCCCACCACCTCGGGCCGATGATTCAACCGGCGATCTGCTGGAATGTTCCATAAGGAGCCGGCCGCGCCCGCTTTAGGATCGGACGCCCCATAGACCACTGTGGATATACGGGACAGTACCGAAGCACCCGCACACATCGCGCACGGCTCCAAAGTGACCACCAGAGTGCAGCCCAACAGGCGCCAAGAACCCAGCTCCAACGCGGCCCGGCGCAAAGCGAGCACCTCGGCATGTGCGGTGGGGTCATTGGCCAGCTCTCGTTCGTTGCACGCTCGCGCGAGCTCTACGCCGGATGAGTCAAAAACCACAGCACCAACCGGCACGTCACCGCTAGCAAGGCTCACCTGCGCTGCCGCGATCGCCTCGCGCATATACCCAGCCAGTGACGCCCCCTCCCCGCTCACCATAGCGTCATACTCGCCCAGGACCACACTGCGACAGAGATCGCCGCCGCAGTGCTAATCGACAAGCCCACCGCAACACCCCGGTCGCCGCGGAGTGCCAACACCACCGAAGCAGCCGCCGCACATAGCGCGCCGGCGCCGACTCCCAACCCAAGCGACCAGCGACTCCAGGATGCGGAGATCAACAGTCCAAACCAGAGTGCGCCCGCGATGGCGCCCACCAACACTTGGGCAAGCCGGATCGAATGGGCTTCCCGAAATGACGCAGAAACCGAGGGTTCCTCGGGCGCAGAGTTCAAGCCAGGGTGTGGCAGCACATCTGCAGATTAGCCGGCCACGGAATCACCGATGTGCGCAACGCTCGGCTCGACGTGCCCGCGACTGGCGGCACGCCGCTTCGGCCGCTTACTGGCAAGCCGCTCACCCACCCGCTGCAGCGCCGCGTTGCGTTCCATCAACACATGACGCGAGCGACACGCGTTGTCGTAAGCCGCAACCGGATCCTCCGCCACACCCAACTGAGCTCGCTCCCGCTGGAGCTGCTCGGTGACGTCCGCTTCGTAGCCAGCGACCAACATGTCCGCGACGATTCTGTCCACCTCGGCATCAGACTCGGCTTCGGAGACGGCCTTGCGCATCGCGCCAAAGTCAACGGAAGCCGCCTTCACGAGTGCCTCCTGCACTGCCATCACACTGCGCATCAGCGGCACAATTCCGGTAAAAGCATTGGGAGAAGGATCAATGGCGAGCAGGCACTGCTCATGAAAGGCCCCGGCCTCGACCGCCTCGGCGAGCAGCAAAAATAGCCCAAAGCGATCCCACGCCACCGGCTGTCCATCAGGCTGAGAAGGACTCGCCACGCTGAGTCCACCGAGGCGATCCGCTTGATACAGCTGCCGCACTGGCGAATCGTGTCGTCGGGCGGTCGCCGACGTGCCACTCGCGTCATCTTGGCCTGTCGACCGAACCCGTTCTGGTGTCTCGCTATATGAGTGTCCAAGCAGGACTTTCGCTACCGAACTCACCGATTGACAATGCCGCAACGCCGTATGCCAGTCGGGGTCGCCGGCCGTTCCGCTGCACGGATGCGGCTGATCGCGCTGAAATCGAGGACGAGATCGGTGTCAGGAAGCAGCCGCTCCGCGACCGCGATAAGCACCTCTTGTATCCGTTGCCGACGAGCGGTAAATTCGCGCCATCCCGGATAGTCAGAGTCATCGATAATACGAACGACCAGCCGTGGCGAACCAATCTCGCCGGCTAGCGAAGCGCATCGACTCAAATACTCGATGGCGCGGCGGCGAACCCAACTGTCTGGGTGTGCGAGCTGGGCGATACTGCCATCGCGAGATGACACGGTGGCGGACACCGAGCTAATCGTCAGCCCCAGTTCGGCCGCATGACGTGTCACATCGGTGTGGTCGTGGGCAAGGTCGGCGGGCAGATGAAGGCCAATACACGAGGTAACCCCCGTAAAGTGATGCACCGCAGCGGCGTCCGCCAGCAACTCGTATATGTTCCGCGGTGCATTTGCGGCAACACGTCCCCTGTCACGAATACTCGCCCCACGAAATGCCCATGACGGCAATTCCATCCGCTGAATTCCTAACAGCATGGACAAATCCTCCCGTCGCCGCCCTAAGCGTGCTCAGTACGTCGTCATTGTGCAAGTCCGACAGATCTCTCTGAATCGGGCCTGGACTTTTTCTATTCGATTGTTATCTGGCAGGCTTTCTCTTTGTGTTTGCCCAGATAACTGTTATTGGACTTGGTCTCATCGGTGGATCGCTTTTTCGACGCCTACACCATGCCGGCATTCGAACCGTGGGATACGACCGCGACCCAGCCACCCGTGAGGCCGCCGATGCGGCAGACGTCGGAGAGGTCAGTCCGTCCATAGAGGCCGCCGTGGACGGGAGCGACCTGGTTGTGATGGCGACGCCAATCTTGACAGCTCCCTCCGTCCTTAAAGACCTGTCGTGTGTGGACTATCGAGGTTTGGTTACCGATGTCACCTCAGTCAAAGCTCCCATTGAAGCACTGGTACAGCACCACCTGCCGCATGCCCGCTGGGTCGGGGGACACCCCATGGCCGGAACTCATCAGTCGGGGTTCGCCGCCAGCAACGCGACCTTGTTTGACGACTGCGCATGGGTCTTATGTCTGGAGGATGACGACCAGCTCAACGACTGGCTCGCACTTGCGCACGTCATCACCGAGATGGGCTCCCGGGTCGTTCCTACCACGGCAACGGCGCACGACGAAGCAGTAGCGCGGATCAGCCATGCACCACACATCCTGGCGGCCGCGTTGACCACCACGGCTGCCGAGCCAGACGCCGGGCGGCTAGCACTTACGCTGGGCGCCGGTTCTTTTCGAGATGGCACTCGGGTGGCGGCTGGGCCCACAAACTTGTCGGCTGCGATGTGTGGCGGAAACGCCAGCGCACTGGACGCGCAACTTGCGGCGATCATTCAACGGCTAGAACAGGCACGTACACTGTTGTCGCAGGAAAGTCCCATTGACGAACTGCGCGATTGGTTCGAGCCAGCACACCGAATCCGCTCCTCCTGGCCTCCTCAATACGACGTGACGGAGACCTTCACCCCTAGCCGGAGATCGCTTTTAGAGCTGGGCAACGTTGGCGGCTGGGTCACCGCGGTACATCCGGCGCCGAACACCGTCACCACGGTGCGACCCATGGTTGCTACTAACACCGCTCACTAGCATTACTCATTGTTATATTCTGGGTTGAGTTTCCCATATAGTGCATTAATTATTGTGGTCCGCTGGCCTACGCATGATGCATTTCCGCAGATCATCACGAGACTTGTAACGCTAGGATGTTTGAGAGCGAATACTTTTTGGAAAAAAGTCTCGATTTACCCGTTACTTGGTTTAAACCGACGTCGTTGAGCCCCACGTGCTAACCCAACGACTCCATCGCGCCGATCGAACTAATCCGGCTCCCTCTGCCCCCCCTCAAGAGCGGCGGGCCCACCTGTTGGTGGTATCTCTCTCTGGCCGGTCAGATCGCAAGCGCGCACACGCCCTGGTCTGCAACTCCTCCCACAATGCAGTAAAGCCAGGCGTCCACAATGGAGTCGGCGACGTCGAGCCGTCGGCAATAATTTCCGATGTTGACCAACCAGCGCGTTTCTCGAGCCTCACCGGCTCAGATTCCCCCCAGCGTTTGGCTGTTGTCTCCGGGAAGAGCTTGCCCGCGTCTCGGCGTCGCACAGGACCTCGTTCGCTGCCTCGGCTTGGCCTCACCAAACGCTCGGACGCGTCGCAGCACCGCGAGCTCGCTGAGGTAAGCGCATAGGCTTCAAGCCAACGGCCGACGCGAGCCGGTCCCCCGCTGGATGGCGACAAACCCTCGCATCGGACGTATTGCGACGGTGACGGCACGACCTGCTCGAAACAGTTCGTGCCGTCACCGTCGCCCTCCACTTTAGGTATTTTCCCCTTATACTCCGACCCCTCAATAAAAATCGCTATGCCGCCTCCACTGGCAAGCGATCCGATGATCGTCCGACACCGTGCCACTTCCCGGTAGCAACGGAATCGGACACTCGGTCCGGGCGGTGTGGAACCGCTCACGGATTTCTCCGTGTGTTCCACGCCCGGTGCCGCTCGGGCCGAGCCATCATCAGTCCTTCGTCCTATCCGGAGCTTTCGTTACAGTCGGGTCAAACGCTCTCAAAACTGCGCAGAACATTGCGGTCTTAGGCCGCAAGATGGAACTGGGCGTCGCGCCCTTCAGCGACAGATCGCGGTAACGGGATTGCTTTAGTGCGCTGCTCCGGATGTGCCGCTTTGCTGGCAAACGCCTCTGCGAACACGCCGAACACACCCGGCGAACGAGACGCGATAGTCGCCGGGCCGAGCTGATCTTCAGGCCCATCGCGAAAAAGAAACGTTGCGATCTCCGTCTGGATCGAGCTCTTTCGGCCTGCCCGGCGCCGATACGTCATGGTGAGAAAGAGCTCGCGGCCAGCAAAAGCCGCAACGTGCCCCTCGGCCACTAGCCCGCCGTGGCGTGCGCGAAGGTACACCGCACAGGCGTCGCTATCGGCTTCATTAAAGCCCATGTCTGCGGCTCCCAGCACTTTCTCGACCGCGACTCGAAAGTCATCGAGAGTGCCCAAGACGCCATCAGAGGTATGAAAACGAGTCCCCGACGAATCGCGGCTCAGATTCCGATGATCGACAATAAACTGGTCACCGAGCTCCGCCGTGAGTAATGGCGCTTCGCCACGTAATCCATATGCGAATTGGGCCATCCAGCGCATGGGATACCTCCCCCGCTGTGGGTAAAGCCCGCCCTGTGGGGTGGAACTCGCCGTCGCCGTGCTTGCCACGTGCCTATTCCAATCATGCCCTGGTTGAGTCACCGGTCAACCATAAAAAACACCCACATAACGCCAGCGTGAATCGGCGGGTGCCAATCCCACCCCGGGCAAATTCCAATAAGGCATTCGCAGATTGATGACTTAACCGCTAATAGCCGTGTTCTGGATGCACGAGACCCACCAAAGGCTTGCCCGCAATAAATCTCGCCACATTTTCCCCGACTCGCTCCACTAACTTCTCGGTGACGAAAGCCATCGAATCCGCGCAGTGCGAGGTGATGAGTACGTTGTCGAACGCCCACAGCGGGTGGCCGGGTGGCAGCGGCTCTGGCTCGGTGACGTCCAACGCCGCCGTCGCTATCTCACCATCGGTGAGCGCCGCCACTAATGCCTCAGTGTCGACATGTCCTCCTCGGGCCACGTTCACCAACACCGCGTTTGACGGCAGCAACGCCAGCTCTCGAGCACCAATAATGTGCCGGGTCAGCGGTGTGAGCGCCAACGCCAACACCAGCACATCCGTCTGCGGGAGAACACCAGCGAGCTCGCCGATGGCTATGGTTCTCGTCGCGCCGGGCATGGGTTCAGAGGTGCGCCGAAGCACCGTCACATCGCAATCAAACGGTGCCAGCAACGCCAGAAGGGTCTGCGCTATGCCGCCGGCGCCCAGAATCGTCACCCGTTTACGAAACAGCGACTCGGGTTCTCGTGGGTGCCACTGACGTACGCGTGATTGCTCCGGTACGTGCCGCAGCGGGCAAGCGCCAACACCAGCGCATGCTCACCGACCTGCTCACCATAAGACGACTTCGCACACGTAAACCGCACTGGACGCTCAAACAGCCCGGTGCCACTAAAGCTTTCTACGCCAGCCCACGGCAATTGCACCCAGGCAATTTGCGGGTTCTCATCCAAAAGCGTTACGAGCGGACGCGCATCGCCGACATCTAGCCACACCAAACCCCGCGCTTCAGAAAGCTGCGGCGCCACTCGTCCGCCCGCACCTTGGATCGCGTCGGCGATCGTTCGCCGACGAAGGTCTGCATGTTCTGCCAGACCACGGGCAGCTACCCCGGCATGGTGGGGCGCGATAGCAATAGCCGACTGCATCCGCGCATCCTGGCACATTCGGCACCCACCCACTAAGCCGCTCTGGTCAAATGGATAGCCGCCTGGCGCGAAGCGGCGCTCTAACAGGAAACGGGAGAACTCGGTGGGAGACCCACGATGGATGGACCAGCTAGAAGCACAGGCCCGCAAGATCCTGCCGACCGAGATTTCGTCCTATATCGACACCGGCACAAGTTTTCAGCGTCTCCTGCGCCGCTCTGTTGAGGACTTGGCAAAGTCACACAGTCATCCCACGCGGATTGGTTGATGTGTCCACAGTGTCCATGAGCTCCACCCTTCTTGGTCAGCGAATGACGATGCCAATAGGGGTCGCCCCCACGGCGGGCTTGGCATGGGCGCGGCCAGACGGGGACGCTGAGGTAGCCGCCGGCGCTGCCGCAGCCGGAAGTTTCTTCTGGCTGAGCATGCGAGCTGGCACCAAAATGGAGACCGTTGCCGAGGCTTGCGCTCGCCACGAATGCCCATGGGGCCTACAGGTGTACGTGCTGCGGGACCGCGACGTCACAGTCGAGACCGTGCGGCGCGCTGTCCAATGTGGCGCTACCGCCCTGGCGCTGACGGTCGATTCGCCGGAGATCGCGCCCCGGCCCGGAGACGGTCGACCCGGCCCTGGCGCCCTACCGGAGTTTCGAGCCAACCTGCGGTTTGACGGGGACCCCGCCGCCCTCGGACCGGCCAACGATCTTGCACCCAGCACCATCAGCTGGTTGCGGGAGACCAGTGGCGTTCCGGTAGTGGTCAAGGGGGTATTGGATCCGCGTGATGCGGTGGTATTCGCCAACGCCGGAGCCGCGGCAATCTGGGTGAGCAACCACGGCGGTCGACAATTCGATCTCGGACCAAGCCACCGCTTCCGTTTTGCCCGCCATCGTGGCCGCGCTAAGAAATCAGTCTGGAGTAGCCACACAGATATTCGTCGACGGTGGAATCAGAACGGCTGAAGACGTGCTGGTCGCGCTGGCACTTGGTGCGGACAGCGTGTTCCTAGGCAGGCCAACCATGTGGGCAATGGCCACAAACGGCGCGGAGGGTGTTCGGGACTTGCTCGAACAGCTAAAAACTGAACTCACCGGCCTTATGCGCCGGGCAGGAGCTATCGATCTTGCTGTCGCTTCGTGAACTCACCGTGTTTTCGAACCGCCGAGCCTCCACTGAGCTTTAGGCCCCTTATGATTGCTGCATATACACCTCCGAGGGGAGACACTGTGAGTCACGCTCAAGAGTTCTCGCCGAGTTCTCACGCCGTACCCGCGCCGGTCGCACAGATCGCTGTCGAACGGCGGTTAGGCAACTTCATTGATCTCCGTAGCTGGGGCGACCCCAGGTCTCACGTCCTCAAAGGGCTAGCTGCCAGTGCGGTCGCGCTTATCCTCATGGCACTCGTTGTCTACTTTGTTCACTTTCTGTATATCTTTTCTGTCTTTTTTCTCCTCTTGCTCGTATGGGGGATCACCAACGCGATTTCCGCATTGGTTCGGGGGCGCCAAGAGAACTTCCTTTATGAGGAAGGCATGGTGCACCGCAAGCGCGATGACCTGATCGCCGTCACATGGCCCGAAGTGAGCCGTCTAGAAAAATCGAAGGGCAACAGATCCCTGACAGGCGGCAGACGGTTCCGCGTCAACATCCAAGATGGACGCTCCTTTGCGGTGCCACTGGTCCTGACCGACGGAGCTGACCCATTTATCACCCACCTCGCGCAGATACTCCGCCAACACGGCCGCCCGGTCGACTAATCAAACGCTAAGGATTTGCATACTTCGCCGTAATACTTCAACTTCAATGAAGGACTTCGACGATCTGCCTGGCCGCAGCGTCGAGTATGGACATGTCGATGCCCACGGCGACGAAGTCGTAGCCAGCCTCTACCAGCGAGCGGCCAGTTTCTGCGGTAAGACCAAAGATTCCCACGGGCACACCTGCATTAACGCAGGCTGCCCTGACTGTTGCCACTGCATCGCGAACCATCGGGTTTCCCACGTCGCCGATACAGCCGAGACTGCCCGACAAGTCGTAGGGTCCAACAAACACGCCATCGATACCCTCAACCGCGACTATCTTTTCGATGTTGTCGACAGCGTCGCGGTGTTCAATTTGGACGATCACAGAAGTAGACGTATTTGCTTCACTCACGTACCCGGCAAAATCGTGTCCATATCTGTGCGCACGACCGACGCCCACACTCCGGGATCCCAACGGGGGATATTTCGCGAACGCCACGATATCTGCGGTGACGTCAGCGGAATTAACCTGCGGAACGATGATGCCATCCAATGATGGCACAAGGATCGTTCGGATAAAGACCGCGCAATCCTGCATCCCGCTAGAAGGTCGTGACTTGCTATCTGACTGTCGCTTGTGGAGAAGTACGAGCTGGGGTAGGCGCGTTCCGGGGCTGGCTAGCCCGCGGTTCGGGCTGCTGTCACCACCAGGGTGGCGTAGCGCATAGTGAAGCTGCCGCCCTGCGCATCGATGGCGGCACCGAGGCCGGTGAGTAGGTCATCGAGCTGCCCTGAGGAGAACTGGGTGTGGTCGCCGGTAGTTGGCACCTGATCGATCCACTCATCGCGGGTATAGACCCGCTCCCAATCGAATCGCCACTGCTCCGGTTTGCCGAACCCGCCTACTTGCCGCACGCCCTCGACCACTTTGCCACCTAGCCGCACATAACCATCCACCGCTGCGGTGGAGTAATCACCTGCGGTGGGCATCAGCCATCGACGAGCGACAAGAGAGCCAGGCGTGACTCGGCCGTAGACTTCGCCAAAAGCCCGCGCCAAGTCCGAATGCGGTTGGTCAGCGTTCCAAAAGACCGCCAACCGGCCACCGGGACGCAGCACGTCAGCGGCCTTGGCCGCCCCCGCAACGGGATTTACCCAATGCCAGGTCTGCCCAGCGATCACCGCATCGAATTCCCGTCCAGCGGGTTCCCATGTTTCGAAAGCCGTTACCTCGACCTCGAACCCATCATGACGCGCGAACTCCGCCATTCGTGCGTCTACATCAACCCCGGTGACGGTGCAACCCGCCGTCCGGAATTGTCGAGCTGCTATACCGGTGCCAATACCGACATCGAGGACGTCGCGTCCAGGGCTGGCGGCAACAATTTTCTGCACCATCTCGCCGGGATAGCTAGGCCGGGACGAGTCATAGCGCTCTGGGTCCGCGCCAAACGACTCCGCCATCTCTCGATGCTGATGGGGCTTGTTGTTATCGGACCGCGCTTGCTCCGGCGGTATAGTGGTCATACGCCCACTATAGGTGGGCGTGCGCCCATTCTGTCAACCTCGGTGGGCCGACGGGAAGGATGGATCACCATGCCAACAGGGATAGCCATCCGCGACGCGCGCACCCAATTATTTGACGCCGCCGAGCGAGTCTTACTTCGGAGCGGTCCACATGCCCTGACCAGCAGGGCAATCACCACTGAGGCAGGCTGCGCCAAGGGCGTTCTCCATCGACACTTCACCGACTTCGACGGTTTCCTCGCCGAGCTCGTTTCGGACCGCATCCGTCGGGTCGATTCCCAAGCAACTGCCCTCTGTGCCTCTGCGGGAAATGGCACTGTCGTCGGCGCACTCACCAGCGCGCTGATCGAGCTGTTTGGGCCAGTCACGGTGGCGATCGTCGGTCTCATCCTCTCCCGGGACGCCCTGCGTGCTCGGCTCCGCAAAGTCACGCCCATCGGCGTCCCGCTGCTGGCAGAAGGCACAGCAATGGTCATTTCCTACCTCGACGCCGAGCGAAACCTAGGGCGTATCGCTGCCGACGCCGACCTCGAAACCCTCGCCCCCACGCTGATAGGAACTGGGCACCTGCTTTTTACCGACCGGGAAGGCACACCGCCCGAGGCGGATGTTGTCCGCGGGGTCGTCACCATGGTCCTCGCCGGTGCGGTGCAAGAGCAGTAGCCATAACGGCTCGCCAGACCCAATCAACGTCGCACTATGACCATGAACGCAAGTGCCGTATCACTCTCGACACCCAGCGCACCGCCATAGACAAACGCACAGAACCACTCGGAACAGCGAATAAACCGATGATGTTGCTGTCAAAACTGCTGTCAAACGCCAAGGCGCGCACCGTGGGGCCTGGGGCTCGGGCCCCAGATGGTAATTACGAAATCGCGATGACCTGCGCTTTCTGCAGGTCTGCGTAAGCTGGCGATGAAGTGCGCTCGGAGGGATTCGAACCCCCAACCTCTTGATCCGTAGTGGGTCCTCCACATTGAAGTGCCACTGGAAACGTCGAGGTCAAAGCATAGATGCAGTGCCTGTGAGTCCGCCGTGATCCGCCGAAGCCCGAGCGGATTGTTACTCGGTTAGTTACTCGTTGCCCAGCTCGTCACTTGTGCTGGGCGAAACAAATAAGACCAACGGAATGTTAGGCAGTCGGTAAATTTTATTAGGCGGCCCCGGTCAGCGCGACCACGCTGGATCCGGGGCCTTGATCGGACAACGGAGGTCCGACCCGTGAACAACAATAGTGAAAACGCCTTAGAACTATCGCGCCCGTCCTGGCAGCAGGAGTGTCCACAGTGGTGTCTGGTCGATCACGACGAAAATGATTCTGTAGAAGACCAGGTGCACCGGAGTCAGGAATTCCGCACCTTCCTCACCCATCCGATAGTGGTGTCCTCACGAGACACACCGCTGCTGTGGGCGACAATGCAACTGAATCAGCCCACAGACCAATCTCACCCGCGCATATGGCTCGGGGCAGAAGACACCGCCTACGGCGCCAACCTCACCACCTTCGAAGCCCACTACCTAGCCAAAATCCTCCTGCACATTGTCGAGATAGGAGAACCGAATTAGCTCTTGAGGAAAAAGCGTTAGCGGAAGGCTGGGGTCTACAAGAATCAGTTGATGCGGCCACGGCATACGTCGCCTTTTGTGAAGATCCAGGCAATGCTGAGTCGAAACAGGCCTACCAGTATTATCTGCATATCCAGAGCGCAGCAGTTGCACTTCAACTTGAAGAGAGCTCCGGCCGACGCGATGACCTAAAGGCGCGATGGCTACGAGCCGAACTCCCTGCCCGCCGCGACCCTAATAATGCTGAATTGGTAGCAGCAGCCGGCGCTGCGCTCAAAACACTCAAAGATGCGAAGAAGAACTTCCCCAACACCACCTATGGACGTGTTCATTCAGCCCTACAGGTGGCAATGCCCGGAACTGTTCGGTCTCTTATCTCTCGAACCCACCGACTGCGACGCCATCCAACAGGCTTGGCCAACTTGCTTGCCTCATTGTGGATGCGCAGCTCACCCGCCGTATTGGTCGGGGTTTGGTCCTGTTCGGACACCGGTGTTGAGTTCGGCGAGGGCCGTGTGGTCTTCGGTGGTGAGGTGGAAGTCAAAAATGTCCATGTTGGACCATATGCGGTTGGGTGTGACGGATTTTGAGATCACAATGTCGCCTAACTCCAGGTTCCAGCGGAGCAGTATTTGCGCGGCTGATCGTCCGTGTTGGGCAGCGATGTTGTTCACGACAGGGTTGGTCAGCAGTTGCCCGTGGCCAAGAGGACTCCAGGCTTGGGTAGCAATACCGTGTTGTGCATGGAACGCCCGTAGTTGTGCTTGGGGGAGCTGGGGGTGCAGCTCGATTTGATTCACCGCGGGGACCGTGCCGGTTTCTTCGAGTAGCCGTTCCAGATGGGACCGTTGGAAGTTTGATACACCGATAGACCGAACACGTCCGTCGTGACGGAGCTCTTCTAGCGCACGCCATGTCTCGATGTATTTGTTTTGGGCTGGGGCGGGCCAGTGGATCAAATACAGGTCCACATAGTCGAGCCCAAGATTGGTCAGACTCTGGTTGAAGGCGCGTAGCGCCGCGTCATAGCCCAGATCTGTATGCCAGAGCTTGGTGGTGACATGCAGTTGCTCCCGTGGAACACCACACGTAGCGATGGCAGCTCCGGTGCCTTGCTCGTTTTTGTAATACGAAGCGGTGTCGATGGCCCGATACCCGGCGTCGATTGCGGCAGCCACCGCAGGGGTGGCGTCCTCATTGGGCACGCGGAATACACCGAAGCCCAGCTGTGGGATGTGGTTGCCGTCGTTGAGCGTCACGGTGGGGATGTGCGGCATGAAAACTCCTGCAAAACAAAGGCATTAGTCGGGGATCGGGAACCGGTAGGTCATCGACACCGTATCCGCGGCGATCACGGCCAGCATGACTTCCACCGCCCGACCTTTGGTGTCGTAGGCGATACGTGTGAGATCGAATACGGGTGTACCCGGAGGAAGCTGCAGCGACACACTTTCTGGCGTTGTCGGCATCCGGGCACTCCACTCCTCGCTAATCTCCGCCAGAGGATCACCGGCTTCATCGAGCCGCGCAAAGCCTCCGCCAGGGCCAGAGTCCTCTTGCGTCAGACGCGTCCCCAGCGCCAAATCAAGCGGATAGTAAGAATCAGCAAGCTGGTGCGGACGGCCATCGACCACAGTCGTGCGCTTACGCACCCACACGCTCTCGCCGTCACCGATACCGAACGCTTCCGCGACGACGTGGGGTGCGGGCAGCTCCCCTAGTTCGCGGTACAGCTGTTTGACCGAGAGCCCCTGGCTTCCGGCCTCCGCATCGTGAATCGCTGTGCCTTTTTGCCACCTGCTTCGGGCGTATCTTTCGATCCCGTGGCGTTTTGGCTGGGTGCGAGTTCGTACGTATACACCTTTTCCCTGCTTAGAGACCACAAGCCCCTGCTGCCGAAGGATGTCAATCGCCTTGCGGGCCACGCCAGTACTACACAGATATGTTTGCCGCAGCTCCTCATACGTAGGAAGCTGATCGCCTGCTTTGTATTGCCCCGTCTCGATGCGGGCACGCAGGTCATCGGCCATCCGGGTCTGGATGGATCGCTCATCTGTTATTTGACTAGCCATGCATAAGACTCTAACACCGGCAAACAACTTTGCTAGCAAAGTTGTTGACTGGATATATATTCATGTATTAGCGTGATCCACACGAAACAGGCCGTCCGGTGTTGGAGCACCGGACGGCCATAGTTTCGAAAAATTTGGCGGTGACAGCCGCCTTGTTTTCTACGTCTTCCCTCGTCGAAAGGTGTGTGACGCATGTCCATCTTAGCTTTGCCAACTCATCGAGCTTCGGCTTCGGGTCACTTCGGCCCTTCCAACTCTGTTGCCGTCGTTGCTCGCAGATTCTGCCGATCCCATCAGCTGCCCGCCGATGAACTACTCGGAGGCGTTGCGTGTGCCGAGCATTGGGAGGAAGCGATCCGCCGCGACGCTGTGTTTGCTGCAGAGAACGGCCTGCCCGCCGAGCCCCCTTCGCCCGATCCCACTCTGATTGACGATGTGGCAGTTGCACGGGCTCAACGAGGTGAACACGTCACGTTGACCCCGGCTGAACAAGCAATCGTGCTGAAAAGTAGACGCGCTGACGACATCACATGGGGCCGAACCAATGTGACAGTCCTATGTCGACACGACCGGCCTTGTCCTGCTGGCGCGGAGCTTGCGGTGATCGGGGTGGCGGCGTGATGAGCACACCCTTCGATCGTCGTGGGGACGGGATCGTGTTCTGCCTCAACGGACCCCTCGCAGGCCACTACATTTTCGCTTCCGACTGGCCCCACCTCCCGCACGCCGTTGGCTACCGGCACACCGGCGCCTACAAGCACCACCCCTGGCTGGATGTTGATGCCGAGGTGTGGGCCTATGTAGAACAGCAACAGTGAGCCGTGGCGGTGTGGCTGAGGAAGCCAAGCGTTCCCGCCGACATCGCCGACTCACTTCTTCGCCAGTAAACCGGGTCATCTGTAAGGGCTGCCGAAGATTGCAACCAGTGCCCGATGTGGTCAGTGGCTGGTGCGCTAGTTGCCTACACCAACCCTCGCTAGTCGATGGTGCAGACAGCAGCAGCAACACCCGAGTCACGGCCTGCATCGGCACTAGCACTGGTGGTCTGCCATGACCGCCACCATGTCGATGACTATGCCGTCAGCGCCTTCAAGCGAGGCCACGTTTCGTAGAGAGCCAGCCACCTCACGCAGACGTCGATCGAAACGGCCGACCTCACCGTCCTTTGAAGACCTGGTCACGCAAGCCCAACAGTTGGCCGACAGACTCGGGCGTGTTCCATCCCGGAACCAGCTCAAGGCCGTGCTCCGGATCGGTGCGCCCAAAGCCACCGCGGTCCTAGCCGCACTCAACACCAACGAAGCAGCAAAGTCCAAACGCGGGTCTGGATCTGAGTCCACAGCCGGGTCTGTGTCGGCAGTCGGGACCCAGGCAGCAGCCGAACCCGGACCGGCAACGCTTGAATCTAAGACAGCAACGGTCAACAGCACTACCTCTGGGCCTGCGCGCGAACCCGGTCCCGAGCCCGTTTCTGGCTCAGACTCTGCGGATTCGACGCCTACCCGGGTTCGGTCTTGGCCGTTGCTAGTCCTGGCGGCACCAGCGTTGGTGGCGATCTGGTCCGGCTGGGTCGGACTCGGACACCTGACCGGTTTCGGTGTGGTGCACCCACTACCAGGTATGTGGGACCGGCTGGCGATCAACACCGCGATCACCCTGCCGATCGGGGTCGAAACCTATGCCGCTTACGCACTGCGTGCCTGGCTGAGTCCACATGCCCCTGTTCGTGCACGCGGGTTCGCGAAATGGTCCGCGATCGGAGCCCTGATGTTGGGCGCTTCGGGTCAGGTGGCTTATCACCTGATGGTTGCTGCCGGCATCAGCCACGCCCCGTGGCCGGTGACCACAGCGGTGGCTTGTCTACCGGTGACCGTGCTGGGCGCGGGCGCAGCCCTGGCCCATCTTCTGCATCAAACCGGACCAACGAAACCTTCAGTCGCTTCTGCCATCACTACCTCGGCCAGTGAAGGAGGTGACGCCAAGCCCTAGGACACCAAACGTAAAGGCAGAAGCCCGTACCCGAACGTCCTGTCTGGACGGTCGACCCATCCCTAGAAACCGTCGAACGCAACTAACCCATTCAAATATTTGAAGGAGCACACCAATGTTTGGTTCAAAGAAAACCCCCGCACAAAAAGCCGCCGCTAAAGACGCGATCGCTGCGCATAAGAAAGCCCGACGCAACCTCGACGACGTTTACCAACGCATGCTCAAAGCAGGTATCCGCGATGAAACCGATGAGTACTGCGACGCCAACAGTGCCGTGTTGGAAACAGAGAAAAACGTGCCGTGGTGGCGCCGCTAAACCCCCGGCACACCCCAAAACCTGCTAGCACACCAACCCATCAGGTCACCTCATCGGCATTTCAAGCCATGGCGTGAGTGCTGGCCAGACGGCGGCCACCATCTGACCAGCCAATAACCCCGAAACCCTTTAAGGACAGGAAATGGAGCTGTTTTCAGCATGACAGATAGCGAAGGTTCCTTCGACTGGGACCGATACGAAACCGAACTCACCCCCAGCAGGAAAAACACTGGCGCACGATTCGATTCCGACGACGGTGACAACGCGGGCATAGCCGTGGCCACATTGGTCGATAGTGCCGAGGCTCAACGTGAACCACGGTTCACGGTCACTGGCCTACGCAATGTCGAGCGTCGTCCGATCGTTCCGGCCTGGGTGCGGTCCAAACAAGAACTCACAGACGCTGCGCGTTGGTTGGCCGCCCATATTGGTCACTCGACCGCCTATCACCTCACCCGGGTTCCGAAATACCTGTGCAAGGTGGCGTGCCGGTCCCCACGCGGTTTGTTTCGCCTAGTGTGTGGCGCGAGCCGGTGGGTCTTCGATCTAGAAGGTTCTCCGGTGCGGGCAGCCGCTGTCAGTCGTGAAGACGCCGGGGAATATTTGGTGCTGTCACGGCAACGTGACGCCCGCGTTCGGTTGCGGGGCATTGTTGCCGGTGCCGGGCTTGCGGCGGTGCTGGTGGGTGGGATTGTGCTGGGCCTGGCCGCAGCGGGTTGGATCCAATGTCTCGTGCTGGCTGTCCTGATCGGAGCACTCGGCGTGGCCGGTGCACCGGCCGATAAACCGTTGTTGGACACGGCGGTCGTCGTGCCCAAAGCCCAGAAGTTGACCAGCGACATCGTGATCCGAGCCCTATCGGTGTTAAGTATTAGCGGGATTAATCAGGCTTTGTCGAAGGATTCGAAAGCGATCTCGTTTCCGGCGCCGATCACCAGGGATGGTCCTGGGTGGCGGGCCGATGTCGACCTGCCCTACGGCGTCACCGCAGGCGAGGTCATAGAACGCAGAGACAAACTGGCTTCGGGTTTGGGTAGGCCGTTGGGGTGTGTGTGGCCAGAATCCCACCATGAGGTGCACCCGGCCAGGTTGATGCTGTGGGTCGGCGACAACGACATGGCCTCAGCCCGCCAACCATCCTGGCCCCTGGCGAGGTCGGAGAAAGTCGACCTTTTCCAGCCGTTCCCGTTCGGCACAGACCCCAGAGGGCGCACCGTCACCGCCGACCTGATCTATACCAACGTTCTGATCGGATCCCTGCCCGGTGCGGGCAAAACATTCGCCCTACGCGTTCCGCTTCTGGCAGCAGCTCTGGATCCACGGGCGCAGATGTGGATCTTCGAGCTCAAGGGCACCGGCGACCTCGACCCCCTCGCCCACGTTGCTGCCCGCTACGCATCCGGGGCAGACGACGAACAAATCGAACAAGCCCTGTTCGCGCTACGCGACCTGCGAAAGGAATGTTCCGTCCGCGCGGCCCGGATCAAACAACTCCCGAAGAACCTGTGTCCAGAAAACAAGGTCACTCCAGAACTCGCCAGCAAGAAAAGCCTCGGCCTGCATCCGCTGGTGGTAGCCATTGACGAGTGTCAAGAACTGTTCACCCACAAGGAATTCGGGAAAGAAGCCGGGAAACTAGCCGAGAAAATCATCAAACTCGGACGGGCACTCGGCATCACCCTGCTACTCGCCACCCAGAGACCAGATAAAGACAGCCTCCCCACCGGTGTATCCGCAAACGTCGGCACCAGGTTCTGTCTGCGGGTCATTGGTCACACCGAAAACGACATGGTCCTCGGCAGCGGCATGCACAAAAAAGGCATTAGGGCCACCACGTTCACCAAACGCGACCGGGGCCTTGGCTATCTGGTGGGTGCTGGTGATGACCCGCAAATCGTCAAAACCTTCTACATAGACGGCCCAGCCGCAGAACGCATCTGCACACGGGCCAGGGCAGCACGCGAACAAGCCGGCACCTTGACCGGACACGCGGCCGGCCAACCCTTGGAAGCCAATGAGCGGACGTCGCGTGTGGACACGTTGCTCGACGACATCCTCACCGTAGTTCCCGCCACAGAGGCGAAAATCTGGAACGAATTAGTGGTAGCCAGGCTGGCTGAATACCGGCCGGAGCTCTATGGCCACTGGGCCAGCACCGACAAACCCGGCGAACAACTCACCGCCGCACTCAAGCGCTACGGCATCGCGACCGGCCAAGTCTGGGGTACCACCCCAGACGGACGCGGCGCGAACCGGCGCGGCATCACAAGACACACCATCCAGCAAACAGTCACCGACCGTGAGCAAAACCGGGGCAAGAACCAGCCCAACTAGCCCCGTAATTCGCGCTAGGTCTAGTAGACCGGGGTGCTAGGTCTAGCACTCGCACTAGCGGCCCACAGCATTCCTGGCCAGGACCCTAGTACCTAGCAGCCCCTCTTCTCTTTCTCTCTTATTTGGCCTGAAAGCAGGTGTCATGACCCATGCCCTCCTACTCGCTAACCTCTCCCTCGCCGGTTACGCGGTGTCATATGTGGTCGGGTGTGTGGTGTTCCCGTTCACCGCATGCCACCGCTGCACCGGCAGCGGCAAACGCCGCTCCCCAGGCGGGCGTGCATTCGGCCTGTGTGGCCGGTGCGCAGGTAGCGGGCGACGAGTCCGTACCGGACGGCGCATGTGGACCTGGATCACCGGCGAATACCGCAACAGCAACCGGTAACGGGTCGTCAAGCCCCTCCTAATTCAACAGCACATGAAAGGAAGTTCAGATATGGCGAATGAACCCGAGATCACTGTGACAGGCAATGTCACCACCGATCCCGAACTGAAAGTGACGACCAACGGCGCCTCCTGGGCGCGATTCACGATCGCGTCGACACCCCGTTCTTATGACCGGAACTCCGGACAGTGGATTGATGGACAGGCATTGTTTTTGCAGTGCACCGCCTGGCGCGGCTTGGGAAACAACATTGTGGACACACTGCATAAGGGCATGCGTGTAGTCGTCACCGGCAAGCTTCGTCAGCGGCATTGGGAATCCGATCAGGGTGAGAAGCGCAGCGCATTCAGTCTTGACGTGGAAGACATTGGTCCTTCTTTGAAGTGGGCTACCGCGCAAGTCACCAAGGCCAAGGCGCCAGATGTCCAGAGTCCTTCCCATGTCTCCTCAGCTGATGAACAGCCGCCGTTCTAGTCACACGGCAGAAACCGTTGACATAAGAAAGGAGAACTCCATGACATCCACCCACGATCAAACATCCGCGCTACTTGATGCTGCGCTAGAAACAGCGGCACGAGGATGGAAAGTCTTCCCACTGCGCACCGATTCCAAAATCGCCGCAGTGTCCCATTGGGAGAACTGGGCAACGACCGACCCGAACAAAATCCGGGCTCAATGGGGCCGCGGCCCGTTCAACATCGGTATCGCCTGCGGACCATCTGGTTTGGTGGTGATCGATTTGGACATGCCCAAGCCCGGAAAGCAGATCAAACCTCGATGGCAGCGCTATCACGATGCGGGGGTGGCTTCCGGGGCGCAGATGCTGCAGGTTTTAGCGAGCCAACAAACAAACAGCCTTCCGGGGCGAACGTTCACCGTGGCCACTCCCAGTGGCGGTACGCATCTGTACTACCGCAACACCACCGGGCGTCGGTTGTCATCGACCACCGACAGTGTTGGCTGGCTAATCGATACCCGGGCGCATGGCGGCTACGTCGTCGCCCCCGGTTCGACTGTTCCTGGTGGGGCATATCGCGCCGTCGACACCCACGAAGCTGCCCCCATTGTTTGTTGGCTCGCTGCTCTTATCACCAGCAAACCCGCAGCCAAGCGACCTCCCAAGCCACGCCTTCCCGTCATGCCCGCCAACAGTAACCGCAGGCAGCGGTATGCACACACCTCATTGGCCGCCGAAATCGACCGGCTTTCCAGCACGCTAGAGGGTTCTCGTAATGACGCCTTAAACCGCGCTGCCTACAACCTTGGTCAGCTCATCGGTGCTGGCCTACTTTCTCACGAAACCGTCGAGCGTCTACTCACCGCTGCTGCCCTCCACATCGGACTCACACCCCGGGAAACCGCAGCCACCCTCACCTCTGGGCTTACTGCGGGCATGCGCAATCCAAGGAAGGTCCGATCATGAACGCACACCCTGTAAGTGGCGTGGAGGTGTTGAACGCAGCGCACGCAGTGCTCACCGACTATGTGGTGCTGCCTAGTCCTGAGGCTGCTGATGCGATGGTGTTGTGGGTCGCGGTCACCCACGCGCTACCAGCGTTTGATTGCGCACCACGGTTGGCGATCGCCTCGCCCACAAAACGGTGCGGGAAATCAAGACTGCTGGACGTCCTAATCGGTATCTCCCACAACCCGCTCGTGGCAATCAGCGCGACCACACCAGCGATCTACCGATCACTGGGCGGCGACCACCCGCCCGCGCTGTTCATCGACGAGGCCGACACCATTTGGGGCACCACCAGGGGCAGTGACGGCAACGAAGACCTCCGCGCACTACTCAACGCCGGATTCCAGCGCGGCAAGCCGGTGTTGCGCTGTGTCGGTCCGGATTCTCGGCCCACAGAATTCCCGACGTTCGCAGCAGCGGCCCTTGCAGGTATCGGGCAGCTACCCGACACGATCACCGACCGAGCCATCAACGTCACGATGCGCCGCCGCACACCCTATGAGGCGGTCCTGCCGTTCCGTACCCGCCGCGATGGCCCCCGGCTGACACAGGTACGCGAACAAGTGGCTGCCTGGACACTGTCCGAAATAGACAACCTCGCAGGTCACATGCCTGATATGCCGTTGGAGGATAGGGAAGCAGACACCTGGGAACCTCTCATTGCTATCGCCGATATCGCCGGAGGTGACTGGCCAGAACGCGGCCGCGCCGCAGCATTACTGCTGACCGAGGCCATGCGTCAAGCCGACGGAGAACACACCGGATCCATTCGGCTCCTGCGAGACATCCGCGAAATTTTCACCGCCCGCACCGGCGACTTTCTTCCCACCGGTGAACTTCTCAACGCGCTGAAGTCCATGGGGGACGCACCATGGATGGACAGTGCACTGACCGCCACCAAACTCGCCGGAATGCTTTCTGAGTTTGGTGTACGTCCCGGCTCGACCGGCACACAACGCGGCTACAAACGACACTCCTTCACCGACACCTTCCACCGCTATCTGCCGCCCCCAGCTGCCGAACCCTCAGCGCTCCCGGTAGTGCCGTCAAACCCGTCAAGGGTGTCAGAACCCCAGCTAGAACCACTGACGGGTTAACCGCGACTGACGGCCAACCCGTCAGTCCAACACCCATGCCACTGACGGCACTGACGGGTTAGCCGTCAGCACATTCCAACCCGTCAGTGCTCTGACCTGCCCCACTGACAACCCTGACGGGTTTGACAGCACCCCGGGCAGCCATACCCACACGTCTATGAGAGGAGACGCATTGAACAACACCGTCACACCAAACTCGACTGTCATCAAACGCCTCTACCGGGTGAGCGAAGCCATAGGCCTGCTCTCACTCAGCCGCACCGTCCTCTATGAACTGTTACGCTCAGGACGACTCAAGTCCGTCAAACAAGGAAGCACCCGACTCATCCCCCACACCGCCATCAACCAATACATCGCCCTACTCGAAACCGAAGCCGCTCACCACTAAAGGAGTCCACATTGGCAACACGACGCAGTAAAGGAGACGGCGGCCTCTACTGGAGCGAGGCACGTCAGCGCTGGATCGCATCCGTGACTGTCGGCTACACACCAGCTGGCAAACGGATAGTCCGCAGAGCCAGCGGTAAGACAAAAACAGAAGCGAAAACCAAACTCAAAGAGATCATTCGTGAACACGACGACGGCTTTGTCTCCTCGGATGCCAACTACACCGTCGCGGATGCGGTTTGTGCATGGCTGGAGTACGGACTAACCGGACGGGCTAAGAGCACCATAGAGAACAATCGGATTCACGCCGAAGTGCACATCATCCCGGCTCTCGGGAAGCGGCGGCTCCGAGAGCTCAGTACAGAAGATATCGAGAGATTCTTTGCGGATAAATGCAAAGCTCTTAGCACAAGCTCGCTCAAGATCATGCACTCACTCCTTCAACGCTCAGTCAGACACGCACAAGCGCGCGACAAGGTAAAACGCAACGTCGTCTTGCTATGCGACGTACCGGAAGGACGACCTGGCAGACCCTCGAAGGCACTGACCTTCACTCAAGCAGAAGCAGTACTCGATGCAGCAAAAGGGCAGCCGATCTACGCCTACATCGTGCTATCTCTACTGATTGGTGCGCGCACCGAGGAGCTTCGAGCCCTGCAATGGTCCCATGTGGACCTTTACGGAAAGCCAGAAAGCCAACCGCCAATCCCACCCTCAATCATGCTGTGGCGTTCAGTACGGGAAGGCGGCGACACCAAAACCAAGAAATCCCGCAGAACCTTGGCACTCCCCCATCGATGTGTGACCGCACTCAAGGCGCATCACGACCTGCAACTAGCAGCCAAAGAAGCAGCAGGCGATCGTTGGAAAGACAACAATCTGGTGTTTGCCTCGCAAATCGGTACCGAACTCAACCCACGCAATGTGGCCCGCTCTTTCCGAAAAGTGATCGATGATGCCGGGCTCAACGGAGCGGACTGGACACCCCGCGAATTACGGCACAGCTTCGTATCCATCATGTCCGACAACGGCGTACCCATCGAACACATCTCCAGGCTCGTAGGCCACAGCGGAACAAGCGTCACCGAAACCGTCTACCGGAAACAGATCAGACCCATACTGGAACAAGGAGCCAACGCCATGAATGAAATATTTGCCGAACCAAAAGAACCAGCTTAGTTACTCAGTTAGTCACTCACTGAGTCAACGCGGGCTCTATAAGGGGATTCGTAACTCTCTGACCAGCTAAAACGTGGTGCGCTCGGAGGGATTCGAACCCCCAACCTCTTGATCCGTAGTCAAGTGCTCTATCCGTTGAGCTACGAGCGCGAAGTAGTGCGGGTACTTCTGGTGTTACATGGTAACGAGCGGAGGCTCCGGGATTTGAACCCGGGATGGGGTTTGAGCCCCAAACCCGCTTAGCAGGCGGGCGCCATAGACCAGACTAGGCGAAGCCTCCCCGGCACCCACGTAGGCTACCGAGCCAGAACAATACAGGGTGCCGCGCTCGCCCTTCGATCCGCCTCGGCCGCACGAACTAACGCCCCGAGCCGACCAGCTTGGTGACCAATGTGGACACGGGTTCACTCCGCAGCTGTTTCTCCGTCCCAATTTGCAAGAGCCTCCCATGATGCATGACCGCCACCCGGTCAGCGAGCGCAAACGCCTCGTCATGGTCGTGCGTCACGGCCAAAACCGTGGTCTGCAACGTCTTAAACAACGTCTCGCAGCTCCCGGACGAGCCGCTCTCGCAGCGGCCGGTCCAGCTGCCCCAGCGGTTCGTCCAGCATGAGTAGCTTGGGGCGCGCTGCGAGCGAGCGAGCGAGCGCTACTCGCTGCTGCTCGCCGCCGGACAATGTGTCGACGCGCCGTCGGCTCATGCCGGGAAGTCCCACCATTTCCAGTAGCTCTTGCACCCGGGCGTCCCGCTCTGCCTTTTTGACGTGCCGCATGACGAGTCCAAACGCGACGTTGCCCGTCACGTCTCGATGTGGAAAAAGCGCGTGGTCTTGGAACATCAGCCCCACGCCTCTGCGATGGGGCGGCACAGAAGTAAGGTCTTGGCCGTTCAAGATCACCGATCCAGACTCGGCTGGCTGCAGTCCAGCGATGGTCCGCAGCAGCGTGCTCTTGCCACTGCCGCTCGGGCCAAGAATGGCCACGATCTCGCCTTGCTCTACTCGCACACTCAGCGAGTCCACCGCAATCGTCTGTCTAAACCGGACGGCAATATCTTGGATAACGAGGGTCACAACACCTCCATGTGGGGCAAGCGAATGCGCTCCAACGCCAGCAGCACCACGGTGCAGAGCAGCATCAAGATGACGCTCAACGCCATGGCCTGGCCATAGTTAAATTCGCCAGGACGCGACAACAACCGCGCAATGGCGACCGGAATGGTGGGGTTATCGGGGCGGGCAATAAACACGGTGGCACCAAACTCGCCCAGTGAGATGGCGAACGCGAACCCGGCCGCACTGGTGCCAGCGCGCCATACCATCGGAAGATCGATGTCACGCCAGACGCGCCACGGTGACGCACCTAGCACGGCTGCCGCCTCTCGCAGGCGTGGGTCAATGGCACGTAGTACTGGCAACACAATGCGCACGACAAAGGGGATGGCGACCAAAGCCTGCGCCAGGGGAATAAGCAGCGACGATTCACGCAAGTCCAGTGGTGGATCGTCCAAAGTGATCAAGAATCCAAACCCGACGGTGACCGCAGAAATACCCAGCGGCAACACCAACACTGACTCCCACACCCGAGCGGCGCCACCCGCCCGCGCCATCGCCGCAACGACCAATCCCCCGACCACCAACGCAATTACAGTCGCGAGGGCCGCGTATCGCACCGAGTTTTCGATCGTTTCCCAAGGCGCGACGAGAAGCGTGCTGGTGGTGGCGTCATAGGAAAAAAGAGCGCGGTAATAGCCGAACCCATACCCGTGACTGGTCCAAAGAGAACGCTGCACGAGCACCGCGAGCGGCGCCAGCAATAACACCGCAATGACACCCACATTTGCGGCAAGGAACGCACGCTGGCCCATACCGCGAACACGCTCGACGGCCTGTTGTACCCGCGTGAGCCGTTGCCTGGCTCCGACTCTGCGCCGCGAGCCAGCTATGGCGGTCACCATCGCCACGACCGCCAGGAACTGCAACAACACCAACACCGCCGCAGTGGGCAGCTGGAGTCAGACGAGCCGTCTGTCGATAAATCTCCACCTCGAACGTGGCGTACGTAGGCCCACCGAGGATCCGCACTACCCCAAAGGAAGTAAAGGTAAAGAGGAAGACAAAGAGCGCCGCCGCAGGCCAGCGCGGGCGCAGTGACGGCAGAGTCACCGCCAAAAAACTCGCCAGCGCTCCGCGCCCAACACCCGGGCCGCTCTCCGGGCTCGGTGTCCACATGCGACCACAATCCCGCCACGGTCCGTACGGCAACCGCGTAGTTAAAGAAGACATGGGCGGCAAGGATCGCATAGATGCCGCCATCGGATCCATCAAAATGGATACCGAACCAGTGTTCGCTCAGCCCGTTTCGTCCAAGCAGAGCGAGAAACGCTGCTCCAACCACCACCGTTGGCATGACAAAAGGCACCATAATCAGCGCGCGCAGCAACGTCTTCCCCTTAAAGGAGAACCGGGCAAAAACATATGCAGCTGGCACCGCCAACAGCATTGTGAGCGCAGTCGACGCCACCGCCTGCCAAAGCGTGAACCACACATGCCCCGGATGCCCGGATCGCCAAGAACGTCTGGCTAATCGTCGCAAACTGCCAGCGACCGCCACTGCGAATACCGCGCCCCACGATCGCGGCCACCGGGTACGCAAAGAAGACGGCGAAAAACGCCAACGGCAGAGCCAGTAGGGCAACCGAGGTCAGCGGTCGGCGCAGTCGACGCAGTGCTCGAATCTGCACGGCGATGCCGAGACGGACCAAGGATGCCGCACGAACCTCGTCCCTTTCTTGCTAGCTTTTTCACTCGTTTACGGCGCCATCACCGTCTACTTTCGATAGCCCGGAGGGGTCAAGTAAGGACCGTGGTGCGCCATGTCTTTAGCCATTGATCACGATTCTTCGCGATAGTCTGTGGATCAACAGTCTTTGAGTCATCCGGAACGACCGCGTATTTGGTAAAGAGCTCTGGCAACGTGGCGTTGTGAGAAACCGGGTAAACATACATTTGCAGCGGCATATCCTCCTGAAATTCTTTGGTCAACAGAAAGTCGATGAATTTCTGTCCATTTGCCGAATGTTTCGCTCCCTTAAGGAGCCCAGCAAACTCTATTTGCCGAAAACACGTCCCTGCCACCCCGCCGGTCGGCGCCTCCGACGGATGTTCCCCCGCCGGCACCTCCGCTGGCGGGCTCGAGCCGTAGGAGACCACAAGCGGGCGGTCACCTTTGCCGTGGCTGGCCGCGCTGCCGGAGAAGCGCTCGTCATATGCCTTATCCCAGCTATCGGCGATCTCAACGCCGTTGCGCTTTAGCTGGCGCCAATACTGCTGCCAACCGCCCGCCCCGAACTGCGCAACGCTGGCAAGGAGAAAGGCGAGACCAGGGGAAGAGGCGGCCGGGTCTTCGGTAACAAGCAAATCTTTGTATTCAGGTTTCGTGAGATCTGCCAGGCTAGCCGGCGGAGCAATCTGATGGTCAGCAAAATATTTGCGGTCGTAATTGACGCATACATCGCCGTAGTCAATGGGCGTAACTCGATGCTTATTGGCATCCAGCTGGAACTTAGGCGAAACCGCACGCAAGCCTTTTGCCTGATAGGGCGAGAAAATGTCAGCTGCTAAGGCTCGGGAAAGTAGTGTGTTATCCACGCCGAAGAACACATCGCCCTGCGGATGATCCTTCGATAAGACTGCCTGATTTACGGCTGAGCCAGCATCTCCTCCGCGCAGGATTTTTACCGTTAGCCCGCTGCGCCGCTCAAAATCCCGCAACACATTCTTGCTGACCGCGAAGGAATCATGAGTAACCAGCATGACGGTCTTGCTGTCGTCGGCGCGATCACAGGCGGCGAGGCTGGTAGCTGCTAGCCCGACGGTTAGGACGCTGGCGAGACAAATGCCCGCTCGTCGTAACCCCGAGCGCGGTGATCCAGACATGCCCATCTACAATGCTCCCTTCGCTGGCATTACCCAGTGCAGGTTCTGCGGGTCGACGACGTGTACGCGAGTCGCCCTCTCAGCCTGGCTAGCCCAAGCTCCCCGGTGTTTCTGTGGCGCGGATGCGCAACGCCGCCCAGTCTATGCCACGGCCGATGCCGCCCGCCCGCGATCGAGCCGAATGACCTCATCCATCTCGTCCAAGCCTTCTGGACGGTGGGTGATGAGCACCACTGTGCGGTCGCGCGCGGCGGTGAGAACGTCGCGCATGAGGGTCGCTGCGGTCTCGGCGTCAAGATGCGCGGTGGGCTCGTCGAGCACCAGCACGGGACTGTCGGCGAGCAGTACTCGCGCCAGCGCCACTCGCTGACGCTCTCCGCCGGAGATCAACGCCCCGCCCTCTCCTAGCCACGTATTAAGTGGACGTTCGAATTGGACTCGCCTTAGCACGGCGACGATCTCCTCATCTGCCGCGTCGGGCTTGGCGAGTTTTATGTTCTCCCGCAAGGTAGAGCCAAAAATGTGGGCGTCGGTGGCGACGAGCCCCACCACTCGCCGCACATCGTCTGGCGCTAGGTCGCGAGCAGAGACCCCATTGATGGTGTACTCACCGGTGTAGTCCAGGAACAGCATCAGCACCGCGGCCAAGGTTGACTTTCCAGCGCCCGATTCACCGACGATCGCGACCTTGTGCCCCGGCGGCAATACGAGATCGATGCCGTGCAACACGTCAGCGCTATCCGGCTGCCACCGAGCACGAATGTTGGTGAGCTGCAGGTCATAAGGCGCCTGCGGTAGCCGTACCGCGTCCACGGTTTCTGGCACCGCCGGCGCAACCCGCAGCAGCGATCGGAGCCGACTCGCGCTGCGTTGCACTCTTTGCCAGATGACGCCCACATGCGGCAATGCGCCAACGACCTCAAACGCCGCTAGCGGCACCAACATCAGCACGGCGAAGATGACCGGATCCAGCTGGTGTGCGGTGACCGCCGGCGCCGCCACCATCGCAATACCCAATACCGAAAAACCTGAAGCCAATGTGGACAGTGCTGTCCCGAGGCCGGTAGCCCAGGCCGTTCGGCGTTCCAATGACGTCAGCGCGGCGTCTGCCCGCTCCACTCGCGAGAGCCGCTCATCGAGCGCACCGTAGGCGATGAGATCCGGCGTGCCGCGCGTGAGCTCCACCACCTCATCAGCAAGCCGGGCACGGACGTCCGCTAATTCGCTCGACGAACGCCGAGCCGCGTAACCGCCCGCGAGAGGGCACCCGACGATCGCCAACACTAAAAAACCGGTCAGAACCAGGCCCGATGGGACATGCAGCCACAGCGCCAATCCGGCACTGCCCGCGCCGACCGCCGCTGCGGTCACCATCGGCGCGCGCACCCGCAATAGCCGGTCTTGCACCGCGTCCACATCGGACACAAGCTGGCTCAACAGCTCGCCCCGCTTTTGCTGCCCGAGCCGAGCGGGCGCAAGAGGTACAAGCGCGTCGTAGACATCGCCTCGAGCATCAGCGAGCACCCGAAACGCGGCGTCATGAGTCATGAGCCGCTCGGCATAGCGCAACACCGGTCGACCAATGCCGAACGCCCGCACCGCTACCACCGCAACCATCAGGAACAACACTGGCGGGTGCTGGCTTGCCCGAGCAACCAACCACGCCGCCGTGGCCGTCAGACCAACACCGCAGCCGAGCGACAACGCACCCAGCAGCACCCCACCCCAGAACCGCTTCATGTCATGGCCACCACTCGGTCCGCGGCTTCGGCGAGCGCGGGTCGGTGCGCCACCACGATCGCGGTGTGGGTGTGGCCGAGTCGCCGCACCGCATTGACCAACACCGCTTCGGTTTTTGGATCCACATAGGACGTTGGTTCGTCCAAAAGAACCAATGAACCTGGACGAGTGGTGCAACGCAATAAGGCGCGTGCCAGCGCTACCCGTTGCCGCTGGCCAGCTGAGACTCCGGCGCCGTTCTCCCCCAACCCGCGCTTTGCCAACTCGGCAAGCTGGACCTGCGCCAACACCTCCAGCACCTGGGAATCACTGGCATCTGGTGCACCGAGCCGGACGTTGTCCGCAACGGTGCCTCGATGCAGCCACGGCCGTTGGGGCACCCACACCAAGCGGGAGCGCCACATCTCCGCATTCGCATCGGATACTGGCACGCCGCCGAGTTCTACCGTGCCTGACGTCGGCGAGACAAATCCCAGCAGCACCGACAACAAAGTGCTCTTGCCGCAGCCAGAGGGCCCGGTGATCGCCAGCACCTCACCGGGTGACACTTCGAGTTCTATAGCGGACATGCGGCCAGCAACCGAAACGCGGCGGCACGAAACGCCTATCGGGGAAGTAGTCGTCACCAAGCCGGCCGGCGAAACCGGTGCGGGCGCACCCGTCTCTTGACCATCCATTGTGGATGCGGGATCGCTTTGCGTAAGGCGCACTGTCTGCCTGCCGCGTGACCCGGCCTCTTCCAGCACCGCGAAAACCTGTTCGGCAGCGGCAAGACCATTGGCGGCGGCATGAAACTCTGCCCCTACACGACGCAGCGGCCAGTACGCCTCCGGCGCGAGGATCAACACCACCAAGGCCGGGTATAGCGCGATCGAGCCATCTACCAACCGCAGCCCTACCGACACCGCCACCAACGCAACCGACACCGTCGCGACCAGTTCTAACGCTGTCGACGACAGAAACGCGAGCCGTAGGGTGCCCATCGACGCCCGCCGGTGCTCGTCGGTGACTCGACGGATCGTGCTCGACTGCGCCTTCGCGCGCCGGAACGCGACCAATGTCGGCAGCCCCTCGACCACGTCCAAAAAATGCCCAGCCAAGGTAGTTAATTGGCTCCACTGACGATCAGCCCGACGCTGCGTTGCCAGCCCAATCACGATCGCAAAAACTGGGATGAGCGGTACCGTGCATGTGATCACCACCGCTGCGGTGAAGTCCTGCGTAACCACCACCGCCACCACCGCGACCGGCACACACGCGGCCAGCACCAACGCCGGTAGGTAGCGGGAAAAGTAGTCATCCAGCGCATCGATGCCCCGCGTGGCCAGCAGCGTGAGATCGCCTACCCGCTGCCCCGTCAACCAATCGGGGCCTAAACCCGTGGCCGCCCCGAGCAGCGCCCGACGCAGTTGTGACTTAACCCCGGCCGCCGCCCGATGCGACGCGACCTCGTTCCCCCAGACAATGGCAACCCGAACAGCCACTACCCCGGCGAGCCCAAGCAATGGCCGAACCAACGACTGGCCAGCCATACCGCGGACAATTACCTCTGCGAGCAGAAATGCCTGAGTTATCATTGTCGCCGCGTTGGCTACCCCAAAGCCGGCCACACACAGCACCTGCCACCGGGCAGAGGTGGCATAGCGCAGTAGTCGCGGGTCGAAGGGCTTCACATCACGACCTCACTGCTCATTCACCTCGGTCATTGCACAACGATTGGGGGTTGGGCGGACAAGAACACAGGCAGAGGCCTATCCACGCAGACTCTTGGTGTCAATGCGGCGCCGGAAAACCCAGTATGTCCAGGCCTGATACAGCAGCACCAACGGGGTAAAGACCACAGCTGACACCGTCAGGACTTTCAACGTGTAGGGGGTTGCGGCAGCGCTCTGGGTGGTGAGCGACCATGCGTCATTCAGGCTCGAGGGCATCACGTTGGGGAACAGTGCCACGAACAGGCTGACGACGGAGAGTCCAATCGCGACGAAAGTGCCGAGAAACGCCCAGCCCTCTCGTCGGCGCCAATTCGCGAGCACCGCACCTGCCAACGCTAGAGCAGCCCCGGCGGCGATGCTCCCTGAAGCCAGGCCTCCGTAAGCAAGATGTGTCCACAGTAGAAACATGACCACAACAGGCACAGCGAGCACGCTGAACACCGACGCCAGCCGGTTGGCGCGCACACGCATGTCGCCCTCGGTTTTTAGGGCGATAAATAGCGCTCCATGCAAGACAAACAGCGCGAGGGTGGCTACACCCCCCAGCAGGGCATACGGGTTGAGTAAGTCCGTCACACCGCCGACGAACTCCTTGTCCGCATCGATAGGAACGCCCCGCACCATGTTCGCGAAAGCCAGCCCCCACACCAACGCCGGCACGATTGAGCCAAAGATAACGCACCAGTCCCAGCGCCGTCTCCACTGTGGATTATCGCGCTTGGCGCGGTATTCGAGCGCCACCCCACGCACGATGAGCGCCAGCACAATCGCGAGAAACAGCAGGTAGAATCCGGAAAACAACGTGGCGTACCACTCCGGAAATGCGGCGAAGGTGGCCCCGGCAGCCACAATCACCCACACCTCGTTGCCATCCCAGACTGGTCCGATAGTGCCGAGGAGTGCCCGGCGCTCGGTGTTGTCTCGGCCTAGGATCGGCAGCAGGGCACCAACCCCGAAGTCAAACCCTTCCAGCACGAAATAGCCGACCCAGAAAAACGCGATTAGTCCAAACCAGACAGTGGTGAGTCGCATTGTGGGCTCCCTAGTACGCGAATGTCGGTGGACGATCGGATTCGCTGTCGCCTCCCGGTTCTGGAGGCTCTTCCGCCGGAGGCAGCTTCTTGGCCGCGCTGATCATCAGCCGCGCTTCCACTACTGCCAGCACCCCATAGAGCAGGGTGAACACCATCAATGACGTGAGGACTTCCGCACCAGAAACCCCTGGCGAAACCGCATTACTGGTGCGCATGAGTCCAAACACGACCCACGGCTGGCGCCCCATCTCGGTGAAGATCCAGCCGAATGAGTTCGCCACCAAAGGCAAAAACGGCAGCAACAGCACCACGAAAAAGAACCATCTACTGGCAGGGCTCCGGCCTTTGCGCAGACTCCACAACACCACCAGCGCCAGCAGCGCCGCGAACATGCCCAGGCCGATCATTAGCCGAAACGACCAGTAGGTAATGGGAATGATCGGCGTGTAATTGGCCGGGCCATACGTGGCGACATAGTGCGACTTCAGGTCGTCGATGCCCCGCACCTGACCCTGGACAGAGCCAGTGGCCAAAAAGGACAGAAGATGTGGCACCTTGGCCGCCCATATTTCGTGCTGCCCGTCCAGCGAACCGATGGTGAACAACGAAAACGATGCCGGCTTCTCTGTGTGATAAAGCGCCTCAGCAGCGGCCATCTTCATCGGCTGCTGCTCGGTCATGATCTTGCCTTGAATATCGCCGGTGGCGGCTAGCCCCAGCGCACCCACCAAGGTGACCCAGGCGCCGACCTTCGCCGCCATACGGAACGTCGGGATCTCGTTTTTTCGCAGCAAGTGCCATAACGCGACCGCAACGACCAACCCGCCGGAGGTCAGAAGGCAGGCTGCGAGGGTGTGCGGTGCGGTGATCAGCGTGGTGGAGTTGGTGAGCACCGCGGGGAAATCGTGAAGCTCCGCCCGATGTGTGTGGGCGTTATAGCGGTAGCCGATCGGATGCTGCATCCACGAATTAGCGGCGAGAATGAAATACGCCGATAACACGGTGCCGAGGGCGGCGATCCATATACATGCCAGATGGATTTTACGTGGCAGCTTGTCCCAACCGAATATCCACAACCCGAGAAATGTCGATTCCAGAAAGAATGCTAATAGACCTTCGATGGCCAGCGGTGCGCCGAATACGTCACCGACAAAGCGCGAGTAATCGCTCCAGTTCATTCCAAACTGGAACTCTTGCACGATTCCCGTTACGACACCCATGGCAAAATTGATGAGAAACAATTTCCCGTAAAACTTGGTGAGCCGCAGGTAGGAAACATCGTTTGTGCGGACCCACATCGTTTGGAATCCAGCGACAATTACCGAGAGCCCAATGGTGAGGGGAATGAATAAAAAGTGATAGACGGTGGTGATACCGAATTGCCACCGGGCTAGGTCGAGTGAGTTCATGCGAAGTCCTTGATCGAGCGCGGAGATCAAACTTCTACGTGACGTAGAAGAGTCTACGACACGTAGAAAACTCGCTCACTCGTAGCCACCGCATCCCTTTTTCGGGTGCCCATGACACACCCAACCGGCCGCTCACAGTGACGGTGCTCTCACACCTCTAACGCATAAACGAAGTCCGCAAATGACAGACCGGCGCTGTCCTCGTTGTTCTCCTTACCGTCACCGCCAACCACGACGTACACGGTGTGCCCATCAGCGACCGGCGGTGACGTTGCCGTTCTTCCGACGTCGAACCGAGCGCGCTGTTTTCCGGTCGCGGCATCGAACACGAACAGACCATTGTCGTAGCTGCCCACGTAGACCTTTCCGTCCAGCACAGCGGGAGGGCCGAATGCGCGCGGCCGCTTCGTGCTCGAGACCTTGGCCCGCCAGTGCGTGTAGCCGATGCTCGCGTCCACGCACAACACCTCGGCTGCTTCCGGTCCATTCGCGTTGGATCCCGACACATAGAGGCGCTGCCCAGAGACCGTCACCGGCTGACCACCGGCATCAGCCATGCTGTCGAGCATCGGCCACTTGCTCTCGCCGCTGTGCAGATCTAAGGCGGCATGCGCACCCACATACACCACATCACCGACGACGGTGATGGAGGAATTCAACGCGCGACCATCGGTCTTGTGCTGCGCCCAGACCACGTCCCGTGTCTCCGCGTTCAGCGCCTGAGTGGTGCCCCGGTCGTCAACCAAAATGACCAGGCCAGCCGCGAACCCCATGGTGCCGCTGCCGATACCGGCGGGCAGGGGCAACGTCCACCGGGCGTGTCCGCTCTGGGCGTCCACCAGATGGATCGTCTTGGACGTGGCGACACACACCGCGCCGGACCCAGCCACCGGTTGATTCAGCTTGCCCGTGGCTCCCGGGTAGGCCCACCGCTGCTTGCCAGTGCGGGCGTCCACCGCATAAAGGACACCGGGCTTGTCCTCGTCGAGGGAACCGCCCGGGTTGTTATTGACGAAGTAGACGACGCCGTCCGCGACCACCGGGGCGAAGTCGCGCGGCTGCGGCCCCGAGATGCCCTCTTCGGTTGGCCCGTTCGTCGACCGCCATAGCTTCTTACCGCTGCTGGCGCGCAGCGCCGTCACGCACCCGGCCTGGGTGACGTAGAGGGTGTCGCCTTTTAGGGCCGTGCCGAGCGGATAAACGGTGGTGGCGTCCGTGTGGTCCGCGCCCGGCAGCGCGGTACGCCAGCGAACGTGACCACCCGTTAAATGCGCGGCCGACGGCACGGACGAGTCGCTGCTACTGCTGCTACCGCCGCATCCCGCCATCGAACCGATGCAGGCCGCACTCGCGAGTCCGATAGCACCCGACAGCAGACCCCGCCGACTAATCCCACCTCTAGACATCGGCTCTCCTCTTCGTTGCGCACTGAGCGTCCACACTCGCCATACGTCGCGTTGTCGCACCAACCGGAAACGTCAGCAGTCGCAGCCTCGAAGAACGCGCATATACCATGCTCAGCCTAGAAAAAACCCTACGCCACTGGCGCGGCTACCCCTTCGAGTGGGCGACATATAGACAACCTGCCTACAGAGCGGCCCCGCGCCTTTTGACCGGGAATCACGCAATCGCCACACTGTGGCATGTTGCGAACAACTCAGAGATAGTTGAGATATGGACGACACCGAGATTGCTGCCGCGCTCGCTGAACTTCCCGGCTGGACTCGTCAGGGCACAGCTATTCACAAAACCTACGAGCATCCGGACTTCATCAGAGCGATCGAATGGGTCAATCGCGTAGCCGATCTAGCCGAAGCGGCTAATCATCATCCAGACATAGACATTCGCTGGAACAAGGTCACGCTTACTCTGACTAGCCATTCTGCTGGCGGATTGACGAAGAAGGACCTCATACTCGCCAGTGAAATCGACCAGCTCAGCCGCTAGGCATCGTGTGTTTGACCGGTGGTTTTGTGGAGCGGAACTCCACAAAACCACCGGTCAAACCGCGTTGATGCCCATTACTTCCGCCAACGTCGCCCTCGTGAGGCTGCCCGGCAAACGCTGAGGCAAGCATCCACGCCGTAGCCCGGCCATCGACCTGTTTCGCAGACGGCAACGCCGCAACCGCCTGACACAGCCGCAGGTATTCCCTGTTGCTCGGCACTCGCAGTTTCTCGTCGGAATATAGCTGGGCCAGCTGGAAATGCCTGGGTAAATGCTCGTTGGCGTGAGCCCAGGCCACCTCCGCCGTGGCGATGGCGGCGATGTCGGCCTCGTGCCGGTGCCGCAGTGCGGACGCGATCTTCGCTGGTAGAGCCTCGGGTTTGATGCGGTCATAGTCGTCGAGCAACTCGCGAATGTAGGCATCGACCGCCACGGAAGCGTCACCTGTTGGCGCAGCGGCAGTGACGGCATGGTCCAGGTCAGCGGCGAACCGTTCAGCCAGCACCAAAGAATTCTGCGCAAGTACGGCATCCCATACCTCCGACAAGGAGACCCGCAGTGGTTCTGCCTGCCATTTTTCTTGCCTCGTTCGGTCGTCGCTTACCCGGGTGATTCGCTGCGTCAACGTCAACAGTTTCTTATCCAGCACGCGCAATTCCTTGATAACTTCCTGGATCCATATTGTGAATTCTGTCGAAAGCTCTGGCTGAATTTCTTCAGCTGCTATCTGGGCTGATAGTTCTTCATTCTTTCGCGAGGAACGGTGAGCCAATTGCCGATCGCATTCCCAATAAATACCAGTCAAAATTGACCCTAAAATCGTGGTTTCGGTGTTAGCCAAGGCATAGGGATGTGAGTCAGCAAAGAAATATGCCGGCAGCGTAGACAAACCAGAGAATACTGATGCTTTAATACCTCGCAATACATACGGCCACGGGCGCGGTGCGCGGCCCGTCAGCACCTTTTTGTCTAGCCGCATTTCTTCAAGCCGAGTCGCCGCGGAAGCAGTGGTGACCTTTCGCCGCCTACGTCGACCCACCCGCGCCAACCTCGCCCGAACGTCCGCTCGACGCAGCTGTGCCGCCATCTGGCGTCGACGCACCGATCCTCGAGCTACCGCTCCGTCGTCCTCGGCGACATCATGCCGAGTTTTGCGGGCGTACACCCCATGCCAAATGGCTTGCACCAGTGGCGAAATCTGCAATGTGGCCAAGGCCGGACCACGTAAGCCGGCAGAAACTGCCATACCGGCGAAGGCCGCCGCACCCTTCGGGCCAATCCGACGGACAAGCCGTTGCTTAGTGGTTTCTTCTACTGGAGCTGCCCGAGTGACTAACTTGGCCAGCTCGAACCGGCTATCCGCATGTGATTCGTAGTTCAGACCACGCCACGCAGTCGAGATCGTATGCTCGTGTTCTCGCAATGCGGTCAGCAGTTCGTCCGTCGCATGTGGATCGACGCGTGCCCCATCGCTTGTCGCAAGCAAAACCGCGCGATGCCACTGGTCCGACTGGCGTTCCAGCCGCTCATATATATCGACGGCCTCACCGCGTCGCACTACCTCTTTGGCCCGCCGACGGATGTCCCCCGGGAGCACCCGGTCGTAGGTCAGCCCATCGGCGACACCCGTGCCAGCCCAGGTCACCGCGCCACGGGCGGCCGACCCCATCAACCAAGGCCAGTCATTGACTCCATGCGTGAGCTCAGCAACCAGCACTGCGGCCCCGGTGCGAATCGCGGCTTCCGCGAGCCCCGCAGCTCCGTGCCACCCCGCACGAGACACAACCGAGCGACGTTCCAGCAGGCCACGTGGCGATACCCAATCCGCGTCACGTCTCGCGAAGCCGTTTACTACGCCCGCGTCTTTGATGCCACCCAGGACCCCAGTCGTCGCCATGCCCGCTACAGCACGGACGTCATAAACAGCAGACGATGACGGCAACGCCGGCAAATAAGCAGCTGTGGTCATTGTGTCCAGCAGAACCTGGGTCGATGCGCGCCGAACCGGGCCATCGAGCACCGCTGGTGTGTGCCGCCGCCAGCGTCCACCCTGGACTTTCACCACCCGACGCGCTGCCGGAATCGCGGAGTAGACAGCCGCCCGCCGTTCGTCTACGCCGCTGCCGCCGGCCCGCAAACCCAATTCGTCAATCAAGGTGTGCAGGCGTTTCCGCAGCTCTCTGTGCGGCTTTCCACGCAGCGATGCCATCGGAAGCAGCTCATGCAGCCGCACCAGCGCGGCCGCATCTCGGTAACCGCTTGCCGTCAGCGTCAACGTGCCGCTTTCGCGAACATAGCGTCGGTTTTGGTCGGGTGCGTCTGTCGCTTGTGGACTATCGCCGCTGGGGTAGCCCTTATCTTCCGCGACCACCTGACCCAGTGCGGCAGACAATGCCAGCAGCGTCTCCCGTCGAGCCGGGAGCACCGTGCCGTCAGGTGTAGTCGTTAATGGCGCCTTCGCTCGAATGTTGCCTTGGTGCGTAGCCAGTTCGAGGTTTCCCGCCACTCGATCTAGCCGGGCGACTAGCTCCACTTTCTCCGCATCCGCCGCACCGCCCCGATAGCTGACGGTCAGCTGGCATAAAGCGGGGCCAATGCGTTGTGCCTCTATCTGACGGACTCGAAGCGTGTGAGCCAACCCGGGCGCGAATCGCTCAACCGTGTCCATGACCGCGTGGGCGGTCGGAATGACCGTGGACTGTTGAGCTATCGCGAGCAGACTCGGATCGGGCAGTCGGCCGCTAGCGAATTGCCCAATCCGCCAGGCACCCTCTACATAGTCCAGCGGCACCCGTACCTCATGCACCATCGGCGCTAATGACGCCGCCGCGTGAGAGACATCGAAAACGCTGCCATCAGGGCGCCGAACCACCCGGCGAAACCGCAGCTCCACGTGGCGGGACTGTGCGGATTCTGGCTCAAGGCCAGGAGTGGAAGAGCCGCGTTGGCCAGATGGCGGGGCGTTGCCGAGATCAACCTTGTCGAATTCGGTCAGTGTGCGAAAGGCCGCAGGAAATCCCCCTACCACTTGCACCGCATCCTGTGAAACAACCCGGGCCAAATCCGCCAATGACGCATTCGGCCCCAGCTCGAACGGGGCTCGATCGCTCTCGTACTTTTCAGGGGATTCGTTTACAGGCACGCCTATTTCCGGGTGTCCGGCATTTCATGGGTGGTGAGACTCAGTCTCCCGGAATGTCGGCATCAAACGCATCCCAAGGGGAACTCCAGCATCGTAGTAACTCCAAAATCCAACTCGGTGCGCAAGTGCCAATTAATTCAGAACGCCTTATAGGACACAGAAATTTTGTTACCGTCCATAGCGCCATATGCCGCTATATGGCTACAGGTACCAATATGTGGGAGGTCAGATGAGTAGCTGTTCGTGTGGACACACATCGTCGTGCGGTTGCCCCAGCGGGTGTAGCTGCGGCTGCAACCGCTAGGCCCTATTCGCATTCCCCGGCGGTCAACCAGGCCGCCGGGGTTTCATTTGCTCATACCGCATGCCACGCCGGGCCAGGCCGCTGAGCCCGAGCGGCAACGGCGCCGGAGGGAACACTCATGATTGCGCCCGTAGTCGTTGTGGGAGCAATAGTCGTCACACTCGCTACCCTTGCCGGCGCTTGGCTAGCGGGTTGGCGCCAGGGCCTCAAAGATATGTGGCTTGGCGCCGCGGCTGGTGCCTTGCTCGTCATCGCTGGATTGGACCTCCTCCCGGAGGCGTGGGAAGGCGCTGAGCAATCCGGGATTTCGCAGTGGGCTGTGCCCGCAGTGGCCCTTGGCTCCTTCACGCTGGCGGCGCTCGTCGCCCGGATCGGCTGTACCTGCGACACGGAAAAAACGCACGCGAGCGGCACAGCCACCGCGATAGCGCTGGCTGCTCATCGTTTTGTAGAGGGCACCGCGCTAGCCCTAACCGGCTCGCTCACCGTCGCGTTTGCGCTAGGCGCACATGCGCTCGGTGAAGGCGTGGCGGTAGGGGCGTTACTGAACGGCAAGCCGCGCGGGCGTATGGCTCTATGGCTAACGGCGATGTGTGTGGGGCCTCTCGTCGGCGTCGTCGTGACCAGCGCATTTCCACTCCCGGAAGCCGCCGAGCCGCTGCTTTTTGCGTTCGCGGCGGGCATCCTCGCTCAGGCAGCCAGGGTCAGCCTCAGTGGCGCCTTCGGGCAGCTGCGTTTTCGACAGGTCCTGCTGTCACGCCCAGCGGCGGCACTCGCCGCTGCCGCCGCACTCACTGTCGCCGCGATCCAAGCCGTCGGATAAAGCACACCGCTGCTTTGCGCCGCTCACGGTAACCCCGGTGCCACGACAGATAAACCGTTCTCCTCGCATGCGGCGATAAGTCGTTCGTCGTAAGCAGCGACCACGTCCGCCTCTAGCAGCAAAGCAGAGGCCAGGTGTATAGCGTCTAACGATCGCAGCACCGAGGGCATCACCCGCCGAGCTACGGCGACCACCTCAGCGATCATCGGGTACTCATTGATGCCTGAAAGAGCATCGTCGACAGTGGATGCAACGGATGGAAATTCAGTGTTGGCTCTGGACCGCAGTGCACGTGCGACCTCGATCCATGCCAGGGAAGAAGACACGACGACGTCGCCGGCACGGTGTCGATCATCTAGCCACGCTACAAAATGGTCAGAATTATCCTCAACCACGACCCGTTTCAGAATCGCGCT
This sequence comes from uncultured Acidimicrobiales bacterium, assembly GCA_963736285.1. Lineage (GTDB taxonomy): Bacteria > Actinomycetota > Actinomycetes > Mycobacteriales > QHCE01 > CAVTOA01. The sequence continues at coordinate 675,120 of CAVTOA010000003.1, forward strand.
GCTGTCGAGATAACAGCGCATTAGATGCGGTCTTCCCGATCAAGTAGCTGCGGGCTGCTGGTGCCTGGCGACAATGAGATGGACGGGACTACCTTGCGATAAGCGGACCGCGGTGGCAAAACAGTTCCGCACGCGATCAATCTATCCTGATCTGACGACGCAGCCCGTTCCGAGATGTCCTTGTGTGTCAGGTAACGATCGACTGCTTCCCGCAGAAGGTCCTGCTGAGTGCGGTGAGTGCGCTCCGCTTCGGCTCGTAGAGCGGCCTCGGCATCGGGACGCAGCCGCAGATTGGTAGCCATGCTCTGATAGTACCACTTTGGTACCAGCTGGTACCGGCTGTCCGATCAAACATCCACGGAATCCAGGCGGTCACTCCACATCACTGACTACCCATTCTCGCCCGGCAGACTTTCCCCGCTTGAACCCCATGAGTTGAGCCATGCCGCCGACCTTTGCCACATTAGCGCCGGCGATAGATGTGTCCGCGATAACCGACGTCGAGGACGGTGACAAGGTGCTTGTCCTCGTCGATGAGGTAGATGACGCGATAGTCACCACGCCGGGCCGAATATTTGCCGGCGAACCCTCCCTGCAATGTCTTGCCGACACGAAATGGATTGCGACTTATGGGGCTGTTGATGAACTCCCATGCCGCAAACGCAGCGCTCGACGGGAGTCCCGCAGGAGGCCCAACCCGTAACTTCCGGAACGCGCTGGGCGCAACGCGTATCTCCCACAGCGACTCATCGGACGGATTCATGCCGTGCGGTTCCGGTCGTAATCCTCCCGGGCTTTCCGCTCCGCCATGACACGGTTGAGGTCATCCAGGGTGTAGGCCTCGCCGCGCTCATACTCTTCTTGGGCAGTCTGTAGATCGGCAACAGCCCGAGGATCGCGCAGGATCTCCAGCGTCTCCATCAGACCCTCATACTCATCGACCGACAGCATCACCATCGCCGGAACACCATTGCGGGTGATCGTCACCTGCTCGTGCGTGTTGACGACCTCGTCAGCCAAGTCCGACAAACGAGCCCGCGCATCCGTCAAATTCACCGTCACCATGTACAGGATTCTATACCAGCAGAGGTGACCTGCACAGAATTCAATACACGTGGCCTTTCAAGGTTACCCAAAGGCCACTGGGATTCATTGGTCGGTAATCCGCTTTACCAGGACAAATGCGGAGGGTGTGGGATTCGAACCCACGATGACGCTTCCGCGCCATAGCGGTTTTCAAGACCGCCGCCATCGGCCACTAGGCGAACCCTCCAATATGGACAGCAAGCCGCTAGGGTCACTGCCTCGACGAGTAACAGTACCGGCCCAGAAATCGCAACCGCTGGCCAGGCTTAGAGCTTGTGCGAGCCCAGCATTCTCCTGCCCTGCGCACACAACCCAACAAGCTCAGCAACGCAAACACGCGCCGTTCCACACATGAGAGCCGTTCACAAAGAGAACTGTGAGGCAGGAAGATAAGTCGATGCGCGCCATTACCGTTACCGCACATGGAAACCCACCCGAGCTCAGCTTCGCTGAGGTTCCCGACCCCGTCGCGGCCCCGGGCGAGCTGGTCATCGACGTGGTTGCCAGCGCTGTCAACCGGGCTGATCTGCTGCAACGCCAGGGCAACTATCCCCCGCCGCCGGGCGCTTCGGAGTATCTCGGGTTGGAATGTTCCGGGCGAATCATTGATGTGGGTGACGGCGTTCCCGATTGGACAGTCGGCGACGAAGTCTGTGCGCTGCTGGCAGGCGGCGGGTATGCCGAGCGGGTCGCCGTGCCGGCAGGTCAGCTTCTCCCGGTTCCCGCCGGTGTCTCCGTTGCCGAAGCAGCCGCATTGCCAGAGGCTGTGTGCACTGTCTGGTCAAACTTGTTTTCGGTGGCGCGGCTAATCCCGGGTGAGATACTGCTCGTCCACGGTGGATCCGGCGGGATCGGCTCCATGGCCATACAACTGGCCGCCGCATACGGCGCAAGAGTCCTGTGCACAGCACGCAGCGAAAACGCCAACGCATGCCGCGCGTATGGCGCTGAACAAGTGGTGGATTACCGCAACGACGACTTTGTGCGGGCCGTCGGAGAATTCAGTGACGGCCATGGCGTTGATGTCATCTTGGATGTCGTGGGCGCAAAATATTTGGCCCGCAACATCGAGGCACTGGCAGTGGGCGGCCGGCTGGCGGTTGTCGGACTCCAAGGTGGACGGAAGGCAGAAATCGACCTCCGGCTGCTGATGAACAAACGGGCCCGCATCACCGGAACCACGCTGCGGTCCCGGCCACTGGAAGAGAAAGCCAGCATCGTCACCGACGTGCGCGAACATGTGTGGCCGCTCATCGAAGCGCAGTGGGTACGTCCCATCATCGCCAAGGCATTCGCACTGGCAGACGCCGAAGACGCCCACCGTTATCTAGAACAAGGTGGACACGTCGGCAAAGTTCTGCTGGTGCGATAGCCCAAGTACTAAGGGCGACACCGCTCCGGCGTAGCAGGAACACCAAGTGTGGGGTCCGATGAGGCTAATGCGGCCGTGCCCCACACCAACGGTCGGGTACGGCTTAGGGGTAGCCCAAGCGATTGGGAAGGTCGTGCTCATCTAGCTCCTTAGGCCGGAGATGACCCCGTCAGCTCGGAGGCCTGTTTGGGTCGATCAGATCCATGCGAGAGGATGCAGGACATGACGGAATCACAGAAGGCCGAGGGCGCTCGGCACGAATCATCAGAAGAGTCCCCCGAAGACCCACAGAAGGAGCAGGAAGAACAGTCTGGTGACGAGCAATCCGAGGAGAGCAAGACCCAGACCGTGGTAGTTGTCGGACCGGATGGGCAACCGGTAGGCACCGTCGAAGTCGACCCTGACGCCGACGCCGAAACACGGGAAGGCGACCCCTCCCGCCTAGTAGAACAACCAGCGAAGGTCATGCGCATCGGTAGCATGATCAAGCAACTGCTAGAAGAAGTGCGGGCCGCTCCGCTCGATGAGGCTGGTCGCGCCCGGCTTCGGGAAATCCACGCTCGTTCCATCGCCGAACTAGAAGACGGGTTGGCGCCCGAGCTAAGGGAAGAACTGGAACGTCTCTCGCTGCCCTTCACCGAAGACGCCACCCCCAGCGAGCCCGAACTGCGCATCGCGCAAGCTCAGCTCGTCGGATGGCTAGAAGGCCTATTCCACGGAATTCAAGCCGCCTTGATGGCCCAACAAATGGCCGCGCGCATGCAGCTTGAACAAATGCGACGCACCCCCGCCCTTCCCATGGGTGCCGGCGGTCTACCCAACATGGGTGACGACCAGCACGGGCATGTCACCGGGACCGGCCAGTACCTATAAAAGTTCGCGCGGGTTGGTCTGTGCCCGCGTGCTCGTCGCTTTGTTCCTCGCTGCGCTCGTCAGCGGACTCCAAGGGCCGGCTCACACACGTATTCGAGATAGCGGGCAACGCCGTCGTCGTCATTGCTTTTGGTAATGGCGTCGGCGGCGGCAAGCAGCTCCGGATGGGCGTTGGCCACCGCGACCCCTCGCCCGGCCCAGTCAAACATCGGCAAGTCGTTGGGCATGTCACCAAATGCCAGCACGTCGCTAGCCTGCACGCCTAGCAACCGGGCAACCGCGGACAACCCCGTCGCCTTATTGACTCCCTTGGGGCAGATCTCGATCAAGCTCCACCCGCCATAGGTGACGCTTGCGAGCTCTGGCGGCACTATTCGCCGAGCCGCGGCCAGCAATTCATCTGCCGGCCTGTCCGGCTGCGCCAGGAATATTTTAAAAACGGGACCCTCAAAGAGGTTTGCGCGATTCGTCCACGCGGCATCGGGACCATGCGGCCACACCATGCCGTGCTCGCAATGCACCAGCTCGCCATCGTCGATGGCGTTCTCGGCAGCGACCAATAGTGGGCCTAGTTCGGCCTCTAGCAGTGAGATCGATTGCCGCATCACCGCAAGTGGAAGTTGATGCAGATGAAGCACCTCGCCCGTGTGCTGATCCCACGCGCATCCGCCCTGAAGCCCCACCACATATCTCGCTACCGGAAGCTCGGAAGCGATCCGGCTACGCAGCCGTGGACCACGGCCCGTTACCGCAACCACCGGAATGCCCACGTCTTGAACCCGCTGGAAAACCCCACGGGTGTATGGCGACACGCTGAGGTCGGAGCGCACGAGCGTGCCGTCTAGATCGGTCGCAACCAATTTCGGCGCCCACGGGCTGGAATAGCCTGAGGTGCGCGGGGGCGACAAAACAGCGGTGTCTAACGTGGCAATTCCTTCCGTGCTGTCTTACGTACCGAGAAAAACCACATAACCCCTGCTCAGGGGATTTCCACCATAACTGGCTGACGCAACGCTGGGTTCGGCCAAACGGTCTAGCTTGTTGGCTCCAAAAGCTCCCGGCCTCCTATATACGGACGTAACGCCTCAGGCACCCGTACTGAACCATCCGGCTGCTGGTGATTCTCCACAATGGCTACCAACCACCGAGTGGTGGCCAACGTGCCATTCAGCGTGGCCACCGGCTGGGGCTTGCCATTCGTACCGCGGTATCTGACGTTCAAACGTCTACTTTGAAATGTGGTGCAATTCGAGGTAGACGTGAGCTCTCGATACCGACCTTGGGTGGGCACCCACGCCTCACAGTCGTACTTGCGTGCCGCGCTCGAGCCCAGATCGCCCGCCGCCACATCGATCACCCGATAGGGAACCTCGACCTTGGCCAGCATCGCCTCTTCCCAAGCCAGCAAGCGCAGATGCTCGTCGTTTGCTTGCTCCGGCTCACAGTAAGAGAACATCTCTACTTTGTTGAATTGATGCACCCGGATGATCCCCCGAGTGTCTTTGCCATACGAACCAGCCTCACGTCGATAACAGGTTGACCAGCCGGCATATCGCCGAGGCCCCGCAGACAAATCGACAATCTCGCCCGCGTGATAGCCGGCGAGCGGCACCTCCGACGTGCCGACCAAATACATGTCGTCGGCCTCGAGGCGATAAATCTCGTCAGCATGAGCACCGAGAAAGCCTGTGCCACCCATGATCTCCGGTTTGACCAAAGTCGGCGTAATAACTGGGACAAATCCGGCACCAACCGCTTGTTCCATCGCACATTGCAATAACGCCAGTTCCAACAGCGCGCCAACGCCGGTCAAATAGTAAAAACGAGCACCGGAAACCTTTGCCCCCCGCTGCGTGTCGATCGCGCCAAGAAGCTCGCCCAGTTCCAGATGGTCACGCGGGTTGGCGATAGCCGGCTTTTCGCCCACCTCTTTGAGGACGATGTAATCGTCCTCACCACCAGCGGGCACCCCGTCCTCGATCACATTGGGGATCGCCAACCGCGCCTCGTTAAGCGCGGCCTCGGCTTGGGTTTGCTCCGCCTCAGCTTTTTTCACCGTCACGGCGAGCTCTTTAGCCCTCATCAACAACGCCGGACGCTCCTCCTGTGAAGCGCGCTTGACCTGGTCAGAAACCGTCTTCTGCTGCGCCCGCAGACTATCCGCCCGCGCTATCGCCGCCCGGCGATTTTCATCGGCAGCGAGCAGCTCGTCAATCGCTATCTCAGACTCACCACGAGCGCGCTGGCTCGCCCGGAAATGGTCAGGATTCTCACGCAAGAGGCGCAGGTCAATCATGCTGGCCGAGCCTAGCGAATGGCCGTGTCGGTCCGCCGTCCGGCGACCACACATGTCACTCGGGACTACGCTGACATTTGTGCGTTTCCTCAGTGAGGTAGGCGGCGGCTCGGCTCCGCGGCACGATCTGACCTATAACGACGTCTTCATGCTGCCCACACGCTCATCAGTTGCATCCCGGCTCGACGTCGATCTTCGATCCGACGACAACAGCGGAACCACCATCCCCATCATCGCCGCGAACATGACCGCGGTCTCCGGCCGACGGATGGCCGAAACGGTGGCGAGGCGAGGCGGCATCGCGATCATCCCGCAAGACATCCCGGTCGACGTCGTCACGGGCGTGATCGGTTGGGTCAAAGAACGTCATCCGGTATATGACACCGCGCTCACCCTCGATCCGCACGACACGGTCGGGTCGGCGCTCGCACTGATCACCAAACGCGCTCACGAAGCGGTCGTTGTAGTGTCTGGCGAACCGGGACGGCCGCACCCTATTGGCATCGTCACCATGGCCGACTGCGCCGATGTCGACCGATTCACTCAGCTACACCAAGTCATGAGCACCGAGCCGCTCACGGTGGAAGCCGACGCCCCACTAGAAACGGCCTTTGCCGCACTGAATGAATCACGCCATCAAACCGCGCCGGTCGTCCATAATGGATTTCTCGTGGGTGTACTCACGCGAACAGGCGCCCTGCGCTCCACCCTGTACCAGCCAGCACTCGATGCACTGGGCCGGCTACGTATCGGTGCGGCAATGGGCATCAGTGGCGATGTCGAACACAAGGCTGAGTCGCTTATAGCGGCGGGAGTAGACGTGCTGGTGGTCGATACCGCACACGGCCATCAAGACAAAATGTTGGCCGCGGTACAGGCAATTCGCGGGCTAGCCCCGGACATTCCAGTGGTGGCGGGAAATGTGGTGACCGCCGAGGGCGTCGGCGACCTCATCACCGCCGGCGCAGACATCGTCAAAGTGGGGGTTGGCCCAGGTGCCATGTGCACCACCCGCATGATGACAGGAATGGGGCGGCCGCAGTTCTCCGCGGTACGTGAGTGCGCCGGCGCCGCCCGCGCCCTCGGCAAACACGTCTGGGCTGACGGCGGCGTTCGCTACCCCCGCGATGTGGCACTGGCACTGGCCGCTGGCGCGAGCAATGTCATGATCGGCACCTGGTTTGCTGGCACCTACGAGAGCGCGGCGAACATGCTCGAGGATGGCAACGGGCACATGTACAAGGTCAGCTATGGCATGGCGTCCGCCCGGGCGGTCCAACACCGCACCAAGGACCAAACCGCTTTCGAACGCGCCAGGAAAGCGTTGTTCGAAGAAGGAATCAGCTCATCCACGCTGTACCTCGACCCCGCCCGTCCGGGCGTGGAAGACCTGATCGACCACATTGTGGCGGGTGTGCGCTCTGCCTGTTCCTATGCGGGCGCCACTGACTTGGCGCAGTTGCGCGACCGGGCCACGGTGGGCGTCCAGTCGGTGGCTGGATACGAAGAAGGCCGTCCACTCTCGACAGATTGGTGAGCATGCACATCAGCCGAGAGCGGTTTGAGGAATTGGTCAGCATTGCGCTGGACGAGATCCCACCCGAATTCCTCAAAGCACTCAACAACGTGGTGGTACTGGTGGAAGACCACGCTCCCAACCCACGCTTGCTCGGTCTGTACGAGGGCTATGCGCTGCCTCATCGTGGGGTCGAATATTCCGGGGTTCTGCCGGACAGAATCTTCATCTACCGTGACACCATCATGTCGATCTGCGAGTCAGAAGACGAGATTCGGCGGGAAGTGACCAAGACAGTGGTGCACGAGGTCGCGCACCACTTTGGTGTCAGCGATGAGCGGCTTCACGAGCTGGGGTGGGGGTGAGCCGTAGCTTCCGCGTAGGCTGCATACAGCACGTCCCCGAGGGAAGCGATCCGAACATGCAAAGCGACTTGTTCAGCCAAGAAAACACCGTGCAAACGCCGACCGAGGCTGGCATCAGCTTGCAGCATGCTAAATGTGTGCGCGCTGTCGTGAACGGCGAAGTGCTCGCCCGGCAGGGCACAATGGTTTCCCATCGCGGAAACCTGCGTCTCGAGGTAAAAGGCCAGGGCGCCGGCAAATTTTTTAAGCGAGCTCTGACCGGCGAAGGGCTAGCACTCATGACCGCCCAGGGTCAGGGCGAAATCTGGTTTGCAAACCAAAATCAGCAATGTTTTCTTATCGACATTTATTCTGGAGACGAACTCTCCATTAATGGCCGCAATGTGCTGTGCTTTGAGGCTGGCCTTCAATACGACATTCGTATGGTGCGGGGCGCGGGAATGTTTGGCGGCGGACTATTCAATTCGACATTCACCGGGCAAGGACGCATTGCTATTAATAGTGATGGTCCGCCCATTGTCATACCGGTGACGCCGCAACTTCCGGTTTTTGCCGACACCGATGCGGTCGTCGGATGGTCAGGGCAACTTAACACCAGCATCCACCGCTCGCAGGGTATGAAATCGCTTTTGCGTGGCGGTTCCGGAGAGATGTTCCAGATTGCTTTTCATGGTCACGGTTTTGTGATTGTTCAGCCCTCCGAGGGAGAAAAGGTTGTTACGGGTGGCAACACAGGCGGCGGGACTGGTGGCGTAATCGGCAATTTGTTCGGCAACTAAACGCATCCACGCCGCGCGGTTACGTTTTTTGCGGATTGACCGCAATGTGGGGGCCCAACATTGCGGTCAATCCGCAAAAAACCAGAATTCAACGGTTACTGTCCATGTTCGCGAATTCTATGTAGCCACTGGTTCGCATCGCAAAAATCTTTGTCCGCGGTATGTTCAATTTGAGCCCGACGCGGTTCACCCGCTCGTGGATATGAACCGAGATATCGCACCGCAGCACAAACCCGGTGCAAACCCATGAGCGCCTCACCAATACGGTGCTCGCTAATATGCCCTTCGCAGTCAAGAAAGAAGCAGTATTTTCCTAGCAATTCTTTAGTGGGACGAGACTCAATTCTCGTCAAATTAACACCACGAACAGCGAATTGCGTCAGTACCTGGAGTAGAACTCCCACATGATCATCGGCCGCGAAAACGACAAGCGACGTTATGTCGTGACCGGTTGGCGCCGAAGGCGGGCCCGGCGGCTTCACCAAAATGAAGCGGGTGACGGCTCCACTGTTGTCGCCAATGTCGCGCGCGAGACATGTCAAGCCGTTTTCTCTGCCAGCAATTTCGGCGCATATTGCCGCGTCATACATTCCTCGCGCGACGTCTACCGCTGCGTCAGCCGTGGAAGAGGCCCGAATGAACTCTGCGTTTGGCAAATTCTGACGTAGCCATCCGCGACATTGCGCTTCCGCGTGCGGATGGGTTCCCACCGTTGATATCTCATCGAGTGCTTTGCCTTCTTGCACGCACAGTCCAAACGCGACTGGGAGCGATACTTCTTTGGCGATCGTGAGCACGGTGCCATGCGTCAAATCGTCCAATGTGGCATTGACGCCTCCTTCTACGGAGTTCTCCAACGGCACCAGTGCCCCATTTGCAGCACCGCCCCGCACCGCATCAAGCGCCTCAGATATCGAAATCGTCGGAGCCAGGACCGCTTGATGTGACTCCGGAAGTGTGCGAAGCGCCTGCTCGGTGAAAGTACCCGCAGGCCCCAAATAAGCAATGCGCGATAGCTCGTTGACCATGGTGGCACTCTACCGAGAGTGAGGACTTGGCTTAGCTCCGCTCACTCCCCGCCAAGATCAATGCTTCCGGAAGAGCTCAATTACTCGAGTACATAGAAGAAGGTGAGTGAACCAACCACCTCGCCACCGCTTCTGAGCGGCGTAGCGACGGAATCTACTGTGACCATCGCATTCTTGGTGCGTAGTCGAATCAGTCCTCGCGCTAACGAGCCGCTTGCTATTGCTGTCAGCGGTGGGATTCGCACTAATTGTTGGCCAGAGAGTCGCTGCGGGTCCGTGGTGAAGTCCACAGCCTCTAATACTCCATCTAGCAGTCCTCGCCCTAAAAGGTCTGTTAATGACGCTCCACTTAGGATTTTCACGAACGTTTTAGAGGCGCCTACGATTACCCCTTCGGCATCAACAAGTACGCACGGTTCCTCTGCTTCAACCACCGCCAGTAGCCAGGCCCGCAGTCGCTTTTGGACGTCGCCAAACCGTGACGGTCCAGCTATGGATGTCGCAGGCTGAGGTTTTAGGGATAGTTCGATACGAGTCATAAAATGTCCAACTGAGCGGTTGGCAAGGGCTGCTTCGCACTCATCGTCATCCGGGTTTCTCCATTAATGCCGCTGATTTCACGAAGGAAAAGCCGGTGTAGCAGGATCGTTAAAGACAAGCCCTCACCTAATGGTGACTCTCATGCACATTCTTAGGCTGTCACTACGGCTGCGGGCTAAGCAACGTATTATGCCAGGACATCAATGCGCGCGTGAGTATTCATGAAAGACAATCGCATATATATTGCTTTGGCGCGGAGATAGCATGGGCTAATTGCGGTAACCGATATTTTTGTTTTTAGCCCAGGGGTTTTTGTTCTAGATGTGTGGAAGGCTCCGACCGTCCATACAGACAGTCGGAGCCTTCCAGTATCACGTTGCGTTCGGTGGTGTCCTACTCTCCCACACCCTGGCGAGTGCAGTACCATCGGCGCTGGCAGTCTTAGCTTCCGGGTTCGGAATGGGACCGGGCGTTTCCCTGCCGCTATAGCCACCGAAACATCTTCATCCCTTCATCACCCCAGGGTCCCCATCACCCCGCCACCACCACAAGCACCACAAAGGACACTTGGACAGTGCACGGAATAACGTATCCCCCCAGGAAAGGGAAAACATAGTGGGTGCGCATACGGTAGTGGAACTGTTTAGCGTGTTGGTTTAAGCCCTCGGCCTATTAGTACCAGTCAGCTTGACACCTGTCACCAGGCTTCCACATCTGGCCTATCAACCCGGTCGTCTACCGGGGGCCTTACCCACGCAAAGGTGGAGGCAGACCTCATCTTAAGGCAAGTTTCCCGCTTAGATGCTTTCAGCGGTTATCTCTTCCGAACGTGGCCAACCAGCCATGCACCTGGCGGTACAACTGGCACACCAGAGGTTCGTCCGTCCCGGTCCTCTCGTACTAGGGACAGGCCCTTGCAAGTCTGCTACGCGCGCGGCGGATAGGGACCGAACTGTCTCGCGACGTTCTAAACCCAGCTCGCGTGCCGCTTTAATGGGCGAACAGCCCAACCCTTGGGACCAACTCCAGCCCCAGGATGCGACGAGCCGACATCGAGGTGCCAAACCATCCCGTCGATATGGACTCTTGGGGAAGATCAGCCTGTTATCCCCGGGGTACCTTTTATCCGTTGAGCGACACCGCTTCCACATGCCGGTGCCGGATCACTAGTCCCGACTTTCGTCCCTGCTCCACATGTACGTGTCACAGTCAAGCCCGCTTATACACTTGCACTCACCATCTGATTACCAACCAGATTGAGCGGACCTTTGGGCGCCTCCGTTACCTTTTAGGAGGCAACCGCCCCAGTTAAACTACCCACCAGGCACTGTCCCTGAACCAGATCATGGTCCGAGGTTAGACATCCAATACGATCAGAGTGGTATTTCAACAATGACTCCACACACACTAGCGTGCACGCTTCACAGTCTCCCACCTATCCTACACAAACCGAACCGAACACCAATACCAAGCTGTAGTGAAGGTCCCGGGGTCTTTCCGTCCTGCCGCGCGTAACGAGCATCTTTACTCGTAGTGCAATTTCACCGAGCCTATGGTTGAGACAGTAGGAAAGTCGTTACGCCATTCGTGCAGGTCGGAACTTACCCGACAAGGAATTTCGCTACCTTAGGATGGTTATAGTTACCACCGCCGTTTACTGGCGCTTAAGTTCTCCGCTTCACCCACCAAAGTGGATTAACAGGTCCCCTTAACGTTCCAGCACCGGGCAGGCGTCAGTCCATATACATCGTCTTACAACTTCGCATGGACCTGTGTTTTTAGTAAACAGTCGCTTTCCCCTGGCCACTGCGGCCATCACCCGCTGCCTGTCTGCAAGAGACAATCACGGGAATGGCCCCCCTTCTCCCGAAGTTACGGGGGCATTTTGCCGAGTTCCTTAACCATAGTTCACTCGCACGCCTCGGTATTCTCTACCTGACTACCTGTGTCGGTTTCGGGTACGGGCCATGAACAAACTCGCTAGAGGCTTTTCTCGACAGCATAGGATCACCAGCTTCACCTCACTCGGCTCCACATCACGCCTCACCCTTATGCGGCACGGATTTACCTGCACCACAGGCCACACGCTTGTCCCGGCACAACCAATCACCGGGTCTGGCTACCTTCCTGCGTCACCCCATCGCTGCACTACTCCACACCAGGATCACACCACCTAGACAACACGCATCCGAAGACACACACCGCCCTCACAGTGCTTAGCATGAAATGTGTTTCGCATTGGGCGTTCATTCACGGGTACGGGAATATCAACCCGTTGTCCATCGACTACGCCTGTCGGCCTCGCCTTAGGTCCCGACTTACCCTGGGCGGACGAACCTGGCCCAGGAACCCTTAGTCAATCGGCGCACGGGATTCTCACCCGTGTTTCGCTACTCATGCCTGCATTCTCACTCCCATCACCTCCACGACTCGGTCACCCGGCCGCTTCCCTGGTGATGCGACGCTCCCCTACCCAACACCACGCCCAACAAACACCCCGCAGGAATGAAAGCCAGACACATGTGGCATTGCCGCAGCTTCGGCGATGTACTTGAGCCCCGTTACATTATCGGCGCGGAATCACTTGACCAGTGAGCTATTACGCACTCTTTCAAGGGTGGCTGCTTCTAAGCCAACCTCCTGGTTGTCTACGCGACTCCACATCCTTTCCCACTTAGTACACGCTTAGGGGCCTTAGCTGACGATCTGGGCTGTTTCCCTCTCGACCATGAACCTTATCGCCCACAGTCTCACTGCCACGCTTACAACGTACCGGCATTCGGAGTTTGGCTGACGTCAGTAACCTGGTGAGGCCCCTCGGCCATCCAGTGCTCTACCTCCGGTACGAAACACGTAACGCTGCACCTAAATGCATTTCGGGGAGAACCAGCTATCACGGAGTTTGATTGGCCTTTCACCCCTACCCACACCTCATCCCCCAGGTTTTCAACCCTGGTGGGTTCGGGCCTCCACACCGTCTTACCGGCGCTTCACCCTGGACATGGGTAGATCACTCCGCTTCGGGTCTGCACCACGCGACTAAAACGCCCTATTAAGACTCGCTTTCGCTACGGCTCCCCCACCCGGGTTAACCTCGCCACGCAACACAACTCGCAGGCTCATTCTTCAAAAGGCACGCCATCACACACCCACCCAAAAGGACAGACACGCTCTGACGGCTTGTAGGCACACGGTTTCAGGTACTCTTTCACTCCCCTCCCGGGGTACTTTTCACCTTTCCCTCACGGTACTCGTGCACTATCGGTCATCAGGGAGTATTTAGGCTTACCAGGTGGTCCTGGCAGATTCACACGAGATTCCACGAGCCCCGTGCTACTCGGGTAACCATCAAACAGAAGACCAGCATGTTTTCACCTACGCGACTATCACGCTCTCCGGTCGGCGTTCCCACACCATTCGGCTAACACACTGTTTTACTACAACTCCTGGACCGTCTGGCAGAACAATCATTCGATGATCCCCACAACCCCACACACGCAACCCCTGCCCGGTATCCACGTATATGGTTTAGCCTCTTCCGCGTTCGCTCGCCACTACTAGCAGAATCACTATTGTTTTCTCTTCCTACGGGTACTGAGATGTTTCACTTCCCCGCGTTCCCTCCCCGCACCCTATACATTCAGATACGGGTGACCAGACATAACTCTGGCCAGGTTTCCCCATTCGGACACCCTCGGATCACAGCTTGGCTGGCAGCTCCCCGAGGCTTATCGCAGCCTCCTACGTCCTTCATCGGCTCCTGATGCCAAGGCATCCACCGTGCGCCCTTATACACTTAAACCAACACACAAAACAGGCACACTACACACACAACAATCCACAAAGGACCGCTGTGCTCGTTACACACCCACTATGAACAAAACAAACACCCACCACAACCAGCACCACCACGCCACCACACACCCTCACCAGACAAGAACCAAAGCCCTCACCGGCAACAGCGGGTATAACGCCAGCACCACCATGGCAAACCCACAAGACACACACCCAAAGGTGTTGCCTCAGGACCCAACAGTGCGCCCCCACCACCAACACCCCACACAAGAGGCATCAACAGCAAGAAAGATTGTCATGTGATTCACCCGCGAGCATTCACTAATGCGTCAGAGATAGGAAAAAGCTGACGCGATGCTCCTTAGAAAGGAGGTGATCCAGCCGCACCTTCCGGTACGGCTACCTTGTTACGACTTCGTCCCAATCGCCAATCCCACCTTCGACCACTCCCCCCGCAAAACCGGTTAGGCCATGGGCTTCGGGTGTTACCGACTTTCATGACGTGACGGGCGGTGTGTACAAGGCCCGGGAACGTATTCACCGCAGCGTTGCTGATCTGCGATTACTAGCGACTCCACCTTCACGTAGTCGAGTTGCAGACTACGATCCGAACTGAGACCGGCTTTATGAGATTCGCTCCACCTCACGGTATCGCAGCTCTTTGAACCGGCCATTGTAGCATGCGTGCAGCCCAGGACATAAGGGGCATGATGATTTGACGTCATCCCCACCTTCCTCCGAGTTGACCCCGGCAGTCTCCGATGAGTCCCCACCATCACGTGCTGGCAACATCGAATAAGGGTTGCGCTCGTTGCGGGACTTAACCCAACATCTCACGACACGAGCTGACGACAACCATGCACCACCTGTACACCACCCCGAAGGACCCCACATCTCTGTGAGTAAATGATGTATGTCAAGCCCTGGTAAGGTTCTTCGCGTTGCATCGAATTAAGCCGCATGCTCCGCCGCTTGTGCGGACCCCCGTCAATTCCTTTGAGTTTTAGCCTTGCGGCCGTACTCCCCAGGCGGGGCGCTTAATGCGTTAGCTTCGGCACAGGAACCGTGAACCAGTCCCCACACCTAGCGCCCACCGTTTACAGCGTGGACTACCAGGGTATCTAATCCTGTTCGCTCCCCACGCTTTCGCTCCTCAGCGTCAGTATCGGCCCAGAGACCCGCCTTCGCCACCGGTGTTCCTCCTGATATCTGCGCATTTCACCGCTACACCAGGAATTCCAGTCTCCCCTACCGAACTCAAGCCTGCCCGTATCGACCGCAAGCTGGAAGTTAAGCCTCCAGTTTTCACGACCGACGCGACAAACCGCCTACGAGCTCTTTACGCCCAATAAATCCGGACAACGCTTGCACCCTACGTATTACCGCGGCTGCTGGCACGTAGTTAGCCGGTGCTTCTTCTCCAAGTACCGTCACCCACCCCGAAAGGAAGGCTTCGTCCCTGGCGAAAGAGGTTTACAACCCGAAGGCCGTCATCCCCCACGCGGCGTCGCTGCATCAGGCTTGCGCCCATTGTGCAAAATTCCCCACTGCTGCCTCCCGTAGGAGTCTGGGCCGTGTCTCAGTCCCAGTGTGGCCGGACACCCTCTCAGGCCGGCTACCCGTCACCGCCTTGGTAGGCCATCACCCCACCAACAAGCTGATAGGCCGCGAGCCCATCTCAAGCCAGAAAAACTTTTCCACCACCCCACATGCGTGGGACAGTGCACATTCGGTATTAGCCCACGTTTCCGTAGGTTATCCCCAAGCTTGAGGCAGGTTACTCACGTGTTACTCACCCGTTCGCCACTCCATGTACCTCCCGAAGAAGGCACTGTCGTTCGACTTGCATGTGTTAAGCACGCCGCCAGCGTTCGTCCTGAGCCAGGATCAAACTCTCCATCAAACAACCAAACACTCTCGATGGGAGAGCAAAAAATACCTGGCAACAAAAAACCATTCAAAATCAACGGTTGCTGCCAAAAACGCGACCACACACAACACCAAAAAGCATCCTGCGCGGCCACAAAAACGGCACACAACAATCTATAAACACACTGTTGAGTTCTCAAACAACACCCACACACCAACAAACTTCGTTAGAAGTTGAGCTGGGGGTTCATCATTTCTGACTTGTTGAACCTTACCGCAGTGAATTTGCGGTTTGATTCGGGGGGTAATCCCTTTTGGATTATCGATTGGTTCGAATTGTCCTCTTGAGATTGATGACGCCCTGTCGGAATTTCTGCCGACGTGGCGACGGGTCAGAACATTAAGGTACTCGCACATCCAGCGTCAAATCAGCTGGTCAGCGCACTGAAACCCAAAAACCCGTACGCTAATGAATGTGAACAGCCTCAGCGAATACGCCACGGTATATCCCGAAAGTCGGATATCGGAACAACATTATCTCGATAGCGAAGTCGGACGACTCCGGAGAGTAATGCTGCATCGTCCCGGCAATGAACTGAAGAGGCTTACTCCGCGTAATAGTCAGGATTTGCTTTTTGATGGAATTCCCTGGGTCGCACGCGCACAAGAAGAGCACGACGCCTTCGCGCACCTCCTACATGAACACGATGTTGAGGTGCTTTACCTCTCTCAGCTACTCGCCGAGGCTCTTGCGAGCCCCGCCGCGAAGAGTCAAGCGATCAGTAAGGCTTGTGCTCCGGCGAAATTGGGCGAACCACTCAGGCGATATTTAGCGGCCTATTTGGATGATCTATCGCCGGACGCTCTCCGCAACACATTGATCGCTGGACTGGCCCGCGATGAGCTGCCACAAGCGGCCGGCCTCGTCTATGCGCTGCTCGCACCCGATGACTTTGTTATTAGCCCGCTGCCGAACCTGCTGTTCACCAGAGACTCCAGCGTGTGGATTCATCGCAGCGCCGCGATCACCAGCTTGGCCATGCTCGCCCGAAGGCGAGAAGCAGAGCTGATGGAGATCATCTACCGGCACCACCCACTATTCGCCGATGCGCCTCGGCTATATGAACCCGATGGAGAGCCGCTCGAGGGCGGAGACGTCCTGGTTCTCTCACCGCACGTTGTGGCGGTGGGCATAGGCGAACGCACCACCCCTGCGGGGGCCGAGCGACTCGCTAAACGCTTGTTCGAAACGGCGCAAGCGCAGACAGTACTGGCAGTGCCCATAACGCAGAGACGGGCGACAATGCACCTCGATACGGTGCTGACGATGGTGGACCACAACACGGTGCTGATGTACCCCAACCTCGCCGACGAGCTCATCGCATACCCATTGACTCCCCGGGAATCAATGGGTGCACATGGCGAGCACCCGCTAGACGTTGGCACGCCCGCGCCATTTCTCGACGCGGCGGCGAACGCAATGCACGTCGAACGATTGCGGGTCATCGATACTGGTCTGGATGCCATCACTGCCGAACGAGAACAGTGGGATGACGGCAACAACACCCTCTGCTTGGCACCGGGGATTGTCGTCGCCTACGAACGGAACACCGAGACCAATGCCCGGCTCGAAGCAGCCGGGATTGAGGTGCTGCGCATATCGGGAAGCGAACTCGGGAGCGGTCGTGGCGGCCCACGTTGTATGTCCTGCCCTGTACTCCGTGACCCGGTCTAGCGCCCTGCCGACGAGCTTGCCGCCGCCCGCAGAAAATGAACATCGGCGACGGTGCCGTGCTGTTGCGAACTCTCCGGGCTCGCGTCCCTGCGGCGAAGTGAGATCCAGCCGCCTTGCCGATCCAACAACCGGCGAATCACGTACAGCCCCAACCCCACTCCGCCAAACTGTCGGCGATTGCCTTGATCTGCCTGCCAAAAAGGGCTGAATACCGCCTCAGAGTGGTCAGCCGAAATGCCAATGCCATTATCGGACACTCTTATGTAGACAGACGTAGCATCATGCCCACCAGTTACTTCGATTGCACCACCCTTAGGAGAATATTTGGTGGCGTTGGTGACAAGCTCCCGAAGGATGGTGTGAACGGTAGTGGGATCGCCGAACGCCTGTGGCAGCTCCTCGGGGAGATCCACCACCAAACGATGGCTATCGTCTAGGTCCGGCAACGACTGGATCGCCGACCGTAATTCTGCGACCACATCGAACACCTCTCGACGAGCACCAAATCCCGCGTGGCTGTGAACCAGAATGCGATCAATCAGACTCGTCAACTGCTCGGTCTTGGACACAATGGAGCGCACGGCGCCGCGGCGCCAACTGTCGTCGAGCTGATCCCACCGCAAAGCGAGAGTCTCGGCGTACCCCTTGATAACAGTGATAGGCGTTCGCAGCTCATGGCTCACGATCGCCAAGAACTGTTCGCGGCCGTCTCTCTCTTCTCTCTCGCTGGTGACATCGCGAAATGTCAGCAGTCGCTCGCCTGCTTGAAAAACCGCGCACCAAATTTCTAGCCAGCGACCATTTGGCATGCGATGGTCACGCATCTGCCCCGGAACGGGAATGGGCAACGCGAAAGGCTTACCCACGGCTTCAGCGTGCGGAAGATCGGTCAGCCTTTCTGCCGCCACATTCCATACCCTGACCAGATCGTCCTCGCTCACGACCGCGATCCCGTCTGGCATGGCACTGGGATCACTCGACGCTGAGCCTGGCGACATAATTTCCGGACGTTTTGTGGCCATCGCACCGATCGCGGAGGCGACGAGTTCCGCCAACTGCCGCGTCCACGAATCGATCGCCCCACCCTTGTCGGAAAAAAAGACCGCCAAAGCTCCCGAGGACTGGGTACCGGCCGAGATGCGCACCAAAATGGCCCGGTGTAAGCCGTGCTCAACCATGGGCGACTGCCTCGGACGATCGTCACGAGGCAGATCCGCTCTGGGCTCAGCCGGCAACACCGCGTCCAGATCATCGACCGCAATGGTGCGACGTTCCTCGCTCATCAGCGTCGCCAGAGCGGACCCGACGAACGGCGCGCGCCGCCCCTCCAACCAGGCCAGCGTCTGGGTCGTCATGGAGATTCGAGCGCCGCCAGGCTCGACGAGAAACAAACAGGAACCGGCGGCGGAACCATATTTCACCGGAAAATCGAGGATTGCATTGACTACATTTCGCGGGGCAGCACTGCTGCTGAGCTGATCGGCGATCGCGGTCAACTCCACGATCACGTTTTCTCGACGCTCGCCGGCATCACCAGCACTGTCTTGCCACGATGCCTGGCTACGACGTGGCTGCTTGCTGTCCTCGAGTGTTCGCTGTAGCCGATCCATAATGTGTGTCCGCCGCTTACACCAGTTCTTGCAGCTGACGCACGACCGCTGCTGGCCTATTGGTGATGATCGCGTCAGCGCCAAGACGCGCTGCCAAAGCGATATCCGCGGGCTCGTCCGCTGTCCACACAAAAACTTGCTTGCCGGCCTCCCGCGCGCGCGAAACATACTCTGGCCAGGTACGTAGGACTCTCACTGACGGCCCCACAACGGGGCTACCCCAGGGAGCTGAGCCATTCCGATACATCGGAGGAACTATCCACCACAACTGGGCTGTGCGCAATGTCGGCGCAAGACTGTGGATTCTTTTGAGCGCCAAGGGCCAATGTGACATCACCACTACCCGCGAGTCTTCCCGCGACGCCTTTGGCGATGAGGGAGCCAACCCAAACCTCTTCAACAAGTCAACTAAAGCATGCTCAACATCTCCACCAAATTTATTGGGATGCTTGGTTTCGATGAGCAATTGGAGCGCGCGTCCACTGTCGACAAATACTTCTAACAGCTTTGCGAGCGTCAACACTGTGGGAACGTCTGCCGAAGGTACGGCCAAAGAAGCGTCACGCGGGTGTTCATTCGACGCGACCCTCTTACCTGAACGCTTCCGCTCGGCTTTCCACGAAGCGAAATCTAACCTCTCCAATTCGGACAGTGACCGGCGCGCCACCGCGCCGCGACCATTCGAAGTGCGGTTGAGTCGCCGATCGTGAAGGCACACCAAATGGCCATCTCGAGTAAGGCGGACATCGCACTCCCACCCATCCGCACCATCGGCCAAAGCCTGCTGATAGGCCGCGAGCGTGTGCTCGGGAACCGCTTCGGAAGCACCGCGATGCGCAATGACTAAGGGTTGTGGCGACCGGCCGTTCGCCGAACTCACGCTACCCACGGATCGGATCCATCTGCTGACGCCATCGGACGACCGGCCTTGTGCCACGCCCGCATTCCGCCGGCAACATTCACCACGTCGGCTCGACCGTGGAAAAGTAAATAAGCCGCGACTTGCGCTGAGCGGGCACCGCTACGGCATATCACCGCGATGGGCTGATCGTGCGGAAGCTCGTCCGCACGAGCGGGAAGCTCGGTCATCGCCATATGCATCGCGGTAGGAGCATGCCCCGCGTTCCATTCAGCCTCCTCGCGCACGTCGAGCAGCAACATATCGTCGGAAACAGCCTCCGCGGCTATATCAGTCACAGTGACCACGTTCGATGCCATGCCAGAAGCCTATCCGCGTCCGAAATTCGCCTTAACAAGCTCTTGGTGCTTAATTGACCTTCAACAAATCATTCGGAGGATATTGCTGGAGGTACGCGTCCATAGTGTCGTTATTGAGGGCCTCGCCGAGCGCTTGCACGCCTTCGCTATCCACGATCTCGGCGAACGAATCTGTGTGTTCTCCGGCCATTGGTAGGGTCATAAAGCTCGCATCCGATGGACTCAGGGTCTTAAAGCTGAACGCAAAGTCCGAGAGCGACGGCATGGATTTATCTACCGTGAGATTCTTGGTGGCAATACGCAATAGTTTATCGAGCTTGGTGGGATTAGCGAGCGCGCCATTTTCTTTGACCTTTTTCATAAAGGCGAGCATGAATTGCTGCTGGCGCTTCTGCCTATCATAGTCTGAATTGGGCAGTCCGTAACGCTGACGCACAAAGTCCTCAGCGGCTTGGCCATCTAAATGGTTTTTTCCCTGTTTAAATGTGCGTTTGCTGCGCGGGTCCGTGGTGGTCTGGTCGACATCCACGTCCACGCCACCAACCGCGTCAGTAAGTTCTCGAACCGCACCAAAGTCGACGATAATCGGGTAATCAATTTTGATGTCTAAAAGATTTTGAACCGTACTAATAAGCAGCGGTGCGCCACCCCATGCATATGACGCGTTAATTTTGTCTTTACCACCAACAGACGATGTTCCCTGCTGAGCGGGGATCGTCACATAACTATCCCTTGGGATAGAAATGATGTAAGCGTGACCATTCCCTTTTGGGATATGAACCAAAATAATTGTATCTGAGCGTTCGCCATCAACTGATGACTTTCTACTGCTGGGGTCCTTTGGGTTGTAATCTTCTGTATCGCGACTATCTGAACCAATAATCAAAAAATTGAGGGGTCCTTTGACGCTATTTGAACCATGCTTACGATTACTTCCCAGCAAATCGGCCCGATTAACGTTGTTGTCGTAACGGTGCTTGATAAACCAATTCGCACCGTAAGCACTAGTCGAAAATAGTAATAGCACCGCGCCAAAAATAACGCATAGTTTTGCCCATAATGGCGACTTTAGTTTGCGTTTGCCCTTCTTGGGCGCGGCATGCCGGAACTCGAAGCGCTGTTCGTAACGCCGCTGCGAGGTGGCCTCTGCTGAGTCCGAGTGTCTTCTACCCACTATCTACACCCAATGCTGGCTGTCTGCGGGCTACCCGAATCCGTGTCAGCACCACCAGCCGTGCTGACGAGCCCAAACGCGACTTTTTCGGGATAGCCTCTGTGGAGTTATTCTCTGACGGGGCCAGGATACCTGGCTTAGCGACCGGCGGTCGCATCGCCGGGTGGATTAGCTTCCAGCCATCCGTCCATATCGTCGTGGGCCATCGCCTTAAATAGCGTCCTATCTTTCTTTTTATCAGGAATCACTACGCTTTGGTCGCCGCGCATATCTGATCCAGCTGTTGGCATCGTCAAAAACTTGACGTTGCTCATTTTGATTTTACGAAACTGCAGCGCCATATCTGTCAGAGAAAAGTCGTTGTCGACAGTCATCGAATCGGCAGTCGCATCGAGAAACTTTTTTAATTTGTTGGGATTAGTAAGAGTTCCCGAATCTGTAGCTTTTTTCATAAGTGCACGCAAAAAAATCTGTTGCCGGTGAACACGATCGAAATCACCGTTGGGTAGCCCATAGCGCTGACGCACATAATCCAACGCAGCGTCTCCATCGAGGTGATTCCAGCCAGCATTAAATGTTCGCTTGCTACGTGGATCAGCGACTGTACTTTCGACATTTACATCCACGCCACCTAGAGCGTTTGTCATATCTTTAAATCCGTCAAAGTTGACTTTGACAATATGATCGATTTGCACATTAGTGAGCTTTTCTACTGTTTCTATGGCGCCAGATGGTCCGCCCCATGCGTATGCGGCATTGATTTTACTGTAGGTGCCACCGCTATCCGTTTTCTTGGACTTCGGTATATAAACCCAGCTATCGCGCGGGATGGAAACCAGATAGGCCTTGTCGTGACCGCGATTTAAATGCAGCAGCATAATTGAATCGCTGCGCTCGCCATCGACGCCCGGGTCTTGGCCCGGAGCCCGCTTGTCTGACCCCAATATCAAAATATTGACCGCACCATCGACGAGCTTCGGCGGGCGCCCACCGGTCACATCGCCAAACGCATCCGTCCGATGCAGTTTTCTATCGAGCGCATGCGCAAAATAAAGCCCGCACGAGAGGCCCAAGAATCCAAGCAGCCCCACGGTGCCCAGCAGAACCAAAAAAATTCGTCCCCAACGGGGGCGAACGCGTCTGCGGGGCGGCAACGGCGGACGACGGCCACGGCCTGGTGCTGAAGGAGCGCCACTGTTCGTAACGGGCATTCGTTCAGACTACCCAGTTCGCGCACTCCTGACAGTGCGCCACGTCACGAGTGCGCGAGCACCGCATCCGCACAGACGATCTGCTAGCGCTGTGCGCCCACAATGCTCACGCGGCGACAAAAAAGAGAGCAAAAACCAAGCCCACACTGAGACCCACCGCGATTGTCAAGATCGCGGCTGCCGCAAACGCTCCGAATAGCCCGAAAAATCCGGCCTTGAAGGCGGTGCCCGCGGTAAACGTGACGTGAGTCTCCGTCAAGGGGTGGCGTGACGCGGGCTGGCCCGGCGCCATGTTCTTCTCCGAGGCCGACTTCTCGGGAGAGCGTGGCTTTTCAAGAAAGCTCGATCTCTCCAGAGCGGGTGGCTTCTCCGGGGGATGCGACGGTGAAGCGATGGCGGCGTTCATAGGCGGCGACGTCTTCTCACTCTCGGGCTGCCCTTCCACTGCTCTCCTCACCCACCCCAGCGATGAGGCCGCTAGTAAGCCCCATCGCGCCTCAGTACGACGAACAATGTCTTCCACAGAATCATCGCATCGAACATAAGCGACCAATTGTCCACATAGTATAGATCGAGACGGACCGCGTCTTCCCAGCTCAAATTCGAGCGTCCCGATATTTGCCATAGGCCGGTCATGCCCGGTCGCACAAGAAGTCTGCGCCGTACATCGCCCAGGAAGTCTTGGTCGCGCACTGCCAGCGGTCGCGGCCCCACCAACGACATATCACCGAGCAACACATTCAATAGCTGGGGCAGCTCGTCGACCGACAATCGCCGCATCCAGCGGCCAATGGGGGTGATCCGCGGGTCGTCGCGCATCTTGAACAACAGCCCATCGGTCTCATTGCGACCCAGCAGCTCGGCCAAGCGCTGCTCGGCGTCGATATACATGCTGCGAAACTTCCAGATTTGAATCGTCTTGCCGCCGGAGCCAACACGTTCCTGGCGGAAGAAGACCGGGCCAGAACTAGTCACCTTGATCAACGCGGCGATGAGTAGCAAAAAGGGCGACAGAATCACTAGCCCCAGCCCTGCGGCCAACCGATCTATTACGCCTTTGATGAACCAGCCGACACCCGAGATCACCGGCTCTTCCACGTGGAGCAACGGCAACCCCTCAACCGGTCTAATATGGACGCGCGGCCCAGCGATATTCGTGAGCGACGGCGCCACCACGAGGTCGACCCCTGATCCTTCCAACTGCCACGCCAGCCGCCGCAGAGCGTCGGCCTCCATTCCACGGCTACCGCAGACCGCGATCGCGTCAGCATTGAGCTGACCAGCGCGCTCCAGGAAATCCACCGCTCCCTGGGTAACTGGAATAGGAAGGGACGGTTCTTCCCGCGTCGACTCGGTCAAGCAGATGCCCACGGGGGCAAGCCCGGCATAAGGGTTACGAGTGGTGATTCGGTATACCGAAAGCGTTTCACCGAGCGTTCCGACGAGCAAGAGGCGTTGTAGCGCACGCCCACGGTTGCGAGCTCGATGCAAAACCTTGCGCGCGACGAGCCTTTCCCACAACGTCAACGCCAGCGTCGCGGGCAAGACGGTAGCTACCGCCAAACGCGAAAGTTCTGCCTTGAGAGTGAACGCCAGAAAACAGATCAGCGCGGTATAGCTGGTAACAGCCTTGAAAACCCTTTTGAACTCATCGGAGCCAAGCCCCAGATAGCGCGCCTCGTAGCCGCCATGCATCCACAACAATGCGGTCCACGTCAACGGCAAAGCCACTAACGCCACCCAAATCAGAATTTCTTGATTAAAGAAACCTGACTGCACCTTGCCCGGCCACAACCGAATCGCAAGATAACCGGAGAACGCACTCGCGAGAAGGTCGAGAATGAACAGCAACGGACGATAGGTATTGACCCACGTCCGATGGCGCGTGGGTCCGCTGCCGCGTGGTGATCTTTGAACACCGGTCGTCTCCGGCGAGATAGCAGATGACCCTTCTTGACCTTCGACACCGGCTTTGGGCGACGCGCCCGCTGACCGTCCCGGCGTTTTGGTGGTCACAATCGCGGTCCTTAGATTCTCGCGTTCTGGCTAGCGTTCCAGATGAATCGAGCTGGCCCTCATAGCCGCGCTGTGTCGAATATTCTCACACTACGCGCGGGCAACTCCCGGCCATCTACGCAACACCCAGCTGAGCGTGCAAGGATAAGCCGCGTGCTAGAGACCTCCCGCACTCCGACCATCCAGCTCGGCCCTTACCGATTAGCGGATGTCTCCCCCGACGCGTTTATTCGCAACCTCACTGAGCTGGCTCAACTTAATGCGAACAAGCGGTCGACTATCGTCTTCTCGCTCCACGTGGGCGGGCTGAACCTGCGCCACGATACCCGCTTTATCCGTGCGGTCGCCAACCCTGACTTCCTTGTCGCTGACGGCATCTCCGTCGCCGTGCTGGCGCGGATCGCCGGAGCGCGGGGAATGCACCGTCACCCGACCACCGACCGAGGGTGGGAGCTGCTGGACGCGCTCGCGCGCGAGCTAGCACGCCCCGTTCGGGTCGCGTTGGTAGGCGGCCCACCTGGCCTCGCCGCGCGAGCCGGCGCCATCATGACCGCTCAAGCCCCCGTCGAAGTGGTGCTCACCGAGCATGGCTATCACGACGATTGGACCGAGGTAATCAACAAGCTCGGCGCGGCCGCCTGCGATGTGGTGATCGTGGGGATGGGCATGCCGGGCGAGGCATATTGGGTGACAGAACACCGCGACGCGCTACCTAAGAGCGTGATCATCACCTGCGGCGGCTGGTTTGGCCACATCGTGGGTGACGAAAAACGTGCCCCGTCATGGATGCGGAAAGCTGGTCTGGAATGGCTGGCACGGCTAGCGCAATCGCCGCGACGGCTGTGGAAACGCTACGCCACGGGTATGTGGTCCCTTATCGCGATGGTGCCCGTTGCGCTAGCTTCTCGACGCAGCAATCCACGCTAACCCAGAAGGGTCTATGCAAGCGGCCGGGTTAATCGCTGTGCGCCGGCGCCGGCGCCCCATTCGGCGCTGGGGCAAAGTCACGCTTAGGCCTTAGGCCATGCAGCACGATCGCCGCGAACACCAGCAACGCGACCACGCCCACGCACCGCACAACGTAGGCCCAGCCGACGTCCGGTAGCACGGCGCCAAGCACACACGCCGCAGTCGAAATCGCCAACGCCAAGCCACGGCCCGACCAGACAATCGTCGCCAGTTGGCGCCGTGCACCCGCGACCAACAGTGCCAACAACGAGTACGAGAGCACCGTCACCACCGCCGCGCCCACAAATCCGCCCCACGGAAGAACCAAAGCCTTTGCGGCGAGATTCAATGCCGCGGCAAGGGGTGTGATCCACAGCAACGCCTTGGTTTTCCCTGTCCAAAATAGAACGTGAGCATTGGACAAATAGATCACGTACGGGATGGTGGACAAGGCGGTCAATGCCACCACCGGCACCAACGACGCGATGTCGTACTTGCTGGGGTCGGCGACGATCGCCAGCGTCAATGGAGCCGTCAACGCCAGCCCGCCAGCCAGAATCGCGGCTACTCGCAACATGTCGCGGGTGGTGTGGGACAGCACCTCCCACCGCTTCTCATCTGACGAGCTGTAGACCAACGGCGCCCAGGCGTTGTTGGCAGCGGCGACGAGCGTCGTGCCTAGTGCCCCCACCAAATAGGCGAGCGAATAGGCTCCTACGGCCGCTTGCCCCCGTTGCGCCTCCACCACGAATCGGTCACCAGCCGTCATCAGAAACAGTGCGGCGGTATGCGGAATCGTAGGGAGCGCGATACGAAACCATTCACGAACTTTCTCTCGACTATGACCACCCTTAATAGCTGGCCGCACCCACCACAGCGACAGCAATGCACCGATCAACGAACCAGCCCCGACACCCGCAAGATAGATAGCGGCCGTGGGCTTGATCCAGACCACTCCGGCGAGACCGGCCAGCTGGCCGCCGAGCACGTTGACGATCACCACCACCACGAATCGCCCCGCACGATTCTGCGCACGCATCACGGCCTGACCAGTAGTGATGATCGAGAACGTGATGGCAGTGGCGGTACCCAGCGCGAGCGGCCAATCGAATCCGTGTAGCGGAGCCGCCCAAATCGGGCCTAGTGCCAGCGCTACGCCGCCTAGCACAACGGCGATCCCGGCCGTCAGCGACACCAACACCCGCGCTGACGCGCGTCCGTCCTTTTGGAAATACTCCCGGGTGATCACCGCCGGAAGACCGACCGTAAGCAACAAACCCAACAGGCTCGTCACCACGATCGCGAGGGCTGCCCGCCCATACTCGACCCTCGACAACAACCGACTGAGCGCCGGCTGCACCAACAACGCACCTGCCAATTGCGCAGCAGTGGCCAAGGTGTAAATGCTGCCCTTGCCCAGAAGCGCTCGGCTCGCCGCGCGATCGGTCATCTGCTCATCCGAGGATCCCGCGAAGCGTTTCGATGACTTTGTCTTGCTCGGAGTCGGTCATATCGGGGAACAACGGCAAGCTCAGCTGCTCCGCATAGAACTGCTCGGCTACCGGGCACATACCCTTCTTGTAGCCAGAGTCTTCAAAAATCGGGTGCCAGTAGACCGGAATGTAATTGACCTGCACGCCGATCCCAGCGGCGCGCATCTTCTCGAAGACCTCCCTGCGGCGTCCCCTTTGGACCCGTACCGCATAGAGATGCCACGCGGGCTCGACGCCGTCGCGCCGCACCGGCAACCGCAGCCCTGGGATGTCTGCTAGTAGCTCGTTGTACCGAGCAACCAGCTGAGTACGACGCCGCACAAACTCCGGCAACCGCTTCAACTGACTAATGCCCAACGCACACAACACATCCGGCAGCCGGTAGTTCAGGCCAAATATCGGCATCTCGTACCACCAGTCGCCTTGGTCAGCGTGGCGAAGCTCGGCTTTGTCGAAGGTGCGACCGATCCGGGCGAACTGGCGAACGCCGGCGAGCACGTCGCTATGGGTAGACACCACCGCACCGCCCTCGGCCGTAGTGAGGTTCTTAGTGGGAAAGAACGACAAGGTCGTGATGTCGGCTAAGGTGCCCACCGGTCGGCCTTTATACGTTCCGCCAATCGAATGAGCGGCGTCTTCGAGCAGCAGCGCCCCTGCCTTATCGCACATGGGCCTCAATGCGTCCGCATCGATGGGGTGACCGGCGTAATCGACCCCAGCCACCACCGCGGTGCGCGCATTAAGCAACGGCTCCACCGTGGCCGGATCGATATTGACCGTGTCGTCGCACACGTCAGCAAACTTGATACGCGCACCCATGATCGCGGCCGAGGACGCCGTGGCGATGAACGTCATGGGTGTGGTGATGACCTCGTCGCCCGGGCCAAGACCCAGCCCGCCGTAAGCCGCGTGGAGCGCTGCGGTGCCCGACGTAACCGACACCGCTGGTGCGCCAACAACCGCCTCGAGCGCGGATTCGAACTCCTCGACTGCGGGGCCGGTCGTCAACCAATCGCCACGCAACACTGCCTCAACCGCGGCGACATCAGAATCGTTGATGGACTGCCGTCCGTAGGGAAGCCAGGGAGCATTCACCGAAGAACCTCGCTTTACGTCGCCGGGGCAGGGGTCAGATCGCCACCATCTCGCGCAGCTGCTGCGCGTTGAGCCACTGATCGTTAAGGTCTGACCGATACATGAAGTCGTCCGCAACTGCTTGACCGCCCGCGATGGCATCGGCTGTCCAGTTTGCTATGACGGGCTTGACCAGGTAGTGATCGTCGAATCGAAGCGTGCGGTGCGCGTCGCCTTCGCTGATCATTTCTTCGTGGAGTTTTTCGCCGGGGCGAATACCCACGACCTTGTGCTCCACGCCAGGCGCCAATGCTTTGGCGAGCTCGGTGATCCGCATGCTCGGGATCCTCGGAACGTAAAGCTCGCCACCGTGCATCCGGTCGAAGGAATCCAACACAAACCGCACCGCCTGCGGCAAGGTGATCCAGAACCGGGTCATCCGCTCGTCGGTAATGGGCAGAGTGCTCGCGCCCTCAGCCAGCAGCTGCCGGAAAAACGGCACGACCGAACCCCGACTGCCCATGACATTGCCGTACCGCACGACCGCGAACCGCGTCTCGTTCGCGCCGGCGTAATGGTTACCTGAGACAAACAATTTGTCCGCGCACAATTTTGTGGCGCCATACAGATTGATAGGGCTACTCGCCTTGTCCGTCGAGAGCGCCACCACCCGCTGCACCCCGGCGTCGATCGCGGCGTCGATGACATTCTGCGAACCCAGAATGTTGGTCTTTACATACTCGTAAGGGTTGTACTCCGCGGTGTCGACTTGTTTGAGCGCTGCGGCGTGCACCACGAAATCCACCCCAGCGAACGCCCGCCGTAGCCGGTCGTACTCGCGCACGTCACCGATGAACCACCGGAGTCGTGGGTCATCATTGAATGCCTGCCGCATCTCGTACTGCTTGAGCTCGTCGCGAGACAAGATGACGATTCGGCGCGCTTGCCCATCTGCTAACAACCGCCGAGTAAAAGCCTTACCGAAGGAGCCCGTACCGCCGGTGACAAGAACCGATGCACCATCCCACGAGACCATCGAAAACCTTCCTCAGCCGAGCTCAAGACCCGCAACCGGCCTGAGATGCCACCCTTCTGGGTGGGCAACAGCGTCAAGCATTGCGGTTCTTACCGATCGGCAAACTCTATCCGGTGACAAGCTCGACTCTCGTACTGCATGGTGTAGTTAGGTTCAAATCAACCTAGTGCCACGCTGAGGAGTAGTGCTTTGACCGGTAGCAGCCAACGCAGACAGCCGACGGTCGGTATCTACTGCGACCTGGGGGAAAACCTCGGTGTCGGGCACCTCGTCCGCTGCCTAGCACTCGGGCAAGAACTTCAAGACGCGGGCAGCCACGTCACACTATTGGCGAATTTCGCCGAAGTCCCCTGGGCGCATGAACAGGCGAAACAGGCTGGCCTGCACGCCGTGTCCGCCACCTCGATCGATGAACTTCTCAGCACCTCGACTCGAGAGCAGTGGATTGGCGCGGTCGTCGATTCTTACTTGGCAACAGCAGACGACCTCGCCAAACTCAGCATGCCGCTAGCCGTTATAGACGACGACGCCCAGCGAAAGCTTCCAGCTGGACTGGTGGTCAACGTCGGTGCAAGCGTCAGTGAAGATGACTACGCCGACTGGCCCGACTCCCCCGACCTGCTGCTGGGTCCGACATACGCACTGCTGAGACCAGAAATTGTGCGCGCCCGACCCAAAAGTTTCCGAAATCGCGATTGGGCGCACCGAGCCATGCGTGTCTTCGTGGTACTCGGCGGCACCGACCCCAACGGCTCCACCCAGCGGGTGTCGGAAGAACTACTCCGCGCCGCGGTAAGCCACGGTCAAGCGATGGACGTCAAAGTCGTTGCGGCCAACCCAGATGTGCGCGCCGCCCTGGCGGATCTCCCGACCGAAGGTGGCTCCTCCATAACGCCCATCGCACCAGTCAACAAGATTGCCCAAAATCTGCTCTGGGCTGACCTGGTTGTCAGCGCCGCGGGTGGCACGATGTGGGAACTGTTCTGCGTAGGGACTCCAGTGGCACTATTTCTGGCCGCCGACAATCAGCTTCCCAACTACCGCTTCGCCACAGAGTCAGGGATGGCCATTGGTCTCGGAGATCTCCGAGACCTCCGCTCAGACGAGATCGACGCTGGCATCACCCGCGCGCTCTCCGCACCCGACCTCAACAAACGCGGATTGGTGGCATGGGAGTTTCTCGACGGACATGGAGCACGGCGGGCAGCGTCAGAGGTACTCGCATACTTCAAGAAGCATGCTGAAACCTCCTCAAATCCGAGCGCCGGGGCCGGGGTTTCCGTTGTGCCTGCCACCAGCGACCAATCTGAACTCATATGGAAATGGCGGAACGACCCCGCGACCAGAGCCGCGTCCAAAAACGCCGAAGAAATTTCCTGGGACGGGCACCAGCGGTGGTACGAAAATGTGCTCAGCGCACCCGACCGCCACCTACTCATTGGCGTCAAAGACAGCGAGCCCATCGGGGTCGTTCGGTTCGACTTGCTACCAGCCATGCGTGGCGAAGCGCCCGCTCAGGCCAAAGACCGCTGGGAAATCAGCATCAACATGGCACCCGAAGCACGCGGACGTGGATATGGCATCCCGCTCCTGCTCGCCGGCGAGCGATGGCTAGCTCAGCATCTGTATTCATCAGCGGATCGGCCCGCGGCTCACGCCGAGCTCGTCGCCGAGATCCGGCCCACCAATCAAGCCTCGCTGATGGCGTTCCGGCGAGCTGGATACCGTCCTGAATCGACGCCCGATGCGACAAACGAATGCCTCACCTTCGGCAAACGGTTGGCTATGCCGCACCACGTCTAGGCGCAATCATGTCTAGGCCCAGTTTTGTCGTGAGCCCCAACCATGTCTGGCCGTCGCGCTAGCTCTGCGACGGCGACAGGTCACTCGGCTTTGCACCGTTAGACGAGGGCGTGGGTGTGCCCCCAGACTCAGGCGGCGAAGTGGGCTTTGGATCCACAGAAACAGTGAGATCAACCCACTTGGTTTCGGTCTGACCGTCACAGGTATACGTCGTCACCGCGATATGCACCACGAAAGTCCCCACCTTTTTGAAGGCGTGCGAGACCTCCCGGGTTCCTTTTGTCGCAGGGGCATCGCCCTGACAGTCGCCGCTGTCCGTGCCGCCACCTTGTGGTGTGTCATCACCCCATTGTTCGGTGAGGCCAGACAACATGCCCGATCCATCGCTCCACTCCACGGTGAAAGTGACTGATTCACCCACCTGCGGTTGAACATTGTCAGCTTGGACGGTCACTTGCAGAGGGTCTACCGGTCCACGCTGTGGAACCGTGCCTGGTTGACTGGGGGTAGGCGAGCCGGACCCGGAGCCTTCACCCGCTCGGTGTGGGGACGCTGGCGGCTCGTTTTTGTCGCTGGTGGCGGTGGACGGGACGAGTGTT
Source organism: uncultured Acidimicrobiales bacterium (assembly GCA_963736285.1). Taxonomy (GTDB): domain Bacteria; phylum Actinomycetota; class Actinomycetes; order Mycobacteriales; family QHCE01; genus CAVTOA01. The sequence continues at coordinate 706,556 of CAVTOA010000003.1, forward strand.
TCTGGGTCATTGGGTGCGGCTGACCCTGGCAGTACTCCATTGGCTCGAGATTCGGCAGGGTGCATCCCACCGGCGATCGACAGTTGATCCGACGGCTTGTTGGGCGAGAGCCATGGCTGGATCGCCCCAATCGCGAACGCGGGTATCGCCAATGCCGCCACGAAAATCCCGAGCATCCACCGGCGTCGCCGTCCGGTGTTTCGGATGTTGCCCGTATTACTGGTATTGCCACCCGCGACATCTCCACTATTCCCAACGGCTGGTCGGGGCGAGCCGGGGTGAGAGTTCCCGCGAGATGGTGACGGCGAGCCCCCGGGCGAGCTGCCGGCGCCGTTGCGATGTCCGACGCGGCGTTCGCTTCGGGCGGGATGTCGGGGTGAGCGGGGAGACCCAAGCTCCGCCAAGGACGGGAGCCGCTGGGTATCACGCATAGAAGTCGGTGGTGCGGCCGGTTTTGGAGGCGCCGATGCGGCGTCTACCGTGTCGGGTTCCTCGACAGGAGTATGTGCTTGCCGTGTCGCGGCATTCTCCGGATGCACCTTCACCGGCTCGTTCGGTGCCCCAGCGAGTTCGTCTAGCTCAGCGGTGAGTCGCTCAATCCGCGCCAGCCGTTCTTCCAAGCTTCCTGGCTCAGCGGACCCGGGCTGGGTTTGGGAAGTAGCCGACGTGGGATGTGCTGCCTCGTGACTCCTGTTGTTCTCGTCCACAGCAGAGTTTTCCAGCAATTCGAATGAGACAACGTGGGCATCTGCGGCAGGAAGCCGTACTCCGTCCGCATTCGGGAAACTCTGACGTGCCCCGTCACCTCGCGAGTTTGCCGACGAACCCTCTCGGCGGGACGAGCGCGAAGGTGACTCTCGGCGGCTTCGACGACGGCTCGACCGCGAGTTGGCATCGTTCGGTAACTGAATGCTCACGCGGTGCATAACGCGCGGAGTGGAATTCGGTAACGCCCGAATGCTGCCAACTACCAAATTTGCGCCGCGAGCTTCCCCAGAAATGCGGTGGAGTCCGACTCTGGCAGCGCCGCCTGCCACAGCCGGTCAAACAGCAGCCGGTAGACCCAACTGGCTCCGAATCCGAGAGGTATCGCAGGTCAGTAAGGCTGTCAATGCTCACCAAAGGTGGATCGACAGGGTCACGAAATTCGTAAATCTGGAACGGGTGCGTCGCCGGCGGCACCATCGATGGGGTCGCCCGTTCAAACGGCAGCAACCGAATGCGAACCCCTGGCTGTTCAGACATTTCCTGGAGATGGCAGAGCTGCTGGCGCATGAATCCGGCCGAAACAACGTTTCGACGCAGCGCGGCTTGGTCAAGCAATACATCGTATGTGAATTGCTCTTCCCGTAACACTTGCTGACGTGCCATCCGGATGGTGACGGCGGCGTCAATATCGGAGGGGCCAACCCCTATTTCGCCATACCACTGCAGCACGCCTCGGGCGTAGTCCGCGGTCTGCAACAGACCTGGTATAGCTAGGGGCATATACGCCGCAATTTTCGCGGCGCCCGCTTCTACGTCGGCGACCATTCGCTGTTCAGTGGTGATGACATTCCGATACGCATTCCACCAGCCATGAGTGTTGGCAGCGTCTTCCGCTAGCGCTAAAAACCGCTCGCATTGCTCGCCATCCAGAGCAATACTGTCGACAAATCGACGCGCGTCGTCGAGCGATAAACCAATCCGAGCCGTCTCAATGCGGCTCACTTTCGACTCTGACCAGTCCAATCGCAGCGCAAGGTCGGCACCGGTAAGCCCTGCCTCTCTACGGATCCGGCGCAGCTCGGCGCCCAACCGCTTGCGACGAATCACCGAGCTGTGGCGAGGCAACATGCGCCCTCCCGAGGATGTGTGGGGTGGAGTCTCTCGGCTCCTACATCACAGACGTGCTGGCGCGGCAATCCCCACAAGCGAAAGGCCATGCGCTAATACTTGCCCCGTGATCCGCGCTAGCCGGAGTCTAGAAGCTCGCACCTCGGCCGTGGGTGCCGTCAAGATGGGGCATCGCTCATAGAACGTGGAGAACGTGGTTGCGAGTTCGTAGAGATAACCGCACCAACGATGCGGCTCACGCTCCGCCACGGCTGCCGCAAGGGCTGCGGGCAGTCGCACCAATGTCAACGCCAATGCGTGTTCTGCCGGCTCATGAAGCAGCAACGGACTTGCGACGTAATCCGCACCCCCGTCAACGGCGGCAGCTTTGCGGAGAACCGAGCAGATGCGCGCATGGGCGTATTGCAAGTAGACAGAGGTATTGCCCTCCATCGCCAACATGCGCTTCCAGCTGAATACGTAGTCTTTCGTACGGTCAGACGAGAGATCGGCGTATTTGACAGCCCCAATTCCGACAGCCCGCGCGATCTCGCCGCGCTGCGAATCGTCCAGCTCGGTGCGCTCGGCGATCACCTCATCCGCCCGTTGGACCGCTTCGTTGAGTAATTCGACGAGCTTGACGCTCTCGCCCGAACGAGTCCGCAACCGCCGGCCATTTTCGCCGAGGACGACGCCGAACGTCACATGCTCGACCCGAACCGAGGGCGGAAGCCAACCCGCCGCACGGGCCACCGCGAACACCATCTGGAAATGCAAACTCTGACCCGCATCGACGACATAGATAAGGTCGTCACCCTTCAGGTGCTCCACGCGGTAACGGATGCACGCGAGATCGGTGGTGTCGTAGTTGTAGCCACCGTCCCGCTTTCGAACGATAAGCGGCAAAGGCTCACCGTCCTTATTGGAGAAGCCTTCCGGAAAAACACAGAGTGCACCGGCGCTGAGACTGGCCAGACCCTGTTGCTCCAGGTCGGCGGCGATCTCCGGCAGCATGGAATTATAGGAGCTCTCCCCGCGGGTGTCGGCCGCCGAAATGTCCACCTGCAACAGGTCGTAAACAGCGAGGAAGTGGCGCTCCGACTCCGCCACAAACTCCTGCCACAGCGCTATCGTCGGTCCGTCGCCTTGCTGAAGGGCGACCACACGCCCGCGAGATCGCTCGGCGAATTCTGGATCGGAATCGAACTTCTGCCGCGCCTCCTGGTAGAAAACATTGAGGTCGCCGATGGAGTGGCGGCGGTGCTCGCTTGTGCCACCGCCTTCGCGCGCGTTACCCCAGCCCAAGTCACGCATGTGCTCGATGAGCATGCCGAACGGCGTGCCCCAGTCGCCAATATGGTTTTGCCGCACGACCTTGTGCCCTACATGTGAAAGCAGTCGCGCCAGCGCGTCGCCAATGATGGTGCTCCGAAGATGACCAACGTGCATTTCCTTAGCCACATTCGGACTGGATAGGTCGATCACCACACGTTGTGCCGGGGCGGCGAGCGGCGCACCAAACCGCTCGTCACTCGCGAGTCCAATAAGGTGCTTTGCTAGCCACTCGGGACGCAACGCAAAGTTGATGAAGCCTGGTCCGCCAATGCTGGGCGGTTCGGCCATGTCCGCAACGTCGAGCGCGTCTACCAACGTCTGCGCTACCGCTCGAGAAGACTTGCCCAGCTGCTTGGCCAAACTCATGGCGACGTTGCATTGGTAGTCCCCGCCTCGACCAGAAGCACCAGGCCTGATAAGCGCGTCGACAAGTGTCACATCAAAGGCACTCCGCGCCGCAATGGCAACCCTGCTGGCTAGCTCTTCTGCTATCTCGCCTCGAGGAAAGACAAATGGCCCGGAGGTGATCTCGCTATTGGCAGACATGGCGAGCATTATTCCGGAGTCGATCTGCGTGGGTGCGGCGCATGGGTTGTTGCGTGTACGGCTGCCGGTTCTCTTCACGAAGGCTATCGAAACTCGCGCAACCGCTGACGGACGTGGTCCCAATCACGCGTCAGCGCTTTCATCTGCGCCTCCTGGGCTGCTGTGGGTCGCATTGTTTGCCAAGCACGAAGCTCGCGGCCAGCGAGCAGGGCGAGGTTGATCAGAAAGGCGCGCTGCCGCGACCGGTCCGCTTCTTCGATGAGGTCGTCAATAACCCGGCGCGGCCCTGCCATGTTGCTAAAGAGCACCCACCACAGCGCGAGGTCGAAACCCGGCAGGTAGCTGGCGGACGATCCCCAGTCCACAAAGGTAAAGGGCTCGACTGTGCCAGTGCCCGAGTTCTTATAAAGAATGTTGGTGAAGTCGAGATCTCCGTGGCAGAACTGCCATTCCCGATCGGGAATCGCCGCCAAAGCATCCGCGAGGAGCACGGCGAGCAGACGGTGGTCCTCGCTATCCAGGGTGCCTTGGCGCAACGCACGGTCTAAGCGAGTCTGGTAATCGACCCGCCATTCTGGCCCCAGGCTTGGCCGCCACTCGGCAAGCCGACGAAGCCGCGTCAACGCTCCCGCCATCGCCGCGCTACCACCAGGCAGCGAAATCGGATGGCGCTCCTTACTCATAGGCGACGCTAAAAGCCGCTCCAGCACCAAGACCATGCGCTGGTCGTCCGATTCGATCAACCGAGGAATCCGCACCGGCGGCGCTTGCTGCTCAAAAAGCCGATACACCGCGATTTCGCGACTAAATTGATCGCGCCAATGCGGTGCGAAATTGTGAAGCACTTTTGCGACCACGGGCTCGCCGTATCGCGTACCCGCCACCAACAACGACGTGGTGCCGACGTGCAACGTCTCCTGGCAGACGAATCCCAACGAGCTGTGCGCGAGGCGTTGCCGCGCATCGTCGAGTTCGTCACCGTTGCCTGAAGAGAACAGCACCCGCAAAGCTTCCCAGACCAGCAGACATTTTGTGTGACCGGTAGCTTTCCAGCGCTGGACTTCGAAAACCACCGGTCACATAGGAGCGAACACAAGAGAGACCAAGAGCTATGGCAACCGCCAGTCGATGGGCGCCGCGCCCTGCTGGGTCAGCAATGTATTGGCTCGGCTAAACGGCTTCGATCCAAAAAATCCTCGATCGGCCGACATTGGGCTGGGGTGCGTGCTCTTGATTACCGGTGTGTCGCCGAGCAATGGCTGAAGCGACTGAGCGTCCCGGCCCCACAAAATCGCGACCAGCGGCGAATTCCGCTGGACCAGCGCCCGAATCGCCGCGTCAGTCACCTTCTCCCAACCTTTTCCACGGTGCGAGCCGGGAGCTCCTGGCCGTACCGTCAACACTCGGTTAAGCAATAGCACGCCACGATCGGTCCACGGCCCAAGGTCGCCGTTCGCAGGCTTGGGAAAGCCCAAGTCTTCGCAATATTCACGAAATATGTTGTTCAAACTGCCTGGCAGGCGCCGCACCTCTGGCGCGACAGAGAACGACAAACCGACTGGATGCCCTGGTGTGGGGTAGGGATCTTGCCCCATTATCAGCACCCGGACATCGGTGAGGGGCTGTGTGAACCCTCGGAGCACGTGCTCCCCGGCAGGTAGATAGTTGCGCCCCTGGGCGATCTCCTCACGGAGAAAGTCACCCATCTGAGCAATGTGATCGGCGACAGGCGCTAATCCCCGCGTCCAACTGGGATCAATGATTTTCGTTAATGGCTGTGCGGTCATGCCGTAAGTCCTACCAGCTCTACCTCTTACTCCTGTGGGGCATCCGGGCGACCAGAGATGAGTTCCTGCACTCGGATCTTGGCGCGGATCATAGGGCGGCGAATGCGCTGCTCACGTCGCTGTGCCTTGGCGAGTTTCGGCGAATCGGCAGGATATCTCCACCGGGCCCACGGCGATGCCGGCCTCGCCACTCGGATAGCTCCGAAGTACAGCAGCGGCGAAAAGAATAGTCCGAACAACCCGGTCCAGATCTTACCCTTCAACAGCACCAGCACCGTAATTCCAAAGTGGACAAGTAACCACATCGAAGACAGAGCGAGTGTCCACAGGTCCGGCGAGTACCGAAAATCGATGATGTCGGAGATGCCGCTGGGGTTAATGCCCAACAAGAGCAGTCCGGCAAAACTTGCCGCGACGAAAATCGCGTCCACCGACAGTCTGCCCGCCTCGGACCAATAGACATCCCGCAAATGCAAGATGAGCGCAAATTCGTCGAGCATCAGTGCGGTGCCCACACCGAATATCGCCGCCAGAAATGCTTTGCCGGCAGCATGATCAAGAGGCAATGCGATCATGGCGACCCCACTGATCACCACCAAAATCACGCCAAATACCACATGGTGGATGTGCAAACCGCCGGACTCAACGTTCCCAAGCCAGCCCACACCAGCTCGAATGAGCCGGACAGACAGCCGAGTAACCCCGAAGCCAACGATCAGGCTCAGGAAAAAACAAAAAAGCGGCAATCTTCCCGTTTCCACAATGGCGTGCGAAAACCAATGAGCCATACGTGCACGTTACCGACATACAAGACGATAAAAACCCTCATGCTCACGCGCACATGTAGATAAAAAATATGGTGGGCAAGGGGGGAGTTGAACCCCCACGTCCGTTAGGACACACGGACCTGAACCGTGCGCGTCTGCCATTCCGCCACTTGCCCGGGGTACTGCTCAAGGCTTGATCGAAGTTGACGACTAGTATTTCAATACTAACCCTAAGAAACACTAAGCAACCTTGCGCTACATGAGGGTCTACGTGAGGTACTGAGCACCGTTCAATGAGCAACTCGTCGCAAGCAGGGGAAGCCTAGCACGGTACGTCTGCGGCAAATTTCACCCCAGACCCGACGAACGCAACAGTGCTTGGAGGCGTCCCGATACGATCGGGGACAACCGACATCAGGGAGGAACCCGTGGGCGTTCTGCAGCGCTTCGAAAAGAGGTTAGAAAACCTCGTCGAGGGAGCGTTCGCCAGAGTCTTCAAAGGGGTCGTTCACCCCGTGGAGATCGCGAGTGCAATGCAACGCGAGGCGGACGCGCACAAGACCATCTTGGGTGGTGGGCGCACTCTGGTCCCCAATCGCTACGTCATCGACCTCAGTCCAGGCGACCACGACCAGCTAGCCCAATACGCCGCGCCTTTGGCCCAAGAGTTGGCGCAAGCGCAAGCGGAGTTCATCGGCGAGCAAGGTTGGATGGTCTACGGCGACGTCATCGTCGAGATCGAACGCGGTGACGGGCTCGACACCGGCATGTTCCGAGTCGCCGCCGAGGTATACACCGGCGGCATAGAGAGCCAGCCACCGCCACACCAAGCCCCGCAACAGCAGTGGCAGCAGGACCAACCTGGGTACAACGGTTACGAGCAACAGCAGGTCTCCGGCCCGGGTGGCCAATATGGACAGCCATCTGCTCCCCCCGCTCCGGATCCATACCAATACGGACAACCGACGCCTGCCTCCTACGGCGGAGCCGGAGCAGACCAATACGGGCAGCGCAACGATCCGTACGGCCAACCGCAACATCATCAAGATCCCGGCCAGCCCTATGGCGGCCAACCGCAAAGCCACACCGATTACCCTCCTCAGCAGCGTGATCCCTACGACGACCGTCACAACGATCCCTACAGCGCACCGCCAGCGGGCGGCCCGGTCAGCGGTTCGGGGTATAGCGGATCCTCGCCCGGGTACGGTGGCGGCGCGCCCATGGCGGCGCCTGGCTACGGTCCACCGCCCACCGCACCATTCCCGGGCGGCTCGACAGCTCCAGTGCCTGGTCTCGGTGGCATGTCTCCCACCAGCGGAGCCGGACCTCGTCCGGTCTCAGCTGGCGGCGTTCCCTCCGCGCCGCCCGGTTCTGGTATGCGGCAAGCGCGGGTGATCGCCGCGGACGGACGTCAGTTCGCGGTAAGCCCGGCGCGACCATCATTGGGCGAGGCGAGGGCGCACAAGTGCGGCTTGCCGACGTCGGTATCTCTCGTCAGCATGCCCGCCTCGACTTCGACGGGGGGCGTGTTGTCCTTACTGACCTGGGCTCCACTAATGGCACCACAGTCAATGGCAATCGCATCAATGCGGTCACGTTGCAACACGGAGACGTGATCCAGCTCGGCACGACTACCTTGACGTTCCGTTTGGACGGTTGAGGCACATGCCTCAACTGGTGCTGGCGGTCGCCCGGTTCGGTTTTTTGGTACTGCTCTGGGTGTTCGTCTTTGCGGTGATCGGAGTAATCCGGCGCGATATTTTTGGCAGCCGCCAGTCATCGCTTGTTGCCGCACCGCGCGGGCTAGGCTCTCCCCACCAGGGAAGACCAGCCAAGGTCAAACGAGGAAAGACCGCACGTATTCTTGTGGTGACTGAGGGCGCTCTGGCGGGTACGCGGATTCCCTTAGGCGATGCGGGAATTACCATTGGCCGTGCGGAGGACTCCACTGTGGTGCTGACTGACGACTACGCGTCCACCCGGCATGCGCGATTGGTGCCGCGTGATGGTCAGTGGCTGCTCGAAGATCTGGGCTCCACAAACGGCACATATCTAGACAGGGCAAGAGTCAGCAGCCCTACACCTGTACCTATCGGCGCGTCGATTCGTATCGGCCGGACTGTCATCGAGTTGCGCTCATGAGCCTCACTATCCACTTCGCTGCCCGTTCCGACGTCGGGCTTATTCGCGAAGCAAACGAAGATTCCGTCTATGCCGGGCCACGGCTCTTAGCGGTTGCTGACGGCATGGGAGGCATGGCAGCGGGCGAGGTCGCCAGCAACATCGTGATCGCCACTTTGGCACCCCTAGACGAAGACGCCCCCAGCACCGACCTCGTCGAGACCCTCCGCACCGCTGTCGAGAAAGCTAACCACCAGCTACGGCAAGCGGTGGAAGAAAACTCAGCTCTAGAGGGCATGGGTACCACGCTGACCGGCATGCTGTTCTCCGGCAACCGGCTTGCCGTGGTGCACGTGGGCGATTCGCGGGCCTACGTTTTTCGCGACGGTGAGATGACCCAAATCACTCGCGACGACAGTTACGTACAGATGCTGGTCGATGAGGGCCGCATCACCCCAGAAGAAGCGGGCACGCATCCGCAACGGTCACTGCTTACGAGAGCGCTCGACGGCCGCGAGGTGGATCCAGAATTTTCCGTGCGTGAAGCACAAGTGGGCGATCGCTACTTGCTCTGCAGCGACGGCCTACATGGGTTCGTCAGTGCGGAGACCATTGCGGACGCATTGCGAATCCCCGAGCCCGGACCAAGCAACCGATCGACTCATCTCACTGGCACTGCGCGCGGGCGGCCCCGACAACGTCACCTGCATTGTCGCCGACATCGTGGACTCAGAGTTGGCGGACGAAGCACCCATCGTCGGCTGGTGCCGCGGCTTTCGACCGCGGTCGGATCAGCTCGGTCACCGCCGACAGCGCCGCGGGTCGCGCCGCGTTAGCAGCAGCGTCGGCTAGCCCTGAAGACTCCGAGGAGACCGATCAGGCGGACGAGCACGGCGAGGAAGACGACGAGCGGTCCAATGCGGACAGTTCTCGTAGCAGGCGTGGGTTACGGCTCGCGGTGATCCTCGGAATCATCGTGGTCATCGTGGCCGGTGTGGGTTACCTGGGTTGGCGCTACACCCAACAGCAGTATTACGTGGGGCCGACCAACGCCGACGAAGTCGCCATTTATAAGGGTGTCCACGGCTCGATACTCGGGATTCGTTTCGCTTCGGTAGCGCAGCACACCGGCATCCACATGCAAGACCTGCCGGAGATTCAACGCCGCGACGTCACGAACATCATCACCGCCAACAACCGAGCTGAAGCAGATCAAATAGTGTCGCGGCTCAAGAAACACCAGCTCCCCCCGTGCGAGACCTTGGCAAACGAAGAGAACCAGCCGCCCGCTTCGCCCACCCCACAGCCATCCGATGCCGGCCAAAACAGCATCGCACCAGGCGAGCCCACGCCGGGCCAGCACTCCTTCTCCACGGACCAGCCAGCAAGCCCAGAGCCAGGAAAGAACTGTCGCGAAACGAGCCGGGAGTCACGGTGATAGGTGCCGTCCCGACGGCTAATCCGAGTACGACCGCGGCAGCGGAACGCACTGGGACCCGGCGCAACACCGAACTCAAGCTATTGCTCTGCGCAATCGCCATCATCGTCGCGTTGTCAGCGGCGGTTGAATCCGCTCGCGCCAACGAGTTAACTACCCGCTGTCTCTACCTGCCGCTGATCCTGGCGGCTGTTTTTCTTGCCGGCCATGTCGCGGTGCGTTGGCTCGCGCCCTACGCAGATCCGGTGATCCTGCCGTGCATGGCACTCATCAACGGCATTGGTGTCACCCTCATTTGGAGGCTGGACTCGGGCAGCAAGCTGGGGCAATCACCTTTTTCTGGCCTTGGTTTTCGGCAAACATTGTGGACGTCGGCGGCGATTCTGTGCCTCATAGCCCTTCTGTTCATCGTGCGTGACCACCGCGTTTTGGCACGCCTGTCGTATACCGCCGGGCTGGTCGGCGTGGTGCTCGTCATGCTGCCCGCCATTCTTCCGGCAAGGTTTAGTGAGGTGAACGGGGCAAAGATTTGGATCCTCATTCCCTTGGGCTCTGGTGCCTTCTCTATTCAGCCGGGTGAATTCGCCAAACTCGCTCTGATGGTGTTTTTCGCGTCCTATCTGGTGGCAAAGCGCGACGTCCTATCTGTGGCCAGTAAACGTTTTATGGGCATCGACTTTCCTCGCGGGCGCGATCTGGGCCCAGTGGTGGCAGCGTGGCTCGCGAGCTTGCTGGTGTTGGTGTTCGAGAGCGACTTGGGCACTTCGCTGATGTACTTCGGCATTTTCGTAGTCATGCTGTACATCGCCACCGAGCGCACCAGCTGGTTGGTCATCGGCCTTGGTCTTTTTGCGGCGGGCGCGATTTTCGCATGGTCAATCTTTTCCCACGTTCAGCTGCGCGTCTCGATCTGGCTTGATCCTTGGCGGGATGCTTCCGGCGACGGTTTCCAGATCGTGCAGTCGTTGTTCGGCTTGGGCACCGGCGGATTGTTTGGCGCGGGCCCTGGTGCGGGCAACCCGGAGGCGCTTAACCAGTACGCGGCAAGCGACTTCATCATCTCCACAATTGGTGAAGAGATTGGCCTATTTGGACTGGGCGCCATCTTGGTGCTCTACCTGCTTGTGGCTCAGCGCGGCATTCGAGCCGCTCTGGATGTGCGCGATTCGTTCGGCAAGCTGCTAGCTGGGGGTTTGGCGTTCTCTCTGACGCTACAAGTCTTCGTCATTGTCGGTGGCGTCTCTCGCCTTATTCCGCTGACCGGTCTCACCACACCGTTGTTGTCCGCCGGTGGTTCGTCGCTGGTCGCTAACTGGCTGTTGGTCGCGTTACTACTACGCATCTCGGACGCTGGCAGGCGGCCGGCGAGCCGCCGACCCGCCGTTTTGCAATTACGTGACGCCCCAACGGAGGTGATTCGGCCATGAATTCGCCTCTACGCCGGGTGGCGATCGCCATGTTTGTGCTGTTTGCCTTGCTGTTTGTGAATTTGAACTGGGTGCAGTATGTGCACAGCGATGCCCTGAGAAAAGACCCGCGTAATCGCCGAGTGTTGCTCAACGAATACTCCACTCAGCGCGGCTCCATTGTGGTCGATGGCGAAGCCGTGGCGTCAGTCCAGAAAACAGAAGGCCGGCTGCAATACTTGCGGACTTACCCCGCAAGCAAGCTGTATTCCGCGGTCACCGGCTATAAGTCGCCGTTGTACGGGGATAGCGGCATTGAGCAAGCTGAAGACTCCGTGCTTTCGGGCGACGACGACCGCCTGTTCGTTCGGCAACTTAGCGACACCATCACCGGTCGCAAGCGCAAGGGCGGCAACGTGGTGCTCACCATTTCGCGCCCCACACAACAAGCCGCTTTTGACGCACTAGGCGGTCGTCGCGGCGCGATCGTGGCGCTGGACCCTCAGACCGGCAAGATATTGGCGCTTGTGTCGGGGCCTTCTTACGACCCGAACCCGCTCGCGTCCCACGACGATGCCAGCAGTGAACAGGCATGGCAGCAGCTTGACCAAGACCAAAACAAGCCGTTGTTGAACCGTGCACTCAATGAGACATATCCACCTGGCTCGACGTTTAAGGTGATCGTTTCGGCCGCAGCCCTCAAAGAGGGCTACAATCCCGCCAGCACCGTGGACTCCCCCATGAGCTATACACCTCCACAAACCACGAGAGCGATTCAAAATTTCGCTGGCGAAAGCTGCGGCGGTGACCACATCTCGCTCGAGCACGCATTGACGGTGTCATGCAACACCGCCTATGCAAAGCTCGGAGTCGATCTGGGGCGGGACAAGGTGATGGAACAAGCCCGAGAGTTTGGCTTCGAGACCAAGAACCAGGAATGCCCGCTCAAGGTCTCGCCGAGCGAGCTTGGCGATATCTCCGACACCACCGTCCTTGGCCCAATCGAGTATCGGCCAGCGCGATGTGCGGATGACTCCGCTGCAGGGAGCCATGATCGCTTCCGCCGTTGCCAACGACGGCGATCTTATGTCTCCCTATCTGGTCAACGAGATACAGGCGCCAGATCTGTCCGTTTTGGACAAGACGAGGCCCAAACGCTTCAGCACCCCCGTTACTTCAGATCAAGCGCAGCAGCTCCAGCAGATGATGATGAGCGTGGTCAAAAGCGGAACGGGCACCAGGGCGCAGATTCCGGGCTACGAGGTTGGCGGAAAGACCGGCACAGCAGAAGACGGTGACGCGCGGGCCGACCACGACTGGTTTATCGGCTATGCCAAAGACAGTCAGGGCAACCCCAAGGTCGCGGTAGCGGTGGTGCTAGAGAACGCCGGCGTGAGCAGCGGTAACGCCGCTCAAGTCGCTGGCACGGTCATGACGGCCGCGCTGAAGAACCAAGGCTGATACAGCGAAAGTAAGGGAAACACGATGAATCAACCCCGCCTACTTGGTGGCCGCTATCAGCTCGGCGAGCTGCTTGGTTATGGCGGTATGGCCGAGGTGCATCGCGGTCGAGACCAGCGCCTTGGTCGTGACGTCGCTGTCAAAGTGTTGCGGGCAGATTTAGCGCGCGACCCTGGCTTCCAGGAACGCTTCCGACGGGAAGCGCAAAACGCGGCCGCGCTTAACCACCCGGCCATCGTCGCGGTGTACGACACCGGCGAGGAAGAAACGCCTGAGGGCGCGCTCCCTTACATCGTGATGGAGTACGTGGACGGCCAAACACTCAAGGAAGTCCTTGCTCAAGACGGTCGGATCATGCCTGAGCGGGCCCTAGAAATCGTCGCCGATGTATGCGCCGCCCTCGACTTCAGCCATCGGCACGGAATCGTGCACCGGGACATCAAGCCCGCCAACGTAATGCTGACGCCCAATGGCGCGGTCAAGGTCATGGACTTCGGCATTGCTCGTGCGATGACGAGCGCCACGGCCGCAATGACCCAAACGTCGGCGGTCATCGGTACCGCGCAGTATTTGTCGCCGGAGCAGGCACGCGGTGAGAGCGTCGACGCCAGATCAGACGTCTATTCCACTGGCTGTTTGCTCTATGAGCTGCTCGTCGGTCATCCACCTTTTAGCGGCGACAACCCTGTCTCGGTGGCGTACCAGCATGTGCGGGAAGACCCCATCCCCCCGGGCGAGCTCGACGCCGACATCGCCCCGGTCATCGATGCCGTCGTGCTCAAGTCCATGGCAAAAAACCCCGTCAACCGGTACCAGAGCGCTGGAGAGATGCGCATCGATCTGCTGCGGGCAGCGGCAGGGCGCCCTGTCTCGGCGCCAGCGGTCATGTCCACGCAGGAGCGGACGGCGATCTTGCCGGGTGGGACTCGCGAGGCCGATCCGCTGCCACCGGACAGCTACGACCAAGAAAATTCTCGGAAGAAAAAGGCGCTGATCACCACACTTGTGGTGCTCGGAGTCATCTTGTTGCTGGGGATCGCTGCTTTCGCCACCGCTCAACTTTTAGGTGATAAGACCCCCAAAGTTGCGGTGCCGAACGTGGTGGGCAACAACGTCAACGTGGCGCGTAACGAGCTCGAAAACAAGAGCTTCACGGTGTCAGTGAGGCGTGTGAAGAGTTCCAAAGACAACAAGGACAAAGTCGTCACCCAATCCCCTGACTCTGGCCAAGCCGCAAAAGGCAGCGAGATCAAACTGGAAGTGGGCAACGGCCCAGTGGAAGCCACTGTTCCCAACCTGGACGGTTTGTCACAGGATGAAGCGGAGCAGCGGCTGCGTAGCGCCGGGCTCACCCCGGTGTTTAGCCAAACCGATAGCTCCAAGGACGCGGGGACCGTCGTGAGCTACTCACCCGGTGCCGGCACCAAGATCGCCAAGGGAGATTCGGTTAACGTCGAAATCTCCAAGGGAAACCTGGTCAGCGTGCCTGATGTAGTGGGCCAAGACATCGAAGCGGCGACGCAGACGTTGGAGAGTGCCGGTTTCAAAGTGATGGCGCGGGACGATACGGGATCATCTCAACCAAAAAATACGGTCACTTCTCAAAGCATTAAGGCCAAAGAAGAGAAGCCTTCCGGTACGACGATCATCCTCGGCGTTGCCACTGACGGCAGCAGTCCGACGCCGTCGGATAGCGGCGAACCAACCACCCCCGGGCCTACCTTCTCTGAGCCCTCATTGCCGACCAATTAGGAGCACGGGCGCGCCGCCGTTGTGATTGTCGTTGCTCAGCGTTTGGCGCCTCGCTCAACGAAGAGCGTAGGCGCCAAGGCGACGTGTTTCTGTCTCTGCGACCAGATCAGGGGCGAGGCAAGCGGCTTGCTGGTCACCGCAGGTTTGGAGCCAGTTGGCGAGCAGCAAATGCCCCGCCTGGGTGAGTACGGACTCTGGATGAAATTGCACGCCCTCGATCGATAGTGACCGGTGCCGCATAGCCATGATGATCCCGGAGTGGGTCCGGCCGGTCACCTCAAGTTCGGGCGGCACAGTGGCAGCGTCGACCGCAAGTGAGTGATACCGGGTGGCCGTAAAGGGGTCTGGCATTCCGGTCAATACCCCACTATTGGTGTGCAACACCTCGCTGGTCTTTCCGTGTAGCAGCTCCGGCGCCCGGCCCACCACCCCACCGAAAGCAACACCAATCGCCTGATGTCCTAAACAGACCCCAAAAATCGGGGGGATCCTTCTACCCCGCTCTGGCCCCGCGCCACCTGTTGGTGCCAACGTTCCCTCAGCCCGGCTGGCGGCTTCCCGCACGAGATCGACGCAGACGCCGGCCTCCTCGGGCGTACCCGGACCCGGCGAGATGAGGATCCCGTCTATGGGTTCGCCAGCCATCTGCCCACTCAGCGCTTCGTCCACGCCGATGGTGTCGTTCCGTCGCACTATTGCGGTGGCACCGAGCTGCCCTAGGTATTGAACGAGGTTGTAGACGAACGAGTCGTAATTGTCGATCACCAAGATGCGCACTAGCCCACCGTAACGTCATTGAACGGCAGTAGCGGCTCCAACCAAGGAAAGATCACGAACCACAACAACGCGGCCGCCCCGATAAGCAACGCAACCATGCATATCGCTTTTATGGGGGCATTGCCCGGCATTTTTTCCCAAATCCAGCTGTACACGGTTAGCCCTTCAATTCGCTGGGACGGCCTTGGGACTTTGGCTGTTCTCGCGCGAGTTCGGCCTGAACCACCAGACGCTGGTAATTGCCCCACTTTGGGTTGCAGGTAGTGAGCGTGAGCAACTTTCGAGTCGGAGGTGCACCGGGGCTGTCCGGATTGGCGTCCACCACATCAATCTCTGTGGGCTTGATGATGTGCACCTGCGTGACGTTGTACACGAACCAATTGTCTTGTGTCTCCACGACCACAACGTCGCCGGAGGCCATCTTGTCTAGATCCCAGAAGATAGCCGGAATGCGGTGACCAGCTACCGCAAAGTTCCCCATATCGCCCGGCATCTGGCTCTGCGGGTAATGGCCGGGACTCAACTTGATGTCGCTGGGGGTGACTCCTTCTACGATCACCCAGTCTTTATTCAGGCTGGGAACATAGATTCGCGCGATGGCATCTCCAGGCAGGGGCTTGTCGTCAGCGTTGTCCCCTTTGGACCGGGGCGAATGGTGCGACCACTGCTTATCTAGCTGACGTGACAAGCGGTCTTGGTCAGCGTGAACTTGGAAGCTTTTTCCATACACCTCATAGGCCGCGAAGAGCAGAATGACCAAACCGAGTGTGATGAATATTTCGCCGGAGGTGCGGATCACCTTACGAATCATGGGCTCGTCCAGATCGGTCGAGGCGGCGTGAGAATCTTCGCCCAGAGAAGCAAAACGGCGCCGGCGATGGCTTCGAACTTGCGAGCGATCCGATTCATCGACATCGTCGTCACCGTCAAGCTGATACGAATGCTCGTCCTCGGCTTCGTCTTTCCGCGCGTCTTTTTCGTCTAATGTGGAGAAGAGCGCGGTCGGCGTCGGGTTGACCGAGGCCCGACCGCTAGGGCGTGGAGCGGTGTCGGAAATCTTGGCATGCGGTGCGACCGGATAAGACCCTCGCGCTGGGTGCGGGCGATCATGTTCGCTCACCTGCACACCCCCGACCGTATTTCGTCGCTGGTGGATCGCACAACCATCGAAAGGTCACCGCCGCAAATATCTCTGTTTACTGGACTACACCATCATTAACGGTCCGCTACTCCGAAGCGACCCGTAACTATTTCGCAAAACGCTCCCTAGGGTGCAACTGTGGCAATAGGACTCGCTTTACTCCATCATGGGTGACTCATCACACAATCTGTCCGCTACCGGTGCCCGTGCACACCGCCAGCAAGCATTCAATACGCTAGTACGTGAAACCGCTACAGGAGTGACCGTGCCCAAGTCTCGTGTTCGCAAGAAAAAGATCTACACAGCGCCGAGCGACGTGCTGCCGAGTAGTTCCTCAGCCGATAAACATACAGCCAGTCCGCGATGGATCCCCGGCCTGGCGATCGCATTGGCGGTTTTTGGCATGGCATGGCTGGTTGTCTTCTATCTGACCACTGGCGGATACCCTGTGGCGGCGCTGGCAAACTGGAACATCGTCATCGGGTTCGGTGCGATCGTCGCCGCTTTGGTTGTCTTTACCCGGTGGCGCTGAATTGCGCTGATTGGCGCTGGTGGGCGTCGACCGCGCCTGGGCTGACCAAAATTACAGACTTGTACTTTTGTCCCCAGTTTTATCCACACTGTGGAAACCCTGCGCACACACTCATCGCCGGTCCACTAATCCGGTGCTACGAGACGAGCTCAAAAATGGTGGCATTAGCCATGCCACCGCCTTCGCACATCGTTTGCAATCCATAACGAATCTGACGCATCACCATGCGGTGTACCAAGGTGGTCGCCAACCGCGCCCCAGATGCGCCCAAAGGGTGCCCCAACGCGATCGCGCCGCCCTGTGGGTTGGTCAACTGTGGGTCGGCTCCGGTCTCGGCGAGCCAGGCAAGCGGCACCGAGGCAAACGCCTCGTTCACTTCGAACGTCCCTATCTGACCCAAACCCAGACCCGCTTTGGCTAGTGCCTTGGCGGTGGCGGGGATAGGTGCGGTCAGCATGATCACCGGATCGTCAGCCGCCACCACCGCGGTATGGACCCGCACCATCGGCCGTAGCCCCCAGCTTTTTGCTCGTTCGCTGGTGGTGACCAGCAGAGCAGCGGCCCCGTCAGAGATCTGGGAGGAACTTCCGGCGGTAATGACCCCATCAGACAGGAACGGTGTAGACAGCGCACCAAGCGCCTCGGGCGTGGTGTCGCGTCGGATGCCCTCATCGTGGAGCAGACGCATACTCCCAGCCACCTCCGCTGGATCGATCGGCGCGAGTTCCCCGTCGAATTCCCCGTCGTCGGTCGCTCGAGCCGCTTTGGCATGCGACGCAAGACTGAAGGAATCTAGCGCCGCCCTGGACAACTCCCATCGTTCGGCGATGAGTTCTGCGCCCACGCCCTGACTAAACGGAACCGCGTCGTCATCGCGCCCATAACGCGCGCGCACGAGCGGGCCAAAGGGCTTGCCGGGGCCCTGAATCGCATTAGCCCCCAGCGGCACGCGACTCATCGATTCGACGCCGCCAGCGACCACGAGCTCAGCCTGACCAGAAATGACCGCTGCGGCGGCAAAGTGCAACGCCTGCTGTGATGAACCACACTGGCGGTCGATCGTCACTCCTGGCACCGACTCTGGCCAGCCCGCCGCCAACGCGGCATTTCGCCCAACATTCCACGACTGCTCACCTACCTGCGTGACGCATCCCCAGTAGACGTCATCCACGAGGCCAGGTTCTATGCCCAAGCGCGCGATGAGCGCGCGCAGCACGTGGGCGGAAAGATCGACGGGATTCACCCCGGCCAGAGCCCCCTTGCGACGCCCCGTCGGAGTGCGAATCGCTCCCACGATGACCGCATCACGCATGCTGCTTGCCCCCATAGGTAGCCGATTTGAGCCCGCACTTACTCAGATGAGTCCATATTGGAGTATTCGGACCGTTACTAACGATGCCAACACCAACCCCACGCAGGCCATTCCGGCGACCTGTATTGCGGTTCGTGATTTGCCGGGAGGCGCATAAGCCAAAATCGCACCCACCGCACCTCCAGTGATGAGGCCACCGACATGGCCGAGAACGCTAATATTCGGCACGAAAAAGCCAAAGACGAGGTTGAGCACGAGCAGCGCCACAATCGCGCGCACGTCTGTTTTCATCACTTTGAAGAAAAAGAAAAGCGCGGCGAGCAGTCCAAAGACCGACGCGGATGCACCTCCCGGGTAAGCACCTGGGGAGCGGAACAAAAACTCAGCGACAGCGCCGCCAACGCCGGAGAGCAGGTATAGGGCAAGAAAACGCCATCGCCCCAATAGTTCTTCGCAATAGCGCCCGAGCAGCCACAGCGCATACATGTTGAGCGCTAAGTGGACAACTCCATAGTGGACGAACCCAGCAGTGACTAGGCGCCACAATTGGCCGCCGGCGATTCCGCCACCAATAGAGCCATCAGAATAAACCTCAGCAGTGGTGGCTGCGGTCCAGCGAGCTACATCGGTCACTCCGCCTGAGAGCAACAACTGCCCGACCTGGCTGGACGCCACCTGCCCGCTCACGACCGCAACCAACGCGGACAGCAACCAGACAGCGACATTAATGCCGATCAGCACGTTTGTGACCGTTCCGAGGGCTCCCCGCGGCTCACCACCGAACTGGGTGGCTGCTACACGCGTCGCCCGCTTGCCCTCCCGCACACAATCAGGGCATTGGAAACCTACCGCCGCCGTGTTCATGCAGTCGGGGCAGATCGGCCGACCACATCGGGTACAGGAGACCCACGTCTCGCGGTCGGGATGCCGATAGCAGACCGGTCCAGACTGCTCACCCGATTCATCTGGGGTGGAAGCAGCCTGCTCCGATCCGCCATCAGTCACGCTATTCTCCGCAGCTTCGCCACTTCACAATACAAGCAGTCATGCTGGCTTGCGCTCGATGGTGACCGAATTGACCGTCACATCGACTGCTGGTTTGTCTTGAGCGCCCGTCTTGGTGGCCGCGATCTCGTCGACTACTTTACGGCTAGCCTCATCAGCGACCTCGCCAAAAATCGTGTGCTTATTGGTCAGCCAGTCCGTGGCCACAACCGTGATAAAAAACTGGGACCCATTGGTGCCAGGGCCTGCATTTGCCATAGCAAGCAGATACGGCTTGGTGAATGCGAGGTCCGGGTGAAACTCATCCTCGAACGTGTATCCAGGACCGCCACGGCCAGTGCCAGTCGGGTCTCCACCTTGAATCATGAAATTGCTGATTACCCGGTGGAAGATGGTGCCGTCGTAAAACTTCTTGTCTTCTGCCAGCTCCACGAAGTTGCGCACAGTCTTCGGAGCATGGTTCGGATAGAGCTTGAGACTCACCGGACCAAAATTTGTCTGCAAAGTGGCGTAAAGATCGTCGGCCACGGGGTACTCCGTTTCTGAAAGAGTGAAAAAACCATCGGATGCTGTTTTCTCATCCTGCCACGGTGGTTTAGCGCGACAAAAAAGGGCAAGATGTCCGGTTATACGAGATATCAATGAGGGGGCGAGTGTGGTGTTCCGCCGGAAAGAATCGTCTAAGTCTGCCAACTCTTCGGGAAGGCACAACCGAAAAGGTGCGGGCGAGGAGCCGTCGGCCGGCGTTCACTTGCGCATCGCGGCCACAGAAACAGCTCGAGCTGCGTCCATCGCCGCTGACAATGCGCGCGAGACTCTCGCCGAGAGGCTCCAGGCAGCTAAGTCGGCTGCAAACGACAAAATGACACAGAAGCGGGCGATCGCTAAGAAAGCAAAGAAGAAGGCCCAAATCAAAACCAAACAAAAAAAGGAAGCGGCGCGTCAGGATGCTGTCGACGCGCTCACTCCGCTGATGTCCGCGGTGATGGCCGCGAGTGAGGGTGGCAAAAAGATGCTCAACAAGGCCGGCAAAAATTCTCGCAAAATGCGCAAGGAAGCTAAATTGCGTGCCCAGGATGTTTCCCGGGCGGTGCGAGGAGAGCGACGCCGGCGCTGGCCGTTGCTGTTTGGAGCATTCGCCGCCGGCGCAGCCGTCGGTGCAATGGGTAGCCTCATGATGCGCCGTGCTCGGGAGCTCGATTGGCAAGAATTCGACCTTCGCGAACAGGCAATGGCCGCACGGGACCGGTTTACCAATGCCGCCGGCATGGTGCGCGACAGAGCCAGCACCGCAACCGGCGCCGTCCGCGGAAAAGCCAGCGAGCTGACCGGGACGATGAAAGACAAAGCGAACTCAGCGCGGAAGTCAGGGCAAGAAAACGCGGATCCCAAGCCAACGTCGAGCAAGGCTTCAGATTCTGTGAAAGACAATGCTGGGAAAGGCACGACAGATCTCAAGGAACGAGCCAGCGCTAGCGGTAATGGACGATCTGGCCGCTAGCCGCACCATCGCGGCTTAGATCGCCACACGTGGTAGCGCTCCTTTTCAGATGGCTGGGAGGGGCGCCACCACCTTTGTGGCTGAGGAATGGAGCACGCTCAGCTCGTCTAACTCTGTCCCTGTCCGAAGAAAATTATCCAAGAGCGTGGGCAAACCCCAGTTCGCGGGCGATCACCGCACGTTGTGTTTCGTTAGTGCCCTCGCCTATTTCGAGGATTTTGGCGTCTCGCCACATGCGGGCCACCGGAAACTCATTCATGAATCCGTATCCACCATGAATCTGGGTGGCGTCTCGCGCGTTGCACACAGCGGCATCCGCGGCATGCAGTTTGGCCACCGCGGCCTGCTTTTTGACCGGCTGACCAACCGCGATGCGTGCAGCCGCGTCATAGTAGGCCAGCCGGGCAGTATGCGCGCGCACCTCCATGTCGGCAAGCATGAATGCGACCGACTGGTTGGCACCGATAGGCCGACCAAACGCCTCGCGCTGCTGCGCATACCGCACTGACTCATCAAGACATCCCTGGGCCAAACCCGTGGCCACCGCGGCCAGCGCCACCCGGCCGTCGTCAAGGGTCTGCAAAAACTGCGCGTAGCCGCGCCCGATCTGGCCCAGCAGATTGTCGCGAGGAACTCGGCAGTTGGAAAAAGACAGCTCATGCGTGTCGGCGGCTCGCCAGCCGACCTTGGAATATTCCTTGCCCACCGTGAGTCCCGGTGTGCCCGCAGGGACCATAATCGCCGAAATTTCCGAGTGGCCAGCCTCGTCGGCGCCAGTGACCGCGGTAATGGTGATCAAGCCAGTAATGTCAGTGCCGGAGTTGGTAATAAAGGCCTTACTGCCATTAATGACCCATTCATCGCCATCCAGCACGGCCCGGGTGCGAGTCGCACCCGCGTCGGTGCCACCACCCGGTTCCGTCAAGCCAAACGCACCCAGCATCTCGCCAGAGCACAGCTTGGGCAGCCATTGACGTTTCTGCTGTTCCGTGCCGAATCGATAGAGGGGGACGGCAGAGAGCCCGACCGCGACTTCCAGCGTCACCGCAATCGACGAGTCCACTTTGGCCAGTTCTTCCAACACGATGGTAAAAGCCAAAAAGTCGCCACCAGATCCGCCGTACTCCTCGGGAATAGTCAGGCCAAACACCCCAAGCTCCGCCAGCTCCGAGATGAGCTTGTACGGAAATTCGCCGCGCTCGTAATAGTCGCCGATGACAGGTGCGACCTGATCATGGGTAAATTCGCGTACTGCCCGTGCCAGCGCTCGATGTTCTTCGGATAGTCCAAAGTCGACCATCTTGCCTCCTTATGCTGACTAAACCGGTGTTACACCGTGACGACGGTCGGAAAACCGTCGTTCTTTTCGAGTCGCGACCGCAAACCGTCTGACGAGCTCATTGCGTAGCTCTTCTGGCCGCACGATCGTGTCGACGACGAGCTCGCTGCCAAGCCGCACGATGTCGATGTCAGCCTCGTACTCATCTCGCTTATCTTGCACAAACGCCGCACGTTCTTCGGCATCTGCGATGCCAGCGATCTTGTTCGCATAGACGGCTTGCACCGCCGCCTCGGCGCCCATGACCGCGATCGAAGCGGTCGGCAGGGCGATGGTCGCGTCCGGCTCGAAACCCGGGCCGGCCATCGCATACAGGCCAGCCCCGTACGCTTTTCGCAGCACCACGCAGATCTTGGGCACCGTCGCCTCGCTCACGGCGGTGATGAGCTTCGCGCCATGCCGGATGATGCCTTGCCGCTCCACCGCCGCACCCACCATAAATCCGGGAACATCGGCCAGAAAAAGCAACGGAACATTGAACGCATCGCAGAGTTGAATGAACCGGCTGGCCTTGTCGGCCGAGTCGACGAAGAGCACCCCGCCTTTGAACAGCGAGTTATTCGCCACCACACCATCGGACGTCCATCGAGCCGCGCAAATCCGATAGTCACTTCTTTCGCCCAGCGCGCATGCAGCTCAAAAAAACTGTCAGCGTCGACTAGGCCGTCGATGTAGCGCCGTACATCGAAGGCTTGACGCTCATTGGGGGGAACTAATGCGGTCAGGTCGACACGATGCGGCTCAATCGCCGAAGTGACCGGGGGTTCTTCCCGCCAACTACTGGGCAGATAGGACAGATACGACGTACTGTCGCGAGGGCTTCGTCTTCGGTCTTGGCGAGCACATGTCCACAGCCGGACTGTTCACAATGGACCTTGCACCCCCCATCTCCTCGAGGGTGGTCTTCTCCCCGGTGACCATCTCGACCATGCGGGGGCTACCCAGATACATAGAAGCATTGCCTTCGACCATCACCACAAGGTCGGCAAAATGCGGGTATATACGCACCGCCCGCCGCACTTGGTCCACAAAGGACACATATCTGGGGAATCGACCAGAAGCGCGCACCTGGTTCTAAAAGATGTTTCCCGCACCGCGACGGCCAGGGAACATCTCTACCTGATCGGTGATTCGCGCCCCGGCAGAGTCGACCAGATAAATCATAGGAAGACCGGATCAATAGGCCCTTTCGATGATCCGAATTATTTTCTCGACAGTGCGAGCCCCCACGAACCGGCTTTTACCGTGGAGTCGTTGGCCATGAGGCACACAGGGCGACCGTCGATCGTTGCGGTACCCGTGATCACCCCGTCAGCGGGCAAGCCGTCCGCGTTGACGTTGGCGAATGCCCCGTCCTCCACAAAAGAATGGGGGTCGGCCAACGCGCGATGCGGTCGCGAGCAAATAGCTTGCCACGAGAGGCATTCGCGGCCTGATACTTCTCCGCGCCTCCACCCTCGATGCGTTTCCGCAGGTCGACGAGGTTCTGGCGGTCTTTTGGCTCCAGCGACATGACACCCCCGACGAACACCCACAGGGCACAACCCTGAACGATCGTTAGGCTAGCTCATAGATGACGTTTCAGCAGGAAACATGCGGGAACAGCGGAATTTTGATCACCGAATGGAGATATGGCGTGCCTTGGGTGTGGCCCGTTCCGATTCCACTCCACAACATGCGGACGGCTAAGCGATAGTGGGTCTGACGCCACCGACGATTCTCCGCCTCGAACTCGTCCATCGCGCGAACGAGCGCGTTGTGATTTCATCGCCTTGTAGCCCTCAAGATTGAATTGCGCTAGTAGAGTGTCGCCGCTAACGTTTGGGGTATAGGTGTCGTAGGCGGGTGCGGGCGTCTTCGGTGGTGAAGTGCCACTGGACTTGACGCTGGTCGGCGTTGACGGCGTTCTGCCAGGCGGCCAGTTCGGTGTTGAGTATGTCGAGGTCGTCGATGCGGCGGTCGAGGCATTGGCGGGTGAGTGCGGACAGTTCGATCTCGGCGATGTTGAGCCAGGAGCCGTGTTTGGGGGTGTGGTGGATCTCCAGCCGTTGGGCCAGTGCGCGAAGGCCTTGGCCGGTTCGAAGGCCTCGTAGAGCGATCCGGTGGTGTGGGTGTTGAGGTTGTCCATCACCAGCACGACTTTCTCGCGTCGGGGTAGTCGAGGGTCAGCAGGTGCTCGACCTCGTGTGCCCAGTCGATCCGGGTGCGCTGTGGGCGGGCGATGACGCGCCGCCTGCCGGCCAGGGGCTCGACCCACACGAAGATCGAGCAGGTCCCGTGCCGCACGTACTCGGAGTCTTCTTGCGGTCCCGGCCCGGTGCGGCTGGGATCGGGTCGCGGGCATCCGCGAGGAGCTGGTAGGGCTTCTCGTCCATGCACACCACCGGCACTGCCGCATCGTGGGGGCGGGCGTAGACGTCCAGAACGTCCTCCATCCGGGCGGCGAACTCGCCGTTGGCGTTCGGTGGGATGGTCCAGCACTTCTTCAGATGAGGGCGAAGTTCCGTTTTTTTAACACCCGGCCGATAGTGGAGTGGTCCAGATCGGGGATGCCCTCGATCAAGCGCGACGTGCTTCTCCAGCAGCCGCAGGACCACCGGGCGTGCCCGGCCGGCGGAACCGAGCACGCCAACGCGATCAGCCGGGCCTCGACCTCACCGGTCACCGGCGAGGACACCGGCGGCTGCGCCGCTGCTTGCGGCCGACCGTGGCCCAAATATCGCCGCCGGTCTCGGCGAACCGCTTGGCGACCAGCCGCAGCGTCTCGCCCGAGACCCCGAGCCGGGCAGCGATCACCTCCTTGGGATCGACATCGCCCACCGAGGTGTCCAAAGCGAGCAGCACCTGCGCCCGCCTGATCATCGAGGCCGGATGCACCCCGGTCGTGCTCACACGGACCAGCTGTTCACGATCGGCCGCGGTCAAGGTGACCGGCCGCTTCTTCTGCGACCCATGACGTCCTGACTGGCAGAGGGAAGGAGGATCTGCCGAAACCACCCTCCCAACCAGACACACAAGAACTAAGCAGCGACACGCTACTAGCACATTGAGCATTTCTTCGAGGGTCCTGCGTCATAGTAAGCACAAAAAGTGCCCGCCCACGGCAATATGGGCGGGCACTTAAGCACAAATTAGAGCTGCGCTTGGAACATCCAATGCTGCTTTTCCAGCTCCTGCGTCACGGCGATCAGGAGATCTTGCGTTACACGGTCCGATTTTTCGGTAGTTTCTATCCGCCCACGGAAACGTCGAGCAATTCCGGCGAGCAACTTCACCATTCCGTCCACAACTGCAACATCTTTCAAGTAACCGTCAGAAAACTGCATCGCGTCCGCATTGTCGGCGACCGTTTTGGCCCGCCCATCCGGATTTACCCCAATGGCGATCGCTCGCTCCGCCAGCACATCCATGTGTTCACGTGCCAGCGCGACCACCTCATCGAGTTGCAGATGAATCGAACGGAAGTGTGAACCAGCCAAGTTCCAATGCGCTTGCTTCGCTTGCAGAGACAGGTCAATGAGATCTACCAGTGAACCCTGCAGCGCATCCCCGGTTGCTTTCTGGTCCTGTTGTGACAGCGTGCTAGAGATTCCACTCACGAGCCAGCTCCCTCCAAGCTTTCTTTCTCTTACGGTCGAGTTCTACCCCTCACTGCGTGCCGTGTATCGCCGTGACCGTGGCCCCGCCCTCAACACGCCACTT
Organism: uncultured Acidimicrobiales bacterium; assembly: GCA_963736285.1. Lineage (GTDB taxonomy): Bacteria > Actinomycetota > Actinomycetes > Mycobacteriales > QHCE01 > CAVTOA01. The sequence continues at coordinate 732,293 of CAVTOA010000003.1, forward strand.
GTGAGCCTCCGCCCCACTATGCGCTCAGCCAGCTTGGCTACGTTGATCAACGCGGCCAAGTCAACGCCGGTGTCAATGCCCATGTCCTCCAGCATGTGCACTACTTCCTCTGTCGCCACATTGCCGGACGCGCCGGGCGCGTAGGGGCAACCGCCCAGACCACCAACACTGGCGTCGAATTCGGTGATGCCCAACTGCAAGGCGGTCAAAACATTTGCCAACGCCGCACCACGAGTGTCGTGAAAATGCAGCAGGATCGGGATGTTTGGCTGTCGCGAGCGAACCGCGTCCACGAGCTCTAGCACCCGTCGCGGAGTAGCCATACCGGTCGTGTCACCAAATGCCACTCGATCAGCACCATCGGCTATCACACGATCCACTATGGACACCACTCGTGCGGGCGCGATGTCTCCCTCAAAAGGACAACCGAACGCGGTGGCAATAATTACCTCGACATGTGCACCCACGTGGTGCGGTTCTGGGATGAGAGCTGCGATCTCGTCCAAGGATTGCGCGGTGGACCGGCGAACATTGGCACGGTTATGCGTGTCCGAAGCAGACACAACGACCTCGATGTCTCCGAACCCGGCAGCCAAAGCCCGCTGCCCGCCTCGAAGGTTGGGCACCAATGCCGAGTACCGCACCTGGCTATTCCGGGAAAGCCCCGCCCACACTTGCTCCGCATCGGCCATCTGCGGCATTGCTCGAGGATGCACAAAACTGACCGTCTCAATGCGACGGAGACCCGTCTGTGACAACGCGTCGATCAGTTCGATTTTGTCCCGGGTCGAGACAGGATCCTCATTTTGTAGGCCGTCTCGGGGCGAGACCTCGCGCAACGAGACAGTCGAAGGCAGGTCACGAAGGCTCAGATAACCAGCGCTCATATACCAAGCATGGACGCTTTACCCGCAATCGTCGACCTACCAGTCGGGAAAGGCGTTCGCTAATGGACCCCTTTACGCATCCGGCTCACTATCCCAGTGTCGTAGTCGCCAGAAACAAACTCGGGGTTGTCGAGCAAGTCGGCAAAGAACGGGAGATTGCACTTAGGTCCGGTGACCTCAAAACCGGCAACAGCGGTGCGGGCGCGACTCAGGGCCTCTTCTCGATCGGCGCCCCACACGATGAGCTTGGCCATCAGTGAGTCGTAGAAAGGAGTGACCGTGGTGCCTTCGGTGAAGCCAGCATCGACCCGCACTCCTTCGCCGCTGGGTTCCTGCCAGCTGGTGATCGCACCCGGACCAGGGAAAAATCGCTTGGGATCCTCAGCGTTGATGCGCAGTTCGATCGCGTGCCCTCGCGAGGCAACAGCTGTCGGATCGAAACCAGGCTCTTCGCCGCTCGCTATCCGCAATTGCGCCTCAACCAGGTCCACGCCAAATACCGTCTCCGTGATCGGATGCTCCACCTGCAACCGAGTGTTCATCTCGCAAAACACGAACTCGCCCGTATCTGGTTGCAGCAAGCACTCGACCGTCCCAGCGTTGCGGTACCCCACGGCTTCTCCTGCGCGAGTCGCGGCCTCTAGCATGCGCTTGCGAATCTGTGGGGTGACCGCTGGCGAAGGAGTCTCCTCCGCCAATTTTTGATTGCGGCGCTGCACTGAACAGTCACGCTCGCCTAACGCGATGACCCTGCCATTGGCAAGGCCCAAGATTTGGATCTCTACATGTCGCACTCGGGGGAAGAACCGTTCAATGAGGACAGACGCGTCGCCAAACGTTCTTTCTGCGAAGGCGTGAATTTTCTCGAACTGAGCGATGAGATCAGCGTCATCGTTCGCAACCGCCATTCCCATGCCACCACCACCGGCCGCGGCCTTAATCATCACCGGATATCCGATTTCTTGCGCAGCAGTCAGTGCTGACGCCTCATCGGCCACCGGATCGGGGGTTCCGGCCGCTACCGGAACGCCGGCGGCCGCCACCAGGTTGCGCGCGTTGATTTTGTCGCCCATCTGGGTGATGACCTCGGGGGCCGGACCAACCCACATGAGTCCAGCGGCGGTAACAGCGGCCGCAAAGTCAGCGTTTTCCGACAAGAAACCGTATCCGGGATGGATCGCCTCCGCGTTCGATTCCTTGGCGACCCGCAAAATCGCGTCGACATTGCGATAGGACTCCGCGGGCGCAGCCGGACCTATGCGATGGGACTCATCGGCGTCGCGCACAAATGGCATGCCGGCATCAGCATCCGAGTAGACAGCAATAGTCCGGATACCCAATCGTCGTGCGGTGGCGATAATTCGCCGCGCAATCTCGCCACGGTTGGCTACCAGCACCGACTGCATCATGTGTTTTCCCTTTTCGAATAATTGGATACGGAAAACCCGAACGACCGTAATATGGAAAGCCAGCTCAGTATTTACACGAGGCTAATGGTTACCTCTCGGTAGAGCATCTAGTGCAAGCATTTCAATAGACGGAAGCTCAAAAGGCCGTCGAGCGCCGTCCCGAAGAATGACGTGGAGCGGGTTCCCTTACACCGCAGCAAAAGAGGCGCACGTCACCATCGGCGGCATGCCTTTGTCATGGACTACGCGGAACCTCTAGCGTGAACGCGCCCTTGAGTCCCACTACATCGATCACTATCCGAGCTGGGAGCGCAGCAACCGTGCCCACGACCGACTGGCCAACGAATACTCAGCCCAATGCCAGCGGTGACACACTCGACATCGTCGGCATAGGGGCCCTTAACCTGGACTACGTTGCCAGCGCACCGGCGCTCACGACGGGTGATCCCGAACCCATATCGAGTTCCCTCGTTACCACGCTCACTGAGGTCGTCACAGAGCTAGAACCGTCGCTTGAATGGAACACCGAGCGGGCGGTGAGCGAAAGCGCGATCAAAGAAGCGCTGCAAGTTTTGCCGGCCTCACTATTACCTGGATCGCTGGGCGGATCGGCTTTTAATACCATTCACGCGCTGGCCACCATGCGACTCGGGCTCCGGCTGGGATATTTGGGAATCACCGGTCGAGTACCTCCCGGTGCGCCCTCATTCAGTGACGAATTTGCCCGCCTGGAAATTGATAACTCTCGCGTGCGCCATATCGAATCGAGATATGCCGGAATTTGTCTGTCCGTGATGGAAAACGGAGAGCCAACAATGCTGACGCACGCCGGCGCGAATTCTGAATTCAGCGAGTATCTCGCCGCTGAATTTGACGCGACGGTCGAGTATCTCACTCGCGCAAGGCTCATCCATGTCACGTCTTTTTTTGACTCCATGACTCCGCATCGACTCTTGCGGGTCTTGAGCGCGGTAAAAAAGATAGATCCGTCCATAGTGATCAGTCTCGATCCGGGTCACGAATGGTGCTCTCGGATGACACCGGCGTTCGTCGGGATGTTGGCGCTAAGCGATTTCGTGTCGGTGAATGAGCCGGAGCTGCAAGCGTTGGCGAGCGCTGCCCCCTCCACCGACGACGAACATGCCGCTCGTTGGGTGCTACGCAGATTCATGAATCCACAGAGCGTCCTCATTACCAAGAGCCCTAGTGGTGTCCAATGCTTTCGCACATTGCATGGTGACATCACCATGGACCAATACACCCATATGCCGTTGCCAGAAGCAGAGATCATCGACGCGACAGGTGCGGGAGATGTCTTCGTTGCGGGTCTGCTTGCCGGCATCGTCAATGATTCACATCGGCTCGCTCCCGGGGCTTTACTCGGTATGCGTTTGGCCAAACTGCACCTGCAATATGTCGGTGCTCACGGCCAGGATCGTTTTGCTGAGATAGCTCGAGAATTTATCCGCCGGGGTTCGTAAGCATCGCCTCGCAGGAGAGTGCGAAACTACATATCGTGCCAAGTGAACCCACTCTCCATGTGGCCGGCAAAATCGTACGAGTCGCCGCTACCGTTGCGTGTCTCGGTCTCGTGGTAGCCGGCACTCTTGTCGGACAAGATAACGATTTTCCATTCGGGCCTTTTCGGATGTATGCCACCACCGACAAGCTGAATCATCCCGTTGCCTCTACTCGGATGGAGGCGATCAACAGTGACGGACACAGATTCGTGTTCACCAATCACGACACTGGCCTTCGGCGCGCGGAGATCGAAGGCCAAATGAACCGGTTTAAGGCTCACCCCAGCCTGCTTTCCGCGCTGGCCACAGCATACGAGCGACGCCAGCCGCACGCAAAACCGATCAGCCGCATCGAAATCATTGTGCGACGGCACCAGCTAGACAACGGGCAACCAACCGGAAAATTCACAGACCGGGTTGCGGTCGTTTGGAATCGAGCGAGAGCGAAATAATGTTGGACGCTGTCAAACGGTGGTTTTTTGCCCCTGTTCCCCTTGGTCGGATCGCCGCTATTCGCACCATTGCCTATCTGTTTGTGCCCGTTGATCTACTCATCAGCGCGAACTGGGTCTATCAACACAAAGATGCTCCCGGCGAGCTGTATCGACCCCTGCTAGTAGCCCAACTGTTGCATTTGCCAACCCCCACCCACGCATCGTCATCGGGGTATTCACCGCATTGCTGGTCACCAGCGTTGCCGCTGCCTTTAATCGGGCGCCACGCATTCTTGGCATCGCGGTCTTCGTGCTCTATTTCGAGTGGATGATCATCGCAATGTCATACAGCAAAGTTGACCATGATCGGTTTTCCTACTTAGTGCTACTTGCCGTGCTGCCCACCATTGGTCACGCACGGTGGGGTGACAAAAAAACCCTGTCCGAACGTGCGGGCTGGGCTATGAACCTGACCCAAATAGCCGTTGTCTCCACGTACTTTTTTTCCTCCTGGGCGAAGCTCCGATTTGGAGGAATCGCGTGGCTCAACGGAGCGACGTTGACTCGCGCCGTCGTCAGACGTGGAACGTCGATCAGCGACTGGACCCTCCATGTTCCGCACCTGCTACAAGCCATGCAGTGGCTTATCGTGGCATTCGAATTGTGCGGTCCCGTCGTACTCTTTGTGCGCAGTAAGCGCGTCCAGTACTTCATAATCGCGATTTTTTATGGCTTCCACTTGATGGTGTTTGGTGCGGTGACCATCATTTTCTTGCCTCACTTGGTGGCGATGACGTCGTTCCTTCCGTTGGAGCGAGTCCGTCCCATCGTGTGGCTGCGCAACAAGATTGCCGGCGGTGGTCACCAGCTTCAACGAGGAGCCGAGCCCGATTCAGACGCCACGACGTCACCATCCCCGGACGCCACCAGCCTGGATGTGATCACTCAAGACCCAAAGGCGGAGGAACCACAGAAAGTCCGATCTACCTAGACTTTCAGACGCGCTTGGTCACTGTGCTTGGGAGCTCTTATCCTCGCGCAGTGCGTCCCGGGTGGCCTGTGGCAACGCGCAGGCCGCAGTGCCCCCGGGAAGCCGGTGCCGATTCCTGGCAATGATCCGGTAGAGCGGTGGCGCGATCAACGACAGTGGCGGAACCAGCAGTAGCCAACCCAGCGGACGCCAGTACGAGCGCGCATCGATGAGCAAGCGCCCAACACCGCGGCTGCCGCTTTCGACGCGACCGTCGGCGTCGATCCATTGCACGGCCTCTTCGCACTGCTCTTGCGTGACACCAAGGACGGTGAGGTCGGAAAATTGCCACGGTTTTACCTCGGCCGACGTATGAACACGTCGCTCGATAAACCGGGCACAGGACGAGCAAAACATGCAGTCGCCGTCGTAGAGAAAGATCGGCCTCTGCGGGGAATCAGCCGTCACACTATTCGGCGTCGCACTGGTCATGCCGCTTATTGTTTCACTGCTGGCACCGAGCAGAAGATCCAGCCGGATCATGCCGATGAGGCAATTCGCCTATTCGCGCGCGGCACGGACCGTCCCGTTTCGAGCCCCGCTCGCTATATGCATATTACTAATTGCCTGTAGTGCAAACTTTCGCGTCGTGTAATCTACTGCGGTGCTTATCGCCGCCTCGCCCCCCGCCGGCCTCCGGGAACGCAAGAAACATGCCACTCGGCAAGCGTTGTTGCATGCGGCAATTACGCTGGCAACCGCGCACGGTGCCGACCAAGTCACCGTGGAAGAAATCAGCGAGGCGGCCAACGTCTCCACCCGAACATTCTTTAATTACTTTGGTTCCAAAGAAGAGGCGATTGTTGGAGATGGCATACCTGTTCCCGACCCCGGAGAACTTCGCTCCACATTAGAGCGATTTCCGGGAAACGCTCTGGAAGGCGTGCGCCACATTCTGCGTGCGAGCTCCTCCGAACTCAGCATCGATCGAGAGCAACTGATGATGCGCCATCGGTTACTTCACGAAAACCCCAACTTGTTCACCCGACACTTGGCACAATTGTGTGCATTTGAAAGCGCCCTGGCGGAAGCGATCGCACAGCAGCGCGGAACAGATTCACATAGCGACCTATACCCGGTGCTCATGGCGAATACGGCCACAGCCGTCATGCGCGTGGCACTGCGCCGCTGGGTGGGCAGCGAACAAGCCGCCGCCCCCTTGCATCAATACCTAGACGAGGCCTTCGACTTGCTCGCCAAAGGCCTATGAGAACACACTCCATTGTGGAGTCACGCTACGGAGTAAAAATTGACTGACGTAATTATCGGGACCCCCTCCAGCAACGGGACTGGCGCGACTTCGACGCGGCAGGCGCCGCAGCCGGCACCCCGGTCGAAGTCACCATCGCAGTCGCGGTCGGAAAGCCACCCGGAGGCGCTCAGCCATCGACGGGTCTTGTTCACCTTTGGCGCGCTAATGCTGGTGATCCTGCTCGCGGCGCTCGATCAGATGATCGTCGGAACCGCGCTTCCCAGCATTGTCGGAGATCTACACGGGCTCGAGCACATGCCGTGGGTGGTCACCGCCTACATGCTTTCTTCCACGATTGGGCTTCCTATCTATGGAAAACTGGGCGACCTATTTGGACGGAAGGGTCTTTTTCAGTTTGCCATTATCGTCTTCCTGATCGGCTCCGCACTATCGGGCTGGTCGCAGAATATGACGCAGCTCATCATCTTCCGGGCAGTTCAAGGGATCGGCGCGGGCGGTCTCATGATCGGCGCCCAGGCGATTATCGGCGACATAGTTCCCGTCCGTGAGCGCGGAAAATACATGGGCTTCATCGGCGCGGCTTTTGGGCTGGCGTCGGTGGCCGGACCGTTGCTCGGTGGATTCTTCACCGACCACGCCAGCTGGCGCTGGTGCTTCTTCGTAAATTTGCCGTTGGGCGCCGTTGCCCTTGTGATCACGGTCGTAGCCCTCAAGCTTCCCCGGCGACGGGCCAAACACCGTCTGGACTACCTGGGTATGGTGCTTCTCGCCGCGACCAGCACCTGTCTTGTTCTCTTCACCAGCTGGGGCGGAACCGAATACGCCTGGGGCTCACCCACGATTATCGGATTGGCCATTGGCGCGGTCGTGTTCGCGGTGTTGTTCTTGGTGGCGGAACGATTCGCCAGTGAGCCCATCATTCCGCTTCGGCTCTTCAAAGACAGCGTCTTCAACATCGCCGGTGCCATTGGGCTTTTCGTGGGCATCGCAATGTTTGGCGCCGCCAGCTACATTCCCACGTTCTTGCAGATGGTGGACGGAGAAAACGCCACCAATTCCGGCCTACTGATGCTGCCGATGGTGGGCGGTATCTTGGTGGCGTCCATCGGTTCGGGACGCATCATCAGCTCAACCGGTCACTACAAAATCTTCCCCATCCTGGGCACCGCCACCACGACACTGGGCTTGGTCTTGCTGTCGCGAATGGATATCCATAGCTCCCGCATCGAAAACGGCATTTACATGGCCGTATTCGGGCTGGGTATTGGTCTGGTCATGCAGGTACTCATCCTCGCGGTGCAGAACTCAGTGCCCCGAGAAGATATGGGAACGGCCACATCAGCGAACAACTACTTCCGACAAATTGGTGGTTCTCTGGGGGCTGCGGTCGCCGGGGCGCTGTTCACCAACCGACTCACTGACCAGCTCGCAGACGCCATGCCCAAGGGCGCCAACATCAAGCTGCCCAGCGCAAATGCGATCACGCCAGACATGCTGCACAAGATGCCGCACGCCATGCAGCAGATATTTGTGACCGCGTTCGCCAAGGCTCTGCCGCCTATTTTCTTGTACTTGTCGCCGCTGTTGGTGATTGGTTTTGTGCTCGCTTTCTTCCTCAAGCAAAGGGCGCTACGAAGCGGCGCACCAGCGCCCGCTGTCCCAACAGGAGACACCGCTGCCGCCGCGTCAAAAACACCTAATCCCGTCACCGACACCGCAACGGGAGCCGCTGTTGCCGCGCCAACCTGGACGGAAGGCTCTGGCGAGGAGCTCGATGAGACATTCGCGCCCGACCAAGCAGCCCCAGGCATCCCGGTCAGCGGATTTGTTCGGCGTCCTAATAGGACTCCTATCGCCGACGCCGCGCTCACACTGATCGACACCGCTGGCCAACAAGCCGGACGTGGACTCACTGGAGGTGACGGCGCCTACCGCATCGTCGCTCCCATCGCCGGAAGCTACGTTCTCATTGCCCGGGCGCGAGGGCATCAACCCCAGGCATGCACTGTCGACATCGACGAGTCCTCTGTGGAACAGGAGATCGTCTTAATAGGAACCAGCGCCTTGGTCGGCGTCGTCACGGTTGCGGATTCGGCCGCTGCGCTTGGAAACGCGACCGTCACGCTGGCAGACGCGCGGGGTGAGGTGGTTGCGTCCCGGAGCACCGACGCCGATGGCGAATACCGATTCGAAGAGTTGCTCGCCGGAACATATACGTTGGCGGTGAGCGCGGCTTCGTGTCGACCCACCGCCCTACTGGTCAGCATCCCCGAAACAGGCACTGTTGAGCAGGACGTATCTGTTGTCGGTGGCGCCGAGGTGGCCGGTGTCGCGCGAGGCGGATCCGATCAACAGCCTCTCGCCGATGCGCTGGTGGCTCTGGTCGATGAGTCCGGAACGATCGTCACCACTATGATCACCGGGTCAGACGGCGCGTATTTGTTCCGAGATGTCCCCGCCGGCGAATACACTGTGCTCGCCAGCGGCTACCCCACGGTCACGAGCACGCTGAGCGTCGCCGGAGGTTGCAAATACCAACGCGACGTCTCCTTGCGTCATTCCAAAAACGATGGCTCTCAGCAGCTATCCGCCGTGGTCGCGCAAGCCGGCGACAATGCGCTACCTCAGCAGCGATGACCGTGTGGTAGGCGCGCTAACAATGACCACAGCTCCAAAGGGGTGTTTGGTAGATGGATCCGTGGGGGTTCCGACATGCGGTTGCCGACCCCGAGTCCTTCGTGGACGACCAGGTCGAACTGCCGCAATGCCGGCGATCAACGATACGTGCTCGCGCTGAACACGCCGACGGTTCAGCTATTACTGGAGCGGTCCTCACCGTTACCGACCTCAATGGACAGCAAGTATCCCGCACCATCACCGACGCATCCGGATACGCCACCACTCGTCCAATACCGGTAGGTAGCTATACGGCGATCCTTACCGCACCGAACTACGCGCCGGTCGCTCGCACCGCGGTGCTCGACGGCGAGCGCCCCACCACGCTCGATGCGGTCTTACTCAACCGGGTTGTGGGAATAGCCTTGCCGGCAGCCGGTAGCTGGGTCATCGACCCCGCACACTCGGCGGTCCTCGTGTCGGCGCGACACCTGGGCCTGTCCAGCATTAGGGGGCGGTTCAACGAGTTCGGCGGAGTCATTCAGATTGCGAACCCAGCCGAAAAGTCATCGGTGAAAGCTGAAATCCAGGCGCACAGCATCGATACCGGTAACACCACTCGAGACGAGCACCTCCGTTCCGCCGATTTCCTCGACGCGGCCACGCACCCGACCATTCAATTCGACAGCACCAATCTGGTGCCGCGAGGTCCAGATAACTGGCTAGTGGAGGGCGAGCTTCAGCTACACGCGGTGACCCGAGATGTCACCTTGGAGCTGCACTATCTCGGTGTGGAAGCCGACCCATGGGGCAACACTCGTGCCGCATTTCATGCGGCCACTGATCTGCATCGCAAGGACTTCGCCATCGACTATCACCAGCTCGTTCGCGCGGGAATCTCTGCGGTGGGCATGACGCTTCGGGTCGAGCTAGATATTCAAGCGGTCCTCTCCGACTGACGGGCGCCCCCCACCCCCTGCGCGACCGGTCGTTCCCCCGGCGATTCCCCCCCAATTTCACCGGTCAAACAAGTAAACGGGGGTGATATATGCGACTATGGCTCGGTGAGATTTCTAATTAAACTCATCGTGACCGCCATCGCACTGTGGATCTCCACGGTGCTGCCTGGGATCAACCTGACAGGGGGTTCCACGCTAGAAAAAGTCTTGACCTTGCTCGTGGTAGCCCTCATATTCGGCATCGTCAACGCTGTGCTGCGGCCTATTTCTATGCTGTTGGGGCTACCGATCATCATCCTTACGCTGGGCATATTCGCACTCGTCATTAATGCCCTTCTCTTCTGGTTTACCGGCTGGCTCAGCCACGCTTTGAACTTGCCATTCGAGGTGACCGGATTCTGGTCCGCATTCTTTGGCGCCATCATCGTGGGAGTTGTGAGCTGGGTGCTCAACCTTGCTCTGGCTAAAGAAGAGCAGCCCGCATAGCACCTCATTCGGAGCGGGTCCATTGGCCGCGTGAGTCGTAGAACGTAAGCGCAACACAGCGCTTCTGCTACAGACCCACGCGGCTTGTGGCTTTCTGGGCGGCGCGTCACAACAGCGTGTTCGCTAGCGGTTCTTTAGCTTCTGCTCTTCGGGATAACCACATCCGCAGTATTGTCACCGCTGAGCGACCTCATACACACATGATCGTCGCCTTGTGACCGAACAGAATTTGGGAGCCGTTGGGCATGATTAATCACCGGGTTCGGGTGTATCGGAGTGAAGAACCGCTGGCCCGAGAGGACCAATTGGCGTGGAAGATCGCGGAAGTTGCGGCAGACCCGGCGCCCGTTGATGACGACGTGACAGAAATGGTCATCAATCGCGTAATCGACAACGCGGGCGTGGCGGCGGCGTCGCTGCGCCGCCCTCCGGTGACCGCGGCTCGGGCCCAGGCGCGCCAGCACTCTGCCAATCCAGGCGCCACCATATTCGGACTGGGCGATGCGGCGCACTCATCACCCGAATGGGCTGCCTGGGCTAACGGCGTTGCGGTGCGCGAGTTGGACTTTCACGACACGTTCTTGGCGGCAGAATATTCACACCCGGGAGATAACATCCCTCCCATCACAGCGGTGACCCAGCATTGTCAACGCTCAGGGCTCGATCTCATTCGCGGCATCGCCGCAGGTTATGAAATTCAAGTCGGGCTTGCGAAAGGCATCTGCCTGCACGCCCACAAGATTGACCACATTGCCCACTTAGGACCATCAGCTGCCGCCGGCATTGGCGCGGCAATGGCGCTTCCCGCCGAGACCATTTATCAGGCAATTCAACAAGCACTACACACGACCACCACCACTCGGCAGTCCCGTAAAGGCGAGATCTCTAGCTGGAAGGCCTACGCTCCAGCGTTTGCTGGAAAAATGGCGATAGAAGCCACGGACCGAGCTATGCGCGGCGAAACGTCTCCCTCGCCAATTTACGAAGGTGAAGATGGCGTCATCGCGTGGCTTCTTGACGGCCCATCCGCTGGCTATGTGGTGCCGCTGCCCGCCAAAGGCGAGACGAAACGCTCCATTTTGGAGACTTATACCAAAGAGCACTCCGCCGAGTACCAGAGCCAGGCGCTGATCGATCTGGCGCGCCATCTGGGGCCACGGATCGGAGACCTCAATCGCGTGCGGTCCATCACCATTCACACCAGCCACCACACGCACCACGTCATTGGTACGGGTGCGAATGATCCACAAAAGCTTGATCCCCTAGCAAGCAGAGAGACCCTTGACCACTCCATCATGTATATCTTCGCGGTGGCGCTGCAAGATGGCGGCTGGCATCACGAAGACTCCTACACCCGGGAGCGCGCCACCCGTCCGGACACGATCAAGCTCTGGCACAAGGTCCGGACTGTCGAAGATTCGGAATGGACTCGCCGCTACCACACCAGCGACCTCAGTCAAAAGGCGTTTGGTGGCAGAGTGGTCGTCGAGCTAGAAGACGGATCCCCCATCGAAGACTCCATCGCGGTTGCAGACGCCCATCCCCTGGGCGCACGGCCTTTTGGACGGGAGCAGTACGTTACTAAGTTCCGTCAGCTCGCAGAGGGTGTCGTCAGCAAAGTGGAACAAGAGCGGTTCCTCGCTGCGGCAGCCAGACTTCCAGAACTCAAACCAGGCGAGCTGAGCGAATTGTCGTTCGCTGCGGAGAAGTCACTTGTCGACGATGCTCCCGGGGGGATCTTCTGATGCTGCACGCCGCTACCCCACCAGCAGCCAAGCGCGCGGGACTGCGTGAACAGCTCCGCTCCGGGCGCCTACTGCGTTTCCCCGGGGCGATTAATCCCCTCGCCGCGGTCATGATCGAGCAGCACGGCTTCGATGGCGTGTACATCTCCGGTGCGGTACTTTCGGCGGAGTTGGCGCTCCCCGATATTGGGCTCACCACGCTGACCGAGGTTGCCAGTCGCAGCCAGCAGATCGCCCGAGTCACCAACCTGCCGTCGATCGTCGACGCCGACACCGGCTTTGGCGAGCCCATGAATGTCGCTCGCACAGTGCAACTTCTCGAAGACCATGGGTTGGCTGGTTGTCATATCGAAGACCAAATCAATCCAAAACGCTGCGGCCATTTGGACGGCAAGACCATCGTGGAACGCCCGGAGATGCTGCGCCGACTCCGAGCCGCGGTGACCGCCCGGCAAGACGAGAATTTCGTCATCTGCGCGCGCACTGACGCCCGCACCATCGAAGGGCTCGACGGCGCCATTGATCGAGCAAAGTCCTATGTGGATTCTGGCGCGGATATGATCTTTCCGGAGGCTCTTGCTGACGAGCGAGAGTTTGAGCGGTTCCGGAACGCCATCGACGTGCCGATCCTGGCCAATATGACAGAGTTCGGAAAAAGCAAGCTACTAAAAAGCTCCGTTTTGGAATCGCTCGGGATCAATATGGTCATCTATCCGGTGACGTTGTTCCGGCTCGCCATGGGCGCAGTCGAAGACGGTCTACAGAGAATCGCTTCTGAAGGGTCGCAAGAAACGCTGCTCGACAGCATGCAGCATCGATCGCGCCTCTACGAGCTACTTGATTATGCGAGCTACAACACATTCGACACAGACGTCTTCAACTTTCGTCTCTAACATTTTTTGTGAAATGTTTACGGACGCCACTTAATACTTCGGGAGAATGTCATGCCTACTCAGGATTCATCTATCCACAAAGGACTCGCCGGAGTCATCGTGGATAACACCGAAGTCTCGATGGTCAATCCGGAGACCAACTCACTCACCTATCGCGGCTACCCCGTGCAACAGCTGGCCACGGAGTGCGGCTTCGAAGAAGTGGCGTATCTCATCTGGCACGGCGAGCTCCCCAGCTCGGAACAACTTCGCGCCTTCTGCGCAGGAACGTTCAGAACGGGCAATCAGTGACAACCTGCGCGGCACCCTTAACGCACTGCCGGCAACCGGTCACCCGATGGATGTGCTGCGCACCGCCATCAGCTACCTGGGCGCGACAGATCCCCGAGAAGGCGATCCGTCCCCCAAGGCCAACCACGCGAAATCGCTATCCATGATGGCCAAACTCCCGACGATTGTCGCTGGTGAACAGCGACGCCGGCGTGGCCAGGACGCCATCGCACCCGACGACACCCTGGGCTTTGCGGAGAACTTTTTCCACATGTGTTTCGGCGCGGTTCCCGAGCCCGCAGTGGTCCGCAGCTTTGAGATCTCGCTCATCCTCTATGCCGAGCACAGCTTTAACGCCTCTACCTTCACCGCTCGCGTCATTACGTCGACGCTCGCCGATATCTACAGTGCGGTCACGGGTGCTATCGGTGCGCTCAAAGGGCCCCTTCACGGAGGCGCTAACGAGGCGGTCATGCGCATGTTGGCCGAGATCGACGGTCCTGTTGAGGCCGAAGAGTGGCTCCGAGCAGCCCTCAGCGAACGTCGCAAGATCATGGGCTTTGGCCATCGCGTCTATAAGCACGGTGACTCTCGAGTCCCCACGATGCGGGCCGCATTAGGTGAACTAGCGACGCTACGGGGCGCAGACCAACTCCTAGCCACCTACGATGCGCTCGAAACAGCGATGCGTCGAGAGAAGGACATCCATCCCAACCTGGACTATCCGACGGGTCCGGCCTACCACCTGATGGGCTTCGATATCCCGACCTTCACCCCCATTTTCGTCATGAGCCGTATTACTGGCTGGACCGCGCACATAGTGGAACAGCTGGCCAGCAACGCGCTCATTCGGCCACTTAGCCAGTACACGGGCGTGCCACAGCGGGAGGTATCCAAGAACGCCGGCTGAGGTTCACCGCGGTCGCTACAGAGGTGGAACGTCGAAGTCGCTAGCTCGGAACAGGACCTTGGCAACAGATCACCTGTCGGTGGGTTGATAGGTAACGATGACGACGCCGGATCCGGTCGTCACCGAGTCAACCAATCGGAATGTCGACATGTCCGAACCGGAGTCTGAGAAAAGTCGCCGCCCTGAGCCGAGCACCAGCGGATGGATCAGAAGAACAATAGTGTCAATGAGGCCATGCGGGAGCAGCGACTGAACCAGGACACCGCTGCCGAACATCACCAGGTTCTCCTGCCGTTCCGCTTTCAACTGCCCAACGGCGCTGGCCGCGTCGGTTGCGAGAAGGGTGGAGTTCTGCCAAGCTAGCGGCTCCGTCAGCGTCGTCGATGCCACATATTTTTGGACGTTGTTGAGCGCCTCCGTGAAAGGGTTCGGAGTCTGCTTGGGCCAATAATCCGCAAAGCGCTCGTACGTCGTGCGGCCAACCAGCAGAGACCATGCGCTCGCCATGTGTGCGCCCATCGCCTCATGCACGGTCGGGTCTTGGCTTCGGTTTTCCAGATTCGCCCAACCGCCGTACCGGAAGCCATCCCGCGGGTCCTCTTCCGGATGCCCCGGTGCTTGCATCACGCCGTCCAGCGTCAGGTGTTCAATCGCGATGACCTTGCCCATGCGGTGTCTCCCTTAAGAGCCGACTGGTCGGCGTGCTTGTCGCCGAAGCCTTGTGGTGATGCGCCGATGCGCCGATGCGCCACAAACAGGCTAATGCAGCATTCTTGTTACTCCTCGAATATGACCTGCCCACTCGCAGTCGCAATCTCCGGTGAAGCGTTTGCTGACTTTTTGCTGACTCCGTTCGACAGGGGGCCCTGGCCTTGAAGCCAAGCCGGCCTTCATGAAGAAGGAGCGGTCGGCCGACGACACCGCCCACGGATTCCACCTCGCCCTCCCCGAAGCCCAACACGTCACCGCTTTACTGGTCCACCTAACCGACCTGGCAGCGCTACCCCGGTGGTAGATGGTCACAGTTGTGCTGGCTCCCTACGTGAGCCAGCACAACTCACGTACGCCGGATGAGGCTCCAGTACCCATTCCCACGCAAGTTATTACCTCTTCACCACCGCATTGCGCGCATAACCCTGATGGTTTTTGTGTCGTTGACCGCTGCCTACATAGTTCCCGTAGACTCGCGTGCAGGAGCGAGATGCCGATTCCAGAAGCCAGCCATCAACGGCACTCCATTGTCTGACTTTATTTCTTCCGGACGGTGAGCCTCTTCGCTGACTCCTCAGCACTAGTGAAGCTGTACGCCGAGGAAGCGGGCAGCGATCAGGTAACACAACTACCGAGCCCGTTGTTGATCTCGACGCTAGCGCGAGTGGAAGTGCCGGCCGCGTTATGGCGCAAACACCGCATGGGTCAACTATCCGAACAGATGCACATGAGCTGGCGGCCGGGTTCGCTAGTGATTTCCATGACACTCCCAGCCGACCGCCTCGGTTCATTGCCGCAGTAGCAACAATGGACATTGTGGACCTTGCCGCCGCAGGCGCCCTTGATAGCAGCCAGAACCATCGGATTCTTGGATGCGAGGGAATGGCCGGTCCTGCGGTCGAATTCTTTCGGCAACCCGATACCCCGAATAGGTGTGGGGTGGTGGTGTGGTGAGTCGGCGTCAAGCCGCAGCTCACCACACCACCACCCCAGTTCAGTGTTTCGGCAATCGCCGTCACACGAGGCGCGCTCCTTGACCGTCTCCATGGCCGCAGGCCGCGGTCTTCGGTGGGGAGAATGTGTTGGTCTGACGTGGGAAAATGTAGACCTCACGCAAGGCTACGTGCACGTGACGCGGTCAGTCATCGAGATCAGTGGAAGACTGGCGGTACTCGGTCGCGCTCAAGCGTCCACAACACTCAACCGTTACACCCACCGCATTAATGACTACGACAGCACGATCCGAAGCGTTCTGGATAAGTCTGCTGACTTTTTGCTGACTTTGGACCCTGAAGGTTGTCCGGAAACATAGTTCTCAGAACAGCGAAAGGGAACTCAGCTATGAATCTGGCCTGCGGAAACATCGTGACAAATGGTGGTGGAGACGAGGGGAATCGAACCCCTAACCTCTGCCTTGCAAAGGCAGCGCTCTGCCAATTGAGCTACGTCCCCGAGTGCTCTACCGATGATAGCTAACGCCGCTGACCACCGGGGTCATATCCGAGGCTATGAAATTGCTTATGTGGCCTCTTGCAGTGTGGAATGGGAGGTATCGGTCGCTTCTCGCCAAAGCTCACGCTCTTCACGCGCTTGCTTAGCGCGCTTAATCAACACGAGGGCAGCGACACTAACAGCGGCGCACAGTGCCATTTTCTTCCACATGGGAAGTCTCCCCTCACACCACCATTAAGCGGTTTTCGCTGTATTCACACCAAGAACCGCCCCTGTGGGGCTAGATGGAATCGAACCATCGACCTCATCGTTATCAGCGATGCGCTCTAACCGACTGAGCTATAGCCCCAAGCCCGGCAAAGGTTACCGCATGCTCACACGATTATCGTTACCGGCCTATGCCGTAGCGAGGACGTTCAAGACATCCCGGCCTATGCACTGGCACCAGCCGTCCCGACGTCGGCTCGTTCTACTCCCGCTTTACGAACACGGCCAGGGTCGCGCCATAAGAATCTGATTGTCTGGTCGTCTACTCGCGTTCCGCCAACGTGACTTCTACTCCGCCCGCGAGGTCGGCGCAGATGTTGTAAACAAACGCGCCCAGGGTGGCCAGCGCGGTAAACAGCACCATATTGACAGCGCCCAACAACGCGGCCCCGCCTATCACCAATTTTGCGTCGATGGCGAAACCAGAATCAGCACCGCCACCTTCTGAGGTGGTCAGCGACTTAATGGTCTCGTTGATGCTGTCGAATACCCCTACCGCATCGAGAACGGTGTACAGAATTGCTGTCGCTACCACAAACGCAATGAACAGCACCAAAGAAGCAGCGAACGAGAATTTCATGACCGACCACGGCTCGACCTTCTTTAGCTGCAGCCTCGCCCGCCTTGGCCCTCGCCCAGCCGCGGCCGCGATCGTCTGCCTCGCCTTCTGCGCCGCATCTCGGAACGCGAACTTGTTCTCTGCGGTGTTTGAGTCGACCCTCTCGCCCGGCGCCCGCAGCGGAGCCGACGCCCCCGGCATTCCAGCAGTGGCCACCCGAGGCTGGCCGGAGCCCCCCGAGCCGTTCCCAGCTGCGCCTTGGTGGCCGCCTCCGCCATTACTACCCGGCACGTTGCCTTGTCGACTAACCCGCGTGGCATCGCCGTTATGCGGATCGCCCTGCCCCGGCGTGGCAGAGGATCCGTTCGTCGACGGGTCTGGCTGGGGGGTATCCCCATAAAACGCCGGAATGCTCTCCGTAACTTGATCGTTGGCGTTCGAGCCGCCCTTAGGTGGCCGCGCCGGTGCCGACCGCGCGTCTGTATTACCCGAACTTCGGTTGGTCGCGTCTCCCTTGTCGGAAGAGTGAGGCGCGGGACCAGGCACGGTACTGGTCTGCCCTGCCTTACCGTTAGTGGCGTCGCTGGGGCCGCTGGTCGGGTTACTCATTACTCGTCCTGTCCTTCGGGTTCGTCAGCGTTGCGAGCGATCGCTACCAGTGTGACGCCTTTCGGAAGATCCATGAGTTTGACACCCATGGTGTTGCGATCTCTCGTGCGTCGCACTGGTTTGACTGGTGTCCGGATCACCCCGCCGTTGGACGTTATCGCGAACAGCTCCTCTTCGCTCGATACTGCGAGAGCTCCCACTAGCCCTCCGCGTTTGGTCACTATCTTCGCGGTAATGACGCCTTTGCCCCCGCGTCCTTGCACCGGGTACTCCTCAATCGGCGTCCGCTTAGCAAATCCGCCTTCGGTGGCGATGAGCACTTCAAGGCCATCGCGCACCACCTCCATCGCCAGCAGTTCATCACCGTCAACAAACCGCATGCCAATGACGCCGCTCGTCGCTCTGCCCATCGGCCGAAGAGCATCGTCACTCGCATTGAAGCGAATGGCTTGAGCGTGCTTACTCACCAGCAAAAGGTCGTCTTCCGCATTGATGAGTGCAGCACCCATGAGCTCGTCATCGTCACGCAAATTGACCGCAATGATGCCGCCCTGTCGGTTGGAGTCGAAATCTTCCAGTCGGGTCTTCTTTACTAGTCCGCGCTTGGTCGACAGCACCAAGTACGGCGCGACGCTGTAATCGCGAATTTCGATCACTTGTGCAATGTGTTCGTCGGGCTGGAATGCCAACAAGTTGGCTACGTGCTGTCCACGAGCTGTGCGGTTTGCCTCGGGTAATTCGTACGCCTTGACCCGATATACCCGACCTTTGTTAGTGAAAAACAAAATCCAGTCGTGGGTTGAGCAAACAAAGAAATGCGCAACGATGTCGTCCTGTTTAAGCGCCGCACCTTGTACGCCTTTTCCGCCACGCCGCTGCGAGCGATAGAGGTCGACTTTGGTGCGCTTGGCATAACCAGTACGGGTGATGGTCACCACCACGTCTTCCCGAGCGATGAGATCTTCCATAGACACATCGCCGTCGAAAGGCACGATCGTGGTCCGGCGGTCGTCACCGTTTTTCGCCACGATCTCCGCGAGCTCCGTGGAGACAAGCTGACGCTGACGTTCGTCAGAAGCCAGGATGGCCTGGAGCCCCGCGATTTCGCGCATGAGCTGGTCGTACTCGTCGACGATCTTCTGTCGTTCTAGCGCAGCCAAGCGTCGAAGCTGCATTTCGAGGATGGCGTTCGCCTGGATCTCGTCGATCTCCAGCAATCGGATCAAGCCGACACGGGCCTCATCCACCGTGTTCGAAGCACGGATAAGCGCGATCACCTCGTCGATCGCATCGAGTGCCTTGAGTAGACCACGCAAAATGTGTGCGCGTTCTTCCTTCTTGCGCAGGCGATAACGAGTGCGTCGGATGATGACCTCGATCTGGTGGGTCACGTACAGACGCACCATCTCCGCCAGGTTAAGCGTCCGCGGCACGCCATCGACGATCGCCAACATGTTGACGCCGAACGACTCCTGCAGTTGCGTGTGCTTGTACAAGTTGTTGAGCACAACTTTGGCCACCGCGTCGCGCTTGAGCACGATCACCAAACGTTGCCCCGTGCGCCCAGAGGACTCGTCTCGGATGTCCGCGATGCCGCCGAGTTTTCCTTCTTTGACGAGGTCCGCCACGCGCTCCGCCAAGTTGTCTGGATTCACCTGATACGGGAGTTCACTGACGACCAGCTGCGTCCGACCTCGACGATCCTCCTCGATCTCCACCACGGATCGCATTCGGATCGACCCCCGACCGGTGCGGTACGCGGACTCGATACCGGACGTGCCCACGATGAGCGCCCCGGTGGGGAAATCCGGGCCCTTGACTAGGCCGATGACGGCGTCCAGGGTTTCCTCGGGTGAGGCCTCGTGGTGCTCCAAACACCACTGCACCGCGGCCGCGACCTCACGCAGGTTGTGCGGTGGAATGTTGGTAGCCATACCCACCGCGATGCCACCCGAGCCATTAACCAGAAGGTTCGGGAACCGGCTGGGCAGGATGTCGGGCTCTTGGGTACGCCCGTCGTAGTTGGGTCCAAAGTCGACGGTTTCTTCGTCGATGTCGCGCAGCATCTCCATCGCGAGCGGATGAAGCCGACACTCGGTGTTGTGGCTTACAAACCCATTGGTGATAAACGCGTGGTCGTCACTCTCTACCTTCAGGCTGTAGACCGGCTGCACACCAGCGTCAGTGATTGACTCTACTTCCGCATAATAAAAACGGCCGTCGACCAACGGTTCGACAACTGCCCAAGCTTCTTGATTCGTGACTCGAGCCAGGATCTCCTCACGATCACGTTCCCAGCGATCGGTCCGGTCGATGTTGTGGCGACGCAGCCAATCCCGTTCCGTCCCGCGCTCGGCCCCATGGTCTCGAAGAAAGTCAGCCACAAAAGGCACGTGGTCGCTGCTTAGCGCGGTGCTGGTACCAGGGATTTCAGCAAGAACTCGCTCGAGTTTTTCTTGCTTGCGACCCAGGAAGCCCACCTTATGAGCGAAAAACCGAGCATCTCGACGATTAGTAATTACTATCTTTATTTCGCCATTTTCATAGCGGCAGAGTCGTGAGATGACTCCAAATTCCAGCAACAATTGCTGCACCTCGATGGCGAGCCGATTACTCCGCGTTGAATAGCTGATTTGAACAGTGTCACGAGGCAGGAGCGAGCAAGATCCGTCTCCTTCGAACAGGGACTGCAAGAAGGAGCGCTTTACTGAAGGATCGGCCTGCCAGACAAATGATGGAACGCATTTGTCCGCACTCCGCTTATCAACCATCTCACCGAGCACGCTGACCTGTAGCGCGGAAAGATCCTGCACATCAAGCTCGTACAACCTGCTACCGGATTTGATGAGTCGCTCACTTACATAGCGACTGCCTCCGACAACGGCATCATAAGCGCCGAGCACACGTAAGAAAAATTCGTGATCAATATTGTTAAAGCCAGCACGATTACCGGAAACCCCGCCCTCGCTGACAAAAGCGCCAGCAAGCACCGCTGCCTCAATAGAGTCGAGGCTTGGTGCCCCAATCTCGTCACGAGCGACTCGCTGCATCGCCACCCGGTCGCCTGGACGAATCTCTTCTAATAGTTTCCACAGCAGAGTCGGGACGCCAGCGATGTTGGCCAGGCACAGCACTGGATGGTTACGGGTAGCAGTGAGGCGGTATCCGACTGTCGTTGTCAACGAGAGCGTTGGATGCTCACCGGAATGAAAAAGTTTAGACGCTCGGGTCGGATCGCCATTGCGATCAATAACCTTGAGGTCTATTTCATTGTCAGTATTTGGCTCCGCGCCTGGAACGATCTGATCGATCTGAACAGTCCCATCTGCGGTACGGATAAGAGTGTCCCCGGTAACGCAGTACCGCATCGCAGCGGCTGGGTCATTGCCCGGAGAGCCAAAGTTGCCGTTGCCATCGATGAGCGGGTAGCGCAATGACCACGGTTGGGCCATGCGCACCAGCGCGTCATAAATGGACGAGTCGCCATGGGGGTGGAACTGCCCCATGACGTCGCCCACTACCCGCGAACACTTGACGTATCCACGATCGGGTCGGTAACCGCCGTCGTACATGCCGTACAAAATTTTGCGATGTACCGGCTTGAGGCCATCCCGCACGTCGGGTAGCGCACGCCCGACAATGACACTCATCGCGTAGTCGAGATAGCTGCGTTGCATCTCAACTTCGATGCCGACAGGCTCAATGCTTTCGCCGGACGATCCGGACGAAACGGTCGTTTCGGTCACTAGTTACCTTCCACTGTGGAGAATCCTGTGGATACTGTGGACAAAGTCGCTATCGCGTTGCGAGTTGCAGACCTCGAATCGGCATCAAATGTCCAAGAAACGAACATCTTTTGCGTTTTGCTGAATAAATAGCCGCCGTGCGTCTACGTCCTCGCCCATGAGCACACTGAACAGTTCGTCGGCGGTAGCGGCATCGTCCAAAGTGACCTGAAGCAAAGTACGCGAGGCCGGGTTCATCGTAGTTTCCCACAGCTCCGGGTAGTTCATCTCGCCCAGACCCTTGAAGCGTTGGATGTCGTCTGGCTTGGCCTTGGGGTTCTTCTCTTGCCGCAGGGTTATCAAGCCGTCGCGCTCGCGATCACTAAACGCATACTGGGCATCGTCGCCCTTTTTATTCCACTTGATTTTGTACAGCGGCGGCTGTGCCAAGTACACATGACCCAGCTCAACCAGAGGGCGCATAAACCGGAACAACAACGTAAGCAGCAGCGTACGAATATGCTGACCGTCCACATCGGCGTCTGCCATCAACACGATCTTGTGATAGCGCAACTTCTCGATGTCGAACTCTTCGTGAATCCCGGTGCCAAGCGCGGTGATGAGCGCCTGCACCTCATTGTTCTTTAGCACCTTGTCGATCCGGGCTTTCTCGACGTTGAGAATCTTGCCGCGAATCGGGAGGATCGCCTGGGTTCTCGGATCGCGGCCCTGTTTGGCCGAACCACCCGCCGAGTCACCCTCCACAATGTAGAGCTCACACTCTCGCGGATCAGTGGATTGGCAGTCCGCAAGCTTGCCGGGCATGGAGTTGGAGTCCAGCGCGTTCTTTCGCCGCGCCAGCTTCCGAGCTTGCTGTGCGGCCACCCGCGCCCTAGCTGCCTGGCTTGCCTTCGTAATTACGACCCGAGCTTCAGCTGGATTACGTTCAAACCAGTCCGAAAGCCAATCGTTGCAGATCTTCTGAACGAACGACTTAGCCTCAGTGTTACCCAGCTTGGTCTTCGTCTGCCCTTCGAATTGAGGCTCGGCCAGCTTGATCGACACTGATCGCGGCTAGGCCCTCTCGAATGTCGTCGCCGGTAAGGTTGTCCTCGTTGTTCTTGAGCAGCTTCTTGTCGCGTGCGTACCGATTAACGATACTGGTAAGTGAGGTGCGGAAACCCTCGTCGTGGGTGCCACCTTCGAGAGTGTTAATCGTGTTGGCGAACGAGTAGATCGACTCTGAGTAGCCCTCGTTCCACTGCATCGCCACTTCAACCGCGATGCCTTTGCCTTCGCCGGCGAACTCAATAACCGACTTATGGATTGGGCTTTTCTTTCCGTTGAGGTGCCGAACGAAATCAGCGATCCCGTCCTTGTACTGGTACGTGACTTCAGTCGGTTTGTCGGCCGATTTATCGCTAGGAGTCTCGCCTGCCACCTCAGGAGCCTTGGCGCGACGCTCATCCCGCAACACCATGGTGAGCCCACGGTTCAGGAACGCCATCTCCTGCATACGTCGCGCAATGGTGTCGAAGTGATAGGTCGTGGTTTCAAAAATCGTGGGGTCGGCCCAGAACGTCAATGTAGTTCCGTGTTCTTTCGTGGGCTTGACCTTGCGCAGTGGAGCGGCGGGCTTGCTGTTTTCGTAGGGCTGGAACCACACGCTGCCGCCTACCTTGATCTCCACTTCTAGCCTGGAAGACAGAGCGTTAACAACCGAGACTCCGACACCATGTAGACCACCAGAAACGGCATAAGAGTCGCTGTCGAACTTTCCGCCCGCATGAAGAGTGGTCAGCACTAGTTCCACCGCTGGCCGCTTCTCGACGGGATGCATGTCGACCGGAATGCCACGGCCGTTATCCCGCACTCGCACGCCGCCATCTGCCAGCAATGTGACCTCAACCGTGTCGCAATAGCCGGCCATCGCCTCGTCGACTGAGTTGTCGACTACTTCCTGCACGAGATGATGGAGACCGCGTTCACCGGTGGAGCCGATGTACATGCCAGGCCGTTTTCGTACCGCCTCGAGGCCCTCTAGCACCGTGATAGAGCTTGCGCTGTAACCCGCTTTTTTCGCGCCGGGTTTGTCTGTCGCCACTAATTCAGCCGCTTCCTGCCACCTCGGGTGACCGTTGGGCATACAAAAACCCCGGGTGCTCACACTCTCTCATCGAGCAATCAGAGGCCGTACGCGCTGAGGTACTCATGACATGGTAGCGACCCCACACTGGTCGCCGGTGCATTGACCCACCTGAAACCGTCGCTCTCCCGTTTACGGCCTCCGCCAGTAGGGGGGCACTGAGGGAACTAGGTATTTTCGGCTATTGGCAGAATGGATCCGCAGGACACCATCCGTGCGACACGAACTCCGAACACGACCTTCTACACTGCTAACTCTCTGTCAACACTTATTGTTGCCGGCAGCTGGGGTGTGTTTTCGGGTTACCGTGAGTAGCCTACGTCTCAGCTTTTTCGTACCACGAAACACCATGAAATGCCGCAGGCGATCGGGCAGCCCACGGCCAACTTGGTTACGACGACCAGGAAGGTTGAAGAATGGCCGCTGCCACCGCACGCTCCGCAATCGCGGCAATGCGCGATCGTTGGAACAAGTGGCTGGGACCCGACAGCCGCTATCGCCGGCACCTACGCAAAGCCGCGCTGGAATGCGTGGATCACGGCTGGCCCGTCGTTCCTGGGTCCTGGTGGTCGGCGTCGGCGGGGCGCCACGTGTGCGACATCCCAGGGTGCCTGGCTGCGGGCCTTCACCCAGCGGCAAGCGAGGTCGGGCCGGTTTCACCACTTAGTCCGCTAGCCAACTTGGCCGACTACGCCCTTTCCACCCGCCAACTTGTTACCGAACGTTGGGCCAAAAATGCCTACACGGTGCTCTTAGCAACGGGCGCATCCGTCAATGTCATTGAACTGCCCGCAGCGCTGGTGCAAGGCGATGCCGCTAGTGAGCTATGGCGCATTCCCGGCCCCATCGCCAGTCTGAATGGCACGGTTTATCTGTTTACATCCGATATCTCGGATGACCTTGCTGAGCCATTCGCCGCGAATGACCTTGCCCAAGCCGGTGTAGTTCTTCATCGAGCCGGATCGTGGGTGCCCATCCCGCCTAGCGTCACCAGCGGTCATCCGACAGTCTGGCTGTGTCGACCGCAAGAGGTTCAGTGGCGCCTTCCAGATCCGACGACACTCCTCGTAGTGATCCACCGCATCGTGAACTGAAGGCCGCGGGCTAAGACCACAGTCGGCCACTATCCGTAGGTATCCCCTGGGCCGGGACCCGGCACCGACCGTGGTCCACGCTTCCAACTAGGGCCCACGGGGCCATGAACCTTGATCGAGGTAACAACGCCCTGACCTATCTCACCGCGCAGCCGTGTCAGCAATTTTCCGACGAGAAGCCGCAGCTGGGTAGCCCACGCCGTGGACTCTGCCTGAACCACAAGCTCACCCTCACGCAACGACACTGGCTGACACTTTTCCGCAATGTCCGAGCCAACCAATTGTTCCCAGGAACCAAAGACAGTTCCCTCGGCGGCCGGGCGTTCCCATCCACGGTCAGCGATCAATCGCGACACCAATGCACCCAACAGCTGCGGATCTCGCGGGTCTGCGGCCGCTCCGCTATAGCCCCCTCTTCGAGCATCACGGGCCGCGCTATCTGGCGCTTTCGACGCGCCAGTTCTGCGGCGGTGCGAGCCTTGAGGCGCCCGATTTGCCCGTGCTGCCTCTAGCGCCGCCCGCGCTAGAGCAGGTCCAGCCCGCGTTGGCTTCTCGGTTGTTTTCTCCTCGTCATCGGACACGTCGCACCTCGCCGAAGGCCACATCGAAGCGTGCACCATGCAAGGCGTCAGGTACATCGTCGGCTACCGCAGCGGTGATGAGCACTTGACTCGCATCGGTGACCAATTCAGCCAAGCGGGAACGACGGGCCGCGTCTAGTTCCGCGAAAACGTCATCAAGGATGAGCACTGGCTCACCGCCATCCTCGGCAAGTAGCTCGTAGCTGGCGAGCCGCAACGCTAACGCGAACGACCAGCTTTCGCCGTGGCTGGCGTATCCTTTCGCGGGAAAATCCCCGAGTGTAAGCAGCAGATCGTCACGGTGTGGCCCGACTAACGTGATCCCCCGTTCCACCTCAGTGGGTCTGGCCCGCGCCAAGGCAGCAAGTACTTGGGCTGTCAACACCTCTTTATCCGCAGAAAAGCCCTGCTGCTCTGCCGAACGATCCGGGGCGAACGTCGCCTGGTCGCCATGACCACTCCGCCCCGCCCCACGCCACGGTTCAGGATGCTCCGAAATGGACGAACGGTAAACCATCGTGGCGTTTCCTTTGCCGTTACTCACAGAGTCGTAGGCCTTCGCCACATGAGGAGTGAGGCCCGCCACCAGCTCAACTCGTCCAGCTAACAACTGTGCCGCCAACTCAGCGAGGTGGCCATCCCACGCATCCAATGTGCGCAGGTCACCACTGGACCCCGAGCGTCGCGCCATACCCGCTGTCTTCAGCAACGCATTGCGTTGTTTAAGCACACGGTCGTAATCGGCACGGATACCGGCAAACCTCGGCGAGCGCGACACCAAAAGATCGTCCAAGAACAGGCGACGTTCTTGCGGGTCGCCCCGAATTAATGCCAGGTCTTCTGGAGCAAACAACACCGTGCGAAGTGCGCCCAGAACATCTCGGGTGCGCGTCACCGGCGCCCGGTTAAGCCGGGCCCGATTTGCTTTGCCAGCAACGATTTCGAGCTCCACCAGTAACTCTCGTTGCTGATGTCGCACGCCACAGCGAACCACTGCGCGATCGGCTCCAGCCCGGATCAGTGGTGCGTCTGCCGCCACTCGATGACTGCCTAAAGTGGAGACATAGCCAATCGCTTCGACCAGGTTGGTTTTGCCATGACCGTTTGGCCCCACGAACACGCTTGGACCAGGCTCCAGGTCTAAGGAGACACTCGAGTAGTTACGGAAGTCGGCCAGGGCTAGCCGTGGGACAAACATGTCGCCGTTTACGTGTCGGTGGTGTGGCCAGGACCGCCCGCACCGCTTTCCGCGGCTGACTGGCTCGCCGCGGTCACCGGATGGCCGCCAAATTGATTGCGCAACGCGGCGACGGCTTTCATTGCGGGAGAGTCTTCTTGCCGGGAGGAAAACCGAGCGAACAATGCGCCAGCGATGAGGGGCATGGGAACTGAGTGGTGAATCGCTTCTTCGACAGTCCACCGCCCCTCGCCGGAATCGTCGACGTAGCCCTTAATCGCGGCCAACTCTGGGTCTTGTTCCAGTGCGCGCACGAGGAGGTCGAGAAGCCACGAACGGACCACTGTGCCCTCAGTCCAACTTTTGAGTACTCCCGTGACATCAGCGACATTTTCGCTGGCGGCGAGTAGCTCATATCCCTCGGCGTACGCCTGCATAAGCCCGTACTCAATGCCGTTGTGCACCATCTTCGCAAAATGGCCAGCGCCGACCTTGCCAGCGTGCACAAAACCGGAATCGCCAGCGGGTTTTAGCGCATCGAAGATCGGCCGCACTGTGGCCACGTCTTCAGCAGAGCCACCAGCCATGAGGGCGTAGCCATTTTTTAAACCCCAGACACCGCCGGAAACACCCACATCTAAGAAACCCACACCGTTTCGGCCAAGCAGTTCAGCGTGAACCGCGTCGTCGGTGAACCGGGAGTTGCCGCCGTCGATCACGACATCTCCGGCCGACAAGAGCCCCGCAAGCTCTCGAATGGTGGCACGAGTGGGTTCGCCGTGAGGAACCATCACCCAAATGACTTTAGTGGTGCCGTGAAGCCGCTGAACCAGCTCTTCTAGGTTTGCTACATCGCTTACAGCCTGATCACGGTCGTATCCGACCACCGTATGCCCGGCTTCGCGCAAACGTTCGCGCATGTTGCCGCCCATTTTACCGAGGCCGATAAGACCGATCTCCACGCTGACCTTCCTCACACACCTAGTACATCTTCCCAAAAAGGATTAAAGATTATTGCGAGAACCGAACGGGCATGAGCACGTATCGGTAGCTCGAGTCTTCAAAGTAGCCCTTCTCCTCGTCACCGATCGCCCCGGCCAGGACCGCTGGCTTGAGTGGATTGACGAACGAGAGCATCGCGGTCTCGGTTTCCACAGCTCCTAGCCCGTCGAGCAAGTAATCCGGGTTGAAGGCGATGGTGAGCTCATCCCCGGAATAGTGTGCCTCCATCGACTCGGATGCTCGCGCGTCGTCCGTGTTACCAGCCTCAACTGTCAGTACGTCGTCGGCCAGGCTAAGCCGGACCGGTGTGTTGCGCTCGGCCACCAATGAAACCCGCTTGACGACCTCTGTCAGCCGGGCCACCGAGACTCTCGCTTGTGCGGCATAGGTCTCCGGCAAGAGCGATCTGACTTTCGGATATTCGCTGTCAAGCAAGCGAGTAGTCGTGCGTTTGCCCGCGCCAGAGAAACCGATAAGTCCGCCACCGGATTCTCCGTCGGACAAAGCGACAGCTACTTCCCCGCCCGCGCCCATCGCCTTCGCGGTCTCGGCCAATGTGCGCGCGGGTATGAGTGCATGGCGGCTCGTGTCGGCGCTGCCAGGGCGCCACGTGAGCTCGCGTATCGCCAAGCGGTAACGATCTGTGGCGAGCATGGATAGCCGCTCGCCATCCATCTCCATGTGCACTCCAGTGAGCATCGGCACGGTGTCGTCCCGACCAGCGGCAACCGCTACCTGTCGTACAGCTCCAGAAAACGCGGCCGCATCGATGGCGCCGGCAACGCTCGGCATCTCTGGTAGAGCTGGATAGTCCTCTACCGGCATTGTCGGCAAGTGTGAATCGCGCTGACCCACACACGATCTCGACCCGGGATTCGTTCGCGCTCACAGAAACCGGTCGCGCCGGCAACGCTCGGGTGATTTCAGCCAAGAGCCGGCCAGAAACGAGTGTTCTGCCCGAAGCCTGACCATGCACCCCAAGGCCGACGTGGGTGGACACCTCGTAATCAAAACCAGAAACACCCAAGCGCTCGTTGTCTACCTCTAGCAGCAGCCCCGCCAATACGGGCATGGGAGGACGCGCCGGCAGGCTTTTAGCGGTCCATGCGACAGCGTCGGCCAACGCATCTCGTTCAACCTGGAATTTCATGGACGTCTCCCCTTGGGCGAAGTGCGCTTTCTGCGGCAGCCACTAGATGGTTCCCGCCACGCGCTGCTGTGTCTAGTGCTCGCTCTGGTGTGCGCTGGTCGGGAACGATGCTGAAAGACAGCGTAAGCCCACGAAGTTTTCCCCAGAAAATCCAGCAGCCTATGTCTGTGGATTTTTCTCCTTGTAGTAACTATAGGTAGTAGTCGTAGTAGCCATTGTGGATAGTGTGGATAACTGCCGTTTGAGCTGCTAAGCCGGGTTAGGAACCTGTGGATCGTATGTGCATAAACCCCTTGCTAGCTGTGGATGACTGTTAATAACTTATTGTTTTTCCACACTTATCCACACTTATCCACAGGTATCCACAGCGTTATCCCCAGTCTGTGCACAGGCCTTGTGGGCTTTGAATGGGTGGCTCTTCATCATCGATTGTGGCTTTTGCACAAGAAATACACAAGCAACGCACAGGTAATTAACAACTAATCCACAGCGTTATCCACAGGGTGTGGGTATAACAAAGGCGTAACTCGTATCACTTTTTGGGATGCTTACTGCTGTGAGCGCTGTTTGATCCGGTTCGTGAGTTCGGCTATCTGGTTGTACAACGAACGGCGCTCAGCCATCTGCGAACGGATTTTACGGTCCGCATGCATGACAGTGGTGTGGTCTCGCCCACCAAACGCTTGACCGATCCGAGGTAGCGACAAGTCAGTAAGTTCGCGGCACAAATACATAGCCACCTGGCGTGCGTTAACAAGCACGCGAGATCGTGAAGAGCCGCAGAGATCATCCATGCTGACGCCGAAGTATTCGGCCGTCGCGCCCATGATGGTGGCCGCCGTTATCTCTGGCCCACCACCCTCAGGGATCAGGTCCTTGAGCACCACCTCTGCCAAACCGATGTCTACTGCCTGTCGATTAAGACTCGCGAAAGCGGTGACCCTAATGAGTGCGCCCTCCAGCTCGCGGATGTTGCTCTGGATTTTGGACGCTATGAACTCGAGGACTTCAGGAGGAGCCGCCAACCGTTCTTGCGCCGCTTTTTTGCGCAGGATGGCGATTCTGGTTTCGAGGTCAGGTGGCTGAATATCTGTCAACAGACCCCACTCGAAGCGCGTCCTTAGCCGGTCTTCCAATGTGGATAACTGTTTGGGTGAACGGTCCGAGGAGATGACAATCTGTTTGTCAGAGTTATGAAGGGTGTTAAAGGTGTGGAAAAACTCTTCCTGTGTGCGCTCGCGATTTTCCAGGAACTGGATGTCGTCTACGAGCAGAATGTCCACGTCTCGATACCGCCGTTGAAACGCTTGGCTTTTATCGTCGCGTAGCGAATTAATGAAATCGTTGGTGAATTCTTCGGTGGAGATGTATCGCACAGCACGCGCGTTGCCCAGACTCTGTGCGTAATGACCAATCGCATGGAGTAGATGCGTTTTACCCAAGCCAGAGCCACCGTAAATAAACAGCGGGTTGTACGCCTTGGCTGGCGCCTCACCCACAGCAACCGCTGCGGCGTGCGCGAAACGATTTGATGAGCCGATGACAAAGGTGTCAAACGTGTATTTGGGATTCAGCCGCGCGGCATCGGGTTGGGGTTGGCGTGGGCGGGAGATCGACTGCCATACCTCTCCAGATGGTCGTTGCGGCTGTATCGAAGCGGACGATTGAAGAGAGATCGGTCCGGTTGTGAATAGCGTCTGCTGGGTGGCCTTGGCTGTGAATTCGTTAATGGACTCGATGCTGATGATCGTTTAGCCCTGGGAGGGGCTGATGAGTCGCTAGTGACGTCTTCTGGAAGCTCTGATGAGTCCTCGCGGGTGTCAGATATGGGTGTTGTGGGCTGCGGGATACGACCAGCAGTAGGTGCTTTCAGGTGAGTTCAGGCTGTTCGGCTCCGGTTGCACGGTGCGAAGCCGTTCGGTAGGCATCTCTTCTACGGTGCGCACTGTGATCGCGACATTTACCGATCCGTCCAAGTTGACGTGAGATCGCCGCGGTGATGATAGGTAGCAAGCGGCTTTGGAAAACATCTTGCGCGAAGGAGTTCGGCGCCGCCAGCAAAGCGGTGTCTTCGACTAGTCCGATGGGGCGGGTTAGCCGGATCCACGCACGTTGTTGGGGGCTGAGTGCCTCATGTGAAAGACTGTCGGTTGCCCGTTCCCAGACGTCTTCTAAGTCGATCTGTTCGTCGGACACCGCTTCCCCCTTGTTATTTCTCCAATACCGCAGGCGCTATTGTGCTCTTCTGCCTGTGCGGAGTGTGCCTCCTCCCCCTTACTACGCTGAGTAGCTAGGAGAGGTTGAGCAGACTGTCGTAACCCTCGAATTAGAGCCACATACTCAACAGCGTTTCCCCTGGTTAAGCCCATTTTTTTGGCGTAATCCACAGGGATGTCCACAGCTGTGCATGATGGCGGGGACGCTAACAGGATGAGGGTGGTTTAAACAAGGTCGGTTCCGCATACAGATGCTGATTACGCCCCCAGATGGCCTGGGCAATCACCGCACGGTAACCTGGGAAACGCCTGTTGAAAGCTCACTGAGGCTTTGAAGTCGGTGGTGCGCATGAAAGCAAGCGCGCTAAGATAACCCCGCATAATTTTGCCCATATTTTCTGGAGTATCTCGTGAGTAAGCGCACCTTTCAGCCGAACAATCGCCGCCGCGCGAAGACGCACGGCTTTCGGCTGCGTATGCGTACTCGGGCCGGTCGCGCCATCATCAGTGGTCGTCGCCGCAAGGGCCGCGGCCGTTTGACTGCCTAATCGGAGACGGGAGAGCGGCGTGCTGCCAGCCCAAGCGCGGCTGCATCGGCGCGCTGATTTTTCTGAGGTTGTCCGTACTGGTCGTAAGGCTGGCAGCGGTAAGCGAGTTGTCGTCTATTTTCGGCGGTCTAACTCTGAACAGTCCATTCCGAGAGTTGGGCTGATCGTTTCTCGTGCGGTAGGAAATGCCGTTAGTCGTCATCGGGTAGCGCGCCGCCTTCGCCATCTCATGCGTGACCGCCTCGCTGGCCTTCCGCTCGATGCGCGTGTGGTCATTAGGGCGCTTGCGGGCGCATCTCTTGCCTCCAGTGGGCAACTTGGCACCGATATCGACACCGCATTACGTCGCTGTGTTGCGCAGCGTCACGTAATAGGTTCGGCGTGATTGCGTATGACTCTTAGATGGTGGCGTCGCTTCCACGAATTTGCTGTGCGGGCGGTGGCAGCACCCATTCGGGTTTATCAACGGTGGATATCTCCCGCGTTACCCCCGCGTTGTCGGTTTTATCCAAGCTGTAGTGCTTATGCGGTCGAAGCGATTACGAGCCGAGGAATCGTTTGGGGATTGTGGTTGACGGTGTGGCGTTTGGCCCGGTGTCACCCATTCAATCCAGGTGGCTACGATCCGGTTCCCGCGCGGCGTAGCTCTACTAAACAGCCTGTACGCACGTCTACCACTGAGGGAGCTGTCCGGTGGACTTCAACTTAAATTGGATCTATATCGGGATCTCGTGGCTACTGCTGCGTTGGCACGACGTGTGGGGATGGATTTTTCATCCCGACAGTGATGTCTCCTGGGTGTTGGCGATCATCTTCGTGGTGCTCACTGTCCGGGTCATTCTGATCCCGGTAGTGGTGAAACAGATTAAGTCGCAACGGGCGATGCAAGTGCTGCAGCCCAGGATGACCGAGCTGCGCACCAAATATAAGAATGACCCACAGACGTTGCGGGTCGAGATGGCAAAGCTGATCCAGGAAGAAAAGGCGAACCCACTTATGGGTTGTCTGCCGTTGTTGTTGCAGACCCCAGTACTCATTGGTCTGTTCCACGTGCTGCGCTGCATCAATCCGCTATCGCATACGTCGCAGTCGGCGATGGTGGACCAATACGGCTGGTCAATGGAGCAGTTTCAGTCGGTGACGGGTGCCAAGTTGTTTGGCGCTCCCATCGCGGCTTCTTTTAGGTCTAAATCGGATATTCTGCACGAGCTTGGTGCTCAGCGCGGCGTGGTGCAGATCGTCGCGCTTGCGCTGGTACTGACGATGGTCGCCACCACCTACATCACGCAGCGACAGATGATCGCGCGTAGCGGTGGTGCGGCTGAGGGGCCACAGGCGATGGTGCAAAAGCTCATGCTGTACGGCATTCCCGCCACTTTGTTGATTTCTGGATTCATCTTTCCGATCGGTGTACTCATTTACTGGGTTATCACCAACTTGTTCTCTATGGTTCAGCAGTTTTGGATTCTTAAGAAAATGCCCCCGATCAACCATGGTGCAAAAGATAAGCCCGCGGTTGACGCGCAAGCGGCGAAGGCTCTCGCTCCCAAACCTGGCGTTAAACCAGGTGCGAAGGGTAGTAAGTCAAGTAAAGCAAGCCCGGCCAGCTCAGATACGTCCCGCTCCGCTTCTGAAGAGAACGGTGCTGGCGATGGAAAATCAGCCAATGAAAAGTCCACAAGGGACAAAGATAGGGTGTCTGAATCAACTGCGGTGACGGCTGACGTGGGGGCTTCCGCGGCGAAGAGGCCGGAAGATAAGTCGACTACTCGTAGTTCGAGTAACCAGGCTGGATCCACGTCGAAGAAGCAGCGAAGCCGGAAGCGCAAAGGCGGACGCATCTAGCAGAGGCTGGATGCACTAAGAGTTTTATGTCATGTTGGAAAAATTTCTTGCTATATCTGCTCTAGGTTTCGAGCGGTGCGAAAATCACTAAGGAGTAGCCATGGGTGAGGCGACCTCGGATGCGGTTGAGCAATCAAGCGCTTCTTCTACGGAGACGGATCCGACCGACGGAGCCCCGTCAGGTGAGGCAATGGCAGGGGTAGATACCGAACTGCTAATTCAAGAGGGCGACATTGCGGGCGACTATATCGAGCGGTTACTCGACATTCTCGACGCTGATGGCGACATCGACCTCGATGTGGACAATGATCGCGCCGTGGTTGCTGTCATCGGCGAACGTCTCTCCTCGCTGATTGGCCCCCATGGTGCCACTCTCGATGCATTGCAAGATCTCACGCGTCTTGCGGTGGCCCAACAAACCGGTACCCGCAGCAGGCTGATGCTCGACATTGGCGGCTTCCGAGCGAGACGACGAGAAGAGCTTGAGACAGTAGCAACCCGCACAGCGGAAGAGGTCCGTCGTGAGGGTAAGCCAGTGCGGCTCGAGCCGATGAATCCGTTTGAACGCAAGATCGTACACGACGTCATTAGCGCGACCACCGATCTCGTGAGTGAGTCAGAGGGCGATGAGCCCCAGCGGCGGGTTGTGGTGCTCCCCCGTGACAACTAACGGCACGTCGGTAGCGCGGCCGGTTCCGTCTCCATGGCGGGAGCCGGCCGTTACTGTTTTTGGCGAGCGACTGGAGCTCGCAGAGCAATACGCCGAACTCCTGGCTACTTGGGGTGTCCAACGTGGACTTATTGGCCCTCGAGAGGAGCCCCGACTATGGGAGCGACACCTCCTAAACTGTGCGGTGCTTGGCGAACTCATTGACACGTCGACGGATGTCATTGACGTGGGCTCTGGTGCGGGGCTGCCTGGCTTGGCGCTCGCGATCGCTCGGCCAGACCTATCGGTAACCCTGGTGGAGCCGCTGCTTCGCCGGGTTCGATTTCTCGACGAAGTGATCAGTTCACTTGGACTGTCCGATCAGGTCCGGGTAATACGTGCCAGGGCAGAAGACGTGGCGGGCAAGGTGTCAGCTCCGGTAGTAACCGCGCGGGCGGTGGCACCACTCGAGCGCCTGCTTCGATGGTGCCTTCCGCTTGTCTCGCGCAAGGGGTACTTCTTGGCGATGAAGGGCGAGACGGCAGAGAGTGAAGTTCGTGCGGCGAGCGGCGCGCTTAGCGGTATCACCGGTGGTTCCGCCCGTATTGTCACCTGTGGAAGGGGGGTCGTGGATCCTCTGGTAACCGTTGTGGAGGTACCGCGGTGACAAAATTTGGCACCAAGATCCGAGCGCGCACCAAGAATGAGAACCACGGTCCACCCTGGACCAATGACGATGCCCCAATAAGCTCACCAACACCAACGCCTGACGCGCAGCAGCGGCCCCTCGCAACTCTTAACCACGAACTTCGTCAGGTAGGGAGCGCCTCCGAAAGCGACGAGCCGCCTTCGACCCCAGTGGCAGAAAATAGCAGTGAGCCCGACGTTGCGGACAATCACAAAGTGAGCCGAGTACTCGGCTCCGCAGGGGAGCGGCAGGCGATCCAACTATCCGGAGTCTGGGTAGGCGTCGACGTCGGCGAACGGTACGGTCGGAGGGATCTGGCTCCGCATCCTTCCGTTCGGTCGAGGAGACCTCGGTGACTCACCCTCGCACACCCCCTCCCCCTTCGTCGCGCTCCGGCGACAATGGCGACGAAGCGCATCGCCGCATCAAAGCGGCGATCAACACTCCTGTTTCACGTGAAACCAACCATGCCCACGCTCGCGGGGTTGCGCCGGTAAGTAACCCAGGGCTCTCGGGAAGCATGCGATTGGCCGGAGAAAAAGCCTCCGTTTCACGTGAAACAGTGGATGACGATCTCCCCATCGCAGTGGAAGCAAAACGCGCGGTCGCGGTGCTCAACCCAACTGGCGCAACCTTTCCTCGTCCGAGTGGTCGTCGGACATTGTGTGTGGCTAACCAAAAAGGCGGTGTGGGAAAGACGACCACTACCGTCAATCTCGCCGTCGCCTTGGCATTACACGGCATGCGAGTGCTCGTCATTGACTTGGACCCCCAGGGCAATGCCTCCACGGGACTCGACGTCGAGCATCGTTCTGGAACGCCAAGCGCATACGACGTGCTAGTAGATGGCATGCCGCTCGCTGAAGCAGTAGCTCCGGTAGCGGGAGTACCTAATCTTTTCTGTGTGCCGGCAACGATCGATCTTGCGGGTGCCGAGATTGAGCTGGTCTCTGTGGTGGCGCGAGAGTCTCGTCTTCGAAAGGCGATCGATGCTTTCGCGGAAGAGATGGACTACATTTTTATCGACTGCCCGCCCTCACTCGGGCTACTGACGGTCAATGCTTTTGTGGCGGCCAGGGAAGTACTCATCCCTATCCAGTGCGAGTACTACGCACTAGAGGGCTTGGGGCAGCTGATCTACAACGTTGACCTAGTTAAGGCGCATCTCAATAACGACCTAGAGGTCTCCACTATTTTGCTCACGATGTACGACGGTCGCACCAAGCTAGCTGATCAGGTCGCCAGCGAAGTACGCGAGCACTTCGGCGAGCAAGTCCTTGACGCGGTGATCCCACGCAGTGTGCGCGTCTCTGAGGCGCCCGGGTATGGCCAGTCGGTGATGACTTACGATCCTGGGTCGCGAGGAGCAACGAGCTACTTCGCCGCCGCGCGGGAAATCGCTGAGGCAAAGCGGCCAGTGGAAGGAAGGTCAGAATGAAAAACCGGCGTGGCGGCTTGGGTCGCGGACTAGGGGCGCTTATTCCTACGGCGGCGCCAGATGCGGGTGCGACTGCGGTATTGGATGTGCCAGTCGAGGCGGATATCCCTCTTCCGGCACTGGAGCCGGTTCCGGGGGTTAACTTCCGAGAGATCCCGGTGGCGGCAATTCGCCCGAACCCAAAACAGCCACGTGCGGTCTTCGACGAAGACGCGCTGGCAGAACTCAAAGCCTCTATTACCGAGGTGGGTGTGCTGCAACCCGTTGTGGTGCGCGAGGTGTCCTCGGGCACGTATGAGCTGGTGATGGGCGAACGACGGCTTCGTGCTTGCCAGGCAATAGATCGGGACACGATTCCGGCCATTGTGCGCGATACCGCAGATGACCAAATGCTTCGCGATGCGTTGCTAGAGAACGTCCACCGCTCGAACCTCAATCCGCTCGAAGAAGCGGCTGCTTACCAGCAGCTCTTAGCCGAGTTTGGTGTGACGCACGACGAGTTGGCGCAACGCATTGGTCGGAGTCGGCCACAAATCTCGAACACCATCCGTCTACTTAATCTCCCCGTAGCGGTGCAACGCCGGGTTGCCGCGGGTGTTCTCACGGCTGGGCATGCTCGTGCGCTTCTGACACTGGACGACAGTGCGCGGCAGGAAGAGCTCGCTCATCGCATTGTTGCCGAAGGGCTTTCTGTGCGGGCTACTGAGGAGCTGGCGATGCTGTCGGCGCGCAACGGCGCGGTTCCTACCAAGCAGGCTGGACCAAACGTGCCGCGTTCGAAACCACGCTCCCCTGGATTGGAGGAACTCGCCGATCGGCTATCGGATCGTTTCGACACCAAGGTCAAGGTCGATCTGGGTCGGCGTAAGGGCAAAATTGTCATTGAGTTCGCGACGGTGGACGACCTAGAACGCATCGCTTCTACGATGGGTATCTCGTCTCGCCCCGATGACCCCGCTAGGTCGTAGCGCGTGCTCACTGCTCACCATGCTGATGACGATGCGGCGCCTATTGCTGTTTGCTTCGCTCAATGGTTCGGTCTACCAGAGAGCCCAACAACGAGCCGAGCTGTAGGTGCGCTGCATTGACCGCCATCGGCAATAGACTGGTTTCGGTCATGCCAGGTGCGACATTCGCATCAAGGAATTCGAGTGTGTCGTCAGTGCAGAGCATGAGATCTATCCGACTCAAATCGCGGAGCTCCAATGCGCTATGCGCCGCGATGGCGACCTCGCCGACATGGTTGGCGAGCTCAGGCGACAAGCGAGCTGGCGCGTGCCAGGTGGTCTTTCCGGCCTCATATCGCGCAGCGTAGTCGTAGACGCCGCCTCGGGGCACAATCTCCACCGCGGGTAGTGCGAGTGGCTCGTCCGTCGATAGTGACGATGCTTACTGCTATGTCGATGCCCTCCACGTAGCGCTCGATGAGTGCGGTGTCTCCATAGCCAAAGCTGCCGACGAGCGCTGCGGGCAGTTGCTCCGGCTCGTGGACCGCGACCGCACCCAAACCGGATCCGCCTTGCGCTGGCTTCACCATCACTGGGAGGCCGAAAGACGTCTTGATGAGGTCGAGCACGGCCGGCGCGCCGAGTTCTCGGAATGTCTCTTTTGGAAGAGTGAGCCAGTCCGGAGTGGACAGTCCAGCGTTGACGAGCGCCGCCTTTGCTGATGGCTTGTCCCACGCGACTCGACTCGCCTGGGCGGTAGTGCCGATGTAGGGCAGGTTCATCAGGTCGAGAATGCCGCGCAGGGCACCGTCCTCTCCGGTGGCGCCGTGCATAGCGATGAAAACTGCATCTGGTCTATCTTGCGCTAGGACGTCTAGTAGTTGTGCGTCGGCGTCTCGAATGGTGGTCTCATAGCCGGCTTCGCGGAGTGCCTCCCCTACCCTTCGGCCGGACCTGAGTGAGACGTCTCGCTCGTAAGAGAGACCACCAGCCAGCACCAGCACGTCTTTACTCATGTCGTCTCCGGTCCGGGCATGAAGTCGAAGCCAGAAAGTGGTCTGGCATCGTCCGCATTTCTCTCGCGGGGCTGTGTGCCAAAGACCTCTTGTAGATCTGCTTCCTCTGAAAGGGTCGATGCCAGCCGGCGCACTCCTTCGCGGATGCGATCTGGCTCGGGAAAGCAGTACGAGAGGCGTAGCTCGCGTTGGCCCATGCCGTTGGCGTAGAAACCCACGCCCGGGACATAGGCGACTTTGTGTGCCAACGCCCGGGGCATCATCGCCTTACTGTCCCACTTTTTGGGAAGGGTGAGCCAGACATAGAAACCACCTCGCGGGCGCGTCCACTGGACTCCAGCCGGCATCGCCGTGGCGAGCGCGCCGAGCATAGCGTCGCGCCGCTCCCGGTATAGCTCGCGGAAGGCTTTTAATTGGTCGCGCCACGGGTGATGCGTGAGATAGGAGCCGACCAGAAGCTGAGTGAACATCGAAGGACTGAGCACCTGAGCTTCACTGAACAGAATCAGTTTGGTCCGCACAGCATGTGGTGCGAGTACCCAGCCTGTCCGTAGGCCGGCAGCAAAGGTCTTAGAAAAGGAACCCAGGTAGATGACTCGGTCGCGGTCGCGGGCACGCAGCGCTGGACAGGGAGCTTCCTCGAAAGCCGAGGAGTCCGTACGGATTGTCCTCAATGATGAGTAGGTCGTGCTCCTCGGCGATGGCGAGGACTTCGTCCCGTCGCGTCTCCGACAGGCACACCCCGGCCGGGTTGTGGAAATTCGGGACAGTGTAAAGGAATTTCGCTCGCTTGCCCGCCTTGGCTAGCTCGACGAGTACTTCTCGAAGTGCTGCTGGCTGCAAGCCATGTGCATCCATGGGCACATGCCGAACAGTTGCCTGGGATGCCGCAAATACCCCCAGCGCGCCCACATAGGACGGGCCCTCGGCGAGCACGACGTCGCCCGGGTTGAGGAAAAGGTGGGCCAACATGGCTAAACCGTGCTGAGAGCCAACGGTAACCACCACATCGTCAGCGGAACCGGCAATGCCCTCTAAAGACATGACCTCACAGATGAGCTCTCGAAGTCCGGGATCGCCTTGGCCAGTCCCGTACTGCAATGCGGTCGTGCCGCGGTCCCGCACGAGTTGGGCTGTTAACTCGGCGATGTCGTCGAGTGGCAGTGCCTGAATGAAGGGCATTCCCCCGGCCAGTGATACCACCTCCGGACGGCTGGCTACCGAAAACAACGCCCGAATTTCCGATGTGGTCATGCCATGGACCCGGCTGGCATAGCGATCGGCATAGTCGTCGAGTGTGGTCCCAGACACTCGCACCTCCGAAGATCGAGAGAACGCGAAAACCCGGAGCATATACCCCGGTGTTTGCGTGCAAGTATGGTCTGGCCAGAAGTGAGCTGCCAGCCGCACGCGCCCCGACGCTTACGT
The DNA here is from genome assembly GCA_963736285.1 of uncultured Acidimicrobiales bacterium. Taxonomy (GTDB): domain Bacteria; phylum Actinomycetota; class Actinomycetes; order Mycobacteriales; family QHCE01; genus CAVTOA01. Next base: position 771,913 of record CAVTOA010000003.1, read on the forward strand.
TACGCGCGGACGTTACTGAAGCTGCAGCGCACGCAGCGTCCGTACATCCAAGGCGCCAGTGGTGACATCCGCATCGACCGGTAGGAAGATCCGTTGGATTGCTACCAGCACGGCATCTGCCACCGTGTCGCGGAAATCGGGTGCCACAAGACGACGCTGATCAGCTGACGATGTGAGGTACCCGACCTCTACCTGAACGGCCGGCATGCGGGTCAAACGCAGAAGTTCCCACGTCTTCGCATGCGTACGGCAATCGCGCAAACCGGTACGGGCGACGATTTCACGCTGAACGAGACCAGCCAACCGTTCGCCAGCGGTAGAGGTAACCCCTGACTCAGTGCCGAAATGATACGTAGCCACACCCGACGCGTTCGGGTTGGCGTGCCCATCAGCATGAAGGCTTACCAGTACATCGGCGCCTAGTCCATTCGCGAAACTGGCACGCTCCAATGTGCTGGGATCGGTGTCGGGGCCCCGGGTCAAATGGGACTGGACACCGACCGCGGCGAAGCGCCCCTCCAATCGCAGCGCCAAATCGTGGCAGAGCTCTGCTTCTGTCCACAATCGACCGGCGATGTCGACAGTCACCCCGGGATCGTCGCGCCCATGCCCAGGATCGATAACAACCCGCTTACCCGACAGCATGGGACCGGCGTGGTCAATATGAGCCGACTCACGCAGCAGCTGCGGCCGGCCTCCTACCACCTTGCGTCCTAGTTGGCGGAGCGCCCGCATTGTTCCGGGGCCAAATACCCCGTCCGGGATAAGCCCGCACTCACGTTGGAAAGCCCGCAGAGCACGCTCTGTGCGGCGGCCCAGCACACCGTCGGCTCGACCGACGTCGTAACCGACTTCGAGAAGGCGTTCTTGTAGTGCGCGAACATCGTCGCCCACGAGTGGCTCGGCGAGCGACAGATTGAGGACTCGATCTCCCAGACGCCACCGAGCCGCGACCAGTGCACGCCATGTCTCCGGACCCACTAAACCATCGGCGATGAGACCGCGCGCCTGCTGGAACTCACGTAGCGCCAGCTCACACGTCGCATCGAACAGAACCTGGGCGGTGTCCTCCGTTGCTGACGCGACACGTTCTCCAGAGAGCAACCCAAGACTGACAAGGGTCGCGCGCACCTCGGCTACCGCAGGGCCCGAATCGCCTCGTTTGATGACCTGCATGTCTCTCCGATGCTTGGAATATGTCTTCGCTAGGCGAGCGCCTGCCCATCGTCACGTAACCGATCGACGCTCACACTGCTGTATGACTCACACATCGATGCCTGAGTTACCGGGCTATGCTCGCCTAGATTACCCCGTTTATAGGGCTTTCTCGATCATCGAGATGATGGCCCGCTTTGGTTGGACGCCAACCACGGAGTCGACAACTTTACCGTCCTTGAACAACAGCAGCGTCGGGATGCTCATGATCTGGTGATCGCGCGCGACGTCAGGGTTTTGGTCGATATTGAGCTTCACGATCTTGACCTTTTCGGCCATTTCGCCGGCGATCTCGTCGAGCACTGGTGCGATAACCCGACATGGCATACACCACTCGGCCCAACAGTCCACTAGTACAGGTGTTTTGGACTGAATGACCTCGTCGTTCCAGGTCTCGTTGGTCACCGCTGTCATTGTGGCCGTCATAGTTGCCTCCTTGCGTACCCGGCTAGCCGCACGCTAGCCCGTGGATGTATGTCGGAATCGTGCCGCCCTTGCCGTTAATGCGCCTGTGCCGCTAAATACCGCTCGGCATCGAGTGCCGCCGCGCAGCCAGTGCCCGCTGCGGTGATCGCTTGCTGGTACGTGTGGTCGACAACGTCTCCGGCCGCGAAGACCCCTGGCAGGTTGGTGCGTGTGCTAGGCGCGTCTACCAGGATGTATCCGGACGCGTCGCGACGTAGCTGGCTATCGGCGAATAGCTCCGTGCGAGGAACATGCCCAATCGCCACAAACACGCCTGTCACGGGGAGTTCGCTTTCTTTGGATGTGACGGTGTCGGCCAATCTGACGCCGTTCACTTTGCCATCTTTACCGAGTACTTCGGTGACCACGCTATTCCAGTGCACGTTGATCTTCGGGTCAGCAAGCGCGCGCTCAGCCATGATCTTGCTGGCACGGAACTCGTCCCGACGATGGATGATCGTTACCGACTCGGCAAAGCGAGTAAGGAACGTTGCTTCTTCCATTGCGGAGTCTCCCCCGCCGACTACGGCAATGTGCTGGTCACGGAAGAAAAAACCGTCGCAGGTAGCGCAAGACGAAACGCCATGACCGAGATATTGCTCCTCGCCTGGAACACCCAGCCGGCGCCACGCTGAGCCGGTGGTCACAATGACAGTCCGCGCACGGTACTCGCGTTCCCCAACCCGAACGATCTTGACATCGCCCTCGAGGGCTACCGAGGTGACATCTTCAGCCAGCAGCTGCGCACCAAAGCGTTCGGCTTGCTTACGCATGGTGTCCATCAGATCTGGGCCCATGATGCCGTCAGAAAAACCGGGGAAGTTTTCTACCTCAGTGGTGGTCATCAATGCGCCACCAAACTGGGTGCCTTCCAGTACCAGCGGCGCCAGGTTGGCCCGTGCCGTGTATAACCCGGCCGTATATCCGGCAGGCCCAGAACCGATGATGACGACGTTGTGGATCTGTTCCTCGGGCGCGGACACGTGAGACTCCGGTTTCTTGATAGAAGGGGCTTAAAGGCGCCCCATGCGAACTGTGACTACTTGCGCAACGTCATGGTAGGCGTCGGCATTCCTGACGCACGCACCGCTCGGCAACGAGGTGAGCTCCCGATGGCAAAGCCCACGTTGACGCTGGCGGGCTAGCTGTTGGCAATGATCTCGCGCACTCCCACGCCGTACGGATATTGGCCCGAACGAGACTTGGGCAGATTCGTGATCCACACCACGACGTACCGCACCTGCGTGTCTTTGAGGGAGAAGGTGACTTCTGCGGGGGCGTTACGCACAGCGGACGCGATCTTGGGATAGTCGTTAGCGGTTTTACCCTGCCGGTCCGACCCGCGGAGCTCGAGCGTGGCACCCGGCGCGGACAGCGCAATGCTTACTTTGCTGATCGAGACGGACTTGCCGAGATCGAGTACTACCCCCATGCCCTTCTTGGTCCCACCGAAATTTGCGGTCTTGTAATCCGCCGGCTCCCACTGAGTGTCGGCGTCACCGTCGATGGTTTTGTTGGCGCCGGAAAGTTCGGTGCCGTCTCCATCAGGATCAAGAATGCTGGCCCCTCGAGGCTCGAGCAGCTGGTCACCCGGGACTAGCGGTTTTCTTTTGGTGGGGTCGTCGCTGAGGGGATAGTTGGAGCTGCCGAGGTCGCCGAAGCCACCAAAGGCCACGATCAGCCCGACCACAATGATGCATGCGATGCCGACGATCGGGATTCCGTACCGCTTCCATGATGGCCGAATGCCCGCGGGCACAGGTTCGAACGCTGTTAGCGGCCCTAGGTCGGGATCGGCGATGTCGTAGCGCCGCAACTCCGCGGCGAGTTCGGCGGCACTCGGCGTACTGACGCCTGAGTCGAGCAGGTCCATGGTGAGTGCGTCGAGATAGGGCGGCATGCCTGCCCGTAATTGTCGCGGCGAGCAGAGCTTTCCATCGACATAGAACGCGTCGGGAAGGTGAGTGGGTGTGGGCGAGGTGCCTGACAGCAATGGGTCCGCGCCGGGAGTGGCTTCCCGTGGCCAGCGGGCGGTGAGCGCCGCATATAGCAGCCCACCCAAGGCCCGTAGGTCTTGATCCAACGGGGCTCCAGGCGTCATCCGCACCTGGGACAGGGTAATTTCGCCATCGTCGCTGACCATGATCGCGTCAGGTGTGATGTTGCCGTGCGCCATTTCGGTGGCGTGAATGGCGGCAACCGCATCCGCGACCGCCCGGGCTAACTGTGCGGCGCGCGTTGGCTCGAGTGGCCCCTCGGCGACCGCTTCGGCGAGGGTGAGGCCATCGACCCATTCTCGTACGACAAATGCGCGCTCGCCTTCGTCAACGGCGTCGTAGACACCCACAACGTTCGGGTGTTCCACCCGTCCGGCGGCGACAGCGGCCGAGATCATCTCTTTAGCGGCTTCGCCACCTGGAACGCGTACTTCGATCTCAACAGGGCGATTGAGGAGACTGTCGCTACCCCGCCACACCATATGTCCGTTTTGGGGATCGCCAGAGATCGGCATCTCCAGCCGGTAGCGGCTGGCGAGCATCTCTCCCCGCTCCGGCGAGTCGACTCGCGTCACCAGACCACCCTCCTCACCCACTGGTTTGCTCGGCTTGCGGACGGACGGTGCACAAGCTCGCCTTGTGGCTATCCGCTCGCGGCCGCCGCCGCTTTGATTGTGCCCTGGCAACGCTTCGTGCTGATACATCTCGAGGCGGGCGCCGTGCCAGGGGTCAGCGCCCCCATAGGGTATCCCGACCTGCTCAGCCTTCCTCGGACTGCCATGCGCTAAGTCGAACCAAATCGCTGGTGGCGGTTAGTGGGCCTTAGCTTCCGTCACGGAGAACTAAGGCCCACTAACGCGAATGCGCGGGTCGAACCGAGGAGCGCGTCAGATCAGCCGACGCAGGGTGTGGCTTTCGCTCCAGATAGATTCTTTTTGTACAGGTTCACTCTCGTTGGGCGCGTTCCACATCTGGCCGTTTCCGGCGTAGATCCCGACGTGGTGGTAAGCGCCGGGGCTACCGAAGAACACCAGATCGCCTGGCTGAGCCTGTGATTCCGATACGGCGGTGCCGAAATGACTTTGTTCCTCGGCACTGTGTGGGAGCGATATTCCGAACTGCTTAAAGACCACCAGCGTCAATCCAGAACAGTCGTACGCGTCTGGCCCAGCGGCGCCGTACACATATGGTTTTCCAGCGTAACGGGAGGCAACATCAACGATTTGCTGCCCAACAGAGCTATTCGCACTTGCTACAGATGGCCCCTGAGCGGCGGGTGCGGGAGCAGCGGCCGGTGCGGGTTGTACTCGCACCCCGAGCTCCGGCGAGACGCCGAGGTAGTTGACCTTGGTCTCCGAGGTGAAAGCGCGGTACGAAGCATCATTGTCTAGCTTTACCTTGAACGTGAATGCCCCAGATTGGTCTGCCTGGGCCGTCATCGCGTAGTTCCAGCTAGCGCCATCTTTTTGGTCGAGGTAGACGGCAGCGCCGTCAACTTTCTTGCCTTTGTTATTTATCTGTCCATGTAGGACGGTCTCTTTCCCGATATAAGCGGGATCGGGCTGGCTGAGGCTTACCTCGGGCAGCACCTTGTCGGACGATTGTGTGGATTGCCCCAGCGACACCCATCGTGAATCGGGATGGGTAGTTTGCGCTTCGGTACGCGGAGCGGCCAATATGCCGGCTAACAAGAAACCGGCGAGCAGGCTCGCGAGGAGCACTACCCTGGCTGATCCTGATAGGGAGCGCTGGAGGATTTTTACTGCGAACACACAGCTTCCTTCCTGCACGCCTGCGAGGTGAGCTGTCGGGTTCGGGCATGCGTGATCGCCCACAGTGGAGCGTCATGCTGGGGAAGGAGTGCAGAATGCCCGGTCGGTGTAGCCGCAGTAATGCGCCTTGGCCGACTTCACCCCAAGGGCTGTGTGCCGCAATGAGTCACACGCCCGGAAGTGGGTCCCCCGTTCCTACCCGTGGGGGTTAATAGCCATCACCGATGCGGGTAGGACTCGGCGTTCATCGATGACAGGGCACGTTGAGTAAGCGCCGTTACAGATCATTAACTACAGAAAGTGATCTGTCGAATGGGGGGTCGATAGCGAGACCTGGGCCACATATTTATGTGACGTTAGTCCGGAAATTAATGGATATAACGGCGAGGAATTGCGTCCTTGGCGCCGTCCTCGGGCGCATAATCCCTGGTCACGAGTACCTCGCAATGTGAATATTAGCGGACACTTTTGCATGAATAAGGCGCAAAAAAATAGCGATTTGGATTACGTCGCGCTTTGAGAAAGTGACTCTCCGCATTTTATGCGGTAATTGAGCCCATTACGCTGAGCGACAATTGGTTAACTGTTGCCGTTCCGTCCGCGATAGGTTGACGGTTGCGGGGACCGTTTGGTCCCCGACCACCTCAGACTAATGAGCGCTTCGGGTCCGGAACGGGAGCATCTGAGAAAAGCGCTCCCAGAGTTGCGTTACCTCGCTGACGCGGAGAAATACTGATCCCGCGATAAACGCGGCGCACAACGCGCCTCCGCCCACGATCAAGGCAACAAGCGAGCCTGCCTTTCCAGTGCCGAACAACTCCTGCATGCCTGTCGACAAGCCCCAGCCAATGAGTCCGGCGACCACCGAAGCCAGGCTGAGCCGGGTAATCGTCTGGGCGATCTGGTTAAGGCCGAGTGCGCCGATTTTTCGGCGGAGGAGGTAGCTAGAAAACAATGCGGAGACCAGATATGACGCGGTGTTGCCGACCATGAGCCCGATTACTACGTACTGGGAGGGCAACACGAGGTAGAGCAATACATCTACGCCGACCCGGACGAGCACCGTGGGGATGTTAAGCAACGCCGGCGTTTTGGTGTCCCGCAAGGCATAGAACGCGAAGATCTGCAACTGTCCAATAGCGAATGGCACCAATCCAATACCGGCGACCATCAGCGCGAATCCGGTGTCTTGTGCCTGCGCGGCCGTGAAGCGGCCCCACTGGAATGCCATGACGGCGGTGGGCACGCCCAATGCGAGATATGCGGCGGTGGCGGGTACCAACAACACTGACGAAAGACGAATCCCCAACGACAAACTGCTGCTGACTTGATCGAATCGTTTTTCTACCGCCGCAGCGCTCATCTGTGGCAGCAAAGCGGTGATGACCGACACCGCGACGATGCCGTGCGCCATCATGAACAGCAAATAGGCGTCGTTGTAGATGAAGGATCCGGCGCTTCCGTGGTGTCCCCCGGCTCGGTAAGCCAAGCTCACCTGGACGAAAACACCTATTTGGCTGACAGCGACGTAGCACAGCATCCATGCGGCAAGGCGGCCCACTTCGCCCAGCCGGGCTTGACGAAAGTCGAAGCGCCACCGCCACCGAAACCCCACCTTGCGCAGGGCTGGCCACAAGGAAATCGCTTGGGCGCACACGCCGAGGGTTGTTCCCACACCCAGTACGAGAAGCTGACTGGCGGTGATGGTTGCCGGCGTCGGCAAGGTTGGCCCCGGCGTAATCATGAAAACAACAGCGGTCCCAATGACGACCACGTTGTTGACGATGGGAGACCACATAGGAGCGGCGAAGTGACCCCTGGTGTTGAGTACCGCACCCATCATCGCGGCCATGCCATAGAAGAAGATCTCGGGAAGCAGCAAATAGGACAGATTCGTGACCAGGTGTTTTTCCTGACCGTTAGCACCATCGCTGACGATCAGCTGGGTGATTAGGGGTGCGGCTAGCAGCGCGAGAAGCGTCGCGGCCGCCAGTAAGAGCACCGCGAGTGACATCAGACGTTGGACGTAAGCTTCACCGCCGTCGGGGTCTTTACGTGCTTTGACCATCAGCGGCACGACCACAGAGGTCAACACGCCACCGAGCAAGAGCTCATAGAGCATGTTGGGCAACGTGTCGGCGACTTGGTAGCTGTTCGCGACGACCGCACCACTCAGCGCGGCGCCGAGAATGGCTGTCCGCAGAAAGCCAGTTGCCCGGGAGACGATGCTGCCCAGGGCCATGATTCCGCTGTTGCGAGCGACGCTGCGCGTTTGGCTGTCCTGATTTGGCGGCCGCTCAGTCGATGACTCTTCGGTGGTCACCAAAGAAGTGCTATGCGCGGCCGGGTCTGGCTCGAACGCCGCCGCGTCTTCTGCCGCTATCTCCACGTTTTGCGCGGATTCTTCGTTGCCGTCAGCGTCCGTGGGTTTGGTCATGGTCTCGCCATAGCTGTCAGTCATGTGGGGTTTCTCCGGCAGACTTCAACAAACGGGGAACGGCAGTGACCAGGCGACGTTCGTCTGGATAGGCCAGCTGTGCGCTTATCGCGCCCAACGGAACCCATGCGACTTCGGTCACTTCCACATCCGCGTCCGACAGGACACCGCCTAGTGAGCGAAGTAGAAAGTGATGCACGGTCTTGTGTATTCGCTTGCCGTCAGCGACAAACCAATATTCCACGTCGCCCAATGGAGCCAGCACAGTACCAGTGATGCCGGTTTCTTCCGACACCTCGCGGACCGCGGTCTGCTCGAGGGTTTCGCCAGCTTCGACCTTGCCTTTAGGCAGTGACCAGACTAAGCGCCCCCGGCGGTCAAGTTTGCCGATGAGCACACCCATGCGTCGGTGTTCATCGACGACGAGCCCGCCAGCAGAGACCTCATCGACGCGCTGCAGGCGCCGACGGGAACCTCTGGACGGACGTTGCGCCATGTATTCGACCTTAAGGCTTGACCGAAGCTGTCGGGATGGGGGCTCGCCGGCTCATATGCCCGTTCCTCAGTAGATTTCGTAACATGCCCGGTTCTCGCATATCAGCGGTCACAATGGAAGGAGGCCAGCTTGGCCGTAAGGCAGCAAGGCGAGGAATACTTATGACCTTTGGCGCAAAAGCAGGTATCGAACAGCATGCTGTCAGGCTCCGACGTCAGCTGGTCGCCACCTTGGTGCGTGAGGACGCCTTGTTCTCCGAAGAGTGGTGCTCGGCCTTTCTTGCCACACCGCGGCACCTCTTCGTGCCAGCCTTCCAGCTGACCCATGGCGCCCAGACTTCACGGGTAGATGGTCGAGTTCCGGAGCAACGCGATCTGTGGTTGTCCACTGTGTACTCAGACACGGTGGTGGTGACGCACGTAGCACCTGACGGGAACGTGCCGACCAGCTCGTCGACACAACCGAGTTTGATGGCGATGATGCTCGAGGCGCTCAGTGTTTCTAAGAGCACCCACCGGGTACTCGAAGTGGGCACCGGGACCGGTTACAACGCCGCACTGCTGTGTCACCGGTTGGGATCAAGCGCGGTCACGTCTATCGACATCTCCAGCGACTTGTTGGCAGAGGCACGTATCCGGCTCGCCGCCTTGGGGTACTCGCCGGTCATCGCCCAAGCTGACGGGGCCGCTGGCTATCCGCTTCGTGCGCCGTACGACCGGATCATCGCCACTTGCCGAGTGGACGAGATTCCGCCGGCATGGCTGCGGCAGTGCGAGCCGGGCGCGGTCATCGTTACTAGCATCGCTGAGGGCGTCGCGCGACTAGTGGTCGATGAAAATGGTCATGCCTACGGAGGGTTTTTGCCGACTCACGCGGCCTTCATGCCACTTCGATCTACCACCGGATCCGCTGCGGATAAGACCGGTAGACCTTCCTACACGAACGCACCGAAACCCGAGCCGGCGTTGACGCCAACATCAGCTGGCGCAAGCGAATCTCCCGTTAACTTTGTGGCTTCGGCGAACCTCGTCGACGACCTTGTTGATCCGCATTTCCGGTTCTTACTCCGGTTGGTCCAGCCATCTCTGAACGTGGGCAGTGCCACGAGCCATCCCAGCCCGGCCGTGTTGCGAGTCCTCGCATGGTGGCAACGACAGGGACGGCCGCAACTGGATCGGCTGCGGATTTATGCGAGTACGTCCTCGACGGCAGTAGGCGTCGCGGGCGGCAACGCGGGTAGTGATATCGATTCCGGCAGGATCGCAATCCAGAGGTAAACGCAGCCACTAGAGTCGTCTGCCGTGACTGATCAACCCACCGCCGCGTCAACCACGCGCGAAACGTCGAACCTGTCCGAAGCGCAACGCAATGCCGTCGCAGAGCTGATGCAGGTTTTCCCAGTGGTGGACCAATTGGGTCAACGGTTTGCCAAGGCTGGACACGAGCTGCATTTGGTGGGCGGTTCTGTGCGCGATGCCTTGCTGGCGCGGCTCGGTGACGACCTCGATTTCTGCACCGATGCTCGTCCCCCGGAAATCCTGTCTATATTGGACGGTTGGGCGGATGCGGTGTGGACCACCGGGATCGAGTTCGGCACAGTCGGCGCCGCGCGAAACGGTCTCCGGTTGGAGATCACCACTTTTCGGGCGGACGCCTATGACCGACTCTCCCGTAACCCGCAGGTTCGCTACGGGACTAGCCTCACCGACGACTTGCTGCGGCGAGACTTCACTGTGAATGCCATGGCAGTGTCGCTACCCGGGCATACTTTTAGCGATCCGCACGGTGGTCTCGCCGACCTTGCGTCCCGTTCACTGAAGACTCCAGGAACACCACACGATTCGTTCAACGACGATCCGCTGCGGATGCTTCGAGCAGCACGGTTTGCGGCGCAACTCGAATTTTCCATTGACCCAGCGGTGAGTACCGCGATGACGTCAATGGCGGATCAGATCAGTCGCATCACCGCCGAACGTGTCCGTGACGAGCTCACCAAACTGCTCTGCGGGGCTGATCCGGTGATAGGGCTGCGGATATTGGTCGATTCGGGCCTAGCTCAGTATGTGCTACCCGAATTGCCAGCAATGAAAATGGCGATTGACGAGCACCACCAGCACAAAGACGTCTACGAGCACACTCTCACCGTGGTGCGGCAAGCGGTTGCGTTGGAGGATGCCGACTCCCCCGAAGGCAAGCCAGACTTTGTTTTGCGGATGGCGGCACTTCTGCACGATGTCGGCAAACCAGCCACCCGTCGACATGAACCTGGTGGAGGGGTGAGTTTTCATCACCACGAGGTGGTCGGGGCGAAGATGGCCCGCAAACGGTTGCGAGCCTTGCATTACCCCAAAGACGTCATTGAGAAAGTGTCCACATTGGTGTTTTTGCACCTGAGATTCCATGGATACGGTCGGGCCGAATGGACGGACTCGGCTGTTCGCCGATACGTGACCGACGCTGACGAGCTGCTTCCGCGCTTGCATAAACTCGTGCGCTCAGATTGCACCACCCGGAATCGGCGCAGAGCCGAGGCCTTGTCGCACGCATATGACGCACTGGAAACGCGTATTGCCCGGATTCAAGCAGAAGAGGACTTGGCTCGAATCCGTCCCGATCTCGACGGGAACGAGATCATGCAATTGCTGGGTGTGGGGCCTGGCCCGGTCGTGGGCAAAGCATGGAAGCACTTGAAGGAACAACGACTAGAACATGGGCCGTTGACTCGGGGACAAGCAAAGACTGAGCTGTTGCGCTGGGCGAAAGAGCAAGGAATTCCCGTGAGAACACCTGAGTAGCTGGGAAGTTTATGGGGACTCGCAGCCGCCGGTGTCTGCGATCAAGAAACGTCGGCTTCTGCCTTTGCCAAGGCCGGCCTGACGCTCGGTGCGGGATCGGCAGACTTGGTTTTTGGGATTGAGGTCCAGCGGTACCACGCTGCGATCCCCGCATATCCGATGGAACTGCCTAGCAGCACGACGTAGGACTTCCCGTTGGTGGGCAACGTTATTGCGGCAATGAGCATGCCCGCGACCAGGCATGCGTTGAACGTGGTGTCGTAGAAGGAAAACACGCGGCCACGGTAATCGTCCTCGCACTCTTGCTGGATAGTGCTGTCGGCCACGATTTTTGTTCCCTGAGCGACGAGCCCCATGACAAAGACAGCCGGCATAAGGAACACCAAGGAGAAGGGTGCTCCCAGCACAAGTTGGGTCAGCGCACCGCCCGCGAGGAGCCAGAGGATCCAACGCCTCGACCCCAACCCACGGCTTGCCGCGGGGGTGAGCAGTGCGGCGACCAACGCCCCCAGCGCTCCTACTACGACGACCTGGCTCAGCCCGGCTTCGCGTGCGCGGAGTAGCCCGTTGTCGGTGAAATAGTTGCGGTACAACAACAGCAGCATCATGGTGGCCACGCCGTAACAGACCCGCTGCAGACATGCCGCCAGCATCGCGGTCCAAGCAGGGCGCCGCTGTTTGAGATGGGTTGAACCCGCACGAAGGTCCACCAGTACCTGCTGTATGCCAGCAACTAGCCGGGGCCGCTTTGCCCGTTCGTGATGGGTGGGCCCCAAATAGTCACGACTAAAGCGAGAAGCTATATGGGTTGCTATGAGATACCCGAGAACACCGCAGGCGGCGACGAGGGCATAGCCGTGGTCGCTTGCGCCAAATAGCTCCCGAAGCCCCAGCGCGCACCCAATGCCCAACGAGTAGACGACCGTGCCGCTGGTAGCCGACAGTGAATTGGCGGCGACGAGGTGTTCGTCGTCAGTGACATGGGGCATGGCAGCAGACAGCCCAGAGGAGTAAAACCGCCCAATACCCACCACGATGAGGGCGATGAGCAGAAAGAGTCCGCTGGCTGATCCGAGCCAGATCATGCCCGCCACGGCCGCCACAAGAATGGCCCGCACGATGGTGGTTGTCACCAGGACATCCCGGCGAGCCCATCGGTCGAGCAAAATGCCAGCAAACGGCCCCACTACGGAATATGGAAGAAGCAAGGCGGCGAACCCGAGAGCGATCGCGAGTGGGTCGGTGTGTCGATCGGGGTTGAACAGCACGGTGCCAGCCAGGCTGGCTTGGAAGACTCCATCGGCTAACTGACTAGCGAGGCGAGCACAGTAGAGCCGGCGGAAGTCGGCTCGGGAGGTGATCGCTCGAAGACGACGCCGGGAAGACATTGACGTAAGTGTAGGCGCTTTCCTTGTTGCGACGCGTTCGCTTGGCTCATGCCTGTGGACGGCGGCCTTATCCACAGGTAACGCACAGCTATTTCGGGCAGCGGTGGGTTCTGCCACCATGGGGCGCATGGTGAGGACCTCTACGACCGCTGCCGGCGGCGCAATTGTCTTTAGCGAAGACCGGTTGCTCATGGTTCGCCAGCAGCGCGCGAGCGGCTTTCGGTGGGAAATTCCCTCAGGCGGCCAGGAGGCGGGCGAGACCCTTGAACAGACGGCGGCGCGAGAAGTACAAGAAGAAACGGGTGTACGCATAAGGCTGGGCTCTGTGGTGTGCACATTTTCGTCCTACCGCGAAGACGCGGGAACGTTGGTACTCGGGGCTATCTATTCCGCCGAGTTAGCGGAGCGCGACCCTCGCCTCATCCCTCAACGTAACGACGGGATAGTCGCAGCAGAATTCGTTGATCCGTTCAGCCTCCCTGGCGAAGAAATGGGGCGGCTGACCGCGCTTATTCTGCGACGTTGGTGGCTCCGGCGTTGGCAGCACAATCCGCCGTTCCACGTGGAACTGTGGCGCGACCCGGATGGATACCATCGTCTGGACAGCAACACCGGAGAGCTCCGACCTATCCCAGACTTCGTGGCCGACACACATTCGGCCGGTGAGCACAAAAAACGGGGCGGGTAGAGGTACTCCCCCACCCACCCCGCCTCAGGATGCTCTAGCGTTCAACCTCGCCGCGAATGAACTTCTCCACGTATTCGCGGGCGTCGGAGTCGCGGTACTGCTCAGGCGGGGATTTCATGAAGTAGCCCGCAGCGGACAGAATCGGTCCGCCAATCTGGCGATCTTTGGCGATCTTGGCCGCCCGGATCGCGTCGATGATGATCCCGGCTGAGTTCGGCGAGTCCCACACCTCAAGCTTGTATTCCAGATTGAGTGGCACATCTCCGAAGTTGCGACCCTCGAGCCGAACATAGGCCCATTTGCGGTCGTCTAGCCACGGCACATGGTCTGATGGTCCAATATGGATATTCCGCTTGCCTAGATCGTGCTCCACCTGAGAGGTGACCGACTGGGTCTTGGAGATCTTCTTTGACTCAAGCCGGTCCCGCTCCAACATGTTCATAAAGTCCATGTTGCCGCCAAAATTAAGCTGGTACGTCCGCAGCAGCTCTACCCCGCGGTCTTCAAACAGTTTGGCGAGTACTCGGTGCGTGATGGTCGCGCCCACCTGTGACTTGATGTCGTCACCGATGATCGGCACGCCAGCGTCGGTGAACTTTTGCGCCCATGCGGGGTCGGACGCGATGAAAACGGGCAGTGCGTTCACAAATGCCACGCCCGCGTCGATCGCGCATTGGGCGTAGAACTTGTCGGCCTCCTCTGAGCCCACGGGCAGGTAAGAGACCAAGACATCGACGCGGGCGTCACGCAGCGCTTGCACGACATCCACCGGCTTCGCGTCCGACTCGTCAATGATCTCCCGGTAGTACTTGCCCAGACCGTCCAACGTATGTCCACGTTGGACGGTTACACCGCTGGGTGGCACGTCGCAAATTTTAATCGTGTTGTTTTCGCTCGCGCCGATGGCGTCGGAGAGATCTTGGCCGACCTTCTTCGCGTCCACATCAAACGCGGCCACAAACTCGACGTCACGAACGTGGTACTCGCCGAACCGCACGTGCATAAGCCCCGGCACGCGCGCTGTTGCGTCGGCGTCGCGGTAGTAGTGCACCCCCTGCACCAAAGACGCGGCGCAGTTACCCACGCCAACGATGGCGACGCGTACGGAACTCATGATTCCTCCTTGTTGTGCGTCTGCTCCTTCGCAGAACGCAGTCTGTGTTTAGCTGGTTTGACAGCAGGGGGCTGACCCGCCTTTTCGCTGTCGATCAACTCATTGAGCCAGCGCACCTCGCGATCTGCGGCCTCTAAGCCATGTTGCTGCAGCTCGCGAGTGTAGGCATCGAGACGTTCGCCAGCTCGATGCAATGCATCGAGTAGTCCCTCTCGTTTTTCCTCGATCCTTCTGCGCCGCCCCTCCAAAATGCGCAGTCGAACGTGCGGGTCTGTGCGTCCAAAAAAAGCAAAGTGGACGCCAAATCCTTCGTCGTCGTACGTTTGTGGCCCGGCCTGGGCCAGCAAGGTGAGGAAGTACTCTTTGCCCTCAGCGGTGATGCGATACACGATCTTGCCCCGTTTACTGGTTAGCGGCGGCGCCGCGTCAGCCGGGTCCGGAGCCTCCTCGGCGATCCAACCGGCAGCGCTCATCCGGCGCAGCGTCGGGTATAGGGAGCCGTAGGAGACGGCCGCTCGAATCGCTCCCAGCTTGGTGGAGAGTCGTTTGCGAAGCTCATAGCCGTGCACGGCTCCGTCGTGCAGGATGCCGAGGACGGCGAACTCGAGCATTTCCTCAGCTCCCCTCGAAGGTGTCCGTGCCGGAATGTCCTCACGACATATCGAACCGATACATCGAAATGTACTCCTCCGGCAGTTGGGGTGGTGTCTGGATGGGGAGGCAACTCTCAGAGTGCCCGTCTGGGCCCGCGTACCCTTGCTCAGGTGCGCACACAGACGGCGATTGTCGACTATGCCCTGCAGCGCCGCGCTCTATTGCGGGATGTGTATCGGGGCCATGTTGGCGTGTACGAGGTGTGTGACGCATCGCCGTATCTGTTGCGCGCCGCTCAGTATTTTGGCGAGCGCACGGCGGTCCGTTGTCCGATCTGCCGACGGGAAAACGTCTGGCGTGTGCACTATGTGTATGGCGACCGGCTGAAGACCTCAGCAGGGCAGGCTCGTAAGTCGGCGGAGCTTTCCTCGTTGGCGGCGACGGTCGGTGAATGTGATGTCTACGTGGTGGAGGTCTGCCGGGGATGTTCGTGGAACCATCTGTTGCAGAAATTTACCCTGGTGCAAGACGGCTCCGCTTCGGATAACACAGGCATTTCTGGCATCCAGTAATTAAAACCACTAGGTGGGGGTCTGGCGTTGGTTCTGTTTTTCGCGTCCGGCATGGTAAAGACATGATTCCTCCGGACGAGCCCGATCGGCCAGCTCGCGGGTCAGCACGCGTCAATGGTCCAGGCTTTGGAAACGGCGGCCGCGACAACTCGAGCGGTCGTGCTCGGATGCCCGGTGGCGACCGTTTACGTCGGGATGGCGTCGAGCGTGATCCCCGGCGCCGAAATGAGCGCTCCTATGAACGCGATCGATATCGCGACGAAGGCGCCGCTGGTCGCGCACCCGCGGGCCGGCGTAGCTCTGAGCGGGATGACACCCGTCCGATGGCGCATGGCGGTAAGGGGAAAATTCCGCGAGGAAAAGATGGTCTCCCCCTTACTGGCGATAAGCTCCGGAAATGGCAGCGTAAAAGAAAACGCCGCAAGATTTATCTAATTAGTTTTTTGGTTTTACTCGTACTGACGTTTTCCGGCGTCACGTTTGCCTATGCATCGCTGCAAATCCCGTTGCCAGATGCGTCTGCCACTAATCAGGTTTCGATCATTTATTACTCGGACGGCAAGACCGAGCTCGCGCGTATGGGCACGCAAAATCGGGAAGACGTCAAACTTAAAGAGGTGCCCAAGGAAGTGCAGCATGCGGTGGTCGCTGCCGAAGACCGCACGTTCTATACAAACGACGGAGTCTCCGTCCGTGGCACGTTGCGGGCGTTGTGGGCAGACGTCCGTGGTGGGTCCACTCAGGGTGGATCCACCATCACCCAGCAATACGTAAAGAATGCTTTCCTGACCCAAGCGCAAACGGTCACCAGAAAAGCCAAAGAAATGATTTTGGCGATCAAAATGGATCGGGAATACTCCAAGTCAAGAATTTTGGAGATGTATCTCAATACCATTTATTTGGGGCGTGGTGCATATGGAATTCAGGCTGCGGCAAAGGCATATTTCGGTAAGACCGTCGACCAGCTCGACGCCTCACAGGCGGCCATGCTCGCGGGCATCATCAAGAACCCCACTGGTTTTGATCCAGAAGTCGATGCCGCCAGCGCCAAGGAGCGCTGGAAATATGTGATCGGCTCAATGGTGGATGCTCACTGGCTGAGCAAAGAAAAGGCTGCCACGTTGTCGTTTCCGAAGACCATTCCGCAAGCAGAGGCAAATCACGAGAATGGCCTAGCCGGCGCAACCGGAATTATCGTGAAGCGGGTACAGCAGGAACTGATTGCGCACGGCATCAGTGACCAGCAGCTGCACACTGGCGGTCTGCATGTGGTTACCACCATCGACGCCAGCATGCAGAAGGCGTTGGACGATTCGGTGAAAAAGAACATGGCTGGTCAGCCAGACAACCTGGCGACCGCAGCGGCCGCGGTAGAGCCTGGCACCGGAAAGGTGAAGGCATATTACGGGGGCACCGGCGGAATCGCGGGGTACGACCTAGCGAATAACTATCATCAGCCGGGCTCGTCGTTTAAGGCTTACGTATTGGGTCGAGCGCTAGAGAAAGACATCAGCATTGACTCGACCTGGGATGGTTCCTCACCGCAGAACTTCCCGGAACGTCCGGGGCATCCCGTATCGAACTCGGATAACGACAACTCGTGCAAGGTCTGCACTTTAGACAGGGCGACCGTGAAGTCGCTGAATACTGTTTACTACGCGCTCACCCGCAAGCTTGGCGCGGCGCAGGTGGCCGATTTTGCCGAACGCGCGGGCATCACCCAACTCGATGGCAAGTCCATTGACGAAATGAAGTCCAAGATCACACCAGACGTGGGCATTGGTGAGTTCGGTGTCACCGTGCTCGAGCAAGCCGATGGGTACGCCACCTTCGCTGGCAATGGTCAATATGCCAAGCAGTATTTTGTGCAATCCGTCGACCAAGGTGGAGAGAGAGTGTACGACAGCTCGCCCACCACCCGGCGGGCATTCGACGCCGATGTCGCCTCCAACGCCACTGTGGCGATGCAACATGTGGTTCAGGCCAGCGCGCATACCAGACTGGCCGGTAGTAGGCCGGCGGCAGGCAAGACGGGAACCGCTCAGTACCTGGATACGGGCGAGGACGCGCATGCGTGGATGTGCGGCTACACACCACAGTTGGCGGCAGCGGTGTGGGTCGGTAATAAGGGCGATGACGGCCCCATCCGCGATAAAAACCATCAGTTGATTTATGGCTCCACGCTGCCAGGCCCAATCTGGAAAGACTTTATGGATGCGGCGCTGGCGGGAAAAAAGAAGGAGCAGTTCCCCAAGGCGAAGATGATCGGTGAGACCGATGCGGGCAATGCGACGCCGTCGCCGAGTCCCTCGCCCACACCCGATCCTCTCGACCCGTCCATGCCCCTCCCGACCCCCACGACTTCCGACCCTGGCTACCCGTACCCGACCGATCGGCCGAGAGGCCCCGGCGGTCCGGGCGGGCCAGGCGGTCCTGGCCCCACTACCGTTCCTGGGCCAGGCGGACCAGAGACCGAGGAGCCGCACGGCGGGCTATAACGTGGGTGGCCCACCTACGGCCCTGAATGTGTGACCCAGTGGTGGCGGCGCCGGCAGGGCTTGTCACATGAGGCAGGATCTTGGGACGTGAGCGCATTCAACAGCACAGACGCCGACAACCACACCGCTGTGCCTACCGCTGTCGAATCTCATGAACACATGCGAATCGACCTGCCCAGTCACAGTGACCCGATTGTCGCAGGGTCGTCGGGCGCTATTGGTGGGCCTGTGGGCACACACGCGAACCTCAACCGTCGCTTTTGGACCCCGCTGCGGATAGTGCTCGCGCTCACGTGTGTGGCCTTGGCGTTTTGTTGGGTGCAGAAAT
This sequence comes from uncultured Acidimicrobiales bacterium, assembly GCA_963736285.1. GTDB lineage: Bacteria > Actinomycetota > Actinomycetes > Mycobacteriales > QHCE01 > CAVTOA01. Next base: position 790,272 of record CAVTOA010000003.1, read on the forward strand.
CACCCTGCCAGGAAGGCACCTGGAACGGCTTCACCCATTTTCAGTACGAGACAGCCTGCTACACCGATGTGTTTGCGCTCTATGGTGCGGAGGGATTGTCCAATGGAGAGGTTCCTTACCTCGATCACGCGGTGGAATACCCGGTTCTTACTGGCTTTTTGATGGGTGCGGTCGGCCTCCCGGTGCATGCGGCGAGTCATAGTGCCTGGTTCATGAACCTGCTGGAGTGGTTGCACGACAGAGGGCTAGTCGACTCAGCGCAGCCTAACGAGGGGATGTATTTCTACGAGATCACCGCGCTCATATTGAGCCTCTTTGCGTTGCTTACGGTGTGGGCGATTGCGCGCACCCGCCGTAGTCGACCGTGGGACGCGGCGATGATGGCCTTGGCGCCGGTGTTGGTGGTCACCGCATTTGTCAACTGGGATTTGTTCACCGTGGGGCTGACAGCGCTCGCCATCTGCGCTTGGGGACGGCGCATGCCGATGCTTGCTGGAGTCCTGTTTGGACTTGCGGTGGCAGCCAAGTTTTACCCGCTGCTCATCCTCGGCCCGCTGCTGCTGTTGTGTCTACGTGCGCGCAAGATGCCAGAATTTCTGACCACGTTTGCGGTGGCTGCCAGCACGTGGCTGGCGATCAACGTCCCGGTGTTTCTCGTGAATCCCAGTTCCTGGTTCAAGTTCTACAGCTTTTCGCGGGAACGCGGCGTCGACTGGGGGACGTTCTGGTATGTCGGCATGAATTGGCCCCATGGTGATGGCAGCGACGGCATCGGGATTTTCCGCGGTGTGGCCGCCAACGTCGATGCGTTAAACGAGATCGCGACCGTGCTGTTTCTGCTGTGCTGTGCCGGTATCGCCGCATTGGCGCTGTTCGCCCCTCAACCTCCAAGGCTGGGGCAGCTCGGGTTTCTCATCGTGGCGACGTTCTTGCTCACCAATAAAGTGTGGTCGCAGCAGTACGTGCTGTGGTTGCTTCCGTTGCTGGTCTTGGCGAGACCTAAGTGGCGGGCTTTCCTGCTGTGGCAGGCCTGCGAGATCTTGTACTTTTTTGGGTTTTACCAAATTCAGCTGCGTACCTCCGGTGGCGATGCCCTCTTCCCGTCGGAAGCCTTTACCTATATTTCGGTGGTGCGTTGGCTGAGTGTGGCGCTCCTATGTGGACTCGTGGTGTACGAGATTCTGCGACCACAGCGTGACATCGTTCGTACCCACAGCACTCACGATCCCGAAGGCGGGGTACTGAACGACGTCCTCGACGAAGCCACAAAACGAGGCTATGCGGCCGCCTCCGTAGAAAGTCGCCCCAAACGGGTAGTGCTAGCGCGACTTGAGCGGCATCGGGTCGAGCCACATTGCCTCAGGTGCGGCGTTCTTTGAGGAGCGCGATGTCTGCAGCTTGACCAGCGGCTCCGCCCGGCGTTTCTACCACCGCTGGGGCGTCGGCGGCGGACACGACCGCACACAGTTGCGCTAGGTCAATTTGTCCATGGTCAAGGTTGTCATGTCGGTCGCGACCAGAATCGAAGGCGTCCTTGGAATTGTTGACGTGCACCAAATCGATACGTCCAGTGACGTCAGTTGCCCGCTGCACCACGGTCGACAGGTCCTCTCCGGCGGCATGCGCGTGGCAGGTGTCCAAGCAGAAACCTGGCCCGAATTCTCCGATGACATCCCACAACTGTGCGAGTCGATCGAAGTGCCGGGCCATGGCACCGGTGCCGCCGGCGGTGTTCTCGATGAATATCGGTACCCCGAAGCCGCCCGTCTGCTCGGCTTGCACGAAGGCCTTCCGCCAATTGTCGATACCTTCAGCAGGATCCGCGTCCTTGGTGACGTGCCCACCGTGTACTACCAAGCCAATCGCGCCCAAAGCGGCGGCCGCCTTCGCGTGGGCGGCGACCAATTTGCGAGACGGGATTCTGATCCGGTTGTTCGGACTAGCTAGATTGACGATGTACGGAGCATGAATTACGGCCGTAATATCGGCGTCGCGTAGTTTCTCGCCTAGTTCGGAGAGTTCGTGTCCGGCGATGCTGGCTGGGGGAGAAACCCACGTTTGCGGATCGGTGAGGAAGAACTGCACGATCTCCGCGCCGCGTTCTTGAGCCGCGGTGAGCGGATCTTCGGTCGCGACATGAGCTCCTATTCGCATAGTGAGCCACCTTACGGCCCCATGGTTGCGAAAGTCCGAGACCTCGGGCTTGAGTCTGAATGGCTGGACCGAAGGTGCACGAAGAGAACAACGTATTGCGGCGACGCAGTGGGGGGAGTTGGAACAAGGTGTTGGCCTGGTTACATTCCATCTATGGTGCGGCGCACCGGCGCATCAAGTATGTGCGCCTGGGGCTGGCGGTACTCCTTTGTGGACTTATCTCGGTGGCGATCGTCGACGGCAATTCCCGGCCAGCTTGGGCAGAGCCCGCGCCCACCATGCGCTTTAACAGCGTTCTCGACGTTGCGGGGTTGCTGAGCGCAATCACGGTGACACCGGCGTCGGTGACCGTCGATGCACATAGTGACGTCGACTTCGTCAATGGAACTGCGGCTCCCTTGACACTGCGAGCCTTAAATCAGGAGTTCTGGTTGGCTCCGCAGCAAACGCACACCATCAGTTTTGCCGGTGGCGCCGCAGCGCAGGACGTTTCGGTGACGGCCACCGCCATCAATCTGCCGATCGTTGGCACCCTCACCTCCAGCGTCGGCATGGTCCATGTGCGGGCACAAGAGCCCAACGGGCAGCCAAGCTCCGATGAGCCTCCGGCGAGCTCGCCACCTGTCCGGCGGGACAGTAGCGGCTCGGACCATCCATTGCCGCCTCCCCCGGTAGGCCCGCGTGAGTTTGCCCCCGCCGCCCCCGCCGCTCCCTCAGATGGATCCGCTCGTTCCACCACCCCCTCCCCCTCCGGGGCAGCGTCACCATCGCTGGAAGAGCAGTCGAGATCTGCCCTCCGCGAGCACCACAGTCATGACTCCGCGGCGAAACTTGGCAATGCCGGCTATGCCATGCCGGAGACTCGCGGTGGCGGATGGTCAGCGTCGACCCTAGGTCTGTTCATTGCGGTAGCAGCGCTGCTCTTGATGGGTGTTGGCGCTGCGGGGCTGCGCACTGTTGGGGCCTTTCGGCGGGTGGGCGGCCGCCGATAACCTGGCTGCTCACGGTTGTTACCCTTTAACGGCTTGTGTTGTGGCACAGCTTAATGACCCTCCTGCCACGGAGAGTCCGTGGCCGATGAGTCCATAGGAGGTTGGGTCTTGTCTTTGCGCGATTACGAGGTCATGGTGATCCTCGATTCCAATTTGGAGGAGCGCGACGGTTCCCGCAGCGCTCAGCAACTTCACCAAAGTCATCACTAATAGTGGTGGTGCCGCTGAGGTCGACATCTGGGGCCGGCGCCGGTTTGCGTACGAGATCAACAAAAAGCGTGAAGGCATCTACGCGTTACTTAATCTCAAAGCCGAACCCGCGGCTGTCGCAGAGCTCGACCGGCAGCTTGGCCTCAACGAACAGGTAGTACGCACCAAGGTGCTGCGCCTGGGCGTACCGCTAGAGTCAGGAGCTCCTCATGGCAGGCGACACCACTATCACTCTGGTCGGCAACTTGGTTGACGACCCAGAGCTACGTTTTACTACCAGCGGTACCGCGGTCGCCAAATTTCGGATCGCTTCGACACCTCGCAGCTTCGACCGTCAAACTAATGAGTGGAAAGACGGCGAAAGCCTCTTCCTTACATGCAATGTGTGGCGGCAGGCGGCAGAAAACGTGGCCGAGACGCTTCAGCGCGGCATGCGAGTCATTGTGCAGGGGCGGCTGAAGCAGCGCTCGTACGAGACTCGCGAGGGCGAGAAGCGCACAGTTTTCGAGGTTGAGGTAGACGAGGTAGGCCCGTCGCTGCGTAGCGCGACCGCCAAGGTTAATAAAACCGCGCGTAGCGGTAGCGGTAGCGGTAGCGGGCGGCGGATTTGGCGCAGGCGGCGCGAGCCAGCCCGAAGATCCGTGGGCTACTGCTGCTCCGGCCGGGGCTGGCGGGGGCTCACTCTCAGACGACCCGCCGTTCTAGCCACCGATCGCTTACCGGTAACGACATTTCCAAGCGACAAGAATTGCGAGACAGATAACGATGAGCTCTGCGAAGACGGCTCCACGGGGGCGACTGGCCGCCAAGCCCGTGAGCAAAAGACCAAACCCATTGGGTAAAAAAGAGATCGACTACAAAGACACTGCTTTGCTACGGAAATTCATCTCCGATCGAGGCAAGATCCGTGCTCGGCGCGTGACCGGAGTCGACTCGCAGCAGCAGCGCGAGATCGCCAAGGCGATCAAGAACGCTCGCGAGATGGCGTTGCTTCCCTACACCTCGTCGAATAACTAGGGAGAGCCACCATGAAGATCATCCTTACTCACGAGGTGACGGGACTCGGCGAGCCCGGCGACGTTGTTGACGTCAAAGACGGATACGGGCGCAACTACCTGCTCCCAGAAGGCTTGGCGATTCCCGCGACTAAAGGCGCCGAGCGCCAGGTAGCGGATATCAAGCGGGCCCGGCGGGCGCGCGAGGTTCGCGACCTAGATCACGCAAACGAGATCAAGGCGCGGCTCGGTTCGATCCAGGTCCGGTTGCGGATGCGGTCGGGCAAAGAAGGCCGCCTTTTCGGTTCGGTGACGACGCAGGAAGTTGTTGCCGCGGTCGCCGAAGCCGGTGGACCGGAGCTCGATCGCCGACGGGTGCAGTTGCCCAGTGGCATTAAGAGCACGGGAAAGTACCAGGTGTCCGTGGTGCTTCATCCAGACGTGACCGCCTCGTTCTCGGTCGACGTGGTCGCAGTGAAGAAGCAACCCGCGAACGCCTGAGCGTCTGGCAAACAGCGACAAATTTTCCACAAGTACACATAGGGCCCGACGGCAATCGACGTCGGGCGCCTATGTGTTTTGAGGTGTATGTCAAAAAGATCGCTGAAAATTTTTCTCCACAGCTCGTGGATAGCGTTTTCCCTGCTCAGGCTGTTTTCGGTTTGTGAATACACAGCTTATCCACAGGTTTGCTCACAGTGTGTACACAGCTTTGCCGTGGTTTTCCCCAGGTTGTACCCAGGCGTGTGCACAGGCGGGCTTGGAAATCGTTGGGGCGCGGTCGTATCGTCTGCTGGGCGCGCTCGGGGGCGAGCACGTGAGCAACGCTGAACAGGGACCAATGGTGCTGGAACGACGACTGAGGGGGTGCGGCGTGGCTGTAACTGACGATGTCCGCCCTTCCAGTGCTATGGGCGAGTTCGATCGCACCCCGCCGCAAGACCTCGCGGCTGAGCAAAGCGTGCTGGGCGGCATGCTGCTTAGCAAAGACGCCATAGCCGATGTGGTCGAGATACTGCGTTCTGGCGACTTTTATCGCCCCGCGCACGCCACCGTTTTCGATGCTGTCCTAGATCTTTATGGACGGGGCGAGCCGGCAGATCCGGTGACGGTGGCGGCGTCGCTGGCTGACCGGAACGAGTTAAACCGCATCGGTGGCGCGCCCTATCTGCATACGCTCATCTCGCTCGTTCCCACTGCGGCGAATGCTGGTTATTACGCGCGGATCGTCGCCGAGCGGGCGGTCCTGCGGCGTCTGGTGGAGGCGGGGACCCGCATCACCCAGCTGGGATACGGTGCCGCACAAGGTGCCGGCCGCGATGTGGACGACGTGGTCGATATGGCGCAGCAGGCGGTCTACGACGTCACCGAGCGCCGCACAAACGACGACTACACCATCTTGTCCGACTTGCTGCAGCCCACGATGGACGAGATCGAAGCCATCGGCGCCACCGGTGGCGTTATGAGCGGTGTGCCGACGGGTTTCTCCGATTTGGACCGGCTCACAAATGGCCTTCATGCGGGTCAGCTGATGATCGTCGCGGCTCGGCCTGGGTTAGGTAAGTCGACAATGTCGTTGGACGTGGTGCGGTCGGCGGCGATTCGGCAGTCGCTGCCGTCGGTCATCTTCAGCTTGGAGATGAGCAAGATCGAGATCACTATGCGGCTGCTCTCCGCGGAAGCCAAGGTGCCGCTGCATAATCTGCGCGCTGGCCGGCTGTCCGAAGACGACTGGACCAAGCTGGCGCGTCGGATCGGCGAGGTCAGCGAGGCGCCGCTGTACATCGACGATTCCCCCAACATGACCATGATGGAGATCCGCGCAAAGGCACGTCGGCTTAAGCAGCGCAACGGGCCTCAAGTTGATCATTCTCGACTACATGCAGCTGATGAGTTCGTCTCGGCGAGTGGAGAGCCGCCAGCAGGAGGTCGCCGAGCTTTCCCGCGGGTCTGAAGCTGTTGGCCAAGGAGCTGGAGTTGCCGGTCATCGCGGTGAGCCAGCTGAACCGAGGTCCGGAGCAGCGCACAGATAAACGCCCGCAGTTGGCCGATCTTCGTGAGTCTGGGTGCCTCACCCGAGAGACTCGCGTTATTCGGTCCGACAGTGGCGCGGAGGTAACGCTCGGCCAGCTATTTGATGAAGGAGAACGCAATATTCCCGTGTGGACTTTGGACGAATCCTTGCGTTACGTCCCCCGCGTCATGACGCACGTCTTCTCTACCGGGGTCAAACCAGTTTTCGCCGTCCGACTGGCTTCGGGAAAACTCGTACGCCTCACCGGCAACCATCCTCTGCTCACTGTTCAGGGTTGGAAGCCAGTGGAAACGCTGACAGTGGGAAGCAGAATCGCGGTACCACGCCATGTTCCTGCACCGTCGTCAACGGAACCGTTGCCCGATGCCGAGGTGATCATGCTCGCGCACCTCATCGGCGACGGATCGTTTGTGAAGCGTCAGCCTCTCCGTTACGCCAGTACGGACGAAGAATGCCTGGAAGCTGTAACTAAAGCTGCGCAGCATTTCGGTATAACCGCATGCCGAGACGACTATCCGGCCGCTCGCTGCGCAACTTTGCGCCTGCCGGCCCCCTTTCGGCTGGCGCGCGGTCGACGGAACCCCATTGCGTCGTGGCTGGACAATCTCGGTCTATTCGGACTCCGGAGCCATGAGAAATTTGTGCCAAAACAGATTTTTTCGTTAAAAAAGCAGCAGATTGTCCTGTTTCTCCAGCACTTGTGGGCCACGGACGGCTGCGTGTGGTGGGACGAGCGCAACGGGCAGGCGCGCATTTATTATGGTTCGACCAGCCGTCGGCTGGTCGACGACGTTTCGCGGTTGCTATTGCGGTTTGGCATTTGCACTCGCATGAAACAGGTTCAAAAAGCTAGCTATCGTCCCTCCTATCAGCTACTTATTTCTGGCGCCGACGATCAACTTCGCTTCCTGCGCGGCGTGGGAGTATTCGGCGCTCGGAATGCTCAAGCCGTGCGTTGCCGTAGTGAGCTCGAGGCCCGCACCAGCAACACGAATCGAGACACTGTTCCATTAGAGGTCTGGCAGCAGGTACGTACTCTGCTGCAAAACCAGGGAATGACCCAGCGAGAATTTGCCGCTGCTGTGGGTACTGCCTACTGCGGTAGCACCATGTGGAAGCGTGCGCCGAGCCGACCACGACTCTCCAAAATGGCCACTGTGCTCAATTCCGCCGAGCTGGAACTGCTCGCGACCAACGACGTCTACTGGGACGAGATCGTGGCGATCGAGTCGTTGGGTGAGCAAGAAGTATTCGACGCCACCGTGCCGGGAACGCACAACTTCATTGCTGACGGAGTCGCAGTCCACAACTCCATCGAGCAGGATGCTGACGTGGTGGTTCTGCTGCACCGGGACGACTACTACGAGAAGGACTCGGATCGCCCGGGCGAGGCCGATTTCATCGTGGCCAAGCACCGAAATGGCCCGACCGACACCATTACCGTGGCGTTCCAGGGGCACTACAGCCGTTTCGTCGACATGACAACTAACGTTTAGGGTCCCACTCGCCGTTGTCCTGTCGCTCACAGCGTCAATTTGCTCCGGCTGACCGCCGTCATTAATCTGCGTCAAGTCGCGCGTCACTCCTGAGATTTACAAAAGATTATTTAATTGCCGTTCTGGCGTATTCAGTTAAACGCGCAGTTCGCAGATTGAATAAATAATGTTTACTAAAATATTCATATAATGCACTTTGTCGATTTCGCGTTTATGGGATTGCAAAAGTGTCCTTTATCCGACATGGTTGTGCACGTCGCACGAAAAAGCTGATTTCTCGTTAAGGAAATCCAGCGCCGAACGACGAAGTTCTAGCACCGCAGAGCAACCTATTCAGTTGGGTGAGGACGGATTCATGAGTCTCCAGTCGCAGGGCAGGCGCGTTGTGCGCGCTATGTCGCGGCTGTGGTGTGATTCCGCCCGCACGACGCTGTTCCGGTTGCTCACCGTGCTTGGCTTCGCGGTCGCCGCCTGGCTGCTTGCGGGAACGGCCAGTGCGTATGCCGACTCAGGGACGGCCCAGGCCAACCCTGGTTCGGATGTTCTCGCACCGATTGAAAACCCCGCAAATTCCACCGGAACGCTGCTCACGGCGGTCGCTGACCAGCCACAAGCCGCATCCACGGAGAATGCGTCAACTCAATCCGGTGCTGCTACTGGCGGGGTTCCGGCGGTAGCGCAGTCCTCATCGGACACGCCCAGCGTGCTGAGCCTTGACCTCCCGAAGGCGACGCATGCATTGCTGGGTTCGCTTGGTGCAAGTCAGATAAACAGTCCGCTCGTATCGGTGTCCCGCCCATTGGGTGGTGTCGCCGGCCTCGGTGCTCATAACCCGCTTGGGTTCATGGGTTCGACAACGAGTGGCGGCTCTGCCGGGCAGGACGGCGCAGCGCCGCTGCCGTCAGCCTCTTCGGTGGAGACTCATAAGGCGGATGTAGCTCGGTTGTCCACTCCAGACAGTCAGCCTTCCGTTGATTCCCAGGCTAAAGGCCACTACAAGTGGCCGGCCTATCCATCGCCAGCGCTATTCCCCTCCGACGGCGCGATCCACACCGGCGGTGGCTTCGGGGGTAATTCCGGCTCGGCGCTTGCTGGTTCCGGCGCGGTGCTTCCCGAAAGTGTCATGCCCAAGTTGAACGACCATCGTGTCGTGGGCAGCCTTGAGGACACCGCGGTAGTCAGCTATTTCTGCGCTGACCGTTCTTTCTCTCCCGACTGACACACTCTCGGTGCGCCTGCCGGCGCCTCATTGCCGGCCATTCTGATCGCGCCCGCCAGGTGTATTTCAGATAAGCACCGAATTTCCCCGAACGGAATCCAACCGCGACATGCCGCGTCGCAATTCATTTCCGTTCACTTCATGAGCACATTCAAATTCGAAATTGTGTAAAAGCAATCTAGAGATTGAATTCTCATGCCCTCACATAAATCAATAAATCCGATGATCAAAAATTGAAAGGTAATAAATAATCATGAACGTTTGGATTCGTCGTACTCTTCAGGTCGGAATTGTCTCTGCCGGACTCGTGCTCGCCGGTGCAGCAGCTGCACAGGCGCACGACTTGGGTGACATGACCACTATCGGCAACGGTGGTATTGCCAATGGAATCCAAGACCAGGTTCCCATCCAGATTCCAACCAACATTCGCGGGCAACGCTGAGCTCCGCTTGCCGGCGACTCGACCGCGGATAGGCAAGGGCAACTCGTTGCATTGCAGCGTGCTGAGGCTCATGGTCACCGTGGTGGCAATCTGTGCCCCGAATGACAGCGTTCTCAACATCGGTATCGCCAATGGCATCGAGGGACGTTGCGCCGATTCAGGTTCCAGTCAAGTGTCTGCGGGAAACTGTATTGCCGGTCGTCGGTGACTCGACGGGGTTGGCAAGGGTCGCACCGTTGCCCGGCAAAGTGCCGAAGACCACGGCCAAGGTGTCGTCGCTGCCGGACTTGACCACTATCGGCAACGGTGGTATCGCCAACGGTATCCAGGGTGTGGCGCCGGTCCAGGTTCCTTTGGCTGTGGCCGGCAACGCTGGCTCGCTCGTTGGCGACCCGACTGGCGTTGGTAAGGGTCACTCCGTTGCATTCCGGCGCGCCGAGGCTCATGGTCACCGTGGTGGCAACCTTCCCCGACATGACCAGCGTTCTCAACACCGGTATCGCCAACGGCATCCAGGGACACGCGCCGATTCAGGTTCCTGTGAACTGTCGCAGGCAACGCGTTGCGGTTGTCGGTGACTCGAGGGCGTAGGCGAGGGACACTGTTGCCGGCAAAGCTCAAAGGTGCGGAGCTCGGCCTGACTTGACCACTATCGGCAACGGTGGTATTGCCAACGGCATCCAGGGTTGGCGCCGGTCCAGGTCCCAGTCGACTGTCTCCGGCAACGCTGTCTCGCTCGTCGGCGACGCGACTGCGGTAGGCAAAGGTTCCGCTAGCGCCCAGCAGTAATCGATCTGCAGTACGGATCAGGTAACTGATCCACCTTGTACCGCTACAACTGAATATTGAAGTAGCTGTGGGGCCCGAGCAACCAGCTCGGGCCCCACAGGCATATCCAACCAACGCTCCAACAGGACGTGACAAACGTTCGGACGTTCGTCAGCCGCTGGGAGATGAGGGCGGACGTTTCTAGACCTCTGCGCTCCGCGAACACTCGTCCGTCAACAGCGTCAGGGACGTGTGGCGCTAGGGTGACCAGATCCAAAGAGGAGGGAGTGCAGTGGCTGTTCACGCGTTCGTTGGTGAATCCTGCCGACAGAAGACTTACCTCCTCGCAGCTACGTGAGTAGATCCGGGCGACCTCATCAGGCTTCGGAGGGTGCTACGCAGCCTCCGAATGCCAAGGCAGCGGGAGCTGCACTTCAAGAAAGAGAATGACTCGCGTAGAAGGTCTATCGTTTCTCAATTGACTAATGCGGGCTTTCGGACTCGGATATATCTGCGTAGTTGTGACGGTGGCAAAGAGGCTGCGCGCCAGGAGTGTCTAGCGCAACTCATAAATGAAGCGGTTGATTCGGGGGTTCGGCGACTGGTGCTGGACACGCGCGGTTGCCTGGATCGGCTCGACGATTCGACGATTCGCACAACGTTAGGGCATCGACCAAGGATCACGAGCTCACGGACTAAGTATCGATATGACAGATGTCATGTGCGGGTAGTGACGTCTCGCCGCGGGTCGTCGGCGCACGTCATGTCAGAGTGGGCACCATGACCACATCAGTGACCACATCGGTCGCCGAGCCTGGCGTTGCGCCGGCAACACCCCGCCACGGGCACGCGCCCGCGGTGAGCGCGCGTGCAATCACGAAACGCTTTGGATCGGTGACGGCAGTAAACAATCTGAGCTTGACCGTAGAGCCGGGCGAGATTGTGGCTTTTCTCGGGCCGAACGGGGCCGGAAAAACTACCACCATCGACATGATGCTGGGGCTTTCGCGGCCGGACGCCGGCGAGGTGCGGGTGTACGGTATGTCGCCGGCAGCCGCGATCGCTCGCGGTCACGTCGCTGCGGTTCTGCAAACCGGCGGATTGTTGAAGGACCTCACGATCGCGGAGACGGTCACGCTGACGTCCACGTTGTTCCGTCACACTCGCCCCATCGCGGAAGTGCTGGAGCGGGCTGGGATCACAGAGATCGCCGACAGGGCGGTCGGGAAATGCTCGGGCGGCCAACAACAGCGGTTGCGCTTTGCCATGGCGCTTGTGCCAGATCCGGACTTGTTGGTTTTGGACGAGCCCACCACTGGCATGGACGTGGCTGGTCGGCGCGAGTTCTGGAGCGCCATTCGCGCAGACGCGGCGCATGGCCGGACAGTGCTCTTCGCCACCCATTACCTTGAGGAAGCCGACGCCTACGCCGATCGCATTGTCCTCATGCGACATGGCCAGATTGTTGCCGACGGCACCGCCGCCGAGATCAAGAACCTGGCCGCAGGGCGTCTGGTGCGCGCCACGTTGCCCGATGCGGACCAAGTCGCCCTCGCCTCTTTGCCGGGGGTCGACACCGTCGAGGTGCGGGGCGACACGGTGTTGGTACACGCCTCGGATTCCGATGCGGTTGCCCGTCACCTTCTCACGCACACGGCCGCGTGCGACCTAGAAATTACTTCTCGAAATTTGGAAGACGCGTTCGTCGCCCTCACCGGCGACAACACCGGCTCTGGCACGGCTGACCAAAACGACCGAAGCAACGGGAGTGTCCAATGAGTACTGCCACTCTGTCGTCGTCACCGTCGCGCCCCGCGCCGGCAGATCGCGGCGTTCCGCCTCTGGGCGGATTCAATCTGACGTTCCTTAAGCTGGAGATTCGCCGGACGCTGCGCAACAGACGCACGATGTTTTTCATCGTGATCATGCCCGCCGCGTTTTTCCTGATGTTTGGGCTGGGGCAAAAGAACCACGAGGTCGGCAGCAGCCACGTGTCCGCAGCCGCCTACGCATTGATCAGCCTTGGTGTCTATGGGGCGATGGTCGCCACGACCAGCGGTGGAGCGATGGTCTCGGTGGAGCGGGCGCAGGGGTGGAGTCGTCAACTTCGGCTCACGCCGTTACGGCCACCGGCCTACATCGCGCTCAAGGTCGCGTCAGCCATGGTGCTTGCGCTCATCGCGGTGCTGGTCGACTTTGTCGTAGGTGCCGTCTCCGGGATCGACATGCCCTTACGTGTGTGGGTGTTGTCGGGGCTGGGGGCGTGGCTCGGTGCGTTGGTATTCGCCGCATTCGGTCTGTTCATGGGTTATCTCATTCCGGCTGAAAACGTGATGCAGTTTCTCGGGCCGGCTCTTGGGGTGCTCGCCATGTGTGGCGGGTTGTTTATTCCCCTGGAGTTCCTGCCAAATCTCCTGGCGACCATTGCGCATTTCACCCCGGTCTATGGGGTGGGAGAGATCGCGCGCGCGCCGTTGACCGGCGACGGTGTCACGATGGGTGCGATCGCCAATGTCGTCGGTTGGACGGCGGGTTTCGGGATAGGTGCGGTCTTTCTCTTTGGGCGGGACACCAAACGGGTCTAGCCGTAGTGTGTTTCCCGAGAGTTAACGTGATGACGTGAGCACGAAGGCAAAAAAGCTAGCCGAACCCCGCGAACGTTGGCGGAGGTTCGGCTGGCTGTACGCCTCTATCTGGTTGTTTTATCTCGCTGATCCGCTGAGTGTGGCGTGGAAGAGTCCGTCCAACCCAGCACGGTACTTCGCGGTGGTAGCCCTGACCGCTTTCGCGGCCCTGTATATCTGGCTGTTCCACCAGGCCCGCACTATTGCGGCACGAGATAGCACCGTCCCTATTGGACGTCGATGGAGCTATCTGGCACTACTCCTTGCTTTGGGTGCGGCTGCAATACCGGCAGCTGGTCAACACGCGCTCGCGGTGTTGGTTTATGTGGCCGCCGCAAGCGTGATGCTGCTGCCATCGCCGCAGGTGTGGTTCATGGTGACGGGCCTTGTGGCCGTGGCGGGTGTCGCGCCATTGGCGATACCTGGATGGAGCGCTGGCAGCGGACTTATCTTCGGCATCCTGGTGGCGTCTTTTGCCGTCTGGGGTGTGGCGCAAATGCTTGCCCGTCATCGGGAGCTGGTTGCGGCGCAGGAGGAGATCGCTCGATTGGCCGTGGCCGAAGAGCGAGCACGCACCGCACGCGACTTACATGACATCCTCGGTCATTCCCTCACCGTCATCACGGTGAAGGCGGAGCTCGCTGGTCGGCTCATGGAGGTCGATCCGGCAAAGGCGGCACAGGAAGTCGCTGACCTGGAACGGCTTTCGCGGGAAGCGCTGGCGGACGTGCGCAGCACCATCGGCGGTTACCGCGAAGTTACCCTCACTGCCGAGTTGGCCAGCGCACGCTCTGCGCTTGCTGCCGCGGGTATTGCCAGCGAGCTACCGTCCGCGGTGGACGATGTTCCTAGCGAACATCGTGCGTTATTCGCGTGGGCTGTTCGAGAGGGTGTGACCAACGTAGTGCGCCACAGTGGAGCTCGCCATTGCGCGATCACCATGACGTCACACTCGCTACAAATAGTGGACGATGGCTCCGGGCCGGCATCGTCCGTAGACGAGGGTGGCGACGGGCACCGGCAGTCGGGCGGCCATGGCCTGCTCGGGCTACGGGAGCGGGCGCGTCAGTTAGGCGGGCATCTCGTGCTGGGAAGAGCCAAAAATGGTGGATTCTTGTTGCGCGTCGAGTGGCCAGACGGTGGGGAGGATGTCACGTGAACGAGCAGATTCGGCTGCTTCTCGCCGACGATCAGGCCTTGGTGCGGGGGGCCCTCGCCGCTTTGCTCGCGCTGGAGTCCGATGTGGACGTGGTGGCGGAGGTTGGCCGGGGAGACGAAGTGGTTCCAGCTGCTCTTCGCACTCGCCCTCAGGTGGCATTGCTCGACGTCGAAATGCCGGGGTTGGACGGCATCGCAGCCACGGCCGCGTTGCGGGCAGAGCTGCCGACCTGCCGAGTCCTTATGGTGACGACCTTTGGCCGCCCAGGCTACCTACGCCGGGCCATGGCCGCGGGGGCCAGTGGTTTTGTCGTCAAAGACACCCCGGCCAGACAGCTCGCCGATGCGGTCCGCCGGGTACATGCGGGACTGCGCGTGGTCGACCCATCCTTGGCGGCCGAGACGTTGGCCAGCGGCGAGAGTCCACTCACGACTCGGGAAACAGATGTGCTTCGCGCGGCCCGTGCCGGTGGCACCGCCGCCGATCTTGCTCGCGAGTTGCGGTTATCTGAGGGAACTGTCCGTAACCATTTGTCGGCGGCGATCGGCAAAACTGGCGCGAGAACGCGGGCAGAGGCGGTACGTCTGGCCACCGAAAACGGCTGGCTATAACCAGATACAGACGCGACTAGAGCAGCGCACGAGCGGCGGCGAGGGTTCTGTCCACGTAGCTGGTGCCGAACATCACTACGTGCACCAACAGCAGATGAAGCTGATGCAGCGGAACCCGCTCGCGCCACCCCTCTGCCAGAGGGAACACCTCGTTGTAGGCGGCGACGATTTCGTCCAGATATGGGGCACCGAACAGGGCGAGTGTGGCGAGATCGGTTTCTCGGTGCCCTCCTTGAGCGGCGGGGTCGACCAGCCACGCTTGCCCGTCAACTCCATAGTGGACGTTGCTTGACCACAGGTCGCCGTGGATGCGGGCGGGTGGCTCGGCCGGCCCGGCAAGGGATTCGAATCGCCGCAATACCCGTTCCACTGTCTCGACGTGCGCGGCGTCGAGTGTGTGCGCATCGCGAGCACTCCGCAGAAACGGACGCAGCCGACGTTCCACGAAAAACCGCGGCCAGCTGCCGTCAACGTCCTGATTGTCCAGTGGCAAGCTGCCGATGTAGCCCGGGCGATCGGCGCCAAACCTGGGTGCCCCGGCGCGGTGTAGTGCGGCGAGGCCGTGCCCGAGCGCTCGGGCGGCGTTCTGGTTGGGGGTTCCCGGCGGCACCCATTCCAGCACCAAATACCGCTGGGTCACGCCGATGACTTCTGGAACAGGCACCGCCTCTGCCTCGGCGAGCCATCGCAACCCCGCGGCTTCCACACTAAAAAAATCGGTCGGTGCGGCAGGACGCGACTTCGCGAATAGGTCTATTCCGTCGTCGAGGGTCCATCGTTCCGCTATACAGATCTCACCGCCGAAAATCCGGCCGGTGCGAATACGCTGATGCTCGATGAGCCGGTCGATTGTTTCGGGGTGCTCACGTAGGTATGCAAGATCCACGCTTTTACGGTAGAGGTCGCATAAAGCGGCAAACCCTCGGCTAGGGAAGTCGAAGAGCAACCGCTTGCGAGTCGGGTAATGGAGGCACGTGCTATGACATCGTCAACGAGGGCGGGCGCTGTGTCCACGTCGGAAAGGACATCAAGTAGGTCCGCTCGACCGCGCACCTATTTGATGTGTCCACCGGAGCATTTTGCCGTTCAATATGCGATCAACGCATGGATGGATACCTCCGTTGCGGTAGATCCGGCGCGCGCGACGAAGCAGTGGTCGGCACTGAAAGACTTGTACCAAGAATTGGGCCATACCGTCCATGTATTGGAGGCGGCTGTCGACTTGCCCGACATGGTCTTCTCCGCCAATGGAGCGTTCAGCGTGGACGGTGTCGTCTATGGCGCGACCTTCGCCTATCCGCAACGAGCGGCTGAGGCGGGCGCTCACCGCGCCTGGTACCTGGCCAGTGGTTGGGATTTGGTGGACTCACGCCATACAAACGAGGGTGAGGGCGACTTCGCGTACCTTCCAGACCGGGGCCTCATCCTGGCAGGGTACGGATTTCGTACGGAGTCGTCCGCGCATGCTGAGGCACAAGAAGCTTTGGGGCGGCAAGTCGTAAGTCTGCGCTTGATCGACGAGCGTTTCTACCATCTCGACCTGGCACTTTTTGCCCTCGATGATGCGAATGTCTGCTATTACCCGGGGGCTTTTTCGCCCAGTTCGAGACGTATCCTTGCGCGGTTGTTTCCCGACGCGATCATCGCCAGCGAGACTGACGCGTTGGCATTTGGTCTGAACTCTGTTAGCGACGGTCAGCACGTAGTCATCGCTGCCGCAGCGGAAGAGCTGTCGACGAAGTTGGCGCAGTGTGGCTATGTGCCCATCGCCATTGACTTGTCGGAACTTGCCAAGGGGGGCGGCGGCGCCAAATGCTGCACAGCAGAGTTGAGAACTCTGGGTTATACGACTGGTCGCGCCGGAAATGGCTATGTCCAGGAGTAGCTCGTGACCTGCACCCCAGCGACCTAACAGACATTTTGAACCCGGTAGGCTCGTGGCCGAGCCCAGTGTATGCGAGAGGCAGGCTTGCGGGTGACGACGCGTGACGGAGGCGTCCCAAACGCAGCTATAGCGACCATAACGGACGCCCAACAACAACGACCCACACCAAACGAAGCACGCCCTGTGGGCGGCGTGGTAACCGCATGGGGCGAGCTCGTGGAGCCGCTCAGTGCGTTGCATCTGTTGCTGTCTCGCGTCCGATTTCCGTTAGATCTGCCGCAGACGAGCAATGCCACCGAGACGACGTATGAGTTGGTGGATCAGCTGGGTGGCTATGTGATTTCCCGGTTGAGCCAACCCGGTGAGCCGCTTTTGGTGGCGGTCGCGGGACCGACTGGTGTCGGCAAGTCGACATTGGTCAATAGTTTGGTGGGTTCGGCCGTAAGCCCTTCGGGTGTGCTCCGCCCCACCACCCGCAAACCTGTGCTGGTGTTTCACCCCGACGATCGCGACGCACATCGAGGGCTTGTAGGCGCGGACCTCATCTCCACAGAGTCCGACACCATCCCCGCCGGAGTCTCATTCGTGGACGCTCCGGACATCGATTCGGTAGTGGAAGACAATCGCGCGGTCGCAGACCAACTTCTCGACATCGCAGATCTGTGGCTCTTCGTGACGAGCGCGGCCCGTTACGCCGATGCGGTTCCGTGGGACCTACTGCTCGAGGCCGAGGCGCGCGGCGCTTCGCTGGCCGTGGTGCTCAACCGGGTGCCCGCGCAAGCTCGGGACCGGGTGGTGCCGCACTTCCGAGCGATGCTCGCCACCCACGACCTTGGTGGGGCAGAACTGTTCGTGATCGAAGAGCATGAGCGCGCACTCATGTCGCAAGATCGCCTGCTGCCGGCAGATGCGGTGGAGCCATTAACGGCATGGTGCGAACGGCTCGCTGAGGATGGGCCAGTACGTGACGCGGCAATCCGGAAGACGCTGCATGGTGCCCTGGCGTCTGTCTCGCCCCGGGTCACCACGATCGCCGCACACATCGATGCGCAGCGGGTGGCGCTTCGGAGACTCCGTGACTCGCTGGATTCGGCATATGGTGCGTCAACTGCTCGAATCCATCGCAGCATAGAAGAGGGCGAGCAGCTCCGAGGTGAAGTGCTCACTCGCTGGCAAGAGTTTGTCGCCGCAGGCGATCTAATGCGGGCTCTCAACAGCCGAAACCGTTCCTTGACCGACCGATTGGGCACCTGGTTTTTGGGTGGGGCAGAACGACGTTGTGCTCGGTTGGAACGTGCTATTCGCACCGGGATCGCGCACATGGCCTACACTGCGGCCACCCAAGCCGCAGAGGAGACGGTAGCCGCGTGGCGGCAACAGCCGGGAGGCGGCAAGCTCTTGCGGTACCTCGCCATTCCGGAGAACGATCCGGCGCGGTTCTCCTCGAGCTTGCTGGCGGCGGTGAATGCGGTAGTAGAAACCTGGCAGCAGCGCATCCTCGCAGAGGTGCATGCACAACGTCCAGGTGCCGACGAGCGCGGCCCTTCGTCGGGATACAACGTTCAGGCAACCGCGGCACTAGTCATGATCGCCGTTTTTGCGGCTGGTCAACTTCATGCGGTGTCCTCCGATGACGCGGGTACTGGGAAGCCAGCGACGGGGCAGCTTTCGCAGCGGGTGTTGGCCGCGGTGTTCAACGACGCGGTCGTGCGGGCGCTCGCTACGAGCGCGCGGGCAGACTTGCTGCGGCGTCTAGATGCGTTGCTGGTGTCAGAGCGTTCCCGGTTTGCGCGTGTCGCGGAGCACACGGCCTCGCCGCTGGCTCCAGACACGTCGATGCGGTTGCGTAGTGCCGCACGAGCCGCGGAGACGATCCGCTGGCAGTTGGTGGCAGCAGAGCAAGACGAGGCTTCCGATACTCCCGATAGTCCTAAGGAGGACTAAATCGTGCGGGAAAACTCTACTTCCACGCTGAGCGCGGTCACCGACGAGTTGCGGCATGCCTCAGATGCGCGCGAAGCGTTGAGTATTCGCGCCACGGCGTTGAGCAAGGCCGCGCGGTTGCTTGAAGGACGCCTGCACCACCCACACGAGCAGGAGCTGCTCACCAAGGCGATAGAAACCTCTGAGAGAGCCAAGAACCGGCTGTCTTTGTCGGTGGCGCATACGGTGGTTGCGTTGGGTGGATCAACCGGCAGCGGCAAGTCCTCTTTGTTCAACGCATTGTCCGGGTTGGAGCTTTCGACTGTCGGGGTTCGTCGGCCGCTCACGAACTCGCCGTATGCCTGTATTTGGGGACCGGAGGGAGCTGATGCGCTGCTGTCGTGGCTGGAGGTGCCGCTCGATCGGCGTACTGCCCGAGAGAGCGTGCTTGACGCCGACTCTGAGGTGCGGTTGCGGGGCTTGATCTTGCTCGACCTCCCCGATCACGACTCCGCACTGGTGGGGCATCGGCTCCAAGTCGATCGTTTTGTCGACTCGGTGGACATGATTATGTGGGTCGTTGACCCACAAAAATACGCTGACGCTGCTCTGCATGAGCGCTACCTTCGTCAGTTGGCGCACAACCAGATGGCGGTGGTGGTCGCTCTTAACCAGGCCGATCGCCTCGATGATCGTGAGCGCGAGTCAGTATTGACGGACCTACAACGACTCGTCGCCGCGGATGGCCTCGACGACACCAGAGTGATCACCACCTCTGCGACGCGGGGCGATGGTCTAAGTGAGTTGCGAGCGTTCTTGGCGGAGGCCGTGGCGTCGCGCGAGGTTGCGTTGCGGCGACTCTGCGCTGACGTGGACATGCTCGCGAAAAGTCTGGCCAAGTTTGCTGGCCCGCCGGTGCGGATCGACATTGAGCGCAGCGAGCTTACCGCGCTCCATCGCACGCTCGCCGAAGCCGTTAGCGTCCCGGCAATAGCGGAGGCAGCGGAAGCTCACTACCGGGCGCGTGCCATTGCGCGCACAAGCTGGCCCTTGCTGCGAGGCATGACTCGGTTCCGCGTTGATCCGGTGCGTCGGCTCGTGGAAACGGTGGGCGCTGCTGAGGCTCGGGGTGCGAGCCCCGGCTCGATGTACCGCGCACTAGCTGATCAAGACGGCACCGGCGCTGGTACTGAGTCGTTGGTGGACGAGCTGGCTGACAGCGCCACGGTGCACGAGGCTCACATGGAGTCCGCTGTTCGGACGCTTGCGGATCACGCAAGCGTCGAGCTGCCGGCTCCTTGGCCGGTGCGGCTCCGTTCGGCGGCTTTGTCGCGTCTGCCACGGCTTCCCGCTGCGCTGGCCCGCGCTGTGTCCGGTGCGGATACCGGTTCTCGTCGGGTCCCTGCCTGGTGGCGGGTAGTGAATGCGGCGCAGTGGTTACTTTTCGCCACCATGCTGGTGGGCGCCGTCTGGCTTGTTGGATCTGTGGTAGGTGCCGCTTTTGGCCAGCATGTTCCGGCGGTATCCGCCCTCGCTGTGCCTTTGTCGGCCTGGCTGTTTATAGGTGGACTCGTAGCGGGCATCGCACTTGCGCTCGTATGTCGTTGGTGGGTCATCAAGGGTGCGCATGCTGCGCGCAAACGAGCTGAGGACGCGTTGGTGCGTGCTGTTACCGCGACCGCGGCAGACCATGTACTAGCGCCACTGCGCGCTGAGCTGACGGCTTACGCAAATACCCGGGACGCGATTCTTCGGGCCCAGAATCAAGACCTCGTGGCGACGGCGGACACGTAAAGATCGGATCGTCCAGGGAGGAACCACCATCGAGCACTGAGCCAAGCGGTGCTGATGGGGAGCCGAACGCCTCGGGTGCTCGCGCGGGTGGGTGCGGGTAGGAGCTGGGTGTAGTAGACACCCACGCCGAGGCCGACCCCGGCGGAGCCGAGCCGAGGCCTGGCGAGACTGAGGTGGCGTTGACCGAAGGAGACGAGAGATCGCCGGGTGGTAGGGCAGCTCCCACCGTTGCCGAAACCATGGGTTGAGTCCGATGTGGCGTCACCGGCGCAACTGGTGTCTGATATTGAGCCTCTGCCCGAGGAGACGGCTGGAGCCCCCTGGCCGCTGATTGTGCGGGTTCACGGAGTGCGGCAGACGGGCCGACGATCACGGGGCCTACTTGTGACGGCGCGTTCCGGGGTTTCGTTGCTAAATGGACGGTGTCTAGCTGACCGCTACTGAACCGCAGCAGCAAGGCGATCGCACCGGTGGCGAGAGCACACAGGGTTCCGAGCGCGACAACAGTGCCGATGCGGCGGCCTTGGGCCGTCTGGCGGCGCGGCAGAGAAGGGTGTGCCGACATTTGCCCATAGTCTTTGGAGCGAACGCCGTATCTCCATCCTCCGTTTGGGCACATTCGGTTGTCAGTGCCTTTCGCAAAGGCGTCTGTCATGCTGAACGCACACGGACCCACTGCCGACCCCATCGGGCCGGCGCGTTGTTCCGGGCCGTATTTTTAGCGCGCTCATGAAACCCATGACCGTGCAAGCGCCAGCGGGAGGCCAGCCATGACCTCGGAGGATTTTTCACAAGACTGGGTGCGGTTGTTGACCCCCGAGGGGGAACGCGTTTCGCACCCCGAGTACTCGGTGGATTTCTCGGATGAGGAATACCGAGGGTTGTATCGCGACATGGTGTTAGTGCGTCGCTGCGATAACGAGGCCACAGCCTTGCAGCGCCAAGGCGAGTTGGGTCTGTGGGCACCACTACTAGGGCAAGAAGCCGCGCAGATCGGCTCGGGCCGCGCCTTGAGAACTCACGACGCCGCCTTCCCGACCTATCGTGAACATGGAGTGGCGTGGTGTCGCGGTGTCGATCCGGTCACTCCGCTTGCGCTGTTTCGCGGGGTCAACCATGGCGGATGGGACCCAGCCGAGCACCGGTTTTTCTTGTACACGATCGTCATCGCCAATCAGACTTTGCACGCCACCGGCTACGCGATGGGCATCACTAAGGACGGCAAAGTCGGCACCGACGACGGCGAAGCGGTTATTGCTTATCTCGGTGACGGTGCGGCCAGCGAGGGTGACGTCAGCGAGGCATTCATTTGGGCTGGCGATTTTGCCGCACCCGTGGTGTTCTTCTGCCAGAACAATCAATACGCCATCTCCGAGCCCGCGCACCGGCAGAGTCCGGCGCCGCTGTACCGCCGGGCCGCTGGTTTTGGCTTTCCGGGGGTTCGGGTCGATGGCAACGACGTGTTGGCTAGCTTCGCGGTTACGCGGGCGGCACTCGACCGTGCTCGTCGAGGCGAGGGGCCGACCTTTGTGGAGGCCTACACATATCGAATGGGTGCCCACACCACGTCGGACGATCCCACGCGATATCGCCCCGCCAGTGAGGTCGACGAGTGGCGGAGTAAAGACCCCATCGATCGCTACCGCACGTTCTTGATCCACGATCAACTCGCGGACGACGACTTTTTTGCTTCGGTGGACGCGGAGGCCGATGCGTTGGCCGCACGCTTGCGCGAGCAGGTCTTGGCGATGCCAGATCCCGAGCCTTCGTCCATGTTCGACAATATGTACGTCCATGATTCGCCCGAAGTAACGGCCGAACGAGCGGCATATCTGTCTTATGTGGATAGTTTTGCCGAGGAGAGCGGAGGCGAGTGATGCCGGTACTTACCTTGAGCAAGGCGCTCAACGCGGGCCTGAGAAAAGCGCTGGAATCTGACCCCAAAGTCCTGCTGATGGGCGAAGACATCGGCAAGCTGGGCGGGGTATTCCGTATTACTGACGGTCTGCAGAAAGACTTCGGCACCGACCGTGTCTTCGACACCCCCCTTGCCGAGTCCGCCATCGTCGGCACGGCCATCGGGCTTGCCCTCCGCGGCTATCGCCCGGTGTGTGAAATTCAGTTCGACGGTTTCGTTTTCCCGGCCTACGACCAGATCGTCTCGCAGCTAGCGAAGATGCGTTATCGCTCGGGTGGTCTCGTGAAGCTGCCCGTGGTTATTCGGATTCCGTTCGGTGGTGGCATCGGCGCGGTCGAACATCACAGCGAGTCTCCGGAGGCATACTTTGCCCACGCCACTGGCCTCAAAGTGGTGGCGTGCTCCAACCCCGCCGACGGCTACACCATGATTCAGCAGGCGATCGCGAGCGACGATCCGGTAATTTTTTTCGAGCCAAAGCGTCGCTATTACGAGAAAGCCGAGATCGACATCGACGCGCTCGATGCCGTCGATTCCGCATTACACGCCTCTCGTCTGGTGCGTTCTGGTGGTGATTGCACGGTGGTTGCGTATGGGCCGATGGTTCGCACCTCGCTCGATGCGGCCGCCGCGGCAGCGGAAGAGGGCCGCGAACTTGAAGTCATTGACCTGCGCACCTTGTCCCCATTAGACCTTGACCCGGTGTACGAGTCGGTGGCGAAGACCGGCCGACTGGTCGTGGTGCATGAGGCACCCAGCAACCTTGGGTTGGGTGCGGAGATCTCCGCACGCGTGACCGAAAAGTGCTTCTACTCACTGGAGGCTCCGGTGACGAGGGTGGCTGGTTTCGACGTGCCGTACCCGCCCGCCCGGGTAGAGGAGCACTATCTGCCCGATCTTGATCGCATACTGGACGGGGTGGACCGGACCTTCAGTTTTTAGCCTGCAGGAGCACGTAGCGAGATAGCGGAGCATTATCAAGGGCGAAAGGGTTTTCCGATGGCGCGCACGACCGAATTTCGATTGCCGGACTTGGGCGAAGGGCTCACAGACGGCGAGATCGTGCGGTGGCTGGTTGCGGTGGGCGACGAGGTCCGTCTCAACCAGCCAATCGTCGAGGTGGAGACCGCGAAGGCGGTGGTCGAGATCCCCTCACCTTATGTGGGCAGGGTGGCGAAACTGCTGCATGCCGAGGGCGACGTGGTCGATGTGGGCGCGCCGATCATCTCGTTTGGAGACGGGCAGGTTGAGGATCAGGCCGGCGGCCAAGCAAGCAACCAAACCAACAACAATGCCAACGACGAAGCCCACAATGGAGGCGGCCCGCTGCCAGAGAAAGAGAAAGCGACGAATGGTCGTACCCCCATGTTGGTGGGGTACGGACCGGCGACTGGCACCACGCGGCGCAGAGCGCGCAAGGAGTCACCGCTCGTTGCTGAAACAGCGAATGCAGAAGTCCGCGCGGTCTTGGCCAAGCCGCCAGTGCGTAAGCTCGCCCGTGATCTCGGGGTTGACCTTCGCTCGATTCATCCCACGGGTCCACATGCGACGGTGAGCCGAGACGATGTAACTCGAGCGGCCCGCAACGAGCCCAGCGCTGTGTCCCAGCCCTCGGCCCCGAAGAGACCACCATTGTTGACGGGTGGCCTTGGCGATAGAACCGAGCGAATCCCGATTCGCGGTGTGCGCCGCACCACTGCCGAGGCGATGGTCGCGAGCGCGTTTACGGCGCCCCACGCGAGCGCGGTGCTCGACGTCGATATGACTCAAGCGATGGCGGTGTTGCGTCGGCTTCGAGCCAGGCCAGAGTTCTCGGACGTCAAGCTCAGTCCGCTATTGCTCGTCATGAAGGCGGCGTTGGTCGCGATTAAGCGCAACCCCATGCTGAACGCGACGTGGGACGCGGATGCGCAAGAGATCGTGGTCAAGCATTACGTCAATCTGGGCATTGCGGTCGCGAGTGATCGGGGGCTGTTGGTGCCCAACATCAAAGATGCGCACACACTGTCTACATACGACCTGGCGGTCGAGCTCAATCGGGTAGTCGCGACTGCTCGGTCAGGCCATGCGACCCCCGCCGACATGCGGGGCGGGACGTTCAGCATCACTAACATCGGCGTCTTTGGTATTGACGCGGGCACGCCGATCTTGCCGCAAGGAGAAGCCGCGATCTTGGCGGTGGGTTCGGTGAAGAAGCGTCCATGGGTATGTGACGACCAGATCCTGCCGCGCGAAGTGGCCACGTTGACCGTCTCATTTGATCATCGTGTCGTCGATGGTGAGCAAGGCGCTAAATTTTTGGCCGATGTCGGTGCGTTCCTGACCGACCCAGAAGTCGCGCTGCTGGCGTGGGGCTAAAGTTGCACACCACACTATTTCGCCGACCGTGTGGTCGGGCGTTAGCTAAGGAGCTTGTATGACTGACGGGAACAAGCCATCCCAGCCCTCGGAAGGCGAACCGAACCTGCCAGGTGAAGGCGATCCAGAGCGGTCTGGGCAGGAACCGTCCGCCGCCCACACCGACCCGCCCGCTGACGACACGAACTCCTCTGCTGACGAGCAGACTGGCAATGCCGGCGAGGGCAACGTGGCCCAGCCGGAGCCGCAGCCTGAGCCTAGCGAGCAACAGGCCGCCACCCCCGCACCAGAGGCAGATCAAACGCCGACGACGATCTTGCCCTCGCAGCAACAGGGCGTTCCACCCCGTGATGAGTCGGAAACCACTCACGTCATGCCCACGGCACAAACGGGCTATCCACAGGAGGGGGGGCAACCACCTACGTCGGGGTCTGGAGTGGGAGGCACTCCTCCGCCACCCCCTGTCGGTGGGTATCCCGCTGCGGCGTCACATGGGCAGCCCGGCCAGCCGAAAAAACACACCGGACTCATCATCGGCGTCATTGTCGCCGCAGTGGTGGTCATTGCCGCAGTGGTCGTCGGTGTCCTTATTTTCCGCGACTCGTCCGACAACAATGCCCACCAAGAGGGCAAGTGCGTGAAGCAAGACGGTCGCCAAGCAAAGTCGGTTTCTTGCGACGACAAAGACGCCTACAAAATTGTGAAGCGAGTCGACGACACCACAAGCGCCGGCAAATGCCCTGCCTCCACGACGGAGCTCGTCTACATCAACGAGTCAGACAAGTACGTCCTCTGCCTCCAAAAAGAGCGCTAAGGATTCCTGTACTTCTGTATTCCGTAACCCGTACTTCTTGTTTGACTGGCGGCTCTCTCGCGTACCTCTCTAGAGACCCACCAGTCAAACACGTTATACAAACATCAGCTTGATCTCGCGGGTGGCCGCCTGCGCGGAACCCAACGCTACTGTCGTCATCGGAACCAAGCGCGTACTCGTGTGCAAGGTTTTACAGCGGCGTCGCTTTTGGCAACTCCTAAAAGGACGCTTCTGGTAGCTCCATGATGTCCAGTGTGGTGGTCTCGATGGTGTGCCGGCGGGCCGACAACTCTGGAAGCACGGTCTCGGCAAAGAAATTGGCCGATGCGACCTTTCCGCGGTAAAACAGTGCGTCTTTCGCTGATGCGCCATCGATTTTGGACAGTGCGATCTCAGCCTGCCGTTGTAGTAGCCAGCCGACGATGACATCGCCCAAGCTCAGCAAGAGTCGAGTGGTGTTGAGCCCGATCTTGTAGAGCTGTTGGGAATTGCTCACGCTGCCTTGCAACCATCGCACCATGTGGCCGACCATCGCTTCGACGTCACTGAGTGCGGTGGAGAGAGCGGCACGAGCCTCTTTGAGCTGCCCGCTTTTTTGAGCGATGTGGTTCGATTTGCCTTGGGCGAACTCGCCGATCTGCTCCGCAAGGAACCCCAGCGCTTGCCCTTGATCGCGAAATATCTTTCGGAAGAACAGATCTTGCCCTTGGATCGCCGTGGTGCCCTCGTAGAGGGTGTCGATTTTTGCATCCCGCACGTATTGCTCTAGCGGATAGTCCTCGAGAAAACCAGAGCCTCCCAAGGTTTGCAGCGATTCCGAGCCCAGCAGCTCATACGAACGTTCCGATCCGCATCCTTTGACGACGGGTAGTAGCAGGTCATTGAGGTGTGAGAGCTTTTGGGCGGTCTCGGTTTCGCCGCTGTCTTCGGCAAGTTTGATCTCGTCCTGAATCGACGCCGTATACATGACTAGCGCTCGCAGGCCCTCCGCATAGCTTTTTTGCCGCATCAAACTGCGTCTGATGTCGGGGTGGTGAATTATCGTCACTCGGGGCGCGCTCTTGTTTGATCTCTGGGTGAGGTCGGAGCCCTGGACTCGCTGTTTGGCGAACTCCAACGCGTTGAGGTACCCGGAAGAGAGCGAAGCGATGGCCTTTGTGCCTACCATCATGCGGGCGTATTCAATGATCTTGAACATTTGCGCGATGCCGTCGTGGACGCCGCCTACCAGATAGCCCACGGCCGGATCGTTTTCACCTAGCGTCATTTCGCAGGTTGTCGAGACTCTCAGCCCCATTTTGTGTTCTAGGTTCGTGGCGTAAATGCCGTTGCGCTCCCCCAACGATCCGTCCGTATTCACGCGATATTTCGGGACGACGAACATGGAGAGCCCTTTCGTTCCAGGGCCGGCACCAACGGGTCGTGCGAGTACAAAGTGGACGATGTTTTCCGTCAGGTCGTGCTCTCCGCCAGTAATAAAGCGCTTGACACCCTCGAGGTGCCAGGTACCGTCTGGTTGTTCCATGGCCTTCGTGCGCCCGCCGCCTACGTCCGAGCCGGCGTCTGGCTCGGTGAGCATCATGGTGGCGCCCCACTGGTGTTCGACGATGTGCTCGGCAAGCTTCTTCTGATCGTCTGTCCCCATGGCGTGTAGGGCGGCGGCAAAGGCTGGGCCGCTCATATATAGAAACGCGGCCGGGTTGGACCCCAGCAGTAGTTCTGCGATAGCCCAGCGCAGGCTTGGAGGTGCGTAGGAACCGCCCAGTGCGGTGGGGAGATCAAGTCGGTACCACTCCCCGTTCATCAAGGCGCGAAATGTTTTTTTGAACGGCTCCGGAAGCGTTGCGGTATGAGTGGCGGCGTCAAATACGGGGGGAGTGCGGTCGCCTGCCGCGTAGGATTCGGATAGCTCAGTGCTGGCAAGACGCTCGACCTCGGCGAGTATGCCCTTGGCCGTTGCGACGTCGATCTCGGAGAATGGACCGTTGCCTAGACGTTCCGCTGAGCCAAAAACTTCAAAGAGGTTGAACTCGAGGTCACGGAGATTGCTGTGGTAGTGACCCATGGCAGGCACCCCCAACGTTGTTACTGGCCAGTAACGTGCGATGTTAATGCTACCCGCCGTCCGGGCGTCGTGAGCTCGTATTTAACTCAGGATCGTGCCCGCTCAGCTGCCACGTGCGGCGTCCCATTCCCAGGCTGGACCGCTTTGAGAAGACTCAACCTCGTCGCGCTTGCCCGTGTACTCAAAGAGCATGAGCGCGATGTCGTCATCGAGAAAACCGTGCACCCAATCGGTGAGTGCGTTTTCTAGCGACACCAGGCCGTCTTTCACGGTGCCGTGGCCGAGAATGCGCCACGCGCGTTCATTGATCGGGAAAAACTCGCCCTCTCGCCTCGCCTCGGTCAGACCATCGGTGAAGAGCAGGACCCGGTCGCCGGGCTCCAATCGTTCTACCCGCGGGGTGGCCAGTGGCATGAAGCCGAGCGGGGGCACTGTCGTGCTGGGCTCGAGCGGGATCACCTTGCCGCGACGCAACAACAATGGGGTGGGGTGACCGCAATTGAGGACGGTGAGTGTGCCGCCGCGCTCCTCGATGAGGCAGGCGGTGACGAAGTCTTCGTAGCCGACGGAGCGAGCAACAGCACGGTCCAAATCGGACACTATTGCTCGGACGTCGGCTCGTTCGTGAGCCACATGGCGGTAAGAACCCAATACAGTACTTGCGAGCCGGACGGCATCGAGGCCTTTTCCACGTACGTCACCGATGAGCAGGCGCACCCCGTAAGGGGTCTCAAGCGCCTCGTAGAGGTCGCCGCCGATGTCTGCGTCCGCACTCGCCGACACATACCGCACCGCGATCCGCAGATCACCGATCTGATTGCCGATCGGACGCAAAACCGCCTGTTGCGCTACGACGGCCAGGCGACGCAACGATGCGACTCTTTGCGAGTCGCGTTCCTGGATCCGGCTGATTGTTGCCGCGATAGCGATGGCGGCGGCTATGGCTAGCAGCCGGATGAGTTGGGGAATGCTTGTGGGGTGATTGCTGTCAAATCCGACCACGATGCCAACGGTAAGAGACAGCGCGCCCACCATGAGAACTTCTACGTACCCAGCAATGACAGCAACGAGCAGGGGCGGGGCGACCAGCATGCCTACGTACTGCGGGTTTGGACCTTGCAGGACGTCGCCCACGCCGATGAGCAATACCAGCAAGGCCATGACGACGACACCCACTCGCCCGCGATGGGGAGCAGCACCGTCATTGCCGCTTGCGCGCATCGACCCCTAGACCTCCACTTGGCACCCCCAGAAGGACACATGGCGTGTCGGGGCACGGATAGCATGACCGGTAAACGCTGGGAATGGTGGCCTTAAAGCTCAGCGTGTCGGCGAGATTGCACTTTGTGGTCGTCGACGATCGGCCAAATGGGGGAGCCAGTGACCCCGTACCCTCACATAGTTACTTTATGACGAATAGGCGAAAAAGGGGAAGCGGTGTTACTCGCAGCTGGCTTTGGCGAACCAACCGGCCAAGATTGGGTCCAAATCGGACAGTTGGCTTTGGCCTTTGTGCTCTCCGCCCTGATTGGCCTAGAGAGGGAGCTGCGTAACAAAAGCGCTGGGTTACGCACCCACACCATCATTGGGTTTGCGGCCGCGTTAATCATGCTGGTCTCCAAGTATGGCTTCACGGACATCCTCGGCGACACCATCGTGCTCGATCCGTCGCGAGTAGCGGCACAAATTGTTTCGGGCATTGGGTTTATCGGTGGCGGGCTAATCTTCGTGCGCAAAGACGCGGTGCGAGGTCTTACGACAGCGGCGGCGGTCTGGCTCACTACGGCGGTGGGCATGGCAGCGGGTGCTGGCCTACCGATCCTGGCCGGTGGGGTGACGGCGGGCTACTTCGTCATTGTGTTTGGGCTTTCCCCGCTCGCAAACAAGCTCCCCAATTCCAAATACACCCCCACTCACCTCCGAGTGATCTACCGAGAAGGCCGCGATGTGCTTCGTCGTGTGTTGACAGAATGCACCAACCGAAACTTTGTGGTGGTCGAGTTGTCGACGCATCACGGCCCCCAGCATGCGAATGTCGGAATACGGGAAGAGTCCGATGGGATGGACGTTCTCGGGCGCGACGACCGACGGTTCCGGCGAAGCGAGCTGTTATCGGCAGAGGAAGGCCTCGCCGAGCCGGCGGTAGCCGTGGTTCTCACCTTGCGGGGGCTGGGTACGTGCCGTTGTTAGTGGCCGAGCTGTCGGAGATCGACGGAGTGCTCGAGGTGGTAACCGAGAAGGAGCCGGTCTCGGTAGCGGATTGATGGCTGGTCGCTTGCGGGTCGCTCTTTCCGACGACGGCAGCAAGGAGGATCACCCGGGATGGCAGATATTCTGGCGGCCAGTAAACTTCGGGCGGTGTTCTTGGTCCGTCAGACCCTAGCTCGTGTTCCCGAGCCTCTGCGCTCACTGCTCATCAAGCATCGCGAGTTGGTGAAGTTCTTGCTTGTGGGTGGCACATGTTTTTTCATCACGCTTGCCGTCAACTACGGCCTCAAGCTCACTATCTTGACGAGCAAGCCCGTGACCGCGCTGACCATCGCAACAATCGTGGCGACGATCATCTCCTACATCCTGAATAGGGAGTGGTCGTTCCGGACTCGTGGTGGGCGGCAGCGCCGCTACGAAGCCGCCCTGTTCTTTCTCTTCAGCGGCATTGGCATTCTCGTCAACGACCTGCCGTTGCTCGTTGCACGTTACGTCTTGGACTTGCGGGTGCCACACGTCAGTCTCGTCGTTCAGGAAACGTCAGACTTTGTGAGCGGCATTGTCATCGGAACCTTGCTGGCCATGGGGTTTCGGTTGTGGGCGTTCCGCAAATGGGTCTTTCCTCAAGAAAATGTCCGCGCACTTCACGGTGACTCAGTGGAGCTGGCGGCAGCACTACCCGCACGTGTAGAGCACGACGAAGCCGCCTAGCTCTGGCGTGAGGGTACGTGACAGCAAACGCTCCTTCGCGTCCCGAAAAATATTCGAACGATGCTCGAAGCCAACAAAGAAGCCTTTGAGCGCTGCATAGGGTCACCATCTCCGAACTAACCCACCATCCAGAACCGCAACATTCGTGGCGTGATGAGGGCGTATCCCAGGCATGGTCGGTGCGTATTTGGAAAAACGCGACCGAGACGGCGACGAGCGCGGAAGGGCAGGTGCGCTCGTTGTGAGGACTGCACCCACTCACCGCAGCGCAGATCAAGCAAATCGCGCGGGAAACGACGCAGTTGGTTGTTTTGGTTGTGGCTGCATGCCGGCCGTAGGTCAGCTGCGAGCGGTGAGGCTGACGTAGTCGCCGCCGGCGACGTAGGGACGTGTCTGCTCGTCAGCTTGGGCGTAGGACGAAGACTCCCCAGCCGAGATACCGGCGCTGGTACGCCAAATGGGAACGGCGCGCTTGCTCCAAGAATTTCCGTACCTCGGGGGCGTCTGGATCCTCGAGGTGATCTCTGAGCCAGCCGCTGAGGGTGCGCCATTGGCCGGCGACATATCGGTCCCAGCTATCTCCGTGAGCCAGCACCATTTCGATGAGTTCACAGCCGGCATCGGCGAATCGCTCCATTGTGCCCACTAGCGACGTGAACGTGTCAGGCTCTACGCCCAGCGAGGTGAGCGCTTCTTTGGGTGGCTCCTCTATCCAGTACGGCTCGCCCACCAGCAATAATCCGTCGTTGACTAAGGCTGGCTTCATGAGTTCGAGTGTTCCGGTGGGGCCACCGCCAATCCAGGTAGCTCCAATGCAGGACACGACGTCGTAGCTACTCGCTTGGGCCACGTACTTTCGAGCGTCAGCCTGTTTGAAGTGAATGCGATCATCCACACCAAGCTCGGCCGCGCGTTCCTTGGCCGCGGCCAGAAATACAGTGCTGATGTCTACGCCTAAGCCTTCAACGCCGTGCCGCCGAGACCATTGGCACAGCATCTCTCCTTTGCCGCAGGCCAAATCCAAAATTCGCTGATCTGACGAGAGCTGGCAGATCTCCCCGACTAGAGCGAATTTCTCTTCGCTGAATGGGTTGAGGATGCGGTGGTTTGCTTCGGAGATCTCGTGAAAACGCAAAGACATGTGCTCAATTTCAACACAGAACCCAGGCTCGGCACGAGTTCGAACCAGAAATGCGCTAGTCGAGGCACTCGACGCAAGTTGGCGGCGCCGCGTGACTCACAGAATGCCAGCTGTCAAGATGGAGCATGCTCGTTGATCATTTCCCGCTGCTCGGTCTGCGCCTCACGACTCCCCGACTCGAACTGCGGCTGCCCACTCCTGAGCAACTTGGAGCATTAGCCGAACTCGCCGCCAAGGGCATTCACGATCCTGAGGTCATGCCCTTCTCCACACCCTGGACCGATCAGTCGCCCGACGAGGTAGCACGCAGTGTTGTTCAGCACCATTGGCGGATGCTTGGGGCGTGGTCACCGCAGGATTGGTCACTGAACCTAGTGGTGAGCCAGGCAGGTGTGGTGGTGGGCGTGCAGTCGATTGAAGCCCGCGACTTTGCCGTCACCCGTGAAGTGCACACCGGCTCGTGGCTGGGGCGACGGCACCAAGGACAAGGCATCGGCACTGAGATGCGAGCGGCGGTGCTGCGGTTAGCCTTTGCTGGACTTGGTGCAGAAGTAGCTCTGTCCGGCGCATTTGAGCACAATGCTGCTTCGCGGGCTGTTTCTCACAAACTTGGCTACCAGCCCGATGGGTTTGAGCGTCATGCGATTCGTGGTGCCCTAGCCATCAACCATCGGCTGCTGCTTACGCGAGCGGAGTGGGAGCACCACCGCACTGTCCCGGTCGCCATCGACGGGCTTGCGCCTTGTCTGCCGCTATTCGGGCTCGATAATGCGTGACTGCGATGTGCCGAGGTGCAGTCCTAGACAGCCCCATCGATGTGAGGGTGCTTGTCTGGGTTAAACGGCTGGTAGCTGCTGCTTCAACAGGCAGAACTCATTGCCTTCAGGGTCAGCGAGCACATGCCATGATTCAGTCGCCAGTCTGACCAATATCGGTTTTGCGAGCGCCGGCTGCGAGCAAACGTGCAGCTCCTCTTCTTGATTCCGATCGGTGGCGTTCACATCTATGTGCAGGGGCAACTTGTCAGCCTTGGGCTTGTCTGTCGGGATGAACACGATTGTGGGCTGTGCACCACCGAAGCCGACGCCAGGTGGCCCGATTTCGATGCCGCCTTCGTCGCGTTCCAGCTCGATGTATCCCAGAACCTCGCACCAGAATCGTGCCAACAGGTCGGGGTCGCGTGCGTCCACTACAAGTTCTGAAATGCGGCATGCCATCCAGCGATAGTAATGCTGTCTCAATGCCCGTCGAGTGAATAAGCGTTGAGTGGCGAGCTCAACGGTGGGGCGTGGCTTGCTCGCGTCCATGTCGGTGGTAACTGGCAGTTAATGAGGGATCGCGGTTGAGTTCGCCAAGCCGAACGCCCACCGACCGACGTACACATGTGGCCTTCAGAGAGTTTATCCTTGGCGTATGGCTCAACCTGCGTTTGAGTATGAGGATTTCGCTGATGGCACAGAGATATCTCGTACTGCTTCGAGTGCTGACCTTGATCGGGCGTTCACATCGGCGGCGCATGGCAAGGTGATCTACCTGACTGATGAACGGCACCGTCGGGTCTCCGCCATTGTTCCCCTGACTATGGAACGGCCGTGGTAGCGGCGATCCGTGCGCTCGAAGACGCTGAAGACGCACGCGATGTAGCCATCATGGATGAACGTGACAACGAGGAAACTGTGCCGTGGTCCCAAATGCAAGCTGAGCTGCGCGGGCTTGAAGCTCAGGGTCATTAAGCGTGGTGTACGCAATCGCCGGTGAAGTCCTCTGCTCGTAAAGAGATCCGACGTCTTGATCCGGCTATCCGCACGAAGATCGAAGCTGTCCCTGACCTGCGGTTGTGGAATGGAGCGGGTGACGGGAATCGAACCCGCACTATCAGCTTGGGAAGTCTCTACATAGGACAAGATTTGTTCCTTGTAGGTAGCTGACCAGTGTTATTTGTAGGCGGATTGTTCTTCTGATTGACCGCGTGTGGCCGTTGTTGTCGTTCCTATCGGGCACGCAACGGGCACGGCTGGGCATGTTCCAAGTGAACTGATAACCAACAGTTAAGGCGGCTCCGGACGCAGTGTTAGCGCACTGGCCGGAGCCTTGATCGGAATGGAGCTTCCGACCCATGAGTGACAATAGTGAATTCGGCAATCACGTTTCGCGACCGTCATGGCAAAGCCAGAATTGCCCACCGTGGTGTGTGGCATTCCATGACGAAGAAGACGCCCCTTGTGAACGGTTCCATATGAGCGAGGAGTGGCGTGTTGCGCTCAATCGGTTTGGCACGGCGAATGCAACTGTTTTGTCGGAAGGATTCACTCCAGACTGGATAACCCTCCACTTAGTTCAGCCAATTCCTGACCATGTGCCTCATGTGTGGATCGGAGCCGACGAATCCGCCCACGGCTTCCATCTTGCTCTTCCCGAGGCCCAGCATGTCGCCGCGTTGCTGTTTCACGTGAGTGAACTGGCTCGAATGAGACGATAGATATTTGATGCCTTGCCGGTCCACATGTTTCGGCAATGCGGGCCGGCAAGCAACCCTTATCACCGTCACCCACCTTCCTTTCTCCACCTTTGACGCCATCCCGTCTGCCATCGACCCGCCCTATGGGGGTGTGCATTAATCCCGGGGTGTCAAGGTGGAGCGCCTCACTAGCCGAACGACCTTGGCGCCCCGGGATTAATGTGCTCGGCTTGCCCGGGTCGTCGGTGGACGGGATGACGGGTCCATCCCGGAGTCGGAGCGCCCCCGCCAGAGGCCTGCTCTTAGAGCAGGAATTGCCGACGAGGCCTTAAATATCGAGTTCTGTGGGGGCCCGGCCGGCGTGGCCGATGCCGACCGGCAAGGTCGCCAGCAGGCCAACGCCGTGCCGGCAGGCCCGCGTAAGCGGGCCCTTGATCCTTATAAGAGGCCAATTCGGCAATAGTGCGATGCTAGGCGGGCATGGCATTATGGATGAGTTGCCCCATGTGCTGCACTTCGTTGGATCGCCAGTTAGCTTAGGTGCTCGAAATGATCCAATGGCTTGAAGCGTCACCGTATGCTGCCAGCTACCACCGATTCCATTTCTGACCTGGGGGTCTTCATATGGTCAATTGGTCGCCGGCCGCGCCGAGGCTCGACTTATTACGTGAGTTTGTTCGTGCACGTTTACGTGAAGAGGCGGAGGAAGATCCGTCCGGTCTGTTCGCCAACTTAGATTATTCGGATGCCTATGTTGATAACCTTGCGTTGTTTGGAGCGACTGCACACAGAGTGCCGAACGGTACGTTGTTCTTTTCACCTCTAGAGGAACAAGATTCATATCACGCGATTGCCGCGATTCAGCGCGATGAAAATGAAGAATTCGTTAGTACCCACGGTGATGGTCGATATGCCAGTGTTGCGATTGCCCGATCCGATGAAACTGGCGAGCTTTCACTGGCTGGTTTGGACAGTAAGGGACTTGCGGCCGCTACAAGGCTATTCGGAAATTTGACAGGCCGGAAACAAGTTCGGTTGTTGATGTGTCGGGCTGGCCAGGGAGATTTCTACAAAGAGTACTCCGCATCAATACGCGCCAATGTAATTGCTCCCAACGGAAACTATGTGTGTTCGAACCTATGGACTACTGACGCAGCTGTTACCGGAGATCTACACGTGCTGGTACCTGGCACTATGGCTAGCGGCGGCAGTGGTCCTGGCGAGGAACTCGCGGAGCCACAGTGGAAACAGGCCGTCAACGGGAACGCTGCTGAGCAGAGAATAGTGAGAGATCCGAGTGCAGACGACCAGCTACTAGCTCAGTTAATGAGTGAACATATTCAGAAGATAAAGCCTATTAGTCCCGACTCTGTCCCGGCACGGGTCCAAATAGATCCTGGGAGGGAGTGGGAAAATGTAGCGAGGTTTGGGCGTACTGCTCAGGCAACCAGGACAGGCACGCTTTTCACAGTACCTAGGATCGATCACTGGAAAACCCACTTTGCCTTGATGGGCGTGAGGCAAGAGGACTATTACGATTTATTTGGTGGGGTGGGCACGCCTGAGAGTGCGGTTCCCCTTGGGGTGCACTCAAAAATAGCCAGTGAAGGATTGACCGCAGATGAGTATGGACTTGCGATCTACTTCTTCACCGACTGGCGGAAGAAATCGACCGGTACGAACACTCGCCCCTTACCTTGGTGCGAATGATTTTCATCGTCGGCTCTCGTGTGTCCTGGGAACCAAAGTTGTGGCGGCCAATTGCATTGTGAATACGCGGACTCAGTGTCCCGAAGGCGTCAACACAAAGTCAGTAACAAGTTTTGTCCCAAGTCAGCCTTGGAACCCAAGGGAAGAGTGTGAGTTCCGAACGGCTTATCCAAGTTCAGGGCCAAAGCGCAGCCTATTGAGATCTGTTATGTCGGGAGTGAGGGAGCGGTGGACGCGATGATGTTCCATCACGTCTCTGGCCCCTCATAATGCCGTTCTGGCTTTAGCCAGAAGGCTTGTGACGGCGTCTGCCCCGGCCAGGGTTTCGTGTTTGTGGGGTTTGTTGGTGTAGCCGATGCTGGGAATGCCGGCGGCGCTGGCTGCGGTGATGTCGGAGGGTGAGTCTCCGATGAAGACGGTCGTCTCTGGGGTTGCGTTGAGTTGGTGGAGTGCGACTTGGAGTAGGTGTGGTGAGGGTTTCATCAGGGCAGGGTCAGAAGGGTCACGTCCGATAACAGCGTCTACATAGGACAAGAGTTCGTGTGCTTTGAGGTAGGCGTGGATGGGGGCCGTGGAATTGTTGCTGACAATGCCTAACGTCCGCCCGTTGGCATGGCAGGCGGCCATGAGCTCGGCTGCGTCGGGTGTGGGTTGCGCGGTGCTGGCGGCAGTAAGTTCGGCTTTTTGGAGATCGGTCTCGGTGGAGGCGGCAAGCTTCTGGACCGATGGTGGCTGCGTAGCGCAGTACTTCGAGTGGGTCGGTTTCTTGTTCGAGTTTTGCTGTGGTGGCGATGCCGTTCTTCTGAAGGTGTTGCCGGAGTGTGTCTGCTATGGACGGTGCGGGTAGTCCGGCGAAGATAGAGCACACGGGTCCGTCGAAGTCCATCAACACGCAGCGAACATCACGCAGCAAGGCGGCGAGTTTGTACTGGGACATGTCGGGACTCATAGGTCGGCCTCGTGGCTGATGGTGGTCCACATGCTGTCGAACCACATTTTTGCTTGGTCGACGTATTCTTTCCCGACTTCGGAGTTGTCTTCGCTGTTGGTGGCATAGCGAATCGGGCACGTAACGGGCACGGAGTGCACCAGCGTGGCAGGGAGAATGAGTCGCCTGTCTAGAAAAATACCGTTGACCTGCGGTTGTGGAATGGAGCGAGTGACGGGAATCGAACCCGCATTATCAGCTTGGGAAGCTGATGTTCTGCCATTGAACTACACTCGCATCGCGTTCTGCCGTAATTGCCGCAGGTGGCGTGGGTGAAACTCGGCATAGTAGATACCGTAGGCATCGCCTTGCGGGTGGGCTTACTGTACTAGGCTGGCTCGCGGTCTGGCTGCGGGGCGAGGTCGGCCTAATGGGCAGTTGGCACCGCTCGGTACTCTCGGCGCATGTTGTTGAGCGATGTCGACCTGACCAGCGAATCGAGCCGGCCGAGTTGGGGCTTGAGCCGCACGATCCGGCGCTGGTCCAACCGTCCAGTGTGGACGTTCGCCTGGATCGCTATTTCCGTGTCTTCAACAACCAGAAGTACACGCATATCGATCCGTCGCGTGCAGCAAGACGAGCTGACCGCCCTGATCGAGCCGAAAGACGGCGAACCGTTCGTGCTGCACCCGGCGAGTTCGTGCTCGCGTCCACGCTTGAAGTGGTGACCCTTCCGAACGATTTGGCCGGCAGGCTGGAAGGAAAGTCGAGTCTGGGGCGGCTAGGTTTACTCACTCACTCCACCGCCGGATTTATCGACCCAGGCTTCTCGGGGCACGTGACTCTGGAACTGTCCAATGTGGCGAACCTGCCGATCATGCTCTGGCCAGGCATGAAGATCGGCCAGCTGTGCATCTTCCGTCTGTCGTCACCTCGCAGCACCCTTACGGTTCGGCGATATTCGGCTCGCGATACCAGGGCCAGCGCGGTCCGACACCAAGCCGGTCTTGGCAAAACTGGCGAGTTTGGCCGACTACGACTACGACCACGACCGCAAGCACGACTACGACGACCGCGTAGCGAATTCGCCACTGACGACCGCGGCCAACACATCGTCTAGCGCGATCACCCCGGAAGGAATCGAGCCATCGCGCACCAGCACCAAGTGTGAACGTTCTCGTCGCATCAACAGCAGGAGCTCGGCGAGCGACACGGTCGACTCGACCACGCTCAACGGTCGAATTGCCGTGGTAGGCAGGGGGCTTCGGCGCGCCGAATCGGGTAACCCCAACACCTCTTTGATATGTACAAAGCCCAGTACGGCCCGTGTCTGGGCGTCCACAACGGGAAATCTGGAGTGGCGGGTTCGGGTTGCGAACCGCTCGAGTTCGACCGGAGTGACGTCCCGGGCCACGGTGTACACCTGGGCCCAGGTGCGCAGCACGGAGCTGGCGGTGCGCTCGGTGAGGGTCGATGCGCCGGTGATACGCCGGTGATCTTCGGCGCCGAGCAGACCTTCGGTGCGTGACTCCGCGACCAGACTGGCGAGCTCGTCCGCGGTATAGATCGTTTTTACTTCGTCAGCTGATTCGATGCTCCACAGCCGCAATACGCCACGTGCCATCCATTTGACCGCGACGAGGACTGGTCGGGTCGCTTGGGAAAACCACCAGATGGGCGGCCCCAGCCAGAGCACGACCTTTTCTGGGCCGGCCAAGGCGATGTTTTTCGGCACCATCTCGCCGATGACGGTGTGCAGAAAGACCACGAAGACCAAAGCGATGACGAGTGCGAGCGGAGGTACGAGCTGCGAAGGAATTCCCAGCGCTTCAAACGCCCGCTCAACAGGTGCGCCAACGCCGGCTCGGCGAGAGCGCCTAGACCCAGGGAACGATGCGGTCACACCAAGCTGGGCACCCGCGATCATGAGAGGAATTGCCGCCATGGCCCGCAGTGCCACGACAGCTCGGCGGGAGCCTTGAATAGCGAGTGGCTCAAGCTGGGTGCGCCGGGATGAAATTAATGAGAACTCCGCGCCCACGAAAAATCCGTTGCCGAGCAGCAGCAAGACGCTCACGGAAAATGCGATGAGGTTCATTGGGGTAACTCTCTGGCAACTGGTGAGGCGTTCGCCGGCGGATTGAAGGTGGTTGGATGCTCCTCTGGCCCGGGCGGCGGGGGGCTTATGAGGACTTGCTCGACCCGATGCCGTTCGACCGCGGTCACCCGGAAAGTCCATCCCTGATTTTCGGCCACTTCGTTCTCCGTCGGAATATGACCAAGGAGGGTGAGGACGAAACCGGCGAGCGTCTCATAGGGACCATCGGGGAGGCGAAATCCGGTTTGTTCTGCCAGCTCGTCGGCGTGAAGAAGCCCCGAGACTGGCAGTACGGTCTGAGGAGCGGTGACAGTGCTGGCGTCCGTGCTTTCGCGCGGGGGATCGTATTCGTCGTCTATCTCACCGACCAATTCTTCGGCCAGGTCTTCGGTGGTGATGATCCCGTCGGTGCCGCCGTATTCGTCGACTACCACCGCGAGTTCGGCACGTGCATCTGTCAGCCGTTGAGTGCCTGGCTCAAGTCGAGGCTGCCCGGCACGAACACCGGCTCCGCATGACCGATCGAAGTACTGACCGCCTGTCGACGGTGGGCTGGGACGGCGAAGGTGTCGATGACACTCACCACTCCGACGACTTGGTCCACAGTGTCGATATAAATCGGGAAACGAGAGTGGCCACTGTTCTGTGCGGCGGTCAGCAGCTTGGCGATGCGGGCGGTGGCGGCGAGCCCGATGACGTCGATGCGGGGCGTCATCGCTTCGCCGGCGTGTTTTTCGCCGAAACGGATAGTGCGTTGCAGCAGCGTTGCTGTTTCTGACGGCAAGGCGCCGGCGTGCGCTGAGATCGCGGCCAGTAGGCCCAGTTCTTCGGCAGAGCGGGCGGAGGCGAGTTCTTCCTGAGGGTTCGATCCCGAGACGGCGCACGACCCAGTTGGCGCTGCCATTGAGAACTTGATCGGCTGGGCGAAGTGGTTGAGAACCGCGTTGGGCGGGAGCGGCAACCTGACGCACGAGGGCACGGGGCTGCGCCAGTGCCAAGTTCTTCGGCACGAACTCCCCAAAGAGCATGGAGAGCGAGCGTGGCGACCGAGGGCGAGTACTAGTGCGGCGCTGATACTGCGTGCTGTTCCGCCGCCGAGGATTGGATCGAGGAGGGGCAGAAGGAGGCGCGCGAAAGCGGGCTCTGCCAAGTAGCCGGGTCAGAGCGATGCGATGGTGATGCCGAGTTGCGCGCCAGAGAGTTGAAACGAGAGTGTGCTTCAGCGCCCGCCGACGCTCGTGGCGCGCCGGTCTCCGGCGCGGCGTGCTCTTCGATCAGGGCGCGATCGACCGTGACCGAGAGAAAATTCCGTTGCCACGAAGAACGCATTTCCTGCGGTGAGCAGGGCGAAAGCGAGGAGCGCTAGCCAGACATCAATCGGAGTATCACCGTCGCCAACCTTAGTGGGGTGAGGCGGTGAACGATGGCTGCGCGGGCTTCGAAGGCAGACTCGCCAACCTATCCGAATCACGGAGCACCTGGGCGACATCGAGGACTGCGCACCTTCTCGCCAGCGTCGCCGCTGCCCTGCTTTGCGGTCACGCCGTCATCGAGCATGGTGAGACAGAACGGGCAACCGGCCACGACAGTGCTGGCTCCACCGACATCGCTTCTTCCGTGCGTTCGATGTTGATGCGTTTGCCGATTTTTTCTTCCATCCACATGCGAGCCCCGCCGCCGCCGCAGCAGAACGAGCGCTCTTTGTTGCGCGCCATTTCCGTGAGCTCGGCGCCGGGTATGGCTTCCAGCACGTCGCGCGGTGGCGCAAAGATCCGGTTGTGTCTGACCGAGGTAGCAGGGGTCGTGGTAGGTGAGCTTTTCGTCGACGGATTGACTGGCACCAGGCGGTTTCTTTCACCAGCTTGGCGAGTACTTGGCTGTGATGCACCACGGTGTAGTCGCCGCCCAGTTGCGGATATTCGTTGGCGAGCGTGTTGAAGCAATGTGGGCACGCTGGCGACGATGGTGCGCTGTGGTGCGGTTTCCCGTTCGCGAGAAAGCCGCATTGAGCGATTCGACATTTTGTTGAGCCAATGATCTGGAAGAAAAATTCGTTGCCGATGCGTCGAGCGGGATCGCCGGTGCAAGTTTCGCCGTTGCCCAAAATGACGAAATCGACCTCCGCTTCGTGTAGTAGCTCTGCGACTGACCTTGGTGGTTTTTTTGCGCGGTCGTCGAAAGCCGCCAGCGCACCCCACCCAGAACAAGTATTCGCTTTTGGTCGGTATGGGTTCGCCGGGTTTGAGACGATGGTAACCTCGAACGGGAGGGACTTAAGTCCAGTGCTTCGCGGTTATGTGGGGATGCGCCCCACGGATTTCCCTTTGTTTCGAGACTGCGCAGCATCGCTGCCCGCCTCGGCTGGGGAAGTCGGACTCGATCATGACTTGATAGCGACGCATATCCACGATGTGGTCGACATGTTCGATGTCCACTGGGCATTGTTCGACGCATGCCCCGCATGTGGTGCAGGACCACAAGCACATCGGGGTCGATGACGCCGCCAGCTCGGTAATGTCCCCAACGAGCGGGAGCTCGTGCCGCGGCTTGCGCCGCCTGCTGGTAGTGTGGCTGAGCTTCGTCGGGTCACTTTTCTTGGCCGTCGGGCTGCGTGCTCCGGTTGCGCTCGGCCAACAGGTAGGGCGCTTTGGCTAATGCATGCTCTCGCAGGCTGGTGATCAGCATTTTGGGTGAGAGTGGCTTAGCCGGTATTCCATGCCGGGCATTGGCCTTGGCACCGTCCACACTCGGTGCAGCTGGTGAAGTCCAGCCAGCCCTTTCCAGCTGAAATTGCTCCACGTTTGCCAGCGCCGAATGTGTCGTGCTCTGGGTCGGCCTGCTGCGAAGTCCATGGGTTTGCCGTGAGAGGTCATGGGGAGCGAGTGCGCCGAGCGCGGCGTGCGCCGTCTGCGTTTCGTTTGAAGAAAATGTTGAAGAACGCGGTGAATCGATGCCAGGCGACACCCATGGTCAGAGTTGCTGCGCGATCACGATGAACCAGACCATGGAGACAGCGATTTGAGCGCCAGCGAAGAAGATGATCGCCGGCCTTGGCTGGCTGGCAGCCATGACCCGAGCCAATGGCTTATCGGGGTGGCCGAGGTGGCGAAGGGAAGGTCGTTGCGGGCAGCACTTAAAGCCGCGAATGGCGAATACGCAGAAGACAATGGCGACGATTGTCCACTCCACGAAGTACGCCTGCCAGCTCACCGAACCTGTGAAGCGGGAGACGTCTTTATCCATTGCGGGCTCGGATCGGTTGGTCGAGCCGAATACCGATCAATGACCGCGATGATCCAAGGCCACAGGTCGCTGCCAATGAGCTCCATGGCCAGCCCATACAGCATCCACATCTCCGATGATCGGCAGGCGAAAGTCGACGTCGAATAGTTCGCCGTATGCCTCGACCAGCGTGAGAAGCAATGCGCCAAAAGCGATAAAGACGAACCAGTGCGCGGCGCCCACCGTCGGCCGTTTGAGCATGCGGGTATGGCCGAGCGTCTCCCGGGCCATGGTGGCTAGGCGTTTTTTGGGTTCGTTGCTCCGGCCTGGGTCGATGGCGCCGAGCCGAATAACCCGAACGATGCGATAAGCGGCCCAGCCGACAGCACATACCGCGACGACGGTAACCGCTACGCATAGCCAGGCGATAACGCTGGTGGCCGTATTCATGCTGCGAGCCTACGGCGTGTCGGTAGTCAGCGGCGGGAAGTCACCGTTCAGGGATTTTGGTGCTCGGGTGAGTGGAAGGATCCACGTCGGACGGTGGTGCTGACGAGGATGCGCTGGGGGTTGGCTTTGTCGGTTTGGTCGAAGGAGACGATGACTCTTTTGACGGAGGTGAGGACGGCGTCGGCGTGGGCTCGGAGCTGGGTTTGTCTGTCGGCGAGGGGGGCTGCTCTGGCGTGTGTGGCGTTGATGACCGCGTCGCCCGCTCGTCGTCGCCGGTCCAACTGAGGCTTTTCACTATTTGCCGAAAAACACCGACTTGGCTATCCATCTTCTCTCGAGGCCCGTTCAGCGAGATTTTGTACAACCGTTGATCGTCACCTGTCAGATAGAAGACCACGACACGGCGAAGGCGCTTGGAAGAGCGGAATGTGTAGTCGAGCAGTGAGCCACTTTGCTCGCCAATAACCGCGTTCGGGTTGTACTCCTTGAGCCGATACCCATGCAGAGCGCGCGAGTTTTTCTCATCTTCCTGACGACTAATCGACGATGGTGATGCGTGGTTTTCGCCGTGTGCTTCGACCGAAAGAGCCACGTGATTGTCAAGGTCGTCGATGTTGCTGCCAAATGTGCACGCGTTGCTCGTTTGCGGACAGGAGTATTGCCAGCTCTGCG
Source organism: uncultured Acidimicrobiales bacterium (assembly GCA_963736285.1). GTDB lineage: Bacteria > Actinomycetota > Actinomycetes > Mycobacteriales > QHCE01 > CAVTOA01. The sequence continues at coordinate 833,332 of CAVTOA010000003.1, forward strand.
GGTATTCGAGGTGATAGCCGAAGTCAGCATTGGTGAAAGCCTGATACTGACTGTCGTATCCCGCTTTACCAGCATGTTGACTGTTGTCTGACCACGCGGGCCAACCCAAATATTTGTGACTCACAAAGCCCAGCGCGGCTACCAGGATGAGCACTAGGGCGCACACGCCAGCCACCACGGGCGCGGTAGACCGACGCTGTCTCTCGTGCGCGGCGCCCGCGCTGGGCGATCGGTCATACTCATCGTCCCCAGCCAACGTGTGGTGCTCCCGCACCCGAGCGGAGGCGCTGTCCCTTAATGGTGATCCATGCTGGCCTCGTCCCCGCTGCTGAGTCGACAGGTATGGCATGGTGACGGCGTCTCCGGCCAGGACTTGCCGCAAAGCCAGGCGTGTTTCCTGGCTCGTCCACCGCAGCCCTGGGTCTTTCTCTAAGAGGCCGTTGATGACGGGAGCAAGCGGACCAGCGCGGCGGGGCGCCGGAACCGGATCTAGAGTGATCGCGGTGATGACCTTAAACGGGTCCTCGTGGTGGAACGGAGCCCTGCCTTCTACCGCGGCAAATAACGTGCAGCCCAGCGACCACAAGTCGCTAGCGGGACCTACTTCGTGGCTGCTGGATAGCCGTTCGGGCGGCAGATAGGCCGGCGAGCCGAGTAGTTGACCGGTGCGAGTGATCTGCGGATCCCCGACGATCGAGGCGATGCCGAAGTCACTTAGAACCGCTCGCCACTGGCTGCGCTGCTCGCGTTCGTCGGGTTCGCACAGCAGCACATTGGCGGGCTTGACGTCGCGGTGCAGCACACCCACGTCGTGCGCCGCGTCGAGGGCATCGAGTATTTGTAGCCCGACCTCGGCCGCTGCGAGGGGCTGCAGGGGGCCGCTTGCGCGGATGGTCTGAGCCAGGTCTTTCGCGGAGAGCAGTTCCATGACTATCCACACCCGACCGCCGTCGCTGGCGTGGGGATCGGGTGAGCCCTGATCTTCAACCACGTCGTAGACCTTGACCACATTGCGATGCTGTAGCCGCGCCGCTGCTCGCCCCTCGCGCAAATAGCGGGCGCGCAGCCGTTGGGTGTCTGTGTCGTTGAGGCCTTGTGGGATCACGACTTCTTTGATGGCAACTGGACGTCTGAGCACAATGTCTTGGCCGCTCCAGACCGTCCCCATGCCGCCTGCGCCAATCTTGCCAGAAACGCGATATCGGTCGCCGATGATGGTTCCGATGGTGCTCGTGGTCACGGTGGCTCAGCCTACAAGCGAGTGAGGCAAGAGGAATGCCCGCGTTCTCGTACTCCCGAGCCGATTGGGCTCGTTGATTGAGCGGAGCGAGGAACAGAGACTCGGCTTCGCGGTCACGTCACAGATTCGTGCCGTTGCGGGGCGTGGACCAATGGCGGGAAGAAAATAACGTCGGTTATGGTTGTGCCCATCAGAAAACTTGCGTTCGACAGGCTCAACTTTAGGCTGGGGGCTAGGTGAGCGGGTCGGGCGAGGCAGTCGTGGCATCGACACACAAATAAGCGACAAACAACAAGCATTACCTACGGCAATTGAAATCTATGAGTAACTACGGAGGCATCACATGGCTCGAGCGGTCGGCATCGACCTAGGCACCACGAACTCCGTCGTCTGTGTCTTGGAGGGTGGCGAACCCACTGTGATCGCCAACTCCGAGGGTTCCCGAACGACACCCTCCATTGTTGCGTTCGCCAAAAATGGTGAAGTACTCGTCGGCGAGGTGGCGAAGCGTCAGGCTGTCACCAACCCAGATCGCACTATTCGGTCGGTCAAGCGGCAGATCGGCACCGACTGGAAGCAAGAAATCGACGACAAGAACTACACGCCACAGGAGATCAGCGCCCGCGTCCTCATGAAGCTCAAGCGGGATGCCGAGGCGTACTTGGGCGACACGGTCTCTGATGCCGTGATCACCGTGCCCGCTTACTTCTCCGACCATCAGCGTCAGGCGACTAAAGAGGCTGGGCAGATCGCGGGCCTCAACGTGCTGCGCATCATCAACGAGCCTACTGCGGCGGCGCTCGCCTACGGTTTGGACAAGGGCGAGCACGAGCAGCGCATTTTGGTGTTCGACCTTGGTGGTGGCACCTTCGACGTGTCGTTGCTGGAGATTGGCGACGGCGTGGTCGAGGTCAAGGCAACCTCCGGGGACACGAACCTCGGTGGTGACGACTGGGACCAGCGAGTAGTCGACTGGTTGGTCGAGAAATTCAAAGGTGCGCACGGCATCGACTTGTCGAAAGACAAGATGGCCGGTCAACGGCTCCGCGAGGCTGCTGAGAAGGCCAAGATCGAGCTGTCGGCCACGCAACAGACCTCGATCAACTTGCCGTACATCACGGTCGACCCCGACAGGAACCCACTTTTCCTGGAGGAGACCCTCACCCGCGCTGAGTTCCAGCGGATGACCGCAGACCTTTTGGAGCGCTGCAAGTCACCGTTCCAGCAGGCCATTAAGGATGCCGGGATCAACGTCTCCGATATCGACCATGTCGTGTTGGTCGGTGGATCGACCCGGATGCCGGCTGTGAGCGACCTGGTCAAGCAACTCACTGGTGGCAAAGAACCCAACAAGGGCGTTAACCCAGACGAGGTCGTCGCGATCGGTGCGGCGCTACAGGCTGGCGTGCTCAAGGGCGAAGTCAAAGATGTGTTGCTGCTCGATGTCACCCCGTTGTCGCTGGGTATCGAGACCAAGGGTGGCATCATGACCAAGCTGATCGAGCGCAACACCACCATTCCGACCAAGCGTTCGGAGATCTTCTCCACCGCAGAGGACAACCAGCCGTCAGTGCAGATTCAGGTGTATCAAGGCGAGCGCGAGATCGCCGCCTACAACAAGCAGCTGGGCATGTTCGAGCTGACTGGTCTACCGCCGGCTCCTCGGGGTATGCCGCAGATCGAGGTTACGTTCGACATCGACGCGAATGGCATCGTCAATGTGTCGGCAAAAGACATGGCGACCCAGCGCGAACAGAAGATGACGATCAGCGGTGGTTCGGCGTTGCCCAATGACGAGATCCAGCAGATGATGCGCGATGCCGAGTCTCATGCGGAGGAAGACCGCAACCGGCGAGAAGAAGCCGAGACCCGTAACACTGCGGACGGTTTGCTGTACCAGAGCGAGAAGCTGGTCGCCGACAATGCGGACGCTATTCCGGCAGACAAGAAGTCCGAGCTGACTGAGGCCACCACCGAGTTGAAGACAGCTTTGGGTGGCACTGACATCGAGGCGATAAAGACAGCGCAAGAAAAGCTGGCAAAGATCGCGCAAGAGGTCGGCACCGCGATGTACGCCAACGCGCAGCAGGCCGGTTCCACCGGTGCCGCAGACGAGGCTGGCGCTACGTCGGGCGGCCAGACCGCCGACGCCACCGATGCTTCTGCCGCAAACGGTGGTAAAGACGATGTCGTCGACGCGGAGATTGTGGACAACGAGCCCCGCGAAGGCGACAAGAAGTGACGCCGAACAACAACACACCGCCTAAAGGGCGGGGCGGCGGAGGGAAAAGCGGCAGGTCGTCGACGGGGGCAATACACAAGCCCCAATCGAGCGGAGATGCGGCCGCTGACGATTCTGAGGAACACGTCGAGCCCAAGGTCGTGGTGCGTGACCGTCGCCGGATTGATCCGGCGACGGGAGCGCTTCGCCCGCCAGCGGATATGGCCTCGCAGTCGGCGTCCTCAGCGCCAAATGCTGAACCCGCCCAGGCTTCGGCCTCTAAAGACGACGATAACGCCGCTTCGTCCGAGGCGCAGGCAGTGCCTCAAGACACCAATTCTGACGAGGCGCAGGCTGCCACCGATGCCGAACTCGCCGCTGTTCGCACTCAGTTGGAGGAGCGCACAGCGGATCTGCAGCGTGTCTCCGCCGAGTACGCCAACTACCGTCGCCGCATCGATCGGGAACGCGCGTCCTTGGTCGAGCAGTCGACCGCGGTAGCGCTGACATCGTTGCTCCCGGCCCTTGACGACATCGAGCGTGCACGGGCCCATGGCGATCTGTCTGGAGCGTTTGGCACAGTCGCCGAGCAGCTACTGACTTCACTGTCCAAATTGGGGTTGTCGTCGTTTGGCAAGGAGGGCGATGCCTTCGACCCCACGTGGCATGAGGCTGTGATGCACAGTGTCAGCGCCGATGTCTCGGAGCCGACCTGCGTTCAGGTCCTGCGTCAGGGGTATGTGTTGGGCGAGAAAATGCTTCGCCCCGCGCTTGTCGCGGTTGCGGATCCCGACGGAGGCTCAGCGGAGCCGCCGTCAATGCCGGCCGATCTTGGCGACGCCGAGTAAGCGGGTAGATCTGTGCTGGTCACATCAGGTGAGTGGAGCGGAGGGGGGCGCCGATAGTGAGCACAAAAGACTGGCTAGAGAAGGACTACTACGCCGTATTGGGCGTCTCCAAACAAGCCAATGCGGACGAGATCAAGAAGGCGTATCGCAAGCTGGCGCGGGATCTTCACCCCGATAAAAACCCTAACAATGCTCGTGCGGAAGAACGCTTTAAGGAAGTATCCGAAGCATACGACGTCTTATCCAATGTGGAGCGTCGTCGTGAGTACGACGAGGCACGGGCACTCTTCAGCTCGGGTGCCTTCCGGCGGCAAGCGGGCCCCAGCGGGATGGGCGGCGGTGTTCCCTTTGACCTTTCCGATCTCTTCGGGGGGGCGGGCGCGCAGCAGGCCAGCGGCGGTTTTTCTGACCTCTTCGGAGGCATGTTCGGTGGCGCCAGCGCCCCAGCGGGGCCACGACGTGGTGGCGACATCGAGACAGAAACCAAGCTCGACTTCACTGAGGCTGTCCATGGCGTGACCATCCCTCTGCGGCTACGCGCGCCAGGAGTTTGCGAGCGATGTCATGGGACAGGTGCGCGTCCAGGCACCGCCCCGCGTCGCTGCCCCACCTGCCACGGGACGGGTGTGGTCAGTAACAACCAAGGCGGATTCGCCTTCAGTGAGCCGTGCCGGGATTGCCAAGGCACCGGAACCTTGATCGACGACCCTTGCCCGGACTGCCATGGCACCGGTGGGGTTACCAAGACTCGCACGTTGCAGGTGCGCATCCCGGCCGGAGTACAAGACGGTCAGCGGATCCGCATTCGTGGCAAGGGTCAGCCGGGGACGCGCGGTGGGCCAGCCGGCGACCTTTACGTCATCATCCATGTAGGACAGCATCAGCTTTTTGGTCGCAGCGGCGATCACCTCACGCTGGCGATGCCGGTTACCTTCCCCGAGGCGGCGATGGGTACTGAAATTACGGTGCCCACATTGGACGGTTCGGTTACTCTACGAGTTCCACCAGGCACACCGCACGGCCGCACGATGCGTGTGCGAGGCAAAGGCATCCGTCGTCTCGACGGCAAGGCGGGTGACCTCTTGGTAACCATTGAGATCGCGGTACCGGAAAAACTCAACGACAAAGCACGGCAGGCTTTGACGGAATTCACCGACGCCATGCCAGAAAACCCTCGTGAGTTTTTGTTAAGGGAGGTGAGCCGTGACTAGTCGCGCTTCTGATCCAGAAAAATCGGGTTCCCCGATAGAGGGATTCGCTGGAATGGGTAAGGCCGGCGTCTCTGCCCTCGCTGCCCTCAACGGCGCTAGCGACGCATTTGATGGGCCGGTTTTCGTCATTTCTATCGCGGCGCAGCTGGCTGGCATGCATCCGCAGACGTTGCGCCAATACGATCGGCTTGGATTGGTGCAACCAGGACGCTCGCCCGGTGGCGGCCGGCGATACAGCCCGCGTGACGTGGTCATGCTGAGAGAGATCGGTCGACTGTCGCAAGAGGAGGGCGTCAATCTTGCTGGCATCAAACGCATTATCGAGCTCGAGCAGCAAGTGGCGACCATGGAAGAACAATTGCACGATCTCGCGTTCGAGCTAGAGCATGCCCGAGCACAAGTAAATCGCACCGCTTTGGTGGTCTGGCGACCGCAGAAGCGGTAGCGAGCGAGCGTCGCACGGCCAGCAGGAGTCCTATGGCGCCTCCATGGTTACTGGGGACGCCAACCTCCTGGTGGAGGAGGTCGTTCACCAGGCTGCTGTCCGGGCCCTTGCTGCCCGTATCCGGATTGTCCCCCGCCCGGCTGTCCGTATCCCGCCTGACCTGGTCCTTGTGGGCCAGGGAACTGCCCAGGTTGGGATCCTGACGGCTGCGGCGTAACAGGCTGGCGCAGCAGTTGTGCCTTGTGCCGAGCCCGTTTACGGGCAACGACGCCCACGATGATGGCACCCACGATGAGCCCGATGCACGGCAAGCCACAGAGTGTGATCGAACCCGCGACCAAGCCACCCCAATGAGGTGAGTCGCCGATAGCGAATTGGGCCGAGCCGTTATCGGTGGTGGTGCAGCGGAACTGGTACGTGCCGGTCTCTGAGACCTTGACCTCATAGAGCCAATGCCATTTGGACCCGTCGTCGTCGCGAGAAGTTGAGAACGAGTAGTTGATGTCTTTTTTATCGAAATTAATATCCGCGCCGGCAGGTCCCTGACCTCGGCAGGTTACGCGGGTGGAGCGCGTGGACTGACCGTAGATCGAGGTCTTCGATCCCTTATCTAGGTTGACCGTCACGATTTGGCCGGCGTCGAACTCTTTGTCAAAAGAGGGAATCGTGCTGAAGAAGCCCACCAACACCGCGATGAAACCAACGACGACCGTGACAACCAGGATGGCCGCCGCCACCAGATACCAACCCCAACTTGGACGAAGTTGGCCTGCGGTGATAGCCGGCTGGGCATAGCGATACGGAGGATATTGCGGGTTGTACCCGCCGGGCCCAGGCTGTTGCCATTGCTGGCCCTGGCCAGGTTGTGACCACCCTGGCTGGCCGTGCTGCCCGTACTGCCCAGCCATACCCGGTCCCCCTGGTGGCGGCTGCATGTGCGGGTTCGGCTGCCCGGGAGCGGGTGGTTGCCCCGGGACAGGCGGTTGCCCCGGGACAGGCGGTTGCCCCGGTGAAGGGGGAACGGGGGGATGCTGCTCGCCATGAGGACGCCGAGAAGGGTCCGATGGGTCGCCGGATGCGGGCGGTTGTTCGGATGGCGGCAACGACATGCGTCACATGGTGACATGCCGGAGCTAGCAAGTGGTGCATCCTGGACCGTAATTTTGGTTTTCCGCCCAACCGCGCGTGCGCTGATCGACGTGAGCTCGACGTCCAGTGCTGTGAAACTAGTGAGGAGCCCATGAACGCTGACGTGCTCACCAGTAAAAGCAGGGAAGCGCTTTCCGCCGCCATCTCGACCGCGTCTTCGCAAGGCAATCCGCGGGTGGAACCGGTGCATCTACTGCTTGGACTATTGGATACTTCCGGCAGCACTGCGCCTGATTTGTTACGGGCGGTAGGGGCAGAGCCGAGCGCTCTACGCGGTCGGGCGGTCGCCGCCATGGGGCAATTGCCCGCTGTGAGTGGCACGACTGCCGCCGGGCCGGAGGTGAGCCGGGATCTGCTCAACGTGGTCAATGCCGCAGAGAAAATCGCTCGGCCGCTGGGGGACGAATACGTCTCGACGGAGCATCTGCTGGCTGGATTGGCTACCGGCGAGGGAGAGGTGTCGCGCTGGCTGCGCGAGGTCGGTGCGAGCGATGACGTGCTTGTCAAGGCGTTCTCGGCGGTGCGCGGCAGTAGTCAGCGAATCACGAGTCCCGACCCCGAAGGCACCTACAAGGCGCTGGAGAAATACGGCCTCGACCTCACACAACGCGCGCGCGACGGCAAGGTCGATCCGGTGATTGGACGTGACGCGGAGATTCGCCGAGTGGTGCAGGTGCTGTCGCGCCGCACCAAAAATAATCCGGTGCTCATTGGGGAACCGGGGGTGGGTAAGACGGCCGTCGTGGAGGGGCTGGCACAGCGGATGGTCGCTGGTGATGTGCCCGAGTCGCTGCGGGACAAGCGGCTTGTTGCCTTGGATCTTGGCGCCATGGTCGCGGGCGCGAAATATCGCGGTGAGTTCGAAGAACGACTCAAGGCTGTCCTGGGTGAGATCAAAGATTCCAATGGGCAGATCGTCACCTTTATCGACGAACTGCACACCGTGGTGGGTGCCGGAGCCGGAGGTGGCGACGGGTCGCTAGACGCGGGCAACATGCTTAAGCCGATGCTGGCACGTGGTGAACTGCGCATGGTCGGTGCCACCACATTGGACGAATACCGTGAGCACATCGAGAAAGACGCCGCGTTGGAGCGTCGATTCCAACAGGTTTTTGTGGGCGAGCCGAGTGTGGAAGATACGGTCGCGATCTTGCGGGGACTCAAGGAGCGTTACGAGGCGCATCACGGGGTGCGTATCTCCGATGCCGCACTTGTCGCTGCCGCCGCATTGTCCCAGCGGTACATCACGGCGCGGTTTTTGCCGGACAAAGCGATCGATCTGATCGACGAAGCGGCATCTCAGCTGCGTATGGAGATCGATTCGCGTCCAGTGGAGATTGACGAGCTACAACGGGGCGTCGATCGGTTGAAGATGGAAGAACTCGCCCTGGCGAAGGAAAACGATGACGCCAGCAAGCAACGGCTGGAGCGGCTCCGGCGCGAGATCGCCGATCGCAATGAGCGGCTTGCGGCGCTCAACGCGCAGTGGGATCGAGAAAAAGCTGGACTCAACCGGGTCGGCGAGCTGAAGAAGCAGCTCGACGAGCTGCGGGTCAAAGCCGACCGAGCTCAGCGTGACGGCGACTTGGCCGGTGCGTCGGCAGTCCTATATGGACAAATTCCAGCGCTGGAGAAAGAACTAGCTGAGGCGTCGGAGACGGCTGAATCGACCGAGCCCATGGTCAAAGACGAGGTGGAACCCGACGATATCGCCGCCGTGGTTAGTGCGTGGAGCGGCATTCCGACCGGTCGGCTGCTGGAGGGAGAGACCGCTAAACTTCTGCGAGCCGAGGACGAGCTCAGCAAGCGGGTCGTGGGGCAGACCGAGGCCGTGTGTGCTGTCGCGGACGCGATTCGTCGCTCTCGTTCTGGGGTAGCCGATCCGGATCGGCCCACGGGGTCGTTTCTCTTCCTCGGACCCACCGGGGTTGGCAAGACCGAGCTAGCGAAGGCGCTGGCGGAGTTTTTGTTCGATGATGAGCGAGCGATTGTCCGTATCGACATGAGCGAATATGCGGAGAAACATTCGGTGGCCCGGCTCGTCGGTGCACCTCCCGGCTATGTCGGCTACGAATCCGGAGGTCAACTGACAGAAGCCATTCGGCGACGTCCGTACTCGGTGGTGCTCCTCGACGAGGTGGAAAAAGCCCACCCAGACGTGTTTGACGTGCTGCTGCAGGTGCTTGACGACGGACGCCTCACGGATGGCCAAGGGCGGACCGTAGACTTCCGCAACACGATCTTGATACTGACCTCCAACCTGGGGTCCACCATTATTGCCAGCACGTCGGGCGCGGGTGCGGTAAACGGAACGGAAGACCCCGGTGCGGAGCAGAACCGCAACGAGGCCGTGATGGCGGTGGTGCAACAACACTTCAAGCCAGAATTCCTCAACCGCCTCGACGATGTAGTGATTTTCCACGGGCTCGCCACCGAACAGCTGGAGTCGATTGTGGAGATTCAGCTCGAGGCCTTGTCGCGCCGGTTGGCGGACCGCCGTCTCACACTTGAGGTGACGCCCGCGGCGAAAGAATGGTTGGCGATCAACGGTTTTGACCCGGTGTATGGGGCACGTCCAGTGCGACGATTGGTGCAGTCGGCCATCGGTGATTCACTCGCGCGTGAGTTGCTCGCCGGCAGCATTCGGTGACGGCGATACCGTGCACGTTGACGTCGCGGAGGATCAGTCCATATTGGTGGTAGGGGCTCGGCGCTAAGCGGTCCAGGGATCGAGGGTGAACACAACCGCCTCGGGCGTTTCTGTGCGGGTGAGAGGGAGCCCTGGCGCGGGCGGCATGAGGGCTCCCACAAAGGGCGTGTTCCGCACGTCTGCGCGAATAATAATGACGGTGCGAATCCCATAGCTGCGCAGTATGTCCACACTGGACGGGTCTGGGAACGATTGCGCGGCTTGACGAAGGTGCTGCTGGTTGATCGGACGTACCGCGCTGGAGCCGTTCACGATCCTCGGATAGCCCTCGGTGCTCCACAGCATGACCCGAGTGTCGTACCAGCTATCGCTGGGCAAAATGAGCACTGGCCCATTCGTCTGCCGTAACGCCGCTGGCGAGAGCGGCGCCGTGGGGTGTGCGGTGGTGTTGAGACCTTCACCGAGCGCCAACAAAGCAGGTACGACGAGCAGCGCCGCGACAATCCGTGGCCACCATCGAGGACGGGTTGTGGCAGGCGACGAGGTGTCCTTGCTACGGCGCATGCGTGTTCTGGCTAGGTCCGCGAGCCGGGTGATGAAGCCGGCCGCAAGCACGGCCAGCAACAACGAGATCCAGATCATGAGCCTTCCCGGAGTGCGAAGCGCGTTCCAGCCGGGAAAGTAGTGGTAAAGCACGAGGTAGGTGTACCTGCCGCCCGCTAGTTCGGTGCCCATCGCCAGTGCACCGGTAGCGAGCGTCACCACCAGAATCGTCAACCGAAGCCACAGCCGCCACGATGAGATAAAGAGCCCGGCAAAAGCGAGTGCCAACACCACAAAGCCGGGGAGCAATGTGATCTCCACTATTCCCTTGTAGGGGCCGATGGAAGCGAGGGAGGCGCGCCAAGCCTCGTGTGCGTGGCCCCACACCCGCGACTCGGGCGGGGAGGTAAAGAAGCCCAGAAAAGGCGCCGAGTAGTAACCAATTTCTTCCGTGGACCTGGAAGCATCTGGTTGGGTTTCTCGAATGCGCAGAAGCGGGGCCACCATGAAATATGTGACCGCGAGGAATCCGACTAACCCCGCGCCGTCAGCGACAATGAGTCTCCAGGGCGGGCGTGGATGGCCAGCCACGATCCAGCCGATTACCGCGGCAAAAAAAATCAGCGCCAACACATAGAAAAACGGTAAGCCGGTCGCGAACCCCAGCGTGATCTGCCAGGTGGCAACGGCCCAACCAATCGCCGCCCACTTAGGACGAATCCGTAAGTATTGGAAGCCATCACGCAGTGAAAAGCCGTGCCCACGTGCGAGTGCCGCCAAAGCAAGCGCAATGCCGCCGGTAGACAGAATGTTGAGGTGCCCAGCCTGTGCAAGCCGCCACGGGGCAAACGCGAACACCGTTCCGGCCAGCGCCGCGCCAGTCCAGTTCGAGCCCAGTTGGCGAACTAACGCGTAGCCGCCTGCAAACGCCAGCATCTGCGCGAACACAAACATCACGTTGTAGCGGACTAGTGCCGCCTCTGGCCCACTGCCGAGGAAGCTTGCGGGCGCATAGCCGAGCAGGGTGTCGCTATAGGCGTAGGTGTCGGCATCCGGAAAGAACGTGTTCGCGTTCCAGAGCTGACCGGGATGACTAGCAAGAATGTGCCCTGGCCAGCTGAGATACCATGCCTGGCCCAGCGGGTCACCAATGTCTTGCGGCACGGTACTGGCTGGGTGAAGCAGAGTGGGCCAGGTCATGAGCACCGCTAGCGCGCTGGCGGCCAGCACGACCAGGATGGTCTCGTTGCGCGCGAACCGTACGACGCCACCAAGCCAGCTGGAACGAGTGGGCATTAACGCTCCCGCGAACGAAGGAATGGTCGGCTCGAGGCCACGACCTCAGAGGGTAGAGGCTAAGCCTTCTTGCCCAGACCCTGCCGCCCCACAGAGGGACGGATGACTGGGGCTCCTTCTAAATACCTGCTTATGCCCGCGGATCTGATTGGTGTGTGTACGGCGCGCAGCGGTTGGCCTAATTTTGCGTGACACCTCACATACGGCAGACTCCCACCGTGGTCACTTTTCCGCGGTGGCGACGGCGCGACCCTAAGGCCAGCATTGAGGCCTTCTGGGTTTGGTGGCTCGAGGTGAAAGACGACTACGCCCAAGCGCTGCTCGCATACGACGAGCAGTTGCAGGCCGCCGGTGCGGCCGGCAAGCCCATTCCGCCAGGTGAGCGGGGGGTCAGGGCCGCCATCCCGTCGCGCTTGGTCCGCGCGCTCAACGGCAAAGTTGCGGCGATCCACCCTGATCTGTCGTGGGAACTCATCGATGGTGTGCTCGCACGGCACGCTCTTGTGCTTGCCCCGGAGGGGGCGCCCGAGCTTCGTCCTGTCACCGAGCGTTGGCGGCGTTCCGGGCCTGGCGACGACGAGAATTGGGAGTATTACCCAGCGCGTCCGCCGAACCCGAGTGCCCTCTACAGCGATTTGCGGCTTGGCCGGCGAGTCGTCAAGCCCAAAGACGCGCGGTTCAACACCGAACTCGACCACGAACGTGGACGGGTGCATGTAACCGTCTCCCATCCCGATCTTCCCTACCTAGAAGACGCGGAGCGGTTGCAGTTCGCGTTCTTCATGCTCGACTGGGTACTTGGCGAAGACGATGTGGAGCGCTGGATCGGAGAAGTCCGCTTTAGCGACGACACCCAGCCCCTTGACGGCCCCGCGTTGCGTGGCTCGGTCGCGGAACTTGCCCGGGAGTTCAGCGCCCCCCAGTGGGCTCACCTGGAAGGGCTCGACGAATACGGCCGCGAGGCTACGGTGCAGGTGCGAGTGCCGTTACCGCGCCTGGACAATCCACTGTTTGACCTACATGGGACTGTCCGATTCGCACTCGCCACTAACGACAGCAACGCTGAGCAAGCGCGGGAGCCGTTCGCGCCGGTTGAGCCAGATACGGCTGAATTGCTGACAGTCGAGTCGCTGACGCGGGTCCTGATGGCCCTAGTCGGAGACTCCGCGGCGCTCACCGCCATCGTCATTCTCGCCGATGAACTCACCCTGCATCTATATGTGGACCACGATGGTGTGGTGCCCGACCAGGTCGAAGCCTGGGCCGAACCACAGGACCGCAAGATCGACGTTAAATGGTCCATGGACCCAGGCTGGGAAGCCGTCCGCCATTTCGTTTAGTGATTTAGATCTTCGCGCCGTTGGGGCGCCGGTCTCTGTGTTCGCGCCTGACTTCCGTCTCCGCCTTGCATACCACTCGTACGCGGCGGCTTGTGTTCCTCGCTTCGCTCGTCAACAAGCTCAATCGGCTCGGGATGATGAGCAAGCTCACCCTCCTCTCGCCTCAATCGCTTGTGCGAAAGCACTGAGGACAAACCTCAGCTTCAATAAAGGCTCGGGTCACGTGTAGGGGTGGGTTCGTCCTCTTTGGCGGATGGATCGACTATTGCGCACCACAGGGCTCAAGGGATAGCGGGACGACGGCGACTGTCTAATAGGGCCTATGACTACGGCGTTGGTGACGGGGGCAAGTTCTGGGTTGGGCGCCGAGTTCGCTCGGCAATTGGCCGCCAAGGGGTGCAACCTTGTGCTGGTCGCGCGGGACTCAACCCGGCTAGAACAGTTGGCTCGTGAGCTTGGCGAGCAGTATCGGGTTTCGGTTGAGGTGTTTGCCGCGGATTTGGCCAGTGATGCTGGTTGTTCCGAAGTGGAGGCTCGGCTGAATCTGTCGGAGCGCCCGGTCGAACTCTTGGTCAATAATGCTGGTCTTGCCCTAAAGCAGCGTTTTTCCGTGGGCTCGATCGAGGACGAAGAGCACATGCTGCGGTTGAACGTGCGGGCGGTCATGCGGCTGACCCACGCATTTTTGCCACGCGCGCTGGCGAGAGAAAGCGGCGGCGTGCTCAACGTGGCCTCGGTAGCCGCGTTTGGTGCGGTGTCGCCGGGTTCTACTTATTCGTCCACTAAGGCCTGGGTGACAAATTTCAGCGAATCACTCCACATAGCGCTGTCCACAAAGGGTATACAAGTGATGGCGCTCTGTCCCGGCTTGGTGCATACCGAGTTTCACCAGCGAGCTGGGTTGCCGTCAGGGAAACCTGGTTCTTTTTGGTGGCTAGACGCCGAAATGGTGGTGCGCAAGGCGCTGCGCGATTTTCGCCGTGGCAAGTCGATTAGCGTGCCGACGTTCCGCTACAAGCTGCTGGTTGGCTTACTGCGGCACCTTCCCCGCCGATTGCTGTACGCGACGATGGCGTCGGCCCGGGCAACGGTGACCTGAGCACTAATGGCACCACCGGATGTTTCGTCGGAGCCGATAGCTACTCTGCTCGCATGGCTAACTCCCGTGACCAGCTCCTCCAATACATCAAAGATCTCGCTGTGGTACATGGCAAAGTCGTGTTGTCGAGCGGACGCGAGGCCGATTATTACGTCGACCTGCGCCGCATCACCTTGCACCATGCGGCGTCGCCTCTTGTTGGTGCGGTCATGCGAGAGCTGACGAGCAGCTGGTCGTTTGAGGCGGTGGGCGGGTTGACCCTCGGCGCCGATCCAGTCGCCAGCGCCATGCTGCACGACGCGGCGGCCGCTGGTGAACAGCTCGACGCGTGCGTGGTCCGCAAAGCCGGTAAGTCGCACGGGTTGCAGCGGCGCATCGAAGGTCCGGACGTGGCCGGCCGTCGGGTATTGGCGGTAGAAGACACCTCCACCACCGGAGGCAGTGTGCTCCAGGCGGTAGAAGCGCTGCGCGAGGCGGGCGCGGAGGTAGTGGGCGTCGCCGTCATTGTCGATCGAGGCGCCGGTGAGGCAGTGCGGGCCGCCGGGCTGGAGTACCGGGCGGCATACTCGCTGGCAGACCTTGGGCTGAACTAGCCTGGTAGTAGCCAACCCACAATCCTGGAGGTTGCGATGAGCTGGCTCTTGATCGCCATCATCGTTGTCATTGTCGTCGTTATAGGACTCTGGCTCGCGATGAGCTATAACGGCCTGGTCCGGCTCCGCAACCTGGTGCAAGAGTCGTGGCGTCAGATCGATGTTGAGCTGCAGCGCCGGCACGACCTCATTCCCAACTTGGTCGAGACCGTAAAGGGTTATGCCAGCCACGAGCAGGGCACCCTGACCGCGGTCACCAACGCACGTAACCAAGCGGTTTCAGTGCGGCAGAACCCCAACGCTGGCGCTGCCGAGCAGGCGGCCGCCGAGTCGTTTTTGGGTCAAACGTTGGGCCGGCTGTTCGCGCTGGCAGAGGCCTACCCCAATTTGAAGGCCAACGAGAACTTCTTGGCACTGCAGGCGCAGCTCGCCGAGACCGAGGACCGCATCGCCAACGGGCGCCGCTACTACAACGCGAATGTGCGGAGCATCAACACGAAGGTGGAGTCGTTCCCGTCGAACATCATCGCTCGGTTGTTCCACTTTGTGCGTGCCGAATATTTCGAGGTTCAGGATCAAGCGGCACGGAATGCGCCGCAGGTCAACTTTGCCGGAATGGGTCAGCCGCCGATGCAGGCGCCCTCGGCGCAAACGCCGTCTTCGCAGCCACCCGCACCGCCTGCTCCCCCGTCTTCAGGCCCGTCGGGTCCGACTGGCCCGGCCCAGAGCTAGCGGCGGAATCAGGCTTGTTTGCCGGGAACCCCCGTTCGCCCGAACCCTTTTTGTGTGACTGGTGAGATTGCCAGGAAAATGCCGGCAATCTCACCAGTCACACATGGTTTAGCGCGGGGTTGAGCCGCTGCGGTGGGTTATTGCCAGGGTGACTGTGACCGACCCGCTGTTGCCGGGGCGGGTTTGTCGTCATCGTCATCCTCGCTGGAGGACGTTGTCGAGGCGGCAGTTTGGTGGGCTCGCTCCGCTGCCCTGGTGCGCTGCTTTTCCCGGAGGTTCCGTGCGACTTCGATGATGATCGGGACGACCGAGATCAACAAAATGAGGGCAATGACCGGCAACAGATATTTGTCGATCGCCCCGGCCGGGATCGAGCTGCCAAGCGAGTCGCCCGGCGATGATGATGCCGTCAGTCCAGATGACTGCCGCCGATGATGTTCCACATCAGGAATTGCTTGGCTGGCATCTCCAGACACACCGGCGACTGGGTTGAGAAATGTGCGGACAATGGGGATGAAACGCGCCAGCAGCACCGCTTTGGCCGGGCCGAATTTATTGAAGTAATGCTCGGCCTTTTCGACGTACACCCTCTTGAAGATGCGAGACTCTGGCCGGTCGAACATTCTGTGCCCAAGCCGGACGCCCAGGAAATGTCCGAACTGTGCGCCGGCGATGGCGCAGATCGGCGCGCCAATCAGCAAGGCGGCCAGATTCATATGCGTCGCCTACGAGCTTTTCCGCCACCCCTGAGGTGGCGATGCCCGCGAGGAAAAGTAGTGAGTCACCGGGAAAGAAAAAGCCGACGAGTAGCCCGGTCTCGGCGAACAGAATCAGCAAAATACCGATCGACACCGAATTTGCTGATGAGCTCTTTGGGGTTGATGGCATCGAGCTGGCCACTCGCTGACAGTTGCCCATGGTGAACTGCGGAGATCTGTTCGAGACATGCACGGGCTGGAGGTTGCCAGGCGTGCACCTCGTCGAGGCGTACTGGTTGCGGGTCGCATGACGTCGAGGGAGCGAATGCTGGCAATGACCCGCGGTATGCGTGCTACGCACCGGATGGGGAATACTTTCGGTACGAACAGTCAGATTCCGCTACCCGTCGGGGCGTTCGCCGGCGGGCTGCCGGGGCCCGGCGCCGCAGCGCGCCGCTACAAGGAGTTGTTTCATGCCTATCGCCACTCCTGAGGTCTATGCCCAGATGCTTGATCACGCGAAGGTGGGCGTTTCGCGTATCCGGCGATCAACGTCAGCTCGTCTCAGACCTTAAATGCGGCGCTACGCGGGTTCGCCGACGCCGAGCAGCGACGGAATCATCCAGGTTTCCCACGGCGCTGCCGACTATCTGTCGGGCAGCACTATTAAAGACAAGGTCGCCGGTTCGGTGGCGTTGGCCACCTACGCGCATGAAGTGGCAAAGAACTACCCGATCAACATCGCGCTCCACACCGATCATTGCCCGAAAGACAAGCTCGACAGCTTTGTGCGCCCGCTGGTACAGTCAGTCCAGGAGCGGGTCGCAAAGGTCAGGAGCCGTTGTTCCAGTCGCACATGTGGGACGGGTCGGCGATCGTGCTGGAGGAAAACCTTCAGATCGCAGCTGAGCTATTGGCCAAGTGTCGCCGCGCCAACATCATCCTCGAGCTGGAGATAGGGGTCGTGGGCGGGGAAGAAGACGGCGTCGTCGGCGAGATCAACGAGAAGCTATACACCGAGCCGGGCGGATTTTTCTGACGTTCGAGATGCTGGGCTCCGGCGAGAAAGGCCGGTATCTGCTGGCGGCGACCTTCGGAAACGTGCACGGTGTTTACAAGCCGGGCAACGTCAAACTCAAGCCGACTGTGCTAAAAGAAGGCCAAGAGGTTGTGGCCGGCAAGCTCGGTCTAGAGCCGGGTGCCAAGCCGTTCGACCTGGTGTTCCATGGCGGATCGGGATCCGTTTGGCCGAGATCCGCGAAGCCCTGGATTACGGCGTGGTCAAAATGAACGTCGACACCGATACCCAGTACGCATTCACCCGGCCCAGTCGTCGACCACATGTTCCACAACTACGACGGCGTGTTCAAGGTGGACGGAGAGGTCGGAAACAAAAAAGCGTACGACCCGCGCGCCTGGGGCAAATCCGCTGAGCCGGCATGGCCACCCGCGTCGTCGAAGCCTGCGACAGCCTGCGTTCCACCGGAACGACCCTGCGCGGGTAGGCTCTTCGGTATCCTTCGCTCTGGAGCCAGGGTTTGCTTGCGACAAAGCGGCCCGGTTTTTTGCTGAGTGCCAGGTAGACAAATCTGAACATCCTCCGAAGGGCTAAGGGAATGCGTCGAGATGCCTTCTTAAATAGGGGAGAGCCTCGTCTAATCAAATTAGTGGTCTCTGATTTTGATGGGACTCTCACTGTGAACCGAGGCCGGCATAGAGGCGAACTCCTGAAATCTACCGTTGACGATTTCAAGGCCTTCCATAAGATGACGGGTGTCCCTTATGTGATCGTCACAGGACGCGGACCCCGACATCATCAACTTGTATCCGAGCCATTTCAAAATGGCATGCTCTTGGTTTTTGTCATGGGGCGACTATGCTTAGAAAGAAAAGCAATACAGAGTTCGAAACACTCTATAGCGGGCCAGAAATTTCCGGAGATATTTTTGCAAATCTGGTGGACGACGTTTCGCGATGTTTAGAAGAAAGAAATGCGCGGCCTCTCATTGAACAAGAGATAGAAAATGCAAGACGTGCTTCGACGACAGATCCCAAAGCAAAGAATCGCGAAATGGAATGGAGAAAAAACCTCCTGCTCCTCGAGCGGTATGGCTGGAACCGAGGCTTGTCTCTGGGAGTTGAAGCAGGAGTTGCGCCGGGTCCGGTTAGCCTGGATTCCAGGATGATGAATACTTGGCCTTATGGTGATGGTAGGAAAGAAATTGCTCGAGATGACTTATTTCCAGTAGAGCAAAAGTATAAAGGTTACTTAACAGTCGATAATGGGGAGGACCCGAAAGCTCCTAAGATTCCCCCAGAGCTGATAGTAAGAATTGCTGAGAAAGCCTTCAGTAAGTATCCAAAACTCGATTGTGTAAATGCTGGCTATAGCATTTTGGAACTTGTCCCAAAGGATGCAGATAATAAGGGCGATGCGACAGATTAAAGCAGCTAGGGCTTTAGGGATAGAAATAGCGGATGAGACGCATCTGCCGGGCGTGGTGGCGTTCGGTGATCAACCGAATGATCTTCCCATGTTAAATCTAGCCGACCATCCCTTTGCCGTCGGGAACGCTCACAGAGATGTCAAGCGGGCGGTTGATGAGCGCGGTGGCTATCATCTGCGAGACAGCATGTTCAGTTAATAGCGTTGCACGAGTGCTCATCTTGGAAGCCCACGCGAAATTGCGTCCACGTACGCGAGAGCCCGCACATTGGGTATCTGTAGCGAATTCCGGCCGTCGTGGGCGAAGGCAAGTGAAATAGCTTCAAACGATCGCACTTCCCTTCCAAACACCAAGGGTTCTGTATATGCAGACGGCGCTAGATATGTCCGTCATGGACGATGCACGCCCGCCCAATGGCTTGTCAGTCAGGGGAGGGGGGCGGGAGAGCCCGGGGGCGGAGGCGGCCGCCCGACGCCGGAGGAGACAGGCCGAGAAGGGCCATACGCGATCAGGGAGTAGGTGGAACGCGGGAAGTGGGTGGCGAAACGCGCGACGCGGCAGCCGGTGACGGAGGGGATAGGGGAGAGACGGGGGCTCGGAAGGGAGAGCTAGATAGAGGTGACTGGAGAGGTAAACGCGAGGTGTGAGGAGGAAAAGATGATGAATGAGAGAAGGTGAGAGAAAAGAGAAGAAGGGTAGAAGGAAGGGGAAGGCAGGCGAGGCGCCATCACATGTCAAGCTCATCGTCCAAATAGGGTTGGCAGGTCGATGAGGCGGACGTCGTCACGTTTCGCTGCGGTCTCTTGGAGACCGCCCTCAAAACCAGTTCGACTAAAAAGCGCCAAGACCGCCTTGTCTACCCCGACCCCGCGCCGTGCAAGAAGCTCACGAATGTGGTCCAGGCGGGCTAGATCGCTGAGAGTGCGGTGCGCATTGGTGCACTTGGCTTCGCCCAAAAATTGCGCCCAGTCTCAGCGCCACTTCAGGGTTAGTTAATCCCCCGATATTCGGCGGCCGTCCGGTAGTCGAACGGCTTAATGAGCAGGTTGAGCTGCGCGCGGCCGCGTAATGCTCGCTGCCCCGACAGCAGTTCCGTCATTACCGACAAGGCGGACCCGCAGACGATGACTGCTGCACCCGTGCTGTGTCGGGACTCGTCCCACAGGTTTTGCAAGACGCTCGGAATCTCGGGGGCTATGACGGAGCAGATACGGCAGTTCGTCAATGATGATGAGCCGGCGTGGCCCGCTCGCTCCCGCCGATGGTTCGGTGTTACTGCGGCCGCGTGAGGGGAGCCCGAGGGCGAAACGGAAAGCCGCATCCAGTCCGGGAATCGCAGTTGTCCGGTGGGTAAACCGAGTTTGGCCGCAACGTCGTCTGCGAATCGCCGCAGTGCGGGGAGTAGCTACGCAGACTTTGCGACTTGGCCAATAGAACTCGGACCTGATGGACGATCCGATGTTTCGAGCGATTGTCAGCTTGCTCGAGGTGCCAGACTCTGAGACGGACGAACTCTAGGAAGATGTAGCGCAATGCGCTACACTTAGCCATGCCGGAGAAGTTGTGGTGGGATGCGGAGGACGCTTCACACATCCTCATTCGCTCCTCCCGTTATCCGGGTGCTGACAACATTGAGCCAGCCTCAACGCTAGAAGCTGCAGCAGACCCGCACTGTTTAGTGCGAGAACCGGACCCCAAGAGCTGGGCGGGATACACACGTCTCATCGGTTATTCGACTTCTGCCGGATGTGTGCTCACGGTAATCATTGATCCACAAGATAACTCTGGTGTAACCGCCTGGAAGACGCGGAGCAGGGATCTTCGTGCATACCTGGAGAACAAGGGGGATTGACGATGAGTTCTGACGAGAAAAATGCACGTGCTGCTCGTCGCGAGCGCCATGCTGCCATTCGTGCCGAAGTGGCGGACGAAGAGCTCGAAGCAGCTGAAGCAGAAGCTGCAGAGAAAGCGGCGATACTGGACGTGCCGCTGCACCTACGTATTAGTCATGGGCTAGACGCTGAGCTACGCCGACGCGCGACAGCAGAACACATTCCAACCTCGGCTTTGGTTCGGCGAATCCTTACCCGAGCTCTCCGCGACCCGGCTTCTGATCGGGGGCCGTTGACCGAAGAGCAGGTTGAGCAGATAGCCCGTCGGGTCATGCGCGAAGCCGCATAGCGGGGGCTAGAAATACTGGCGACCAAACCAGTATTTCTCCCTAATAGGAGATCAGTTCGTGTGATTCATTGAAGTCACTAGCCGCTATCACCCAGCAGCTTCGCCAGGACTTCTGCGTGGCTGTGTGAAACGTCTTTGGTGGCTGTCAGAAGTGTGAGGGGTGAATCGTGCAGAATTTTGCGCAGCTGATTGAGGGCGTCCTGTTTGGAGTCATCGTTGTGTAGCTCGTCGCGGTACCGCTGCTGGAATTGCTCGAATTTGGCCGGGTCATGGCTAAACCATTTGCGTAGTTCCGTGGACGGCGCTACTTCTTTGACCCACTTGTCGTACTCGAGTTCGTCTTTGCGGACCCCTCGAGGCCACACCCGGTCCACCAGTACTCGTACGCCGTCGCCGCGCGCTGCTTGCTCGTAAACCCGACGAACGCGAACCGTGTGCTGCTGCGCCATGTGTCAGACCTCCTGCGCTCATTCGTACCCCCCGACGCCTTTCACCGAACTGCCATGGCAGGGCCGAATCGTGTGATGAGCACATCGGGAGGAGCGGCGCCCTGGCTCACGTGGCCGTCGCAACTGCCGGGCAAGATGGCGACATGAATCTGCCCAACAATTTGCTTCCCGAGCCCGAGCCCACTCTGCTGCCCGAAGACGTCGCGCGCCAGGCATTAGCTGACGTCACCGCTGGCCAAGCTAATGCCAGCGAGGTCGCCGCACGTTACCCGACGTCAAGCGCCGCATGGGCGGTGCTCGCCGACCGCGCGTTTGCTGCTGGCGACATCACCGCCTCCTACGCCTACGCACGAACCGGTTACCACCGTGGCCTGGATGCGTTGCGACGGAATGGCTGGAAGGGGTATGGCCCGGTGCCATGGTCGCACGAGGCGAATCAAGGATTCTTGCGCTGCCTCAACGCCTTAGCTCGCGCTGCTGGTGCGATCGATGAGACGGACGAGGCAGAGCGGTGTGCTCAATTTTTGCGCGACTGTGATCCTTCCGTTCCGTTCCGGAACACCTGGTAGTTAGAGCCTTTTCCGTTTTGGGGTTTTATGCGGGGCAGATGAGGGTGTTGATCGCTCCTAGGTAGAGGTGTGCGTGGTTGGGGCTGGGTCGGAAATGGCGGAAGATTCGCCAGGATTTGAGGATCGCGAATGCCCGCTCGCCTGGATTGCGTAGCTTGGTTCGGTTTTTGTTGATCTGTTTTTGGGATCGGGTCAGGTGAGGGTCGCGGGAAGCGGTGAGGATGTGTGGCCCGGCGCCAACATAGGCTTTGCCGGCCAGGACCAGCCGGTGTGCTGTGGCATCGATAATGCCGTGGTGTCCAGCTGCGGTCAGGTCAGGGGTTTTACCGGGTAGTGGCGGGGAAAACCATAATGGAACACCTTTGGGGGTGGTGATGGCTTGCACATTGAGGCCTTCACGGTGGTGTTTCCCTGACCAGTTCGATGGGCATTGGCCCGGTTGTGTCCATAGCCGGTCGCATGGGATGAGCGTTCCATCAAGGATGGAATATGCCCCGGTTGGGTGGCGTGTGGCCTGGGTAGGGGTTTCAGCAGGACAGGCGTCGCCATGTGTGATGGGTGCGGCGTGATCGTGCGAGCCGATCAGCGACGTCTCTCGTTGCTTGAGCAAACAATTCCTGACAGGGCGTAGATGGCTGGTGTTTACTCTTCCCTTAAATGCGCCGACAATTCGGCACTTATGAATCTAAAGTGGACGATCCCATTTTACCGCACGACGCGGCCGGCGCGAGGATGGCGAAGTGGTAGTGAGCTTGTTGGGGCCGCTCGGTGGTGCGGGCCGAGATGAGCTCAACGATTTCGTCCACATTGTCTAGTACGTGCACCAGCTGATACAGCGGTTGCGGCTGGGTTCGTCACGGAAACGCACACAAATGAGTCACCGCAGCGATATACACTTCTCTTTCAAGTCCCCTAGTATTCTGTATATGTCTCTAATTGGGGTGACCGAGGCGGCTCATCGCCTTAGGGTTTCGCCGCAACGCATTTATCAGCGCATCGCCGATGGAACACTCTTCGCTGCTCGAGTCGGGAATCAATGGGCGATTGATGAGACGGCTCTAGGCCGGGTAAATGCAAGGCTCGGTCGACCTCTATCCGAGCGAGCGGCATGGGCGATTCTGGCACTGGAGCTGGAAAGAGTCGGCCATTCTTATGCGCCCGATGTCATGCAAGGCCTGAGTCTGTCACCCTCGGAATTGTCTCGGGCTCGAAAGCGCTTTTCGAAGATTCTTTCCTCAGACGAGCCGGAAGAACTCTTGCGTGCTTGGTTACCTCGCCGCGCCGAACGTTTGATCTTTCGCGCATCCCCACGCGATTTAGGCGCTATTGGATCTGACTGCCACCTCCTTGTATCAGGATTGAGTCATGCAAGCAGTGGCATGACTAATGCCGGCGTAGTAGAGGGTTACATTGCGAGGGCTGACTTGGCTGACTTCATCGATCGTCATTTACTTATTGAAGCTCCGGATGGACGTGCCAACGTGTTCTTGCACGTAGTGAATATGCGGCCTCCGTCTGCGTCACTGCTCCTCGTGGCTGCTGATCTTGCCGACCATTACGGCCCGAGGGAATCCAGTCGGGTTCGAAGTTTGGTAAAGGTGCTGCGATGATTACTCTGCCTGCAATGTCGGAAGCGCAGACTGAGGCTTGGCACGCGCTGTTTGATCTCCATGACCGACTCTCCGATGGCTGGACGCTCATTGGTGGCCAAATGGTGCACATACATTGCGCCGAGCGTGGTTCCTCACTAGACCGATCTACTAGCGATGCAGACACTGTCCTCAAACCCCTGGTGGTATTCAGGCTCTTCGTCGCAGTGAGTCGGTTCTGGTTGAAGTCGCTGGCCGACGGGGCACCGTCCGACGGCCGAACCTCCTTGGTGCACTCATCATGAAAGCCGCCGCACACACTGTCGTCAGTGATCCACACCGCGGTCGCCATCGAAGCGACTTCGCCGCCTTGTCTGCTCTCGTCGCCGCATCCGACTTTGCCAAAGACTCATTGTCGCGGGGCGAGCGCAAATATCTGCGCGACATGATCACGGCGACCAGGAGTGACCGTATCGTGATGGGCAGCCTGCCAGATGCCAACGATGGCTTGATTCGGCTTGAACGTCGGATCGAATGAGCGGTCTGCTCCGGTGGACAGAAACTATTTTTCTGGGAAGCAGAAAACACCAGATAATTAAGTCCATGATTGCCTGCTTCGCCAGAAGGTTAGACGTACCGGCTTATTCTGCGGCTCAGCTCAAGCTCATCGTCCAAATAGGGTTGGTAGATCGATGAGGCGGACGTCGTCACGTTTCGCCGCGGCCTTTTGGAGACCGCCCTCGAAACCACTCCGGCTAAAAAGCGCCAATACCGCCTTTTCTACCCCGACCCCGCGCCGTGTAAGAAGACCACGAATATGGTCCAGGCGAGCCAAGTCACTAAGAGTACGGTGCCCATTGGTGCATTTGGCTTCGCCTAGCACCACGATCTCTGGGCGCGCCGACTGTTTACGAACTCCACGGCGTAGCGCGACGACATCAAGCTCATGTTGTGCCTTGCCCTGCGGATCGTTTACCACTGTCCGTCCCACTTCGCCAATCGGTTCAGGCCAGTGGTCTTCCGAGTAGTGGCGGGTCCAGTGGCCGGCGATGTGCTCAAAGTAAGGCCCCAGTACACCCGCAGAAAAACTTGACTCGGTGGCCCGCCAAGCCTCCTGTACTTGCCCTTCTTCCAGCGAGACCCGGTTGGGTTCGACGACGAGTTGGCTGAACCGGACGATGGGATCGGCGATTCGATAACTAGGGCGACGCTGTAACAGGAGGTCCTCATCCCGGTGCAGAAAACCTGCGGTAATCAATACGTCCAGAGGGTGCGTCAGAGCGCTGTCACGTCGACCGATCAATGCGCCGATTTTGCTGGCGGTAGTCGCCCCATCTGCGATCGCGCGCAGGATTGAGTTGTATAGCGCCTTGTCTTGGATACGAGGGTCCTCACGGAGCAGGTAGCTCATCTCGTCGTATAAGGCGTGAGCCGGTTTTAGAATGCTGCGGCCAAGCCACGAGGCCAGATCTTTAGTCGAGCGGGGCGGTGCGTGTTCGATGAGTGCTTTATAGCCCGGCGTGCCGCCAAAAATTGCGCCGAGTCTCAGCGCCACTTCAGGGTTGGTGGCTCCCCAATATTCGGCGGAGGTCCGATAGTCGAACGGCTTTATGAGCAGGTTGAGCCGCGCCCGGCCGCGTAATGCTCGCTGTCCCGACAGAAGTTCTGTCATCACCGACAACGCGGACCCACAGACGATCACCGCTGCACCCGGGCTATGCCGCGACTCGTCCCACAGTTCTTGCAAGACGCTCGGAATCTCTGGGCTGTGACGCAGCAGGTACGGCAGTTCGTCGATGATGATGAGCCTTCGCTGGCCCGCTGGCGCCCGCTGACGGTCCGGCGTCATGGCGGCCACGTGATGGCCACCCAAGGGCGAAACGGAAAGCCGCTTCCCAGTCGGCGAATCGCAGTTGTCCGGCGGGCAGACCGAGTGTGACGGCGATGTCGTCGGCGAATCGCTGCAGTGCCGGGAGCCGCTCTACCTCTTGCGCCTGGTGGTAGAGCGCATGATGGGCCGCGGCAAGCCGGCGGAGTAGAAAACTTTTGCCCTGTCGGCGGCGCCCATAGACCACACCGATGCGGAGTCCCTCCGCCGGCGAGGCAGCGAATTCGTCCAGGTCCGTCCACTCTTGGGCTCGAGCAAACAGGTCACGTGGCTTCTTCACGTCATTACTATAACTCGACGTACACTAACTCGAGTTATAGTAACTAAGTGCGCTCAAGAACTGAAGAACTAGAAGCGGCCCAGGCGGAATCCGCTAACAAAGCGTAAGAACAAGTCGAACCTGTGACCCCACGCGGTGGCTCCAGTGGTCATATTCGACTGCGGGCAGCTGGATTGTTACCGCTTCGCCACCCTGTCCAGCGTGCCCGGAGCCTGTCGGCTAGGCCGGGCGGGTGCGGGGTGGGCGCCGGTGTTGGTGGGCTTGACGGGGGTTTGCCAGCGCACCGGTTTAGTACCTTTGCCCACTTCTCGAGACCATAGTTCTTCAAAATCCTCTCGAGTACTGGTCGTGCATCTGCCTCCGACACTTTCTTGACCACGGCATAGGGGTCATAGGGATTGCGCTCGTCAAGCGGATGGAACGCGTTCGTCCGATCATTGACCAGGGGTTCCCATTGGCTCTCGGAGACCCCTTTGTCTGCGTGATTCCAGGTGGTCCACTGGTCTCCCGGCCGTCCTTCCCAAGTACATTCCTCGTATCCATACCCAGTGGTTACTCTGATTCCTGTTCCTATTTCCCCTCTGGGGGAGTGAAGTGCGACTGGAGCTTGTCGGCGATGATCGGTACGTTTGTATCCGTCCATCAGCTCTTGAACGAGTTGCGGTTCCCCTAACTCGGAGGCGGCATATTCGACCGCCGCCTGCATGCGGTCCGGCGCGGGGAACAGGTGGATCCCACCCTGGTTATTGGGCGTCTCATTTACCGTCTCGTAGAACATCGGGTATTTGCGGCGCTTGGAATCTTCCTCTTTGAGCCCGGGCGCATATGGATACGGCAGCGAAAAAACGCCACCGTCATACTCCACGACAAGACGACCATTGCGCCGATGAACAGCGTTCCGTGTATGAACGTCCGGCAATTCGACGATGGGTAATCCCCAGCGTTCAAATAGCTTTTTCATGGCCAGATCAACATGGGCGCCGCGCCGGAGTAGAAAGAAGCCGATTGTTCGGACTTTTTCTCCATCTACTCCGGTGCCTAAGGCTGCTACTTCGTTGTAGTCGGCGGCATCCGTGTTTGCGAGTACCTCAGTGGCGGAACTCGGGCTGGGGAGTCGATCCAGCACGTCGCGGGGGGTTCCCGCGTACTCAGCCCAAAGTGGGGTTTTGCGGTCGGGTGTGCCTACTGGTCCGTCATGGTGCTGAAACTGAACGTGGACTGTTCCGTCGGGTTGTGGGTTTACATATGCCTGCGCGTCGTAGGACTTGGCAGTAATGATGTTTTCACTGGGGACGCGGAGAATGAATCCGCCTCCCACGCGGGGGCTAGTACCCGGTGTCGGACTATAAAGCCCGGGGTGCTCTTCATCAATCAGACTCGTGGACACGCAATGCAGGTGGGGGACACCGCGTGGTCCCCATTCCCATCCTCGCTTGGGTATATGAACTAGATACCTAAAGCTAGTTGGATCATGTGCTGCCGGGTCAGTTGTATCCCCCCAGAAGCCCTCAGAGTCCGCGCGCATAGCCGAAGGCTATGAGGTGTGACGGGGTTTCCAGACGGCGGTTACCAAATTGTTTGCTGTTTGAATGATGGAGCGAAACTACGAACTCCGACCGGCAACGAGCTGATGCTGCACTAGCCCACAATGGATTGGCATCAGCAAGGCTGCGCCGCAGCTCATCATCTCTCACATCACCGACTCTACCGATGGACGCCTTACAAAATACCGGGGGTATGAGCCCAGGTAGGTCCACAAAAGTGGGGGGGTTTTCGGTACCTGCGCCTGACAAAAGGGGGGAGGTAGCCGCAATATTTCTTTGGCCACTATCAGCCGCCATTGCGGAGGAGCTCTGCCAGCACCGCTGCGTGGCTATGCGGAACGTCTTTGGTGGCTGTCAGAAGTGTGAGCGGTGAATCGTGCAGGATTTTGCGCAGCTGATTGAGGGCGTCTTGTTTGGAGTCATCGTTGTGTAGCTCGTCGCGGTACCGCTGCTGGAACTGCTCGAATTTGGCTGGATCGTGGCCGAACCACTTGCGGAGCTCCGTGGACGGCGCTACTTCTTTGACCCATTCGTCGTACTCGAGTTCGTCTTTGCGAACCCCTCGAGGCCACACCCGGTCCACCAGTATTCGTACGCCGTCGCCGCGCTTAGCGTCCTCGTAAACCCGACGAATGTGAACTGCGTGCTGTGACATGTGAGCCCCCTTTCGGCATTTGTACCCGCCCAGGAGCGGTGCCGAACTGTCGGCAGGTTGAACTGCCGGCACACCTAAGCCACCAGTACGCCGATGACGCAAATAGCAAGGACAAATGCGCAGCGAAAGGTCAGGGATGTCGTGCTGGGGTAGACGGCGATGCCACGGTGCTGAGTCACTGACATGCCAGGCAAGATGGCGCCATGAATCTGCCCAACAATTTGCTTCCCGAGCCCGAGCCCACTCTGCTCCCAGAAGACCCCGCGGGTCGGGCATTAGCCGACGTCTCCGCAGGTCAAGCTGACGCCAGTGAGGTCGCCGCACGTTACCCCACATCCAGTGCAGCGTGGGCTGTGCTCGCCGACCGCGCTTTTGCTGCCGACGACATCACCGCCTCCTACGCCTATGCACGGACCGGCTACCACCGTGGTTTGGATGCGTTGCGACGCAACGGCTGGAAAGGGCATGGCCCGGTGCCATGGTCGCACGAGGCGAATCAAGGATTCTTGCGCTGCCTCAACGCCCTTGCTCGTGCTGCCGGTGCGATCGATGAAACGGGTGAGGCAGAGCGGTGTACTCAATTTCTGCGCGACTGTGATCCTTCCGTTCCGGAACACCTGGTAAATAGCTAGCCTCGCGCTACACAAATAAAAATTGAGGGTATTCGCGCACGAATCGATCAATGCGTGAATACCCTCAATTGTCTTAGAAATTAGATCTATTTTTGGTTGACAGCCTTTTGTAGTTCGCTAGTTTCAATTTTTTGCATCTTCAGCATCGCTTGCATTGCTCTACTTGCTTTTTCTTTATCGGGGTCTTTCATCATCTTCATGAGAAGCTCGGGAACGATTTGCCAGGACAAACCGTACTTGTCTTTGAGCCACCCGCACTGGCTTTCTTGCCCACCATCAGCGGTGAGCGCCTCCCAGTAGTAGTCGACCTCGTCCTGGGACGCGCACTCTACGTAGAACGAAAATGCCTCGTCGAGCTTAAAATCGGGTCCGCCATTCATCGCGGTGACCCTTTGTCCGTCTATCTCAAATTCGACGACGGTCACTTTGCCGGCCGGGTCTGGGCCTTCAAAGTGTTGCACCTCAATGATTCTCGAATTTTTAAAGACAGACGTATAAAAACGCGCTGCCTCTTCCGCTTGGTTGTTGTACCAAAGGAATGGGGTAATTTTCGGCATAGTGGCGCTCCTTAATGATCGTCATCTTTAGAGTTCGCGAGTGAGCCTTCCCATTTACACCTGAGTTAAGACCTCATGGCGAGCTCACTTGGTGTTTGAGCACAGTCGACAGCCAGCTACAAAACCTCGGCAACGGCTGCGGCGATCTTGAGCCAGGCGCCGCGCGTTGCCTGCGTGAGCGCTTCGTAACGGATTGGCTCGCCCGAATCCAAAAGCTGGTCGTAAGGAGCGATGAGCACTTCGCGGGTACGTGCGGAGAAGTGCCGTTCGATCGCGGGCAAATCGGTGCCGCGATGGCTCGGTGGCATCGACACCACCGTGACCGCGCTGCGCACCAGCTCTGCTCGGCCGCTCTGCTCCAAATGGTCGAGCATGCGAGCCGCGGTTTCGGCAGAGTCACCACGGGCCGACATCGTGACGATGAGCTGGTCGGTCTGGTCGATGGAAGACTGCCAGTTCTCGGCTCGGACATTATTGCCAGTGTCCACAATGATCAGCTTGTAGAACCGGCTCACCACTTCGCGGATTTGGTTGAATGCCTGGGCGGTGAGCATCTCGCCGGCGGTGGCCGACTCGTCGGAGGCCAACACGTCGAACATGGCCTCGCCTTGCGAACGGACGTAATTGGTGAGGTCACCGACCTTGCCATTCGGGCCGATGAAACTGTCTAGCGACTCCAGCACATCCCGCACCGTATGGGTGTGAAAGTCGGGCTGGGCGCGCATGCCGAGCGTGCCTTGGGTTTCGTTGTTGTCCCAGGCCAGCACGTAGCCACCCCGGCTTTGGCCGAACGTCATCGCCGTCATTAAGACGGCGACGGTTTTCCCAGCCCCACCCTTGGGGTTGACCACGGTGACCTGACGCAAGCCGCCGAAGTTCCGACGCACCTTGGCAATAGCCTCGCGTTGCAGATGCTCCCGTTTGGACATAGACGGGTGGACCAAGCCGAAGGTGGCCCGACGCAGCAACCCACGTATACCCATGGTGGCTTCGGGCTCTTGTGGTTTGTGCGCGCGACGTGCCGCGAATTCTTCCGCCGTGGGTGCCGCCCGCTCCCTGGGTGGCTCGGGAGCAAGGTTGGGTGGTGACTGCGGTGGGCCGAAGGCAGCCGGAGGAACGATCTGAGTCGACTGTGAGTCGTAGGCGTCGGCTGGTGCGGTAGCGAGTGGTGGTGCGGAGGCGGGTCCTGGCACGAACGCTGGGCCCGAATATTCGCTAGCTCCGTAGCCATTTTGTGCCGGATACGTCTGCTGGGAATTTTGGGGGTTTTGTGGCCAGCCAGTTTGTTGGTAGGAATCCCAGTTCGTTTGCGGGACCTGCTCGAACTGCTGCGCTGGCTGATAGGGCTGGACTGGGGAACCAGGGAAAACTGAATTACCGGCCGTGTTGGGGGCCGTCTGTTGCCAGCCCTGTGCCATCGGATATTGCTGGTGCGCGGGGTACGTTTGTTCGCTCTGCCCCTCAGCTGGGGGAGCCACATCGGGTGCGGGAGTTGGTGCGCTGATCTCGTTCGCTACCTCCCCTGGTGCCATTTCGGCCGCGACAGGTTGCGTCTGTGGAGACGGTTCGGGGGTGAGGGCTGGTTCCACTTGCTCTACCAGCTGAGCTGGGGCCACTCCCTCGGGCGTTGATTGTTGCGACGAGGCATCGTCCGAATTGGACTGACTGGTGAGAAATTCGTTGAGGGTCATGGTTTTTTCCGTATCCGAGGTTAAGCCAATTGCCTGGCTGGGAGAGGCGCCTTCTGGCATGGCAGATGTCTGCTGAGGTTGTGTGTTGTTGGTGCCAGCGTTGTCTGACTTGCCGGGATACCGCATGGTCAACTGTTCGTCCTCTTCGTATATGGGCGCTTCGAATTTGTGGCCAGGCGGCGCCCATGCATGGGCCGTGCGTGGGACAGGTTGGGGAGTGGGGACATTTTTGTCCACATGCGATTGAGGGTTCTGGGTACGTTGGCCCTGATCCTGGCTGGACTCCTGCGCCATGACAGACCCCCTGCTCATATCGTCGATTACGACATATGTACTGCATCGCCCAATGTGGTGTGAACTTTATGCGATAACGGTCATTGGGGTACGTAAATGCCCCAGGCCGAGCGCTCTATCCACCAACTCCGACCACGGGTGAGCTCACCGTCTACTCCGTCGTCGGTGAACGGCACCGGCCCGGTGGGCGAGATGGTGACCGCCCGGCCGGCTGCCCGCCGCACCTCAATCTGGTTCGGCTTGCCAGCTACGTGGGTGGCAACAGCGACACGGATGTAGCCGTCGCTGGCGTCGACGTCGTGAAGCAATGAAAGACCATCAAGGCGTGCATAGCCGCCGGCGTTAGCCACCGCGCAGGCAAATATGGGTTCGTCCCCTGCGGACAGATTTTTGTCATCGACGTCGACCTGAGCCCGCCACGTGAGTGGCTGCCCGGTTTCTGTTGCCGCACCAAGCAATGCGCCGTGCACCGTGACGGAGCCGCCGTCATTGCGGAATAGGTCGATGCGGCGTTGCTTTCCGCCCAGTACCGCGGCCGCGACCGCTGCCGGTTGGTGGGGAAGGCAGAGCTCAGCGGCGAGGCTTGGTCCGTCCAGAGGGCCGTCCCCGGGCTCGAGTGGCAGCAGCCCGACCGGTGGTAGGTCTGGCATGGTGCGGTCGGCCGGCAAGTCTGCGGGACGTTTACTCGGCGCGGGGGTCACTCGTCGAGCCATGCGGCGGATGACCGCGCGCAGCGGCCCGTCGCCTCCAGCAACTACGAGCCGAGCCTGGCGTTCGTCTGCCTTATCGAGTGCGGCATCGACCTCGGTGTCCGAATCCGCGCCCAGGATCTCCACCTCTGCTTGCGCCCGCAATGCGTCGGCGCATTGCAGCACTGGAACGCGTTGATGGGTACCCGGAGCGACAACTACTACCTGCACGTTCGGTAGCCTGTCATGAGTGCCCGCTCTTGTGATCATCGGTGCCCAATGGGGCGATGAAGGTAAAGGTAAAGCCACCGATCTTTTAGGTGGAAAAGTCCAGTACGTGGTGCGCTATCAAGGCGGCAATAACGCCGGCCACACGGTGGTGCTACCTAACGGACAAGACTTCGCGCTCAAACTCATTCCGTCCGGCATTTTGACGCCTGGCGTTACCAATGTCATCGGTAATGGCGTGGTGGTCGACCCGGGTGCGTTGCTCAGCGAACTTGCGGGTTTGCGAGAACGCAATGTAGACACCAGCCGTTTGCTTATCTCGGCCGACGCGCACCTGATCATGCCCTACCACGTGGCGATCGACCGGGTAACCGAGCGATACCTGGGTAAGGCAAAGATCGGCACCACCGGACGTGGCATCGGCCCGGCCTACCAGGACAAAGTCGCGCGGGTAGGGGTGCGTGCCCAGGACCTGCTTGACGAAAAAATCCTGCGGCAAAAGGTAGAAGCCGCGCTCGATTTCAAGAACCAAGTCCTGGTCAAGGTGTATAACCGCCGCGCGCTCGATCCGGAGCAGGTAGCCGACGAGGTACTCGCCCAGGGCACACAGTTCGTCGACCGCATCGCCGACACCCGGCTGGTGCTCAACCAGGCGCTAGACCGTGGCGAGAACGTCCTGCTCGAGGGTTCGCAGGGCACATTGCTCGACGTCGACCACGGCACATATCCGTTCG
Source organism: uncultured Acidimicrobiales bacterium (assembly GCA_963736285.1). GTDB lineage: Bacteria > Actinomycetota > Actinomycetes > Mycobacteriales > QHCE01 > CAVTOA01. Next base: position 865,824 of record CAVTOA010000003.1, read on the forward strand.
TGACCTCATCCAACCCCACGGCTGGCGGTGCGAGTGCCGGGTCGGGTATAGGCGTTACCCGTATCACCACTGTGGTGGGGATCCTCAAGGCTTACACCACTCGGGTGGGCTCTGGACCATTCCCCACCGAGCTGGATGACGAATGGGGCGACTACCTGCGCACCACTGGTGGCGAGATCGGCGTCAACACGCGTCGGCCACGGCGGACCGGCTGGTTCGACTCAGTCATAGCCCGGTACGCGGCTAGGGTCAATGGCATCACCGACTTCTTCATGACCAAGCTCGACGTACTGTCCAGTGTGGAGCGAATCCCGGTCTGTGTCGCGTACGAGGTCGATGGGGTCCGCCAAGACGAGATGCCTATGACGCAAACCGAGTTCCACCACGCCGTGCCCGTCTACGAATACCTGGATGGCTGGAAAGAAGACATCTCTGGCTGCCGGAACTTCGATGATCTGCCGGTTAACGCCCAGACCTATATTCGTCGGCTTGAGGAACTCTCCGGTGCTCGAGTGAGCGTGGTGGGCGTCGGACCGGGCCGGGAGCAAAACGTGGTGCTGCACGAGATCGCGTGAGAGGTACGCGGGTCTGGTGGTGTCAGAGTGCGCTACCGTATGTAGGTCGTGACTGGCGCTAGAGCTCGGCGTATGTCCGGGCTTGTAGGTGGAGTACCACCGGGGAGCAAGTTAAGCAGGAACCGTGCGCCTGGGTCCTGTTTTGTATCCGTTATTCGCCCCGAATTGCTGGAGATGTCGCGATGACCAAGGCCACACATCCTTCCCTTGCCGCTTTCGACCCCGAGCTCGCTGAGCTCGTCGCGGGCGAGGAGCAGCGGCAAGCCGAGACGATTCGGCTCATTCCGTCGGAGAACTACGTCTCGTCCGCTGTGCTTGAAGCAACCAGCACTGTGCTGACGAACAAATATTCCGAGGGCTACGCCGGTAAGCGTTACTACGAGGGTCAGCAGTTTATCGATCCTATTGAGACGCTCGCGATCGAGCGGGCGAAGGCCTTGTTCGGGGTCGACCACGCAAACGTGCAGCCCTATTCGGGTTCGCCGGCCAACTTGGCCGTGTATCTGGCGTTCGCTAACCCGGGCGACACCGTGATGGGCATGGGTCTTCCGATGGGCGGGCACCTCACCCATGGCTGGTCCGTCTCAGCTACCGGCAAGTGGTTTAACGCCGTCCACTATGGAGTGCGGCACGACACTGGCCGGCTCGACCTCGACCAGGTGCGCGATCTCGCTCGCAAAGAGCGGCCGAAGCTTATTTTCTGTGGTGGCACCGCCATCCCGCGCACGATCGACTTTCCCGCGTTTGCCGAGATCGCACGCGAGGTCAACGCGGTATTGGTGGCCGACATCGCACACATCGCCGGTCTGATCGCTGGCGGTGCACATCCCTCGCCCGTGGGCTATGCCGACGTCATCTCCACCACCACACACAAAACGCTTCGTGGCCCTCGCGGCGCGATGATCATGACCACGGCCGAGCATGCGAAGGCGGTCGATAAGGCGGTGTTCCCAGGGCTGCAGGGGGGGCCGCATAATCACACCACCGCGGCCATCGCCGTCGCGCTAAAAGAGGCAGCCCAGCCGCCGTTCCGCGACTACGCACACGCCATCGTTGCTAACGCCAAGGCGCTGGCCACTGAACTCGCGGCTCGCGGTTTCGATCTCGTTTCCGGTGGCACAGATAACCACCTCATTCTCATAGACCTGACCTCGAAAAACGTCGCTGGCAAGCCAGCCGCGCAGGCGCTTGACCGCGCGGGCATCGAGACCAACTACAACACGGTACCGTTCGACCCCCGTAAGCCTTTCGACCCGTCGGGCCTCCGTATCGGTACCCCGGCAATCACGAGCCGGGGCATGGGGACAGCTGAGATGCGTGTGGTGGGCGGCTGGATCGACGAGGTGATTACCGCGGTGTCCAAAGGCGACTCCGAGGACGTCATCAACCGCGTCCGGAGTGAAGTCAACGCTTTGACGGGCAAGTTTCCGGCACCAGGGCTTTCGTAGCTCGTCTGGTACTAGTTCTGGTACCAGACAGGGGAGACATGGCTATTACCGCCTCTGAGGCACGACCGAACCATGTTCGAGCGCATTAATCGGCTCATCGACGAGGTGTTACGTGATCCGTTCGCTGGCATTGGCAAACCTGAACAGCTGAGGTATGCGCTCACTGGCGCCTGGTCCCGCAGAATCAGCGGAGAGCACCGTTTGGTCTACCTGGTGGAAGATGACGACGTGGTCATCCTTCAGGCGCGGTATCGCTACAAATAGCTTGCGTAGAGGTGACGTCCGATCAGATGGCTGGTCGAATGGCGGTGACCGCGCTCCCATGCACGGCGGTCACCGCTCCTCCGGCCCGACCAAGATCTAACAGCTGCTCGACCGAAGCCGAAAACTGCTCGACGGCGCCGGGCTCGGCTGGCCAGGCTTCACGCACGCGGTGTGGCTGCTCGAGCCAGGCTTGAAGTTTGCTGGGGTCGCGAGCGTCGAGCCTGCGGCGGGCTTCGCTGAGCTCGGCGATCATGACGTCTAGCTCTCGGCGTAGTGCGCGAGCGTTGTTGGCGCAGAACCCGGCTGTCCGGTCCGTTCTGGTGGTGGCGGCGCGGGAGACGTCAGCGAAGTAGTCGCCACCGAGCGAAAGCGCCAAGCGGCCGGAATCACCACTTATGGCGGTGCGGGTAAAAGCACTGGAGATCAAATGGGGGAGGTCGTTCGTGCGGGCCAGCACGGTGTCATGGTCGTGAGCGGTGGTGGGCACCACGCGGCAGCCCATGCTTGTCAACAGTTCGGCCACGCCGAGCCAGTCGCCTAGCGCGCTGGAGGAACGTGTGGCCCGATCAAGGCACAGTGCCCAGGGAACGTCGTCGTAAAGGCGGCTGTCGCTTTGGAAGTAGCCCGCCCGTTCGAAGCCAACCATGGGATGACCCCCAACCCACCGGGTGGCGGCGAACTTTGCTTGGACCAGTTCTTCCAACGGTTCCTTGATTGAGGTGACATCGGTGAGGACCCCACGGTAGCCAGCGGCTGACAGCCCGTGCAGCACCTTGGGAACGTCCAAGGTGGACACGGCTATAACCACTAAATCAGCGCCCACCACCGCTGCGGGGATAGTGTCGGCTACTCGGTCCGCGAGCCGGTTTCCAGTGGTGGCCGCGTGCCGACGGGCTTCCTCTCGGGTGGCCGGATCCATGTCGTATGCACAAACGGGATGCCCGTGCGCGGTCAACAATTGCCAGAGCGAGCCGCCCATCAACCCGAGCCCCAAGATGGCGATCCGTGAGTACATGCGCGCCAGCTTGCCACGGTGTGCCGCTCACCACCTCGACAAACCCCCATATCGGTGCGGGGAGAGTGTGGCCGTTAGGGTCGGAGCGTGCGCATTCTTGTGATCGGCGGTGGGGCTCGCGAGCATGCGTTGTGCGCCTCATTCGCTGCTGACCCCGCCGTTAGTCATGTGATGGCCGCGCCCGGTAATCCCGGAATTGGCCAGTTAGCTGAGTTTTACGCCGTTCGCCTGGACGAGCCAGAAGAAATGGCGGCGTTGGCGCAGCGCGTCGCGGCTGACTTTGTGGTGATCGGGCCAGAGCTTCCACTGGTTGCGGGCGTGGCCGACGCGGTGCGGCGGGCGGGGATCGCCTGCTTCGGGCCGTCGGCGAGGCCGCGGCGCTTAGAAGGGTCCAAGTCTTTCGCTAAAGAGATCATGACGGCTGCGGGTGTCCCGACCGCGGCAGCGCGCAGTCTGCGATTCCGCTGCGGAGGCTGCGCAGGCCTTTGGAGAGTTCGGCTCTCCTTATGTCGTCAAAGCGGATGGTTTGGCGGCTGGCAAAGGCGTGATTGTCACCGACGATCGGGACGCTGCGCTCGCCCACGTGCGTCGTGCGGGCGCACTATCATCGAGGAATATCTCGACGGGCCAGAGATGTCACTGTTTGTGGTCACAGATGGCGTCGACCGCCGTGCCGTTGCTGCCAGCACAAGACTTCAAGCGCATAAGTGAAGGAGACGCCGGACCCAACACCGGCGGGATGGGTGCGTACTGCCCGCTGTCGTGGGCGCCAAAAGGCCTGGTCGGCGACGTCATGGACAGTGTCGTGCATCCCGACGCTCCGTGCCATGGCTGAGCAGGGAAGTCTCCTTTAGCGGTTTGCTCTATGTGGGGCTGGCGCTGACGAAGAGCGGCCCGAAGGTGGTGGAGTTCAACGCCCGATTTGGCGATCCTGAGGCCCAAGCCGTGCTGGCGTTGCTAGAGACGCCGCTCGCTGGGTTGCTCCATGCGGCTGCCACTGGGAACCTGGCGCAACACCCCGCGTTGACCTGGCGAGAGGGTCCGCTGTCACGGTGGTGATGGCTGCGGCGGGTTATCCGGAGTCGGCGCGTACCGGGCGACCTCATTCTTGGGCTCGACAAGCCAATAGACGGTGTGTTCCATGCGGGCGTGGAGCGTACGGTTCCGGCGCGTCTGGTCACCGCTGGGGGGCGGGTAGTGGCGGTCACCGGAGTCGGTGCGGATCTTAATGACGCCCGCGCCGCCGCGTATGCCCAGTGGAGCAATATCCATTTCGAGGGCGAGTAGTTTCCGGCGCGACATTGCCGCGGCCGCGGCAGCCGGCGCGATCACGGTGGGAGCAGACAACTGATTGACGTCTATCCCCAACGTATTGGCGAGCCGTTATGCGTCGCCAGAGCTAGTAGCGCTGTGGACGCCGGAGCTACAAGGTGGTGGCGGAGCGTCGTTTGTGGATTGCGGTGCTGCGAGCCCAACAAGAATTGGGTATGGGCATCCCTGACGGCGTTGTTGAGGCATACGAGCGGGTCATCGACCAGGTGGATCTCGAGTCGATCGCGGCGCGTGAGCGCGTGACCAGACACGACGTCAAGGCGCGGATAGAAGAGTTCGCCGCGCTCGCTGGCCACGAGCACATTCACAAGGGAATGACGTCTCGCGATCTCACCGAAAACGTCGAGCAGCTGCAGATCAGGGATTCGCTGGTGCTGCTACGTGAACGTGTGGTCGCGGCATTGGCTGCGCTCGCTGAGCGCGCCGTACAACACACCTCACTTGTCATGGCCGGCCGAACCCACAACGTGGCAGCACAACCGACCACTTTTGGCAAGCGATTCGCCACTGCCGCCGACGAGCTGTTGGTCGCATATCGACGGCTCGACGAGTTGATTGCGCGTTATCCGCTGCGCGGCATCAAAGGTCCGGTGGGCACCGCTGCCGACCAGCTCGATTTGTTGGGAGGATGCCCTCAAGCTCGCGGCCTGAGAGCAGGCGGTGGCTCAGCATCTGGGCTTCAGTCATGTCTTTGACAGCGTGGGGCAGGTGTATCCCCGTTCGCTTGACTTTGATGCTCTCTCTTGCCTGGTGCAAGCGGCGGCAGCACCGTCCAATGTGGCCACTACCGTAAGGCTGATGGCCGGGCATGAGCTGGTCACCGAGGGGTTCCGCCCGGGTCAGGTGGGGTCCAGCGCCATGCCACACAAGATGAACACGCGCTCTTGTGAACGCGTCAATGGGCTCGCCGTGGTGTTGCGGGGCTACTTATCGATGGTGGGTGAGCTCGCCGGCGACCAGTGGAACGAGGGCGATGTGTCCTGTTCGGTGGTGCGGCGAGTCGCCCTGCCGGATGCATTTTTTGCTGTCGATGGCCTGTATCAAACTTTCTTGACGGTGATGGCAGAGTTCGGTGCTTACCCGGCGGTCATTGAGCGGGAGCTCAACCACTACTTGCCGTTCTTGGCTAGCACCAAAATCTTACTGGCAGCAATTGGTAAGGGTGTGGGCCGTGAGCAAGCCCACGAAACCATCAAGGAGCATGCGGTGGCCACCGCACTGGGGCTGCGCGAAGGCTCCATCGCCACCAATGAGCTGCTAGATCGGCTCGCCCGTGACCCGAGACTGGGGCTTTCGCGCGAGGAGCTCGATGCGTTGCTCGCTGACCGGTCCAGTTTTGTGGGCGCCGCCCCGGCACAGGTTGCCGCAGTGGTGGCGCGGGTGGACGAGGTGGTTGCTCGTCATCCAGAAGCGGTGAACTACCAACCAGAAGAAATTCTGTGACCGGCGAGAGGAATATCGCGGCACTATTGCGCTGTTGACGCGACGCTGACCACATGCGGCCGTACGGCCGCGCTCATCATTCTGTGCAGGAGCCCACTTATGACCATCGCCCCCGAGGCAACCGACCTGTTGACGCTAGATTCAGCTGCGCAAGACCTCCTCTTTCGTGAGGCGCGCACCGCAAACACGTTTACCAACGAGCCGGTGACCCAAGAGCAGATCCGCGCTATTTACGAACTGACAAAGTACGGCCCCACCGCCGCTAATACCCAGCCCTTGCGTGTCTTGCTGGTTCAGTCGGAGCGGGCTCGATCTCGGCTGATCCCGTTGATGTCGGAGGGCAATCGGGCTAAGACGGAGTCGGCGCCGCTGGTCGCAATACTGGCTGCCGACACGGACTTCCACGAGCATCTTCCGACATTGTTTCCCATTCGCCCAGAGATGAAGCAGAACTTCGACGGCGACGAGAAGAGAGTGGCACGGGAAGGCCACGCTCGGTTCAACGCGGCTATCCAGATTGGATATTTCCTTATCGGTGTGCGTGCCGCAGGGCTTGCTGCGGGCCCGATGGCCGGCTTCGACGCCGTGGCGGTAGACGCCGAGTTCTTCCCTGAGGGCCAGTACCGCTCTCAATTGATCGTCAATATTGGTAAGCCGGGTCCGAACGCTTGGTTCGACCGACTGCCCCGCCTCGAACACGACCAGGTCGTTACCTGGGCCTAGACCCCTGGCGTTCCTGTCCCTCCATTGTGTCGGCGGTCGCCGCTAAGCTCTACGCGACCGTCGACCAATGTGGAGGGACGTCGTGGAGCAACAGCTGTTGTGGCATCAAGGCCAACTGGCGGCGTTCGACCTCGAAACCACGGGGCCCGATCCACACACGGATCACATCGTCTCCGCGAGCATCTGCCGCACCGATGGCCAGGCACGGAATTGGCTGGTTGACCCGGGCATAGAGATCCCGGCTGGGGCAACAGCGGTGCATGGCATTACCACCGACCATGCCCGCGCGCATGGTCGTCCGGCGGTGGAATCCATTGTGGAGATCGCCGCCGAGATTAAAGCCGTGGCCGCTGGTGGTGCGGCACTGGTGGTGTATCGCGCACCGTTCGACCTCACGCTTTTACGAGCCGAGCTGCTCCGCAACGGGCTTCCTAGTCCGGATTGGAGTGAGCTCTTGGTCGTCGATCCGTATGTGCTAGACCGGCAATGCGATCGCTATCGCCGTGGCAAACGTCGGCTTACTGACGTCTGTGCTCACTATGGTGTGACGCTCGAGCGGGCAGACGCCCATACCTCAGCGGGCGACGCCAGGTCGGCCATGTTGCTGGCACAGGCGATTGGCCGTCATTATGCAGAGCTTTCCGTGCTACCGCTGGCGGAATTGCATCGCGCCCAGGCGAAATGGCACGCCAGTGACGCGGCTGGTTTGCAAAGCTACTTCCGCCAGCGTGGATCCCACGAAGTCGTGGATCCACGCTGGCCGGTTCAATGCGACGACGAGTTTCTTATTTAAGCCCGCCCATCAGTACATATTTCACGTCCACATAGTCGTCGATTCCATATTTGGAACCTTCGCGTCCGATGCCCGACTGCTTTACTCCCCCAAAGGGAGCGGCGGCGGTAGAAATGATGCCTTCGTTAATGCCCACCATGCCGCTCTCGAGAGCTGCGGCGACGCGCCAGGCGCGAGCGTAGTCCTGGGTGTAAAAGTACGCGGCCAGGCCATATTCGGTGTCATTAGCCAGGGCTATTGCCTCTGCTTCGTCTCGGAACCGGAAGCATGCGGCTACCGGGCCAAAGGTTTCTTCTTGGGCGAGCAGCATGTCGGGTGTGGCGTCTCCGAGAACGGTGGGGCAGTAAAAGTTTCCTTCTCGCTCATACTTTTTGCCGCCCACCAGCACGGTGGCGCCTTTGTTCTGCGCGTCTTTCAGATGCGCCTCCACTTTTGCGAACGCGGCATCGTTAATAAGTGGGCCTTGCCGCACCCCGTCTTCGAACCCTTGACCCACATGTAGTGCTGTGACGGCATTACCGAGTTTTTCAGTGAATTCTCGGTAAACGCCTTCCTGTACAAAGAACCGGTTTACGCATACGCAAGTCTGGCCGGTATTCCGGAATTTCGAGGCGATAGCGCCGTCAACCGCCTCATCGATGTTCGCATCATCGAACACGATGAACGGCGCATTGCCGCCAAGTTCCAAACTGATGTTCTTTACTGTTTCGGCCGCTTGTTTCATCAGCAATTTTCCCGTGCGAGTCGAACCGGTGAATGATATTTTCCTGACAGCCGTGGAGGCCATGAGCGCCTCGCCAATAGCCGGTGCGTTCCCGGAGACTACGTTAAAGACGCCCGGTGGGATTCCTGCTTCTTCGGCCAAAACCGCCAGCGCGTTGGCAGATAGGGGCGTCTCTTCTGATGGCTTAACGACCACGGTGCAGCCAGCCGCGATAGCGGGCGCCACTTTTCGAGTAATCATCGCCAGCGGAAAATTCCATGGCGTAATAGCGCCGACTACGCCGATGGGTTGCTTGAGCACCACAATCCGCGCGTCTTTTCTATGCGCCGGTATGACGTCCCCGTAGACACGTTTCGATTCTTCTGCGAACCACTCTAAAAAGCTCGCCGCGTATACGACCTCACCGCGTGCCTCGGCGAACGGCTTCCCTTGTTCCAGCACCATGATGCGGGCGAGGTCGTCTTGGTGTTCGATCATCGCGTTGTGCCACCTGAGCAGCACCCGGTGTTTGGCGGACGCGGTGGTACCTCGCCACTTTTTCCATGCCTGCTCGGCGGCGGCTATTGCCACGTCCGTTTCCTCGCCGGCACACGCGACCACGTCCGCGATTACTTGTCCGGTTGCTGGATCCTTAACGGGGTAGGTCTTTCCGGTGGTGTGCCATACCCCATTGATATAAGCGTTACTACGGAATAGATCCGGCCGAGCTAGCTCAAAATCAATGGTTGCCATGGTCCGGCACACCCCTTACCCAATGAATTAACTACGTCGATGATGCTGCCGGTACCTGATTACCACAATGTCTACCGCGGCGATGAATGCGAACACCACCAACATGATCGCCATGGGGAACACGTCGATCACGTAAAAGATTACGGCGAAGATCGCGCAACTGATCAGTCCAAAAATTGCGAGCACGAGCCGTAGTGCAAGCGCGCTCTGCGGCTGCCCACCCACTACATCTGGTGCTCTCATATCTAATACTTACCCATTAGCACGTCCGGCGATCGCGGACTCTGCGTGTGGTGAGGTTGTTGAGCGGGTAAGCGAAAACTGTGGTTTCCCACGACGGCAAGCAAGCCAAGCGAACGGCCCAGACCGTGCTGAAGCTGGCCGGCCAGACTTACGCCCAACAGGCCGGCATCCGACTCGCCAATACCCCAGCACCGCTGTACCAACTGCTGGTGTTGTCGCTGCTGCTGAGCACCCGGATCTCGGCCGACATCGCGGTGGCTGCGGCCCGCGAGTTGCGCAACGCACACCTGAACACGCCACAAAAAATGCTCGATGCACATTGGCAAGATCGGGTGGATGCGCTGGGGCGAGGACACTATCGACGGTACGACGAAAGCACCGCCACCAGGCTAGGCAAAGGTGCGCAGTTGGTGTTGGAGTGCTACCACGGCGATCTCCGTAAACTTGCGGATGCCGCGGACCACAATCCACGACGAGCAGCTCAGCTGCTGCAGGAAGTCCCTGGCATCGGACCGACGGGCGCGGATATTTTTCTTCGGGAGGCACAAGCGGTCTGGCCGTGGCTCCGTCCTTACGTCGATCGCAAGGTCACATCTGGAGCTCAGTGGTTGCGGCTCCCGGCCGATCCGAACCGACTGTCGGCGCTTGTCGGCACAGACGATCTGTCCACATTGGCCGCTGGCCTTATTCGAGTAGAACTAGACCGAAAGCTCGCCGTCAGTGTCCGTGAGGATGCTGGACTGTAGTGGCTTTGCCTTATCACTGACCTCCGGCCAGCTTCTCTGCACATCTCCGTTTTGCGCCCCCCCTTTTTTTTGCGGATTGCCCGCAATATTTGCCGCAATCATTGCGGGCAATCCGCAAAAATCCGCTACTTTCCCGGTATTGAGCACGTGGAAAGCCGGCCGCTGGATGTAGTTGTGTCCATCGTCCACTTTGGTCCTTCGGTCCCATTGAGCACGGATGTTGCTGACCGATTCAGCAGGTAATGGGTTAGGCGGCTTGGGCGTGAACCTGAACGCCCTCGTGCGGTTTTTGCTGCTCCTGCCACAGGTCATAGCTTGTTTGCATGCCCAGCCATAAGCGGGCAGGACCGAACCCGGCTAGCTCCAAACGCACCGCCAGGTTCGGGCTGATCGCGCCGTGTTCGTGAAGCACGCGAGAGAGGTTATGACGCGAGACACCGAGGAGTGCAGCGGCTTGCGTGACACTCAAGTCCCGGTAGGCAATGTAGTCCTCGCGCAGGATTGCCCCCGGGTGTGGTGGATTGAACATCTCCATAATGACCCCCCTCTTCTTAGTGGTAGTCGAGGTAATCGACGAGTTCCACATCCTTACCTTTGAATCGACCGATGATGCGCCAGTTCCCTGATACGTTGACCGCGAAGAATCCCTCCAGGTCACCATGCAGGAAGTGCAGCCGGTTCAGGTCTGTGAGATCGCTAGGCTTCTCCGCGTGGTGCAACAAAAACAAAATATGTGCGATGCGCTTCGCGTGCTGGGCTCGGATACCTTTCTTATTTCCGGTGCGGAAGAAACCTTCCAAACCCTTGTGTTGGAAACTCGCGATCACGCCTGACTGTACCATGTAGTGGTACAGCTGTCGCATATGCACCTACGGGAACGTACCGTTCGCGGCTTGAACCCAAGCGATAGCGATACGTGTCGCCCCTCGCCTGCGACAGCCTGGTAGCCCTGCCCCTCTGCACCGACGGTCGGTCAACTTCTCTGCGCATCTCCGTTTTGCGTCTCGCTTTTTTGCGGATTGCCCGCAATATTTGCCGCAATCATTGCGGGCAATCCGCAAAAATCCGCTACTTCGCCGTATTGAGCAAAAAGTTTGTCCTGGCCATGTGCCCACAGCTGGTTTCCGAAGTCGAAATGCCACCATTCTTCGTCGTCGATACGGAACCCTTCGCTGTGCATTGCGTTGCGCAGCAGTCGTCGGTTTTCTCCGATATGCGAGTGCAGGGCATTTTCGGTGTTCTCAAAAAAATATGATGCGCTTTCAGGTCCGAAATGGTCGAACTCAGTACCCATATTGAGTTCGTCGCGTGAGGCATCGACAACAGTAAGATCGACTGTTCCCCCGGTAGCATGCGGCGGAATCTTATGTGGACTAGTGGCCAGCGTAACGAATGTGCCCACTTCTTTTCGAAGCATTGACGAAGTCCACTGTGGATTTTGTGCTTGAAGTTCTCGCCAATATTTTTGGTAAACATTGTTCTGTACAGAACGCGGGCGCCACGCGTCCCAGATTTTGAGTTGGTTGCCACGAAGCTTTTCCGTGACTGCCAGCAGTTTCTCAGCGATGCTGTGGCGCACAAACATGCGAGGTGTGCTGGAAAGGCCTTGCTGGTAATAAACGGGTTGCAGCACGAACGGATAATCCGCCAGATCGACTAATGGTTCGCCGCACTCGTTAATAGGAATGTGCTCATAACTGACGTGTGTCATGCTGCGCAGCGTCTCATATTGTCGGTAACCCTTGCGGATGCTCGTCGATTTTTATCAAGAGAAACTCATGACAAAAGTGCATGTGCGACAAGCACATGACGCTGATGTAGAGCCTGTAGTGGAAATGGTGCACGAGCTTGGTGTGCACGAAGGTGCGCCAGGAGAATGCCGGCTCACCACCAGCCAAATCAGTCCACCTTCCGATGCACGTCGTGCGGCTTCGCTGAGCACGCCGACGTGAACGCAGCCCGCAACATCGCCAAACGCGGTGAAGCCGGCTGGGTAGCAGTCAGCCTGCCAAACGCGGCGTGATCTCGTGCTCATCACCACGAGCCATCACGATCCGCAAGCTCGGTCCTCTAGGGCCGAGAAGCTGACCGGGTGAGACATGAGATTGACGACCACCACCACAACCTCTCGGTGGACGGTGCTGGTGAATGACGGGCGAAGATTCATCTCACAGCAGTTCGACGCTCGCGCCCTGGCATCTATGCCGTGTGTCGAAGACGTAGCGACCGGACCGCTGCACGGCTTCATAGTCGAAGGTGTCATGGTCAGTAAGGATTACGACCGCATCCGCCTCTGAAATCTCTCGCTTCGGTGGGCGTCACTAGAGGCATCTCAGTGGGGATGGCCTCCGGCGGTGCGATGGGCTCGGCTGCCCGTACCTGTGCTCCCGCCGCCAGTAGGTGCTGTGCGATATCGAGGGCTGGCGAGTCTCGCATGTCTGAACTGTTTTTCTTGTATGCGAGGCCGAGCAGCAGAATGCGGCTGCCGTTGATGCTTATGCCTCTCATGCCGAGGCCGCTGATAATGCGATGAGCTACGTATTGTGGCATTGCTCGGTTGACCTCGTTTGCTAGCTCGACGAGGCGCAGACCTTGGCCCGCGTTTTGTCTCACCTGCCATGCCAGATATACCGGGTCGGTGGTAAGGCAATGGCCCCCCACTCCGGGTCCAGGAAGAAATGGAAGATACCCGAAGGGTTTGGTTGAGGCCGCGGAAACGGCTTCCCACACATTGGCATGCAAGCTGTCGGCAACGGTGGCCAATTCATTGATCAATGCGATGTTTACTTGGCGAAATGTGTTTTCTAGCAGTTTGGCTAGCTCAGCTGTTCGGGTGCCGTGCACGGGAATCGTTTGCCGAACAATGGTGGAATAAAACTGTCAACAGATCGCAAAGAGCGCGCATCAATTCCTGACACGAGTTTGGGCGTGTTTTCCAAATTCCAGTGCTTGTTTCCAGGGTCGATACGTTCGGGGCTGTATCCGAGCAAGAAATTGCTGGGCGCGGTCAGACCGCTGATCGACTCAAGCAGTGGCATCAGAAATTCTTCGGTCGTCCCCGGGTATGTCGTTGATTCCAAAATGACAGTGCAGCCGCGCCGCATATAGCTGGCCACCGCTCGAGCCGCGCCCTCGATGGGACCCAAATCCGGCACACCGTCTCGCAGCGGCGTTGGCACGCACATGATGTAGACATCAGATCCTGCCAGGAGATCAGATTGCCCAGACGCGGTGAAGCGCCCGTCACGTAGCGCCGAGCAGAGTTGGCGATTGGACACGTCATCGACGTAGGACTCTCCGGCGTTCAGCTGTTTGACCCGCTGCATGTCGGTATCGAAGCCAAGAACAGCATGCCCCACTTCGGCGGCTCGGATTGCAAGCGGCAAGCCGGTATATCCCTGGCCTACTACGGCTACCTTCAGTGGGCTTTGAGTAGGTGTCACCTCAGTGATCTCTTTCCTCTGAAGTGGATGTGGTGCGCGTTTTCGGGTCGGGGCGCGGCGTCCGACATGCGAGCGCGAGGCCGCTGTCGAAGCTGCGGATGAACCGCGTGATGCCCGCACCGCGCCCCCTTAAGTTCAGAGATGACAATATAAGTAACAATTAGGACAAATTAGATGATTATCGAGAGTTTGGGTAGCGTAGTGCGGAGTCAAGGTTGAGTCCGGTCACCCAAGGACGGACATCCAGCCGGCACCGATAAGAGCTACACAGATCATCACGGCAATTGCTCGCGTAAGCGTTTTCCGAACCCGTGTGCCGCTGTGCTCGTTGGTGGCTACCGGGCGTAGACGGATTAGTTGGTTCGGCCAAGGCCGAGTGAGCGCTGCGGCTAGCCTCCGATGTATTTCTGGGATGTCCATATAGGCCTTTAGCGCTGAGGACTACCCAGATAGACCGGACCAGAATGGTCAGGTCAAGGTTCAGACTTTGATTGGCTACATAGTTCCAGGTCAAGGTTGGTTCTGGTTTCCCAGTCGAGGCTGTTGCGTCCTGATATCTGCGCCAGACCCGTGAGCCCCGGGAGTACGTCCTCCCGGCGGAGCTGGTGGCCTTGGAATCGCTGGGCAAGATGGCGTAGGTGAGGGCGCGGGCCGACCAGTGCCATTTCTCCTTTGATGACGTTAATTAGCTGCGGTAGCTCATCGAGTGAGAGTCGCCGAAGGATGCGGCCTACCCGGGTGATGCACGCAGGATCAGGAACTTCTGATTCTGGTGCGGCGCGCCGACTCATTGTCCGGAGTTTGAGCACCCCGAATGACTGTCCCCGCAAACCAATACGGACCTGGCGAAAGAAGATGGGTCTACCGCTTTCGCAGAGTATGGCTACCGCGCACACCAGCGTCAGAAGTAGCGCGGGGAGTGCGAGAAGAACGAGCAATGTCCAGTCCAGAACGCGCTTGCCGCGGTATGTCTGGGCGGATGGTACGTCGCGTTCGCGGAATTTCGACGTTCGCCGTTACTCCGGATAGATCGACATTTTCAGTCTTGGATGGATTCATCGCAATGATCGTCCTTAGCGCTAGCTGATGCCCTATTTTAGGAATATTTCACTATATGTAGCGATCTGATCACTATGTGCTAAATTCTCCCCTCAGCAACGCCAAACAATGCAGGAGGGCATCTGTGCCGGACCAATCTGGTGACGCGCAACGGTCCTCGCGTAGTAGTGACCCTGCGTATCGACTCGGAGTGATCAGCCCCTGCTACGACCCGGAAACTGGATCCGCTGCGGTCGCTGGAGCAATCTGCCGGTCACTATCGGTACTTGGACATGACGTGCACGTCCTCACCGGGTTTCCCCATTACCCGCTCGGCCGGCTTTACCCCGGGTACCGATTGACGAAATATTCATATGAATACCGTGACTGGGGTCCACGTTCACCGTGTTCCGCTGATCCCCAGCCATGATCGCTCGCCGCTTCGTCGCGCACTTACTTATCTGTCCTTTGCCGTTTCAGCGTCTACGAAATGGCGCATTCTGCGTTCTGTTGACGCGTGGTTGGTGATTTCATCGCAGGCCACCGTCGCTCTACCCGCGATTTTTGCGCGCCGATTCTTTAGCCGGCCATACGTATTGCACATCCACGATCTGTGGCCGGACACCGTGACTGAGAGTGGGTTCATCAAAGCGGGGAAACTGCTTAACTTTGTGGCTCGGTGCATTCAGGCGTTTTGCAACGCCACTTACCGACGCGCCTCGACAGGTAGCTGTCACCGCGCCGGGTATGGCGTCTCGCGCTTCGCGGCCGGGGGGTACCAAGCGAGAAACTGTACGGTGGTGCCCAATTGGATTGACGAGGCCACGTTTCGCCCGCGCCGCGCGATGAGGAATTTTCCACCGAATTTCAGTTTGCCGGGTTTGTTGTCATGTACGCGGGCAGCCTTGGTGATCTGCAAGGGCTTGAGACCGCGGTCGAGGCTATGCGGCTACTCAAAGACATTCCTGAACTTCGATTGGTTTTTGTCGGCAGCGGCGTGGCTGAACCCCGCTTCGTGCCATGGCTGCGGACCTCGACACCGTGCGGTTCCTTGGGCCGCAGCCTGTGGAGCGGATGGCGTCTTTGATGGCGGTCAGTGATGTGCAGCTGGTCAGCCTCAAGGACCTGCCCTTGTTCCATCACACGCTGCCTAGCAAGCTTCAGGCCGCTATGGCCTGCGCCAAGCCCGTCATTGTGTCTGCGCCTGGTGATGCGGCGGATCTCGTTCGCCGATCGAAAGCCGGCATAGCGGTGGCCCCAGGCGATCCACGAGAGCTCGCCTTAGCAATGCGGCGAATGTATCGACATGATGCCCGCACCCTCACAGCAATGGGTCGCGCAGGGCGTCAGTTTTATCTCAACAACATGTCGTCGCAGGTAGGCAGCACAATGCTGGCGAGCCTCGTGCGTGACGCAGTGAAGGAGAACGCATGAAGATCGCCGTCACGGGCTCGGATGGTTTTTTGGGCTGGCACGTGCGGTGCAAAGCGTTCGCGCTCGGCATTGAGAGCATTCCGATAGATCGATGCTGATGGACGACGCAGATCAGTTGGCCAACGCGATGAAAGACGTCGACGCCGTGGTGCATTGTGCCGGTGCCAATCGCGGGGCCTGACACGGCGATCATTGAAGGGAACATCGGAACCAGCGCAGCGGTCTGTCGAACGCGGTGCACAGCGTGGGCCGTCCACTGCGGATTGTTTACGCCAACTCCATTCACTGCCGGTCTGATTCCGTATACGGCCGTTCTAAGCGAGGCGCTGCCGAGGTATTGGCTGGACCGGCCAGTTCTTCTGCTGAGTTCTCCGATGTGATTTTGCCCAACCTGTTTGGCGAACATGGGCGTCCGCACTACAACTCGTTCGTTGCGACGTTCTGCCACGAGACGGCCGGCGGGCGTGAGCCAGCGGTGACCCACGATCGCGATATTCCGTTGCTCCATGTACAGGATGCAGCGGATGTGCTCATCGAAGAAGCTCATGCTTCCGGCAGCCGCTGTGTCGAGCCAAAAGCCGAGCCAACCGCGGTCTCTGCTGTTCGCCAGCTGTTGGCCGACTTTGAGGCTTCCTATCGCCATGGCGAACTGCCGGACCTGACTGAGAAGTTCCACACCAGGCTCTTCAATACCTACCGGTCGTATTTGTTTCCGGTTCGATACCCGATACAGCTGGCACCTCGTGCGGATAACCGGGGGACTTTGGTGGAGTGCATGCGCACGCCGCAAGCGGGTGGGCAGGCGTTCATTTCCTCAACCGTGCCGGAGGCGGTACGCGGTGAGCACGTTCACTTGCGGAAGTTTGAGCGCTTCGTCATCGTGTCAGGACAAGCAGAAGTCGCGGTGCGAAAGCTTTTCTCTGAAGCAGACAGTGCGATTCAATGTCAGTGGGGACAATCCTGTGGCTGTTGACATGCCCACCATGTGGGTACATAACCTCCGCGCCACCAGCGATGCGCCCGTGACTGCCTTCTTTTGGTCCAACGAACTCTTTACGGCCGAAGACATAGACACTTATGCGTGCACGATCGCTGGCACGCCGGAGGCGTCATGACAAAAGTGATGACGTTCGCGGGCACGCGGCCGGAGCTTATTCGACTGTCCCGCGTGGTGAGCCGGTTGTCAGAGACTGTCGACCACATCTTTGTCCACACGGGACAAAATTGGGATCAGTCACTGCGCGATGTCTTCTTCACCGAATTGGGGTTTGCCGAGCCCCGCCTATCAGTTTGATGTGGATACCTCGAGCTTGGGCCGCACATTGGGCGAGATCCTTATCAAGGCCGAAGAAGCCATCTCCGCACAGCGGCCAGACGGCGTCCTCGTTCTCGGTGACACAAATAGTTGTATCGCCGCGTTGATGGCGCGCCGCATGAAAGTGCCCGTCTATCACATGGAGGCGGGCAACCGCTGCTTTGATCTCAACGTTCCTGAGGAGACAAACCGTAAACTTATTGATCATGTCGCGGACTTCAATCTGGTTTATACCGAGCATGCGCGGCGTAATCTGCTCGCCGAAGGCGTTCACCCCAGAAGAATTCTGTTGACTGGTTCGCCGATGCGCGAAGTCTTGAGTCACTACCGCGGATCAATCGCCGCATCAAGCGTGGTCAACCGGTTGGGGGTGGAGCCAGGGAAGTACTTCGTCGCCAGCGCCCACCGTGAGGAAAACGTCGACGACCCAAGGCGCCTCGTGCGGTTGCTTGACTGCCTACGTGCGCTCACCGCCACCTGGGGTTTGCCTGTCTTGGTCTCCACACATCCGCGCACCCGCAAACGCATCCAGAGCTTGGTCGCCGACGTCGATCTCGACGGCGTGATATTTCACGAGCCGTTCGGGTTCTTCGATTATGTGCGCCTTCAGATGGACGCGCGCTGTGTCCTGTCAGATAGCGGCACGATCAGTGAAGAGTCAGCGATTTTGGGTTTCCCCGCTGTGACACTCAGAGACTCCATTGAGAGACCGGAGTCGCTAGATGCCGGCACGATAATCGTCACGGGTCTCGAACCCGCAGGGGTAATCGAGGCGGTGGAAACCACGGTGGCTCAGTCACACACACGCATCAACGTCTGCGCCTCCGAATATCGGATTCCCGATACGTCTCGGCGGGTAGTCAACTTCATCTTGTCGACCATTCGGCGACACCACGAGTGGGCAGGGATCAGATTGCCGGCCAGAGAGCGAATCATGGCTGAGGTGGTGATCGATGCGGCGGGCGGCAGTATTGGGGGCGCCGCGCGGTGGGCCGGCGAGCTGGACAACTTCCTCAGCTCGACCGACGCCCCAGTGAGGGTGATCGGCCGTTCCCGCCGGTTGACACCGAGCTGGCTGGCGCGCCGGGAACCTCAAGCGCGAGGTGCGACAATGACCATCGCCGCCAATAATGCGTGCTTCGCCTTTAGTGGTGCGCACCGTCGTGTGTTGGTGAATAACGCGCTTCATTTCTTGTACCGAGGCGAGCTCGATCTGCTCCGCGGGATGCCGAGGAGTTTTCGCCTTCAGATCCCGGTGGTGCGTCGTCTGCTCGCTAGGGCAGACACCATCATCGTTCCCTCCTCGACGATGCGGGAGAGGGTCGAGCACCACGTGCCCTCGGTGCGAGATCGAATCGCTGTGCGCGCCTATCCCGTTTCGCCCGTTGGGCCGCGATCCGGCGCTGACGAACCGTTTGTGCTGGTGCCAATCGTGCCAGCGCCGTACAAGAATGTGGTATCGCAGCTCCCCGTTTTGCTGGACGCAATTATGAAGACGGGGCTAGACCTGCGAATTCAGGTGACAGCATCGCCGGGTGATCTACCCGTGCGGCTTTCACAGCATCCCCTGCTGACATGCCTTGGTGTGGTAGCTCACGACGAATTGGCAAATTGTGGCGATCAGCTTCCGCCATCTTCTTTCCCTGCATTGTGGAGTCTTTCGGGTTTCCGTTGGCGGAAGCCAGAGTGTGCGGCATGCCAGTGCTGTCACCTGACACCGCGCTCGCCCGCGAGGTAGCCGGCCAGGCGCTGGTGCCTTACCAACTTGATGATTCCGACAGTCTCGCGAGCGCACTGTGCACAGTGGACGACCCTATCGAGGCTGATCCGTTCGCATTCGATGCGCACACGTATTTCCGATGGCTGTTCCAGCTACCGTCCGAACAATATGGAGATACACGTGGGGCAATTCAGGACACCGAACTGACCGTTGTCGCGCAACCATGCGAGGAGACCGCATCGAAAGCCGAATTCCCATGACTGCGCCCGACGAGAATCTGCGACACTTCGGGCGCTCCGTTGCCGCCACCGCGCTGTGCAATGTCGCCGGGGCGGTATCAGCCGGGATCGCAGGGATCATCATCGCCCGAGCTTTGGGGCCGACAATGCGCGGCGAGTATGCCGCGGTGATGGCGTGGTTCGGGGTAGTGCTCGTGGTGGGCCAACTTGGGCAGACCTCGGCCACCACGTATTTCGTCGCCGGGTTTCCCGAACGCGCTCGTGACTACCTCGCAACTTCGCGCAGCATGATGGTCGTCTCCGGCACGGCCACGCTTCTTGTGGGGATCTGCGTCGCGCCGCTGCTTGCCCACCACAACAACGTGACTACCTGGGCGTTCCGGTTGATGTTCGCCACCTGCGTGGCGAGTTTTGTGGGCGCGGGCTACGTTTTTGGGCTTCAAGCCTCGCACCTTGCTGGGTGGAACGTCGTGCGCACAATGCAGCCTCTCGCCTATGTCGTGGCGGTGGGCGTCCTCTACCTGACGGGGTCGCTGGACCTGCTGACCGCGTTGGCGGCGCTATCAGCGACCGTGGTGGTGCAAACCGTGCTGGCCCACCGGCTATGCCGAAAGCGACAACTTACCGGTGGTAGCACCGAGTTTGGGTTAGCCCGCTCCCTCACCCGATATGGGCTGAGTCAGCTAGCCGCGAGCGTGCCTAACGTGGTGACGGCACGACTCGATCAACTACTGCTTGCGCTCTGCGTGGCCCCCGCAGTGCTTGGACGCTATGCCGTGGCGGTGTCACTGACCACGATGGCGGTTCCCATGGCATCAGCGCTCGGAAACGTGGCTTTTCCTCGATTGGCTTCCCGGGCCTTGTCACATATGAAGACGGTGCGGCTACAGCGCTGGTCGCTGCTGGCCAGCGCTGCGGTGGGAATCGCGTTCGCGGTGCCGCTTGTGCTCTTCGCCCATCAGCTCATTCCCCTGGTATTCGGAGCGGGGTTTACTGCCTCGGCTGGTTTGGTGCTGTTGCTTGCTCCGGGGGGAGTGCTCTTGGGATGCGGTCAGGTGTGCGGTGATCTGTTGCGCGGCCATGGTCGTCCACTATCGGTCGCCCGAGCGCAAGGCGCTGCCGCTGTCATCACGATCCTGCTGCTTGCCGCGTTGGTGCCGCTGATGGGGGCGGACAGGAGCCGCCATCGCCTCAACCACTGCTGCTGCGGTCGCCGTGGGTGTCATGCTGCGGGCGCTACGTCGGCTTGCTCCGGCGCGTTCGCCGGCCACCCATGATCTTCGCCCAGTACTTCAGAAGAGCTCATGACGCGATCGCGGCTGATGGCCGCGCGGGCGGTGGACCTCATCGGCACGGCCATTGGCCGACGTCAGCTGGTACGCGCGGCACGGTTCGTACTGAACCGTGCTCGATTGGACGTGCCCAATGACCCGGCTCGCAACGGTGAATACGCATTGCAACGTTGGCTGCTGGAGGCTATCCCGGTTCCAGCGCCGATAACCGTATTCGATGTCGGCGCCAATGTTGGCCGATGGTCACACAACCTGCTGCGTGTTAGTGAAACTCACCGGTCGCCAGCCGCATCTGCATGTATTTGAGCCGGTCCCCAAGCTCATCGGACTGCTCGTGGAGAGCTTGCCGTCCACATGTGTGGGCGAACCAGCTTGCGGTATCTGACCATGACGGCGAAGCAGCTGATGCACGTCGTTGGGCCCCACGGCCGGGACTAACTCGCTGTATTCCACATCGCACCAGAACACGCGGGCCGAGGTCGTCGAAGCCATCACGATCGACCAATACGTGGAACTACATGACATTCAGCGCGTGGACATGGTGAAAGTAGACACCGAAGGACACGATCTCGCGGTTCTGCGAGGCGCTAAACAGTTGCTCGCGGCGGGCGCGATCTCGCTGGTGCAGTTCGAATACAACCATCGGTGGATTCATGCGCGCAGTTTCCTTAAAGACGTTTTTGAGCTGCTGGAACCGTTCGGCTACCGAATCGGAAAGCTGACGTCGACATGGAATGGAACGTTACCCGGGCTGGGATCCAGCTCTAGAAAGCTTCATCGAGGGCAACTATCTCGCCTGTACCGCCGAGATGGCGGATCTCCTCCCGCAGGTCGCGTGGTGGAAGGGCGTATAAGGACACGTCGAATTATCTCAAGGAGACTGTTGTGCATCTCGGACTGATCGGCCATCGTGGCCCCGATAAGTTCCAATCCAATATTGGTGACGCGCTCACGCGTATGGGGCATCGCGTTACCTATCTGGGGTCTGGTCATTTCGAACGAGGCGGCCGCGCCTTCACCAGGGTTGCGGAGATGGCGATGGCGGCGGCGCCACGGTTGGAAGATCGTTGGCAGCGTGGCTTGGTGCGCATAGCAATGGAGTCGGAATGCGACGCCGTGATCAATACCCATGGCGAACTTTCCCCAGGCACGGTCGCCACTTTGCGCCGCCACAAACTGCCGGTGGCGTTGTGGTTTCCGGACGCGGTCAGCAACTTGGGTCGGCAACGCATGCTCATGGCCCCATATTCAGCGCTTTTCTTCAAGGAACCACTCCTGGTGCAGCGTCTGCGCGACACAGTGGGTTTGCCGGTGTGGTACCTGCCGCAAGGATGTAATCCACGGTGGCATCGGCCCATCGGGCGAAGCCGGTTCGGGTTCAGCTATCGCCGTGGTCGGTAATTGTTATCCGAGCCGCGCCGTGCTGTTGCGCCAGCTACACGAGGCTGGCATTCCGTTGGTGATCTACGGAAGCGCTCCACCGCGCTGGCTGAATGGCCTCATACCGGCCGAGTTGTTACGCGGGCCATCCCGTCTTCGGCCACGATAAGGCGCGGGTATTTCGTGAGGCGGCCGCAGTTCTGAACAACCTTCACCCAGCGGAGATGCGCGGAGTCAATGCCCGACTATTTGAGGCCACCGCATCGGGTGCGGCGGTGTTGTGCGAACGGCGTCCAGTGTTGGACGAACTCTTCGACCCTGAACAGCGAAGTCGTTCCATTCACTAACTTCAGCTGAATTGGTCGATAAGGCCGGCAGTTGTTGGATAACCCGAATTTGACTCGAAAAATTGGCGATGCTGCCAGCAGGCGGGCGCACGCGGACCATGCCTACGAACAGCGCCTACCCTCCATCTTGGAGAAGCTGGCATGAGCAAGGTAGTGCGCGCCGCTGTGCTGATCGAGCACCCCATCCAGCACTTTGCGCCCGCGCTGCGCTTGCTAGCGCCGAGCCACGGCTGCGCACCCGCGTGTACTACTGGAACGACGCGCTCGACGGCGTGTATGACGTCGGGTTTCGACGCCACATACGGTGGAACACGGATCTGCATTCTGGCTATGACTGGTGGTCGCCGCCTCGGGAACATTCGGTAGGGCGGCGCTTGATGGGGTTGCGTCGCCGACTACGCCATGACCGCCCCGACGTGATCCTCAGTTTTGGATGGGCTAGTCCAGTGGCTCGGCTAGGCATCGCTTATTCGGCCACCACCAGAACACCATTGCTGTACTACGGGGATAGCAATTCGCGTACGGTCGCCGCGCGGTGGCGTGTCGACAGCTCGCGCTCTCGTATTGCGTTATCTATTTCGCCTGGGCGCGGGGGCGCTCTCGACAGGTGCTTTCAACCGAGAGTTCTACCTCATGCATGGTTTGTCGGAGCATCGGATTCATCCCGGTGTCTGCCCCGCGGAGGTGGACGTTTTTTCGTCGGCGGCCGCAAGCGCCAGCCACGAAACATCGACGGTGGCAAGCCGCTTGTCGTCGGTTTCGCGGGGAAATTTGTGCCCGCTAAGGGGGTGGACGATCTCATCGAGGCGGTGGCCTTGCTTCCGGATGGCATGTCATGGGAGCTGTGGCTTATCGGAGATGGTCCGCTGCGAGCGCAGCTCGAATCACTGGTGGACGCCCGTGGGCTCACAGATCGCGTGCGGTTCCTCGGATTCCAAAACACCGACGCGTTGCCATCTCTGATGGCCTCTATCGATGTCATGGTCATGCCTTCTCGAAAGGAACCCAGAGGTCTGGTGGCGGTCGAGGCTATGGCTGCCGGCGCGGCGACAGTCGTCAGCTCGGCGACCGGGGTATGGGGGCCTGGAGATGTGTTGCGGCACGAAGAAACAGGCCTGGTTTTCCCGGCCGGCGATGTGAGGTTCCTGGCGAGCTGCTTGCACCGACTATTGGAGGACAGCGCATTGCGAGATCGGCTAGCTAGTGCGGGACGTGAGCGAGCGTCCGCTTTCGGCCCTGATAGCTTCGCGGCTACCGCCGCCGCCGCGTTGGTGTGCACTGCTCGTGGGAGAAATGATGGCTGACGCAGCAGTTCTTCCGCGCAGTGAACAGCAACAAGGCAAGGTATTTGTCGCTCTCGCGATTGGTGCCGTCGCGATGGTCCCGCTGCTCGTAAGTGGATTGTGGCCGCTAGACGTACGCCAGCAACTTGTCCTACGCGTGGCGTCAGTCGCTTTTCTGTCATTGGCGGCTCTGAAGCCTCATCATCGCGCTCCCAGGCAACGAACGCGGAATCAGCCGCTGGCGAATCGGCCCGTGGTACTGATATGGGCCGGTCTTGCGTTCGGCCTCGCATCGCTGACCTGGTTGGGAACACAAACCGGTTTGGCTTTGCGTATCGCGTTGCCGAGTGTGGTCAACGGGCTCGGCATCTTGGCGGTATCCATTGTGGCGTGGACTATCGGGTACCTCGTCGGGGCCACCGCGCTGTCGTTTCAGCGAGTGGCCAGCAGCGGACTTGGCTGGTTGCTGCGCGGCACGGGCACCACCATGCGGGGTGGGCTCCTCCCATGGGGCCTATACGCAGTCGGAACCATGGCCCGGCTATCCAGCGTGTTCCTGACTGGACGCTTTGGTTACGTGGGCGACCCACGTGGTCTGGTAGCAACGGCTGTCCCATATGCCCAGCTGTTGTACATCCTCTCGTTGTTCACGATTTTCGCGATCGCGGTAGCGGCATATCGAGCATTCACTCCGACCATCCGTGGCAGCGCGGTAACCCTTTGGGTGCTGGTTGCCGCGGAGGTTGTCATCGGGGCGCTGGGCGGCGGGAAGGAGTCCTTTGTCCTGTCGGTGTTGGCGGTCGCTCATTCCGTATGGAGCTGTGCGGGGAAGGCTGCCGCTGCGGGTGCTATTGGTCGGAGCTTTTCTGTTCCTGTGGGTCGTTGTCCCATTCAATACCGCGTACCGAGGGGTGGTGCGGGGCGAATCGAGCACCCTAGCGCCATCAGCCGCGCTCGACGCAGCCCCGAAAGTGCTATCGCAGAGCATGCGATTGCAGTCAGTAGCCACGACGCTATCGAGTTCTTCCGTCGCGATGCTTTACCGAATTCGAGAGACGGACAGCATCGCCATCATTACTCAGCTGACACCGCAACACGATCGCTTATCGAAGCCCGTGGGAGTTTGTCGCGGCTCCAGTTGTTGGCTTGATACCGCGACTGGTCTGGCATAACAAACCAATTCTGGCCAGCGGATATGAGTTCAACCAGAAATATTACGGCGTGCCCAGCACGGCTTACACCTCAACGGCGGTGACACCGCTAGGGGATCTGTATCGCCACGGTGGAATCCTGATCGTGGTGGTAGGAATGGTGCTACTCGGAGCGGGCTGCCGGCTTTTCGATAGCTTGCTGCGTGCAGACGTCGATCCGCGTGCACTGTGCTTCGTCGTTGTTTTCTTGCCGCTTATCGTCAAATCCGAAATCGACTTTCAGAGCTTGCTCATCAGCATCCCCAGCGGGATCGTGGCGGCGGCAATTGCGGTGCGGCTGATCTTCCGAAGCCAGCCAGCCAGTGTGGATAGTGACGCCCAATGACCCTGAACGCGCTACTAGTCTCGCCCTCCCGAGGGCTCGGCGGTGGGATCGAACGATATGTCTCGGCCGTCGGAGCCGCTTTTGAGCTACATGGTGTGTCATACCGAAGGGTGGATCTTCGCACCACTGATCGCCCAGCAAGCTTGGGTAGCAAGCTTCGCTTGATGGCGAGCGTGAAGCAGATTGTGCGGGCCAGCGACAACCCAGTTCGTCTTGTTCTCGCTCACCGCAACCTGTTGCCCGTCATCTATCCGGCGGCGCGCGTGCCTGGCTTCGCTGGCGCGGCGGTCATTCTGCACGGCGACGAGGCGTGGTCTTCTCGTCGAAAAGGAGGTCGCGCGATGCGTCGCAGTGACGTGCGCGTGGTCGCCGCGAGTAGTTTCACCGCTGGTGCGCTCGCTCCACTGTGTCAAGCAAGCGTCTTGCACCCAGGCGTGTCCGCCGACTGGTATCCGCATGCTGGTCGAAGCCAGCCGGCGCACGCGGCCCGATACCGGTGTACTCAATCTTGTGACAGCGTTTCGGCTGGCCGACTGGCGAAACAAGGGTCTGCCCACCATTGTGGAAGCTGTTGAGCTCCTCAATGACGAGCGTGTTCGGCTCACCGTGTGTGGTTCGGGTGAGGTGCCTGCGGATTTGCGCAACCACGTGGCGGCCCACACATGGTGCACAATCGCCCCGAACCTGACCGATTATCAGCTAGCCGCGCAGTTGGCTGACGCTGACCTTTTCGTGCTAGCGACTCGCACTCGAACCGGCGCGCAGGCATGCGGGGAAGGTTTCGGGCTTGCCCTCCTGGAAGCGCAACTCGCGGGAACCCCAGTCATCGCGCCGGCTTACGGCGGCAGCCACGACGCTTTTCAGCCACGGCTCACGGGGCTGTCTCCAGTGGATGAAACCGCGCACGCGCTAAAGAACTCGATGACAACGCTCTTGTCCGACGACATTCTCCGAGACACAATGGCGCGCGCCGCCGCCTCCTGGTCGCGGGCGAATTTTGATCCGGCAGCACTACGCCACGCAGGTAGTGCAGACATTGCTAGCCGACTCGTAGCCTCGGCGATTATGGGGCGACAGCGAACAAATCTTCAGCTGATTCTGGCGGTGCTGTCGTTGGATGCAGGTAACCCTGACGGTCGGGCGCCATCATTCGGTAACCGTATTCGCCTAGTAGCTCGGCGACCGAGGCGCGGCTTTCGCCCAGAACCCGCTGGCTCATTGCGTTCCATTCAAGCTGCAAAGCGCCTATCCGGCGTTCGCGTAGCGCTCGGCGAGCACCCTGCAAAACCCATAGCTCGGCGCCCTCGACATCGACCTTTACGCCGGCCGCGTACCGATCGCCGAGCACGTTATCCAGAGTGTCGATCGGCACCTCCTCTCCGGTGGCGTCTGAGGACGCAAGCAGGTGATTCATGGCGTCTTTACCTTGCGTCAGCGTCATGGTGCCTTGTTCATGGGCCAGCCCGTACTGCCCCACAGTGATGGGGAAGTCGTTGAGGTCAACGTTTTGGCGCAACTTCTGGGCAGTGGTTGAGCTTGGCTCGATCGCTATCACCTGGGCCCCAAGGTCGGCGGCCCACAACGCGTAGCTCCCCACGTTGCTGCCCACATCGATAAAGAGATCGCCGGGTTTGAGAAGGCGGCGCCAGGCCTGCATCTCGTTCCAGTCGGGAGGGTTGGCGTATAGCACCTTGGAGGCAGCTGTGGTGTGCAGTTCAGCCCACATGAGCCCGCGTGAACCAATCGTTGTCAGGGTCCGCATACCCAGCCGGCCGCGTATCTGAAAAGCAATCGCTCTACACACGCTCTTGCCGCGATGCCGGGAGTTGGCTGGGTGCTCCCAGACGAACCGGATTACGTGCCAGGCTTGCTTGAGCGTCGCCACGACGTTGTCTCTTTATCTGATGGGTAGCGCGGTGCGCGTGCACACCCTCGTGAACTAAGTAGATTCAACCTGGTGTCGCCACCTTCTTGCGTTGTCCGTTTTATTACTATTTATGAGGCATAACATAGCGTGACGAGGCAGTCTCATCTGTGGAGGTTTGGTCGTGGAGTTGAGTTCGGGTGTCCGATTGCTTCGCGATCATTGGTTGCTCATCCTGAGTTTCATCATCGCGGCCATGGCGATAAGCGGGGTGGTCACGTGGCGACAAACCCCGCAGTATTCCTCGAAGGTCACGTTCTTCGTATCTGCGCTGGCAGATCGAGACGACGCCGCGTCCGCGTACCAGGGGAGCCTCCTTTCCCAGCAGAAGGTGAAGTCGTATGCGGAGTTGCTCCGCACTCAGCGGGTGATGGGAGGCGTCATTGACCGGTTGAGGTTGAAGGAAACGCCACAGCAGCTCTCGGCCAAAGTCGCGACCGCAGTAGTGCCTGATACCTCGCTACTCACCGCCACGGTCACCAATCCGTCGCCGGCGGCCGCGCAGCGAATCGCGCGTGCACTGGGAAACGAATTCGTTGAGCTGGTTCCCAGCCTGGAAAGCACCTCAGGATCTAGCCAGACGGCAGTGAAAGTCAGCGTGGTGAGCAAGCCTCGACTGCCGGTGGCCCCCACCACGCCAAAACCCATACGCAATCTTTCGATAGCCGCCGTCATTGGATTGTTCGCGGGGTTGGCCTGTGCCGTAGCTAGGCGCGCCTTGGATACCACCGTAAAAACCAGTGAGCAGCTGGAGAAGATCGTCGGCGAACCAACCATCGGGACCGTTGCTATCGATCGCAAGATGGCGAAATCGCCCTTGATAGTGCATGACCCTCAGGGGGTGAGGGCAGAAGAGATTCGAAAGATACGTACGAATCTTCAGTTCGTTGACGTCGACCGGCCACACAAAGTAATTCTGGTGACCAGTGCCGTAGCGGGCGAAGGCAAGAGCACCACAGCGTGCAATCTGGTGATTGCTCTCGCACAAGCTGGCAAGAAAGTCATCCTTGTCGACGCTGACCTGCGGCAACCTAAAGCAACCCATTACCTGGGCGTTCCCAACGGCGTGGGGCTGACCGACGTTCTTGTCGGCAACGTTGAGCTCGACGTTGCCACTCAAAGCTGGGGCAAGCAGCTTTTTGCGGTCCTCGCCAGCGGCTCAACACCCCCCAATCCCAGCGAATTGCTGGGTTCACAACAGATGCGCGACCTGCTTTCTAAGTTGCGCGACACCTATGACGTCGTAGTTCTGGATGCTCCGCCGCTGCTGCCAGTTACTGATGCTGCGGTCACAGCTGCCGCCTGCGATGGGGTCCTCCTGATCGTTCGACGGGGTAAAACTCGCCAAGAACAGCTCCGTACCGCGACAAACACCCTCAACAAAATTGAGGCGCCGGTCTTGGGAATAGTTCTTAACTTTGCCGCCTCGTCCAGTTATAAGCCATACAAATATGGCAATGCCAGAATCGTGCAAGAGAGCAAGGAAGAGGCGGGCGCGCATTAGCGGTGGTCGGCATCGTAAGGAACAGGGATCGTGGTCCGCCCGAGGCAGGTCAAGGTTTTCGCGCGGTATCCCGGTCTGCAGAACCTGATCAACGCCCGCCAGCTTTTCGCATCTTGTATATCTGCGTCCGCCAATATCTGCAGGTCGGTACTGGCTGAGTATTTGACTTGGGTGGCCCTCAATGCTCATTTCCGCGAATTCGCTCACCTTTTCTCCGTCGAGAGCGCTGGCACTCATGCGGTGCCGGGTCTCACGATGCACCCAACGATCTCGCGTGTCCTTAACGCGGCGGGAGTCGATGTGGATGGTTTCTCCTCCAGAAGACTGAATTCGGTGATGGTAGAGAAGGTGGACTTGGTGTTGGCGGCGACGTCAATGCAACGCGACCGCATCATCTCGATGCGCCCTTCCGCGCTCAGGTCGACATTTACGCTTAAAGAGTTCGCGCGGCTCGCGTCTCACCTGAAAACAGGGGGAGCGAGTTCATCTGAGAACGTTGTGGAAAATGCGCGGATACTTACTGCCGATGCCTCGATGATGCGCGGACAGGCGAGTTGGCCGGATGCGGACGGGGGCGACGACATCGCGGATCCCTTGCATAAATGTAGAGCAATCCAGCGATGTGTTTCGAACACCAATTCGGCGGTATTCTCCACTTTGGAGCTGCTGACACAAGTGCGGTAGCTCGCTGCCGCACCAGCGGCAACCGCGCCAGGCAGCTGAGACCCTTTTCGTGGCGAGAGCCTATGGTTTAGATCGTCACAGCACAGGTACCCCGCCGAAATGAGCGTCCATGTCGACCTATTTACCTGGGAAGGACGTCGCCGCACGTGGCCATTTGTTGGTGACGACGCTCGGCCGCCCGATCGTCGATTACATACGCCAGCGCGGGAGCGAGGCGGAACCCAGCATCTTGCCGGGTGGCAAAAGTCTGAATTGGGCTTGGAACGTTCTTTGTCTTATGGGTGAGGGAGCTGCCGCTGTCATTTGCCGTGTCGGAAATGATCCGCTCGGTAGGGCCATGATCGGGGTGTTGTGGGGAGCAGGTGCGGACGTCAGCGGCGTGACTTATGTGGACGGTGATGAAACAAGCTCCTGCGAGATTATCGTTCCGCAAGATGGCGGCCCCACACAGTGCACGACGCGTTTTGCCGACGGGTCAGTACCGACCATTAACGACATCAGGAATTCCCGTGACCTACTGATGAAGTCCCGCACTGTCATCATCGATTTTTGCCTCCCCGAAAAAATTTTAAGAGAAGTGCTGACGCATAGCCCCGGACACCGGATTGGTTCCTTAAGGCCAAACAAAGAGAGCATGCCTCGCCGCAAATCCTACAAACGGCTTCTCCGCGGCTTAGATACGCTTTTGATCAACGAACGGGAAGCCACGTCTCATCTCCGACGGCTCGGCGCCCACCACCCGCACTGGCCAGGTAAGCCCTATCCAGACCTGGAGGCGTGGCCGAAAGAAATGGACGAGCTGAAAAAGCGCATAGAAACCAAGGATGATCCGGTTGCGCTGGCAAGGCTCCAGGAACTTGAGAAAGAGTTCGATGCGGTGATGCGTCATGCCGCGCAAACATTGGCAAAGGTGACAGGTGGAGAGCCGATAGCGGGAAGGCCGGGCCGTGTCCGAGAGGGCAGGGTCACCGTCACGGTGGGCGCGCGCGGCACCTACTACTGTGGACAGTCCGGGCATGTGGACCACTTTCCGCCGGACGTGGTGGTTAAGGTGGTAGATCCCACGGGCGCTGGCGATGCGTTTACGGCCGCCTATGCGGTGGCGGTGGCACGAGGAAAGTCTGTTGAAGAAGCGATTAAAGCGGGCGATGAGTACGGCGCGCGGGCGGTACAAGTATGGGGAGCCCAGGTAGTGACCGGGCCTCACACTCCACCTGAGGTATCGCAAATGGCGAGGCGGGGCAGTGGCTCAGCGGGGCGACCAGAAAGCCCGCTACAGCTTGGCGGGCCCTACGCGCAGTCGAAGACGGCGCAGTTAGCCGCAAGTGGTCGCGCCAGCCAGTAGAAGCGGGGGCTGGGCGGGTCATATGCTCGGGTGGCGGCGTTATTCACCCATTTGAGCAGGGGGCGGCTGGTGTCATCTGATCCAATACATGGCTTGGATCGACGCGAGCTGGAGTTAATCGACGCCTATTGGCGAGCGGCAAATTACCTGTCGGTTGGACAAATCTATCTGCTGGACAATCCGTTTTGAGAGAGCCACTCGAGGCGAAGCATATAAAGCCCAGACTGCTGGGACACTGGGGGACGACCCCGGGGCTCAATTTGCTGTACGCACATATGAATCGGGCCATCAAGCAACGTCGCCTTAATGTGTTGTATGTGGCTGGCCCTGGTCATGGCGGCCCGGGGCTGGTAGCTAACGCCTACCTAGAGGGAACCTACAGCGAGGTTTACTCCTCTATTGGCCGGGATGAAAACGGACTTCGTGCACTGTTTCGGCAATTTTCTTTTCCTGGCGGGATTCCAAGCCACGTTGCGCCTGAGACGCCTGGGTCGATCCACGAAGGTGGGGAACTGGGTTACGCGCTAGTTCACGCCTATGGTGCGGTGTTGGATAACCCAGATTTGTTGGCATTGTGTGTCATTGGCGATGGAGAGGCGGAGACTGGCCCACTTGCGGCCAGTTGGCATTCGAACAAGTTCTTAAATCCAACGCGCGACGGTGTGGTTCTGCCCGTGCTGCACCTCAATGGTTACAAGATCGCCAATCCGACTGTATTGGCTCGCATCCCGGAGTCTGAACTTGCGTCGTTGCTACGGGGCTATGGTCACAAACCATATTTCGTGAGTGGCAATGATCCACAACTCGTCCATCAGCAACTTGCTGACACCATCGATGAGGTAATCGGCGAGATAACCGCCATTCGCCACGATGCGCGTACTGGCATGCCGGGCAGCCGACCGGTGTGGCCAATGATTGTGTTGCGCACGCCAAAAGGCTGGACCGGGCCACAAGAAGTCGACGGAGTGCCGGTTGAAGGAACGTTCCGCGCACACCAGGTCCCGCTGTCGCAAACCCGCACCAACACCGAGCATCGCGCGCTTCTCGAGCAGTGGCTACATAGCTACCGTCCGGAGGAACTATTCGACAAGTCGGGACGCATCTGGTTCCAGAACTACAAGCGTTGGCGCCGACGGGCAACCAGCGTATGAGCGCTAATCCTCACGCCAATGGTGGACGAGTTTTACGCGGCCTCGATTTACCAGACTTTCGTGGTTACGCGGTTCCGGTGGGTCGTCCCGCCGTGGAATTTAGTGAAGCCACACGGGTACTTGGCGCGTTTCTGCGGGACGTCATTGCCAAAAACCCTGATCGTTTTCGCATCATGGGGCCGGACGAAACAGCGTCTAATCGCCTCTCGGCTGTGTTTGAAGTAACCGATCGAGCCTGGGATGCGGCTGTCGTGCCAGGCGATGACCATCTCTCGCCCACCGGGCGAGTGATGGAGGTGCTCTCCGAGCATCTGTGCCAAGGATGGTTGGAGGGGTATCTACTCACCGGACGGCACGGCTTGTTTAACTCTTACGAGGCATTCATCCACGTCGTCGACTCGATGTTCAATCAGCATGCGAAATGGCTTAAGACCACACGAACAATTCCTTGGCGAGAGCCGATCGCATCATTGAACTATCTGCTCTCCTCGCACGTGTGGCGCCAAGACCACAATGGGTTTTCCCACCAGGATCCTGGATTTATCGATCATGTGATTAATAAAAAATCAGAAATAATACGGGTATACCTACCGCCTGATACCAACACGTTGCTGTCCGATCGCCGATCACTGCCTTCGCAGTCGGAATTATGTCAACGTGATAGTCGCGGGCAAGCAGCCGGCCCTGAATTATTTGACATTGACGAGGCGGTCGCCCATTGCACGCGAGGGCTCGGAATCTGGCCGTGGGCAGGCAATACTGACGGTGAGCCAGATGTGGTACTTGCATGCGCTGGCGATGTCCCCACGCTAGAAACCCTTGCCGCCGCGGAACTCTTGTACACGCACCTGCCCGAGTTAAAAGTTCGGGTAGTTAACGTCGTCGACATTATGCGTTTAGAGCCGGTCAGCGAACATCCCCACGGCATGACTGATCGCGACTTCGATGCACTTTTCACCACTGATAAGCCCATCATCTTCGCTTATCACGGCTATCCGTGGCTTATTCACCGGCTGACCTATCGCAGGCACAACCACAACAACCTTCATGTGCGGGGATACAAAGAAGAGGGAACCACCACTACCCCCTTCGACATGGTGATGCTCAACGACCTCGATCGCTTTCATCTTGTGATGGACGTTATTGATCGAGTGCCGTCGTTGGGTAGCCATGCCGCGCTGTTGCGGCAGCAGATGGCGGATGCGCGGCTCGCCGCACGCCAGTACACCCGAACTTATGGCGAGGATGCTCCAGCTATTGCGGGGTGGACCTGGAAAAGACGATGAAAGCATTGACGGTAAACGCTGGATCGTCCAGCTTGAAGCTGCGTTTGCTCGACGGCCGGGACGCATTAGAACGGCAAGCTGAGCTATCTGTGAGAAACGGTGGCTTCGATATCGCCAACCTCAGCGAGCTGCTTGCATGACTGGGATGAACCTGACGTGGTTGGCCATCGAATCGTGCATGGCGGCTGCTGCGTTTACTGGACCAGTCCACATCGATGACCGCGTGCGACGGCGAGCTGGAGCGTTAATCGATCTGGCGCCATTGCATCAGCCCTTTTCAGTTGAGCCGCGCTCGACATCGTTACGTCACGATTGTCGCATGTTCAGGCGGTGGCGAGTTTCGATACGGCATTTCATGCCACTATCCCCGCTTCGGCGGCGACTTATGCGATCCCAGTCGAGTGGCGACAACGCTATGCGATTCGGCGCTATGGCTTCCACGGTTTATCACACCGCTACTGTTCACGTCGGGCGGCGGACCTGCTCAATAGGCCGTTGAAAGACACTCGCATAGTTACCTGCCATTTGGGGGCGGGGGCATCACTGGCAGCGGTCGTAGATGGGTGCAGCGTCGATACGACGATGGGCTTTACCCCCTTAGAGGGGCTCGTCATGGCTACGCGCTCCGGCACGGTGGACCCCGGGATTGGTGCTTTGGCTAGTGGAGCACGAACACATTTCCCCTCACGAGATATCCCAAGCTCTAGAGCAACATTCTGGGCTCGCCGCGCTTGCCGGCACGAACGACATGCGGGTAATGGAGGCCGCAGCTGAACATGGTGAGGCAACCGCGTCATTGGCGATGGATGTGTATATCCATCGCCTAGCAGGCGGAATCGCAGCGATGGCCGCAGCGATGGGGGGCATAGATGTGGTGGTTTTTACCGGCGGAGTGGGCGAAAACTCGGCGGTCGTACGTGGCCGTGCAATAGAGCGCGTGGGTTTCCTAGGCGCGGAGATCGATCACGATCGGAACAATTTCCACGCAGACCAGGAATGCGACGGGCAGCGATGTGGAGGTGAGTCCTCTGGAGCAAAGTGAGGTCCTGGTGGTCGCGGCGCGAGAAGACCTACAAATCGCCCGGGAGGCCCGGTCGGTGGCCGCGGATTCCACTGATTCTCGACTGGCTCGCACATATTTGGCGCTCCGGCTGGGCCACTGATGACCTAGGGCGACATAGAAAGGCCGGCTGTTAGGCGCTGGTCCTGGTTAAAGGAAGTTTTTGTTGTTTGGCTATGCATTAGCACCGAGTTAAATCTCGGTTCAAGGTCGACGATAGGGGCTGGGACTGTGGCCACATCACCGACAAAAAACGTTGCGACAAATACCGTCCTAGTGGGGGTCGATGGTTCGGAAGCAAGCTTGCGGGCCGTTGACTGGGCCGCGCAGGAAGCAGTGAATCGTGTTACCTCCGTTGACATTGCTTCACATCACGCAATGGCCGGTATACGGCATGGGCTGGTTCCCGGCAGGCGATGGGCCTACGCAGGAAACTATTGCAAATGCTGAGCGCGAAATACTGGCGCAAGCTGAAGCCCGCGCTCGAGCGGCATGGGCGGGACCTGATGATCACTGCGCCACAGGCGTGACGGTTATCCCAGTGAGATCATCCTTGAGCTGGGAAAGATGCGCAGCTTATTGTGCTCGGTCGTCGGGGAAGCGGAGGGTTTTTCAACCTGGCTCTCGGCTCCACCGCGTATCAGGTCGCCCACCAAAGCGTGCGGCCAGTCGTCCTTATTCCCGCTGGCGGAGAACCGTCTTACTCAGAGCCGAGCCTTCGCGGTCAACGGGTGTACTAGTGGGAGTGGATTTGACGAGACGATTCGCAAGAGGCGGTGGGATTTGCATTTGAGGAGGCATCGTTTCGGAAGCTTCCTCTTACGGCAATCCGAGCCTGGAGCCACCCTGTGTTTGATGCACCAATTTTCAGTACTCCTTTCCCACCATCGCCGGAGGACTATCTGGCCGAGCAAGAAGAGGTCTTGAGCGAGACTGTGGCTGGATGGGGCGCGAAATACCCCGACGTAGCGGTGCATCACAGCGTGGCACATGGCCATCCGGCTCATGCGCTGCTGAAAGCAGCTTTGGATGCTGATCTACTCGTCGTCGGTTCGCGTGGTCGAAGAGGGATTGGGGTTCCCCAGGCTGGGCTCGGTCAGTGATGCGCTTGTGCGTCACGCTGATTGCCCCATCGCCGTAGTCCGCACTGGGTCGGACATGAGCTAAGAGAATTCGCTCGTCGAGTAGGGCCGCTGATGAGCCACATCAACGGCCCTACTGCCTGTCGAGCGTTCGGTGAATTTCTCTCTGGCCAGAAGTGGACAACGTTTTACTGGTCAGCAAGAACGAAGTAGTTTTCTTCTTCCTGCGCGAAGTGCAATCGTAGGATCCCGTGTAGTTCGTAGATTTTTTGCCGGAGTTCCCGCAATGTGAGCCCGTGTCGATCCATCGTGGAGTATTTCCGTACGCCAACAACTCGATCTGGTGATTGAGAGCGGCGATTTCAATGTGTTCACGGCTCATGGTCCCGGTGGGGTCCGTGCCACCAAGTGCCCTACGTACTTCTGGATACAGCAGTTTTTCTTCCTCCTGCTCATGGCGGGCCAGGTCGGACTGGAGAAATGCGGTCAGGTCGCTAAGGACGGTGCGCAATTGATCCGGTGAAAGGTCAAAAAGCGATTCTGGCGATATGAGGAAATGTCTCGATGGTGGACCACATGCGTCGATGTTCTTCGTCCAGCCGCTTTACCCGCTCGGCGGCATCGCCAGTAAGTCGTGGCGTTCGATTGGCTCCCTGACCAAGAGCGCGAAGTGCATTAAGTATGACGGCAACATCGATGCCTTCCTGTAGTACAGCACCGAATACGGGGGCTATCCCCCCTGCCGCGGCGACGAGCATGGCGATGAGCGACAAACCCATACCGACGACGACGCTTTGGCGCGCGATGATACGAGTGCGTCGTCCAATGGTGATCGCTTCCGCGAGTCGCTCGAGCCGATCGACAGTAATGACCACGTCCGCTGCCTCCGAGGATGCGCTGGCCCCGCGAGCCCCCAGGGCAACACCCACTCCGGCTGCGGCGAGCGCCGGCGCGTCGTTGATGCCATCGCCGACCATCACCGTCATGGCGTGAGCGCTTTCGTCGCGTACGACGGCGACTTTTCCCGCGGGCGTCTGTTCCGCATAAACACGGTCTGCCCCCACCAACTCAGCGATGGGTTTCGCCACGGCGGCTCGATCGCCGGTGATCATTACTGCTCGGTCGATACCGGTGCGGCGCAGAATTCGAAAAGTATGGCGCGCGTCGGGCCGCACTCGGTCCCGCATGAGCAAGACGCCGGCGAGTTCGCCATCGATTCCAATGAAGACGGTGATGGCACCTTGTGCTGATGCGTGGTCGCGTACCTGCTGTGCCCACTGAATGTTGGTGCGATCAGCGACCCAGGCGGCCTTTCCGACAGCAACAGCGTGACCGTTAACCTGTCCGCGAATGCCTTGCCCCGCTTGCTCATCGACCTCGGTGGGCACGGTGAGGGTGAGCTCGCGCCCGTGTGCTGCCCGCACAACCGCGGCAGCCAACACGTGGGACGATATTTGGTCGACCGAGGCCGCCAAAGTAAGTATTTGTTCGGGGGCCGTGTCGCCCGCAACCTGAATATCCACGAGCGAGGGTCTCCCCACGGTGACGGTGCCGGTCTTGTCAAATAGCAACACGTGGGCTCGTGCCAAACGTTCTACCGCTCCGCCGCCCTTGGCCACGATCCCGCGACGTGCACATCGCGACAAACCGGAGGCAAATGCGATAGGGGCGGCCAGAATAAGCGGGCAAGGGGTAGCGACCACCAACACCGCCACCGCCCTCACCGCGTCTCCAGATAGCAGCCATGCGCCCCCAGCAAGCAGCATTGTCACTGGGAGAAAGACGGCAGCGTATCGGTCGGCTAAACGAACGAATGGGGCGTTTTCCGCTGCGGCTTCCTGGGACAAACGGACAAGGCCGGAGTAGGTACTCTCCGCGTAGTCAGTGGTAGCTCGCAGATTAAACGGAGCTCCGGAATTCACTACACCACTGCGCACTTCACTCCCGGCTTTTCGCTCTACCGGTAGGGCCTCGCCGGTGATCGTGGACTCGTCGAGTACAGCCGGGGTCTCTTGGACAGTGCCGTCGACCGGGACAACCTCGCCCGGTCGCACCACCAGAACGTCGCCGGGTCGCACGCTCGTGGCTTCCGTCGTAGTGACGGTGCCGTTCCTGTAAACATGCGCGTAATGGGGTGCGAGTGATAGCAGTGCGCTGAGGTCTCGCCGCGCCCGCCGGTTGGCCCGCTTCTCGAGGAGCTGCCCACCGGTGAGCATTACGCCGATGACAGCGCCAGCGAGGTATTCACCCACAGCAAGGGTGCCGGCCAGAGCGAGCACCGCGATGACGTCACTGCCGAGCTTGCGGTGTCTAAAGCCGTCAATTGCCCACCACAGGGCTGGGACGCAGGCTAGTGCCGTCACTAACAGCCAGATGGCTCGGCTCAGGCCGTGTGCTCCGGGCAGCCAGAGCAGGCCACCGACCGCGAGCCCCCCTGCGGTAAGTCCAAACAGCGTCTCAGCGATATGCAGAGCGAAGACGCGCCGAACACCGCGTACTTCCACCACACTCATACCGCCATCTTTTAACCCCTAGCGGACAAAAGATAGGTTTATCATTGCGCAGTAGCCCACCCCCACACCCATCTGGCACGAAAGGGCGTGGAGGAGATCGAGGCTGAGGCGCAGGAACAAGATCCGCGCGAATCGCTGGACCGCCTGTTGCGAGACTTGCGGACGAGCAAGCGGGGGCTATCCGAACGGGAAACAGCTCGACGACTCGAGCATTATGGGCCCAATGAGCTGGTGCGGCGGGCGCGTCGGGAATGGCCACGAGAACTCGCTCGCCAGTTCACCCACCCGCTGGCGTTGCTGTTGTGGTTGGCCGCTGCTTTGGCTGGAGTCTCCGGTTCCGTTCCGCTCAGCATCGCGATCGTGGCTGTCATTGTGCTCAATGCCGTCTTCGCGTTCAGCCAGGAACTTCAGGCGGAAAAGGCGGTGGAGCTCCTGGCCGCGTTTTTACCGAGAAACGCCACGGTATTGCGTGAGGGAAAGCGCACTACGGTGGAGGCCCGAAATCTGGTGCCAGGCGACATATTGGTCGTCTCCGAAGGGGATCGGGTATCAGCGGACGCTCGGTTGATGGAGGGCTCAGTAGAGGTAGATCAGTCGACCCTCACCGGAGAGTCGTTGCCCGCGTTGCGATCGGCAGAACTTGCCGACGCTACTGGTTCGCTGCTGGACGCACGGGATCTCCTTTTCAGTGGCACAAATTGCACGGAAGGCGAGGCCACGGCGGTGGTCTTCGCAACCGGAATGCGCACCGAGCTGGGCCGTATCGCCTCTTTGTCCCAGCGGGTGGGCCGAGAGGAGAGCCCACTCGAGCGCCAGGTGAAGCGCGTCGCATGGCTCATCGCCGCGGTTGCGGTAGGTGTTGGTCTCGCGTTTCTTCCGCTGGGCGCATTCGTCGCAGGACTGCCGTTAAACGATGCGGTGACCTTTTCTATCGGTCTCTTGGTTGCCAATGTGCCCGAAGGCCTACTGCCGACCATCACCCTGGCGTTGGCGGTCGGGGTGCGCGTACTCGCCCGGAATGGCGCAGTGGTCAAACGACTCTCGGCGGTCGAAACCCTCGGCTCTACCACTGTCATTTGTACCGATAAGACCGGCACCCTTACCCAGAATCGGATGCGTGTCACGAACATCTGGACGCCGATGGGTCCGATCGATGGAGAAGGGAAAGGGACTGAGGAGCGCACATCAGCGGTGCGCATGCTGGCAACCACGCTCTCGGGATGCTCCAACGCCGATTTCGATCCTGATCGGCCAGATGATGCCACCGGGGACCCGACGGAAGTGGCGCTATTGCGCGCCGCGGCAGACCTTGGTGCTGAGGCTTCGGCATCGCTGCGCGGTCAGAACCGGCTTCGGCAGTTTCACTTCGACCCCACGCTGCGACGAATGTCCACCGTGGACAAGGAGGGGGAGAAGCGGGTCATCAACGTGAAGGGCGCACCGGAGGCTGTCCTCGATCACACCGTCCACATTGTTACCGCAGACGGCTCAGCGCGACCTTTGCTGGACTCCGACCGAGCCCACATTGCCAGCGTCATCTCCGAGTACGCAGCCCATGGTCTCAGGCTGCTGGCCATTGCGCGACGTGAACTTGATGAGCAAGACGCCATTCCCCGTCACCGGGACGATGCGGAACGCGATCTGGTGTTGCTCGGTCTCGTCGCCATGTTTGATCCACCGCGACCAGAAGTAGCGGATGCGGTCGCCCGGTGCCATACCGCCGGCATACGACTCATCGTGGTGACCGGTGACCATCCGCTTACGGCAGCGGAGATTGCGAGAAAGGTCGGCATCGCGGGCACCGACACAGCTGTGCTCACTGGTTCCGAAGTCGATGAGATGCGCGAAGCCGATCTCGACAAATTGCTCGCCGGTGGCAAAGAGCTGGTGTTTGCGCGGAGCTCCCCCGAACTCAAACTCCGCATCGCCGAAGCCCTCCAAGCTCAAGGCAACGTAGTAGCGATGACCGGTGACGGCGTCAACGACGCTCCAGCTTTGCGACGCGCCGACATCGGCGTGGCCATGGGAATCACGGGAACCGACGTGGCACGCGAAGCGGCGACCATGGCGTTGACCGATGACAACTTCGCGACCATCGTGACAGCTGTGCGGGCTGGTCGACGCGTCTATGACAACGTCCGCAAATTCATCGTCTACATCTTCGCGCACGCCACGCCGGAGGTGGTCCCCTTCTTGCTGTTCGCTCTGTCCGGCGGACAGATTCCGTTGCCGTTGACAGTCCTCCAGATTCTCGCCATCGACCTCGGCACGGAGACGCTTCCCGCCCTGGCTCTCGGTCGCGAGCCGGCAGAACCCGGGCTGATGAATCGGCCCCCTCGTTCCAAGAAAGAAAACGTCATCAATGCCACCATGCTCGGTCGTGCTTGGGGCTTGCTAGGTGGTGTTTCAGTCGTGCTTGTCCTCACAGGATTCTTTGTGACGTTGCTCGCGGGCGGATGGCATTTTGGGGCGGATGTCAGCGGAGGTAGTTCATTGCACGAAACGTGGCAGGAGGCAACGACCATGACGTTCCTCGGTATTGTTTCCTGCCAAATCGGCACCGCCTTCGCTGCCCGTACTCAAGTGGCTTCTCTTAGAACTGTTGGCGTTTTCAGCAACCGCTTGTTGCTATGGGGAATCGCCTTCGAAATAGCGTTCGCCGCCGCAGTGGTTGTTGTTCCACCACTGCGGCACGCTTTTGGTACCGCCTTGCCGCCGTGGGAGCATTTGATGCTCTTGCCTTTCTTCCCCGTGGCGGTTTGGGGGGTCGATGAACTGTGGCGAGCGCGACGACGCGGGGCGATTGGCGGCAAGAGGAGTTCCATTCACGGCATGTAAGTAGTCGCTAAGCAGCACACACGCATGGAACGGTTCGACCTTGTTTTCGGCGCGCACCTCAAGCAGTGGCTCACCGCTGGGGACGCCTTCCACGAAGCCGCCGCAGCCCTGGACAGCTACGCCTACACCCTGTCCTGGGCACAAGGCACCGCTGCGGAAGCCATCGGCCTGTGGAACACGGGTAACCACCAGGTGGCCATCGAGACCCTGGGGTGGGGGCGCAGTCAACTCCACGTTGCCGGGATGAGCACTGCGACTACCATCGCGGCCCTGCGAGAGCGCGCACCCCACCACCAGAGTCTGGGATCCAAGCTCGGGCATTTCCTCAGCGACCTCGGCAACGAGGCCAAAGAGGTCGGGGGCAAGTTGCTGGACAGCCTCGAATCCGTCGGCAACGCCGCCCTCAACCACCCCAACGATCTGGCATATTTGGGACTAGGACTCGTGCTTACGGCAGCGAGCGAAGAGGGCATCGAACTTGGCATCGGGCTAAGCGTTACCGGTGCCGGAGCTGCGTTGGCGTCCCACTTATTAATCCAAAGTTTTTGCAGGAGCATTACGGTGTTACGCAGACACATATATATTCAGCGATGCGACAGCTCAAACATGTCGGAAAATGGACGGACGCCCGGAGAGAAGAACGAACAAGAACTCCATCCGCAGGTCAGAATCAGATAGGCGCCCACCATCAAACGTAAATCGGCATAAAGCGCGCGCACACAATCGGCCGCCACATGAGCGAAATTCAACAGCGAAGAAATGAACCGTCGATTAGTGGACACGAAAAAGTATCGTGAGCTTACTGTCCAGTTGTACTTCCCTTAACCCTCGGTGGAACGATGCTTCAGAATGTGCCTCGGCGATGAAACGTCATAAGGCTGCGCGGCGGACCGAACGCTTCGCGCTAAATCCCCTAGTTACGTTCAGCGGCGTCCCCGGCGCTGTTTTGGAGCTGCTCGCCGATGTGAACCACATGCGAAATCACATCCCGGAGCCATTCGACATCTTCGCTCACGCCGGAAACCTGTGGGGGGGGGCGTTCCTAGCTGGAGTGGCGATTCAAGCAAAGGCAAAAGGTGGATCCAACTATCTCTCCCGGCAACAATTGCACAAATTTCGCAAGTACTGGGTCCCTGGTGTAGTTGCAGCGACTCTCGCCGTCAATGCCGTGACTGAAACCAAGTGGGGAGTAAAAACGCTTCCCGTTGCAAAGTGGCTAAACGGAACCACCCCAGATCCGCTAGATGCCATCTACAGCGCCGGGATGGGCGCCCTTGTGGCCACATTCGGCTGGCGCAAAGTTAAATCGCCCCCGCGCCGAGTTCCTGAAGCCTCTAAGCAAATCCCAACAAAACCACCAGGTCGGCGACAGTAGCGATAGTCCAGATAGTACTTATCAACCACCACATCGACGGAAATGTGCAGTTCATGCTCCGTATTGGTGTGCTCGTCGGTGGTGAGTTTGGAGTCGAAGAGACCGCACACGTTCATCGTCACGGAGTTTTTCTAGAGCATGCCACATCTCTACATATTGTCTTGAGCTGGGGCGGGCCAGTGAATCAAATGCAAAGAACCAGCATAGTTACTCAGTTAGTCACTCACTGGACCACAATTACGCTCTCGGTAAGCCTTCGACGACCC
This sequence comes from uncultured Acidimicrobiales bacterium, assembly GCA_963736285.1. Classification (GTDB taxonomy): domain Bacteria; phylum Actinomycetota; class Actinomycetes; order Mycobacteriales; family QHCE01; genus CAVTOA01. The sequence continues at coordinate 907,917 of CAVTOA010000003.1, forward strand.
CTGAGCTGCACACCCTTGGTGGCCAGGGCCGGGATCGAACCGGCGACCTTTCGCTTTTCAGGCGAACGCTCGTACCGACTGAGCTACCTGGCCCTGCTAACCCGCACATTGCGCGGTCCCGACGGGATTTGAACCCGCGACCTCCGCCTTGACAGGGCGGCGAGCACTCCGAACTGCTCCACGGGACCTGGTCTGACATGTCAGCAGGTCTTCCGAATAGCAACCGTGAGGAAGCTATGCCGGTCTTGCTGAATTGTCGAGTTAAATACTCAACAATTCACGTGCCCCCAACGGGATTTGAACCCGTGCTACCGCCTTGAAAGGGCGGCGTCCTAGACCGCTAGACGATGAGGGCGCTGCCCGAACACGCCTATGCTGTCATACCGAGTATCTCGCGTCAGCACGGGTGGTGCATTCGCCCGAGTTACCGCCGGGAGCTAGGAAAGCATACGGTACAGGCACTCTGGCTTGTTCACCCGGTTCGACGCCTTGCTGACATTGCCCGACAGGCGCGTGATGCACGGCCCCGTTTTTGTCGCTGGCGGCGCCATCCAGTAGGAAATACGGTGTGGAAGGAACACGTGGAACGCGTCGTGGCGTCTATTTCATAGCGCTATTACTGACCGCTTTAACCATGGGCTTGGAGTTTTCCCATGTCCTGGAGTGGCCGGCAAAGCAGCGTTACTCGGGCCACCTATATGTGTACCTGCAGGAGTCGCTATACGCCTGGTTCGGCACTGTTGGGGGCGCGACTTACCTGCTTGCGATCGCGGCCAGCGTGATACTTCTGGTGCTCCTGCGTAAAGAAGGCAGTGTGCGCTGGCTTGTTGGGGCTGCCGCGGCCTTGGAGATACTCGCACTGATCTCCTTTTTTAGCCTTATCTATCCGGTAAACCTTAAACTTCCGCTCCACCAGGGAACCGTGCCTCCAAATTGGACGTCGCTACGGTTCCGATGGGAACTCGGGCATACCGTTGGGTTCGTGCTTTTCGTCGCCGCGTTCATTCTTCAGCTTCTCAGTGTTCTCCGCTTTCGCTATAACAAGCTGGCCTCATAGCCCCATACCCAGTCTCGTCGGGAGTCGGCCGGGAACTGGGTCTTCCCGGCGAGGCTGAGCTCCCTTGCGGTGACGCGCAGACCAACCAGACGTGAGTAAATGGCCACGGTATACAGTGCCATGTGCGCGGGCTGGCACCGACAGGTGAGCCGGCAGTGTGATTTCGGTTGGAAACACATCGGTTCCCGTGCGTGGCTCTATAGAACAATCAGTACGCGAGGGTCGCTAGCTCAATTGGCAGAGCTGCGGACTTTTAATCCGTAGGTTCCGGGTTCGAGTCCCGGGCGACCCACATTTTCCCAGCTAGCTGGCTGGTTCGTTTTTTGCGTGTGGTGGCTGCCCATGGTTTATCCATGGTTTTGCGGAAGCTGTGGGATACCACCCAGGAAAACTCGCCGTCCCCGCGTACATGGCGAAGATCGCGTCGAGTGTTGCTGGGGTCACGGACCCGCTTGACCATCAGGAAAGACGGGTCGATCTAATTGGATGCCTGCAGTAGTGCGGCGTTGCAGCATATGGGCTGCCCATGAAGGGAGCAGGCAGTGTTCGTGTGCCAGCACGGGATTTCGTTCCCTTGCGTATCAGCCCGTAGCCAGTGATTCGGGCGAGTGTGGCGTTGATGTCCACAGATCGTTCATCCAGGTCGACTTCTGACCATAGGAGTGCCAGTGCTTCGCCTATGCGTATGCCGGTGGCCATCATGGAAAAGAACAAGGTCAATGAGGTCTTTACGAATGGCTAGCTCATTAGTGGTGAGCATCGTGAGCCACGCTGCGCGATCTTGTTCGGTCATTGCTCTGGGCTCGCGTGTAGGCGCAGCCTCAACGCGGGCGACTTCTCTGATGGGATTAGTTCGCACCGCTCCATAGCGAACTGCCATTCCCATGACTGCGGATATGGCGGCGCGACATGTACGTGCCGATGGCGCACCGACAGATGATTTTATCTGTCTAGTGAGCTTTTTCGGGTTTCGGGTTTGAGCTGCGGGAGTGTGACTACATAGGACAGGGCTCCTGGTAGAACAAGCGGTGTCTAGTCACCCGTTCTGCCCCAGGAGCCCCGTTGGTCACCTATCCTGCCATTCTTGACGTGCCGACGCGACTGGTTGACCGCCTGGAACGTTGGCTACTACGGCGGTCTCGCCGCACGAACCGGCGTCTGTCGGCACGGCAACAAGCGATCATGACCCTGGTCTACCTGCGTAAAGGCGAAACATTCACCGCGCTAGCCGCCGGGTTCGGTATCGCAGCCTCGACAGCTCACGGCTACGTCAACGAAGCTGTTGACGTGCTACGTCGGCATCGCCGCCCGCTACGGCAAGCCCTAGACACCCAGAGGGCCCGGGATCACATTCTGGTGTTGGATGGCACCATCGTGCCTACAAACCGGCTGTGGCATCGCCGTGGCACCACCAGCGGTTTCTACTCCGGTAAACACCACTGCTACGGACTCAACGTCCAAGCGATCACCACCATAGGAGGGCGCACGGATCTGCTACCAATCGGAACTCTGTAGGAACGACCAAACCCTCGAGATATTTGGCGCAACGGGCGCCTAAAGGAGATACGAGAAAACCCCCGCTAATTTAGCGGGTTAATTAAGTGTTGCGCGGCGGACCAGCCGCTTCCCGGAGCTTCGAGGGTTGATGTTGTCCACAATGGATGAATGGTGCGGACGGTAATTCGGAGGCTGGAAACCTGCTACGGGTGGAGTAGCTGGAAGATCGGTGACCCGGCAGCTTCTGTGTTTGCGGTGGGTGTTTGTCTTATGATGGTGTCATGGCTGAGCCTGCTTATAACGGCGATTTTGACCTCACCGGTCCGTGGGAGCGCGCGATCGATAACGCACGCCACGGGAAAGTGGTATGGCTAAGCGAGCATCGGCAACGTAAATTCGCACTCCTGCCCGCTGAGGTCGCCCAAGCAGCATTAGAGGCATTGGAAGATGCCGAGGACCTGGCCGATATTAAGGCCCGCCACGACGAACCTACGGTCACCTGGGACGAGGCCGAAAAAGAACTCGACGCACTTGATGAGCGGGGCCGGTAAGCCGGCATGAGCTACAGCATCCAATACAAGGCCAGTGCTTTAAAAGAAATCAAACGACTCGATCCGCAAATCCGTAAGCGTGTGCGCAATCGTATTGCTGGCCTAGCTGAGGACCCACGGCCTGCTGGGGCAAAAAAGATCGTCGGCTCCCACAATGCTTGGCGGCTACGCGAAGGTGATTGGCGCATCATCTACGAAATCCACGACGATGCCCTTGTAGTTCAAGTAGTGAAGATCGGCAGCCGCGGACAGATCTACCGCGATCACAGCTAGCCTGGCTTGCTGTCAGTGAATGCTCGAACGGCGCGAAGAACGATTGCCTGGCTCACTGACCAGCGGGCCTGACCCCCCGTCTCTTGACAGAGGCCAGGCCGCATTGAATACCACGACGGAAGCCCCATTCCGCTAAGGCATAGGGAAGCCTCCGATGCCCCGTCACACTGGGCTTCTTTCTATGCGCTCCCCAAGACGCACGGGATTCGTTACTTGATGCTTGTGCCCGAGTCCTCCGAAGCGGATCCCACCAATGCCTCCCGATGCCTCATTTATGGTTCGGTGTGTGAGAAGGGTGTTGTTGTTACCTGTGAAGAAGAAGGCGATGTAGTCCAAGAAAAAGCGACCGTGTTACGGCCCTCCACCATAGGTACAGCAGGGCTATCAGAACCGGAGATGACGACGCTTCTAAAAGGCCCGCCGTCTTTGGATACAAGGTCCATGACCCGGCAGGTTTCCTGGCCTTTAGGAGCCTGCGACGAGTCCGGGAAAAAGGGCATTGCAAATACTACTGTGTTCTTCGTTGTTAATTCTGGGTTGGTGAATTGTTCGCTGTACCCACGGCAGATCCTGCGATCCTGATAAGCCTGGTCCAGGCGTTCACCGAGACGCGGGGATTAGCGCCCATGGTTTCCTGCGGCGATTGGCCAACGACGATGATCGGACGGTCCTCGCATCGCAGCGCCCGCACGGAAGACGCTACGAGCCGCCCCACAGAAGAAACGCAGCTTCGTGAAGCGTGATTGTTGGCAGACTCCGCAGGTAGTTTCGGGGCTGCCGTTTTATCTTTAAGCTCGACGGACATATCGAGTTGAGGGTGGCCTACGACGTCAGGAGCGACTATGACCGGCTCTTCCACGCAGGGAATCAAGACGGTGCTGCATCCGGTGTCCGACTTGGAAAAAGCGAAGACGGTGTATGCCGCCTTGCTCGGGGTCGAGCCGCAGTCTGACAGCCCCTATTACGTGGGTTTTGAGGCCGAGGGCCAGCAGATCGGGCTGGTGCCGAGTGGCGGACCGCAGGGCATGACCTCACCGGTGGCTTACTGGCATGTGTCAGACATCGAGGCGAAGCTGGCCGAAGTAACCGCCGCCGGCGCCACCGTAAAAGAGCCCGTGCGTGACGTGGGTGGTGGTCGTCTGGTGGCCACGGTTACTGACATTGATGGCAACGTACTCGGGCTGCTGCAGGATTCATGAGTGCATGACGCATGAGCACTCCTAAAAAGAGAGCATCGCCGACAGCCATGATCTGATCCGCGTGCACGGTGCGCGGGTGAACAACCTCAAGGATGTCAGCGTCGAGCTGCCGAAGCGCCGGTTGACGGTTGTCACCGGCGTTTCCGGCTCGGGTGAGAAAGGAGCGACGCAGCTTTAGCATCACCGGCGGCATGTGTATGGCCGCGTCTTCCGCGGCTGCGGCTTCTTCGATCCGGATAAACCGATCCGGGCATATTCCAAGAAGGAGCTGCGCGATCTGCTCCATAAGGAGCACACAAAGATCAAGGTCGAGGGCATCAATCTCACCTACGAAGGGCTGATCCCGAAAATCCAGAAGTCGTTCCTATCCAAGGACATTGACGCACTACAGCCGCATATCCGTGCCTTCGTGGAGCGGGCGGTGACGTTCACTATCTGCCCCGAGTGCGGTGGCAACCGGCTCAGTGAGTTGGCCCGATCGTCGAAGATCGCCGGGATCAACATCGCCGATGCCTGTGCGATGCGGATTAGCGACCTTGCTGACTGGGTGCATGGTCTGGACGAGCCATCCGTGGCACCGCTGCTCCAGGCGTTGCGGGCAACGCTCGATTCGTTTGTCGAGATTGGACTCGGGTATCTCAGCTTGGAGCGTTCATCAGGGACTCTTTCCGGTGGTGAGGCTCAGCGCGTCAAGATGATTCGGCACCTCGGATCCTCGCTCACCGATGTCACCTATGTGTTCGACGAGCCGACGATCGGGCTCCACCCGCACGACATCTAGCGGATGAACGACCTGTTGCGGCAGCTGCGTGACAAAGGCAACACCGTGCTGGTGGTCGAGCACAAGACGGAGGAGATCGCGATCGCTGATCACGTAGTCGATCTCGGCCTGGGGGCCGGCAACGACGGTGGTCAGATCGTCTTCGCGGGCGCCGTGGACGGCCTGCGCGCCAGCGGCACCCTGACTGGGCAACATTTTGACGATCGGGCTTCCCTGAAACAGTCGGTGCGAAAAGCGTCCGGGGTACTGGAAGTACGCGGCGCAGGCACCCACAACCCGCAAGATGTTGACGTCGATATCCCGCTCGGGGTGCTGGTGGTGGTGACTGGCGTTGCCGGGCCGAGGTGCTCGAGTACAAGTTCGGCGGCAGAGACATCAGCGAAGTGCTCGCAATGTCGTCGCCGAGGCCGAGGAGTTCGTCGGTGCGGGTGCTGCCAAGACGCCCGCAGCCCCCAAGGTCCTCACTCGACTCGTCGATGTCGGGCTTGGCTATCTTACGATCGGCCAGCCACTTACTACGTTATCCGGCGGCGAGCGCCAGCGCCTCAAGCTAGCCATTCGAATGGGCGACGAAGGTAATACTTTTGTTTTGGACGAGCCGACTACCGGCTTACATCTAGCGGACGTCGAGCAGCTACTCCGCCTCCTCGACCGACTCGTCGACTCCGGCAAGTCGGTCATCGTCATTGAGCATCACCAAGCGGTTATGGCGCACGCCGATTGGATCATCGATCTGGGGCCGGGCGCGGGTCACGACGGCGGCCGGCCTCTGCGTGTCCGCACCCGATTACGTCGCTGGATAACGCGTGGCGCGTAAGCGTACGGGCAATCGGTTTGCCAGGTTCCCACTGCTAGGCAATGGAGGGTGTGGGTGGTGGCCCGTAGGAAGAAAGTCAGCTGGCTACATAAGACGTCTCATGACCAAGCGAGGCCAGCGATTCAGGCTAGGCCTGTTTTCCCGTTGCTGGATTGCCCGTAGTTGTGGAGTGCGCAAGTGTTCCTCCATGGGCTCGAAGCCGCAGCTGCGGTAAGACGGCGCGTTCCATGGCACATGCGCAAACGTGGTGAGCGTCAATGCGTGAAGGTTGTGGTTGGTTGCATGCGTGACCACATGGACTAGCAGAGACCGTCCAATGCCACGACGCGCATTACTCGGATGTACTGATACCTGTTCAATGTGGAGACTGTCTTCCAGTGCGTCGGCGACGAGATACCCCACTGGCTCGTCGTGTTTGTCAGCTGCGACGAAGGCAAGCACAGCCGCCTGGTACTCGGCGAGTCTTGTGAGCGGTAGAGGCGCATCGTCGGCGATCTCTGGCATGCCAATGTCACGGAATCGCTCGCCAGCGGCCCGTTCGATGTCTTGAATGACGGGAAGGTCGTGGGTGTGCGTTGGTCGGATATGCACGAGCTCATTGTGGCCATAGTCGCCGGTAATGGCTACTGTTTTTCACCAGGCGGTTCCGCGTGAACTGACAGACGAACCAATGACCATCCATTCACGACGAGAAACAAGTGTGGCGGAGGCGCTCGTGACTGAACCGAGTCCGAACGAGCAAGCCAGCCAGCTGGCAGCGGAATCATTGGCTGATGGCGACCCTACCGGGTGGTTTGAGCGCCTATATGAGGCGGCGGAGAAGACCAAGATTCCGGTGCCCTGGGACCGAAACGAGCCACACCGGCTTCTTGTGCAATGGGTGCGAGAGCAGGAGATCAAGGGCGCGGGCAAGAGCGCACTCGTGGTGGGCTGTGGTTTGGGGCATGACGCCGAATACGTTGCCCAGCAAGGGTTTAATACGGTGGCGTTCGACATCGCGGCCACCGCCATCCACGTTGTGCACCAGCGGTTTCCCGATTCTGACGTTCAATACCTCACCGCCGATCTGCTGGCTCCGCCCGCGCAGTGGCGGGAATCGTTCGACTTGGTCGTCGAGAGTCTGACAGTGCAGGCATTGCCGGATCCGCCGCGACGTGCGGCTATCGCCCGGGTGGCGCAGATGGTGAAGCCTGGCGGCACACTCGTCGTGATTGCGGCGGGTCGTGCCGATGATGCGCCTGACGAAGGGCCACCGTGGCCGCTGACCCGTGCTGAAATTGAGTCATTTGCGACGGGCGGTGTTCGTCCAGTCGCGGTCGAGGACATTCACGAGGCCGGCAAGGCCATCTTCCGGTGGCGGGCAGAATTCACCCGTCAAGAATCGGGGCTCTAACGTTGGGTTAACCGGTCGTTTCTGAGCTCCAGCTCCATAAAACGACCTGTCATTTTGGGTAGCGCGGGGCAGGTGTTAGTGGCTCCGGCTCGCCTGTGGGCGAATTGCCCTTGCCCAGGAACGGAAGGCGTGGGCACGCAGATGCGCAATTACACGGTGACTGAGACGCCGTCGGAGGCGGGGAAGTCATGAAACTCGATGCTATGCAGGACCACCTCTTGGGGGATGTCGTATACGAGGGTCGCGGTCATCTGGTTGTTGCTGAAGAGCAGCTTTGGAAAGCCAGCAGAATGTTCGTTGGCCGCATCGGTGGCGTCGCCATCAGCGTCGTACTTGTGTCCCGCACTGTCAAAAGCGTCCTGACCGCTGGCGGTCATAAGTCGAGGTTGCCCGCCCACGTTGCTAATGTGCACTTTCACCAGGCAGAACTGTCCGGAGGCAGTAATAGATCCGTTTTTTGACGGGACTTCTGTCTGACCACAATGGATAGAGCGAATGTCGAATGCGAACTGGCCATCGCGAGCGCCCTTCGAGACAAAACGGCTGTCGCTGGGTTTTCTTATCAGGTGGCTTTGGAAAAACCACCCGGCGAAACCACAGCACGTGACCCCGATCAGTAGGCCAACGATGCCGAGTGTCACCGCCATGATTTGTAGACCATGCGGGTATGCACGTGGTGGGGGATGGCCGGATCGCCTGGTAGCGGGGGTGCGCGATGGCGCCAATGCCTTTCCTTTCGTTGCGAGCACTGTGGCTAGAGCGGACGGCTTACCGCGGGCGCGGCTGGGAGCCCCACGATTTGGGCAGCGGAACAAAGTGGGTGAAGTCGGCCGCATGTGGCGGGCGCGCGTCGGGACCTATTGGCAGGCGCCAGGTTTTCAGGTAGATGGCTGTTCCACGCGTGATGGGTGAACGAATTTGGAGATCAGCGCAAAAAGGCCTCAATGGGTTGGGCCTTAAGGGGTCAATGGTGGGTGGCGGGTCGGGCACCGGACCATTTTTTCATGCCAGGCAACGTCACCACACCAACACCAGCGCGATGAGTACCAAGATCGCACCCGCCAATATGTACGCCACAATCCGCATTTGATGTCGGCGGGACTCGATCTCGGCATCCCGCCGCTGTTGCAGCAGTTCCGCATCGCGACTTCGACGGGTGGCAGCATCCAAACCGGACAGTTCTTCGTCGAACCGGCGTACCGCTTGCGATAGCTCGTCCACAAGATGTTGTGGCTTGCCGACTGGCAGTTGCGGAGCTTGGCTCGCATCCGGGATGAGTACTTTGGCGGCGACGAGTTTGGCCTCGGCGTTCGCGGTGGCACGCTTGGCTTGGGCGCGCCAGTCCCGGCAGCGACGCAGTTCGGCGTCGCGTGCGGCCCGGGCATTCGTCAACGCGGTCTCTTGTCCCGCCGCTGCCTCCGCCTTTCTGGCTGTCAATAGCGCGGGCAACTCTGCGAGGCCAGCCACCGACTCGGCGTATTCGTTCCACAGTGGATCGTTGAGTGGTTTCACCGCTCGACCATGCCTTTCGCCTCATCGACGGAGACGCAACGGAAGGGCACTACCGGCGCCGGCTCGCTGCCACGGGTCCGGTCCACAAATAGTGCTCGATGCGGCTTCGCCTGGTAGCGGACGTAGGGCCCGCACATCGCTTGCACGTCGCTCTCTGGCGCCCGCAAGAACAACAAGCCACCGACGAGTGGTGCGGCGTTATAGCCCAGGTGCTCAGTGAAGACTCGCAGCGTGTTCCACCAGCTCAGCAGGTACACATCGGCCAGGGGCCCGTCGCGTACTACTCGCTGCAGGCACTCGGCTGGCGACAGGCCGCTCATGGTCATTTGGCTCAATCGGGCCGCGCGGTGCATGCCCGCCGCGATGACATAGACGGGGCGCTGGTTGGCGGCGGACGGACGGCCGGAATCGGGATCACCCAGCCGAGCATCCACCAATTGACCCAGCTGCAAAAATGCATCGCCTATCTGAGTGACTGGCCGGACCGTCACCTTATGCCCAGCGTCGCCGAGCATGCTGGAGAGCGCGACAAGCTCTGGCGTCGGCGTTTCGGGTGTGCCGATGCCGTCCAAAATGACGAACTCCGCGCTTGACTCGGAATGCGCTGGCGCCGCTGCCGAGAGGGATAGCGCGGCGTTACTCAGCACGCCCAGCGCGTCGTCCCTGCCATCGCCAAGTATCGCCAGCGTTCGGCCGGGATCGGAGTCAAGTGTGAACGTCACCGGCGCCGGATCAACCCGCACCGGAAGTCCTAACAGGACGGCGCTGGGATCGTCTCGCAGCCGTTCTAATGCGAGTGGGAGTTCGGCGGGCTCACAGGGTCGGGACGCGTAGAAGACCCGGGGAGGGGTGCTGTTGTGGTCCACCGCACGTTCCCAGAGCTGCTCGCGCAGTCGATCCAGTTGCCGCTCGTCGGCGTAGGCGACCACCGCCCGGTGGTTGTGGTCGAGCGAGCCGTATTCGGAATTAAGCACCACTTCGCCGCGATATCGCAGTTGAGCGGCCTCGGTGTTCCCACGCCCAAGTACGGCCTCGGATTCGCTGGCCTCAGTCTTCAGACTGATCCGCCAAGGGAATTGGCCGAAGATGGAGCGTTCTTTCGATGCCAGCGTGTCGATGCCGGATAGGGTCTGGGACGCCAGTACTAAGTGGACACCGACAGCGCGGCCACGTCGTGCCAAGGTTTCCAAGATCGCGATGGCTTCCCGGCCGATCTCGTCTCCTTCGGCCACCAAAACCTGGAACTCGTCGATGACGAGCAAGAGGCGTGGCACATGGTCATGGGGGTAGGCCTGCCGGTAGGCGGCGATGCTGTTGCACCCGCCCGTCCGGAAACGTTCTGCCCGTCGGCGAAACTCGGCATCGATATGTCGGAGCACCGCAAGGCCGAACAGTCGATCGCCTTCTAGCCCCAGCACCTTTGCATGCGGCATCCAGTGCGGTCGCTGTACTCCCGGACCGAGCCGATCAAACTCCAACCCGTCTTTGTAGTCGAGTAGGTACATCTCGACTTCTCGCGGGGAATAGTTGGCGGCGATGCTGTGCAGCATGACCAGCAATAGGTTGGACTTTCCTTGACCGGACGCGCCGCCGATCAGTGCATTGGGCAGCGCTGGATCCGCGCCGCGCAGCTCCAACGTGACAACATCCAAACCGGACTTGCCGATAGGTGCTTCCAGTCCGTGTGTCGCGTCTGCGCTCCACAGCAGATCGTTGGGCGGCAACAGATCGTGGAAGCCCACCGTGGGCGCCGCGCCCTTAAGCGCGGCTTGTGCCACCTGCGAGGACACGACATCGATGAGCTCTCGCTGCGGGAGCGGATCTGGACTGACCTCGATCTGCGGCAAGGCGTCGATACGGACAGCTCCCGGCCGTCCACGAACGACGGTGGTGTGCGCCAGCAGCGGCGTGACGTCGATAGGTGCATCGTAGGAATGACTCGAGATAGCGGCGGGATCGTGCGCCACGAGCAACGACACACCCCGTTGTGGCCCGGCGTCCGCGAGCCGCACCAGCTCGGTCTGGACTCGATGGTCGATGCCGTAAGGGTAGTCGAGTAACACGAATAGTCGGTAAGGCTCGGGTTGTATGCCGGTCAACGCCCGCAGCTCAGAGAGGTCTTGTGCTTGGTGTGCGCCTGCCAGTTCTGCGACGCGGAGCGCGGCATCTCGCGCTTGTTGCAATTTGTCCAGCAAATCAGCGGCGGTAGCAAGCGGCTCACCGAGCAGCTCTATGCCGCTACGCCGCAGTGCGCTAAACGGACTGAGGGCGCCGCGAAGCTTGGGATCGAACACCACCACCTCCAGCAACCCCGGTGGCGTAGTGGCGAAGGTGCGGAGCAGTAACGCTTGCATGCTCGTGATGAGCCAGGAAGCGTCGGCGTTTTCTCCCGCCGCCACCTGCTCGGGCATGAAGGTGATGCTGCCGGCATCGAGCAACGGCACTAACGCCGGCAGGTCTTCGCCGGCGTCCAAACCGTCCACATTGACCGTCCCTAGGCGTAGGAACCGTGAGCCAGTTCCCAGCCATTCTCCACCGCGCCACTGGGGCGCATCCCATGGTGCGCTCGCCAGGCCCGGTGCGAGTCGCTCCGCGCGGCCAAGGAGGACGGTGCGGATATTGTCGAGCGCCTCGCTCGCCTCCGCCTCGGCTCGGGTTTCCGCTCGGTGGGTTGCCCGGGCGGCATCGCGTTCGGCGACCGTGTGCCCCTGGGTTGCGTTGTCTTGCGCCGTGTCCGCAGCCGAGGCCAGCGCGTTCGCACTGCCGCACAAATGCAAGAAAGCTCGACGTAACTGCTGCTCAGCTGTCCCGCTGGCGCTCATCTCGGCGACCATCGACCTACCTCGTTGTGAGTCCTAAAGCTACAGTGAGTTAGCGAATTGGTTGGCCTCGTGGGCAGAGCGCTGTAGCGCGGCGATTGCCTGCCCCAGCTCTGCTTCGGCGGCATGCAACGTGTCGATAATGGCGCGGTCAGACTGGCGCGAGGTTCCAGCGATGGCCTGCTGAATCTCGGTGGCGGTGCTGCCGCAGGCGGTTTTCAGACGCTCGAGAGCTTCGCCCATGCTGCGGGCGTTAGTGGCGAGAGTGCCTACTTGGCCCTTGAGCCGGATGAGCGTGGAGTCCACGCCGGTGTCCTTTCTAGTAGGGACGACATTGTGTCTAGTGGCGACGAGTGGTGCGCTGCGGAAGTAGGTGCACGATGGGCGCTACATGGGGTGCGACATTGGGGTTCTTCCCATTAGCGCAGTCCCAAATTTTGTAGTGCTTGTCTCATACGGTAGACCTCTTCAGCGTCTACATTGGCCTGACGGTCCACATGAAACTCACCCAACGACTCTCCGCTGTTCGCGTCGACAACCGTTACGTGGATCATGCCTTCACTGTCGTAGCCCAACACCACATCGACCTTGACCGCATATTGGCTGGGTGCGATGGGGATATGCGCAGAGCCCACGATGGTCACATATTCGGGGTCGCGGTCTTCGCCCTCGGTGATCACCACCAGGATCTCTGGCTGATTTTCGGCTAGGGTATGAAACCGACGGCTGCCTTGCGCCGGAAGGGGGCTGTTTCTCTCGATGACGATCGAGTTGATTTCCTCGCCGGTCTCGGCCGATCGGGCGATCAAACCCAAGCTGTGTGCGGTGACGTCCAATACCTCGGCCCGGCGTGGCCCGCGACCGCCCGTGGGTTGTGCTCGTCGGCGTTCGACCAGCGCATCTGCGTGAATAGCGGCACCCAGAGCCACCGCTTCATCGGGATGCACCGAGCGGTTCGTGCGCACACCAGTGACTTTCTCAAGCATCCCCGCGACCATCGGCATGCGGGTAGAACCACCGACCAACAGGGAGCTACTGAGCTCGCCGGGGTTTATGCCAGCGTCGGCCATCGTCTCCGTGACGATTTCTTCGGTGCGGCGCAGGAGCGACTTAGTGAGCTGTTCGAACCGTGGACGGGTGGCTTCTATCGGGTAGCAATTTCCGCCGGCGTCCACATTAATCACGGTGTCGGGTAGTGCCGACAGGGTGCGCTTGGCTTGCTCGCAGCGTTCGCGCAGCGCGACCTCAGCCAAGTCATCGTCCAAAAGCGACGGACCACCCTTGGCCTGGACCATTTCGTCGACGTAGCGCATGAGCGCGTTGTCGAAGTCGAAGCCACCCAAGTTGCGGTCGCCGGCGGTGGCGAGGACGGTGTACTCGCCGTTGGCGATACGCACCACGGTCACATCGAAGGTGCCGCCGCCCAAGTCGTACACCAGTAGAGTGTCTGTCCTTGCTGTTCCGTAGCCAAAAGCGAGTGCGGCGGCGGTGGGCTCGTTGATCACGCCCAGTACATCCAAGCCAGCGATGATCCCCGCATCGGTGGTAGCTCGACGACGCGCGTCGTCAAAATAGGCGGGAACCGTAATGACCGCCTCGCGGCACGGTGTGTCCAAAGCAGAATCCGCATCGCGGGACAGCCGTTGCAGGATGAGCGCCGATATCTCCTCGGCGGTATAGGTGGTTCCGCCCGCGGTGTCGAAACGCCAGCTGGGGTCGCCCATGTGCCGCTTGACCAACTCCACACAGTCCGGCGGTGCAAGCGCGGCCGCAAGTTTTGCTGGTGTCCCCACCACTGGGTCCTCGCCGTTGAAATACACCACCGACGGAGTGAGCGTCTCCCCGTCGCGGTTTGGGAGTACTCGCGGCCCTGCCCGCCGTGTGGTGGAATGCTCCGCTGAAGTATCGGCGTCCATGACTGCGACAACCGAGTATGTAGTGCCTAAGTCGATTCCGAGCGCGGTCACCGGCTTCTCACCGTGTCCGAAGTTTGCTACGGGAGCCTCTACTCGACTGAGAACCAGCGGAAACGCCAGTACCAAGATCGGAGTCCGGCAGCTGTGCGCTTCGCCGTGGCACCGAGTGTTCTATTTGGACAGCATTACGCACATACCGTGGTTCACAACACTTTAGGACGATTGAGGCAGCGAAGCCTCCCACAAGTGCCAGCTCCACAAGGATCACCAAGGCCTTGGTGGACGGGTCACCGCTCTGCGCGGTTCCCGGAATGCAACACACTCCTGCCATTGCCAGCAACCCGAGTCCGATGGGCCAGCGGTAGTTGCGCTTTAACGCGCTGAAAGAAAAGCGGCGCTTCAGCGAACGCTGCGCGTAACCGCGTTGTTGGGCGAGTTCGTCGTTGAGCTCCTCATCTGGTGCCTGAACCGAGAGCCCGCGATTACACAGTGACTCGATGTACTGCGCCTGGGTCTTCTCGCTGATGACGAGGGTGCCGTCCGGCAGTTCGTGTTGAGCCAATTCGGCTCTGCGCAACAGTGCGCGCGCTAACGCGGTGCGAAGCACTCCGTCGTCAGGGTGGGTTTGGTAGGCGCGCTCAGCCTCGGTGATGGCGTGATCGGCGTCGCCGTGTTCGGCGAGGTGCTCAACCACACTGGCGTGATATTCGGGTCGAGTGGGATCTAAACTCGCCGCTGCGCGATACGCATGTAGGGCCTTCTCAGAGTCGCCGGATTCCGACAAAATCGCACCACGTTGAAGGTGAAGCCGTGGGTCTTCTGGCTCTAACCTGAGCGCCCGCTCGATGGCGTCAACAGCCGCTGGCAGGTCGCCCGATTTCGCGGAGGCTTCGGCCAAAATCGACCAGGCATAGGAATTTTCTGGGTCTTCTTCGACCGCGCGCCGGGCGGTGAAGACAGCCGCGCCATGTTGGTCGCGTCCTAATTGCTCTAACGCCCGGACCACCCATTTGTCTTCGGCGTCTTCGGGCGCTTGGGTCTGCGGCTCTGGCGCGCTGAGGGCGAAGTCGAGATAGCTGTCGTATTCGCGGCGTTGCTGCTCGTCGAGCAAGGTGCGTTCTGCTTCATCGAGTTGTTGCATGCGACGTTCGGCTTCTTGCCGGATTTCGATCTGCGCAGAACTCGTGCGCCTGCGCCACGTGCGGCGCTGCGCTGTGATCGCGGTACGGATGTCGTCCCGAGAAGCCTGTTGCGGCAAACCGAGAAGGTCGTACAACTCGGCCACCAGCCGACCCTCCTCGCTATTCGCACATTGCTGCGAGGGCGACTATATCTCGATTGTGGCTGGATGTTTGGCCGCCGCGCTGACGTGAGCGCTGACGCGCCTTTGATAGCCGGAGATCCCAGTTGAACCAAAGAGACCAGACCGCGTTAGGTCCACATTGGTCAATGTGGTGGCTAAAAGTTTTTTAGAAAAACTGTGGGCGCGGCACACCGGTCAATCGGGGGGTGATTGACCGCGAGGGATGGCTGTGTGCCGCGCCCGCGTTACTCGTTGGGCTTACCTTCAACTGCGCTGCAGGGCCAGAAAGCCACTGCGGCCCAACGCGTATCGGTTGATGACTGGATGGTTGGGTTATTCCTCGCTGGAGCGCTGATGCGGAATGATGTCGCCGAGTAGCTGACGAACTTCAGACTCGCGGTAGCGACGGTGGCCGCCTAGTGTGCGGATAGCGCTCAACTTGCCGGCTTTTGCCCAACGCGTGACGGTCTTGGGGTCGACCCGAAACATGGTCGCGACTTCCGCCGGCGTGAGCAAGGCTTCCGATTCAGGTGTGCGGGTTGCCATGATCACTCCTTCGTCTTGCCAACGCGACAGGTGCCGCATTGCGTATTCATGGTGTCTCGTGTCCGCCTTGTCTGACATAGGCTGAATGGTCGATGGTCCATACCTATAAGGGCGAAATGACCACTCTGTGACAACTCACAATGACCGAGGGTGACGAAATGGCTGTTCAGGGCCATATGCGCGCCCTGCGAGGATAGTTCTTGGTTCCGGCATGATGACGAATACCGGGTGTCCGACGCTTGACGGCGCACCCGCGCCATACGCTTGCTGACAGGCTGGTGGATCATCACTGTCCGCATAAGAACCGTTGGGATTCGCACATACTCAAGGGGTTGTCATCATGGGGGTCTTCGCTAACGCGGATGTCAGTGACGCTGGCCACGAGCAGGTCGTTTTTTGTCACGACCCTTCTTCTGGTTTGCGGGCAATCATCGCCATCTACTCAACGGCGCTGGGGCCAGCTTTGGGTGGAACGCGCTTCTACCCGTATCCCAATGAAGCCGAAGCATTACGCGATGTACTAGAACTTTCTCGCGGAATGGCCTACAAGAATGCGTTAGCGGGCCTTGACCTCGGTGGCGGCAAGGCAGTGATTTGGGGAGATCCGGCAGTCGACAAGACCGAATCGTTGTTGCGTGCATATGGGCGGTTCGTCCAGTCACTGGGCGGTCGCTACATCACCGCCTGCGATGTCGGCACTTTTGTGGAAGACATGGATGTAGTCGCTAGGGAAAGCGAGTTTGTCACCGGCCGCTCGCCCGAGCACGGGGGCGCGGGCGACTCCAGCGTATTAACCGCATTCGGAGTTTTCCAGGCGATGAAAGCGGCGGCGAGACACCGTTGGGGAGTAACGGATCTCGCGGGCAAGACCGTGGGGATTTCCGGCGTCGGCAAAGTCGGCAAGCACTTGGTAGAGCACGTATTGGCTGACGGTGGTCAGGCGATCATCAGCGATGTCAACGACGCAGCTGTTCAAGCGGTGCTTTCAGCTCATCCAGAGGCAAAAGTGCTCGAGCCAGAGCAGCTCCTCGGAACACCCATGGACATTTTCGCACCCTGCGCGCTAGGGGGAGTGCTCAACGACCAGACGGTTCCAATGTTGCGTTGCGACATTGTCTGTGGAGCGGCCAATAACCAGCTAGCTCGTCCGGGCGTGGACGAGCTGCTCGCAACGGCCAACATTTTGTACGCACCCGACTATGTGGTCAACTCCGGTGGCGTCATTCAAGTCGCGGACGAGATCGACCAAGGTGGGTTTGTGTTTGAGCGTGCTAAGAAACGCGCGACCGGCATCTACGACACCACTCGGCGCATCCTCGAGATGTCTGCCTCGGATGGTGTGACGCCCGCCGTGGCCGCGGATCGTATTGCCGAGCGTCGTATGGCGGAAATCGCCAACTTGCAGAACATCCGCCTACCGCGATAACTTCGGGCGCCGTCCGGCAACAGTGAAGCTTAAATTCCCGATAAGGGTGGGCCGAGGTGGCCGTCCCTTATCGGGTAACGGTACGGTGTAGTCACGACAGATTCCGTAGATCTCGGGGCCGCAATGTCGGCCCCTATACCTGTGCGAGGGGGTCGAGCCATGGGGCGCGGCCGTGCCAAGGCCAAGCAGACGAAGGTCGCTCGTGAGCTGAAATATAGCTCCCCCCAGACAGACCTCGATGCTCTACAGCGCGAGCTCTCTGGTGGTTCTTCGAACGAGCAAGACGATTATGAGAGTACGCGTGATGGTTATGACGATTATGACGAGTGGGATCGCCGCGGTCGTTGAGTTTGTTGGTCGGAAAACGGGTATTGCGGGTCACGAGTCCTTGTAATCAATAGGGGTGAAGTGATGACCGTGACGGCAACAACGACCAGCGCTCGTATTTTTCCGATTGCTGATCAATTTCCGCTCATGAGCAAGTGGAACAGCGATGCAGAGGAGCAAACCGAACCCCGATCGGCGGTCAGCCGACCTTTCGGGCTTCGGTTTGCCACCACAGTCAAAGACAGGATTGAGCTAGACCTGTCCGAGGTCGGCTACGACGACGAACGGCAAATAGGTTTCGTCCGTCAAGGTTCCGCGTGCATTCCGCTTGCCCACACCGCCTTGGGCAGAACTACCACCGTTACGGGCCCGGTTGGGCGACCTAGCTACGACGAGATCCTCGACTAGGGAGATGGCGGTGGATGGCGGCGCGGTACTTGTGCTCACCGCTCGTTTCGATCCCACCGCGGACTTGGTGGTCGAGGAGCTGACCGCCCGCAATGTGGCGGTTTTTCGTTGTGACAGTGGGGATTTCCCAACCCGACTTCAGTTAAGCGCTGAGCTAAGTGGAGAGTGGTCTGGGAAGCTGTCTTCTCCGGCTCGATCGCTAGATTTAGGGCTCGTCCGATCCGCGTACTATCGCCGCCCGTCCGCCTTTCGCATGCCACTCGATATCGCCCCACACGACGAATCGTGGGCAACTACCCAAGCACGGCTAGGGTTTGGCGGAGTGCTCGCGGCCGTCCCCCGGTGGTTGAACCATCCCGCTCGCATCGGATCAGCGGGGTACAAGCCTGTGCAGCTCTCTGAGGCGATTAAGGCGGGCCTCGCCGTACCGCGCACGTTGTTTACCAATGACCCGGCAGCGGCACGAGATTTCGCGGCCGACGTGGGTGCCGTGGTGTACAAGCCACTCGCGGGAAACGCCGGTGACGACCACGGGCAGCCGCTCGTCATTTACACCACAGACGTGTCTGGCAGCGACCTATCCGATCCGAGTATCGCCAGCACAGTCCATTTATTTCAGCAGCGCATTGTCAAAGAGTATGAGGTGCGGTTAACGGTCATCGATGCGCAGTTTTTTGCTGCTCGCATCACCACTCGGTCGCCCGATGCACCGCTTGATTGGCGCGCCGATGTCCAGTCGTTGGAGTACACACTCATCGAGACACCGTCGCATATTCGAACGAGCGTGTCAGACCTCATGCGACGCTTGGGACTGCGGTTTGGTGCGCTGGACTTCGCGGTGACACCAGAAGGCGAATGGGTCTTCTTTGAAATCAACCCGAACGGACAGTGGGGTTGGATTCAGCAAGCGACCGGTGCGCCGCTAGCGGCAACCATCGCCCAGGCGTTGATGCCAGAGCCGGAGCATTAATGGGCGCATTACCGGCAGAGCCCGCACTAGTCAGCTATTTGGCGTATGAGCTGACCATGCGTACCTGACCGTCGCCTCTCGTGACCTCGCCGAGCACCCAGGCGTCGACATGCCGCGCCGCCAAGACGCTAAGCGTGCGGCGGGTAGCCGAGGCGGGAATGACCGCGACCATGCCCACACCCATATTGAGCGTGGTCTCCAAGTCGGATTGCTCGATGCCGCCCGTATGCTGCACCAAGCCAAAAATCGGCTGTGGCGTCCACGAGGAACGGTCGACGACCGCGTCAGCATTTTCCGGCAGAACCCGGTTTAGATTGCCGGGGATGCCACCACCCGTGATGTGCGCGAACGCATGGATCTCCACCTCGTCGATCAATGCCCGGCAGTCCCGGGCATAGATCGTGGTGGGGGTAAGGAGTTCTTCACCGAGGGCCCGCTGGTTCCCCAGCTCGTCGATGGTCTGGTCGAGACCCATGCCCGCCTGCTCCAACAAGACCTTACGTACCAACGAGAAACCGTTGGAGTGCAGACCAGACGCGCGCATTGCGATCAGTACGTCGCCAACCTGAACCCGTTGTGCACCCAGCAAGAGATCGGCTTCGACTACGCCGACCCCGGTCGCCGAGATGTCGTATTCGTCCTCACTGAGCACCGCTGGGTGTTCGGCGATCTCGCCGCCGATCAGGGCGCAACCGGCCCAACGGCAGCCATCGCTGATGCCGCCGACGATGCGGGCGACCTTTTCGGGAACGACTTTTCCGCACGCCAAATAGTCCAGCAAAAACAACGGCTCGGCCCCGCAGACCGCCAGGTCGTCGACGACCATCGCGACCAAGTCGATTCCGACGGTGTCGTGAATGCCCATTTTTTGAGCAATGACTAGCTTGGTGCCGACCCCATCGGTAGAGGAAGCCAAGAGCGGTTTGGTGTATTTCTCGGTGTCGAGAGCGAATAGGCCGGCAAAGCCGCCCAGGCCGCCAATGACTTCGGGGCGAAAAGTCTTGCGGGCCTGCGGCTTGATCAGCTCCACCGCGCGGTCGCCAGCGGCGATGTTGACTCCAGCCGCACTGTAGGCAGCACCAATCGTGGTGGGCATGGGCGCGTCGGTTGCGTGGGCAGCCTTGACGGGGCTGTCGGCAACGCTGCTGTCGTCATTAGCTTTGGCGATCAGGTCGCTCACGACCGGTCCCTTCCTGGGGGTGAAAAGCGTAAATGTGCACGTTGTGCCTGCACGAGGTTCTAGGTAATGCGCATGGGTTCGGTGGTGGTCTCCATTGACGAGATCTCCGGCAACGTGGTCGGCGTGCTGTGCGGGGCGGTGGACTCAAGCACATGCTTACCTAGCGCCGCCGATACGTCTATGGGGTAGACGCCATCGAAACACGCTCGACACAACCGAGACTTGGGCTGCTCGGTAGCCGCGACCAGGCCATCCAAGGAGATATACGCCAAGCTGTCGGCGCCAATAGAGGCGCGAATGTTGTCGATGTCGATGCCGTTCGCGATCAGTTCTGCCTTATTCGCGAAGTCGATCCCGTAGAAGCACGGCCATTTCACTGGAGGTGAGGAAATACGGACGTGGACTTCGAGCGCGCCGGCCTCGCGGAGCATGCGGACGAGTGCCCGCTGTGTATTGCCTCGCACAATGGAGTCGTCGACGACCACTAACCGCTTGCCGCGAATGACATCGCGCAACGGATTGAGTTTCAGGCGGATCCCCAGCTGGCGAATGCTCTGGGATGGCTGGATGAAAGTGCGCCCCACATAAGCGTTTTTGACAAGTCCAAGCCCGTACGGGATGCCGCTTTCCTGTGCGAATCCGACCGCGGCAGGCGTGCCCGACTCTGGTACGGGAATGACGAGGTCGGCTTCGACCGGTTGCTCTTGCGCCAAGCCGCGTCCCACTTGGACTCGGGTGGCGTGGACGCTTCTCCCAGCGATTGTGGTGTCCGGGCGGGCCAGATACACGTACTCGAAAATGCATCCCTTGGGTTCGGGAGCCGCGAAACGCTCGGACCGCAGTCCGTTCTCGTCAATGGCCAGGAGCTCGCCGGGTTCTACCTCCCGGACAAAGGAGGCGCCCACAATGTCGAGTGCTGCGGTCTCGCTGGCGACGACCCATCCACGTTCTAGCCTGCCCAGCGACAATGGCCGCACCCCATTAGCATCGCGAGCGGCGTAGAGCGTGGTTTCGTCCATAAACACGAAGCTGAACGCGCCACGTATTGTCGGCAACAGTTTGAGGGCTGCGGCCTGTAGTGATATGTCGGACTCGGCAGCGAGGAGGCTCGCGACCAGGGCTGTATCGCTGGTGCTTGCCACGCTGGAACTAGCAACGCCACGGCACTCTACCTCGGCCGCGAGCTCAGACGTGTTTACTAGATTGCCGTTGTGTGCAAGCGCGACAGTGACACCGTCCGGAGTGGACCGCAGTGTGGGTTGGGAATTCTCCCAGGTAGGCCCGCCAGTGGTGGAGTAGCGGGTGTGTCCGATCGCGATGTCGCCCTGCAACGATGCCAGAGTAGCCTCGTCAAAGACCTGTGAGACCAGACCAAGCTCTTTATAAACCACAAGCCGTGACCGGTCGCTAATCGCAATACCGGCGGCCTCTTGGCCACGGTGTTGTAGCGCGTACAAACCGAAGTAGGTGAGCTTAGCTACCTCTTCGCCGGGGGCCCATACACCGAAAACGCCACAAGCGTCTTGTGGGCCCTTGTCGTGGGGGTCAATGTCGTGCGTGAGTTTGCCGTCGCCTCTGGGCACGGAACCTAGTCTAGTTGACGCCAGTAATTCGAATGCATTGCCGTTGGGTAACGGGTGCAACGGTCTCCTGCCGCGCCCGGAGACTGTGTCCTGATAGGTCGCACCCCCGCGAGCGTGTGCGCCGCGCCTGGGGTTGCGTGGTCGCACCTTCTGGGGTTTCATGTCCCGCATGAATGCGCCGCACGTCGTGAGCCCCGTCATGGATGCCGCTCCCGCTGTCGTGCCTACGTGCTGTGCGCCATGTACTCACATCGACATGTGTTGTTGTCGCTAAATCTTGGCGATCTTTCATTTTGCTTAGGCGGCTAGCTGTCCGCTCGGTCGCGACTAATAGCTGAGCGCGCTGAATTCTTGCGTTCTCGCTTCCCTGCTCTTTGTCCGTTGCCAGCAATGGTGGCGATGCCACGGGAATCACACATGAGCCTTGTTCTTAACCGTTCCGCTGTCGTATCTTCTGCCACGTATCCCCTGGCCGCGGCCTATCTTGCGCAGCTGCCGGATGCTCAACGAGAGACCGTCAGGCGCGCGCTGGCAACACTAGAGTCAGCCGATCAGCACCAGTTGTGGGGTCTATTCGACATGCTGGCACGCCGAGCCTGCCGGGAACGGGAACTGTTGGAGACATATCTTTTCGCCCCGTCACGGTGGGGGATTACCGCCCTACACCGGATGGCAACCGACTTGGCGCACCCTGGTCTGCGTCATCTAGGCCCGACATTAGGTAGTGCGCGGACACTTACGTGGCTGCTGTATCGAGAGGCCATTCAACAGTCCGATGTGTGGTTGATGAGCGTGCCCGCGGGCTTTCGTGGCCGGATTAATGCGGGAAGGAGTTCAGTGGTGGCGAGGGTGTTGACCGGCCGGGGCATTCGGTTCACTCACTCTGGTCGGCTGGAAAACCGTCAGTTTTCCGACCGTGCCGCTGCCGATCTGCCAGGTGCCAACACATGGCTGCACGTGAGCAAAGAGTCCGCCGTGACCGCACTGCTGGTCGCGTCACCAGCCCTAGCACCTCAACACGGCGGTGATTGGCTCACGCCGCTAAGCCAGTGGCAGTAGCAGCGAGAGATTAGCGAGGACTCCGCTGGCGGTGACCCTGCCGTCAGCTACCGCGTCCGCCCAATGCACCTGCCCAGTGCCGAGCTCGATCCAAGTACGAGCGTCGGTTTCGATTACGTTTGGCGGTGTACCTCGAGTGTGCTGAGGACCGCCCGAAGCAGCTCCACATTGGACGGCGCCATATGGCGGAACCCGAACCTCGATGGAACGCCCCGGTGCTCGTTGAGCCAGCGCTGTGAGCAGGTGTAACACGGCGCGCTGCAGCAGCGCCGGTGCGGGGTCGGTGCTGGCGGCAAAAGCCGCCAGCACCGCATCCACCGCCGTAGAGTCGTTGACTGCCCGAACCATCCGCACGTACCTCCGCTGCGTCGAGCTAGACCACGTCGAGCCAGACCATAGAAACCGTTGTGGTGGTGCTACTCGGCCGAACCAAACAGAGCGGGCAAAGTCTGCTGATGCGCCTGCCTAAGTTCCGACAATGGCACGACGAACTGGCCTTCTACCTCCAGCGTCCTTTGCACGCTGTCCACCACGCCTAATGGTGTTACCGGGACTCCGCGCGTTTCGCAGATCTGGGTAAAGCGCCGCGCGTTTTCTGGAGGCATGGCAACCAGGGTTCGAGCTGTCGATTCGCTGAACAGCCAGACAAACGGATCGGTGCCTGCCGGCAGGCACACCGTGGCGCCGATGTTATTACGCAAGACCGTCTCTGCGAGCGTCTGCGCCAGGCCACCGTCGGAAATATCGTGTGCGGCGGTCAGCAGACCCTCGTGAGAAGCGGCGAGCATGACATCGGCCAATGCTCGCTCCGCGGCGAAGTCGACTCGCGGTGGCTGACCACCGGCGTGCCCATGTACCACCCAGGCCCATTCCGAACCCGAAAGTTCTTCGCGTACCTCGCCCAACAACATGAGAGTGTCACCGTGGTTCCGCAAACCCATCGGGGTTCGTTGGGCAACGTTGTCGATTACCCCCAGCACCCCAATGACAGGCGTGGGGTTGATGGCTGTGGTGTCAGTCTGGTTGTAAAAGCTGACGTTTCCGCCGGTCACTGGCGTGCCAAGCTCCAGGCAGCCGTCGGCCAAACCGCGTGTGGCCTCCGCGAATTGCCACATCACGGCGGGATCCTCAGGACTCCCAAAATTGAGGCAATTGGTTACGGCGATGGGACGCGCACCGGTGACCGCGACGTTGCGATACGCCTCTGCCAAGGCGAGCTGGGCGCCGAGATAAGGATCGAGCCGGGCATAGCGACCGTTCCCGTCGGTGGCGAGCGCGATGCCACGTCCGGTCTGCTCACTGAGTCGAATGACTCCAGCGTCTTCGGGTTGAGCCAAGACCGTGTTGCCCATCACGTAGTGGTCGTACTGCTCCGTGACCCACTGACGGCTGCACAGATTTGGGCTAGCGATGAGCCGAAGCATGGTCTCGCGAAGTTCATCCGAGGTGGACGGACGAGTCAGTGTCTCGGCGCGGTCGGCTTGCAACAAGTCTTGGTCTGCTGGTTTTTGAGCCGGGCGTTGGTAGATCGGACCATCATCGGCCAGACTCGCCGGCGGCACGTCTACGACCGTGCTCTCCCCCCAAGTGATGACCAGCCGATCCGAGTCGGTCACGGTGCCAATAGCGGTGGCGAGCACTCCCCACTTGGCGGCGACTGCCAGCACTTGCCGCAGATGCTGTGGTTCGACTATGGCGAGCATGCGTTCCTGCGACTCGCTGGCAAGAATTTCGTGCGGCTCCATGCTGGCTTCGCGGAGGGGCACGCGCTCGAGGGCCACATGCATGCCGGAACGCCCCGCCGCTGCGGTCTCTGTAGTCGCGCAGGTCAGGCCAGCGCCACCGAGGTCTTGAATGCCCGAAATGAGCCCTTGCGCGAACAGTTCTAGACAACATTCGATCAGGAGTTTTTCGGTGAACGGATCGCCCACCTGCACGCTGGGGCGCCGCTGGTGGCTCTCGTCGTCGAAGGTGGCCGATGCCAGGACGGAGACGCCGCCAATGCCGTCGCGCCCGGTCTTGGCCCCGAGTAGTACCACCACGTTGCCGACTCCAGTAGCTGCCGAACGTTGGATCGCATGCGCCGGCATGACGCCCACACACAACGCGTTCACCAGCGGATTTCCCTGGTATGAAGGGTCGAAGACAACCTCGCCGCCAACATTTGGCAGGCCCAAGCAGTCGCCGTATCCGGCGACTCCCGCCACTACACCAGGTAGGACGCGTGCGGTGTCCGGATGCTCGGCGGCGCCAAAACGCAGCGAATCCATGACCGCGATGGGCCGGGCTCCCATGGTCAAAATGTCGCGAACGATGCCGCCCACCCCGGTTGCGGCGCCCTGGTACGGCTCCACATAACTGGGGTGATTGTGGCTCTCAATTTTGAAGGTGACCGCAAGCCCGTCGCCCACGTCGACAACGCCGGCGTTCTCGCCCATGCCCACCAGCAAAATGTCTTGTGCTTGTGGCGGAATCTTCTCGCCGAACTGTCGTAAGTGGACTTTGCTGGACTTGTATGAGCAGTGCTCGCTCCACATGATCGAGTACATGGCCAGTTCGGTCTGGGTAGGACGACGACCAAGGATTTCGCAGATTTTGGTGTACTCGTCCTCTTTGAGGCCGAGCTCGGCAAAAGGTTGGGCCAGCTCGGCGGACTCGGCCGCGTACCGCACTGTGTCAACGGCGGGAGCTAACTCCGAAAGGGATTCCGTGCTCATGACACCAACTTCCGCAAAGCAGAGACGAAGAAACCGAGCCCATCTGTGGATGGTCCGGTCAACAGATCCGTGGCATATTCTGGGTGCGGCATGAGCCCCACGACGTTGCCGGCGCTGTTGCTGATCCCGGCGATGTTGCGCATCGCGCCACTTGGGTCGCTGCCCAGATAGCGTGCGACGACCCGCCCGTCCGCTTCTAACTCGTCCAAAGTGGACTCATTGGCAACGTAGCGACCTTCGCCGTTTTTAATCGGAATGAGCACCTCGGCGCCAGGCTCATATGTGTTGGTCCATGCGGTCTGGGTCGACTCAATACGCAGCAGCTGATCACGAGCGCGAAAATGCCGGTGCTGATTACGGACCAGAGCGCCGGGCAGCAGATGAGACTCGCACAAAATCTGGAATCCGTTGCAAATGCCCAACACCGGAAGTCCCTGGCCCGCCGCGCCGATAATGCTGCTCATGGCCGGGGAGAACCGGGCGATCGCGCCGCAGCGCAGGTAATCGCCATAGGAGAAGCCGCCGGGCAGCACCACCGCGTCAACCCCATGTAGGTCGGGGTCGTTATGCCACAGCGCCACCGGCTGCCCCCCGGCCCTCGCCACCGCGCGTAGCGCCTGCTGGTCGTCGAGCGATCCCGGGAAGGTGACGACTCCAATGCGTGCGCCCTCAGCGGGGGCTACAGGAGCTGACGATGATCCTAACGGAGCTGTCACTGGTTAGCCTCCGGGTCTTCCAGCCGTACCCGGAAGTCCTCAATCGCCGGATTAGCGAGCATGGTTGCTGCTATTCGTTCCACCTCGGCGAGCTGTTGATCTTCGGATCCGTCGGTCAGTTCGAGCTCGAACCGTTTGCCCTGCCGCACGTTGGCCACTCCGGAAAATCCGAGAGTGGGCAAGGCATTGACAATCGCTTGCCCTTGCGGATCGAGGATTTCAGGCTTGAGCATGACGTCGACCACGACGCGTGCCATGAGAGCTCCTTAGCGTGAGGAAACCACAGATCGTTCTTGTGAAAGCGGCCGAGAACGTCCTCCAGGTTACCGGTCAGGTCCTTAGTACTGTGACCAGCGTTGTAAAGGCACAAGTGGACGCAACCACCGTTAAGCTCTCGTCATGACCCAGCCCCCACCTGAGCAGCCCCGGGCCGGGTTCGGCATGGGGCAGGATGGGTATTCGGCCGACATGGGAAGAGCCGCTCTGCACGGCAACGGTGGCGCCTACCCGATCCCCATTGCTGGTTCCATGCGGCTACACCAGCCCACTCCTTGGTATAGCCGGCGACTCGTCCACGTGCTCTTGGGTATCGCTGGTGTGGCGATCATCGTCCTCGGTGCCGCCGTCATGCTGCTGGTCTTGACTGAAAACCTTGGCATTGGTGTGTTGCTGCTGGCAGCTTCCGTGGCGATTTTGCCGGTCCCGTTTTTGCTATTGGCGTTAATGTGGCTTGACCGCTATGAGCCCGAGCCTGCCCATTACCTGGTGTTCTCCTTTTTCTGGGGGGCTTTTGTTGCGACCGCGGTCGCCTTGTTAGTGAACTCTGTGGGCATCGAGATCTTTGCCGGGCCAAGCTCCAATCGTGCTACCAAGCTCACCGCAATCTTTGTGGCGCCACCGGCCGAAGAGATCGCCAAAGCCCTGCCTCTCTTCATTTTCTTAGTGTTAGCAGCCCTCGGCCGACGTCCGATCAATGGAGTGATCGACGGTATCGTGTATGCGGGCATGTCTGCCGTCGGGTTCGCCTTCGTGGAGAACATTCTGTATTTCGGTCAGGCATATCTGTTAGGCAAGGCAAACAACCATGGCAACGGCTTGTCCGGCCTCTTCGCACTATTTGGCACCTTCATTTTGCGAGGGGTGATGTCGCCTTTCGCACACCCCTTGTTTACGTGTATGACCGGCATCGGCGTGGGAATCGCGGTCCGGCATCGCAGTAGAGTAGTCCGGGTTGTTGCCCCACTACTGGGACTTTCGCTAGCGATCTCGCTGCATTCGTTCTGGAACCTGCTGGCCACCAGCGGAAATCTGCTGTGGCTCGCGGGGGGCTACGTCGGCCTCATGGTGCCGCTGTTTGTAGCCCTGGTGGTGGTGGCGGTGTGGATGCGGTCGCGTGAGGCGAAGCTGGTAGGACAAATTTTGCCGCCCTACGTGGCTGCCGGCTGGCTTTCCCGTAACGAGCTGGTCAGTATGAGCACGCTTGGTGGCCGTCGTGCCGCCCGCACCTGGGCCGGCGTCTTTGGGGGTCAGCAGGCAACAAAGGCGATGCAAGACTTTCAGCTGGCAGCGACCAAGCTGGCGTTGCTGCGAGAATCCGCGCTCAATGGTCGACGGCCCCTCGACTACCAGGAAACAGAATTGTCGTTGCTATCCACCATGGCGTCGTGCCGTCACGTCTTTAGCGTCCATGCCGCTGCCGCGACCCAGCGCTGGTTGCGCCACCGGGCGCCTCCCAGTCGTCCCGAACTGACGCCTTAAGCGCTGACGCTGACCAAGTTCAGTCCATTAGCCGGATTACTGCCGGCCGACGCGACCGAGCGATCGAGCTAAGCCCAGAACAAGCGGTCAAAGATTGAGCGGTCCCGGGATGGCCGGTAAGAGGAATATCGGTAAGAGGTGTAGCGGTCAGAGGTATAGCCCAGTGCCGTTCGCCTCCACCCGGGCCGAAGCCACGGCGTGTACGTCACGCTCCCGCAACAATATGTATTCGGCTCCGTGTATCTCTACTTCGGAGTGATCGGCGGGGTCGAAGAGCACGCGGTCACCTGTCTGAATGTTTCGCGCATTAGGTCCGACCGCGGCCGCATTAGCCCAGGCGAGTCGGCGCCCCATTGTTGCCGTTGCCGGAATGACGATTCCCCCGCTAGAACGCCTTTCTCCGGACTTACTATCGAGCCGGACTAATACGCGGTCATGCAATAGCCGAATCGGCAATCCGTTTTCGTCGTCTGCTTCCGTCAGCTGGTTACTCACCTCTATGACGGTACCGAACGTGCACACCGCGGCCACATGCCCAGTACGGTAAGCGGAACATGTGTGATGAGCGGTAAAACTGCGTTGTAGACCGCATAACGATGGAGGATTCCACTGAGCTGGTTAGCACGGATGAAAGCACACCTGACGGAGCTGAAGCGGCAATCATCCGAATCGATGAGCGGGAGCGCCCCTTCGGCCGTCGCCTCTGGTTCGTCGTTGCGCAACGACGAACCAGAGGTGGTTTTCGTCCACAATGGAGAAAATCGGGTTGATGATGGTGTCCCTTACGGCGTGCGGGTCGCCGCCGCTTGGACCTGGCGTCTGCTCATCCTCGGTGTCGGCATTTACTTCCTGGTCAAGGTTATTGCTGTTCTACAGATCGCGATTATCCCTACGGCTATAGCCCTCATGCTTTCTGCTTTGTTGCAGCCGGGAGCGGCGTGGCTGCATCAGCATGGAGTGCCACGCGGCCTAGCGGCTGGCATCATGCTCATCACGGGATTGCTCACGGTCGGTGGCACCCTGTACGGCGTTGTCTATGCGTTCATCAGCGGTTTTGGCAGCCTTTCTCGCAGCGTGCGAGACGGAATTCACGAGATACAAAGATGGCTGCGCGAAGGGCCGTTTCACGTCACAAATGGCCAGATCTCAGATGCCCTTGGTTCACTGGGTCGGATGATTTCCGACAACCAAGACGTGGTAACTCAAGGTGTGTTGGATACCGCTACCACCTTGGTCGAGGTGTTGGTCGGCTTCTTTGTTGTGCTATTCACCACCTTCTTCTTCATTAAAGACGGCAATAAGATCTGGTCGTTTTTGGTCAAATTTGCGCCGACCACCGCTCGAAAGTCGATATACCAAGCCGGCAAATATGCCTGGCGGACGCTGATCTCGTATGTGCGCGCAACCGTCGTGGTGGCCTTCGTTGATGCCATGGGGATCGGTGTTGCGGCGTGGCTATTGGGCGTTCCACTCGCGTTGCCATTGGGCGCCTTGGTATTCCTTACGGCCTTCATCCCCATTGTGGGTGCGGTGCTCGCGGGCACAGTAGCGGTGTTGGTTGCGCTCGTGACGCAAGGGCCCGTCACGGCCTTGCTTTTGCTGCTGGCGGTCATCGCGGTGCAACAGCTTGAGAGTCACATTTTGCAACCCTTGCTGTTAGGCAGAGCGGTCTCGGTTCATCCGTTGGCCGTCATTCTGGCGATCACCAGTGGCAGCATTCTGGGCGGCATTGTGGGCGCTTTGGTTGCTGTCCCGATTGTCGCCACGCTCAATACCGCCATCCGTTATTTGGTGCGTCAGCAACGAGGCGAACCAGTGCCAGCGGGCGAAGCGACGCCGCCCGGCACCACATCGACCAACCAGAAGAAGGCGGCAGCGGAACGGCGTACTAGGGAGGAAGACGAGCGCGCGGAAGCCGCGGAAAAAGCCGAAGGCAATGGCGACGCCCGCGACTAGCGGGTGGCATTGTCTAGCGCACCGCGTCGGCGGTCCACTTCGGATCCCGCTTCGGTGAGCGCCTGGTGTAGTTGATCTAGTGACGGCGCAAACTGTTGCCATGATTGCCGAAACCGTTCGGCCGCTGGCCCCGACCATGTAGTGCTTCCTAGAGAGCGATCGATGGCGCTGCGGATCTGTTGTGCTTGTTCGGCATTGCTTTTGAAAGTGGTGGCGAGTTTGCTCATCTCTTCGAGCTGACCGCCGACTGTTCCGTACATGTTGCTTCCCCCAACTGAGAATTGGCTGCGTAGGCGCCACCTGGGCCAATAGGGCATCGGTGGGTAAAGCAAAGGCTAGGAGGAAAGCTGGCGGATTTTTCGTCATCCACAGGGCAGAGATTTATCCACAGGGGACAGTCGTCACCGCGCTTTCTCTGCGTGTGTGGCGGTAGCGTCTAGGCGGCGTAGGGCGTCTTTGGCCGTCTCGCCATTGCTGGTGTACCAAAAAGGAGGCAGTGAGCGACGAACAAAAGCGCCGTATCCCGAGTTGTGCAAACGAGAATCCAGTACCGCAACGACACCACGATCGCTGGCAGATCGGATCAACCTGCCAGCTCCTTGAGCTAGGCGCACCGCAGCGTGGGGTACCGAGACAGCGGCAAAGCCGGACCCGCCGTTGTCCTCAACTAGTTTGGCTCGGGCAGCGATGAGAGGGTCGTCCGGACGTGGAAATGGCAACCGGTCCACGACGACGAGCTGGCAGGTGGTACCCGGTGCATCAACGCCTTGCCACAAAGACATCACGCCAAAAAGACACGTACGGGGGTCGTCGCGGAAACGTCGTACGAGTGCGCCCAGTGTGTCCTCGCCTTGCAGCAGTATCGGCATGTCTGTTTTGTTACGAGCGATTTCGGCTGCTTGGCTGGCGGCTTTGCGGGAGGAGAACAGCCCCAACGTGCGGCCGCCGGCGGCGATGATGAGCTCGATGAGCTCGTGCTGTGCCGCGTCGGGTAACCCGGACAAACCTGGGCGGGGAAGTCTCGCGGCGACGTACAGAATTCCTTGGCGCGCGTAGTCAAACGGGGAGCCCACATCGATGCCGCGCCATGGCGGAGTGGCTGGTTTGTCCTCTGCCGGCGTTTCTGCCGAGCGTTCCCGCCTAGGCTCAGAGTTGCTGTCTACTCGGTCAGACCCGGACGTGAGCCCGAACGAGCGGGCCAGCTGGTCGAAGCGACCGCCGAGAGTAAGGGTTGCCGAGGTGGCGACCACCGTTCGGTCGGTGAACGCGTGAGTCGCGAGTAGACCGGCGACAGACAAGGGCGCGACTACGAGCGATTGGCGCCCCCGGTCGTCTTCCTGGATCCAGGCAACGTCGTGTTCGGACTCGCTCAGTAGCCGTTGTGTCGTCTCATTTAGCTCGCGCAGCGCTTGTTTTTGCTGGTTTTTTTCCACCGCCTGGTCGTCGTCGCCACCGATCGAGCCGATTGCCTCGGCCGCCGCCCGGGCAGCGGAGTCGATCAACGTAAGCGCCTCGGCCAGCGCAGTCGGCAACGTCACCAGCCTGCCTGGGGGAACAGTGGGGAGCGCACCCGAGAGCGCTTCTTCGGCCGCGTCGAATCGGTCGCGAATCTCTGCACCCACCAGCGATTTCAACGTACGGCTAGAGCGGCGGATGGTCTCGGGATTCAGCTCAGCGCGCGCCGCATTAGTGACATGACCCGCAAGTTCATGCGCCTCGTCGATGACTAACAGTTCGTGTGGGGGCAAAATGGTGCGCCCACCCAACATGTCCAGCGCCAGCAGGGTGTGGTTGGTGACGATGACGTCGGCTTCTCGAGCCCGCACACGTGCTTCCTCGGCGAAGCATTCCTCACCGAATGCGCAGCGAGTAGCGCCAATGCACTCGCGGGAGGGCATGGAAACTTGCCGCCAAATCAGGTCGTCAACACCGGGGTCGAGGTCGGCCCGATCGCCAGTGTCGCTGTCGGCGGCCCAAGTGCGCACGGAAGTGACTTGTTTGCCGTACCGACTTATTTCGCCAAGCCATTGCTGACCCTCTGTCTCGAAAAGCGAGTCCTCGGCATTGTCGGCGAGCTTTGCCTTACAGGCGTAGTGGTGTCGGCCCTTAAGGAGCGCAAACGTGGGTGTTCGGTCCAATATGGACGTTAAATTTGCCGCGAGTCTCGGAAGATCTGTCTCTATTAGTTGCGCCTGCAACGCCAGAGTCGCGGTGGCGACCACCACACGCTTCCCAGAATGCAGCGCGGGTACTAAATAGCCCAGAGATTTGCCGGTGCCGGTTCCCGCCTGGACCAGAAGATGCTCACCAGTCTCGATCGCCTCTGCCACTGCCCTAGCCATACGCTGCTGGCCCTCGCGTGGCACGCCGCCCGGCATCGCACCCACCGCGGCCGCAAGAAGTTCGGGAACAGTCGGCTCGGTTTTAGGGGCGGGTGCGGGCACGGTAGACGACCGTAGCGGATGAGGGGACTCACGTCCCGCGATGGCGGGTGCTTGTTAACGTGAGCTGTACAGGATGGCCAAGAAATATGGGCAAAGTTCATTTCTCCTTAGGCTCTAACACGAAAGGTTCGAGATGCCCACTCTGTCGACGCGCGCTCAACGTTGGAGACGCCTAGGTTCGACCGCAGGGAGAGGTGCGCTGACTGCGCTTCCCCGTGCCGTCGTGGCTGCTGTCGCAAGTGGCGTGTTTGCGCTGGCGTTTGTGGATCCAGCGAACACGGCGCGCTGGACAATGCCCCTTGGAGTTGGAGCTTCTGTTGTCCTCAATGGCGCCCGACAGCGGGCTACGGCGGAACGCACCAGCCAGGGCTCAGGTGGACCTACAACTCGGAATCTGAGATGAGCGACCTTGAAACGCGACGGGAATCTCGCTCGCTAGTTGCAAGAACAGTAGGGAATGTAGCGTGACTGCTGTGCCGAGAAGAGTTGCCATTTCGAGCTTTTCGGTGGGCAACGCTAACCACAGCCGTATATCCGCAAGATATGGATATTCAGTGTGACTCACCGCAGCTGCGGTAGCGGTAGCAATCGCTCCCCTGGTGAACAAGAGCGGAGGTCGCAGCAAAAATCGATAGACCCGCTGAGCTGCTTGCGAGGTGGTGACAAACGGACGGGTCATCCGTGAGGGAAACTGAGGTCTTTCACCTTGTGTAACGGGCGGGCTCCGAGCCAAGCCGTCCGTCGTCCATCACAATCTCCAGCTAGGTGGTTGGCAGCTCCCGTGCCGTGGTCGCTACCAAACTACGAGAGCGGTGCAACTGCGGGACTGTTGTGCTGTTGCGGCAAGTTCTGGGCCCTCCTCTATTGTTCAGCTAGAAGTGGAGTCTCAAAGCCCTGGTTCACATCGCCGGCAACCCGGCTCGAAGACTGCGAGGAAACAGTGCGACTCAGCCTTCGCCCAAGCGAGGACGCGTTCTACGACTTTTTCTGCAAGTCCGCCGACAATCTGGCTCTGGGGGCACGAGCGCTGGTGCGGATGGCGGAGCCTGGCGCAGACTTCACCGCGATCTCGGAGAAGATGGTGGAGATCGAGCATGCCGGCGACGAAGTAACCCACGAAATGCTGCGCAAACTCAACTCCACCTTTGTGACACCTTTCGACCGGGAAGACATCTACCGGCTCGGCTCCAATTTGGACGATGTCATCGACCATATGGAGGCCGCCGCAACACTTATGCATCTCTATGGCGAGAGCGAGATTCCCGATGTGCCGCCGGAGATGGCCGAGCAGCTGAATGTGTTGGTCCAATGTGCACGTGTGACGGCCGAGGCGATGCCGCGGCTTAAGTCGCGCAAGAGTCTCGAAGAATACTGGATCGAAATCAATAGTTTGGAGAACGAAGGAGACCACGCCTACCGCAGGCTGTTGGCGAGGCTCTTCTCCGGCGAGTACGACGCTTTGACGGTGCTCAAGCTCAAAGAGGTTGCCGATGAGCTAGAAGCGGCGGCGGACGCGTTTGAGAATGTCGCCAATACCGTCGAGACGATCGCGGTTAAGGAGTCCTAAGTGGATCTTCTGCCGATTGCCGCGATCATCCTGATCGCGTTGGCGTTCGACTTCACCAACGGCTTTCACGACGCGGCAAATGCTATCGCGACATCTGTTTCCACCAGGGCGCTCACGCCTCGTGCGGCGCTGATGTTGGCGGCTGTGGCCAACCTGGGGGGTGCGCTCATCGGCGAAGGCGTGGCCGAGACCGTGGGCAGCGGCATCATTACCCCTCCGAAGGACTCCACTGGTCTGCTGATCGTGTTCTGTGGTGTAGTCGGCGGCATCATATGGAACCTCATCACCTGGTATTTCGGACTTCCGTCCTCGTCGTCGCATGCGCTCATTGGCGGGTTGGTGGGTTCGGCGCTCGCCGCCAGCGCCTCAGTCCATTGGATGGGCATCCTCGACAAAGTGATCATTCCGATGATCGCCTCACCCATTGTCGGTTTTGTGCTCGCATACCTTTTGATGGTCGCCATTCTGTGGGCGTTTCGCCGGTCGCAGCCAGGCAAAGTCAACCGTGGCTTTCGGTTGGCGCAGACGGGGTCAGCCGCCGCTATGGCGCTGGGCCATGGTTTGCAGGATGGCCAGAAAACCTCCGGTGTCATTGTGCTGGCGCTAGTGGTTGGCGGATATCAAGAAGGCAGCTCCATCCCGCTGTGGGTGAAGTTCGCGGTCGCCACCGCGTTGGCGCTGGGCACGTATTCGGGCGGCTGGCGGGTCATGCGGACGTTGGGACGCCGGATTATTCACCTTGATCCGCCGCGGGGTTTTGCCGCCGAGACCGCGGCCGCGAGCGTCCTCTATACCACCGCGTATGTCTTCCAAGCTCCCATCTCGACCACTCACACCATTACTGCCGCGGTCATGGGTGTGGGGGCCACCAAGCGATTGTCGGCGGTGCGATGGGGGGTGGCCAACAATATTGTGACCGCTTGGGTGTTGACGCTGCCCGCTGCGGCGGTGGTCGCTGGTGCCGCTTATCTGCTGTTGCACCTCGTACTGTTCTAAGCGGCCGAACGACCGTGTCGTCAAAATAAGGCAGCCTGGACGCCGGTGATGTGGGGGCTGTGGAGCGGCACGGATGGTAGCCATGACGACGGCACCGAATAGCCAGGTGTGCTGAGTACGCTCCAGCCGCGTAGTAGCCGTCCATCCAGCACCAGCGTTTTCTCCGCACTATCGAGGATCATCCAACTACCAGCCAGCACACGTAGCCTGCCAGAGATTATGGCGTCGGGTGCGAGCTCTGTGATGCGCTGCGGTGAGTCCGGCAAAGGGGTGGAAAGCCCGAACAATTCGGTGTGGTCATGCACTTGGTGGGGCGTCATAAGGTCCAGAGTGGACGGTAAGGTGACCTCGTTGATTATCCGTTGCCGCTGTCTGCGTAATTCCGTTGCCCGTTGCTCGGCGGAACCCAGGGACCACCACTGGGTGCATTTTTGTTCTGTGGTCACCCGCTCCACCGCCAGCCCGGATTGCGCGACCGCGAGCTCTGCCCGCCTTATCACGGTGAGTGAGCCCCGCGCGAGCCAGGTAAATGCGATAGCCGCCTGCTCGCATAGGCGGCTAGCTTGACGCTCGGCGGCGGTCATGCCGACCTTGAACACCTTCGGGCCAAACCACGCAAGATATAGCTGGTAGCAACGGCCGTCATCTTTGGCATAGCCACGCACATAGGGAGTGGTCGGGTCGGCGTTCACACAATTGACGCACTGGCTGCGCATACTCGACGCCGGCAGCAACGCCCCTTTGGTGCACGCGGTTCGTTGCCCGTTGTCAAAAATTCCGACGCAGTGTCGAGGGCTTTGTGTCCGCAAAACGATGTGTTCGCCGAGCGTCAACACCGTGCGTTGCTCTTCGCTGGAATGCGTGACGAGCGCAGCACGCCGGTCGTGCCAGCGCACCCCAGTACACAGGTGATGTTCGGCGTTAGCGGACACGTGTGACGTCCGTTCTATCTCAACGTGCTCGTGCGTTAGCCGTCAGGGAAATGTGCAAAATCTCCGCTGCTACTGGTTGTCCACCGTTGCGCCCGAGCATAACCACACCACCACGGTCCAC
Organism: uncultured Acidimicrobiales bacterium; assembly: GCA_963736285.1. GTDB lineage: Bacteria > Actinomycetota > Actinomycetes > Mycobacteriales > QHCE01 > CAVTOA01. Next base: position 943,741 of record CAVTOA010000003.1, read on the forward strand.
AGTGGACCAAGGTCGAGCAACGTCGGGTTCGGTAACGGCGCTGGGCATATGTGAAGGCGCTTTCTCGGCCAGAATTAATGTGTCGGCCTGGGTATGGGCACGGCTATCTGATGCGTAGTGCCAGTCTCATCGTTGAAGCGCACCACTAATGTGACTGGTTCACCGCCGTCGGGTGGGTAATAAAATGCTGGCGCTAACCCCTGCCACTCGCAACGGTGGGTTGTGCCCGCGGGTAAAGATCCTATCGAGGTATGAAAAGCCTGCCCATCGTGGCCGCTTCCTTTTCCAAAACGCAGTGATGCGGTGAGGAAGAAAAAGTCGCGCTGGATGCGGTTGGTAATAGGCGTCGCAAGGATGAGGAAATTGTCTTTGTGCGCGGTCGGCGCGATATTCCAGTTTATGAAGAGGGCGTCCTTGAAAGCTCGCTGTGCTTTCTTCATTTTCTTTCTGCCTCTGAGAAAGAAAATTAGTAAAAAAATACCTAATGCGAATATGAGAATTGGCCTGCCCCACAGGAAAATATCAAGTGGAGTGGACAAATTGTCAAACATTTAAACCGCCATGGTTAAGGCACCGGACAGATTGTGTGACCATCACTCATTCCTAGCACATGCTGACACCCCACCCACGGGGCGCGATAGCGCCGCCGGCGAGCTCCCTTTGCGCTGTCTTGTCTTATTGCGTCACGAAGTGAATTCCGCCGGCCCACCTGGGCGTTTCCGACGAAGCTGGCGTGGCCCATGGCGGGCCGCGATGCGCTTCAGTGCGGATGTGGGTGCTGGTGGTGTATTCGCTGCGTGTGTCAGCGGTCGCGACGAACCACTCGGCTGTGGTGCCGTGCGGCAGCGCCGCCATAATGAGACCCATTGCGACTAAGAAGACCGCCGCAAATATCGTTTCTCTGCCGGCTCCGGCCCGCACAACTTGAGAGCCACCGCGTCCATGTGCCCGTGACATGCTCCCACCCCCGGCGGAAGGTATCAAAGCCGAAGCGTGAATGGTGTTCGCCGCGCGGTAAATTAGTCCGATTTGGTACGAATGTCGCCACGTGTACTCGGGCCGTCAGGGCGCCCGCACCGAGTCAATCGTGTATTCCACATCGTTGGTCCACTGAGTGAAGCCCAATTTTCGATACAGCGCTACCGCTGCCGTGTTTGATGCGTCCACATAGAGCATTACCTGTGCGATTGAACGTGACGCCAGATATCGCAGCCCAAGCTGGGTCAGTGCTTTGCCCAGTCCGCTTCCGTGTGCTGCGGGGTCTACTGCCAGCACGTATACCTCGCCGAGTGACTGACCTAGGTCTGGGCCGGTGTGAGAGCCAGCTGGATGGATTTTCGTCCAATGAAACCCGAGTATCTCGCCGCTGCTTTTTCGGACCGCGAGCAAGAACCCGTCCGGATCGAACCAGGGCTCGTTTTCGCGAGCGACGAAGTCGTTTATCGTCCATCCACCTTGGTCTGGCAGCCGCACAAAAGCGCGGGCATTGACCGCCAAGACGGCGGGCTCGTCATGTCCGATGTGGAATGGACGAACGGATATTCCGGTGGGCAGCACCGGCTTTTCCCGCAGATCCTGAGCAAGCGGTGCATTGGCGCCTGGCGAGGCGGTCTGGTGCGTACCTTCGTCGACGAGCGACCGGCCCAAGATGAGAAGGACTCGCGAACGGCGCGCTCCGAGAGTGTGCGCGAGCGCCGCCGCGCCCGGATGGTCGCCGTGAGCCCATATGCGGAGCTGACCAGCCGCGCGGTGCACCGCGGTCTCAGCGAGTTCGCGTCCGATACCGCGCTGTCGTGCACCCGGATGCACCACCAACGCGGCGTTTATGGCCTGCGGCCCATGGTCATGCGTACTGGAAGGGCCTAGGGTGCTCGGCTCGGAGGTCTCAGCGCGAAGGTGGAGATACCCCACGAGGCGCGCGCCCTGATAGGCGAGTACGTGCTGCTGATTGCGCGAGTCGCTAGCAGTATGACGAGCACTGGTGCCGTGTATGTCTAGCCGGACATCATCGGAGAGCGGATCGGCTCTGTCGGTGTGCTGTGCTGCGGCGGCCAGCGTCAACACCTCATCGGCATGGGCTGGCGACAGGTTCGAATAACGCCGTAGCTCGACGCGCGGTGCTTTGGCCGCGCCGTCGCCGAGGCCCTGGTCTTCGCGGTGCTCAGCCATGCTGTGTGACTCGGCTTTCTTCAGGTAACGGACGCAGCGCGGGTGCGACAAATCGGTAGCCCACATGACGAACGGTGCCGATCATCGCCTCATGTTCGCTGCCGAGTTTGGCGCGCAACCGCCGCACATGGACATCGACGGTGCGAGTGCCGCCGAAGTAGTCGTAGCCCCAGACTTCCCGCAGGAGCTGCTCCCTGCTGTATACCCGGCCGGGGTGTTGCGCCAGGTACTTCAGGAGCTCGAATTCTTTGTAGGTCAGATCTAGCGGACGGCTGCGCACCCGCGCGGTATAGGTGTCGCCCTCGATGGTGAGGTCGCCGGCGCGGATCGTGTCGCTGGTGGTCTTCGCCTCGGCGACCCGATGCACTAGGCGAAGCCGGGCTGTTATCTCTGCTGGGCCGGCGGTGGTGAGTAAAAAGTCGTCAATGCCCCAGTCGGGCGAGATAGCTGCGAGACCGCCCTCGGTCACGATGGCGAACAGCGGAGCCCGCAGACCCGTGGTGTGAAGGAGTCGGCACAGCGATCGTGCGTCGGCGAGATCCTCTTTCGCGTCGACGAGTACCGCGTCGGGATTGGTCCGCTGTGCGTGGGGCAACGCGACATGCGCCTGCCGTGCGGCGCGCCGCACATGGTGATTCAGCAGCTCAAGAGCTGGGAGTAATTGACTCACTGCCGACGTCAGCGGTAGCGGCGTCAGCAGCAAGATCTCCATATCGTCCGAGGATAAGGCTTGGCTGGCCGATATGCCCTAGGACGCGAGGGATGCTGGGGGCGGTCAGCTGCCGGGGCCGTTCTGGCACGATCGAGTAGTGCATAGTCGCAGGGACGATCGCAATCGAGACACCGAGCGGACCGAACAGTTCCACATGCGGGTCCAACGAAGCATCAACGACACCGCTGCTATCCCCGTGCTCCGAAAGTCGGGGCCGTGGTCGCCGCTCGTGGCAGCGGCGATAGCGCTTGGCGTGGGAGTAACGATGTCGCTGGGCGCGGTGTCGTTGCTGAGCTTCGCCTTTGTGGTGTTGCTCGTGCAGGCGGCGACCATTGTGGTGTGGTTGGCGGTAGTTGTGCCTCCGGCGCCAACGGTGCTGATCGCGTCCGGCGCCACCGCAGCGGTGTTGGCTGACGTATTGACGACATGGGTTACCACTGCCTCGCTTACCGGTCTGGCGATCAGCGGTGCGGCCGGCTTCTTTGTGGCCATCGGAGGCCAGCTGTTGCTGGGCCAACGTCGGGAGCAAGTGACGGTGGCGTTGGCACAGTCGCTGACCCTGGTCGCCGTGGTTATCAGCACCGCTGCCGCGATAGTGGTGCGACGTCACTTTTATGGGCCCAAGCTGTTGTTGGCGGGCCTTGCTGCGGTGACGGTCGGATTAGTCGTCGCGAACCTGCTTGACCATTGGAAACAACACCCAGAGGTGCATCCGGCGGTTCCCCGAGGAATAGTCGGAGGCGCGGCTGGCGTGTTGGCGTCCACGTTGGTGTACCCGGCGGTATTGGAGATCACTAGGTGGAGTGGGTTCTCGGGCGTGGACGTTTTCGCCATCGCCAGCGCAGCCCTTGCCGGACTGGTAATCGGTGCGGTCGTGCTATTGGTCGACCTTGGCGTGGCGTATGAGCGAGCCGGACGACCGATGATGGAGCAACGAGGAGACGTTCATGGCTGGCAGAGGTGGACGGAGTTGGCGGTCGCGCCGCTGATCTCTGTTGCGACAAGTGGGGCTTTTATTTATACGGCAGCCGCGTTGTTGACCCGCTAGCGTCGATGTTCCCGCCCCGAATCCTCCGGACCGAATGCCGGCAACCGCGCGCCAGGAAAGAAATGAGATAACCATGACCGCGAACACTGACGGCTACGGTCGGGCTAGCAATCGCGCAACCCGACGCCGGCGTCGCTGGCCCTGGGTGTTGTTAATTGTTGCCGTGGTGCTCGCCGCGCTGTGTGTCGTGGTCGATCGGGCGTCAGCGAAAGTAGCGGAAAATAAACTGGTGCCGGTGGTGAGTAATGCGGCCCAAGATCAGGGATTTGATCCGAAACATACCTCTGTCGACATTCAGGGTTTTCCGTTTTTGTCTCAGGTAGCGCGGGGCGATCTGCGGTCCGTGCATGTCCATATGTCCGATGTGGAGACGAACTCGCTGACGGTGGACGCGCTCGATGCCACGTTTCATCAGATCAGTTTTCCCCGAGATATTCTCACCGGCTCGGATCCGCATGACGTGACCGCGCAACGTGCTAACGGTTATCTGGCGGTCGATCCCGCGCGCATCCAGCGGGCAGCGCAAATCGACGGGTTGTCTCTGTCTACCAAGAGCGACTCGTTACGCGCGACGCTACCTGTTACTTATCAAGGCGTATCCGTCACTCTTGCGGGAAGGGTCGGTGCAAGCGTGGAGGGAAACCAAGTGGCGTTCTCGCTGCACGACGTTTCCGCTGGGGGCATCACGGTTCCCGCTCAAGTCGTGGAGCATTTCACCAGCGGCTTCCATCCGGTGCTCAATGTTCCGCACCTACCGTTCGACCTGAGCGTTGATCGTCTCGGTGCGGGAGATGGCAAGGCGAGGCTGTATGTGTCCGCTCGGGACGTGCCGCTCGTCCGCTAGTGAATACTGACGAAGTACTGACGAACGTAAGGATGTTGGCGCGCTCCCGCGCGCCCACCACCGAAAGGGGCTCCCGGTGCGGGCTCTCGTTATCAAGACCACTGCCGGAATGGATGCTCCAGAGCGCTGCTCGCAGGCGTTTACGGTGGCTGTCACGGCGATGGCCGCCGGGGCGCAAGTGTCGCTATGGCTTACTGGAGAGTCGACCTGGTTTGCCGTGCCGGGTAGGGCTGAGGAGTTTGAACTTCCGCATAGCGCCCCGTTGCCGGAGACCCTCAGCGCGCTGATAGCGGGGGCACAGGTCACAGTGTGTACCCAGTGCGCGGCGCGGCGGGGCATCGATTCGTCCACTGTGATCGATGGCGTCAGGATCGCTGGTGCGGCCACGTTCACTGAAGAAATTCTTGCCGACGACGTGCGGGCGTTAGTGTATTAGTTCAGCACCGCTGGCCGCCGTTCAACGCACCTATGTGGACGCGAAGAGCGGGAGACGAGGACAACGCGGCCAGGCGAAGTGCGGGAAAACGACGCAGGCTAGTACCCCTACCCACACAACCTCTAAGCTTGCCCGGTGTTCACGATCGTCTTCATGTGTCTGCTCGTTGCGGTGCTCGCCGCCGTCGCGTTTCTAGCTGGCTATGTCGCGTACAAGCTGTTTCTTCATATGCCAAGACAGCGCTATGACCGCTCTCGCTGGGGGACTCGATGACCAACAATCCTGGCTATCCTTTTATCGAGACCGACGACCTACGAACAGGTCCTGACTTGCACCCCACCTTGCTGGGGCTGTTGCCGTTGGTTGGGCAATGGCGGGGCACGGGTAAGGGCGGGTATCCCAACTCCGACGATTTCGAGTTCGCCCAAGAAATCCGTTTCAGTCACGATGGCCGGCCGTTTTTGGCATACGAGTCACGCATGTGGTTAATCGACGATGAGGGTCGTCCGATCCGTCCGTATGCCCGCGAGACGGGGTGGTGGCGTCCGGCGTTGGCGTCGCTCCAAGATGGAACCGTCCAAGAAGAACGCGACACTAACGAGCTCGACGTGTTGGTGACCGACGCGAGCGGTGTCATCGAGCTCTATGCCGGCCAGATCGATGGCACCAAGTTCGAGCTATCGAGCGACTTTGTGGCACGTACCGCCCGCGCCAGTGAGGTAAGCGCGTTCCATCGGCTCTACGGAATCGTCGAGGGCGACCTGTTGTATGCGGTCGACAAAGCCGCAGATGGCCACCCGCTTACTCCGCATCTGTCCGCCCGGTTGACCCGCGTTGCCGGCTGAGTCGCGTATGGACACTCGTCGGCAAGGGCGGGCGGTGTCCGTGTCGCCTGCTGCGTCGACCGTCGATTAACGGAATCCAAGGAGCGCGCTAAACGTTTCGGTGTGGGGCGAGACGGGCAGCGGCCTGCCGTCCAACTCCCGCACGGGCACGATCCCGCGCACGCTTGAGCAGAGCCAGACGCCGTCGCATTGGGGTAGCTCGTTGACGTGAATGGGCCGGTGCTCGGTGCGCAATCCGAGCTCGCCCGCCGCTTCAAACATGGCCGTCACCGTGATGCCAGGCAGAATGCCGAGGTCATGGGGGGTGGTTGCGAGGGTGTCTCCGGTGAGCCAGAACACGCTGGACGTGGGGCCTTCCAGCGCTACACCGTCCATTGTGGTCAGTAAGACTTCTTCGGCGTCTCGACCGGCTGCTTCGCGCAACGCGGCCATGTTCGCCGCGTAGGACAGTGACTTGACGCCGCCCAGCAACCAAGGTGCGCTTGCCCGGGCTTCGGCGGAGATCCCGATCGTCAAGCTGGCGACCCGCACACCGTCGCGGCGCGCGGCGGGAAATCCCGCCGGGAGCGGATACACCAACGCGTAAACGGTGGGGAGCCGATGCTGGTCGGGGATGTATTCGGGGCCACGGGAGCAGACCAGCTTGATGCCGGCCTCGACGTCGTCAGGCCATGCCGCGATCGCGGTGTGCACGAGTTCTGCCAACTGTGCTCGGCTTGGCGGCACGATGTGTAGTCGCTCGGTGGAACGTGCAAGTCGGTCGAGATGGTCTTGCAGCAGCCAGGCAGTGTTGCCACGAACATGCATGGTTTCGAATGCGCCGTCTCCACGAGTAGCTCCGAGGTCGTCTGCGCGCAGTACGGGGGTAGCTAGAGGCACGACCTTGGGGCGGAGCCGCTCCATGGTGGCGCCGTCAGCGGAGAGTGGCGCCAATATGGCCAATACTGGGGTAGTCATCGCCCTACCTTATGTTGACTGCCTATCCTCGAATCATGCTTGCCATTGCTGAGGCCGTTGCGTCCGAGGGAAAAGACGCCGGTATTGCCGCGCATTATGGAGACCCCTTTCGGGAACAACGCACGTTGGCTGAGTCCGTGGGTGTTGTCGACCGCAGTAATCGCGGTGTGCTCACGGTTACCGGTGAAGACAGGCTCAGCTGGCTGCACACACTGACGACGCAACACCTGGAGAAGTTGCCGACGGGAAAAGGCACAGAGGCGCTGGTCCTTTCGCCCCATGGCCACATCGCCCGTCATCTGTTGATATCCGAGTTGGCTGACGAGGGCGCTGGCACTACCTGGATCGATGTGGAGCCTGGCGCCAACGCCGAGCTTCTGTCCTTCTTGGACACAATGAGGTTCATGCTGCGCGTGCACCCGAAAGACGTCACCGCAGAGTGGGCGCTGCTGTCGGTCCTTGGACCAGAAACGCCTCGTGCGCTGGCGGCATTGGGCGCCCACCCGACAGAGCCGTATGACGTAGTGGCATTGCCGGACGGCGGATGGGTGCGGCGCATGCCGTGGCCGGCCAGCGACAACGCCGACGTGTTGGTGCCTCGGTCTGGTGTCGCGGCGGTCATCGATTTGTTGGCGGATGCCGGTGTTCCTGTCTGCGGCATGGAGGCATACGAGGCGCTGCGGGTTGCTGCCCGTCGCCCACGGCTAGGCCAGGAAACGGACCATCGCACCATCGTGCAAGAGCCAAATTGGCTGCCGACCGCAGTGCATCTCAACAAGGGTTGTTACCCCGGGCAAGAGACGGTGGCGAAGGTGCACAACGTGGGGCAGCCCCCGCGTCGCATGGCTCTGTTGCATTTGGACGGTTCGTCGGACGAGTTGCCGGCCCATGGCACTCCGGTTTTCCGCGACGAGCGTGAGATTGGTTTTGTCGGCACGGCGGTGCGTCACTACGAGTGGGGGAACATTGCGCTCGCGCTGGTAAAGCGGACAACGCCTGATGACGCCGAACTCATGGTCGCCGGTAGTCGCGCCGCAATCGACACCCCCGAGTAGGGCGTTCCGTCGCCCAGCCCCGCGTTGCGTTGCTCATGCACCGTCGCGCCGCCGCGCACGTGATGCTTGCAAATGCAAGCATCGACCTCTACGGTTGCAAGCGTGTCTACCGATCCTGATCTCCCCATCATGCAGATGGTCGTCAGTGAGATCGGTGAGTTCATTCGCGAGCAGCGACGAAACGCGCACGTGTCATTGCGGCAGCTGGCGCAAAAAGCCGGTGTGAGCAACCCTTATCTCAGCCAGATTGAGCGGGGGATTCGTAAACCCAGTGCAGAGGTCTTGAGCCAGATCGCGACTGCGTTGCGCATCTCGACGTCGGTCATGTTCTCGCGTGCAGGGCTTCTGCAAGCGCAGGAGGGCGCTGACGTCGCTACCGCGATTGCGGGCGACTCCGCGCTCACCCCGGAGCAAAAGCGGGTATTGATCGAGATCTACCAGCAGTTTCGATCCACCACCCAAGCTCTCAGCGACCCGGGTGGTCCATTCGTTAATGGCGGCGAAGCGGCGCTCGGAGAGTTACGTCCCAAGGGCAAGTCACAGCCAAAGAGTCAGAAACAACCGATTGAGGAGCCGTCATGAGTGAAAAAACTTTGCCGAGCCCGCTGTATGCAGCTGCTGCTGTCGGCGACCTCGTCGCCAAAAAACTGCAGAAATGGGGCCCGGAACTGCAGAAAAAAGCTGATGCGCTGCCAAAGGAAGCGCAGCGTCTTGCTGGGGAAGCGCCAGACACGCTCCGCCGTTGGGTGCGGACCGGGCAACAGCAGCTTGGTCGTTTCGCCACCGATATTCCCTCGTATGCTGCCCAGCTCCGGCAGTTCGCGCAGGCCAAGGCGGAGCGGGTTGACACTGATGCGATGCGTGAGAGAGCACGGGGTGTCCGTCAGAACATTGAGGTCAACGTCAAGGCTGTGGGCGGAAAGGCGCTGAGTCTCTACGGCGGCTTGGTCGCGCGAGGAAAAGCCCTCGTTGACGAACGGGATGCTAACGGCGCTGGTACCTCGTCTGTTTCAAAGCGGACCGTCGTAGCGCCGACAACACAAAAGCAACCTGTGAGCAAGACCACTGTTGCGTCGGGGAAGAAGAAGCCAACCAGTAAGGCAACGAAGCCAGCTAAGTCCGCGAAGTCTGTCGGTGTGAAGTCTGGCAACGCTAGCAAGTCGACCAAGGCCGCCCGCCCGGCGGCTACGGAGCAAGACAATAAGGCATAACGCATTAATCAGGGGCCGGCAGCAGCGGTTGCCGGCCCCTCGGCAGAATTCCACTAGCTCGGGCCGTTGGCAGGCGGGCGACGCGACTACATAGGCTGGTGCCATGGCGACGTTGTGGGTCGATCCGATCATCACCACTATCGATAGTGCAATCTTTGTGGTTTCGGTGGTGATCGATATTTGGGCGTTCATTCATTGCGCAACGCAGCGCTCCGACGCCTTCGATGCCGTAGGAACTATGGCGAAGAACCGCTGGCTTCTTTTGATCGGTGGCACGTTCCTGCTGTCATTTTTCTTAATCTTTTTGAGCACGCTCTTTTCGTTGATCGCGCTTGCCGCGTCATTGATTTATCTGCTCGACGTCCGCCCCGCGATCCGAGACGTTATCAACGGCTCCTCAAACTGGTGATTCAGCTTGGCCACAGTTAGTTCTGATGTGACCAGGTAGTAGGTGGTGGCTACCGTGCGCGTAATGCCTGGATGAGCGCGGTCTCACCCTTAACCGTAAGCAGTGAGATGGGCACTCTGCCCCATACCGCGAGGAGTAGGTCGCTTGCGGTGCCTTGTGCGATAGCCGCTATTTCTGGTGCGTCGTCGAACCAGCCACCCGTGTCGAGCAAAGTGATGCCGTTGTCGCGAATGCGTACGTCCCACGCTGCGTCGATGTCTGTTGCGGCGAGCCTGGCAACCCCGGTGACGTTAATGGGCTCGGCGATGCGTCCGACGGGCAAGAATGAGTCGAGAACTTCATCGACCCCGTCAACTGCGAGTTCTGGCGGATCGATCGGCTCGGGAAGGCCCAGCGCTGTTTGCACATCCCACCGATGGATTGATGTCTCGTGTGCCATGCGTCGGTGCCAAAAAGCAGCGGTCTGCTGCTGAGGGGACCAATTCCACGCGGGTGTCCCCGGATCGAGCGCTTCTAGAGTGGTGACTACATCAGCGAAAGACTCATCCCACCATTCCAACACTGCTTCGCCGCTGGGCGGGACAGGCCGTTCCTCCTCAGGGCGTTTGCTGACGTCAGCTACTGCTTTGTTGAACGGAAAGCGGTATTTTCGGCCAAGGTGGCCGACTAAGTCGTGCACTGTCCAATCGGGACATGAAGGCACTGGCTTGTCGAGATCGGCGGGCGTGATCGCGGCGCGGAAAGCGCCGGCTTCGCGGCGTAGGGAGTCGATCCAAAAGTCTTTTGAGGGGCTCACGCCGCCAAGCCTAGAGCGTGGTCGGATCGAATGGGCGACCATCTAGGGTCTAAGGGTGCTTCAAGAAACAAGAACACCGTTAGCTGCCCTCACGACGTTGAACATGGGCGGGCCGGCGAGCTCGGTCATCGAGGTCGCCACGCTCGAGGAGACGGTAGACGCGGTTCGGTCCATTGATGCGGCCGGGCAACCGCTTTTGCTGCTCGCGGGCGGCAGCAATGTGGTTATGTCGGACGCGGGGTTTCCCGGCGTGGTGGTGCTATTGCGCTCGCGAGGGGTGGAGTGCGAGGCGCTGGCCGACCCCAACGCGGTGCTGGTGCGGGTTGCTGCTGGTCACCCGTTTGACGAGCTAGTGGCGTATTGCGTTGACGCCGGTTTTGCCGGCTTGGAGTGTTTGTCTGGTGTCCCTGGTTCGGCTGGTGCCACCCCCATTCAGAACGTGGGCGCGTATGGCCAAGAGGTCGCCGAGGTGATTCGGTCGGTCACCGCGTATGACCGCACCATTGGTGAGGTGGTCGAGTTATCGCCGGAACAATGCGCATTCACGTACCGGAACAGCATTTTTAAGCACAACGATCGCTATGTGGTGTTGAGAGTCGACTTTGTATTACGCCGCGACATGTACGGTGGCCCGCTTCGCTATGGCGAGCTCAGTCGTCGGTTGGGTGTCGGATCCGAGCGCGGTAAGTCGGACGGCAAAGCCCAGCTAGCGGACATTCGCGGCGCTGTCTTGGAGCTGCGCCGTGGCAAAGGCATGGTCATAGATCCGGAAGATCCAGATTCCCGCAGCGTGGGCTCGTTCTTCACTAATCCAGTGCTGAGCTCGGATGCCTGGACTTCGTTGCAACAACGGGTTGCGGCGGAGCACCCCGCGCTCGATATTCCACATTGGACTCAAGAGGATGGCTCGGTCAAGATCCCCGCGGCATGGTTGGTGGAGCACGCTGGCTTCGCGAAGGGCTACCGGCGGGGCGGCGTGGCGATTTCGTCGAAGCACACGCTGGCGCTCATCAACTGTGGTGACGGCAGCCCCGCTGAGCTGCTCGAGCTGGCGCGCGAGATCCGCAACGGCGTGAGAGCCCAATATGAGGTGGAACTAATCAACGAACCGGTCCTCGTCGGCGAAAAGCTCTAACTAAGTGACCCGCTAATTCCGATGAACTTTGTGGTTTGATGCTTGCGCTCTCGGGCGGACGACGAGCAGATCGATGTTGACGTGCGCTGGGCGGGTGGCGGCCCAGGCGATGCACTCTGCGACATCCTCGGCGACTAGCGGTTCCGGAACGCCGGCGTAGACGGCGGTAGCACGTTCTGAGTCACCGGAGAACCGCACCAGCGAAAACTCCTCTGTCCGCACCCCCGGGGTCAGCATTCTCGATGGGGTCCTGCCCCTTGGCGCCTCCGGCGTTGTTGACCAGCAGCTGGAGGTGGCCCGGAAGTGCATCAACGGCACGAGCGAAGTCATCGACAGAGTCTTGTTCTGTCACATCCAGGGTGAGCGCGGTGCCGCCTATCTCCGCTGCCATGGCGTCGAGCCGGTCGCGTCTCCGGGCGCCCACGATGACGTGGAAGCCGTCCGTTGCCAGTCGGCGAGCGGTCGCGGCTCCGATCCCGCTGCTGGCGCCCGTGACGACCGCGAGGGGCTTTACTGGGGTGTTTTCCGGTTGATGTTCTCGGCTCAGGCTCATAGCAGCTCCCACTGACCGATTTCGGAGGTAAAGCGGCGAGCCACGTAGGCCAGTCTGGCTTCGCTGGCTGAGGTTGCCACATGGAAATGCGGTTGCGCCGTTGGGGGTTGATGTCTATCGCGGAAACTGACCGAGGAGAATTACGACGGTGATACGGCGTCTTGCGACCATCTCTATGCACACCTCCCCGCTAGACCAACCCGGAACCGGTGACGCCGGAGGCATGAATGTCTATCTCGCCGAAACGTCGAAACGCATTGCTGAGCGCGGCGTGCAGGTAGAAGTTTTTACTCGAGCCACGAGCTCCCAGGCGCCGCAGAGCATGGAGCTGGCCCCCGGTGTGTTGGTGCGCAATGTGCCTGCCGGTCCGTTCGAGGGCAACAACAAAGACGATTTACCCGGGCAGTTGTGTGCCTTCACCTGGGACGTTTTACGCGCGCACGCTGTCGGTGAGGCAGATAGCGCCGCCACCGGATTCGACGCTATCCATTCGCATTATTGGCTTTCCGGGCAGGCGGGGCGTGCCGCACGTCGTCGCTGGGGCGTGCCGCTCGTGCACACCGCACATACGTTAGGCCGGGTCAAAAACGCCCATCTTGCGCCCGGTGATCGCCCTGAGTCGGCGGTGCGCATCACCGGAGAGCAGCTGGTGTCCAATGAGGCCGATGCGCTGGTGGCCAACACCGACGATGAGGCGCGGCAGCTCTGTCACCGATACGGCGCCTGTGGCGTGAAGGTCGAGGTTGTGCCGCCAGGGGTCGACCTTGAGGTCTTTCATCCGGGCGCCGAAGCCGCTCGTGTAGCGGCCCGGAACAAGTGGGGGGTGCCAGCGGACCATTTTGTGGCGCTCTTCGTTGGACGAATTCAGCCGCTAAAAGCCCCGGACGTGCTGGTACGTGCGGCGGCTCGGCTCGCGGTGCAGCCGGCACTGCGTAATCGACTGACCGTTGTCATCTGCGGTGGCCAGAGCGGCTCGGGATATGGCGAGGCAGAACTTAGAGGCCTGGCGGCAGGTTTGGGCTTAAGCGAGGTCGTGCGATTTGTGGAGCCGCTGCCGGCAGCGCAATTGGCGGAACTGTATCGGGCCGCCGACGTCACGGTGGCGCCGAGCAGAAGTGAATCGTTTGGTTTGGTCGCGGTGGAGTCGCAGGCGTGTGGCACACCGGTGGTCGCTGCTGCTGTCGGTGGGTTGTTGACCGCGGTTGCTGACGGCAGCTCCGGGGTGCTTGTGGGCGGCCATCGTCCGGACGACTATGCAACCGTGCTGCAACGAATGGCCGAGTCTCCGCAATGGCGTGCGTCGCTGTCGGCCGGCGCGGTGCGTCACGCGTCTGCGTTCTCGTGGGATCGGACAGTGGACGGACTGCTCGCGGTATACGACCACGTCGCCACCGCGCGCGCCTACCAACTGGCTGAGGCGGTGTGATCCGTGGCAGAGGCTAAGGAAAGACTCGTCGGCTATCTTGACCAGCTCGGCGCCGATTACGAACGGCAGGGCGACGACCATCTCGTCGTCACGTTGCCGGGGATCGCCAAACAGCAGACCATCTGCCATCTGATCGTGGGTGATCATGCGCTACGCATCGAAGCGTTTGTGATGCGCCACCCGGACGAAAACCACCAACAGCTTTACGAGTATGTGCTGCGTGCCAACGCCCGTATGTATGCGGTGGCGTTCAGTATTGACGCCGCCGGCGATGTGTTCTTGGCCGGGCGAGTTGCGCTGGATTCACTGAGCCTCGAGGAGCTTGACCGGCTGCTCGGGTCGGTGGCGCAATACGCTGACAGCACCTTTAACCAGCTGCTGACAATTGGCTTCCCGTCCGCCATTCGTCGCGAATGGGCCTGGCGTGAATCCCGGGGCGAGTCGCTGGCCAACTTGGCCGCCTTCGCCGACTGGGCCCAGGTGCCTGGGCAGCAGTAGTGAGGCAAGTCCCGGGTGGCCCGCACATCCTTGCTTTACCCCTGGCGGCTCCGTAGATTAGGGGTGAGCTGTCCGTACGTTGTACGGACGACAGAGAGGATGGGCGATGACCGCGCCAACTAAGCGGCTGGAAGTAAGGCTCGATGCTGCGGACAAAAAACTGATTGAGCGAGCCGCACAGCTGCGCCGAGAGACAATGACCGCATTCGTGTTGAGGAATGCTCGCGAAGCTGCACGTGAGACGCTCCGCCGCGAGCAGGTGACAACTGTGCCTTCCGATTTTTACGACCAGATGATCGCCTCACTCGATGCTCAACCAGCACCAAATGGAGCCCTCACTGATGCTGCCCGCCGACTACGCGACTCAGTCGATGGGGGCGGAGAGTGAGTGCATCGTTCGCCACCACTGCGCTGTCGGGTGTTCACCGCTTAGATGACTTTGACTGTGGTCAGCCCCAGCTGAACAGTTGGCTTGCTCATTCAGCCCGTCACTCCATGTCTAATAACACCGCCCGCACTTTCGTGTGGACACCACGGGACGAACGGGAGCGGGTTGTGGCGTATTACTCACTGGCCGGACACGTTATTGAGCGGAGTGCTATGCCAGCCAAGATTGGGCGTGGGAGTCCGGATTCCTCGCCAGCAGTGCTGTTGGCCCGGCTCGCGGTGGCCAAAAACATGCAAGGCGAAGGGTTGGGCGCGATGCTGCTGGCGGAGGCGCTCACTCGGGCGGCTCGTACGGCGCAGATCGTGGCCGCCCGGTTCGTCGTGGTTGATGCCATCGACGAGTCGGCTGCCATGTTTTATGCCAGGTACGGATTCACTCGCATTCTCGGCGACAGCCGCCTCTTTCGGAAGATGAGTGACATCGCCCGGGACGTGCTGCAGTTCTGATTCAGACACGAACGGTTTCCCCACGCACCGAGTACGTTCAAATGCTGTTGATGATTGGCTTCCCGTCCGCCATTCGTCGCGGATTGGCCTGGCGTGAATCCCGCGGCGAGTCGCTGGCAAACCTAGCCGCCTTCGCCGACTGGCCTCGGTGCCTGAAGTTGAGTAGCCGGTGGGGCTGGGCAGATAACGACCGTGTGCTCGTCTATTCGGGACAAGTCACCGTAATTATCTCGAGGTCGCTAGGTCTGATATCGGACTAACGGGTCGTTCGACATGAGTTACCAACCAGCGAAGGTAAAGTTAGCGGGCGCAAGTTAGGCTGAGGCGACGGGCTAAGCGTCAGGAGGTGCGGCATGGCAGCGCGCAATTCGGCAGGTTTCAGTTGGGCGAGAATGCTCACAGCTACTGGCAAAGTTGGAAAAGGAACCAAAGACATGTGGGACCATGCCGTTGCCGTCCTCACGCGAGGAGGCAAGTGGATGATGGGCTTGGTTATGAAGGCGCGGGCAGTTGCTGAAAAGGCGCAGACAACCACCCCACGATCCGGCGAAACGCCCGCTCCTAATGGGCAACACGTAAAAAGAGTAGCTGTCTAGCCTTTCGCTGCGTCTGGCTTGCACGCAGTCGCCCCCGCTCACAGTTGCCGGTGTACCCCGCGCCGGTGCGCCCGCAATACGAGTGCGTAATAAAGCGGGTTATCGTCCGCCCATGCGCGTCCGTGTGACCGTCGCCTTGCTGCCACTGCGCAGTGTGCCGTCCCGGCTTATGACTGCCGCCTTCATGTGAGTTCGGTGAGAAGGTTTTCTACCCGTGTCTGGATGTCATCGCGAATACCGCGAACCGCATTGAGGTCTTGGCCGCCTGGGTCATCTACTGGCCAATCTTGGTAGCGCTTGCCCGGGAAAACAGGACAAGCATCCCCACAGCCCATCGTGATGATCACATCGGCGGCCTTGGCGTTACCCCAGGTGAGCTTGGTCGGTGTTTGGCCGCCGATATCGATGCCGACCTCAGCCATGGCCTGCACCGCCATGGGGTTGATGGCGTCAGCCGGCTCAGAGCCCGCAGAGTAGATCTCCACCCTGTCGGCGGCCAGGTGGTACAGCCAGCCAGCGGCCATGAGGGATCGGCCCGCGTTGTGCACGCACACAAACAACACGATTGGCTTGTTGGTCTTCATAGAATCTGCGGTGTTCATGCGCTCACGGCCGTCCTGTCGGGCAACTCTGATAGTGCTTGCAGTGCGTGGGGTTTGATACTAGTTAGTGGGGGCTGCCCCCAAAGCAGACCCTTCAATGCTCGGTGTCTGGGTGCAGACCGTTAATGGCTGTTGGTGAGTTCCCCAGACAGCGTTTGGTGCATTTCCTCGCTGGGCTGGTTCAAACCGATGATTTCTACGGTTTTTTCACGTGTTTCATATTTGGTGGTGATGGCATCGAGGGCGGCGATTGAGGAGGCATCCCAAATGTGGGCGTCAGTTAAATCGATGACGACATGGTCGGGGTCGTTTGCGCAGTCGAATTGATACACCAAGTCGTTGGAGGACGCGAAGAACAACTCACCGGTCACTGCATAGACAACATGCCCGCCCTCGGGGTCGGTGACGGAGGTGACATTGACCAGGTGAGCGACGTGTTTAGCGAATAGCACCATTGCGGTGATTGAGCCGACAACGACGCCGATAGCGAGGTTGTGGGTGGCGACCACGGTGATGACGGTGATGGCCATGACCAGAGTTTCGCTGCGCGGCATTAGTTTCAAAGTCTTGGGGGCGATGGAGTGCCAGTCGAAGGTGAGGAACGCGACCAAGATCATCACTGCGACCAGTGCCGCCATCGGGATGGTGGACACGGCGGGCCCGAACGCGATGCACAGAACCATCAGAAAGACACCGGCCAGGAAAGTGGACAGTCGGGTACGGGCACCGTTTTTGACGTTGATCATGGTTTGGCCGATCATCGCGCAACCACCCATACCGCCGAACAACCCGCTAACAATGTTGGCGACACCTTGCCCGATGGATTCGCGGGTTTTGTTGGAGTGGGTGTCGGTAAGGTCGTCGACGAGTTTGGCGGTCATCATCGACTCCATCAATCCCACCAACGCCAACGCGAGAGCAAATGGCGCGATGATCTTGAGAGTGTCGAGGGTGAACGGCACATCGGGCAGGCCCGGTACGGGTAGCGAGGATGGGAGTTGGCCCTTGTCGCCGACTGTGGGCACCGAGATGCCGGCCGCAACAGTCAGGCTCGTCAAGATCGCGATGGACACCAAGGGCGCGGGAATCGTTTTGGTGAGTTTCGGGAACACAACCATCGTCACCAAACCACCCACCACAAGTGGGTACACGGCCCAGGGCACATTGCGTATTTCGGGGACTTGCGCCAGGAAAATAAGAATGGCTAGGGCGTTGACGAACCCAACCATGACACCACGCGGTACGAACCGCATCAGTTTGGCCACACCTAGCGCACCCAACACAATTTGGAACAGCCCACCAACGATGACGGCCGCGATCAGGTAGCCCAGTCCGTATTGGTGGTTTAGCGGCGCAATAACTAATGCGATCGCGCCGGTTGCCGCAGAGATCATCGCCGGGCGGCCACCGACGATCGCAATGGTGACGGCCATGGTGAATGAGGCGAACAAGCCCACGCTCGGATCAACGCCGGCGATGATGGAGAACGAGATCGCCTCCGGAATCAGCGCCAACGCCACCACGAGTCCAGCCAAAACCTCGGTGCGAAACACTTTCGGGGACAGCCAGCTGGGGCGAAACCGCCGTAGTTGGGCAAGGGGCAGCGCGGTCGTGATCTGCAAAACGGTTACCTATCCAAGTCGTGCGTCATCGCTAAGCGTTGAAGGTGGTCTCGGGAGTGCACCCGATGAGATCCGGGAGAATAGGGTGGGGCGACAGCCACACACTCACGAATAACTCTACTCTAACGTAAGGGTAGAGTGCGACGTCTAGGGTGCTGATAGAGATCCAGCTCACAAGGGAGCATGAGTATGGAAAGCGGGCATGCGCAGATCGGTGAGGTCGCCGCACGTACTGAGCTATCGCTACGCACCATCCGTCACTACGAGGAGATTGGCTTGGTAACACCTTCGGCGCGTAGCCACGGTGGCTTCCGTCTATATACCGAAGGCGACGTGGTGCGGCTACTGCTCATCCGGCGTATGAAACCCCTCGGTTTCACCCTCGAAGAAATGCGAGATTTGCTCGATATTACGGCGCGGCTCGATAGCCCCGATGCCGTCACGGCAGCTGAGCGTGACGCGCTGACGCAGCGACTGCGGCAATATCACGAAAAGGCCCTTGACCGTGTTCGCGACCTACATATACAGGTTCAACGCGCCGAAGAATTTGCTACCGCGTTGGGAAAACGCCTCTAGATCGCCGCATCGTCAGTCTTCGGCGTTGAGTCGCGATTGGCAGTACGAGTTGCTTGGCTATTCGGGTTCATATAGGGAAACCAGTCCTCAAAGACGGGTCGGACTGACAAGCAGGTCAGCATCGTTGTACTGGCTAGCCATAGTCTCTCGACCGCCGGCCAGCTTTGAAAACAGCCGTAGCCTTAGACGAACGTCAGAAAATCGATACGAGTCGGTTGCGTATCTAAATCGACCGTGCCTACCATTGCTGTCGCTGCGCGTATGTAGCGATTGTGAGCGATATTCACTCCAACTGAACGCGGTATTGGCGAACACATCCGTCGGGCGCCGGTGCGCGCCCTCCTGTCCGAACCCCTGCACGGGAAGTCCCATTTATGGATCCGCAGACAATTTATCGACGTCGCTGGGGCATTTTGAGCGTCCTTGTCCTCTGCTTGTTAGTCGTCATTCTCGACAACACGATTCTGAACGTTGCCCTCAAAACGATCCAAGAAGATCTGGACGCAAGTCAGAGTCAGCTCGAGTGGGCGGTCAATTCCTATACCTTGGTTTTTGCGGGACTCATGTTCACCGCGGGCATTTTGGGTGACCGGTTTGGCCGGCGGTTGTTCCTGATAGCCGGGCTCCTGCTTTTTGGCGGAGCATCGGCACTCTCGGCATGGTCCGGCAGCGCGGACAGGCTCATCGCAACCCGGGCACTTATGGGTATCGGTGCGGCTATGGTGCAGCCGCAGACGTTGTCGATCATTACCAACGTTTTTCCCGCGCGAGAACGCGGCAAAGCCATTGGCGTGTGGGCCGGCTTCAGCGGGTTGGCGATCGCGCTCGGCCCTGTCACCGGCGGGTTTTTGCTGGAGCACTTTTGGTGGGGCTCGGTGTTCTTAGTCAATGTGCCGTTCGTGATTGTGGGCGCTGTCCTACTAGGACTTTTTGTGCCGGAGTCTCGTGATCCGTCGCCCCAACGCATTGACCCACTCGGTGTGCTGCTGTCGGTGGCCGGGTTGACGGCGCTTGTGTACGGCATTGTGAAGGGCGGCAACCTCAATGACTGGACCGCTCCACAGGTGACGGTGCCGATTGTCGGCGGCATTGTGCTGCTGGCGGTTTTCGCGATGGTGGAGCGGCGCAGTTCGCATCCGTCGTTGGATGTCAGCCTGTTCCGTAAGCCGGCGTTCTCGGCCGCCACAGTATCGATTGGCCTTACCTTCTTCGCGATGATGGGCGCCACGTTCTATATGACGTTCTATCTGCAAGCGGTGCGAGGTTACGCTCCGCTGCCCGCGGGCGCGCTCGTCGTGCCGGTGTCTATCGCGATTGGCATTACCGCGCCATTGTCGAGCAGGTTTGTGCGTCGGTTCGGCACAAAATCGGTGGTCACCGTGGGCATGCTCGTGACCGGGCTTGCGCTTGGCTCGTACTTCTTCGTCGGGCGTGAGACTCCTATTTGGATGCTGGAAGTGATCGTGTTCACGATGGGCCTTGGCATGGGCAATGTGATGGCGCCCGCCACGTCGTCGATTATGGGCACTGTTCCCAAGCAGAAAGCCGGCGCCGGCTCGGCGGTCAACAACACGATTCGAATGGTGGGTGGCGCGCTAGGCGTTGCCATCCTGGGCTCGGTGCTGTCGGCTAATTACCGCTCCAGTCTTGGCGATCAGGTTAATGTCCTTCCGGCGGCTGCCCGGCACGACGCGGGCGAGTCCATTGGTGGCACGCTCGATGCGGCAGGCAAGCTTGCGGGTGCGGTCAAAGCTGGTCAGGCGCCGCCACAGGTTCTAGCACAGCTTCCCAATCTGGTGGACGCGGCTAAAGACTCATTCGTGCAGGCGATGCACGTCACGTCGGCATTCGCTTTTGTCGTCGTCTGGTGCGGCGCTTTTCTAGCTGCGCGCTTTTTGCCCGGCAAACGAGCCGAGGTTGCGGCCGGCGACGCCGAGTATGCCGCCGAGCAGAAGGCCATGGCTGACGGGAAGAAGACGGGGGACGAACCCTTGTTGGAAGGTGACGAATGAGCCCGGGCGAGAAATCGCGAGCTGTCGTTCTGACACAGACTCAGACGAAAGTGGGGCGCCGGCCAGGTCGGCCTCGCAGCGAGGAAGTGGAGAAGGCGATCCTCGATGCTGCGCTGGAAGTCGTGGCCGACGAAGGGCTTCCGGCGCTGAGTATTGAAGCGGTCGCGCACCGAGCAAAGGTCGCCAAAACGACGATCTATCGTCGTTGGGGTAGCAAAGGCGAGCTACTGGTGGACGCTGTTGCTCGGCTGAAGGGCCCGATACCCGTTCCACCTGGTGATGGGGTCCGGTCTGATCTCATTTGGCTACTTAAGAGGACCCGTGACAATGGTCGTCGTGGTCTCGCCGACCGGATCTTTACCAAGCTTTTTGCCGATGCTGAGGTAGTGGGTGAAGGTCTGGTGGAGGCGTGCCGGCAGCGCACCATCGTGCCTCGGAGGGAAGTCACAAAGTCGGTGCTGGAGCGTGGGGTTGCCGAAGGCATGGTAAGAGACGATACGAACCTGGATCTCGCGGTGGATTTGCTGACCGCGCCCGGGATAGTAGCTCGCGCGACCCGTCCCTACCTGCATACTGATGAAGAGATCGCCTCCATCGTCGACATAGTCCTAAGAGGACTCGCGCCCATTGACTAGCCCTCGGAACCCCCGCCCCACGCTGTGCCGTGGCTTCTTTGTTTGACCGGTGAGATTGCCGGGAAAACACCGGCAATCTCACCGGTCAAACAGGCAGGCGAACTCAGGCATGGCAGGCTATTGGCCATGACAACGATCGCCAGCCATACTGCCGCACGTGAGTCGCACACGCTCGTTTTGTTGCGCCACGGTGAGAGCGAATGGAATGCCAAGAATCTGTTTTCGGGCTGGGTCGATGTCGGGCTTTCGGGCAAAGGGGAAGACGAAGCGCATCATGGTGGAGCACTGATCGCAGAGGCGGGCCTGGAGCCCAGCGTTCTGCATACGTCACTGTTGCGACGCGCGATTCGCACCGCGGAGATCGCATTGAACACTGTGGACAGACAGTGGATTCCGGTGCGACGGTCGTGGCGACTCAACGAGCGTCACTACGGCGACCTTCAAGGCCGCAACAAGAAGCAGACGCTAGAGAAATTTGGCGAAACACAGTTCATGCAATGGCGACGTTCGTACGACATCCCGCCCCCGGAGATCGCCGACGACGCGGAGTATTCACAGTTCCATGACCCTCGCTACGCCGCTCTGCCACCAGATGCGCGCCCCAAAGCCGAATGTCTCAAAGATGTGTTGGATCGCATGCTGCCGTATTGGTATGACGCGGTAGTCCCAGATTTGCGAATGGGACACACCGTGATGGTGGTTGCGCACGGCAATTCGTTGCGGGCGTTGGTCAAACACTTGGACGGCATCAGCGATGACGACATTGTCGAGCTGAACATTCCCACCGGCATTCCGCTGCGCTACGAGCTCGATGCGAATTTGGTACCCGTCAATCGTGGTGGCACTTATCTGGACCCAGAGGCCGCAAGAGTCGCGGCAGAAGCCGTCAAGAACCAAGGCCGCTAGCGTCCAACTAACTTTTTTGCGGATTGCCCGCAATTTTGGCACCAAATATTGCGGGCAATCCGCAAGAAAAGCGAGCGGGGTGGCGGGCGGCTAAGGCTGGGTCGGGCGAGCGGTCTCGGTCGCGGGATGCACGGCAATGAGCCCATTGGCTTCGCGGATTGTGCACAACCGAGCCAACTCGCGGTACGCGGATGCTCCTATGAGCTCGTTGAGCTCTGCGGCATAACTGTGAAAGACCGGTTCGCCCGCGGTGTGCGTGCTCGGGGCCGAGGTGCACCACCAATGAAGGTCGTGACCTCCGGAGCCCCATCCGCGTCGGTCAAACTCCGTCAGGCTCGTGACGAGTACGTCGGTGTCGTCGGTGCGCTTAGTCCATTCCTGTTCGCGCCGAATGGGTAGCTGCCAACAGACGTCGGGTTTGTATTTGAGAGGGTGCTTTTCGTCGCGTAGTGCTTGCGCGTGGAGCGCGCAACCGGCGCCTCCGGCAAAACCAGGGCGATTCAGGAAAATGCAGGCACCATCAATTACCGCCGTGCGCCGACGTTCGTCATCGTCGAGCTCGTCTACTTCGGTCCATGCTTCGTAGCCACGGACGTAATGCTGCCACGTGTTGCGATTGAGCCGACGCACGGCAGCGCGCACCCGTTTCTCGTCGTCGTCATCGGTGAAGAACGCGCCATGACTGCAGCAGCCGTTATCCTGTTGGCCCGCGACGATGCCGTGGCAGCCTTTCCCGAAAACACAGTGCCAGCGGGAGAGCAGCCAGGTGAATCTGCCCGCACCAGGTGTTCGTCGTTGGCGGGGTCGACGAATTCGATCCATTCCCGCGTGAAATCCAGTGGGGTTTCCCTCTCGGCCGGCATTTGACGCAGAACGGGGGTGGGTAAGTCCACCGGGAGGTGATGTGTCACCCGCACAGCCTAGAGCCCAGGGTATTTTGATCCGATTTGAGTGAACTAATGGTTCGCAAAGGCGTGCTGAGTCGGCAAAAATGACCCTCCGTACAAAATTCCGCGCGCGGGTCCAGCTATTCTCTGCTAGGTGAGCTCTCTAGATGACCCCTCCAGATCGTTGTTGGACGAGGTGTGCTCAACCGCCCTGCCCAACCCCGATATCCCCGTGGGTCTGTCGACCGCAGCCGCGTACCCCGAGCGGACGGCGGCCGCCTTTGAAATCGCAGCGGCGCTGGGCTACGACGGTGTCGAGGTCATGGTGTGGGCAGATCCGGTCAGCCAAAATGTTGCCGAGCTCGCCCGCCTCTCTGAACGTTTTGACATCCCCATTCTCTCCGTGCACGCGCCATGCCTGATTTTCACGCAGAGAGTATGGTCACCCGATCCGATGACTCGTCTCGATATGGCTGCTCAGACCGCGAGCAAGTTGGGCGCTCCCACGGTAGTAGTGCATCCGCCGTTTAGGTGGCAGCGTGACTACGCGCGAGGCTTCGCCGAGCAGATCGCCCGAATCTCGCACGATACGGGCGTCACGCTCGCTGTAGAAAACATGTATCCATTGAAGACAAAGAATCGCAACTGGCACCCGTACCACCCTCACTGGGACCCCACCGAGGTTGGCTTCAGCGATTACACATTGGACCTTTCCCACGCGGCCACGGCACACACAAACTCGCTGGACCTCGCCGAGCGAATGGGCGGCAATTTGTCACACATACATTTGGGCGACGGCACTGGCAGTTTCAAAGACGAGCATTTGATTCCGGGACGGGGCACGCAGCCGTGCGCCGAGGTCTTGCAAATGCTTGCCCGCAATGGGTTTAAGGGCTCTGTGGTAGCCGAGATCAGCACCCGGCATATCAAGCTTCGGCACGGTAGGGAGCTACGCGAAGCGGAGCTAGCCGAGACGTTGGCCTTTGCCCGGCAACACTTGGCGACGCCGGTCCCAGCTCCCGCGCCCCCTGCCCCAGCGGTCTCTGCCGCCGTCGTGTGACCATACCCGCCATGTGACGTTGCCCTGTGGGGGCTCTGCGGCGGGAAGCGTGACAGCGAAACCACTCTATGATGCTGGCATGTTGCGATCGGTGATTTTGGCGGCCTCCCGCAGTAAGCGGTTGGAGAAGCTGATTGAGGCGGCGCCGCCCAGTCGGGCGGTAGTGCGGCGGTTTGTCGCGGGAGTCTCCACAGAGGACGCTTTGTCGGTTGCGCGTTCCCTCGCCGCCACAAGACTCACCGCGACGTTGGATTATTTGGGTGAAGACAGCGCCGATCCGGCACAAGCGGATGTCGTCAAGGCGGCCTACCTCCAGCTGATCGCGGGGCTAGTTGAGCATGAGCTCACGGGCACTACTGAGGTCAGCCTGAAACTTTCGGCGCTGGGTCAGCGGTTCGATCGGTCTCGCTCGGTGAGCTTTGCCGCCGAGATCTGTCGCGTTGCGAGAGAGGCTGGCACCACCGTCACCTTGGATATGGAAGACCACACCACCACCGACACCACGCTAGAAGCGTTGGTGGAGTTACGAAAAGACTTTCCCGAGACCGGGGCGGTGCTGCAGGCGCAGCTGCGGCGCACGGAGGCGGATTGCCGCGATCTTGCGACGAGTGGTTCACGGGTGCGGCTATGTAAGGGCGCCTATGAGGAACCGGAGTCGGTGGCGTTTCGCTCACCCTATGACGTGGCGCGTTCGTATGTCCGCTGCACAAATGCGCTGCTCGCGGGCGCTGGATACCCCATGTTTGCCACCCATGATCCGCGGTTGATCGACATCGTGATCGATCGCGCACCCGCCTATGGGCGCGACGACACCAGCTTTGAATTTCAGCTGCTCTACGGTGTGCGCCCCGAAGGGCAGCGGCGGCTCGCCGCACTCGGCTATCTCGTGCGGGTCTATGTCCCTTATGGCACCCAGTGGTACGGCTATTTGATGCGGCGATTGGCCGAGCGTCCGGCAAACCTGACATTCTTTTTGCGATCGTTGGCTTCTCGTCGGTAGTAGTGCGTCGCTGTTTTTCATCGTTGTCTTCGTCCTAAGGGGTACTCATGGACACTCTCGCGATCGTTGGTGTGGGCACGTTGGGCGAGGTTCTGCTGGGCGGCTTGTTGAGCGGCGGTTGGGATGCGGAGCGCATTGTGGTGGTGGGACGCCGTCCAGAACGAGTGACCGAGATCGAAAATCGCTATGGCGTCCGGGGGGTGACCGTTCCGGAGGCCGCGTCCGCTCAGACGCTGGTCATCGCCGTTAAGCCACAAGACATCGCTGGTTTGCTTAACGAGTTAGCTCCCCACATTCACCCAGCGCAACTGGTGATTTCCTTGGCCGCCGGTGTGCCTACGTCCTACCTCGAACGCATGCTTGGCGAGCGGGTTCCGGTGGTGCGTGTCATGTCGAACACCCCTGCGCTGGTGGATGAGGCGATGAGTGCGATGAGTGCCGGCCAGCATGCTGATGAAACGCATCTTGCTGCCACCGAAGCGATCTTGTCGCCGGTGGGCAAAGTGTTGCGGCTTTCCGAGTACCAACAAGACGCGGTGACCGCGCTGTCTGGCTCCGGGCCGGCCTATTTTTTCTACCTGGTGGAATCGATGATCGATGCCGGGATTTTGTTGGGGTTGCCCCGGACGGTCGCCGCGGACTTGGTGCTGCAGACCGCGTTTGGTGCGGCGAAAATGCTGCGTGACTCGGGTGAGCATCCGGTGCGGCTCCGTGAAGCGGTCACCTCACCTGCCGGGACCACCATTAATGCGATTCGTGAGCTAGAAAAGCATGGCGTACGCGCTGCGGTGATCGCGGCGATAGAGGCGGCAAGGGATCGTTCGGCGGAGATTGGCAAGGGCTTCAAGTAGGAGACCCTGGTGGCCCGCGTGTGGCATTTCTTTGGGTACATCTCGGTGGGTGGGTCCGGATTTACCCTCGTCCCATCTCTCGACGGGGTGATTTGCGGCGTTTACTGTTGTTTGTGAACTTCTGCGCTGCGAGGTGCTGGCGAGAATATTGCTAGCAGGTCTGGTGTGGTGCGGAGAGCCGTTTGCGACAGTGCTCGGAGGTGTGCCATGTCTGTTCCACGCTCGCCGTCACGTTCTGCGCTCAGCCCCGCATCCACGGCGACAAGAAGCTCTCGAGCGGAACCGCCACGCTCGCCTTCGCTGGCGAATGTGCGCTTCTTGACCGTATCTGAAGTCGCACGGCTCATGCGCGTCTCCAAGATGACCGTGTATCGGCTGGTGCATTCCGGCGAACTGCATGCTGTCCGGGTTGGACGGTCGTTTCGGGTGCCGGAAAACGCTGTGCACGCATACCTGAAGGACGCTTTTACCCAGGCCTGAATCGTTGCGGAGTTGCGCCACCAGGGTTGCGGTCGATCACCTTACGCTTGACCTAATGCCGGTCGATGCGACGCTAACGGCTACCCTATGAAGCTCAGAGTCAGGCCCAACGGCGTGAGCGCAATTCGAATTTGAAGGACTTGGTATGGGATCGGTTGTTAAGAAGCGTCGCAAGCGGATGGCCAAGAAGAAGCACCGCAAGCTCTTGAAGAAGACTCGCGTCCAGCGTCGTAACAAGAAGTAGCCGGGGGCGCGCGGAGTGGCGCCTCGGGTCGTACTCGTCACAGGAGTGGGTCGCCACATCGGTGCACGTGTGGCGGCCCGGCTTGCCGCTGACGACTCGGTAGAACGAGTCATCGGTGTCGACAATGCCACCATGCATGGCGATGCGGCTGGCACGGGCGTCGAGTTCGTGCATGCCGACATTCGCGCGCCACTCATTGGCGCGATCCTCACCAGCACCCACGTCGACACAGTGGTTCACACCCACGTCACCGATATTTCCGTGGGCTCGCATGGCCGAGACGCGGCAAAAGAACTTAACGTCATCGGTTCCATGCAGCTGCTGGCGGCATGCGGAAAAGCGGCGGGCGTTCGCAAACTGGTCGTGAGATCCTCGACCGCGGTATATGGATCGTCGCCGCATAACCCCGCGATGTTTACCGAAGACCACGAAGCCGCGTCAAATCTGCGCGGCTACAGTCGAGACTTCGCCGATGTCGAGTCCTATGTCCGCAGTTTTAGCCGACGGCGTCCCGACACGATGGTTTCGACTCTTCGACTGGCGAACGTGATGTCACCGCTGGTCAGTACAGCATTGACGCGATACTTCGGTTATTCATCGCCACCAACGGTGCTTGGGTTTGATCCCCGAATACAGTTTGCGCACCTGGACGACTGCGTAGAGGCGTTGTACGCGGCGACGGTGCGAGATCACCCCGGTGTCTTTAACGTCGCCGGTCCGGGGGTCATGACGCTCTCGCAGGCGATCCGGCGAGCGGGCAGCATGCCGTTGCCGGTTCCACGGATCGTTGCCTCTGCGATCGATGCGCTGGGAAAGCTGAACCTTTCCGGGGAGCTGCTGGACTTTCTTACCCACGGCCGAGTGGTAGACATTGCCCGGTTGACCACCGAGGTTGGTTATCGGCCACGATTTTCGACGGCTGCGGCCTTCACCGATTTTGTGCGCGGCAGTCGACGCGACGCACCATTGCCAGCGGACAAGGCGCGAGCCTGGGAGAAATCGTTGTGGTCTGGATATCTTCGGTTGCGGGGCCGCGATGAGTAGCGAGGCAGAGGGGCACTCCCCGACGAGAACCTCGGAGAATGCGCCAGCAACGGCACCAAAGGCCGCCCGGGCACAGGGTCCAGATCTCTGGGATCAGCGCATCGCGGCCACGCTTAATTTTCTCCGGCGTCGAGTCACCGGCAACTATCACATCGACGATTTCGGCTATGACCAAGACTTCACCGAGAAGCTGCTCGCACCGCCACTTCGGGAGCTCTACCAAAAGTGGTTCCGGGTGCGGGTGAGCGGCTTGGAGCATGTGCCCGACTCTGGCGCCGCGTTGGTCGTCTCTAATCATGCTGGGGTGGTGCCACTCGATGGTGCCATGCTCGCTATCGCACTTCTTGACCACCACCCCGCGCATCGACATCTCCGGATGCTCGCCGCCGACTTGGTGTTTCGCATGCCGTTTGTCGGGTCTGTTGCCCGTAAGGCTGGTGCCACGCTGGCTTGTCCCGACGATGTGCGGCGACTGCTTGCTGCGGGAGAACTCACCGGCGTCTTTCCGGAGGGCTTTAAGGGGAGCGGAAAGCTGTATCGCGACCGATACAAGTTGCAGCGATTCGGTCGGGGTGGGTTTGTGTCGGCCGCGTTGCATGCTGGTGCGCCGATTATTCCCTGCGCGATCGTGGGTGCCGAAGAGACATATCCGATGATCGCCAATGCGAAAACGTTGGCCCGTCTGCTTAAACTGCCGTATTTTCCGATTACGCCGACGTTTCCCTGGCTCGGACCGTTGGGCGCGGTGCCTATGCCGTCCACATGGCATATCGAATTTTGCCCACCAGTCGACACCGCCGGGCAAGCTGCTCACGCTGATGACCCTCTGGTGGTGTTCAACCTTGCTGACCAGGTGCGAGAGACGATCCAGCAAAAGCTGAACCAGCTCCGCGACAACTAAGGCGGCTCGAACCGTCGACGTGGCAATCGCAGCGTCGAGAAATGCTGTCGCGCCACTCAGTCCACTATGGACGGTCGCGATGACGGCGTACGGCTATGCCTACAGCGAAGGCGCCCGCGAGCAGTGCACCCGCCCCGGCGATGCCGGGTACGCCGACACTCACGGCTTTGCGTGCGCGTCGGAAATCGTGGACGGGCCAGCCCTGCGCCTTGGCATAGCGGCGAAGCTGCCTGTCAGGGTTGATCGCCACCGGATGGCCCACGCTGGTAAGCAGAGGCAGGTCATTGATCGAGTCGCTATATGCGCTAGATCGAGCGAGGTCGAGATTCTCGCGCTCAGCAAGGGCCTTGATCGCATGCGCCTTACTAGCACCGTGCAACAGCTCGCCCACGAGCCGGCCTGTGTAGCGTCCGTTGGCGACCTCGGCAACGGTGCCGAGCGCGCCCGTGAGCTGAAGTCGGCTGGCGATCACATTCGCTAGCTCCGCCGGCGTGGCTGTAACTAGCCATACCTGCTCGCCCCGGCTCAGATGTTCCTCGGCGAATCCCAATGTTCCTGGCCAGATGCGGTCAGCGATGAGGTCGTCGTAGATTTCTTCGCCGTACCGCTGTATCTCGGCGACCTCCCGATCGGCGACAAACGCCAATGCCGTTTCTTGCGTTCGGTCTAGACCGCTCAGGTTCTCTTTGCCGACCATTCTGAACCGGAGTTGCTGTCCGGCAAACCGTGCAAGGTCGCGAGTAGTGAAAAATTTGCGGGCCGCCAAGCCGCGCGCGAAGTGATATATCGACGCACCCATGATCATGGTGTTGTCTACATCGAAAAATGCTCCGATTTTGCCGTTGGCGGGGATCTGTGTCTCTGTGGCTGCCGGCGCTCTGGTGGCGGTGGCGCCGTCTGTGCTGTGGACCTGGGCAGCTGAGGCCGTCGTCGCGGACATGCTGAGCAGACTACCTGGCCAGCATGGGTTGTTCGGCTATTTGCCTGCGTCTATCACGGCGCCGATCACGCCGCCCAATAAGCCGAGGACCCCGTTGCCGGTGCCGTCTTTAGCTGGGCGTGCGCTTTGTTGTATGCCGGGCAACTGTGCGTTTCCGTTGGGGTTTGCTAGCAAGCCGTCGCTGTGAGAGGCCAAGGGGTTGTCGCCGCTTGCTGACGCTGACGGCTTACCAGATGGGCTTGCCGTGGGCGTGAGTGAGCCTGGCCCTGCAGGACCAGGCTTGGCTGCTCCAGGCTGTTCTTGAAGCGCGGAGCAGGTGCGGGGAACGGGGCCAAGCTCGTCGCTTCGGCCGGTACCCGAGTAGTCGGCTGTGCACAGCAAGGACGGTCGCAACGCATTGGCCCGCGAGTCCACCTGCTCTATGACCCCGAGTGAATCCAGTGCGCGTTGGCGGCTGTCCACTCGTAACCGATTGATCAGGCTCGCCAATCCGTGCCGTTGGCTAGCGGTGAACGAGTCGACCGTCTCCAGCGGCGCGGTTGATCTACGTTGCACCGCTGCTCCGCTGAGCTCGAGCATGCCACTACGGGTATCCGCGTCCATGTCGTCGAGAGCGCGGGCGAGCTCACCGCGATCGTCGTGTATTTTTTCTGCTTCCTTGAGTCGGGTCTTCGCGAACTGTAGGTGTAGCTCGCCTCGGCTTACGTCGGACTGGGCGAGCGCAAGCTGTGCGGCTTCCCTGCTCCGTTTGATGCCGTACAAGGCGTCGCCAGGGTTTGCGCCAGTACTGGCCAGACCAACGCCAGACAAGCCCACCAGTGCAGCCAATGTGCCGCTGACGAGCGCGACGCGCCGAGGGGCGAACCGTTTGGTGTGAGCGGGAGTTTTGGAGGCGGTCTCCTCTGGTGTGTGATTTTTTCGGCCGACCCCTTGAACGGCGGCAACAGCCAGCAGCCGGGTACGGAAACGATCGCGGAAGGCCGGGTCTATCTGGATTTCGTCGCCAAGAGCTCTGGTGCGCTCTCCAAGCATGAGCAGCGGAGAAAACTCGTCATGAGCGGGAGGATGCTCGGCCTCCAACAGATTGTTGAACTGTTCGGCGGCGCGACGCTCCCATGGAGTGACAATCACTCTGCAAACCCCCTCTCTCCCGCATGGACTGTCCTATTTGCTGGGACATATGGTGCGTCCGCAAGCGCGGACGAGGACACCGTCACCGCGAACAACGGAGTGGGGGCTAGCTTGGTTACGGCCTGTGGTTGCCTTTTTTCTGACGTGATTACTTCGTTACTGCTGGTCACAGCACTAATCGGCCATTTTTGGGTCATAAATGTGGTGGCATGAGTCACAGCATGTGCTTGTATTCGCGGCACATGGACCGATGTCATGGCATGAACCCCTCTGGCAGAAGTCGGCCTAGCGACCGGACGGCTCGATATTGCAATGCTTTTATCGCGCCATCGTTCTTGTCCATTACGTGTGCGGTCTCGCTAACGGACAGCCCTTCTAGGAACCGCAGCACAATGCACTCTTGCTGTTCGGGGTTCAGCTTTTTAATGGCGTCCAGCAAGGTGGCGTTGGTGAGCTTGTCGAGTACTTCTGCTTCCGGCCGCCCACCGATTCCTTGAGCCTCTTGGTCTTGATCGAGCATGTCCGCGGTGGCTACTTCTAACCGGAACCGTCCTGATTTGAAGTGGTCAGCGATGAGGTTGCGGGCGATCGTTACTAGCCATGCCCCTAAGTCGCGTCCCTGCCAGCTCACGCTGCCGATGCGGCGAAGGGCTCGAAGAAAAGTCTCGCTGGTCAGGTCTTCCGCGAGTGCTTTGGTGCCGACGCGAAAGAAAATGTACTTGTAGACGGTCTCGGCGTAGCAATCGTAGATCTCGCCAAACGCTTCCGCGTCGCCTTCTTGTGCTCGGCGGACGACGTCCCAAATGGTGCCGCGTTCCGCCGGCTGGGGGGTGTGTTGGCTGGGGGGGGTGTCCGAATGAGATGGAGGGTGTGGTGCGGGGGGAGTGTTTACCTTGGGTAAGACCGCGGTGTCCTCGACTGACGGTCTTATTCGTTGTCGTGGGGATAGGCGTGAACGACCTGTAACGCCCCCCATACCGCCAACGCTTTCACTACTAGTGGCGGAGCGAGAGTGTGCATATAAGCCGGAGCGATCGAGAAGGGCTATTCGCAGTACGTGCCGGAGTGAGACAAAGCCACGGGCAACTTGACGTGCGAAACCACCATGCGGCGCAAATGCCGCGAACACCTGTGCTTGCTCTTCGCACGCGGTGTTAGCTGTACGCACATATGTTGTACTCACGACGCCATCAGGTCGACCACGACCACCACTGCTCCGGGATTGTCCATTGACCGAGGGTGGTTACACCGGGTGTACCGGAGATAACGGTGAGATCATACGTGCGTTGCGTCACAGCGCTAGGGGTGTGGCGACATTACTTTTGAAAACGACTTAAAATATGGCAACTGTAGCCGCTGTTTGTGCTGGTCGATCCAGGTGAGACCTGTTTACGTGATTTAAGACTCCTTCGCGTTGTCGGGCGAGTCCGTGGTTTAACGGTTGATCGCAGGCACTCCGGTCATATAGCGGATCATACGTCCAATATGGACAGTTCCGCGTATGGCCGCCTACAGCAATATTATCGTCGGAGAGGACGAGCTCGATGGCAACTGCTATGCGCCAGGTAACTCTGCTATCGCGCCCCGGTTGTCACCTATGCGACGAAGCGCGGATTGTGGTGGCACGGGTCTGTGGTGCCCTCGATGATGTTTCGTGGTCGGAAGCCAATGTGGACACAGATCGCCTACTTGCTTACGACTATGGTGACCGCGTCCCAGTGGTGCTGGTGGACGGTGTCGAACACGGGTTCTGGCGGGTCGACGAGTCACGTCTCATGGCTGAGCTCCAGAGCGAGTGAGTGCGATGAGGCAGTGCATGCGGAAGGAGCGGTGGCAATGACAGCTCATGTGGTGTGGGACTGGAATGGCACATTGTTTTCCGATGCGGACGCGGTCTTGGCCGCCACCAATGACACTTTCGCTGCCTTTGGGATACCCGCCCTATCCGCGCAGGAGTACCGGACACTCTTCGTTCGACCGCTCACGCATTTTTACGCCAAGGTTTTCGGCCGTGCACTTACCACAGTGGAGTTTGGACGGCTAGACGCGTTATTTCATGACCACTACCTCGCACGTAGCCGTGAATCAGCGCTCGATCCAGACGCACTGCCTACGCTCGCCGAATTTGCCGAGCGGGGCACGACGCAGTCGCTGCTGTCGTTGTGGACACATCGCGAGTTAACCGAGCTGGTGGAAAAGTTATCCGTGAAACAATATTTCTGCCGGGTAGACGGTCGGCGGGGGCACAATATGGTGGGCAAAGCAGAGCCGTTAGCCCGCCATCTCACCGCTCTGGGGCTCTCCTGCGCTGACGTGGTGCTCGTCGGCGATTCTTTAGACGATGCCGCAGCGGCGAGGTCGGTAGGCACGCGGTGCGTGCTGTTCGACGGCGGTAGCCATGAGCCCGCCGACTTGGTCAACACCGGCTACCCCGTGGTGGCCTCGCTCCGCGAAACCGTGCGGCTACTCTCCGGTAATGAGGTTGAGGCGTAATGCGTGGTATTGGAGTGAAGATCCGCAATTGGAGTGAGCAAATTTTGTGTGCACGTCGCGAAGAAGCTACCGTGGGGTTCGCTGTTCGGCATTTAGCACACGTTGCCCGCACCAAAAACGTCGGCTTTGCCTGCCCTTTTATCGGTCTTTCGTTGAGAGTAAATGAACGTCCTCGTTATTGGTATTAACCACCGCACCGCCGCGATCAGTTTGCTGGAGCAAGCCGCGGCGGGTACGAGCGACGCCTCCAACGTGCTCCGTTCGGCGCTGGCGTGTAGCGATGTCACCGAAGCGGTCGTTTTGTCGACGTGTCACCGGGTGGAGATATACGCAGCGGTCACCACGTTCCACGGTGCGTTGAGTGAGCTGGGCGCGGTCCTTGCCTCACATGTAGGAACGTCGCTTCCCGACATCGCCGAACACTTATATGCCTATTACGCCGACGAGGCCGTCTCACACACGATGCGGGTAGCGTCCGGTTTGGACTCGTTGGTTGTCGGCGAACCACAGATTTTGGGGCAGCTACGAGCGGCCTACACCAAAGCTGTTCAGTCAGACGCCGCGGGCACGTTGCTCCACGAGCTCATACAGCGCGCGCTGCGCGCGGGTAAAAAAGTGCACGCCACCACCGATATCGATCGTCGCGCTCCTTCCGTCGTTTCTGCCGCGTTAGAGCTAGCATGGCCAGCCCTACAGCCGACATGTGGCGAATGGTCCGAAGTGGACGCGGTCGTTATTGGCGCCGGGTCTATCGCGGGGGTGGCCACGGCGGCTTTGCGGCGAGCTGGCGTTACCCGGATAACAGTCGTCAACCGCACATTCAACCGGGCTCAGCAGCTGGTAGAAAGTGCTGCTCAGGTTGGTCAGGGAGCGCGGTTTTCAGCGCGGCCATGGTCGGCTTTGCCGGAGCTTCTGGCAACGAGTGACCTAGCGATTTGCGGTACTGGCGCACAGGAACCCGTGCTGACTCTCGAACACTTTGCCCCACCGCTGTCCAGGCCGTTGGTCGTCTGCGACGTCGCCCTGCCGCGTGATACTGATCGTGCCGTCGATGAGTTGTCAGGTGTCACCGTCATCGATATGGAACAGCTCACGCGGGCATTGGCCACGCAAGACGAGCGGACCGCAGCAGCCGACTTGGGTGATCAGCGTGATCAGGCGACGCCATCGCTTTCGAGCCCGTCAACGAATGCGGATGTCGACGCGGCGGAACGCATTGTGGCCGAAGAAGCCGCCGAGTTCATCGCGTGGCAGCAAGCCATGGGAGTGGCGCCGACAGTTGCCGCATTGCGAGCCAGGGCGCAGACGATCGTGGCGGGTGAATTCGCTGCGCTGGATGGCCGTCTGCCGGCTCTGACAGCAGAGGAACGTTCCGAAGTGGAACGAACTGTGCACCGCATCGTCAACAAACTATTGCACGCACCTACTGTGCGCATGAAAGAACTTGCGGCCACACCTGGAGGGGACCGATACGCCGACGTTATGCGGGAGCTTTTTTCGCTGGACGAGGGCGCATCCGACGCCGATTCATCAAACAGCACCGCGACGGTGCCGCCGGCGGGTCAACAAGTACCCGGCTTGGGCGTGATCGGGAGTCAGGTAGTGGCGGCGTTGGAGGCCAACTCATGACTTCGGGCAATACCCCATCGCCATTGCGTCTGGGGACGCGTGGCAGTGCGCTGGCATTAGCGCAGTCACAACAGATCGCTGATGCGATACGTGAGTCCTCTGGCCGCGATGTGGAGCTGGTGCACGTATCGACCGCAGGCGATCGGTCTAGTGCCCCGATTCCGCAGCTAGCGACGAACCCTGGCGTTTTTGTCTCCGCTCTTCGCGATGCCTTAGCTCGCTGGTGAGGTCGATATCGCGGTCCACTCCTATAAAGATTTGCCCACCGCGCCTGTACCTGGTGTTTCGCTCGCGGCGGTGCCACTACGGGAAGATCCACGAGACGTATTGGTGAGCCTCGGGAACGTGCCGCTACGCGAGCTCGCCGCCGGAGCGCGAGTGGGCACGGGCGCACCGCGTCGGGTGGCACAAGTGCTCGCCGTGCGGCCGGATCTGACCTGCGTTCCCGTGCGTGGCAATGTCGACACTCGGCTAGGTCGCGTTCGCGAAGGCGACCTTGACGGCGTGGTTTTGGCGTATGCCGGGCTGGCTCGACTCGGCCGGGCCAACGACCTGAGCGAGGCGCTCGACCCGGAGGTCATGCTGCCTGCGCCTGCCCAAGGCGCACTTGCGGTGGAATGCCGATCATCCGATTCTGAACTTCACGATGTGCTCGCAGCCCTTGACGACCCTCTTACCAGAGTGGCGGTCACGGCTGAGCGAGCGATGCTCTCCACATTGGAGGCCGGTTGCGCTGCGCCGGTCGGTGCCTATACCGAAGTCTGCGATGTCTTCGGTGAGGCGCATCTTCACCTACACGGAGCGGTGATCGCCACCGATGGCGGTCGCGCCATTCGGCGCTCGCTCTCCATTCCACTGCACGATGCGGCTTCTCGCTCCGATCAGCTTGGCCAGCGGCTCGCCGCTGAGCTGCTGTCTGCGGGCGCTGCCGCCCTAATGGGGGTTTAACTCACATGACTCGCCGAAAGTCCGTTGGCCGCATCACAATTCTGGGCGCAGGGCCTGGTGATCCCGGCCTGTTGACGAGCCGTGCGCTGGCCGCACTTGCGACGGCAGAATTGCTCGTTGCTGATCCTGCTTTGCCCGGGCCACTGGTGGACGCCGTCACGGAGTGCCGCACCAGCCGAGGCCGAGTTTGTGATGGCCGAAGGTGAACCGAGCGAGGTGGCTAAGGCATTGCTCGCCGGGGCGCGGGCGAGCCGGATGGTAGTTCGGTTGGTGCACGGCGACCCCTTCACCAACGCAGACGTCATCACAGAGGTGCAGGCGCTAGCCAAGACGACGGTGCCATTCGAGGTACTCCCGGGCATTAGCCATGCGGCTGGCGTTTCTACTTACGCGGGTACGCCGCTGGGAGAGATCCGCACCATGGTCGATGTCGTCGATGTCGCGGCGATAGATTTCCCGGCGCTAGTGACCGCGCCAGGTTCGCTAGTTCTTACCGTGACGGCCTCAGAGCTTGCGGCCGTGCGCGACGGCCTACTCAAAGCCGGTATGGACAAAGACATCCAGGTCAGTGTGACTGGTGAAGGCACGAGTGACATCCAGTCCACCTCGGTGTCGACATTGGATGCCTTGGTCGATGTGGCTGTGGGGCTTTTTGGGCGCCTGGTCGTCACTATTGGCGATGCGGTTGCTTTGCGGCCCAAGCTTGGCTGGTGGGAGTCCCGTCCGCTGTTTGGTTGGAAGGTGTTGGTTCCTCGCACCAAGGAACAAGCTGGTGCGATGAGCGCTGGACTGCGTGAATGGGGCGCCATCCCAACCGAGGTTCCGACCATCGCCGTCGAGCCGCCGCGAACCCCAGCGCAGATGGAGCGCGCCATCAAGGGCCTCGTCGACGGACGCTATGCCTGGGTGGTGTTTACCTCCGCCAATGCTGTCCGCGCCATTTGGGAAAAGTTTGAGGAACATGGCCTGGATGCTCGCCACTTTGGTGGGGTCAAAATCGCTTGCATCGGCGAAGCAACCGCAGACGCGGTCCGCGCCTTCGGTATCCACCCGGAGCTGCTGCCCGAGCATGAGCAGTCCAGTGTGGGGCTGCTTGAGAGCTTCCCGCCGTTCGACAGCGTGCTGGACCCGATCAACCGCGTGCTGCTGCCACGAGCGGACATCGCCACAGAGACGCTCGCTGCCGGGCTAGTTGAGCGGGCTGGGAGGTCGACGACGTCACCGCCTACCGCACGGTGCGGGCGGCGCCGCCGCCCGCCGAGATTCGGGACGCCATCAAGTCGGGCGGGTTCGATGCGGTGCTGTTTACCTCGTCGTCGACGGTGCGCAACTTGGTCGGGATTGCCGGCAAGCCTCACGCCCGTACGGTCATCTCCTGCATCGGGCCGAAGACCGCCGAGACCGCCCAAGAGCTGGGGCTGCGGGTGGACGTGCAGCCGGAGAGCGCTGACGTGCCCTCGCTGGTGAGGGTCTTGGCCGATTACGCGGTGGAGCTCGCGAGAGAAGATGGCCAACATGACGACAAAGCCGCGCCGTGGGCGCGAAGATCCAGGGCCCGACCGCTGGCGCCACGGAAGAGCCCTTTCTAGCGCCCAAAGTAGCTAAGAGGCGAGGTTGGTTGGTGGGCTCGGCTTCTGCGGAGTCAGCCAACCAATTTCCGTGATATCGTCTGCTATCGCGGAGGTGTTTGATGAGTAATGTGCTGGTGCGAGATATCCCGCAAAATGTACTTGCCGCGCTCGATGCGCATGCTGCCCGCTGTGGCATTTCCCGTAATGAGTACATTCGTCGGCGGCTGGCGCAGGATGTCGCGACTATGTGTGCTCCCGTTTCGGTAGCGGATCTGCGTGGTTTTTCTGCGGCCTTTTCTGATTTGGCCGACACGTCAGTGATGAACGAGGCATGGAAGTGAGCGACTGGTTGATCGACAAGTCGGCGTTGGTCCGACTGGGTGACAGCTCGGATGCGGCTGAGTGGGCTAATCGGATAGAGCGTGGGCTAGTGCGGATCGCAACCGTGACGCGGCTTGAGGTCGGCTACTCTGCTCGTTCGGCGTTGCGGGCCCGGGCCGCTTTTCAAACTCCGCCACTGTCGGTGATGCCGGTGGAGTACGTCACTCCGACCATTGAGGATCGTGCTGTGGAGGTCCAACTGCTGTTAGCGGAGCAGGGTCAGCATCACGCCCCATCGATCCCTGATTTGATCATTGCCGCGACTGCCGAGCTGGCCGGGATCACGGTTCTTCATGTGGACAAGGACTTCGATCTCATCGCAGGTCTGACAAGGCAGCCAGTCGAGCGACTGCACATATAGACACGTTGCAAGGCACCCATCGGACAGGAGTCGATGCGCCCTGGCGATGTTGTTTAGAAGCTGGGCCCCCGGTGTTGGTGCGGTTATGTGAGATTTTCCGCGACCGAAGCCCGATGCAGACTGAATATGACGAGTCAGATGTGGAGCGTCGGATCCGAGGTATGGGTGCTGAGTGATACGGTGCCAAGCCCGCTACGGTGACGCATACTGGCGCCTATGCGGCATGCGGGCTCGATCCTGTGCGTCCACGGAATGGTTTGGATGAAGTCCTCTGCCACGGTGGGCACGCACGGTCGGTCGGCCAGGTCTCCCAGGGCGTCGCGCCCGGTTAAAGCTGAGGGAGCGACGGGTCGTAAGTGGGGTCTTGGTAGAGGTCCGGGTGGCGTCTGAGCAGCGAGGTACGGGCCAATCCACAACAGCTTTGCCAATGTCGGGCGAATTGTCCGAAAACAAGTGGGCGGCGAGCTAGCAGTGGCTCCCGCTCACCGCGACGACCGTGCGCGAGAAGCCCACGATGTCGATGCCATCGTCGCTGACTACGGCCGTAACCGTATCGGCATAGGTCTCGCCTAGAGACTTGAACTCTCCACTGGGGTAGGCGGCGCCGGGATGTATGTAGTAGATATAGCCCTCGGTGCTTCACATGAGTTGCCGTCAGCGTTTTCCGACGAGTTGGAGGCGTGCTCTTTCTCTGTCACGCTGAAGGTGACCACCGAGCTTCCGCCACTTAAGTACACGGCATTCGCATTGCTACCGGCCGAGAACTGGATCCGCACGAAAATGTGGTTGATCGCGTAGTTGGTGAGGTCGCCCTGGTTCTTTTCGACCAAATCACTGGTGTTCTTGCCAGGCTTGAATTCCTTGTCATTTTTGCCATTGAGATAGTCGGCATAGCGCTGAGAAAGATTGGAGACAATTATTTGTTGTCGTTGCCGGTCTTCTTGGGACGGCGGCTTAGCGAACCCATCGCTGTCAGTAGGTATGGGTGTGGTCATCTTGTTGTCGTACTGCACGCCGATCAGGGTCGCTTTCCAGATCTCTTGTGCGGACGTGCGAGCAAACGCGATAGTGAGGTAGTAGTTGCCGTCGGCATTGTCAGTGACGTGTCCAAATGCGACGAACGTGGCGGGGAACTTATACTGTCGCGCCACCGCGACTCTGTCGACAGTGAGCGGGAGTTTGTTGACCGCCGGACGATCTTCTTGCTCAAGTCCTAGCTCGCTCGCCTGTTTGGTGGCCGGACCAGCCGTGTGGCTCGCGTAGCTGTCGTTTTGCACGGTCCCCCAGAATTGAACGAAAACCGTCTTGGCTTCGCTAGGGGTGATGATCTCTTTCGCTTCTGCGCGCGGTGTGGCTTGGGCGATGACAGCGGTCGCGGTGACGACCGTTGCAACCGCCGCTCCGGCGACGATCTTCAGCGCCGTTCCAAGCTTGCCCACGGTGGACGCGGTGGCGGCGCTACTGCTGGCAGTTGTGGTGCTCGCACCGGTGGCGCCTACTGCACCACTGCTAGTGACGCCCATGCCAGTCCCGCCGGCAACGGTCGCCCCGGACCCCGTGCCGACACCTGATGCCACCGCGGTGCCCGGCGCGATACTCGCTCCCGCCGCGGGCGTCGCCGCGGCGCCGGCCGTCGCGCCCGCCCCAGCTCCCGCGCCGAGGGCCCCGGCGGCCCCAGTCACGCTGGTGAGGATCGCCGATACTGCTCCACTCAAAGCGGAACGAGCGCCCCATTCGGAGCCGTAGGCGGTGATCGCGGCGTCTTCTAGCGCTGCCAGGAACGCATTGGTGTCGGGGTAGCGCAGCATGGGGTCTTTGACGGTCGCGGTGGCGACGACAGCTGCCAGCGCTGGGTGCACATTGTCGGTGATGGCCAGATCGGGCGGCGGCATGTGGAGATGCGCGTCCAAGGTGGACCGAATGGTGGGGCCGGTAAATATTTTGCGGCCGGTTAGCAGTTCCGCCAGGATCACCCCGCAGGCGTAAATATCGCTGCGGGGGTTAAGCGGCTGGTCGGTAATTTGCTCGGGGCTCATGTACGACGGCGAGCCCTCAACATCGCCCCCGGTCACCGCGCCAGGGCGCACTAGTCCGTAGTCGATCAGCCGAGAGACACCATGGAGGTCCACCAGAATGTTGTCCGGTTTGACGTCCCGGTGCACCAGGCCATGCTCGTGAATATGGCCGAGCCCATGGAGTGCGCCACGAAGAACCCCAAGCGCTTGCTCGCCGGTCAACCGTCGGTAGGTGCGCAGCAGCTGTCGAAGCGTGACACCCTCGACAAGTTCCGTGACGATGGTGATTTGGCCTGGTACGGAGAGAAAGTCCAATAGCGGCACACAGTTGGGGTGCGAAAGCCGCCGCATCAACTCTGCCTCGGCGAAGAAGCGGTGCACGAAATTCATGTCACGGCATAGCTCGGGGCTGAGGACTTTGAGCGCCACGGCCCGACCGTTGAGCGGGTCAATGGCGCGGAAAGTAGTGCCGCTAGCCCCCTTACCCAGGACCGCTTGTAGCTGGTAACGGCCAATGACGGCGCCGGCAGGCAGCGCCTTATAAGGACTCTTCGCCACTGTGACGCGGCCACGACGGAACGACAACAGCGTCAGGGCCGCAAATGCGATGGCCACGATCGGCGAGAGCAGATAGCCCCAGCTGTTAGTGGTGGCGAAGGTGCCGGACTCGTACAGCACAAACGCCTCGCCGAACCCAGCAATCGCTCCTAACAGGAACGCGATCACCGCTTTGGCCGCCCTAGGCCCACGGCGTCGTCGCGCAACGAAGACCCCCACGACGCTGCCCGCCAGGGCCAGCAAAAAGCCACCTGCGCCGAAGAAGGTCGTGAGCGGATGCCGGGTGGTTTGCACGGTGAGGCTTAGGTCGCATGTGGAGCTGTGTGCGTCTACGCCGACGCGCCGCACCGCATTGTCGGGTGCGGTGAACGGGCCATTGACGGATCGCGTTCGAGTTTTGCTGGAGGTCTCGGAAGTCTGAGAGGACTTGCTGGTCGTGACGCCGAGAGTCGTCGTGGTCATGGTCTGGTCGGTGCCGACACTTTTGGTGGACTCAACCATGACCACTAGGTGACTGCCCGGTTTGACCTGCCAGATGTCTTGGTCTGTGAGGCGAACCGCTTTGGCTTTGCCCGTCACACCTTTTTTGCTGAGCTCTGCGGCTGCGTCGCGCGCTGACTTGCTGAGGATGCGCTGTAGCCGGTCACCGTGCAACCACCAGTGGTGCCGGCGTTGGCTTGCCCTGCGAGAGGTAACGAAAGCAGGAGCCCGCCCGCTATGCCGAGCCCAACGGTGAGCCAGCGGCGCCAATGT
Organism: uncultured Acidimicrobiales bacterium; assembly: GCA_963736285.1. Lineage (GTDB taxonomy): Bacteria > Actinomycetota > Actinomycetes > Mycobacteriales > QHCE01 > CAVTOA01. Next base: position 984,925 of record CAVTOA010000003.1, read on the forward strand.
GGTGACACCGCACGGTTGCGCCTGGACGGAAAAATGGCACGGCGGCGGGGATGTGACAGCACGAGTTGAGCCTAATCCGTGAGTACTGTGCACATTTGAGTACCCGTGGAATCTGTGGCGCACTGTTATCAACCGCGTGGGACAAACCATAACGTCTACCGCATGTAGACCCCTGCGGCTAACTGGCTGCGGGCCAGGTAAAGTCCGCAAGGTGAGAAATGTGGACACCGCAGCCTCGTATTCATCGATCTCGTCCGAGACGGGGTCTTCCGGCCTCAGTAGCATTTGTCCCGGTTTGCCGGGGGACAGGCGCGGACCTTCTGGGAGCTTTCCCACGGTTCGTCCTCGACGATTGCGCCGAACCGAGCCATTGCGGCGGCTCGTTGCGGAGACTCGGCTGCACCCAGCTGAGCTGGTGTTGCCTCTCTTTATTAAAGAAGGCCTGACCGAGCCACGGGACATCTCGAGCCTGCCCGGTGTGCAACAGCACAGCATGGATTCATTGCGACGGGCAGCAGCCGAGGCGGTCGCGGCCGGTGTCGGGGGCCTCATGCTTTTCGGTGTTCCGGCAGAGCGCGATGCGGTCGGCAGCGCGGGCACAGACACTCATGGGGTGTTGCAGCGCGCCATCGCGGGCGTGGTGCAGGAGGTAGGCGCGGATACGGTCGTCATGAGCGACCTGTGCCTCGACGAATTTACCGACCACAGTCACTGCGGCGTCCTTACTAAGACCGGCGAGGTCGACAACGACGCGACCCTGCTGCGCTATGCCGAAATGGCAGTAATCCAAGCCGATGCTGGGGCGCACGTGGTGGGCACCTCCGGAATGATGGACGGCCAGGTTGGGGTAGTGCGGGCAGCTCTCGATGCCGCAGGCCACACCGACACGGTCGTCCTTGCTTATGCCGCCAAATATGCCTCGGGGTGCTACGGGCCATTCCGTGAAGCAGTCGAGTCGACATTGCAGGGCGACCGCAAGACCTATCAGCAGGACCCCCCCAACGCGCGGGAGGCGCTACGCGAGGTTGCGTTGGATCTCGCCGAGGGCGCTGACATCGTCATGATCAAGCCAGCATTGCCCTATTTGGACATTGTCCGGACCGTCGCTGATGCGGTGGACGTGCCGGTCGCCGCGTATCACGTGTCTGGCGAATACGCGATGGTGGAGGCGGCCGCAGCCAACGGCTGGATCGACCGCGACTGGGTCATTGACGAGTCGCTCACCAGCATCAAACGCGCCGGCGCCAACATCATCCTCACTTACTGGGCTACTGAGGTTGCTCAACGACTGAACGGCTAACGCGGAGCAATGGCTATCACCGACACTTCTCACGACGCTTCTCAGCAGTGGTTCTCTCGGGCACAAGAGGTCATTCCGGGCGGAGTGAACTCGCCCGTGCGGGCGTTCGGCGCGGTCGGCGGCGTTCCCCGGTTTTTCGCCCGCGGCGAGGGACCCTATCTGTTTGATGTGGACGGTCACCGTTACGTCGACCTCGTCTGCTCCTGGGGTCCGCTGATACTGGGGCATGCGTACCCCGCGGTGGTAACCGCATTGCTCGAAGCCGCAGTTCGTGGCACATCTTTTGGTGCTCCTAGCCCAGCCGAGGTAGAGCTGGCGGAAGAGATACAGCGCCGAGTCGCCCCCGTCGAGCAGGTTCGGTTGGTCGAACTCTGGCACCGAGGCAACGATGAGCGCTATTCGATTGGCGCGGGGTTTCACAGGTCGCAGCAGGGTAGTGAAGTTCGCGGGTTGTTACCACGGACATGTCGACGCGCTATTAGCCAATGCTGGCTCAGGAGTGCTCACCTTCGGCTTGCCAGACTCGCCAGGTGTAACCCGTGCGACCGCCGCCGAGACTCTGGTGTTGCCCTACAACGACATCGACGCGGTGCACGCGGCCTTCGCCGAGCACGGTGACGACATCGCTTGTGTCATCACCGAAGCGGTGCCGGCAAACATGGGTGTGGTGCCGCCACTGCCGGGCTTCAACCAGGCACTACGCGATATCTGCCATGCCCACGGCGCACTGTTCATTGTGGACGAAGTCCTCACCGGTTTCCGACTGTCGCCGGCTGGCTGGTTCGGCGTCGAAGGTGTGGCCGGCGACCTCTTTACCTTTGGAAAAGTAATGGGCGGTGGGTTGCCCGCCGCCGCTTTCGGTGGCCGGGCAGACGTAATGGCGCAGCTCGCTCCCGCCGGTCCGGTGTATCAAGCAGGCACGCTGTCCGGAAACCCGCTGGCCTGTGCTGCCGGGCTGGCCACGTTGCAGCAGGCGACGCCCGCCGTCTACGACAAGCTCGACAACGCCGCCGATGTGCTGGTCACAGGGGTGGCTCGCGCGTTGGCGGAGGCGGGGGTGGCGCACCATATCCCTCGGGCCGGCAATCTCTTCAGCGTTTTCTTCGGCGACAACGGCCAACACGATGCCCCTCGATTCGCCGCTTTCTTCCATGCCATGCTGGACCAAGGCGTCTACCTGCCCCCGAGCGGTTTCGAAGCCTGGTTTGTGTCCGCCGCCCACGATGACGAAGCACTGGAACACATTCTTGCGGCATTGCCGCGGGCTGCCCGAGCTGCGGCAGCGGTAGAGGCAGAGCCATCGGCGGCTACCTCGTAGCACGCGGTAGAACAGCTCATAGAACGAAGCCTTCGTGATGAGGAGATCATGAGTCAACCGGTTCGCACAGTTGTCCACGTGATCCGTCATGGCGAAGTGCACAACCCGAACGGCATTTTGTACGGCACCGCGCCCGGTTTTGTCCTGTCTGCTCGCGGTGAACAGATGGCATCTGCGGCAGCGAACTATCTAGCTGGATGCGACATCCAAGCAGTGGTGGCGAGCCCACTGGAACGAGCCCAACAGACCGCCTACCCCGTGGCGTCACAACAGGGCTTGCCGATCGCCACAGACGAACGACTCATCGAAGCATGGAATTTCTTTGCCGGGCGCACGGTCACCCGCAGCGACCTGTACCGGCATTTCTACAAGCTGTACAACCCATTCCGGCCCTCATGGGGCGAGCCTTACCGTCATATCGCGGCCCGGATGACGGCAGCGGTCGCCAACCTGCGCCGCCATGCGGCAGGCCGGGAGGCAGTGGTCGTGAGCCATCAGCTTCCTATATGGACGCTGCGGCTATCGCTACAAGGCAGGCGGCTGTGGCACGATCCGCGAAACCGAGAATGCGCCCTCGGCAGCATTACCTCGCTCCGGTTCGACGACGACAAACTGGCGTGGGTCGACTACCACGTTCCCGCGCCGGAGTTGGTAGCCGCGGCGCTAGCCGAGGACCAAGAAAAGAAACGCCTGGTGAAACGATGACTTCACAATTTTTATCCCCTCTTATCGGCACGCTCGTCGAGCTTCCCGCTGGAACATTTCTCCGCGGCTTGCGTACCCTCGTACGCGGCGCCTTGTTCGAAATGTCCCAGCAGAACCCTCGCCTTCAAAGCCGAACGGCCTCACGAAAGGTGCGATGAAGAGGTCTTGGCTTGCTGGTTTGGTGGCGGTGTTGGTTTTTGCTGGTGGGTGTAGCGCGGGTTCGGACTCAGTGGACCAACAAGCGGGTGGCGAAAATCGCTATGTGGCCGGCGACGGCACGGTGTCCCGGTATTCAGTGGGGAAGCGCCCTGCGGCGCCACAAGTCTCTGGCTCCCTATTGGACGGAAAGAAGTTTGATTTAGCCAAATACCGCGGCAAGGTAGTGGTGTTCAACTTTTGGGGAGAATGGTGCGCACCCTGCCGAGCTGAGGCGCACAATCTCGAACAGGTTTACACAGCGACTAAAGACAGCGGAGTGCGGTTCATCGGTGTGAATGTGCGCGATTCCCGAGATCGAGCCAAAGCATTCGAACACTCCTACGGCATTACTTATCCGAGTATTTTCGATCCCGACGGTCGGGTAGCGCTTACCTTTCGAAAGACCCCGCCTAATTCAATTCCGTCGACCATCGTGATTGACCGAAAAGGTCGAGTCGCCGCAGTGTTCCGCAAAGCTCTTCTTACGGAAGATTTGCAGCCAGTAGTGGAGCAGGTCACCAAAGAAAAATAAAACTTGTTTAGATGTCCCGCCAAGGTGATTCCGTTTCCGCGCGGGCTGCGGCGGTGACCTCCGTCGCGGAGACTTTAGCTCGTTCAGGGCGATTGGCTGCCCGCTGCAACACCTCGGCAACCGTGAGTCGAATGCCTTGTTGAACAATGACATCCATTTCTTCTGCACTAGTGGCGTCACCATCAGAAATGGGTTTTTTGACTTCGGCTAGCCGGCGTTGATCTTTGAAATTGAGGAGAAGTAACAACGTTTCGATCACCGTTGCCATGCTAACCATTTTGTTTTTTGCGGATTGCCCGCAAATTTTGCGGCAAAAATTGCGGGCAATCCGCAAAAAGCGGGCAGGCACCCTGGGGTGAGGGCCAGCGAGAGTTCGTTGACTCGACGAACCCGCAGCTCAGACGTGCATACGACCGGTACGTTGGTGGAGGTGCTTCTCTGAAGCATAGGATTCTGTTACCGACAATTGGTTGCGCATGATGGCGGCTCAGCGAAGTTAGCGGGGGTTGAGGTGTCCTCGGGTGCGTCGGGTGGTGGCGCAGCGGGTGCGTAGTCGTTGGTTGACGGGGTTGCGGAAACCGTAGGCGTCGCGGGCGACGGTCTTGATCACTCGGTTGGTGCCCTCGGAGCCGGCGTTGGTGATTCCGGTGCGGATGAATGCGAGGATCTGGGGCCACCAGGTCTGCACGGTGGTGGCCAGACGCTCGAGTTCGGGTAGGTCAGCGTTCGCGCAGCGGCGGTAGAAACGGTCAAGCAGTGCGGCGAGGCGTTCACGGTCCGGCTCGGTGCGGGCCAGCGCGAGTAGGTCGAGCAGGTCCTCCTTGGCGTTCCACGCGGCCAGGATCGGCAGGCCGATGCGTGCGGGTAGCGCGGACAGTTCGGCTTCGAGGTCGTCGACGTGCTCGGCGCGCATTCGGGCGGCGTTGCGGGTCAGCCGGTTGCGTAGTTCCCACTCGCGGTTGCCTTTGCGTCCGCGCCGGCCGCGGGCCTGCACGGTGACCCGGCGGCGGACCTCGGTGACGGTGGCGTTGGCCAGTTGGACGAGGTGGAAGTGGTCGACGACGAGTTGGGCGTGAGGCAGTACTCGCCCGACGGCGGACTTGAAGATCGTGCACATGTCGATCGCGACGTAGCGCACCTGCTCACGCCACTGCCGTGGGCGTGCCAGGAGCCAGTCGGCCACGACCTGGGCGGTGCGGCCCTCGACCTGACCGAGCAGCCCTTGCCCGCCCGACAGATCGCAGAATCCGACGTGCCAGCGATCGACGGTGCTCTGCCATAGGCCGGTGGCCTCATCGAGCATGAATTTCGGTCGTCCCCGGCGGATCTCATCGATGCCCAGCACCTCGACCGGTTGCGGCTGCTCAGGCAGCACCGCGGCGGCATGCGCGGCGAACGCGGCGGCGACCACCGGCCAGGACACCTCATGATCCCGCGCCGACTGCACCACCGTGCGCCCACCGTCGGCGACCGCCGCACCGGCCGCCGCCCGCAACCGCGCGGTCATCCGCTTACGCGCCGGCACGGCAGACACCGCCTCGGTGAACGACCCTCGCCGGCAGCTGCGCTCATCACAACACCAGCGCCGCTTACACCATCGCAGGCTCGCCCGCCGCCCTCCCACGGGCAGGTCACGCGGCCGGGTCACCCGCCGGCCCTTCGACCTACGCGCCAGTGTTCCGCACTCCGGACACCGCCGCGCCCGCTCATCCGCGGTGACCAGGTCCACCACCGGACCGTCCGACCCGTCGACAACCCCGACGACCGCCAGCCCGGCAAGACCCAACAGCCGGGTCGTATCCTCGACCATGCCCGTGGCTCTTCTGTTGTGATCAGCTTGCCTCGACAACAAGATGATCACCAAGAGCCACGGGCACCCCTCACACCAGGGTCCACCCTGGACAGACCGACGCCATCAGCCGACCCCCATCAACTTCGTTGAGCCATGATGGCTAGATATAAAGGTTTTCGTAGGGCCTCGGATGGCAAGGAACAACCTGATGTATACCCTCCGGCTCCCGATTGGACGAGAAGTGAACAACGGACACCCGCTCCAGTTCAGGCTGTGACGACCCCGTATGGAAAACATACGAAGTGGAGTGAGGCAAATCGGATTCCCGTAGCAACGCTTCTTGGAGAGACTAATAAGGAGAACGGAAGCTGGGGCGAACCCGCGATGCGAAATGCCGGTGGAAGGCGGGGGAGGCATCGTCGTAGGCACCAATATTGGCGGGACATGTTAGCGGCTTTCCGCGCGCTTCGACGGACTCCGAAAGCTAATTCCGGGCGAGGAAGACAAATTGCCGTTTTGCCCCAGCTGAGATGGCCACCCCATGCTGGGCCTCCGAGTCCCACTCTGCTCCGGCACGCTGACATGTCTGAGACTGGCGTGCTCTAGTTACAGTGAATTTGAGATTTGTCAGTCACTATGCACAAGGCGTGAGGTAGATGGCGGTATTAGCCGCTCCCGTATTGGGTACTCCGGCGGTTTTCGGCCTGACCGTCCTGACCAAGGCAGCACAAGTGGCCGCTGCTCGTAGGAGTCTCATGGGCGGCCGCGACCCTGAGAGAACTAGGCCGTCGACCGATACCAAGTCATACGATGGGGTCATTACTTCCCCTGCCGCGCGGAGGTCGGCGATCGAACCTAACGCTGCCGAATTGGGCGACCAGATAAGGCACGCAGGGAATCACCTCAAGTCGCTCGAGGAGAAGCGCAGAGCACTGACTCAAGAAATTCAGGCGATTGCGCACCGGCATATTCCTCCGGTTCAGGGTGAAGTCTTGGATGAGACCGTTTCGCGTCTCCGGGGAAAAATCGCGGCTGATCAGACCAAGCTTGGAGTAATCGCTTATCCGAGACGGAGCGGACGATCGCTAACAGCACGTGATCAATTAACAGAACAGGGTCCCGCGGTCGCGGATAAATTGTTGAACCTGAATGCGAAAGAACTAGAGGCAGTCCGGTTGCTCATGGAGAGTCGGGAAAGACTCCTCGGTGATGAGCGCAGTGTCCGCCTCCAAATGGCTAAGGACAATCAGCGTTTAGCAAGACTCCGCTACCATGAAGCGAGACAAAAAACCGACCGAATGATGAATAGGTGGCCGAAGTGGGGCGGTTTTGACTTGCCCTCGGCGGGCAGATCGCGACCCTTAGTAAAGACCGCCATGCCTGTCCCGCAGCAGCAGTCTCCATACTGGCCTAGGCCAGCGCTGACGAGTCAAACAAATATTGCACCGTCTGGCCCGCGAATCGAAAAGAGCCACGGCCGAGTGGATGACCTTTGGCGTAGGTTTCTCAACATCTTGCCGTATTCCTTAATGGAAAAGGTTTTGAATTCGAGACGTGGTCGCTAACTGACCGCGTGAAACCATTCAGCTGTCTATGGTGTCTATTGCTGCCCCCCAAACTCGTCGACGCAGCGTCGATGACACAATGCTGACGTGATGTATGTCGTGACCACCCCCCGCTCGGGCGATGCTCGGGCGTCGGCTGCATTCCGGTGTTAGCCAGCGGATTTGCCACTACTGTCACCAACGGGCCGTTGGTCGCCGCCATTGCGGTGAGCGCGCTGGCCGGGTTGGTGAGTTTTCTGTCTCCATGTGTACTGCCGCTCGTGCCCGGCTATGTCTCGTACATCACCGGACTGTCCGGAGTGGACATTGAACGCGCGCGCACGCCCCAAGCCACCCGAGCGTTGCGCGGTCGAGTGTTGCTCGGTAGCGCCCTTTTTGTGAGCGGTTTCGCCACGGTCTTCGCCGTTATTGGTTTTAGTATCGGCGGCTTGGGCACCTGGCTGCTGGTCAACCAGTCGGTCATTGAAAAAATTGTGGGTGCGTTGATTGTCTTGCTAGGCCTAGCATTTCTCGGCTTCATCCCAGGATTACGGCGTGACTTCCGCATTCACAGGCTGCCGTCGTCGGGCATAGCGTCCGCTCCGCTGTTGGGGGCGGTGTTCGCGCTCGGCTGGACGCCATGTGTCGGTCCGACACTGGCAGCAGTGCAAGGACTGGCGTTTGTGCAGGGCTCAGCGATGCGCGGGGTGACGCTGGCGGTGGCGTATGCGTTGGGCTTGGGAATTCCGTTTGTATTGTTCGCGCTTGGCCTGCGGTGGATGGTGGGCGCGGTGGCAGTGGTCCGTCGCCATGGCCAGTGGGTGACCCGATTCGGGGGAGTACTGCTCATCGCAGTCGGCTTGTTGCTGCTGACCGGCGCCTGGGGCGATCTACTGATCTGGCTGCGAGGCCTTGTGGGTGTGGGCGAGGTAGGCATCTGATGACCGAAACGACTCAGGCCGACAAGTCAGCAGAGGCAAGTACGTCCGTAAACGACCAGCACCACGGTGTCGATGAAGACGTCAACACTGGAACCGCCACGTCGTCGGGCACCTCGTCATCTGAGGGTGCTCGATCGGCACCCGACCGTCCAGGTTGGAGCCGGATGCGGTGGCAGCTTCGGCGGGCCTGGGCGCAGCTGACCAGCATGCGCACCGCGTTGGTGCTGCTCTTTCTGTTGGCGTTGGCGGCGGTGCCTGGTGCGGCCTTGCCTCAGCGTCGTCTTAATCAGAACAAAGTAGACGCTTACTTCACGGACCATCCCAAGCTGGCCCCGTTTCTGGACAAGCTGTCGGCTTTTGACGTCTTCACGTCGCCGTGGTTTTCCGCGATTTATTTGCTGTTGTTTGTGTCGCTCATTGGCTGTTTGGTGGGTCGGCTCAAGGTGCACGTGCGGGGCGTTTTCGCTGGTCCGCCGGCAGCTCCACGGAATCTGCACCGGTTGCCGGCATATGCCGACCTCGGCGATCTCGACGCCTCACCGGCGCAGGCGGTGGCCCGTATTCGTGCGGTGCTGCGGCCCCGGGGTTGGCGCCGGCTCAAGGCGAGGACGGATGCTGACGGCACGGTCACGCTGAGCGGCGAACGCGGCCGGCTGCGCGAAGTGGGCAACTTGGTGTTTCATTTTTCGCTGGTGGCCGTGTTGCTCGGGGTGGCGACAGGGTCATTCTGGGGCTGGAACGGGGGTGCGGCTGTGGTGGAAGGCACCGCGTTCTGCGACACCGTGCAGGCATACGACCAGTTTTCGCCGGGCCGTCTTATCAAAGACAGCAGCTTGCCGCCCTTTTGCGTGTCCATTAAGGACTTTCACGCGCGGTACCTGCATAACGGGCAACCTGTCAGCTATCGGTCCAACATTTCCTACACCACCGGTACCGGTGCAAATACGCCGAGCAAGCAGTTCGAGCTCTCGGTTAACCACCCACTGCGGCTCCACGGCGCGAGCGTCTATTTGATCAACCACGGCTACGCACCGATTTTGCGCTACACCGACCGGTACGGAACGGTCTTTGAGAGCCCCACGCCGTTCCTACCACGGGACGGCATGTGGACTAGCGAAGGTGTGGTGGCGCTACCCGATGCCAATCAAGATCCCCATGGAAACAAGCGCACCCCCAACGTGCAGGTGGCGTTTCAAGGCGTGTATCTGCCGACGCTCGCCAGTAACGGAATGGGAGCACATTCTGTCTCGCCCGAGCGCAAAAATGAGGGAATGAGTGTGGCTGCCTACCGTGGTGACACCGGTATGGACTCGGGTGTCCCGCACTCGGTGTATTCCTTGGACAACACGAAGATCGACAACGGCGACCTCAAACAGATCGGGGCGAGGTTCTTGCGTCCCGGTGAGTCCTGGACGCTTGACGACGGCACCACCGTCACCTTTGTGGGCAGCAAACAGTGGGTGAGCCTGGAGGTTGCGGCCGACCCCGGGCGTCCGGTGGTGTTGGCTGGCGCCGTGGGCATGGTGGGCGGATTACTCGCCTCGCTGTTTGTACGGCGTCGGCGAGTTTTTGTGCGGGTAAGCCCTAGGAACGGTGCCAGCACTGACTCGAGTGCTCCTCGTATCGGCGTCGAGATCGCTGGCTTGGCGCGGACGGACTCCGATGCGTACGATGCCGAGTTCCGGCGCATGACCGAGACCATGCGAGCACAACTGTCGAGCACTCCGGATTCATCGCCGACTGGTGGAGCGGATCCCGATGCTTCTTCTGGTCCAAAATCAGCAGGAATAAGTAAGGAATAAGGACACCGCTATGACCGCTCACGGCTATGCCGCACTCTCGAACAACCTGCTGTTGTTCGCGATCGTTATTTACGCGATCGCGATGACCGGTTACACCATTGAGTATTCCTTCGGGCGACGTGGCCATGTGGCGAAGAACGCGCTGCCGCAGCAACGCACCGCAGAGGCGGTGGCGGAAAAAGAAAAGGCACTCGTGGGTGCGGCGGCTGGCTCGAGGAACGGCAGCAGCGCCCCGAGGCAGGTCGTTGCGGTGTCAGAAGGGAACTCGGTGTCAGAAGAGGACACCGACACCGATGCCGCTACCCGTCAGGCTGGTTCGGGCAGAACTTCGGGTATCTCAGCAGGGCATGCTGTGCTATTCGGAAAGTTTGCTCTGGTTGCGACCGTCCTGGGTGCGCTTGCCCATGGTGGCTCGCTGGTAGCGCGAGGGTTCGCCGCGCACCGCGTGCCATGGGGCAACATGTACGAGTTCATCCTGGCGGTGTGTCTTGTTGGCGTGCTCGTGTGGCTGGTGTTGAATGTTTTGCGGCCGGTACGGCACGTCGGGGTCTTTGTGTTGTTGCCGGTGGTGTTGTTGCTGGGCCTTGCCGGAACAGTGTTGTATACCTCGGCGGCTCCGCTTGTGCCAGCGCTGAATTCTTATTGGTTAAAAATCCATGTCACCGCGGCAATTATCGCGTCCGGAATCTTTATGGTGGGGTTTGTCACTGCCGCGCTGTTTCTTATTCGACAACGCTACGAAACTATGAGCACTAGTGATAAATTGCTCCGCTTTCCTTTTACCTTAGGACCCCGTTTGCCCAAGGCTGAGGCATTGGAGCGAATGACGTTTCGTATTCATGCTTGTGCCTTTCCTTTGTGGACTTTTGCCATCATCGCGGGGGCCATTTGGGCCGAATCGGCATGGACGAGCTATTGGAGCTGGGACCCGAAAGAGACCTGGGCATTTATCTCATGGGTCATCTACGCAGCGTATTTGCATGCGCGAGCCACGGCGGGGTGGCGAGGTAATAAGGCGGTCGCGGTGGCGCTAATGGGCTGGGGCAGCATGATGGTCAACCTGTTTGTCATCAATCTCGTCCAAACCGGATTACATTCCTATGCTGGCCTGTAAGGTGATTTCTCCCTTTATTAAGCTGCTCGCCGTAAGCGCCGGTTAACGCATCGTAGATTCGCTATCAACCGTTCCGCCAAAACTGCCACGATGTTCTAGCTCGCATTCGCATAATGCATTAACGTTTCCCGCGGCCATCGAATAGCCGCCATTCAACCGAATGACATCAGATGGTCACTGCCGAATCACTGTCGGTTATTTGTGAACCGGGGAACCAGTTTTTTGGGGTGAATCGCGCATTGCGGAGGGGCTGCCGTCTTGCCCAAACCCGTCAGCTAACCCGGTAGGCAGTCGACGGAGAAGGAGTGACGCAACCGGTGGATTTGTCCCGTGGTTTGTATCGCCGGGTTCTCACACTGATTGGTCTCTTTGCGACGGTTGTCGCGTACGTCCTGTTGAGTTCTCATTCTGTCAAAGCTGAGCCGACCTATACCGACGCTCAGCAGCAGGTGCAAGATCTTGGCCGCAAGTTGGATGGCGCGAACGAAGCCCTCAAGACCACTAAGGCGCAGCTAGAACAGAGCCAACAGCATCAGTCGGAACTACAAAATGAGCTCGGTGCCCTCGAACAGAAATACAGCGACGCTCGACACCAAGTGAGTGTGATCGGGGTAACCGCCTATCAAGAAGGCGGTTCATACGGATTAGCTAAGGTCCTCTTGACCAGCGACAGCACCCAATCCACGCTCGATCAGCTCAGTGCGCTCGAGACGTTGAACTACCAGCAGCAGGGCGCGATTGGTCAGCTCAAAGACACGCGTTCCAAGGTGCAGAACACAAAGCAGCAGATCGACAAAGAGGTTGCTGCTCAGGAGCAAAAAAAGTCTGAGCTAGATGACCAGGCAAAGAAGCTGCAAGCCGATCTCGCAAAGTGGCAGGACCTGCGGGACCAGCTCAAGCCCCAGCCACCCGCGCCCGCGTCGGTACACGCGACGTACGTGCAAGGCAGCGCATCCGGCAAAGGTGCGATCGCGGTGCAGTACGCCTATGCGCAACTCGGCAAGCCCTACGTATTCGCCACTGCTGGTCCCAGCACCTTTGACTGTTCGGGACTGACCATGGCCGCGTGGGCGCAGGCAGGTGTGAGCATGCCGCACTTGGTGACGAGTCAGTATGCGATGTTCCCGAAGGTCTCCATGTCGAATCTCCAACCCGGAGACTTGGTGACCTTCTATGGCCAAGAACATGTGGGCATCTATATCGGTGGCGGCAATGTGATTCATGCGCCACAACCTGGCGAAGTCGTGAAAATTAGCCCGGTAAGCGTGATGCCCTCGAGTGGAGCGGTGCGTCCAGGTTAGGCGCAAGCGTTTCGCGCAAAGACAAAAAAGGTGAAGGGTCTCCGTGGGGAGACCCTTCACCTTTTGCTCCGTCTTTGTTTTTTTGCGGATTGCCCGCAATGTTTGCGGCAAACATTGCGGGCAATCCGCAAAAAATGAGGCGTTGGAGAATGAAACTAGGCGCTTCCCGCGACGAATGGTGACTCCGTGGCCAGCAATGCGTTTACCTCAGATTCCCGGAATCGTCGATGGCCTCCGGGTGTGCGAATGCTGTTTATGCGCCCCGCCGCTGCCCACCTGGTTACGGTCTTGGGGTCGACTCGGAACAGTGCCGCTACTTCGCTTGGTGTGAGCAAACGCTCGCCAACCTCCACGTTCCGTCCACTCCTCATGTTATTGGGTCTATCTGGATGGATTTCGTCCACAACCTGACAATCAGTGACAGGTTGTGCGGGATGGTTAAATCCCGCCCGCAATTACAGCACCGTTGACCACATCGTGGATAGAAAACAGATGAACTGGTGTAATGCGGTGTGAGTGATGCATTGCGGACGCGGGTGAAGGTCCGCCATGGGTGCGGTGCATAGACGCGCACTTGGCGGCGCCTACAGTAACTACGTGAGTGTTCATGCTTTCAGGCTTCATCCCGCGGTGAGTTACACCCTCGCCCGCATTGGCATCTTCGTGGTTGCGGGCGCGGCGTTGTACGCGGTGGGTTTCCGTCATTGGGCTCTAGTGTTTGGCGCTCTGGTGATCTCATTGCCGGTTTCTTGGTTTGTGTTGCGCAAACAGCGTCAGGCTTTTGGCGAGCGGATCGCCAGTCACCAAGCGGCGCGGCGAGAGCAGAAACAGAAACTGAGAGCTGCGTTGCGCGGCGACGACTAACGGGGTGGGTGTTTGCCTCCATTGGCCCCACGGCTGTGTGCTGCGGATTTGAGCTCTCCTCGGATTGTGCGGGCGAGCTGGTCAGGCGGTTGTGTAGCCTCCAGTACAAGCCCGGAAGCATGGCGAAACAGCTGGTCCCGTGCGCGGTACATCCGTTGTAGCGCCGCCAGTGGGTCGGGTTTTAGCCAGGGCCGCTGATTGTCCGAGCCGATCCGCTGGACCAGCATTTGCGGCGCCGCATGCAAATACACGGTCAAAATTTCTCGCGGCTCTAGGTGCGCCCGTGCCAGCGCGCTTTCGATGGTGGAGGTGGCGGCGCCGATGATCACCGGCGGCTCGTGCGCCAGCGCATGCTCGAGTTCTTGCCGCTCTGCGAGGTGCAGCACGCTGGCCCCTTCACTGGCCAGTTGAGTGAGATCCCGCTGCGTTTGCCGTTCTAGGAGTACATCGTTGTCGAGGTAAGTCCAATGGATGAGCTTCGACAGCGTGCGTCCGACTGTGGATTTGCCCGCACCCATCAAGCCGAGCAGGACCACCCGGGTATATGCGGAAGGTGCTGAGGTCTCCGGAACGCTCATAGCTGTGAGCCTAGGCTGTGCCCCATGCCCACAACACCTAGTAAGCAGCCGGCGCGCATCGCGTCGATGTTCGATCAGGTTGCGCACCGCTACGACAGAACTAATACCTTCTTGACCGCCGGAATCGACCGATGGTGGCGCCGGCAAGTGCGTGAGGCGTTGGAGTTGGAGCCTGGTCAGCGGGTGCTCGACCTGGCGGCAGGCACTGCGGTGTCGACCGAAGAACTCGCCCGTTCTGGGGCTTATGTAGTCGCCTGCGACTTCTCGCTAGGAATGTTGCGGCAAGGGCAAGGCCGTGGCGTACCGCTGGTTGCTGGTGATGCCCTACATTTGCCTTTCGCCGACGATGCGTTTGACGCCGTGACCATTTCTTTCGGGCTTCGCAATGTGGCGGATCCAGATGCCGCATTGCGTGAGATGGCACGGGTGACGAAGCCGGGCGGCCAGCTGGTGGTGTGCGAATTCAGCAAGCCGCCATCGCGAATGTTCCGTTCGATGTACTTCGGTTATCTGCGTCACGTGCTGCCGGTGATGGCCCGACCGATAAGCAGCGATCCATCAGCCTACGTTTATTTAACTGACTCGATTGAGGCGTGGCCCGATCAACGTGGTCTTGCTCAACTCCTGGTCGACACGGGGTGGACCAACGTGGCGTGGAGCAATCTTACTGGCGGAATCGTGGCTCTACACCGGGGAAAATCGCCAGCTAACTAAGCCACGGGTAGGTGTCGGTAGCCGTCGCATCTGGGTACCCATGGGGTTGTACGGTGCGCGAGGTTTCTCGGGTGCATTCGTGCCGACTCGCGGCCGGACAAGGGGGGCAACTCCATGGCCGACGAAAACAGAATGTCTATGCCAGATCGTGACGAGATGCGGCAGCGGCGCGAGCGGCTACAGATGTCGCAGAAGAAAATGAAGGAAGAGCGGAACGACTCGCCCGACTCTGACCGTTCTGAAATTCGTCCAAACGCGACCTCGCCTCAATATGAGCAGATGGAAGAACAAGCGATGGACGACCGTGACCCGATGGGAACCGCGCGCGGCACCAAGGATCCACGGCAGCAAAATTCGTCTGACGAGCCGATGTCGCGTAATGCGCAGAAATCTCCAAAGTCGATGGAGGAGCGCGCTCGTAAAGGCGTCCGGCGCGAGGATGTTGACCGAGCTGGTGGCCCAGGCGCGGCCTAGTCGCAACAAGTAAGAGACAGAAGCCGGGCCATCGCGCCCGGCTTCTCGTCGTCGCTGAAACACCAGCAGTGAAACGTGGGGAAACAGGCGAGTTGCTCGAAAACTTTCCGCCGACCGGCATAGACTCCGCCCCGATGCGTAATGCGGTTATGCGTCTGACCAGAGGCAGGCAAGAGACCAATGTGGTCATTGCCGGGGGTTACCCAGCAGGGGAAAGGAGACCGTGCCGCGATGTCCCTTACCCAGTACTTGCCGATCGTGTTGCTTTTCTTGCTAGCTGGAGGTTTCTCGCTTTTTTCGGTAACCATCGCCCCGTTCCTTGGTCCGCGTAAATACAACAAGGCCAAATTGGACGCTTACGAGTGCGGCATTGAGACCGCGCCGCAGCCGGCGGGTGGAAATCGCTTTCCGATCAAGTACTTCCTGACCGCGATGTTGTTCATCTTGTTCGACATAGAGATAGTTTTTTTGTATCCGTGGGCAGTTGCTAACCGTGCGCTGGGGGTCTTTGGACTGGTAGAGATGGTCCTGTTCATTGTCACGGTATTCGTCGCATACGCATATGTGTGGCGGCGCGGCGGGTTGGACTGGTAAGAGCAGCACACGAGCGGGCGGGCAGCTATGGGTCTAGAAGAAAAGGTCCCGACAGGGATTTTATTAAGCACGGTCGAGAAAGTCGCCAACTGGGCTCACAAGTCGTCGCTGTGGCCAGCGACGTTCGGGTTGGCCTGCTGCGCCATCGAGATGATGACGACGGGTGCCGCCCGCTACGACCTTGGACGTTTCGGCATGGAGGTCTTCCGTGCCAGCCCGAGGCAAGCAGATCTCATGATCGTTGCCGGGCGGGTAAGCCAGAAAATGGCGCCGGTGCTGCGGCAAATCTACGACCAGATGCCCGACCCGAAGTGGGTGCTGTCGATGGGGGTCTGCGCCAGTTCGGGCGGCATGTTCAACAACTACGCGATCGTGCAAGGTGTCGACCATATTGTTCCAGTCGACATGTACCTGCCAGGCTGCCCGCCCCGTCCAGAAATGCTTATTGACTCCATTCTTCGGTTGCACGACAAGATCATGCACGAGCCGTTAGGAGCGAAGCGCGTCAAGCAACTCGAGGCCAAGCACGCCGAGCATCCGCCGGTCATCGAACCGGGGCAGATGCCAGCCACATTCCAGTACAACAAACAGAAACGCCGACAGTGGGAACTCGCCGCGCAGGAAGGCAACACCGAGCAGTTGCGGGTCCTTGGCTCGATCGAGAAACGGTTGGCCGGAGACCCTACGGGCAGAGAGGAGCGTCGTGACGACCCCGCCCTCTGACGCATCACTACCGATCCAGCATTCAGAACAGTCCACGGTTCCTGGCTCCCCACAAAAAGGCATGTTCGGTGTCACCGGCACCGGCGACACGTCCGGGTTCGGCGGCCTGGTGCGCGGACAGCCAGTCATCCCCGAGACCTCGCGTCCCTATGGCGGCTACTTCGACGAGGTAGCCGATGCGCTCGAGGCCGGGCTGCGCGAGATAGGTGTCCAATGTGGAGACGCGGTTTACCGGGTGGTGGTGGACCGTGGAGAGATCACCTTTTATGTGCATCGAGACCACATCGCCACGGTGTGCCAGGTCTCGCGCGACGATCCCGCACTGCGTTTCGAGACATGTTCATCTCTGTCCGGAACCGACTATCTCCATGCGAATCCCCAGGACCCGGACCGACTCCACGTCAGCTATCACCTGCTGTCGATGACCTACCGCCGCCGGATCCGGCTCGAGGTGGCCGTCACCACAGAAGACCCGCATGTGCCCTCGGTCACGCAGATCTACCCGACCGTCGACTGGCATGAGCGCGAAACCTACGACATGTTCGGCATCATATTTGTGGGGCATCCGGCGCTTACCCGGATCCTCATGCCAGACGACTGGGACGGATTTCCGCAGCGCAAGGACTATCCGTTGGGCGGGGTGCCGGTGGAATACAAAGGCGCCGACATCCCGCCGCCGGACGAGCGGAGGGCATACAAATGAGCCAGCCTCACCAAGACCCCTACGCCAGCGAGCGCGAAACCACCGAAGGCAAGGTCTACACCGTCACCGGCGGCGACTGGGATAGCGTGCTGTCCGATGTGGACCCCATGACCGAAGAACGCCTCGTGGTCAACATGGGTCCACAGCACCCATCTACCCACGGGGTTCTGCGGTTGGTGCTGGAACTAGAGGGCGAAACAGTCACTGAGGCTCGTTCTGTAGTGGGTTATCTGCACACCGGGATCGAAAAAAACACCGAATACCGCACCTGGACCCAAGGCACCACCTTTGTTACCCGTGCCGACTACCTCATGCCCATCTTCAACGAAACCGGCTACTGCCTCGCCGTAGAGAAACTGCTGGGTATCGAGCCACCGGAGCGGGCAACCGTCATCCGAGTATTCATGATGGAACTCAACCGCATCGCCTCGCACCTGGTGTGGTTCGCCACCGCCGGTATGGAACTCGGCGCGCTATCGATGATGATCTACGGATTTCGCGAACGCGAAATGATCCTCGACATCTTCGAAATGTGCTCCGGCCTACGCATGAACATGGCCTACATTCGGCCCGGCGGCGTCGCACAAGATATTCCACCTGAGGCAGTACCCAAGATCCGCGAATTCCTCAAAATCATGCCCAAGCGCCTCAAGCAATACGAGAAACTGCTGTCCGGCAACACCATTTGGCGCGCTCGAACCCAAGGCGTCGGATTCCTCGACGTGACCGGCTGTGTCTCATTAGGAATCACCGGCCCCATGCTGCGCTCCGCTGGACTCGCATGGGACCTGCGCAAAACAGAACCCTACTGCGGCTACGAGACCTACGAATTCGACGTTCCCACCGACACCACCGGCGACGTCTGGGCCAGATACTTGTTGCGCGTCGCCGAAATACGCGAATCGCTGAAAATCATCGAACAAGCACTCGACCGGCTAACCCCCGGCCCCGTCATGGTCGCCGACAAAAAAATCGCCTGGCCAGCCCAGCTCGCAGTAGGAGCCGACGGAATCGGCAACTCCCTTGACCACATTCGCAAAATAATGGGCCAATCCATGGAAGCCCTCATCCACCACTTCAAACTCGTCACCGAAGGATTCCGCGTACCAGCCGGGCAAGTCTACGTACCCGTCGAATCAGCCAAAGGCGAACTCGGATTCCACGTCGTCTCCGACGGAGGCACCCGCCCCTGCCGAGTTCACATGCGCGACCCCTCCTTCGTCAACCTCCAAGCCTTCCCAGCCATGGTCGAAGGCGGACCCATCGCCGACGTGATAGCGGCGGCAGGGTCCATCGACCCCGTCATGGGAGGAGTCGACCGATGAATCCTATGTTCCTCCCGGTTGCCGGGCTGAAGTCTGCGAGAGCGACGTTGGCTTTCGTCTCCGCGCCTTGCGTACTTAGTACGCGGCGGCTTGTTCTACAAAACCCAACCCCACTCTCGCATTCAGTACGGAGAGGCACTTCCGTAGGCGGCGACTTTCAAGTTTCATCGAGGTTTTTCGATGGTGGTGGGGCGCTGACCCTCACCTTCGAATCTGTCGAGGATGCAGGTCGTTGGCGGGGCGATGATTTCGTGGCGGTCCAGCCTCGTCCTCACATTCGTTGGTTGTGGGACAGCGGAACACCGCAGAGAACCCAGGCTTGCTCTCAGGTCCGATGTCGGTCGAGGTTCCCTGACACTGAGCCCCCCGTGTTGCCTTTGCGCGGACTGTCCGAAATGGAGTGGTGCCGGTGACCACCGAGAACGAGTCGATCAACTGGGATGCGCCTGGGTTTCGGGCGGGGCTGCTGGCGAAAGCAAGGCAGATCATCGCCCGCTACCCCGAAGGGCGATCTCGCTCAGCGTTGGTGCCATTGCTGCACTTGGTGCAATCCGCGGAGGGCTATGTCAGTCCGCGCGGTGTGGGCTTCTGCGCCGACGTACTCGGTCTGACCAAAGCCGAGGTGGCGGGTGTCGTCACTTTTTACACCATGTTCAAACGGCGACCGACCGGGGATTTCCTGGTCAGTGTGTGCACCAACACCATGTGCGGCGTGCTCGGAGGTCAGCAGGCCTACGAGGCACTGAGTGAGCATCTGGGTGTGGGCCACAACGAGACCGCTTCACCAACGAGTAAAGGCGGGCCGGCGATCACCCTGGAGCATGCCGAGTGTTTGGCCGCTTGCGACTACGCCCCAGTCCTGACAGTCAACTACGAGTTTTTCGACCAAGTCGACGCGGAGTCCGCGGTAGAGATAGTGCGGCGTTTGCGGGCGGGTGAACGTCCACAGCCGAATCGCGGCGCTCGGTTGTGCACCTTCAAAGAAATCTCGATGCAGCTGGCTGGATATGCGGACGACCGCATCGGCGCGGTCGCCGATGGACCGGCAGGCGAGCCCACCACGGTGGGTTTGCGGGAGGCGAAACGTCGCTCCGTCGGGACGCTCATCCTCAGTTGTCAATGATGGAGGTGCCGAGTGACATTGACACCGGTGGTGACCAAGCGCTGGGGCAACCCAGATGCCTGGCGCATCGACACCTACGAAAAGCTCGACGGCTACACCGCACTGCGTCAGGCATTGAAGACCGACCCTGACGAACTGATTACCGTGGTTAAAGAATCTGGCCTGCGTGGCCGGGGTGGAGCTGGTTTTCCTACCGGCATGAAGTGGGGATTCATCCCGCAAGACGGCAAGCCGCATTACCTGGTGGTGAACGCGGACGAAGGCGAGCCAGGCACCTGCAAAGATCTGCCGCTGATGATGGCCGATCCTCATTCGCTACTAGAAGGCGCGATCATCGCCTGCTATGCGATCCGCTGCAACCAGGCCTACATATATGTGCGCGGTGAGGCGGTGCATGCGGCCCGTCGGCTTCGTCAAGCGGCGAAAGACGCCTATGCGCGCGGGTTTTTAGGGCGCAACATCCTCGGATCGGGCTTCAATCTTGAGCTTGTTGTCCATAGTGGAGCGGGCGCCTATATCTGCGGCGAAGAAACCGCGCTGTTGGACTCGTTGGAGGGCTACCGGGGACAGCCACGGCTCAAGCCGCCTTTTCCGGCCACCAGCGGACTCTACGAATCGCCTACGGTCATTAACAACGTCGAAACCATCGCCAGCGTGCCATTCATCGTGTTGAACGGAGTGGACTGGTGGCGGTCTATGGGCACGGAAAAGTCGCCGGGGCCCAAGATTTATTCCGTCACCGGTCATGTGGAAAGGCCCGGGCAATATGAGTGTCCACTGGGGACAACGTTGCGTGAGCTGCTCGATCATGCCGGAGGGGTCCGAGCTGGACACCAGCTTAAGTTCTGGACCCCTGGCGGATCCTCCACTCCATATCTCACTGCCGAGCATATGGATGTGCCGTTGGACTTTGAGGGTGCTGCCGGTGCCGGTTCCATGTTGGGCACCACGGCGGTCATGGTCTTCGACGAGACGACGTGCATCGTCGGTGCGACCCTGCGTTTCATCGAGTTTTACGCCCACGAATCCTGTGGTAAGTGCACTCCGTGCCGCGAAGGCAACTATTGGATGTCGCAAGTGCTGCGACGGTTGGAATATGGCGAAGGTACGGAAGAAGATCTGTCCACATTGCTCGACACGTGCGACAACATCTTCGGCCGCTCGTTTTGTGCCTTCGGCGACGGCGCTACCAGCTGCGTGACCAGCTCTATTAAATACTTCCGCGACGAATACATCGCGCATGTGCGTGAGGCTCGTTGCCCGCTTGGAAATATGCGACCACCAGACATTCACCTCACGGGGGCGACGCCGATGGGAGCTGGGGTAGGGACGTCAACGTCGTACGGCAGTGGCGCGGGGGTGCGGTCATGACCACCACCTCAGAACCAGCGAAGACGGTCGAGACTGTGAGCGCCACTATCGATGGCGTACAAGTAGTGGTGCCTAAGGACACGCTCATCATCCGGGCGGCCGAGGACATCGGGGTACAGGTGCCACGGTTCTGCGACCACCCCTTGCTCGACCCGATCGGGGCATGTCGTCAGTGCATTGTGGAGGTGGAAGGTCAACGCAAACCCATGACTGCGTGCACCACGATGGTGACCGACGGCATGGTCGTCAAGACTCAGCTGACGAGCGAGATGGCCGCTAAGGCGCAATCGGGCACCATGGAGATGCTGCTTATCAACCACCCACTCGACTGCCCGGTGTGCGACAAGGGCGGGGAGTGTCCACTTCAGAACCAGGCTATGAGCAACGGTCGTGCGGAGTCGCGATTCCGAGACGAGAAGCGTGTTTATCCCAAACCGCTGGCTATCTCGGCCGAGATTTTGTTGGACCGGGAACGCTGCGTGCTGTGTGCTCGCTGCACCCGGTTTTCCGATCAGATAGCCGGCGATCCTTTTATCGACTTGTTTGAGCGCGGTGCGCTGGAACAAGTAGCCGTGTATCGCGATGAGGAAGACGGCGAACTAGACCAGCCATTCCACTCGTATTTCTCGGGAAACACGATCCAGATCTGCCCGGTGGGCGCGCTTACGAGCGCCACCTACCGGTTCCGGGCACGTCCGTTCGACCTGGTTTCTACACCCAGTGTGTGCGAACACTGCGCCTCTGGCTGCGCTCAGCGCACCGACTGGCGGCGCAATACGGTGATGCGGCGGTTGGCCGGCGACGATCCAGACGTCAACGAGGAATGGAACTGCGACAAAGGCCGCTTCGCTTTCACCTACGCCAATGCGCCGGGTCGACTGACCACACCGTTGGTGCGTGACAGCGAAACTGGCCAGCTGCAACCCGCCTCCTGGACGGAGGCATTGTCGGCAGCGGCCGAGGGCCTCGCACAGGCGCGCGAGTCCGGCGGGGTGGGTGTACTTGCTGGCGGACGGCTCACTATTGAGGACGCCTATGCCTATGCGAAGTTCACTCGGGTGGCGCTGGGCAGCAACGACATCGATTTCCGTGCCCGTCCGCATTCGGAAGAAGAAGCCGACTTCCTGGCAAGCAGGGTTGCCGGAGTCACACCGGCCACCGGTGGTGTGACTTATGGTGCCGTCGAAGACGCTCCGACGGTGTTGCTGGTGGGTTTCGAGCCGGAAGAAGAATCGCCGATTGTCTACGTGAGACTGCGCAAGGCGGTGCGCAAAAAAGGTCAGCGAGTGTTGTCGGTGGCACCGTGGGGTTCTCGCGGGCTAGACAAGCTGTCCGGCACGTTGATTCAGGCGGCGCCCGGAGCGGAACCCAAGGTTCTGGACGCGTTGGCGAAGGCCAGCGCCATTCATGGCAGCGACTTCGCCGAGTTGGCGGAAGAGCTGCGCAAGCCTGGCGCGGTCATCATGGCGGGCGAGCGACTCGCGGCTATTCCGGGCGCTTTGTCGGCCGCGGCTCGGCTGGCCGACACCACCGGTGCCGCGTTGGCGTGGGTGCCGCGCCGGGCTGGCGAGCGTGGCGCCATCGCCGCCGGAGCCTTGCCGAACATGCTGGTGGGAGCACGGTCGATCTTTGACCCCGCGGCCCGTGCTGAGCTGGCCCAAGCGTGGGGCGTCCCCGGAGGACACCTTCCCAGTCGCCCAGGGCGCGATACCGCTGGGATCATCGCCGCCGCCGAGACAGGAGAACTGGCGGGCCTGGTCGTTGCTGGAATCGACCCGGAGGATCTACCCGCGCCTCTCCAGGCAGAACGGGCCCTGGACTCCACCCGATTTTTGGTCAGCCTGGAATTGCGAGAAAGTGCCGTGACACGGCGAGCCGATGTGGTGTTTCCCGTGGCTCCGGCACCAGAAAAAGCTGGCTCCTACCTTTCGTGGGAGGGGCGGGAACGCCCGTTCGAGCAGACGTTGCCCGGTGTCGGTGCGCTCTCCGACGCCAAGGTGCTCGACGCGCTCGCCACCGAATGGGGGCTCGCCTTGCGCTGCTCCGCTGTGGAGGATATCCGTGCGGAGCTACGGCGGCTTGGCGCGGTGAGCAGGGGGTTTGTCGGTCGCGCGGTCGCGAACGCGTCTGTATCGGAAAGACCCCAGCCGCGTCAGGGGCAAGCGTTGTTGTCCACGTGGCATCACTTGCTAGATCGAGGTCGGTTGCAAGCTGACGAAGAAAACTTGGCGGCGACCGCTCCCCGAGCCGTTGCCCGACTCTCAGCGGCCACCGCATTCGAAATCGGGCTGGCGGAGGGCGAGCTGTTGCGTGTCAGCACCAACGTCGGGGCGCTGACGTTGCCGCTTGCGGTCACTGTGATGCCAGATCGAGTGGTGTGGGTGCCCACGAACTCCGACTTGTCTACCGTGCACCGCGCACTGGGTGTCGATGCCGGACAGATCGTCGACATTGGACCTCCAGCGGCGATGCTGCCGGCTCCAGCTCGTTCGAAGAGCTCGTCCCACCGTGGCGAAGTGGAGGCAGAATGAGCGTGATTGTTTCCACGCTTGCGAGCCGTGCGGCTTCCAGCATGGAGCACCATCGCCTCGCGGCCGAGGTTCGCCCCGTCGCGGAGTTTGGGACCGAACCACTGTGGTTGGTGCTGGTGAAGACTGTTGCGGTCTTTGGCTTTCTGATGGTGATGGTGCTCTTTGCCATCGTCTATGAACGCAAAGTTGTCGCCTACATGCAGGTGCGGCCTGGCCCTAACAGGACTGGGCCGTGGGGCCTGCTCCAGAGCCTTGCCGATGCGCTCAAGCTTGCGCTCAAAGAAGACATCATGCCCACCAAGGCAGACAAAGTGGTGTTCTTCCTTGCTCCCGCGGTTGCCTGTGTTCCGGCGTTTATTGCCTTTGCGGTCATTCCGTTTGGCCCAGAGGTCAGCGTATTCGGACATTCGACCCCGCTGCAGCTCACCGATACGCCGGTGGCTGTGCTTTATGCACTGGCCTGTTCTTCGCTCGGCGTCTACGGGATAGTGCTCGCCGGTTGGGCGTCTGGCTCGACGTATCCGCTGCTGGGCGGTCTGCGGTCTGCCGCGCAAATGGTCTCGTATGAGGTGGGCATGGGACTGGCGATCGTCACAGTGTTTGTGTTGTCGGGATCATTCTCCACCAGCCAGATCGTTGCCGCGCAGAGCCAGTGGTGGAACATCACTCTGCTGGCGCCGAGTTTTGTTGTGTACGCCTTGAGCGTGGTCGGGGAGACAAACCGTGCGCCGTTCGACCTGCCCGAGGCCGAGACCGAGCTCGTTGGTGGTTATCACACCGAGTACTCGTCGATAAAATTTGCGCTGTTCTTCTTGGCGGAATACGTCAATATGGTCACCGCCTCAGCAATGGGCACCACGCTTTTCTTGGGCGGATGGCACGCGCCGTTTGGTGTTGAGCGGGTGTGGTCTGGTGCCAACTCGGGTTGGGTGCCGGTGTTGTGGTTTGTCGGCAAGATCTTGGTCTGTTTGTTCATTTTCATTTGGTTGCGCGGAACCTTGCCGCGTCTTCGATACGACCAATTCATGCGACTGGGCTGGAAAGTGCTGGTGCCGATCAGTCTGGTGTGGATATTGGCCGTCGCGGCTCTCAATGTTGCCCGCGATCGCAATGGCTGGTCCGAAGGGTGGACGTTCGGCATCGTCAGCTTGGTAGTTGCGCTTGTCATTGTTTTGTTCTTGTTCACGCCACGGCGCGTTCGGCCTCCCCGAGACGACCTTCCGGCGAGTAAGCCGGGGCCCCGCGCCTCGTATCCGTTACCGCCGCTCGATCTGAAAGTGCCGCACACCGCTCCAGAGCGGAAGAGGGTCGAACATGTTTGACACCATCAAGGGCTTCGGCGTCACCTTGGCGCATATGTTCAAGAAACGCGTAACGATCCGATACCCGGAGAAGCCGCGAGAGCCGGCGGCGCGCTTCCATGGCCGACACATTTTGAATCGTCATCCCGACGGCTTGGAAAAATGCATCGGATGTGAGCTGTGTGCCTGGGCGTGCCCAGCGGACGCGATCTATGTGGAGGGCGCGGACAACACGGACGAGCGGCGTTTTTCGCCGGGCGAACGCTACGCATCGGACTACCAAATCAACTATGCGCGATGCATCTTTTGTGGACTGTGCATCGAAGCGTGCCCCACGCGTTCGCTCACGATGAGCACAGAATATGAGCTGGCCAGCGACTCCCGCGCCGATCTCATCTACACCAAAGAGCAATTGTTGGCGCCGTTGCTGCCGGGAATGGAGCAACCGCCCCATCCGATGCGGCTCGGAGAATCTGACACCGACTATTACGTGAGCGGACCAGACAATCCAGGTACCTCTCGTGGCGCCGAACGCTCGCCTTTCACTCGTTCCTGGGACCAGTCCAGCGATGGTGCGAGCCAGGGACAGCACGGCGTGTCCGGTAAGGAGGGTGCGCGGTGACCGGCGGTGAAGAAGTGATGTTTTGGATCCTGGGTCCCATCGCTCTGGCTGGCGCGATCGGCATGGTGTTGGCACGCAACGCGATCCATTCCGCGTTGTTTTTGGTGGCAACCATGCTGAGCCTGGGTGTGCTGTATGTGCTGCAGGCGGGGCCGTTTATCGGCATGGTGCAGATCATCGTCTACACCGGCGCGATCATGATCCTGTTCCTTTTTGTACTCATGCTGGTGGGGCGGGACTCGTCCGACTCTCTGGTGGAGACGCTGCGAGGTCAACGGCTAGCCGCCATCATGTTGGGCATTGGTTTTGCGCTGTTTGTGGCCTGTGGTTTGGCGCGTGCGTTTGGGGGCCACTGGGTGGTGCGGGGATTGCCTGGCACCAATCAGGACGCGCATGTGCCGGGTATTGCTCGGGCGTTATTCACCCGATACGTGGTGGCGTTCGAAGTCACCAGCGCGTTGCTCATCACCGCCGCCGTGGGGGCGATGTTGCTCGCTTATGTGCGGCGTTCTCAGAGGTCACAGCTTTCGCAGCGGGAACGTTCGCGGGCTCGCTTCGCCGACGGAAACTACCCGGCGCCTAAGCCCGGACCGGGGGTCTATGCAACGTCCGACTCGGTCGGCACGCCGGCACTCCTCCCAGATGGCACCCCGGCGGCCGACAGCGTCGCCGCCGCCGTCGACGAAAAACCCATCGACACGATCAGAGTCTTCCTCGGCGAGTCGACCGTGGCGTCAGAGTCGGACCTGCCGGTTCCCAGCCTTCTTAACACCAAGCCTTCGATCGCCCGAAGACCCGCGAACGGGCAAAACTCCAAATCGGACGGAGAAGGTACACCGTGACTCCCACGTACTACTTAGTGCTAGCCGCGGCGCTATTCACCATCGGTGCTGTCGGGGTGCTCGTGCGCCGGAACGCGATCGTGGTGTTCATGTGCATCGAGCTGATGCTCAACGCCGTCAATCTGACGCTGGTCACTTTTTCGCGAATCCGCGGAACCCTCGACGGCCAGGTCATGGCGTTCTTCGTGATGGTGGTCGCGGCGGCCGAGGTAGTGGTGGGCCTGGCGATCATCATGGCGATCTTCCGTACTCGCCGCTCGGCTTCGGTCGACGACGCGAACCTGTTGAAGTACTGAGGACTGAGCCATGTGGAGCTTTGGGGTTGGTGAGCGAGCAAACGCGGCGGGGGCCGTGGCGGGGTCGGTGACAGCGGGGGTGGGTATGTGTGGCTGCGAGCCGCTGCCTTGTTTGACCGGTGGTTTTCCCGACGACACGCCGGGAAAACCACCGGTCAAACAAGCAACCCAGGTCTCAGTTCAACGGTGGCCTACCTGTGTACACGGGAAAGACACCCTACGAATTTCCGGACCAATTTTGAAGCTGAGAGTGCGGCTGGGTTGGCTCGCACAAGCCGTCGCGTACGTGGGTACGCAAGGCGCGGAGACGGAAGCTAGCCGCGAACACAGCGATAGCAAGTCCAATGGCGAGAGGCTCAAAAAATGCTTCTAAGTGGACTGTGGTTGGTGATTGCGGTTCCGTTGGTGGGAGCCGCGGTGCTGTTGATCGCGGGCAAGCGAGCGAACGGCTGGGGCCACATTCTCGGATGTGCCACGGTCGGGTTCAGTTTTGTCTGGGCTGTGCTCAGTTTTTTCGCTTTGCATGCCCGCAGTGACCGCAGCTTTGACGTGAACCTCTACAGCTTTATGCCGGTTGGCCAGCTTAAGGTCGACATTGGTCTGCTCTATGACCCGCTTTCGGCGGTGTTTGTGCTGCTCATTACCGGTGTCGGTTTTCTCATCCATGTGTACTCGGTTGGCTATATGGCACAAGACAGCGAGGGGAGAACGGGCGCGGACAATACCGAGCGGCGCCGCTTCTTTGGCTACCTGAACTTGTTCGTGGCGGCGATGCTGCTGCTGGTGTTGGGCAATAACTTTGTGGTGCTGTATCTGGGCTGGGAGGGCGTCGGCTTGGCGTCCTATTTGCTTATTGGCTTTTGGTTCTTCAAGCCCGCCGCGGCCAGTGCGGCGAAGAAGGCCTTCCTGATGAACCGGGTCGGCGACGTCGGATTGTTGTTGGCGATTTTTGCGCTTTTTGCGACGCTGGGCACTACCTCGTACACGGGTGTTTTCAGTCAGGTGGGCGACTTGTCCAGCACCACGGTCACGATCGTGGCTATCTTGCTGCTGCTGGGCGCGTGTGGAAAGTCTGGTCAGTTTCCGCTGCAAGCGTGGTTGCCGGATGCGATGGAAGGCCCCACGCCCGTTTCGGCGCTGATCCACGCCGCGACGATGGTGACCGCCGGGGTTTATCTCATCGCTCGAGCCAACCCCATTTTTGACGCGAGCACCACCGCGCAACTGGTGGTGTGTTCTGTAGGGGCGGCGACCCTCCTTATTGGATGCATTGTCGGATGCGCAAAGGACGACATTAAGCGGGTGCTCGCATACTCGACCGTGTCGCAGATTGGCTACATGTTTCTGGCGGTGGGGCTTGGCGGTGCGGCATATGGCTTCGCCATTTTGCATTTGCTGACGCACGGCTTTTTCAAGGCTGGCTTGTTCTTGGGGGCTGGCTCGGTGATGCACGGGATGAACGATCAGACCAATATTCGTCGCTTCGGCGGGCTGGCTAAGTACATGCCGATCACCGCGATCACGTTTGGCCTTGGGTATCTAGCGATCATTGGCATTCCGCCACTGTCCGGCTATTTCTCTAAAGATCCGATTATCGAGCAGGCCTTTGACCGTCCAGGTTGGACTGGTTGGCTGTTCGGGGGCGCCGCGTTGTTGGGTGCCGGGCTGACGGCTTTCTACATGACTCGACTCATGGTGTTGACGTTCTTCGGCAAGGAGCGGTGGAGGACGCCATCTAAAGAGACACCACACCTTCCGCACGAGTCACCGCTTGACATGACCGTACCGATGATCGTGTTGGCATGCGGTTCATTTGGTGCCGGCTACCTGCTGACTCGTGGCGACGCGCTGACCAACTGGCTAGCCCCGGTATGGGGGTCGGCATCTGTGGAGGCAAACCACAGGTTCTCGTCTGGCTTGCTTACTGGGGTTGTGCTGGCGGTGGTGATCCTTGGGCTGCTGCTTGCGGCTGCCCTGTTCTGGCGGGGTACAGCGTTGGAGGAACAGCCGGCGCGAAGCCCAGTGGTGATCGCCGCGCGTCAGGGCCTTTATGCCGACGCGATCAACGAAACACTCATCGCGGTGCCAGGGCGCTGGCTCATGCGAGCACTGGTCTATGTGGACAGTCGGGGCATCGACGGCATCGTCAATGGCCTTGGTGCGGTTATTGGGGGGACCTCGGCCCGGCTGAGAAGAATCCAAAATGGATTCGCCCGTTCTTACGCATTGACCATGCTGATGGGGGCGGTACTGGTGTTGGCGGCGGTGTTGGCGGTGAGGCTGTAGATGAGCAATCTTCCGTTTTTGAGTGTGCTCACTGTTTTTCCTTTGGTGGGCGCGGTGGTGCTCGCGCTGACTCCGGACGGGCATGATCGGCTCGTCAAGCGGCTAGCGCTGGGATGGTCACTGGTCGAGCTGGTGATCGCCGCAGTGATGTGCGTGGGGTTCGTGGCGAACGGTGATCGCTTCCAATTCACCGAGTCCTACCCGTGGATCCCGCGTTTTGGTTCCCGGTTCGCCTTCGGTGTTGATGGCATTGCCTTGGTGATGATCGCGCTGATCGCATTGCTGGTGCCGATCGTCATCCTCGCGTCATGGCACGAAGTGGAGAGCAACGAAAAGCCCAAGACCTCCACAGTCTCTGAGACGCCGACCGGGCAAGGAGAACGCGGTAAGTCGTTTGCGCCGCCTCGGCAGGGGGTGCGGACGTTTTTCGCGCTGACGTTGGCGCTGGAGACCTGCATGGTCGGAGTGTTCGCGGTCACCGACGTCTTCTTGTTCTATGTGTTGTTCGAGGCGATGTTGGTGCCGATGTATTTCCTGATCGGATCGTTTGGGGGTCCACGTCGGCAATACGCTGCGGTCAAGTTTTTCTTGTATTCCTTGGTGGGCGGGCTGCTCATGCTTGCGGCGGTCATTGGGCTATTTGTCGTGAGTTCCGATCAGCTTGGTCATGGCTCGTTTTCCTTTAGTCAGCTGACCCAACTCGACATCGACCCCAGCACACAACGCTGGCTGTTCCTCGGTTTCTTCATCGCGTTCGCGATCAAGGCGCCGTTGGTGCCGTTCCATACCTGGCTGCCCGACGCTGGTGGTCAGGCGCCCATTGGTGCGGGAATTTTGCTCGTGGGCGTGCTCGACAAGGTGGGCACGTTTGGCATGCTGCGATATTGCCTGCCGTTATTTCCTGATGCGGCACACTATTTCGCACCCTGGATCATCGGGCTCTCGGTCGCCGGTGTCCTATATGGAGCTTTGTTGGCCGTTGGTCAAAGCGACATGAAGCGCCTGGTCGCGTATACCTCGATCGCCCACTTTGGATTTATTGCGCTCGGCGTTTTTGCCTTCACGACTCAGGCGGGCACCGGAGCGGTGCTGTATATGGTCAATCATGGACTCTCGACTGGGGCACTTTTCTTGGTCGTGGGTTTCTTGGCGGCCCGACGCAAATCGGCGACGATCTCTGACTTTGGGGGCGCGGCCAAAGTAATGCCGTGGATCGCCGGAGTGTTCTTGATCGCCGGATTGTCGTCATTGGCGATGCCGGGAACCAACTCGTTTGTCAGTGAGTTTTTGGTGTTGATCGGCAGCTTCGGTGTGTATCAGGTTGCCACTATCTTGGCCACGACCGGGATTGTGTTCGCCGCGCTGTACATCTTGTGGTTCTATCAGCGCACCATGCAGGGAAAGCTCAACCCCGCACTAGTGAAGCTGCCTGACATCACTCGTCGCGAAGTCGTGGTGGTGGCGCCGCTCGTTGTGCTCATTTTGGCGTTGGGCTTTTACCCTCAGCCGGTGATCAAGGTCATCAACCCGGCGGTTACCTACACGATGTCCGACATTAACGCCCACGATCCGCAACCGTCCGCAGTGGACAAATCCGCTCCCAAGACCGGAGGTGGCAAGTGACGATGTCACTGACGACAGAACCTGGGGCGTATCACGCTGTCACGCATATCTCTGCTCCCGTTATAAATTACGGCGCGATGGCGCCGTTGCTCATTTTGTTTGGTGTCGCCTGTGTAGGCGTCTTGGTTGAGGCTTTTGTGCCGAGCCATCTGCGGCACATCACCCAAGTCTGGCTAGCGTTGGCTGGCCTGGCGGCGTCGCTGGTGGCCGTTATCATGCGTGCGCCATCCGCTATCACGACGGCGGCTCGGGCGGTTTCGGTGGACTCCGCTGGTCTGTTTTTGCAAGGCACCATCGTCGTGCTGGGGGCGGTCAGTATCTTGCTGATCGCCGAGCGCCGGCTTGAACCGGGCGGCGCGTTTGTGACACAGGGCGCTGTGCTGGGAACGGGCGGTGCGGTAGTGGCCGGCGTTCCTGCGAGAGCCGGCGGCACCACGACGGGCGCGGGAGCCACTGGCGCCGCCACCAGCACGACCGCGCGCCCGTCTACCGCGAACATGCCGATGCAACCGCCGTCGAGAACCGAGATTTTTCCCCTTACGATTTTCGCTCTCGCTGGCATGATGCTGTTCGTCACCGCGAACGATCTGTTGCTGATGTTCGTGGCGTTGGAAGTGTTGTCGCTCCCGCTGTATCTCCTATGTGGACTTGCACGCCGACGCAGACTGCTGAGTCAGGAAGCCGCCGTCAAGTACTTTCTGCTGGGCGCATTTGCGTCTGCCTTTTTTCTTTACGGCGTGGCGTTGCTCTACGGCTATGCCGGGACAGTGCGGCTCTCCGGGATTCACGACGCCGTCCAGCGTGGTGACGGCAGTACCGCGGTATTGCTGCTTGGCATTGCGCTACTAGTGGTGGGGCTGCTGTTCAAGGCTGGCGCCGCGCCGTTCCATCAGTGGACCCCAGATGTATACCAAGGCGCGCCCACGTCGATCACCGCGCTCATGGCCGCCTGTACCAAAGTCGCAGCCTTCGGTGCCATTCTGCGAGTGCTCTTCGTAGCGTTCTCCGGGGCGAAGACAGATTGGCGGCCGGCGCTCATCGGAGTAGCGATCATCACCATGCTGGTGGGATCCGTGCTCTCGGTAACGCAGACGGACATCAAGCGGTTGCTCGCCTATTCATCCATTGCGAACGCGGGCTTCATCTTGACCGGAGCGACTGCGCTCACGAAGAGTGGGCTGTCGAGCACGTTGTTCTATCTGTCCGCCTACGGGTTCACCATTATTGGGGCATTTGCGGTGGTGATGCTGGTACGTGATGCTGACGGCGAAGCCACGCATTTATCGCGATGGACCGGGCTGGGGCGCCGCTCGCCGCTGCTTGCCGGAGTCATGACGCTCTTTTTGCTTTCCTTCGCGGGGATCCCACTGACGAGCGGATTTACCAGCAAATTCGCGGTGTTCTCGGCGGCGCTCGGCGGCGGGTCGACCACGCTGGTTATCGTCGGTGTGATCACCAGCATGATCATTGCTTTTCCATACCTGCGACTCGTGGTGCTGATGTACTTGTCTGAACCGGTAGCCGGTGGTGCCGCGGTGCAGGTGCCTGGCGCATTTACCAGTGTCGCAATTGCACTGGGTGTAGTCGCCACATTGGTGTTGGGACTTGCGCCAGAGCCGTTGCTCAATCTGGCCGAAAACGCGGCGCGGTTCGTCAGCTGAACAGTGCTCCGCCGTTGCATAGCCAGCGTCGAGCGACGGGCGTACAACGGCGGAGGAACGTTCAAGGTTAGAGGCGGCCGCGGCCGGCGCGAAGAATGAGTACCGCCAGTTCGGCGCCAATAGGTCCGAGCTCGTCGCGGAATTTTCTTATGATTTGGTCTTCCCTGGAAAGAACAAGACGTGTTCCGCCAGAAGCGACGCGGGCGGCGCCAATTTGTTGGCTAAGAGAGGTGCGTTCCTGCCACATTCGTACCATCTCCGCGTCGAGCGCATCGATACGAGAACGCATTTGTCCAATATCGACACTCGGCGACGTTTGGGGCGTACCCGAGGACGTAGATGGGGTCCCGGCAGAAATAGTCTCAATGGGACGGTCGGTTAGGGCTGTCATAAATCCTCCAGGTGTGGGGTGGGGGTCAACCCCAGGAGGCGCACCACCGGGGATCTAGCCCCGTTGGCGTTGGCTGATGACTCAGACCAATATGGCCACCGGGAATCGGTAGCCATAAAAAAAGTAAGTCTGAGTCGTGGTCACGTCGGTAAGTCTGCACATTGACCCCGGAGACAGTCAAGCTGCTCCCGCTGTTGTCGCCCAAAGTTCGTACTTTTAGCCAGCAGCATTTATAGCCATTGGCACTGGTATGCCAGTGATCGTGCATCGCGGCTAGAAGTGTCGGCTGCCAAAAGTAGACTCGCTGCCGCTATGCAAAAAAATTCTGAGCCGACCCAGTTTTCTGAATCCACCGTGTCCCGAGTCCCACCCTCTGAGCCCCGGCCCTCTGAGCTAGCTCAGTCCTCGACGCGAACCCAGCCCCCTGAGTCGTTAGCCAGCGACGAAGCCCAGGTTAGCGAACCGCTGCAAGGCCTCAATGACGTGCAGCGGGCGGCCGTCACGCATGTGGGTTCTCCGTTGCTGATCGTGGCTGGCGCGGGTTCCGGGAAAACGCGGGTTTTGGCGCACCGGATAGCTCATATCCTGCGCACAGGTCGGGCTCGCCCTAGCGAGATTCTCGCCATCACTTTCACTAACAAAGCGGCAGCAGAAATGCGCGAGCGAGTTGTCGCGTTGGTGGGCGAGTCAGCAGTGGGTATGCAAGGTCGTTATAGCGCCCGGTCAATGTGGGTGTCCACATTCCATTCTGCTTGTGTGCGCATTCTTCGAGAGCAGGCGAACACAATTGGTTTGAAGGCCACGTTTTCTATTTACGATGCCGACGATGCTCGCCGGTTATTGCAGCTAATTGTTCGCGAACTCGACCTCGATCCCAAACGGAATCCGCCGCGTTCGCTGGCGGCGCAGATAAGCAACCTGAAAAACGAGCTTATAGACGAGGAAACTTTCTCGGCTCGTGCTGACAATGCCACAGAGCGCACGGTAGCCCAGATTTACGTTGCCTACCAACGGAAACTGAGGGAGGCTCATGCGCTTGACTTTGACGACATCATCATGACGACCGTCAATTTGCTGCGGGCTTTCCCGGCTGTGGCCGAACATTATCGGCGTCGTTTTCGTCATGTGCTGATCGACGAATACCAGGACACTAACCATGCGCAATATGTGTTGGTGCGCGAGCTGGTGGGCGCGGTAGAAGACGGAAGCGGAAACAAGACCGGCACTATGCCGCCGG
The DNA here is from genome assembly GCA_963736285.1 of uncultured Acidimicrobiales bacterium. Lineage (GTDB taxonomy): Bacteria > Actinomycetota > Actinomycetes > Mycobacteriales > QHCE01 > CAVTOA01. The sequence goes on from CAVTOA010000003.1 coordinate 1,018,731, forward strand.
CTGAATTGTGCGTGGTTGGTGACGCTGATCAATCTATTTATGCTTTTCGTGGCGCCACCATTCGCAATATTTTGGAATTTGAACGAGATTACCCCAATGCGCGCACCATTCTGCTCGAGCAGAATTATCGGTCGACGCAAACTATTCTTTCGGCGGCGAACGCGGTCATATCCCAAAATGCGGAGCGTAAACCAAAGAACTTGTGGTCCGATTCCGGTGCGGGCAAAAGCATCGTCGGCTATGTGGCCGACACCGAACACGACGAAGCGGCCTGGGTGGCATCGGAGATCGATCGGCTCGCCGACGATGAAGGCTATCGATCAAGCGACGTGGCGATCTTCTATCGCACGAATGCGCAATCACGGGTGTTCGAAGAGGTGTTCATTCGAGTCGGTCTGCCGTACAAGGTGGTAGGCGGCGTCCGGTTCTACGAGAGGCGTGAGGTGCGCGACGCACTGGCCTATCTGCGCGCCTTGGTTAACGACGACGACACTGTCAGCATTCGACGCATCCTTAACACTCCGCGTCGCGGCATCGGCGACCGTGCACAAGCATGTGTGGCCGCACTCGCCGATCGGGAGCGTATTTCGTTTGGGGCGGCCTTGGAGCGCGCTGCGGAGGCGCCAGGCATCGGCGCCCGAGCGGTGAAAGCTATCGCGGAGTTTTGCGACTTTATGCGTGAGCTGCGGCAGCTCGCTTTGACCGAGGGGCCCAGCGTCGTGGCCGAGCAGGTCATTACCCGTACCGGCTATGTCGCCGCGCTGGAGAAGAGCGACGATCCGCAAGATGAGGGGCGCATCGAGAACTTACAAGAGCTAGTCAGCGTTGCCCGAGAATTCGAAGAGCGGGAGGTGCGGATCCAGTCTGCCGCTGGCGCTGCCGAAGGTGACGAGGGCGGCGATGAGGAAGAGGGGATCAACGCTCCTGGTCTGGCGGAGTTCTTAGAGCAGGTGGCACTGGTCGCGGATGCGGACTCCATTCCTGACGCGTCAGACACGGCGCGGGGTGGCGTGGTCACGCTCATGACGCTGCATACGGCTAAAGGGCTGGAGTTCCCAGCAGTGTTTATGACCGGGATGGAGGACGGAGTCTTTCCTCATGAGCGCTCCTTGGGTAAGACGTCTGAGCTGGAAGAAGAGCGCAGGCTGGCATATGTGGGCATCACTCGCGCGCGGCAGCGGCTGTATTGGACCAGGGCGGTTACCCGCAGCGCATGGGGTCAGCCGCAGTATTTCCCGCAGTCGCGCTTTCTCGACGAGATACCTGCCTCGCTGATCCGCTGGGAGCGAGCAGGGGGCAAGGATCCTCGGGTTGCGATGTCTACCTGGGGAAGCGGCGAGAGTAGTCGGGGGAATATCGAGGCGGTGCCTCGGTCGCATAGCCCGTCACGCGCTCGGCGAACTCGGCCCATCCCAAGTCTGACTGTGGGCGATCGCGTGACGCACGACACGCATGGCATGGGTCGTGTCGTGGAGCTGCGTGGTGTGGCGGAAAAGGCGCAGGCGGGCGTCGATTTTGGTGACGGGGCCACTCGGTGGTTTGTGCTTCGGTACGCGCCGCTGGAAAAACTTTGAATCTCGTGCCGATTCGTGTAGCGACGCCGCTTGCATTTTGCCCCACAAGATGGACAAAATACGCATTGCTACTCGCGGGTAAGTATTGTTTTACCTGGACGTTGTGAAAGTCGGGCACTCGAGGGGTGTGCCCGACTTTCAGTGCGTATGAGGCGGCGATTCTTATGGTTTTTGCGGATTGCCCGCAATGTTGGACAAAACATTGCGGGCAATCCGCAAAAAAGTGAAAATCTGGCCTGGAACGTCAGGTTTGACTGAGCTCCGAAGGATTTTGGAGCCAGTCCACGATGTCGCGAGTGTCAGCCCCGGGGGTAAATAGCTTGGCCACGCCGAGATTCTTTAGCTCAATAACGTCTTCGTCGGGGATGATTCCGCCACCGAACACGATGATGTCTTCTGCGTGTTCGGCTCGGAGCAGATCCAGGATTCGAGTAAACAAGGTCATGTGGGCGCCAGAAAGTATGGATAGCCCCAGGAAGTCTGCGTCTTCGTCGATTGCGGTGCGCACGATCTGTTCCGGGGTCTGGTGCAGCCCGGTATAGATGACCTCCATGCCCGCATCGCGAAGCGCGCGGGCCACCACTTTGGCCCCGCGATCGTGCCCATCGAGCCCTGCTTTTGCGATGACGACCCGAATCGGCGCTGCCATACGGCCTCCCTTATCGCCCTTATTGACCCGCAGGGTGCTGCGGTAATAGTGCGGGTAATCGCCCGCAGAAATTGTCGCATGTGACGTGTGACCCAGGCGTGGGAGCCGGTGCACGTCGGCCGATCACACCGAGTTAGCCTGCCTGTAGAGCCGGTTTGCTCATGATGCCGGCCGTCGTTTATCTCGCGTCGCTAAGAGGACGGACACCACAGTGGACCTGTTCGAATATCAGGCGAAAGATCTTTTCGCCAAGCACGGCGTGCCGGTGTTGCCCGGTTTCGTCGCAACTACCCCGGAAGAAGCCAAGGCCGCCGCAGAGAAAATCGGCGGACCGGTAGTCGTCAAGGCCCAGGTTAAAACTGGTGGCCGAGGTAAGGCTGGCGGCGTCAAGCTCGCCAACAACCCCGCCGAGGCCTACGAGAAAGCCCAAGCCATTCTTGGCATGGACATTAAGGGCCACACGGTGCACCGGGTTTTGGTTGCCCAGGCCAGCGACATCGCCGAGGAATACTACTTTTCCTTCCTGCTTGACCGGTCAAACCGCACGTTCCTCGCCATGGCATCACGCGAGGGCGGTATGGAGATTGAACAGGTCGCGGTAGAAAAGCCAGAAGCGTTGGCAAAAATCCCTGTCAGTGCCATCGAAGGCATCACCCCTGCCCGGGCGCGCGAGATCTTGGTTGAGGGCAAATTCCCCGCTGAGGTGCTCGACCAGGCAGCCGAGGCTGCCGCAAAGCTGTGGGATGTCTTCGTGAAGGAAGACGCCAGTTTGGTCGAGGTTAACCCGCTGGTGAAGACTCCGAGCGGCGAGATCGTGGCGCTCGACGGCAAGGTCACCTTGGACGAGAACGCCGAGTTCCGTCACGCCGAGCATGCGGATCTGGCTGACATTGAGGCCACGGATCCGCTCGAGCGGGCCGCTAAAGCGAAAGACCTCAACTACGTCAAGCTGGACGGCGAGGTCGGCATCATCGGAAACGGCGCCGGGCTGGTTATGTCCACATTGGACGTTGTGGCTTACGCAGGCGAGAAGCATGGCGGAGTTAAGCCGGCAAACTTCCTCGACATCGGTGGTGGCGCTAGCGCCGAGGTGATGGCGAACGGTCTCGAGATCGTGCTGTCCGACCCCGACGTCAAGAGCGTTTTTGTCAACGTCTTCGGCGGTATCACCGCTTGTGACGCGGTGGCAAACGGCATTGTCCAAGCGCTGAACCTCATGCACCAGCGTGGCGAAGAAGTGACAAAGCCACTCGTGGTGCGGCTAGACGGAAACAACGTCGCACTCGGACGGTCAATTTTGGACGAAGCTAACCACCCGCTGGTGCGGCAGGTGGGCACCATGGACGGCGCCGCCGAGCGCGCCGCTGAACTAGCTGCGGCGAAATAAGGGGAAGCGTAAAAGTCATGGCTATTTTCTTAAATGAGCAGAGCAAGGTCATTGTGCAGGGCATGACCGGCTCGGAGGGCTCCAAGCACACCGGCCGGATGCTGCGTTCTGGCACCAACGTCGTCGGTGGCGTTAACCCCCGCAAGGCCGGTCAGAAGGTCGAGATCGAAGGCGTCTCACTGCCGGTGTTTGGCAGCGTGAAAGAAGCGATGGAGACCACCGGCGCAGATGTCACGGTCATTTTCGTGCCGCCAGCGTTTTGTAAGAGCGCGGTCATCGAGGCCATCGATGCCGAGATCCCCCTCGCAGTGGTTATCACTGAGGGCATTCCGGTGCACGACAGCACCACGTTCTGGTCTTACAACAACGCTAAGGGCAACAAGACCCGGATCATCGGCCCGAACTGCCCTGGCCTGATCACGCCAGAAGAGTCCAATGTGGGCATCATCCCCGCCGACATCACCAAGTCTGGCCCGATCGGACTAGTCAGCAAGTCAGGCACGTTGACGTACCAGATGATGTACGAGCTGCGTGACCTCGGCTTCTCCACCGCGGTGGGCATTGGTGGAGACCCGGTCATCGGCACCACCCACATCGACGCGCTCGCGGCCTTCGAAGAAGACCCCGAGACGCGGGTCATCGTAATGATTGGTGAGATCGGTGGCGACGCAGAAGAGCGTGCCGCCGCCTACATCTCCAAGAATGTGACCAAGCCAGTGGTGGCTTATGTCGCCGGGTTCACCGCGCCAGAAGGCAAGACGATGGGTCACGCGGGCGCAATCATCTCTGGCTCGGCCGGTACCGCGCAGGCTAAGAAAGAAGCGCTGGAAGCGGTCGGTGTCAAAGTCGGTAAGACCCCGAGCGAGACGGCGCTGCTCGCCCGCGAGCTTGTCGAGTCCCGCTGAGCGATTGAGTGTGTTGACTTGCTGGGCAGGTCCAACCTGACCTGCCCAGCAAGGACTAGCGTGACGGGCGTGAGTGCCCCTTCGAGCCGATCTCGAAATCGGTAGCGCCAGCAATAGCGACGCACCGCCATCGTCCACGTTCTAGTAGGCCAGTTCCGTTGCTCATCGCGGCGGTCACTACTTGCGCGTGGGCGGTGGTGGTTTCTATTGCGCCCTTGTTGGTGGTCTCGTTGGCGGTGTGGGCGGCCGATGGTCGTTCAACGATCTCAGCGGCGGCGGTGACCCGTTTTGCGGCAGACGTGTGGTTGCTCGCGCACGGGGTGCCGTTGTCGTTTCCTGGCGGCCATATTTCGCTGATTCCGCTGCTGTTGAGCGCGGTGGTGTGTTGGCAGATCGTGCGCGCTGGCGCCAATACTGCCCGGGCGGCGGGAACCAGGCGCGTGGCGACAAGCGTCCATGTTGTCGTAGCTATAGCTGTCCTTTATGGAGTTACGGGCGCGGCGGTGGCGTCGTTTGCCCGAAGCGACTTGTTGTCGGCCGACACTGCGCTTGCTGGCTTGGTCACAGCGCTGGTGGCCGCGATCTGCGCCGGTGTCGGTGTATTGCGGGAAAACGAGCTGGCCGCCGTGTTGTGGATGCGCTTGCCGCTGGTGGTTCGGCGAGCAGCCCGAGGTGCGGGGATTGCGGTCTTAGGCATCGTCGCAGGAGCAGCATTGCTGGCTGGCGCGGCGCTGGCATTTTCGACCGAGCGCGCTCGGGGCATGTTCGACGCATACTCGCCGGGAATCGTGGGGGGCTTTGGCCTTTTCTTACTGTCGCTGTTTTTCTTGCCGAGTATGATCGTGTGGACAATCGCGTACGTTGTGGGGCCAGGCTTCACGATAGGGGTGGGCACCTCTGTCACGAGCTACGACGTGTCGACGGGGCCAATGCCGGCCTTTCCGCTGCTCGCCGCCGTACCTACGCACCACGCCAATCTTGTAACTGAGTTGACGATGATGATGCCGGTGTTGGCCGGCGTTGCTGCGGGTCTGGCGGTGGCACGTCACATGATCACTGAGTCCACTGTGCACATTTTGTTGGCGGCACCGTTGGTGGGGCCGATGGCAGGGGCTTGTCTGGCGGCCGCTTGTTGGCTGAGTAGCGGTGCGTTTGGTGGGGAACGGTTTACTACGCTAGGACCACGTTGGTGGCAGGTGGGGCTGTTTTTCGCGGCCGAAGTTGCCCTCGCATCTTTGGCGGGTGCGGCGATACAGCGTTGGGTGATTCCGGGGGTGAGCCGCTGGCGACGCGAGCGGGTGAAGCCAGCGGCTCTTTAGCCTGGCACAAAGGCATCCATTTTCTGTGCTGCTAAGGTGGTTTCGTGCCAGCGGCGACTTCTCGAGATGCGGCGAATCGGCTCCCCGCTACATTCACAGTGCGTGAAGCAGTGGCAAAGGGATTAGCGCGCCGAACTTTGTATCGCTTGCGGGATGAGGGCGCCATATTTGAAATTTCCCGTGGTGTGTATCGCCGCGCTGACGCGCCAGAAACTGAGCATATTGATCTCATCGCTGCCGCAAAGCGCGCTCCAAGAGCCATCGTGTGTCTCGTGTCTGCGCTGGCCATCCATGAGTTGACTGACGAGATGCCTCCCGCCATTGAAATGGCTCTGCCCGCAGGGCTTTATCGGCCCAAGGTTGGCTATCCGCGCGTCAAGTTTTCCCAATTCAATCTCGAGACCTTTGATCTAGGTAAAGAACTGTTCGAAGTTGCGCCACACGAACCTGTCGCGGTCTATAACGCTGAAAGGGCAATTGCGGACGCGATGCGTCTACGCAACCTGGTCACCGACACGGTGGCTCTTCGCGCTTTGCGCATTTACCTTTCGCGGCGGTCTGCTAACCCCGGTGAACTTGCCCGCGTCGCCGGGCTTCTCGGCGACGCACGTCCTCTTATCCGTGCAATCCAGGTGGTGCAGAGCTGATGAGTAACATCTCCCGCGATACCACAGCCGGTCGGGTCTTCAACGACCTGCGCAACAAGGCGAAACGAGAAGGGCGCAACACGCAAGAACTACTGATTCTGTACACCCTTGAGCGTTTTCTTTATCGGCTAGCGCAGTCTGAGTACCGTGACCAGTTCCTCCTCAAAGGAGGACTCTTGCTGGCCACTTTGGATGCACGCCGCCCCACAAAAGACGGCGACTTACTGACCTACATGGACTGTGACATGTGGCGCCTAACCCGTCAGCACGACATAGACGGTGACTCGCTCATCGCCGCAATCAATCGCACAGCGGAGCATCGCGGAGTGCATATCCGAGAATTATCTATCAGCGTGGGAGATCTCGTCGAGCAGCGCGCTAGTGCCTACCGAACCTGGCGGAACAGACAAGATGCGGAGGCCGATGCTTATCCCGAAGCTTTCGGTGACATCGTGTCCGACGTCATTACCTATGCCGACCCGGCACTTTCTGGGAATGCAAGGGCCCATGCGAAAGACGATAAATCCTTATGACGGTGGTGGGACGGGTGGCAGAGCGAACGTTCTCTGAAGGGAAGACCGTGACGCGGTTGGTGGTGCTGGTCTCGGGTAGCGGTTCGTTGCTACAAGCGTTGCTTGATGCTGCAGTGGATCCGGCGTTTGGCGCGGAGGTGGTGGCGGTGGGAGCCGATCGCGCTGGCATTGAGGCATTGTCTCGGGCCGAGCGGGCTGGCGTTTCCACGTTTGTTAATCGGGTTGCCGATTACCCGGATCGGGCCGAGTGGGATCGTGCGCTCGCCGAGAGTGTGGCGGCGCACACGCCAGATCTGGTGATTTCTGCCGGGTTCATGAAATTGGTGGGTCCACAGTTCTTGTCTCAGTTCGGTGACAGCTTCATCAACACTCATCCCGCGTTGCTGCCGGCGTTTCCCGGAATTCATGGCGTTCGGGATGCACTCAGCACTGGCGTTAAGGTCGGCGGTTGCACGGTGTTCTTTGTCGACGGAGGCGTGGATTCGGGCCCGATGATCGATCAGCGGGCCGTTCCGGTTTTGCCCGACGACGACGAGGCGCGTTGCACGAACGTATAAAACAGGCTGAGCGGCCATGCTTGTTGAGGTAGTGGGGCGGATGGCCCGCCAGATTGGACGATCACTGGAAGAAAGGTCGCCGTGCTCGTGAGTCACTCAACGTCCCATTCGCCGTGTTTGATCAGCGTTTACGATAAGACTGGACTGGCTGATCTGGCCTGGGGCCTGGTCGAAGCGGGGGTCGAGATCGTATCGACTGGGTCGACCGCGGCGCGTATCGCTGAGCTAGGGGTTCCGGTGACTCCTGTCACCGAGGTGACGGAGTTTCCGGAATGTTTGGACGGTCGCGTTAAGACACTGCACCCGCATGTGCATGCGGGCATTCTGGCGGATCTCCGTAACCCCGATCATCAGCGCAGCTCGCCGAGCTGGGATCGAGCCATTCGATCTGGTGATCGTCAATCTCTATCCGTTCCGGCAAACCGTGGCGGCCTGTCGAGCAACGCTGACGGTGAGCGCACCTCGGACGCGGTAGCCGAGCAGGTGATCGAGCAGATCGACATTGGTGGGCCCAGCGATGGTGCGGGCCGCGGCGAAGAACCACGCAAACGTTGCACCGTCGTGGACCCCGCCGACTATCCAGCGGTGATAGCCGCGGCTGCGCACCATGGTTTTGACTGATGTCGCCCGTCGACGGTTGGCGGCAAAGGCATTTGCTCACACCGCCGCATATGATGTGGCGGTCGCGTCGTGGTTTGGTCATGAGCTGGCGCGTGGGCAGGCCGGCGAGTGGCCGCCGTTTGTCGGTTTGGCGTTCGAGCGAGCAGAAATACTTGCGTTACGGCGAGAACCCTCATCAGCATGCGGCGCTGTACGTCGATGTGAACTCCGGGCTATCGGATGCGTCGATGTCTGCTGGCGCTGGCGAGCACGTGGAAATGGTTATGGCGATGCGCCGACGACGCAGCCAAGGCGCCTGCGTCGAGGCATCGCACATGCTGAACAGCTGCACGGCAAGCCCATGTCGTACAACAACTACGTCGATGCCGATGCCGCGTACCGCTGTGCTACGACATGTCCATATTGATGCTGCGTGTGTGGCGATCATTAAGCACACGAATCCGTGTGGCATAGCCATTGGTGCTGACGTCGCGGACGCACATCGTAAGGCGCACGCCTGCGATCCCGTTTCTGCTTCGGCGGGGTCATCGCCACGAACCGCCGGTTAGCCTGGAGATGGCTGAACAAGTATCTAAGATTTTCACCGAAGTGATCATTGCTCCGTCCTATGCGGAGGGTGCGATGGAGGTGCTTTCGCGTAAGCCGTCGATACGTATCTTGGTCGCGGGCGCTCGCGTTAATTCCGGGGTGGAGTTACGTCCGATTAGCGGTGGTGTGCTGGCGCAAAGCGCCGACGCAATCGACGCGGAGGGCGACGATACCGACACCTGGCAGCTCGTGAGCTGGTGAGGCTGTCGACGATGCGACCCTCGCCGACTTGGCGTTCGCCTGGAGGGCGATGCGCGCGGTGAAATCGAATGCCATCGTGCTGGCGCACGATGGCGCGACCGTCGGCGTAGGTATGGGCCAGGTCAATAGGGTCGATGCCGCCGGGCTAGCAGTGGCGCGGGCAGAGGATCGCGCGGCCGGGGCGGTGGCCGCGTCAGACGCGTTCTTCCCGTTCGCGGACGGGCTTGAGACATTGCTTGAGGCGGGGGTTCGGGCGGTAGTTCAGCCTGGTGGCAGCGTCCGTGACGACGAGTCCATCGCTGCGGCGAAGGCGGCGGGCGTGCCCATGTACCTCACCGGCACTCGCCACTTCTATCACTAGTTTCGTGGCTCCAGTCCCACTTGCCATCTGTCGCCCCCTGCTTGACCGGTGAGAATCCCGGCGTTTCCCCGGGATTCTCACCGGTCAAGCTCGGGTCCTCGGCTGACCGGTCATTCTGCCGGAGAAACACCGGGAATCTCACCGGTCAAACAACTTCATGTCGGTGCAACGGTGGGTAAGCCAGCCTTGTCTGCGGCGGCTAAAAGGCGATTGTCATAGGCAATGAAGGCAGTGAGTTGCTTACTGATCCGCAGAGCGCTTGTGAGATGGATTGCATCAAGCGAGCGGACTTCGGGAGGCTGCACCGCTGACGCGTGGGTAAGCAATTCCCGGGTGATTGGCACACGCGTAAGACGGGCGATGACGCGTTGCGCTTCTAGTAGCAATGTTGGTTCGACTCGCATAACCGCCCGAAGCAGCTCAACTCGACTGATATCACTGCTAACCCGTGCAACTGTGGGGCGTTTACTCAGCCACTTTTCTAGCGCATTACTCTCTTTTTCTTCTATGACTAACTTTGCCAGCGCTGACGTGTCGAGATAAATCACCAGCGTTCCTCATCCCGCATCTGCGCAAGGACATCGGATACTGACGGACGTCCTGCCGTGGACTGTGCCCGTGGCAGGTCAGTAATGTCGCCCGACTCTTCTGGAGGGAGAAGGACGCCAGCTTGGATGAGATCGGCAATCGGGCTATCGATATCCGCAGCGGGGACAAGTTGAGCGGCGAGGTGACCATGAACCGTCACGGCGATAGGTGAGCCCTCCTGGGCTTTTTTGACGTAGGTACTTGTGTGTTGTTTCAGTTCCCGAATTCCGATTCTTTCCATGCGGAGATTGTAGCCTAATTTGGGCTACATAGGTGATTGAACTAGGTAATTGTTGTTTGACCGGTGAGTTTCCGGAATGACACTCCGGAAACTCACCGGTCAAACAAGGGGAGAGTTGTGGGCAGAACGACCGGTCAAACAAGGGGGTGGGGCGTGGTCTGGCACGATGAGCGCTGTGACTGCGACGATTCTGGACGGAAAAGCAACCGCTGCTGCCATCAAGGCCGACTTGGCAACGCGGGTTATGGCGCTCAAGAAGCGCGGCGTGAAGCCGGGGCTTGCCACTGTGTTGGTCGGCGACGATCCCGGATCACGCTCCTATGTGGCCGGTAAACACCGGGACTGCGCCGAGGTCGGTATCAACAGCATCCGGGTAGACCTTCCGGAAACGGCGACGCAGTCCGAAGTGGAGTCGGCGATCGACCGGCTCAACGCCGACCCAGCCTGCACCGGCTACATCGTTCAGTTGCCGCTACCTAAGGGCCTCGACGAGCAGCGCGCTCTCGAGCGCATCGATCCAGCCAAAGACGCCGACGGTCTCCACCCGACAAACCTGGGCCGCCTTGTATTGGGGGCGCCGGCGCCGCTGCCGTGCACGCCGCGGGGTTGTGTTGAGTTGCTGCGCCAGTACCAGGTTCCGATCGCGGGCGCACAAGTGACGATCATCGGACGCGGTGTCACCGTGGGGCGGCCACTGGGTTTGCTGCTGACGAGGCGGAGCGAAAACGCCACCGTCACGCTGTGCCACACCGGCACCAAAGACCTGGCCGCGCATACCCGAGAAGCAGACATCGTGGTGGCGGCCGCCGGTGTACCTGGACTGTTGACCGCAGACATGGTCAAGCCCGGCGTCGCGGTACTGGATGTGGGGATCACACGAACCGATGCCGGGCTAGTGGGCGATGTGGATCCGGGAGTCCGTGAGGTTGCTGGTTTCGTGGCGCCCATGCCGGGCGGCGTTGGCCCGATGACCCGCGCCATGCTGTTGTCCAATGTGGTCGAAGCCGCCGAGCGGCTCATTTAGCGACACGCAGCCATCCAAGGTGGGCGTTGACACAGTTGTCAGCAGCACATTTGTCTGAGACTGACGGTTATCCCCCCGCGCTACCGGCTAGTAGTCGAACGCGTAGCCTGGCTGCGCGGAGAAACCGCACCATGATCTGCATCCAGGAGTGAACGACGCATGGGTAAAAAGGTCACTGTCGTCGGCGCCGGCTTTTACGGTTCTACCACCGCACAGCGGCTCGCCGAGTACAACATTTTCGACACGGTGGTGCTCACCGACATTGTCGAGGGCAAGCCAGAGGGCATAGCGCTGGACATCAACCAGTCGCGCCCCGTCGAAGGCTTTGAGACCACAGTGGTCGGTGTCACGACCACTCCAGAAGGTGCTGGCTATGAGGCCACCGCTGGCTCGGACATCGTGGTCATTACTGCTGGTTTGCCGCGTAAGCCCGGCATGAGCCGGATGGATCTCCTCGAGGTCAACGCGAAGATCGTTCGCGGCGTTTCCGAGCGGGTTGCGAAGCATTCTCCTCATGCAGTGGTCATTGTTGTCTCGAACCCCCTCGATGAGATGACGGCCCTAGCCCAGCTGGCCACAGGTTTCCCGAAGAGTCGGGTGTTGGGTCAGGCCGGCATGCTCGACACCGCCCGGTTTACCCATTTCGTTGCTGAAGAGCTGTCGGTGCCGGTCGGTTCGGTGAGAACGCTCACGCTTGGCTCGCATGGCGACACCATGGTTCCTGTGCCGTCGCATTGTTCGGTCGACGGCAAGCCGTTGGCTGAGTTGCTGCCGGCAGACAAGATTGACGAGTTGGTGACCCGCACCCGCAATGGTGGTGCTGAGGTCGTTGCCTTGCTGAAGACCGGGTCGGCGTACTACGCACCGAGCGCCGCTGCTGCCCGGATGGCCAAGGCGGTGGCGGAGGATTCCGGCGATGTGCTGCCGGTCTGCGCCTGGGTGAGTGGCGAGCACGGTATCTCCGACGTCTATTTGGGCGTCGAGGCCGAGATCGGCGCGGAAGGAGTTCGCCGAGTAGTGGAGACCACGCTGTCTGCTTCGGAGCTTGCCGCGCTCACCACGGCGGCAGAGGCTGTTCGGGCAAAGCAGTCAGACATCGCGAGTCTGTAGTTGTCATCCGAGTAATTGCCGTCTGACGCTTGCTCGGTAACGTGTTAGGTGTGGCCCGCGACCTCGAATCGAAGTCGCGGGCCACACCTGTCCGCACTCATGACATGTTCGCTGGAGCTTGTGGGTTGGTTTCTAGAGTTGAAACCCTAGAAGTTGAACACGGAGCCGGTTGCCCGGTGCAGCTCACATGCGTTGCCGAAGGAGGCCGCATATGCTTCGCCAGCGTCCAACCAGTGTCCTTTGGCGGTGACGTTCACGGGGTCGGAGATCATCGTGCACATCAATTGCTTCTGGGGCAGTTTGTTGAACTGTCCGTGTGCTACCGCCAGCTCACGGCATGCGTCACCGGAGTTGGGGTGGTTCCCGCCGGGGGGGTCACATGTCAAGACGACGGAACGGGTTTTCTTTTGCTCGCCTTGCCCGTGAGCGATCGTGAGCGTGAATGAGCTTTCTGCTGCCGACGCTGCGGGCGCCGCGTGGGCTGGATGGGCGAGCGCCTCTGCGCCTGCCACCGCGCCTGCTGCTGACGTCACCAAGCTGAGCACGAGTCCGGCAAATCGCCACTTGAAGCTGCGCATAGAGCCATTCCTTCCGATATGGGCGAATTTACCGGGCCAACATATCAGTGAATGTTCTCTTTGCGGACAAACGTTATGTGAACGAGTAGTCCTCGTCGGTCGGCTGAATGTTTACGCGGTAAGTCTTTTGGTTGTCCTTGAGCCGGTAGTAGCAGTGCTGTTTCAGTGGTTTGCCGGGTGGAGCACTGGCCAACTCTGGGATGTGCTGATCGCACCGAAGGTTGGTGCCGAACCGCGAGTAGTGGTAATAAAAGGCGGCCAGTACTCCGCTGCGGGCGACTGGCACCTTTTTGACTGTGTCCTTCCAGGTGAAATCGCCTCCACTCTTGGGAGTTGTGGTCACGTCGTAGGTGGTCTGAAGATTTTTATAGGTCACGGTGCAGCTGAACTGCGCAACAAGGCGAGTTGCGTCACACGTGCTGACAACGCCCTGTGTGTCGTTGACCATGTGCTGTACACGTTGGACAAATACGCTGGCGAAGCCGTTGACACCTTCAATCGGGATGACTTCCCCGCTTCAGGTTCGGGCGTCGGAGACGTGCTTGGTATGGGACGGGCTGGCCGCTATGCGCGTACTGGTTTTTCTTATCGTTGCGGCTCTTGTTAAAGGAGTAGAGACAACCGCCGCAGCACACGATCAGTAGCACGATGACTCCTGCAATGATGAGGAATCTGCGCCGACTACCTTTGGCGGATCGGGCGCTAGCGCCAGCCCCCGTGTTCTCGGGTTGGTTGCCAGATGCATCGTTTGGTTGCAGAGGTGGAGGTGTCTCTGGGGGCATAGGAACACGATAAGTGACTGGTCAACGCTTGCGGGAGAGCGGTAGCAGTGATGGTCGATATGCCCTTTTGGAAGTAGGAGTTACTCACGGAGTACGGTCGTACTGTTTGAGTTCCAGCTGATAGATGTGGCAGGGCAGTGGCAATGGCGAAACTCACGGTACAAGGTCCGATCGTCGAACTCGACGGCGACGAGATGGCTCAGATCATGTGGTCGGCGATCAAAGACAAACTGCTATTGCCGTATCTCGATATTGATATCCGGTATTACGACTTGTCGATCCAACACCGCGACGCTACCGACGACCAAATTACGGTAGATGCGGCGAATGCCATTAACGAACATGGCGTGGGGGTCAAATGTGCCACGATTACGCCGGACGAAGCGAGAGTCAAGGAATTCGATCTTAAGAAAATGTGGCGGTCGCCCAATGGCACACTTCGTAACATTCTTGGTGGCGTAATTTTTCGCGAGCCCATCATTATGCGGAATGTGCCACGGCTAGTGCCGGGGTGGACCAAGCCCATCGTCATTGGCCGTCACGCCCATGGCGACCAGTACAAAGCCACCGATTTTGTCGTTCCTGGGCCCGGGACGGTCACTATGACCTACATGCCTGACGACGCCGGCGAACCCATGCAGTTTGAGGTCGCCAAGTTCGCTGGTAGTGGCGTGGCGATGGGGATGTATAACTTCGACGAATCAATTCGCGACTTTGCCCGAGCGTCATTCCGCTACGCTTTAGAACGCCATTACCCCTTGTATATGTCGACCAAAAACACAATTTTGAAATTGTACGATGGTCGATTTAAAGACATTTTCGCCGAAATATTCGAGACAGAATTTAAAGCCGAATTCGAAGCCGCCAACCTGACATACGAGCATCGCTTGATCGACGACATGGTCGCCTCCGCCCTCAAATGGGATGGCGGATTTGTCTGGGCATGTAAGAACTACGATGGCGATGTGCAGTCTGACGTGGTTGCTCAAGGCTTCGGCTCGCTCGGTTTGATGACGTCGGTGCTCATGAGTCCGGACGGACGCACTGTTGAGGCGGAGGCGGCCCACGGTACGGTCACGCGGCATTATCGGAAACATCAGCGGGGCGAGAAAACGTCCACCAATCCGGTTGCTTCGATTTTCGCGTGGACAAGAGGGCATCGCGCACCGTGGCAAGCTCGATGGGACGCCAGAAGTGATCCGTTTCGCCGAGATGCTGGAGCACGTGTGTGTGCAAACCGTCGAAAGTGGACAGATGACGAAGGATCTTGCCCAGCTCGTAGGCGCCGGCACGCCCTGGCTGACCACCGAGGAGTTCTTGGCAACGCTAGAAGAAAACCTGCGTGCGGCAAGCTCAAGCTAGATGCGGTGAAAGGTGCGGTAGAAGGCCCATGCGTCGGCCACAATGTCGTGCAGTGACGCCTTCGCGGGCTTCCAACCAAGTTCGGCGCGCGCCCGATCGGCAGCAGCTACGACGGTGACCGCGTCGCCTTCTCTACGGGGCGCGATCTTGACCGGCGTGGGGCGCCCAGTTACTTCCCGCACTACCTCGACGACCTGCTTATTGCTGTAGCCGTGTCCGGTTCCCAGGTTGTAGATCTTGTGCTTGCCAGCGGTCGCCGCGTCCAGCGCGAGGAGGTGGGCCGCGGCCAGATCTTCGACGTGAATGTAGTCGCGGACGCAGCTGCCGTCGAGGGTGTCGTAGTCGTCGCCGAACAACATGAGGTGGTCGCGCCGCCCAGCCGCTGCTTCTAGGGCGATGGGGATGAGGTGGGTCTCTGGATCGTGGCGCTCGCCTAACCGACCGGAAGCACCAGCGGCATTGAAGTAGCGCAAGCTCACCGCGCCAAGCTGGTGGGCGGTGCATTCCCCGGTCAGTATCATGTCGACCGCGAGTTTGGAGGAGCCGTATGGATTTGCCGGATTGGTGGGGGTCGATTCGGTCATCGGGGTGTGCGATGTGCCGTAGACCGCGGCAGTAGAGGAGAACACCAGACGGGGAACTCCTGCGGCCCGTACAGCGGCCAGCAGTGCCAGCGACCCCTGCACGTTTGTCTCCCAGTACAGCTCTGGCTTCATGACCGATTCGCCAGCGGCGATCCTGGCCGCGAAGTGCAGCACACCGTCGTATTCGCTGGTCAAGACTTCGCCGACGTCGTGAATGCCGCATTGCACAAACTCCACGCCATCCGGGACCACCTCGGCATGGCCGGTGGACAGGTCGTCAAGGACTGTCACGGTGTGGCCAGCATTGACGAGCTGACGAGTGACAACGCCGCCGATGTAACCTGCGCCGCCAGTGACCAGTAGCTTCACGACAAACCTCCGCTGTGCGATGCGGTCGGCATTGCTCGCCGTGGACGCATCGCGGTGATGACTCGGAAAAGGCACTGGAGACGGTACTGGATAAAGAACCACCCTTGTTGCGTGGCATCAGAGGTCATTCATTATTGCCCACGCTTTGTGCGCTCTTTGCCGAGCACTTGTGCGCCAATCGCTACGCGACAGTGTCCAGACGCAGATGCGTCCAGTGCAGGCCATCCGCCGAGACATAGTGCGCTCCGCCAGGTGACGTCGCGAGGTATGTCGAGAGCCCGGTCGGAGAAATGCTGCTGATACGAGGAGCATCGGGCACGGCCTGGAAGGTTGCGCCGCCATCTCCACTGACTAATAGTGTCGAGTCGACCACGATCATGAGCTCGCCCGTGGAGGCCACCGCTGCGGCTGTGGGTGCCTGCGACAGTGCGGTCGTGGGCGTGACATCATTCCAGCTTTGCCCACCATTGTTGGTGGAAAGTATCTGTATTGCTGCGGGGTTGGCGTTGGCTTCGGCATTGACTTCGCCGCCACCGCTGGTTGTTCCTCCGCACATAACAAGGTAGCCGTCAACGTTATTGAACGTGGGCGCATAGAACTTCTGGAGTGGTGCCGCTGACGCGAGGCTTGCCGTGTGCCAGCTCGCGCCTCCGTCGGAGCTGCTCACCACGATAGGGTCGCCGGAGGCGTTGGTGCCCGTGAGCCACAGCGCACCATGGCGGGACTGTACCCAGTCGGATGACGTGGGTCGTCCAAGCTCGGGAGAGTTTGCCAACCGCACCAAGGTGCCATCGGGCAAGGTCGCCAAAATCCTGGTGGTCACACAGTGTGGGTCGACGCAGCGCGCGCTTACGAGTGCCGATTCAGGAACGGCACGGACAGTGCCGATGGGCTGATTTCCATATTCGGTCCAGGTGTGTCCCCGGTCGGCGCTGAACCAACGATGTTGTCGCGCTTCTACTAACACGCTGTTTTCACCGCTGGCGACCAAGTGCGGGTCTTGGACATGCGAGGCGGGGAACGGGTACCCACGCCAGGATTCTCCGCCGTCGCCGGTATTCCAGAGTTGGTACGAGCAGTTGCGTTGGCCGGTGTCGTCAGTAACGCAGTTAGGCACGAGCGCGTAACCATGCGATGCGGTAAAGGTAACCGCTGCGAGTGGTTTTTGGGCGCCGGCCGGAGATGGTGAGAGTCCAGATCGAGCTGAGTGGTAGGCGGTGATTCTCGCGTTGGTTTCGGGGACATCGCCGAAGCTTTGACTGGAAGCCCACGCGGCGATCGCGAGCGCTAAGACCGCGGCGATCGCGAGCGAGAGACCACGTACACCGCGTTGCTTGCCGGATCCGAGGGGGGGTTCGGACGTGGCATCCCGAGCAGACATCCGACCTCCGTCATAGCCCCCTGTGTGCCCGCTATAGCACAAATAGTAGTTTCTTCCGTTATCGACGCTTTGCCCGGAGATTAAACACTGCGAGCAACGGGAAATAGTAGGCGTCACAAGGCATAGCGCTCCGTCCCTCGGTTCGCCATCGGAGCGATCTACCTGCACAACGCGGATGGAAATGACCTCTGAGAGAATGCCAAATATGAGTGCCTCGAAGTCCACGACTCCAGAATCCGCAGCGGGGAACGGTCAGCCGAGTTCGTCTTCGTCCCCTTCGCGTTCGCTGCGCGTCCTTTCCGGCATTCAGCCCACCGCCGACTCCTTTCACCTAGGCAATTACCTGGGGGCACTTCGTAACTGGCCGACCATGCAGTACACCCACGATGGGTTTTATTGCGTCGTGGATTTGCACGCCATCACCATGGGTCACGACCCAGAAAAACTCCGGCAGCGCACACGAGTTTCGGCTGCGCAACTCCTTGCCATCGGGATCGACCCCGTCCGCTCGACGCTGTTCATCCAGAGCCATGTCCCCGAGCACACTCAGCTGACGTGGGTTCTCTCCGGCATCACTGGGTATGGCGAGGCGAGCCGGATGACGCAGTTCAAGGACAAATCAGCCAAGAGGGGCGCCGATCGAGTCAGCGCTGGTCTTTTTACCTACCCGATCCTGATGGCCGCCGATATTCTGCTCTATCTCGCCGATGCTGTTCCGGTCGGTGAGGATCAACGTCAGCATCTGGAGCTTGCGCGTGATCTTGCGCAGCGGTTCAATCACCAGTTTGGCGACACGTTTGTGGTCCCAGAAGGATTCATTCCTAAAGAGACCGCAAAGATCCTTGACCTGCAAGATCCCGCAATAAAGATGAGCAAGTCCGCGTCGAGCCCGCAAGGCATCATCGATCTACTCGAAGCGCCAGCCTCGGTGGCCAAGAAAATTCGTTCCGCGGTCACCGATACGGGCCGAGAAGTCGTCTACGATCCCGCGCGGAAACCCGGCGTTTCCAATCTATTGACGATCTACAGCGCGTTGGCGGGTCGTTCGCTGGAGCAGCTTGAAAATGACTACCAAGGGCGTGGCTACGGCGACTTTAAGAAAGACCTCGCCGAGGTGGTTGTCGAAGCGCTCGCACCCATCCAACAGCGGACTCAGCACTATCTCAATGATCCGGCCGAATTGGACAGAGTCCTTGCCGAGGGTGCGACTAAGGCGCGGGCGGTGTCTGCGCGCACCATCGCGACGGTATACGACCGGGTCGGTTTTCTCGCGCCGGCGACTGAGTCCCTGGCGCGGAGCGCGGGCCACTAATGCCGGAACAGCGTGGTTCGGGATCATCCCGCCCCGCCGAGCAGGTGCGCACGATTGGTGTCGCGATCCCCATCCCCGAGCCCTGGAATGCCCAGTTAGTCGCGGAGCGCCACCGCGCCGGCGACCTCATGGCGAGCCTGGTGCCACCACACGTCACCTTGCTGCCCCCCACTCATGTTCTGCTCGAGGACGAGTCGGCCGTGGAGGCCCATCTACGGGCGGCAGCCGCACACCAGAGCGCTTTCGAGATTCAGCTCAGGGGGTCGGGCACCTTCCGACCGATCACTGACGTGGTGTTTGTCGCGGTCGCGGCCGGCATTAGCGAATGCGAGCAACTCCAGACCGATATCCGCCATGGGCTACTGGCCCGAGAACTCCGGTATCCGTATCACCCTCATGTCACGGTCGCGCACGACTTGCCGGCACCCAGCCTTGATGACGCTTTCGAGCGACTGGCGGATTTTGAAGCGCGCTTTTGGGTCTCGGCTTTCACTCTGTTTATGCATGGCGAAGATGGTCGTTGGCGGCCGGAGCAGGAGTTTACGTTCGACGATAAGCGGTAACGTCCCTACCCATAGGCGGGATGCTCTGACACGCTGGCGGATGCGGCCCGTCGTATCTGGACAGTCGTGTGAGGACCTTGACTAAGAGTCAGCGCATCGGCGGGTGGAGGGCACAATGAGCGCGATACGGCAGCGTTTTGATCGGACAAAGACGTGGGCTATCGCAACTTACGCGCGGGCGCGACGTCGATTCCCGTGGCTGGAGCACTTCGCCCGTGCCGTGACTCGGTTTAGTGACACTCGTGCGAACCGTCTGGCAGCCGCGCTCACCTATACCAGCTTTCTCGCGGTGTTTCCGGTGCTGCTATTGGGGTTTGCGATCCTCGGCTTTGTCCTCAACGGAAACCCCGCCGCCCTCGCCAAGGTGACCGACTATCTACACGACAACATCCCCACCGTGCGAATCGATTCCATTACCAATGCGAGGTTCGCGGCTGGGGTGGTGGGTGCACTGGGTGTGCTCTACACCGGGGTGGGCTGGGTGGAGGCGGTGCGCGGCTCGGTCCGTGCCGTCTGGCAGAAACCAGAAGATCCTGAGCGGCTGGTCGTTGCTAAAGCCCTCGATGTCGTCGCCATGATCGGTCTTGGCTTTCTTCTCCTGGTCTCCATGTTGATCACGTTTGCTTTAAGCGCGGCTTTCCATTGGGTGTTTTCCGGGGTGTTGTGGTCCACCGCCGCGTCGGTCCTATTGGGAATCACGAGTTTCGCGTTGGGTGTGTTTACTAACGTGCTGTTGCTAGGTGCACTGCTCTCGGCGCTACCCCGGCTCCGGATGCGTTTTAAACGCCTGTTTGGGCCAGCACTACTCGGCGGCATCGGTCTGGAGCTACTGAAAACGTTCGGCCAGCTGCTCCTTAGCCATACTGTGGAGAATCCCGCCTATGGCGTGGTGGCTACGGCCGTCGGTATTCTGTTATTCCTCAACTTCTTCAACAAGCTGCTGTTTTTCTGTGCGGCACTGACCGCTACTAGCTTGACGGGGGAGGTGGCGGAGCGGCCCCGGCGGTGGCTGTTGCTTTTTGCTCGCTCGTCGGATTCTTCGGGGGGTTCTCCGCGTTCTTGGGGCCAGGCTTCCGTAGCCCGCGCCAAGCCACAAACAAAAGCCCTACCACCATCATCGCCCCAATGATGATCGCCATGGTTGCCGCTGAGTGACGACGAGCCACCGCCATAGCCGCTTTGTTCTGAGCTGATGGGCTAGCGGGGACATGCTGTTTGTCGGTGACCGTAGCTTTTGGACGGACGAGCTGCCCCACGCCCTTTGTGTCTGAAGGCAGTGCGAAAGCCCAGTCCAGCAGCGCGCTTGCCTGGCGCCATAACGGGTAAGGGCGGTTCTCGCCATCGAGCATGGTGACGACCAACCGTCGGCCGTTCTGCTCGGCCGCGCCCATGTAGGTGTGGCGGGCCAGGTCGGTGAACCCGGTCTTGCCTCCGAGCGCACCGGGGTAGTTCGTGAGTAGAGCATTGTCGTTTTGAATCTGGAACGCTGGATAATTCTGCTGCGCGGGAATGTCGGCGCGTTCGGTTGAGGTGTACTGCGAAAAGTCTTTCCGGGCAAACAGTGCTCGAGCGATCAGCGCGAGATCGTAGGCAGAGGTCGCCTGCCCTTTACCGTCCAAACCAGACGGTGTTACCGCGTGCGTGTCGAGCGCATTGAGCTTAGCCGCCATGGCGTTCATGTCTTTGAGCGTTCCGGCTACGCCGCGAGAACCTCCCGCAACACGTGCCAACACGTTCGCCGCATCATTGCCCGAGACCAACAGAAGCCCGAGTAGCAGTGTCTGAGCCGAATACGTCCCACCCTCGACCAGGCCTACCGCCGAGCTGCCAGCCTCGAATTTCAGGTCGTCCGCGGTAACGGTGATTTGTTGATTTGGGGTGAGTTTAGGCAGCACCGTAAGGACATTGAGCAATTTGAGAGTGCTCGCTGGGGCGTAGCGAACGTGGGGTGCACATGCCGCGACCACGGCGCCGGAATCGAGATCGGCAACGATCCAGCTGTGGCTGGCCAGCCTGGTCGTCACTGACGGGGGCAGCTGCTGCTCTT
This sequence comes from uncultured Acidimicrobiales bacterium, assembly GCA_963736285.1. Classification (GTDB taxonomy): domain Bacteria; phylum Actinomycetota; class Actinomycetes; order Mycobacteriales; family QHCE01; genus CAVTOA01. Next base: position 1,040,014 of record CAVTOA010000003.1, read on the forward strand.
TGGGAAGCAGCAAACCATCACCGGTCATTCTCGGGCCGCCGATGGGCTCGGCCGTCTGCTTGATAGGGGGTTGGCTTGGCTGAACCGGGGTCGACTCTGACACCTGGCGTGACGACGCCTCGGTCATGGGGCACGGAACAGGGGCTTCATCAGCCCAGGCCGGTGTTGCCGACAACAGAGATAGAAACGTCATGGGTGTAAGCAGAGCAACCAGCAAAGTAGCCAAGACGATGCTGAACGCCCCCCGCAGGTGGGATGCCATGGTGATGCGGGGTGGCTGGCAACCGCGGGTCACTGTGCCATGGAGGGATCGAAGGTCAGAATGACGAGAGTGCCAAGCACTAACGCGGTGCCGCCTATCAATGCCACGATCGCCTTTCCCCATAACGTGCCAGTAGTACGAGAGCTATGTGCGTTCAATGCCGCATAAAGGGCGAGTACCCCGTGCGGTATACCCAGCCATAGCAAAGCCAAATCCCACGTTTGCCACAACGGATTTGACCATCTGCCCGCCATATAGGCGAACCCGAAGCGGCTTAGGCCGTCGCCGCCCATGGTTATCGTGGCGAGCGTGCCCAGTGCGAGTACCGCGAGTAGCGCCCCTGACAAGCGCATTGCCACTGCTCGTCCGGGTGCGACAGTGTCCTTTGGTTCGTCGGCCGACATCACGATTTTCCGAAAAACTCAAGCAGCGTGTGCCGCGTGATGAGATAGGTGCCGCACACCATGAGCGCCAGCCACAACACGCTGGCCACAGTCACGAGCGCGCGTTGATTGCGCGCACCCCAGGAGGTGAGGTCGGCGAGCGCGATACGCACCGCGTGCAGTGCGTGAAACAGCACGGCGGCAAAGAGGATTACGGCCCCTACGACGCCCAAGGGGCCTTGCGGGTAGCCCACGGCGGTGTTGAATGCGTCGGGCGAGACACGTAATAGCGACCCCACGGTGACGCACACCAGGATGAACAAAAACACCCCTAGACCGGTAATTCGAAAGGCCACTCGCGTCCATTGCGGATCGGCCGCTGGGTCGTAACCAACAGCGGCTGGAGCGGCGCCGGCGGAAGACGTCGCATCGCTGTGGGCCGCGTCGTCTGCTGGCGCCGGGGTGGGATGTGATGTGCGAGGCACGTGCAAATGGTATCGAGAGCGGATCAGCGCGTTCGCGGGCCGTCTGGATCACCTGGATGTGCTGGGGTTTCCGGGTCCTTGCTGGCCGGAGCTTCCTCGGATGGGGTAGCGCTTTTTTGACCCTCGCGTTTTTTCTGTGTCTCACCCGTGGCGTCGCGACGACGCTCGCCCACGCCGTGCCCGTCACTCCGCGGCTGGGATGCGCTCGATGCGGGCGCTTCGATGGGGCGACCGAGTGCGCCCAGGAGATATTCCTGGAGTGCCTGGGCGGCTACTGCGGTCTCGGCGGCGGCCTCGTCCAACAGTTGCTTATTGTGACTCAACAAACCTTGTGCGGGGCCGAGTTCCAATGCTCCTAACACGACGGACGAGGGCAGCGAGGTAGCCGCTGCGGCCAAGTGCGATCTGGCGGTAGCTACTTGACCGCTTGCTTGTGCCAGTGTCTCTGGTCGCAGCAGTTTCTGGCAGCCGTTCACAAACAGGGAGAGCGAGCGCACATTCTCTTCAGGGTTTGCCGGAATGGTGCCCGGCCGACCGCCCTCCCAGCTGGCGACCGTCGGCGAGACCGTTCCGGCGCCATTGTGTGCGAGGTGTGTGCTGGACCGAGCGATGGCGGCGGCGCTGAGGTCGAGCGATCGTGAGAGGAGCCGTTCCACGTGGCGTAGCGCTGCGATGGCCCGACTGGGCTGTCCCCAGGCCGAGCCGCCCAAGCCTCGCTCGAGCGCCGGGGCTAGCCTGTTGGTGGTATCGCGCAGCGCCGATACCCATCCAAGCGAGGGCAAGGATGCCAACGCAGAGCGAACTCGTGCGGCGTATTCCGCGGTTTGCTGGGCGTTTTCGGGCGGGCGAGTCATGGCGAGACGGTAACGCAACGCGGTGTGGTCGCTTGTTCGCGACAGGCGACTCAGATCCGGGCGGGCTCGCACGGTGCTTATGGCTGACGTCACTACGTCGAGGCGGTCAGTTAAGTGGTCAGAACACGGCGTTGGTCGCGGCGAGAGGGGACTGTCTTGCGTTCGGTGCGTGGGGTTCGATTCGCGGCCGCGGTGTTGGTCGCCTGCCTTGGTCTTGCCGCCTGCGGCTCACAACATTCTGACGCCGGCTCGTCCGCCGCGAGTCTTAATGTCGGCATAGCGCTCGACACGGGTGGAATCGGAGATAAAGGCATCAACGATCTTGCCGATTCTGGCTTCTACCAGGCGAGAACAAAGCTGGGCGCGCACGGACGCGAAGCCACCCCGCAGCTATCTGGCACGGACCGCGCGACTGTCCTCACGTCGCTTTCCGCACACCACAATCCGGTTATTGCGGTCGGGAGTGAGTATGCCAAGAGCTTGACAGCCGTTGCCCCCAAGCAGCCTAAAACCAACTACGCCATCGTGAACGACGGCAGCGTGCGGGCGGACAATGTCGCAAACCTTGAGTTCGCGGTCGAACAAGGCAGCTATTTAGTGGGAATGGCCGCCGCTCTAAAATCAACCAGTGGTCACCTCGGGTTTATCGGTGCCACGCACAGCGCCGAGGTTGACCGCTATCTGGCAGGTTTCAGAGCGGGGGCGCTGGCCGTCGATGCTCATGCCGCCGTCGATGTGTCGTACCTCTCGGACAAAGACGATGGCTCCGGATTCAACGCCCCCGAGGCGGCACGATCTGCCGCGACCACCATGCTGGATCACGGAGTCGACGCCATTTATCACGATGCCGGCGACAGCAGCGCGGGTCTTTTGGAAGCCGTGGTGGCAGCTCGGGAGAGTGGCAAAAGGAACGTGTGGGCGATCGGGTCGGGCCAGAACGAGTACCTCACGGCTAGTCAGAGCGCGAAGAAAGTCATTCTCACCTCCATGGTGTTGCAGGCCGATGTGGCGATCTACCAATTCATCAAAGAATTCGCTCGTGGTGACAAGCACAGCGGTGTGCGGATGTACACGGTGAAAGACAAAGCGGTGAGCTACAGCAAATTTGGTGGATATCTCAGCTCTAAGGCCGAAGCCAAAATCGACCGCGCCGCGAAACATATTGCTGACGGCACGATCTCGGTGCCCACAACGGTGTAGCAACACGATGATGGGTGAGCAGTGCTGAGCAGTGCAATCTAATTCGGGCGAATAAACCTCTTGGCTACTCTTTGTAGTGCATTGTTGCAGCTGGGCTCCTAGGAGTGCCGCGCCGTACCGTCACGTAATTAAGGAAGGCAATGTCTGATGCACCCGTTAGCTTTCCCAATTTCGATCAGCTGATGGAGTCCGTGGTGGCGGAGCTCTTACAACCATTACCCCCCAGACAGGATGGTTCTACCCTTTTAGAAGCAGCTGACGAGCGGAAAAAACGTGACCTCATTTATAAAGAGAAGTCACACCGGCTGTTCGACTGGCGTTTGGGCAAAGCGCCTCTTTCCGAGACTGATGGGAGGAGAGATAGCGCGGTATTTTTCTGCTGAGGCCCTACAAGCGGCTGTTGCTACGTTGGCGTCACATTTCACCGATTCGCGTTACTCATTGCTGCGGCCCTGGAAACCCGAGAACCTTGCCGAACAATTGCCGGTTTTCAACGGCACTGGAAAAGGGTGCACACTATTCGTCGAAAGTGCTTGCGGCAGAACACATTTGACGAAATTTCTAACGCAGTGAAGCTTATTCAGTTGGGTTTAGTGGTTTGTTCTGAATGTTTGTAGCGCGAGTACTGTTTCGATAAAGCTTTTCAGTTTATAGAGTGGTCTCGGTAAACTGTTGAGAGTATTTTCCAGTTTTTGATGTGTGCTATGCAGCGTTCTACGGGTGATCGTAGTTGTGCGTGTTCTTTGTTGATTTGTTTTTCTACGTTAGATAGTTCTCGGAATTGTGGTTTTTTGATGGGTGTTTTAGCAGTGTCTGTTCCGTAGTAGCCAAGGTCGGCGTATATGCTCTTGCCTGTGAGCTTATTTTCTAAGTCCACTATTGGTAAATGCTTTCGTGTCGTGATTTTATCCTGCTAGTGGTTTCCCGGCGCATAAATATGTTCCGTCTGTGTCGCAAGCGGTTTGAAGATTGAATCCTTTTCGTTTATGTTTTCCGGAGTATATTCCCTGTTTGCAGCGCCAGTTCCAGGTTGGTATGAGGGTTCCATCAACCAGGCATATTTGTTCTTCTTGGATGCGTTGGTGTCGCTGCCGTGTTTCGTGATCGAGTAGTTTTTTAATACGGACTAGCATGCGTGAAATTGTTCGAGATACAGTTGATTGGGAAACGTTAATGAATTCGCCTAGAGCGTGTTGACTCAAATTAGTTCTCAAATATCTTAAGACAAGTAAGACACTGTCTGAAAGAGAAAGGACTTTCCTGTTATTTGGGTCCGAGAATTCTGTGCCGTATCTTTTTTCATACCGGGTTATGATCTCGTTTTCCTGATCGCATGTGAGGCCTGTGCTAGAATTAGTTTGCAACGGTTTTCCTTATCCTATTATGCTTTATTTTGCGATAACATAATAGCAAGGAGAACCGTTGCTTTTTATTTACCTAAACCCAACTGAATAACCTTCAGTGTTTGACGGGGTAGAGGAGTCTACGTTCAAGCAGCGGGGCCGTATTAATGATGAGCATGTTTGGTGGCCGGATGTAGCTAGGGATTTGTCACGAAGAGCAGCCGTTTGTCGTGTGGTGCAACGTCAACCGGCAGGTTCGCGAAGATGCGTCTGATGAAGTAAGCGAAATCGAATACAACCTCGAGCCTGTCTCCAGACAGATGGCCGACTCCATTGTGGAGCCGCATAATTGCGGGCATAAACCGTTCGAGTGTGAACACCGCGCTCGGAAGGCGGTCTTCTGGGAGATACCGGCTTAGAACCACACTCAGAACCGTGGAATTTTCATGTCATTGACCTTGCCCTTCAGTTGAAAAGGCATGGGGTAATTGATGATGCAAGTATTCCCGGGCGAAGCTTTACGATCGTTCCAAAAAGCTCTTGCATCAAACAGGTGAGTCAACTTGTTGATGACATCGCACTCAAACATCCAAGTAGCATTGTTAAATCAGGCGGCAATGTTGTCTACGTGCCGGACGTTCCTATGGCGATGCTCGGGTTGCGTGAACATCCGGAGCGTGCAGACCATATAAAAGACGGTGTTGTGCTTATTAAAAACGGTGAACCCAGCATGGCCGCTATTCGTGCTGCCGCTTTGCAAAATCCACTCTGTACGAAGGCAACACACCTCTGGCTCTGCTCTCAGGAAGACCTAGAGGACGACGACGAATGTTTTGCGCTTGCTAAGGCAGCGGGATATGCGCGTCAAGCGACCTATCACACCTATGTGGCTGACCCCAGCGAGTTACCTCCGGGGTTGATCGGGCTCCATATTGCGCGATCATTAAAAAGAGCATGCAACGAATATCGGGAAATTCTTGAGAAACAAGGAAGCTTCGATAAGCAAGACCCTCGTGAATATCAGAAGCAATACGCGCGGGGTGTCTTAGAGTCCGATAAACGAACTTTGGATTTTCTCGCCGAGTATGCGCCCAAGTCTGGAGTGGAAATCGCCGAAGGGGAATACGCCGCGGACGTAAGCTTCAATGGAGTGGCGATGACAATTTTGCCTTTTCTGCCGCAAGTCCGTGATGGCGCCCATGTTGAGTTGCGTGACTATGCAGATGATTCGCATGCCTTCACCCGAGATGCCGTCCGGCGTGGTGGCGCTTCCAGTCAGGGTGTCCCGTTAGGAACTGCAAACCAGGAACGCATTTTGCGATGGGCGGAAGGATCTCGTTATCGTGCACAAGCGGTACGATTGTTTCGTATGGTGCGTATGGAGGGTGTACGCCAGGGGCCATTGCAGGAGCTAGAGGCTGAGGGATACAAAGCGCTATTCTCTGGGTTCGCTGCTGGATCATTTGAGCTCACCAAAGGGGAGTTTCAAGACACATTCAACACTTTTGCCAACGCTCTGGTTCCCGGCGGTCATCTGCTTGCGTGCATAGTTAAGGGTGCTAAGGACAACGCTTGGGAAAGAAGCGGCCAGCGGTACTTCACTCCGCGTGTTGACGAAAATGTCGTCAGCGAAGCGGTGGTCAATAGTGGCTTAGAGATCGGAATGATCGACACGATCGAAGTTGGATTTCGACCCGGCGTCGGAACAATTGTTTTACACGCCCGAAAGCCTGCGCCCTCTCCGGAACGTGACGACCGGATAGTGCGCGCTGGGTAGTCAAGCTCAACCGGATGATCATTCTCATGTATTTGTGCGAGCCGAAGAGAGGAAAAGTGCCGACTGGTAGGTAAATGTCTTCTGTGGAATCTACTCGGGATTAGGATTCGCTCGTTGCCCTGGTATTCGACAGAAGGGTGTTCTCATCATGGCTGACGGTAGTGGTTCCCAGAAAAGAAAGACAAACAGTTCTTCTTTCTAAGAGAGAAAATCTTTAGATAGACCAAACTGTTGATGGTTATTGATAATTCTTTTCTGAATGTCTAGTTCACGATTCTCGTCATTGACAATAAATGGTGGAATCGTAGTTTTAATATCAGGGTTAACGAAATACATGATGGATTTCCTATTGACATTACCGTGGTTACGTGCCTGGTGGTAAAGTGGTTGGATCTCCCCGCCGGTCATATCTGTCATGACACTACCCGGCATGACAAGTACTTCATCAGGGCTAATCGTAAAAGGCTTTACATCATCTTTGAAAATTCCTTCTAATCCGGGTGAGTTTGTCGAAATAACTGTCAGAAAAACCGCATCTTCATGTGCATGTTGTAATAGCTCATTGGTGGTTGGGGTGCCAAACGAATTTACCTGCATTACTGATGCTTCTTCAAATGGCAGAGTATGTCGATAGTGATAATACGATTGTATGCTTTCCAACAAGTGAGTAGTAATGTCAGCTGCCACAGATCGATACTCCTCAAAAGCTTCTAGAAAAGAACCAATCTCGTCATTATGAGGAATACGGTCGCGCTTATCTTTCCAGTGAAGGTTATTCAGTTGAGTTTAGGTAAATAAAAAGCAACGGTTCTCCTTGCTATTATGTTATCGCAAATTAAAGCATAATAGGATAAGGAAAACCGTTGCAAACTAATTCTAGCACAGGCCTCACATGCGATCAGGAAAACGAGATTATAACCCGGTATGAAAAAAGATACGGCACAGAATTCTCGGATCCAAAGAACAGGAAAGTTCTTTCTCTTTCAGACAGTGTCTTACTTGTCTTAAGATATTTGAGAACTAATTTGAGTCAACACGCTCTAGGCGAATTCATTAACGTTTCCCAATCAACTGTATCTCGAACAATTTCACGCATGCTAGTCCGCATTAAAAAACTACTCGATCACGAAACACAGCAGCGACACCAACGCATCCAAGAAGAACAAATATGCCTGGTTGATGGAACCCTCATACCAACCTGGAACTGGCGCTGCAAACAGGGAATATACTCCGGAAAACATAAACGAAAAGGATTCAATCTCCAAACCGCTTGCGACACAGGAGAAACATATTTATGCGCCGGGAAACCACTAGCAGGATCAACTCACGACACGAAAGCATTTACCCATAGCGGACTAGAAAATAAGCTCACAGGGAAGAGCATATACGCCGACCTTGGCCACTACGGAACAGACACCGCTAAAACACCCATAAAAAAACCACAATTCCGAGAAATATCGAACATAGAAAAACAAATCAACAAAGAACACGCACAACTACGATCACCCGTAGAACGATGCATAGCACACATCAAAAACTGGAAAATACTCTCAACAGTTTACCGAGGACCACTCTATAAACTGAAAAGCTTTATCGAAACAGTACTCGCACTAGAAACATTCAGAACAAGCCACTAAACCCAACTGAATAACCTTCAGTACAAAAATGAATCATTTAGGTCGGGCGTGTCTGGACTGGTATGTGCATATTTGTATGGGCGATACCCAACGTTTCTGCTTGGGATGGAATAACGAAGCATTGTGCTCGAATCCGCCACAAAGAACATCGTCGCTTCTTTGTAGAGATTCTCTAATGCTTCTGCTTGGGTGCTATTAAGCTGAACGAGAGCAAAACCCTTCGAAAGGATTTGCGCAAATGGCGAGACTGATTCTTTAGCTTGTGATTTTTGGTCCTTCATAAGAATTTTATTGTATACGAACATCTAACGATATGTGGTCGTCGGCAGAGAACTAGTGAGATCTGGTAAGAGGTTATGAACGCTAATGATGCAAGGGCCAATATGGATGGTTCCGTAAACTGGCCTACGTTGCGGCAGGCCGCGGTTGAGGTGATGCGGCGTGCATATGTGCCTTATTCAGGGTATCCGGTTGGTGTGGCTGGGCTCGTCGATGACGGGCGCATTGTCGTTGGTTGCAATGTGGAGAACGCCAGCTATGGCGTCACGTTATGCGCTGAGTGCGGCTTGGTGTCTGCGTTGCATGCCAGTGGTGGCGGTCGGCTAGTTGCGGTGGCGTGTGTCGATCAACGCGGCCACGCTTTGATGCCGTGCGGCCGGTGCCGTCAACTGCTGTGGGAACACGGTGGCGCTGACTGCCTACTCGCGACACCTGGCGGGGTGCGGCCCATGCGTGAGGTCTTGCCGGATGCGTTCGACGCTGAGGATCTGCGTACGATCGCCGAGTGAGTCTTACCGCGGTAGAGGTCATTCGCGCTAAGCGCGACGGGCATTCGCTTTCAGCCGAGCAGATCGACTGGGTCGTCGACGCCTATGCCCGGGGTGCGGTCGCCGACGAGCAAATGTCGGCGTTGGCGATGGCCATTGTGCTTAACGGCATGGATCGCACCGAGACACGTCGGTGGACTATGGCCATGCTTGACTCTGGCTCCCGGATGGACCTCAGCAGCGTCGAAAGCCCCACTGTGGACAAACATTCCACCGGTGGAGTGGGCGACAAAATCACCTTGCCACTTGCACCGTTAGTTGCTGCGTGCGGCGCCGCTGTGCCGCAGTTGTCGGGGCGGGGGCTTGGGCACACTGGCGGCACGCTCGACAAATTGGAGTCCATACCTGGCTGGCGAGCACAGCTCAGCCACGACGAATACCTGCGTCAACTTAGGGACGTAGGGGCGGTGGTGTGTGCCGCAAGCGACACTCTCGCACCCGCCGATCGCAAGTTGTACGCATTGCGCGACGTCACGGGCACGGTCGAGTCGATCCCGCTGATCGCCAGTTCGATCATGAGCAAGAAGCTCGCCGAAGGTGCGCAGGCGCTGGTGCTTGACGTCAAGGTCGGGTCAGGTGCGTTTATGAAAGACGCTGCCAGTGCCCGAGAGCTCGCCGAGACTATGGTCGAGATTGGCACCTCGCAGGGCATGCACACCCGAGCATTACTGACCAATATGGACACACCATTGGGGCGCTGCGCCGGCAATGCGTTAGAGGTGGGCGAGACGCTCGAGGTGCTTGCCGGGGGCGGCCCGGCCGACGTGGTGGAGCTGACGTTGGCTCTCGCGCGCGAAATGCTCGACGCGGCCGAAGTGTCTGATGTGGAACCCGAACGTGCTTTGGCGGACGGTCGCGCGATGGACGCCTGGCGGCGAATGATTCTGGCGCAAGGCGGCGACCCCACGGCACCGTTGCCGGTTGCGAAGGAAAAAGAGCTGGTCCGCGCGCGATCCAGCGGTGTGCTGACGGAACTTGATGCCTATGCGGTGGGCGTGGCCGCGTGGCGGCTAGGAGCGGGTCGCGCGCGGAAAGAAGAGTCGGTGTCGGCTAGCGCCGGCGTCGTCATGCTGCGCAAACCGGGTGAGCGGGTAGAGGCTGGCGAACCGCTGTTGGAGCTGCATACCGACGAGCCCGAACGGATTCCGCCGGCAATAGCCTCACTGACAGATGCCGTCATGATCTCCGATCATCCACCCACATCGACGCCGTTGGTATTGGCGCGAATAGGGGCGGAATAGATTCACCGTTACCGGTATTCGTCGGCGGGCTCTTTATCGCCCTGAACGACCTCGGCAAAGTATCGACCCCAGTCAGGTTGGCTCCCGTCGGCGTCAATAAATCCGTACTCGCGCGAAAGTTCCCATGTGGACAATGACCGTCCACTCCAACGGGCGACCAAGGGGTCGGCAGCCAAGGCGGCAACCGCGCGCCCGATGTAGGTAGGGGATTCTGACGCGATGAAGTGCGGGCTGGCGGCCGCTCCGTCACGCCAGTTCTCTTCTGTGACACCAAATAGATCCAACATTGCTTCGGAGCGAAGAAATCCTGGGGTAAGCGCGAGTGCGGTGACGCGGTGTGGTCGCAAATCCACTGCCTGCGCCTGCGCGAGCCGAATCACAGATATTTTGGCGAGATCGTAGAAAAGCGATCCGCGATAGTCGGTGTCCCGGGTGCCGTCAGTGACTTCGATGATGAGCCCTGAATTGCACGCCGTCATCAGCGGCGCCGCAAACCAGCTGGTAATGATGTGAGTGTTGATGGCTTGTTCCAACAGCGTCAGGCCATTTGTCAGCGAGTGCTTCCAAAAAGGAGTGTCCCATTCGGTGAGGGGGTCGCCACCCCAAATGTCGTTCACCAGAATGTTGAGCTGGCCGGCCTGCTCGGCATCGATGCGTTTGATCAGCCGTTGTACTTGTGCGCGGTCGCTGTGGTCAACCCGCACTGCTATGCCATGCCCACCCGCCTCGGTGACGAGCTCGGCGGTTTGCTCGATGGTTTCGGGGCGATCCATAGGCGATCGGTGCACCCGGGTGCTGCGACCAGTGACATACACGGTGGCGCCAGCTGCTCCTAATTGGACTGCGATCCCTCGGCCGGCACCCCGGGTCGCGCCGGCCACCAGAGCTACCTTCCCGTGCAAACCACTCACTACGCTTCCTCACAACCGTCTCATGCGCGTCCGGACAGTTAGGACGATTCCACGTGGTTAGAGCATTTAAACGGTATTGAATCTATTGTGTGTGGCATGTCTGAAACTGTGACCACGCCAACACTGGACGAGATTATTCGTGCGCCCAAAGTGCAACTCCATAGCCATTTGGACGGTGCGCTGCGTCCGGAGACCCTCATCGAGCTGTCAAAAAAGGCCGGTTTGACGTTGCCCGAGACGGATCCGGAACGGCTGCGGAAGCGATTTAGGGCCAATGCCGACTCCGGTTCCTTGGTCAAATATCTCGAGGCATTCGATGCCACTGTCGCCGTGATGCAAACTCCCGGGGCGATCCACCGAATAGCTGCCGAATACGTGCAGGATCGGGCGGCGGAGGGCATCGTCTACGCCGAAGTGCGGCTGGCGCCCGAGCAACACCGCAAACGCGGTCTCATGCTCGAACAGGTAGTGGATGCGTTGCTGGCCGGAGTGCACGACGGCGAAAGGAAGGCCGCCGCCGCTGGCCGGAAGATCCGGGTAGGCGTCTTACTCGACGCGATGCGGCAAAACCCCGACTCTGCGGTTGGGCTGCGGGTAGCAGAGCTTGCTGTGGCCAATCGCGACGCGGGCGTGGTCGGATTCGACATCGCTGGACCAGAGCTGGGCTTCCCGGCGGATAGCCAGCGCAACGCGTTTGCCTATCTGCGAGAGCACAAAATGCCGTTTACGATCCATGCCGGTGAAGCGGACGGTGTGGCAAGTATCGCAACCGCGCTACAGCTTGGCGCTCGCCGCCTTGGCCATGGGGTTCGCATCATCGAAGACATCGATCTTTCCGGTTCCGAACCGCGGCTAGGAGTAGTCGCTCAACAGGTGCGAGACAACGGCATCGTGTTGGAGATGTGCCCTACGTCCAATGTTCAGACGCATGCGATTCCGATGAGATCTATGGCGGACTATCCATTTCGGATGCTCGACCAGCTCGGGTTTGCCGTCACCATTAACTGTGACAACGAACTGGTGAGCGATGTGTCGCTGCCGGGCGAGGTTCAGCTGATGTGTCGAGAGTGTGGCTACGGACTGCGCGACGTTCAGCGGTTTACTGAGAACGCGGCGCTGGGGGCATTTTTGTCCGATGTAGACAAGGCTGCTCTCTTGGCGACTGTTACCGCTGCGGGCGGCGTATAACGCCCCCTTGTTTGACCGGTGAAATTCCGGGGAAAAGCCCGGAATTTCACCGGTCGTCGGAGCAGCCTTGTCGCGACCGGTCGTTTTCCCGGCGTGTTACCGGGAAAACGACCGGTCAAACAGAAAGATGGGCTAGTCGCGCCATTCAATGACGCTGACCAGCTTGCCGATCACACTGCGCCATGCGAGCGTGGCTTGCTCTTCGCCGATTTTCCGCAGCCGCCGCCGCGCCCAAAACCCTCCTTGGCGCAGGTTTTCGTCGAGGTCGTCGAGCGGAGATCCTGGCGCGAGTGCGGTGAGCACACTCCGGAGTTTGCAGGCGTGAGCGATGTCGCGGGTGATCTCGCCGGCACCAATCAGCAGGTCTTCGTCCCACTCGTCGTGCCCGCCACGCAAATTCTTGACTACCAAATCAAGTTCGTAGCGGTCGTCTTCGGCCGGCACGACGTATTCTGCTGCGAGGTTTTTGCGCAGCTGAGGGTAAAAGTCGAGCGTGCTGAGATCGTTCGGGGTGTTGGAACGAACAAAGGCGACGAGTCCTTCGGCGCTGCGGAAAACGAGCAGCTTGTTGTCTTGAGCCAAAAACGCAACGTCTTCTTGGTCGTATGGCTCGGTCGGTTGGGAAGCTTCGGCGTCCTTCTCTGCCTGCTCCGGGCTGTCAGAACCCGGAGACTCCAAAAGAGTTTCGAGCTCGTCCTCGGTGAGTTCCCGCTCAACTGCCACGTCGAGCTCGTTTGCTTCGGTGAGTTCTTGATCGTCGGTGTCACCTGGGGTGACGGTGACTATGCGGTAGTGCCGGAGGGTGTAGCCGACGTTGTTGCCGGGCATCGCCAGCTCGACGACGTCAACGTGTAGGTCTTCCCAGAAAGCGGTCGCCTCTTTGGACTGCGTGGGCAAGGCGTCGGCGTTGCTGTCGGTGGCCAATTCTTTATCGGACGCCGCTTCGCTATCAGACCTAGACACCGATGATGATTCGTCGCGCGCGTGCTTACTCATGTGTTACATGCCTCCGCTTGCTGAATATGTGCACGTGACTGTAGCGAGCGAGTGGCCGGATTAGGGATACGGCACGGCGTTTATCGGCGCCGCGATTCCATCCAAACGGGGTCTCCGTTTAGACACCGATCGGATGCCAGATGGTCTTCGTCTCGACAAACGCGGCGATGCGATCCAATCCAGGGTCGTCGGTCCAGTCTGTGGGCGGAGAAGAGGGACGCACCACCCGCTTCAAATTTTGTGCCGCCGCCCGTTCGGCCTCGACGGCAAGCTCGGGTGATGCGCCGGTTAGGTCGATGGCGTTGACGTCGTCGTGGCTGGCCAGCCACGGTGCTATTTCTTGGGCCTGGCCGGTAAGGATGTTGACTACGCCGCCTGGCACGTCGGAGGTGGCGAGTACCTCGGCGAACGACATCGCCGGCAGCGGCGCCTTTTCCGCGGCGACCAGCACCGCCGTGTTACCGCTGACGATCGCTGGCGCGAGTACGGAACTCAGCCCTAACAGGGCGCTGTCAACGGGAGCGACGAGCACCACCACGCCCGTGGGTTCCGGTGTGGACAGATTGAAGTAAGGCCCGGCGACGGGGTTGGCGTTGCCCAAAACCTGTGCGTATTTGTCGGCCGAGCCGGCGTACCAGACCCATCGGTCTACCGCCGCCGCAACTTCGGCCGCAGCCGACGTGGGGCTTGCTCCGCAGGTCACCAGTTCGGCCGCGAACTGCTCGCTGCGGCCTTCCAGCATTTCGGCGACGCGGTACAAAATTTGTCCGCGTAAATATGGCGTGGCCGCTGACCAGCCCGGAAATGCCGCGCGGGCAGCAACCACGGCATCACGAGCATCTTTACGGGACGCACAAGCGGCATTAGCAACAAACTCTCCTTGAGCACTGTTGACCACGTACGTCCGCCCCGATTCTGACCGCGGAAACTTCCCACCAATAAACAACTTGTACGTCTTACGTACCCCCAGCCGATCAGCCGCCAGAGGAAATCGACCATCGGATCTTTTTTCGGTCACTGTCATCATCCCTTGAGCGCCAGGCAGTAAATCCTGCAGTCAGTCGAACAGTTTTGAAGGTGAGGTTTTCGCTGGGGCGTTTGGAACAAGGCGACTAGTACTAAGTACTCGAGCCGCGGAGAAACGCTCCAGCGAAAACCTCAACGACTTTCAGCCCAACGGCGGCACCAAATCAAATCCTCAAATAAGCCTCCAGGCCTTGTCGTCCGCCTTCTCTGCCGTAGCCGGATTCTTTATACCCACCGAAGGGCGAGCTGGGGTCGAATGTGTTGAAGGTGTTGGTCCAGACGACGCCGGCGCGTAGCTTGTTCGCCGCCCACAGTGCCCGGGAGCCTTTTTCGGTCCAGACTCCGGCGGAGAGCCCGTAGGGGGTGTTGTTGGCTTTGGTGATGGCTTCTTCTGGGGTGCGGAAGGTGAGTATTGATAGCACGGGGCCGAAGATTTCTTCGCGGGCGATGCGGTGTGCTTGGCTTACGCCGGTGAAGAGGGTGGGGGCGAACCAGTAGCCGGGGTTTGGCAGCTGACATGGCGCGCTCCATCGTTCGGCGCCTTCTCGTTCGCCCATTGTGGACAGTTCTCGGATTTTTTCCAGCTGTGCCGCAGAGTTGATGGCTCCGACGTCGGTGTTTTTGTCCAGCGGGTCGCCGATTCGAAGCAGCTCCATTCGTCGCTGGAGTTTTTCGAGGATCTCGTCGTAGATGTTTTCTTGCACGAGGAGCCGTGATCCGGCGCAGCACACGTGCCCTTGGTTGAAGAAGATCCCGGTGACGATTCCTTCGACTGCTTGGTCGATGGCGGCATCGTCAAAGACGATGTTGGCTGCTTTGCCGCCGAGTTCCAGGGTGACTTTTTTACTGGTGCCGGCGACTGCGGCCGCGATTTGGCGACCGACCTCGGTGGAGCCGGTGAACGCTATCTTGTCCACATCGGAGTGTTCGACGAGAATGCGTCCGGTTTCGCTGGCCCCGGTCAGAATGTTGACCACACCCGGGGGTAGCTCGGCCTGTTGGCACACCTCGGCGAAGAGCAGGGCGGTGAGCGGGGTGGTTTCGGCCGGCTTGAGCACTACGGTGTTGCCGGTCGCGAGGGCGGGGGCGATCTTCCACGCCAGCATCAGTAGCGGAAAGTTCCACGGGATGACTTGTGCTGCGACGCCGAGCGGCTGTGGTTGCGTGCCCCAATCCGGCGTAACCGAGTTTGTCGGCCCAACCGGCGTAGTAGAAGAAATGGGCCGAGGCCGAGGGTATGTCGAAGTCGCGGGATTCGCGAATGGGCTTGCCGTTGTCCAGGCTTTCTAGCACCGAAAATTCGCGGGCGCGTTCGGCGAGTATGCGGGCGATCCGGAACAGATATTTCCCGCGTTCTTTGCCGGGCATAGTCGACCAAACGTGCTCGTAGGCTGTGCGCGCAGCGATGACTGCGTGGTCGACATCGGACGGGCTGGCAGCGACGACATCCGCCAACTTCTCTTCGGTGGCAGGAGAAATGGTGGCAAAGGAGGTGCCGCCCTCGGAGTCGACAAATTCCCCATTAATAAACAAGCCGTAGCGGGGTTTGATGTCCACGATGGAGCGTGACTCGGGCGCCGGCGCATAGTCGAAACTCATGATCAGTCCACGGTGACATAGTCGGGGCCGGAGTAGCGGCCGGTGGTCAGCTTGGTGCGCTGCATGAGAAGGTCGTTGAGCAGGCTGGAGGCTCCGAACCGGAACCAGTCTGGCGACATCCAATCCGGCCCGGCGATCTCGTTGACCAGCACCAGATACTTGATCGCATCCTTGGTCGTGCGAATGCCGCCAGCAGGCTTCATGCCGACTTGCCGGCCGGTGGCGTCACGAAAATCGCGGCAAGCCCGCAGCATCACCAGTGTGACCGGCAATGTGGCCGTAGGTGAGACTTTGCCGGTGGAGGTCTTGATGAAGTCCGCGCCCGCCAACATGGCCAGCCACGATGCCCGTCGCACATTGTCGTATGTGGACAGCTCGCCAGTCTCTAAAATCACTTTGAGGTGCGCCGGATTTGTACCGGTGCCGTCTGCGCCACCCTCGCAGAGCTGCTTGATGTCGGTGATCTCGTCGAAGACTTTTTGGTATTGGCCAGACAGAAACGCGCCGCGATCAATCACCATGTCGATCTCATCCGCGCCCGCATTGAGCGCACTCTGCACGTCGGCACGTTTGACGTCTAATGAGGCTCGGCCGGACGGGAACGCCGTGGCCACGCTGGCGATCTTGACGCCAGACCGTGGGCCCGCAGCGCCCAATGCCGCTACCGCGTCAGCCACTCGGTCCGGGTAGACACAGATCGCGGCCACATGCGGCGTGCTCGGATCGGTAGGGTCGGGGTGCCGCGCTTTGGCGCACAGCGCCTTTACCTTTCCCGCTGTGTCAGCACCCTCCAATGTGGTCAGATCGACCATGCTGATCGCCAGGTCGATGGCGTACGTTTTCGCGCTGGCTTTGATCGACCTGGTACTCAACATGGCTGCCCGCGCCTCTGCGCCGACCTGGTTTACGCCCGGCAAGCTATGCAAAAACCGCCGCAGCCCCGCCTCCGACCCGGTAACCTCAGCCAACGGTGCTGCATTTTGCGAACCAGCAACTGCTCCACTCACGCGCCGAGCATATGCCGACGGAAACTAAGCCCCTTTTTAGTCCAGATTTGTGTGTGCTCAGCCGCTTAAATGACGTGGTAGCAGAGTTGTTATCAAATAACGGTGCTAACGATCGCAGTTCGTTAGCACATGGTGGAGTGAGGTCAAGATGCCCAATGATGACGACGGTACGGACAATCGTCCCTTGCTCGACGAGTGTGCTGACTCAAACCACGATGATGGAGAAATATGGCCCGCTTCCCCCCCAGTGGGTCCACGATCGACTCAGTCTAGAAAACCAGGAAGTAGCGGTCCTGCTCGGCAAATCACGTCGTGAAGGTCGTCGATGAGTCATCGCCGTGCCGTCGTCTCGCCGGTAGGAGTATCGGGTGGTGGTGATGTCCGCGAGGTTCGTCGGCGGTCGGCTCGTGTTGCACCAGTCAGCCGCCGGCTTGTCGCCTAGCTCTCCGAATGGCAGCTGGCCCCGAGAGGTATGTGGCACTACCAGCACAAACAACCATTTACGGAAAATCTGACCTACCATCTCCGACTCCTGAGAGGGACGAACTCGGAAAGAGGATTTCAGTCGCCTGGCTGTGTTTGCTGTAAAAGCCGCAGGTAGTAAAGGCGAGCAACGAGATTGCGGCCGTCTCAACGGCGATGCAGCGCACATCCCGTACGTTGTGAGCCGTGCATACGACTGTTGTGGAGCATCCGCTCGCCGCTGCCCGCTTGACCACTATTCGTGACGCCCGCACCGAGCCGGCCACGTTCCGCGCCGCATTGCGCGAGCTGACCACCATGTTGGTGTACGAGGCGACTCGCGACATCGCGGTGGAGGAGTATCCGATCCACACGCCGGTGGCGCGTACCACGGGTGTGCGGGTGCAGCGTCCGCCGCTATTGGTGCCGGTGTTGCGGGCTGGGTTAGGGATGGCAGAGGCGACGTTTGGGTTACTGCCGGAGGCGTCGATGGGTTTCGTCGGCTTGGCGCGGGATGAAGAGACTTTGCTGCCGCGCGCATACATGGAGTCGCTGCCCACAGATCTCACCGACCGGCCGGTGATAGTGCTAGACCCGATGTTGGCGACCGGTGGTTCATTAGCCCACTGCGTGCGGCTGCTGCAAGATCGCGGCGCGAGCGACATCACGGTGGTGTGTGTGCTTGCCGCACCTGAAGGCCTACGCGCCTTGGAGGAGCAGATTCTGCCGATTCGGGTCTTCACCGCGAGCATCGACGAGCGGCTTAACTCGTCGGCTTACATCGTTCCGGGCCTCGGTGATGCCGGCGATCGACAGTTCGGGGCCGTGTGAATGGTTAAAAAATAATATTTCCGTAAACCTTGTACATTCCTCTTTCTTCGGACATTCTGGACGGGCTCTACTGAAGCGCCTAGGACCCCTAACAAGGGGCTAACGCAGAGGAATGGTCTATGGGGTTTCGGTCGCTACGACCGCGCTCAACTTGCGCGACATCGCGACTGCGGACATCAGTCCAGACCATAGGGCCTCGACTGCTTCCGTTTGTCGGCCTTCTTTTCTTCGCCATCGCCGCATGGGTGCTTTTCGACTCCTCGTTGGCGCGTGCCGCGGACAGTGATGGCGTTGCGGTTGCTCCCAAGGCTAACCCCCAACTGTCTGTTGCAGACACTCCATTGCCGACAGCCAACTCCACGGCCGTACCGAACACGACACCACAAGAGACACTGGTGGCCGTTCCGGTAGCTCCCAGCACGACCGACGCGGACGCTCCGCGGATGGATGCACTCGACTCCGTAGCCCCAGATGACCAGGGAGTGCTCCCTCCAGATGCGAAGGCGGCCCTCGAAGACGAGCCACGGGCATTTCCTCTTGCGCCGGCACAGCAACCGAACCGCTCGTTGCCTGAGGCCAAGACAGACACACCTGCATCCGACAGTGCAGTGAATGCCCCGGTGAACGTGCCAGTTGACGTTCCAATCTATAGCGCGCAGACACTGTCCGGATCTCGCGCGGCCAGCGAAATGGCGCCGGAGATAACTCGGCTAGCAGCAGCGGCACCAGTGCGTCTCCTCGTTCAGCCACGGCAGAAATCCGTTGCAGTAAGTGCAGCTCCGGCCGGTGCGAGCCAGCAGCACAGCGGCTCAAGCAACGTGCCAGCCCCTGCCCCCGCACCACCGCGTGTTCCGATGCCGCCCAACGAAACTCTTGACTCCGGTGGAACCAGCGGCAGCGCTGGCTCGGCCGCAAACTCGGCACATGCCGGTGGCCCAGCTGTCGCCGTGGTCACCGCCGGCAGTCTTATGTCCATGAACGATCAGGTTTCGTCCGCCAATGTTTCTGACTCACCCGGTGCTATCAGCAATTCAACCCAGGATCCGGGGTTTTCGCCTGACTAGCGGTGTATCCCCATGTGATCGCAATCCTCAGCGAACGGTACCCGCCGGCGGTCACATGCAGTGCACGGTCAGGCAAGGCGCGCAACGCACCGGACGTATGAGTCCGGAGATGCGGTCGCGGGAAATGAATAGCACGACACAACAATCGAAGGGTGATCTCTTTCATGAACGCATGGATTCGACGCACTGTGCAGGTCGGCATTGTCTCGGCAGCGATCGTGCTCGGGGGAGCCGCTGCCGCGCAGGCCGCTGACGGGGGCAACAATGTGGGCGAGCTAAACGGAAACAGTGTTAACGCGCCTGTTCAGACTCCCGTTTGTATTGCTGGCAATGCCTCAACCGTCATTGGCGACGCCAACGCATGGGGCAACTGTGACGCGACTGCCATCATTAGTGATGGTGGTCACCATCACGGCCACGGTGGTGGCGATCACGATGGTTGCTCATGCCACCACCACGATGGTGACAACAACGGTGGCGGCGACGACCGTGACGGTCGTCACGATGACCATGACTGGGACGGTGGCGGAAACAACGTGGGTTTCGGTAATGGCAACGTTCTGAATCGGCCAATCCAGGCACCTTTGGTTGCTTCTGGCAACGCTTCGACTGTCATTGGTGACGCCAACGCGCATGGCCGGGGAAGTGCAACCGCGGTCATCCACTAACACCAGCGCCACAAGTAATTTTCTATAATCCAGATCGGCCAGATCGTGCCCCTGTGCATGATCTGGCCGATCTGTTTTTGGTGATTGTCTTGTGCGACCGGTGAGATTGCCGGCGTTTCCTAGGCAATCTCACCGGTCAACATCAACAACCCCGTGCGGAGTCGTCGACCGCCTCGAGGTAGATCTTGAGTTTGGGCTCGGTGCCGGACGGGCGCACCACAACCCGTAAGCCGTCAGCTCGCAGAATGACCACGTCGGATTCGGGCAGTAGGTCGCGCACGTCGGTGACGGGACGATCCAGCAACTCGCTGGGGAGGTGAGACCGCAACCGGCGCATCGCTGCGTCTATTTCGGACACATTGTTGACCCGGACCGAGATCTGCTCGGTGGCGTAGACGCCGAATTCGCGCGCCAGTTCGTCTAGTCGGTCTTGTAATGTGCGGCCGATAGCCTTGAGTTCTGCGACTAGCTCGGCAATTAGCAGTGCCGCTGAGATGCCGTCCTTGTCGCGCACAAGCTGCGGCGCCACCGCATAGCCCAGGGCTTCCTCGTAAGCAAACACCAGGTCCGGCGCGCTACGTGCCAGCCATTTGAACCCGGTCAGTGTTTCGACATATTCAAGCCCGCGTTGCCGGCACATCGCGCCCAACATGGACGAAGAAACGATGGTGCTGGCATAGGTTCCAGCAGCGCCGTGGCGCATCAGGTGGTCGGCGAGCAGCACACCGACCTCGTCACCGGTGAGCCGGCGCCACTGATGAACTGACTTGTCATCGGGAACGGCAACGGCGCAGCGGTCGGCGTCTGGATCGTTCGCCAGCACCAAGTCGGCGTCGATGCGGGTTGCTAGCTCCATCGCCAGATCGAGCGTGCCTGGCTCTTCCGGGTTGGGAAAAGGCGCGGTGGGAAAATTCGGGTCTGGCTCGCTTTGTTCCGGAACCATGTGTACTTGGGTGAATCCGGCCACACGAAAGACACGGTTGAAGACGTCAGCCCCTACGCCGTGTAGCGGGGTGTAGGCGATGGTGAGATTTCGGGGTGAACCTGGTTGGAGAAGGTCAGTCACAGAATCCACATAGGATGTGACGAGCGACTCGGCTAGTTGTTCGCCGGGTCCGCCGGGGGACACGCTCGGTAGCGAGACGGCGTCAATCGCCGCCTCAATCTCGGCATCGATCGGCGGCGCGATCTGTGCTCCGTCAGACAAATAAACCTTGTAGCCGTTGTCTTCTCGCCGATTGTGGCTCGCCGTCACCATTACCCCTGCCGCCGCCCCCATGTGCCGCACGGCATATGCCAGCAAAGGCGTGGGCAAGGGGCGCGGAAAGGTCAATGCGCGCCGGCCCACGCCGGTCGCCACCCGTTGTGTTTCCTGAGCAAACGCGGCGCTGCCATGGCGAGCGTCATAGCCGATCACGATGGGGCCATTGACGCCCGCGTGGTCCAGATAGGACATGAGTCCTGACGTGGCAGCACGCACCACCGCTCGGTTCATGCCGTTTGGTCCCGCTCGCAGCGGTCCCCGCAGTCCGGCCGTGCCGAACCGAAGTCGGCCAGCGAATCGCGTGGCGAGCTCGTGCACCGAACCTGGCATGCGGCTGAGCAGGTCCCGCAGCTCTTGCCGAGTGCGGGGGTCTGGGTCCTGGGCAATCCAGGACTGTGCCCGCTCTCGTAGCCGCGCGTGCGCGTTGCTGGACGTCGCCGATGGACCTGTTTCCCCCACAGAATTATCCTCGCACGAGGGCGGCGTACACGTCACAAGCATTCGCGGGGCGCGACGCACCACTACAGTGCTCAGCATGGTGAATGATTTGTCGGCCGCCGCCGTGGCGAGTCAGGCCGCTGGTGAGTTGGCACGTCTGACCACAGTGGAGCGGCACGATGTGGCGGTGGTGCTGGGTTCCGGGTGGGCGCCCGCGACTGACCGCATCGCCAGCAGGGCCGCTGTTGTGCGCGCGGATGTTTCCTTTGCGACACTGCCGGGGTTCGCACCGCCCGCGGTTGTCGGTCACCCTGGCGTGGTGCGATCGGCACACATCGCCGGCAAGAACGTGTTGCTGTTTGTGGGGCGCACCCATCTTTACGAAGGACATGGCGTCGATGCGGTGGCGCACGCGGTGCGGGTAGCGGCGGCCGCCGGATGTCGGCAAGTGGTGCTGACCAATGCGTCCGGGAGGAGTCCGGGCCGGGCTGAGCGTGGGACAGTTGGTGCTCATTAGCGATCACCTCAACTTGACCGCGCGGTCGCCGTTGGTAGGCCCCGACTTCGTCGATCTCACCGACCTGTACTCGCCGAGGCTACGAGTGCTGGCACAAGGCGTGGGATCCATATTGGACGAATGTGTGTATGCCGCTCTGCCTGGTCCCCATTATGAAACCCCAGCGGAGATTCGAGCGCTGCGGACACTGGGCGCAGATCTAGTCGGTATGTCGACGGCGTTAGAAGCCATCGCCGCGCGAGCCGCCGGCATGGAGGTGTGCGGCATTTCGCTGGTCAGCAATGTGGCCGCGGGTCTAAGTGGGCTGCCGCTCAACCATGGTGACGTGCTGAGTGCTGGTAGAGCTAGCGCGCCGGAGATAGGGGAGCTGCTCGCCGAGCTCATCGCCCGGCTGTAGCGCGGCGCCGGGGAGCGCTGTCGAGTATGGACAGATGTCTCACTAGCTCTTCCGTTGGAAGGAGTTACTTACCGGCTTGACCAGTGGGGCGTATTCAGAAAAATGCGCTTGCGGTGACGACAACGAAATCTCGTAGCTCGTGCCGCCGGCCACGATGATTACCGTCTGTACGTGCCGCTCCTGACCGTCCTTGTTGTATGTCCAATCCCACGTGACCGCATGGTATTTGTCGATAAGTGTGTCGCTCATACTGATCTTGGTGTAGCCATTGTTGAGATGCTTTTGGTAGCCCTCGCTGGCATTGGCCATCGTGTGTGCGGTGGTGCCGCCCGCAAGATCGTGGGTCTGGTGCACCCGGACCGACGTGTCGTTGCTGGGAGCCTGGAATTCGACCCAGTCCGCGGAGACAACAACTTTCTTCCAGGATCTCGGAACGCGCAGGCTATAGCCGCTGGGGTCGGAGTATCGGACGAGTTTGTCGGTGGCGTGGCTATCACTGCTCGCATGAGGTCCGGTACCGGGGTCGTTGCTGGCACTGCTGAGCAGGTAAACACCGAGTCCTACCAGGACGATGACGATGACCGCCCCAGCAACAAGAATTGCGGTGCGTGTCCACCATGGACGGACATGTCGCGTCGCTCCATTCAGCCTCACCTGGCGGACGGGATTCTCCGCCGTGACGTGCCGGGAATGGGTCCGGAAATCGTCGGATATCGGCGGGCGCGGCGACGCTTGCGAATGGACCATCGGCACTCGAGGTGCGGGCAAATACGCCGTGCGGCGTGCACCTGATCGCGGCGGAACGGCAGAAGAGGCGACAGAGTCTTGGTGTATGGATGCGGTCGGCGGCCGTGCTGGTGACGTCGGCTCGCCGCTGTTGAGGCTGGGGTGCTCGAGCGAATTGGTGGAATCAGACGTATCCGGCCGCGGCTTGTGGCGATGCCGGATCGAGCGCATGGCCGCCGTTGCCTCCGCTGCGGAAACGGCAGCCGAAGCGATGGGGCGCCGCAACGCCGACGCGATTCCATTGATCGTCCGGTGCTCCACCGGCGCACGGTGCCGACCGCTGTGCCGATCACCGTCGGATTGATCGCCCTGCGATGGGCTTGTGATCGCGCCACGCTGTGCGGATTTTTTCGCGTTCCGGGCAACCTGGGATCGAGTGGTACTCGCTTGCTTTGTTGGTTGTGTCGCGTTGCCGCTATTGAGTAGCGCCCTAAGCGCCGCCCGCGTTTTGTTGATATCCCAACGATCTTCTGGGTCCTTAATGATCAGACCGTCGAGCACGGGTGCGAGCGGCCCCGCGAGCGTCATCGGATCAGCCGGCTCACAGACCACGGCGGTCATGGTGGGCAGCGGGTCACCCCGATCGAATGGTGGCCGCCCTTCGACAGCGGCATAAAGCGTGGCGCCAAGGGAGAATAAGTCGCTGGGTGGGCCAAATGGGCGCCCGCGGGCTCGCTCGGGAGCGATGTATTGCGGGGAGCCCAGCAGCAGGCCAGTGCTGGTAAGCGGGGTCTCGTTGGGGGAGCGGGCGACTCCAAAGTCGGTCAGTACCACCCGGCCGTCGCTGCACAGCAGCACATTTCCGGGCTTGACATCGCGATGCAATACCCCCACCCGGTGTGCTGCCTCCAAGGCACCAAGCATGGCGAGGCCGATCTCCACCACGCGTCGGTGTGCGACAGGCCCGTCTTCTTTGACGATCTCGGCGATGCTGCGCGCTTCGAGGAGCTCCATCACGATCCAGGGGCGTTCGTTGTCTTGCACCACGTCATAGACGCGCACGACCGACGAATGGTTAAGCGCGGCCGCCGCTCGGGCCTCGCGCAGCGTGCGCTCGCACAGCAGCTCGCGTTCATAAGCCGGAAGGCCCGGTGAGATCAGGACTTCTTTGACGGCAACCTTGCGGCGCAGAAGTTTGTCGTGTGCGCGCCAAACAGTGCCCATGCCGCCGGATCCGACGCTGGCTTCCAAGGTGTAGCGGTCGCCGATGGTGCGTCCTGTGGCTCCGGTGCCGGGTGCTGAGGAGGTGGTGTTGCCGGAGGCGACATCGCCGGCGGTGACGTTGCCCGCTGTGGATTTGTGAGAGGTGACGCTACGTGCCTCACCATCGTGTGTGTGAACGCCGCTTGTCTTGACGTTGCCTGTCTCCACCATGAGCGAACCCGTTTATGCTTCCCTTGGATTGTGTGTACAAAATGGAGCAACGACCGCACGCGAACGACAAACCTTTTATGCCTTTGGTAGCGCCAGAAGTGCCAGGAGAAAGACTGTCGGAGTCTGGCCGCTAGGGCAAGCCGCTACACCAATCTGGTACGACCGTTCTGGCTAGAAGTGGGCTTCCTGTGGAAGTTTTCGGGTCGTATGGGTGGTTTCCGCTAAAAAGTAAGATTCCACATCGTCTCACTGGGTGAGAAGGATTCTCTCGAATTAAACAGGGGCAATGCGAGGCAAAATCTATAGGCAGGCTAATCATTCCGGCATGACCGTAAGGGGCCTACGGGAATGGTAACGGAATGCATTTCCATGGTTACTAATCGCCGTATTTGCGGGAAGTGGCAAGATCGCACGGCTGTTGATATCTGGGGCGGAAGGTGAGTTGCGTGTCGGATTTCATGCGATTGATTCTTGAAAAACCGAACAAGTTTTAGAAACGCCTTTGTCGTGCGCAAAGGCCCGCAAGGACGGCTCGACCGACTATGCGGCGCCAGTTACACTCTGCGAAGTACCTGAAATGAATCGTCCACAGGAAATAGCGGACATTCGCTTGGCGCCAGTTTTTGCACTATTTTTGCCAGGTCGGGTGCCGGCCATTTCGGCTGAGCGCAATTGCGGAGTTTTCACGCATGCATAAACGGATGCGGATTACTCCACACCGTTTCGTCGAAGAATTAATACAAGTCAAACGCGTTATCGCTATTGGCGTGTCTCATAGCCACCACGGTGTCGTCATTACCGCTGCTGTGGATGCCAAGGTCCAGGGGTACCAAGGTGAGTAGGTCGTCATATTGCGAAATGCGAGATGGGTTACTTACGTGAAGACTGTTGAAACGCCACATTCGTCGGTCCCCGCTTCTTACCTCACGGAGAAGCATCTGGCGGACCACCTCTCCGCTTGGTTGGAGCAGCACGGCGAGTCGTTGGTGCGGCTGCGACGCTATATCCACGCGCACCCGGAACTGTCCGGCGCGGAGCATGCCACCGCCGCGTTGATCGCCGAGCGCTTGACCGCAGCTGGGCTGGATCCACAGTTTCTTCCCGACGGCAATGGCTTGATGTGCGACATCGGTGACGGCGACCGCGTCATCGCCCTTCGCGCCGACATGGACGCTCTGCCCCTGCCTGACCCCAAAGATGTTTCCTACCGCTCCACAGTGGAGGGTGCTTGTCATGCCTGTGGTCACGATGTACACACCACAGTGCTGCTCGGTGTCGCACTGGCGCTCACGGAGATAAAAGACGTGCTGCCTGGGCGAATCCGGTTCATCTTCCAGCCAGCAGAAGAGATCGGCGCCGGCGCCCATCAGGCCATCGCGGCAGGTTTCCTTACCGATGTCGCCGAGATCTACACCGTCCACTGCAATCCACAACTGCCCGCCGGCAAGGTCGGGTTGCGCGTGGGCCCGATCACCTCGGCCTGTGACCAGGTTCGGGTGGTTCTGTCAGGTCCTGGCGGTCACACCGCCCGCCCACACTTGACCGCCGACTTGGTGAGCGCGCTCGGCAAGGTCGTGAGCGAGGTACCCACGTTGCTGGCCCGGAAGGTCGATCCTCGAGCGGGACTGGTCGCCGTTTTCGGAGCGGTGAACGCCGGCGCGACCGCAAATGTCATCCCACAAAACGGAAGCGCATTGGGCACCGTGCGGATGCTCGATCCAGAAGTATGGGAGAGAGTGCCTGCCTTGTTTGAGCAGGTGGTACGCGATGTCGTTGCCCCGTATGGCGTCACCGTAGAGATCGAATACGACAGGTACATCGCGCCCGTAGTTAACGACGAGCATGCGGTGTCCGTGTTTAGTAGCGCGGCATCCAAAATGCTGGGCCCAGACGCGGTCGCGCCGACTCCGCAGAGCGCCGGCGGTGAAGACTTCTCCTGGTACTTGCAGCATGTTCCCGGCGCGATGGCCCGCCTAGGTGTGGGTGGTCCTGGTGAGAACGCCGATATTCACCAGGGCGAATTTGACGTAGACGAGTACGCGATCGAATGCGGTGTTCGGCTGTTGGCTGGTACCGCCATCGAGGCGCTTCGCCGTTAAGAGCGGGTGGTGTAGTGGCTTGGGTGGCAGGACCACGTCTTTCTGACACCCAAGCTCGCGGCGCGCCAGCCAAACCCTGGGGCCATGAAGCGGTTCCCCGCAAAGTAGCGTATTTGTGCGGGCCAGTGAGGTCTCGCCCGTTTTTCAGCCGGACGCGAAGGCCGGAGCTTGTATCCATCACTGGAGCAGCGCGCCCGGGATGCCGCGCGTGCACACAGTTCCCAGCATTACTCTGCCGTCACCGTACACGGCCAGCAGGCTTTTCAACCGGATTTAAGCGAGGAATCCCGGCCGTTTAGGGCCGGGAGGAATCGCGTTACGGACCGGGACGTTTCTGGTTTTCGATGTACTCCTTGATCATCGCGAGGGGTGCGCCACCGCAGGATGCGGCGAAGTAGGACGGCGACCAGAGGTGGCCGTGCATGATGGCCCGGTTGGTCCGGCCGGTGAACTCCTTGCAGATGTAGTGCGCGGACACGCCCTTGAGGCTGTTGACCAGCGTGGAGATCGCCAGCTTGGGCGGATAGTGGACGAGCAGGTGGATGTGGTCCTCTTCGCCGTTGAACTCGCGCAGCTCGGCGCCGAGGCCGCCGGCGACGTCTCGCATGATCTCTTCGCATCGGGTGAGCATCGCGTCGTTGAACACGTCCCGCCGGTACTTCGTGACGAAGACCAGATGAACATGCAGGTTGGACACTACCGAGCGACCTCGGCGAACATTCGGGTCTGGATTCCATCGTGGTGACACAGACCAGATGCTTTCGTATTGAACATGCTCACCAAACTGGACAAGGTGGTGAAGCCGAGTTGGGCCGCCAAGGTCCTCGGCATCGCCTACTCCGATCTGCCGAAACTCGATCACCCCTGGACTGGGAGGGACGTCTGGACGCTGCGGGACAGCAAGCCGGACTGGCTGACCGAGGCCCGTCGTCGGCACGGGAAGAACCAGCAGGAAGCGGCCGAGGCCCGGACGACGGAACTGGCAGCGGCATTCGGTCGGCTCGGCTACCACGCGCCGGACCTCGGAACGCTGGACCAGGCGATCTTCTACCTCGATGGCGCCCGGATTCACCTGATGACCGAGACGCACTGCTCCGAGGACGAGGCCGACCGCGCCGCGTGGCGACTGTGGCCGAAGTCGATGGCAGCCGAGGAAACCGACGCCGAGACCTCCTACGACGAGGCGGTCTGGTGAAGATCGTTGTGCAGGTCCGGTTGTTCCCCGATGCCGCCCAGCAGGCCGCGTTGCGGGAGACGCTAGACCTGTGCAACGCCGCCGCGGACTACGCCTCGGCTGAGGCGTTCGGGCGGCGGGTGTTCGCCAAGCAGTCGTTGCAGCGGCTGACCTAGGGCCGGTTGAAGGACATGGGGTTGTCGGCGCAGCCGGCGATCCACGTCGCCGGCAAGGTCGCCGGGGCATACGCCACCTTGAAGGCGAACATTCGGGCCGGGAACCTCGGCAAGCCCGGCTCCAATCGGCGGACCAAGGCCGAGAGCAAGCCGATCACGTTTCGCCGGGACGCGGCTCAGCCGTTCGACGACCGCTGCCTGTCCTGGCAACTGGCCGACCGCACCGTGTCGATCTGGGCGGTCGGCGGCCGACTGAACAAGCTCCCGTTCGCCTGCTCCGACGCTCAGCACGCCGCGCTGGTCGCGCACCGCCAGGGCGAATCCGACCTGGTGTGCCGGGACGGCAAGTGGTACCTGTACGCCACCTGCGACATCCCCGACGTCGAAACCAAGGAACCGGACGGGTTCCTCGGCGTCGACCTGGGCATCGCTAACATCGCCACCACCAGCGACGGCACCCGGTACTGCGGCAAAGGGCTGAACCGGGTCCGGCACCGCAACCAACGCCTCCGCGCCAAGCTCCAGAAGATCGGCACTAAGTCCGCCAAGCGGCTGCTGAAGAAACGAGCCCGCAAGGAAGCCAGGTTCGCCGCCGACACCAACCACGTCATCGCCAAACGCATCGTGACCGAGGCCGAACGCACCGGCCCGTGCCGGGATGGCAGTCGTCTACGTCGACCCGGCGTACACGTCGCAGGGCTGCTCGCGCTGCGATCACGTCAGCCGGAAGAACCGGCCAAATCAGTCCACCTTCCGATGCGCGTCGTGCGGCTTCGCTGAGCACGCCGACGTGAACGCAGCCCGCAACATCGCCAAACGCGGTGAAGCCGGCTGGGTAGCAGTCAGCCTGCCAAACGCGGCGTGATCTCGTGCTCATCACCACGAGCCATCACGATCCGCAAGCTCGGTCCTTTAGGGCCGAGAAGCTGACGGTAATGACTATTTGTTAGTCGATATCGACGATCGACCGCTCGAGGTCAGCGTGACGAACATAGATCTTTCTCAATCCAAATTGGACACTGTTCGCCTCGAGCTTGCTAAGAAATTCGCCTCGAGCTTGCTAAGAAAGTCGTGAAGTAGGTAAAGAAAGCCAATAATTTTCTCGCTTGGATGAGCAAAACTCCATGTGCCGGTATAGTAAAAAGTACCTATAGGCCACTTTTTGCTCTTGGTTTATTACGTTTCTCGCACGTACCACTGAGGGTCTGCTTTCTGCCCTTAATTTTTATAGAATTAGCACGACAAACCCCACAGCGGCGGTTCACAGCTCATGAGGTTTGGCAGCAGACGGGAAAGCCACCGCTCCGAGGGGCTTGCTGAGGGAGTAACTATGAGCTTCAATCGACGCCAATTTATGGCTGGTCTTGCGGGTGCCGCAGCGGTGGTGGGGTTCAGCACTGTCGACCGCCGCTGGATAACTGAGGCGGACGCGGCCACGCTGTCGTCATTTCCCAATGTGCCGCCGTTAGACGGCAGATTGGTCATGGATAGCGCGACCCTTAACCAGAATTCTCGCGACGAAGGCAATCTGGTGCAGCACGCACCGTCTGCGGTGTTGTTTCCCGGCTCGGTTTCCGACATCCAGAAGATGATCAAGTACTGCGGCGAGAACAGCATTAAGACCGCCACGAACTGCGGTAAGAACAGTGTGTATGGCCAAACGCTGGTGGATAGCGGTCTGGTCATTGATGGCCGTTCCCTCGACACCATTCACTCCATAAGTGCATCGGGCGCCGACGTGGACGGCGGCGTGCTGTGGATGGATCTCATTAAGTCGGCCTTCACCAAGGGCCTTACCCCGGCCGCCATCACCGGGTACACCCAACTGGGCGTGGCCGGCACGCTCTCCATCGGCGGGCTGAACGCGATCACTAGCAACCGCTTGGTGGGTCAGGTAGATCAACTGCAAAAGCTAGAGGTGGTGACCGGCACCGGCGAGCTCGTCGAGTGTTCCCCCACCCAAAACAGCGACCTTTTTAACGCCATGTGTGCTGGTCAAGGTCAATGCGGGGTCATTACTCGAGCCACGGTCAACATGATTCCCGCACCGGAGCGCGCGCGGTTCTATCGGGTCCCCTATTTGGATATCTCCACGATGTTCAGTGACTTGCGACTACTGGTCAACCGTGGCGGTCGACCGGGCGGGTTCGATTGGGTAGGCAAACGTCAATACAGCGGGTGGGGTTTTGCCCCTAGACATGTGGGCCACCGTGCTTTACAACGTAGACTCGCCGCCGCCTAGCACCGCGCAACTCATGCAGGGTGCCAGTTTGACCGCTCAGGCTGGCGTCGCTGTCGACCTGGACTACCTCACCTACGTCTTCTTCATCGACACGGTGGTCGACGCGTTCAAACTGGCGCAAGACTGGAATGGTCTGACCAAGCCGTGGTCCAACGTCATACTCCCGGATGCCGGAGTCGAGCAATACGTGAAGACGGTCATGCCCAAGCTGACGCTGGAAGATCTCAGCCCCACCACGTTTATGGTGTTGAGCCCGGTGTTGCGGTCCAGTTTCACCAGACCATTGCTTCGGGTGCCGTCGTCGGGAACCTGGGCATGGCTCTTTGGGATCCTCACCAACTCGACGCTGCCGAACCCCGGTCAGGACTACGTCGACAGGATGCTAAACCGCAACTACACCTTCTGGAAGAACGCGTCAGCTATTGGCGGCACTCGGTATGTCGAAGACGCCGTGCCGTTCACCAAGGCCGACTGGCAGACGCATTACGGGCCGGAGTACTCGCGTTTTGCCGGCTGGAAGCAGCGGTTCGATCCGCACAACATATTGGCCCCCGGCCCCGGCATCTTCTAAGAGCACCCGCAGATTGGCCTCTGCCCGCGTTCTCGTCGGCATTACATCTCCACTGACCTGCAGGGGCGGGTGCGTAGCTCTTTGACGTAATCGTCGGGCGCACCCGCCGCTTCAGCGGCGTCCGCAATCATCCCCAAATACCTGGCCGACGGTAAACCGCCTTCGTATGTGTGGAGAACGTAGAGGTTGGCGAGCGATGGGCCTTCTAAGGTGTGCACCCGGCCACGCAGCTTGTGGTAGAGGCCGCGGTCCGCGCCTTCCCACGAGTCAAGGGCGGCTTGGTCGAACGGGCTCACATCGTAAAGCGCCACGAAGACCCGACTGCCGATGTCTTCCACGATGGTGACCAACGCGCCTTCCCAGCCGTAGTCCTCGCCACCAAAAGTCACCCGCCAACCCTCTAGCCAGCCCGTGCCAGCGAGCGGCGACTGGGGACAGCGTTCTTGCATGAGCTCCGGGTTCATACTCGGGCCGTATACAGCATGCAGAGCCATGGTTGATCACTCTAATGCGCGACAATGGCGGGCATGATTCGCATCGTCATCATTGGAGGCGGCCCAGCCGGCTATGAGGCTGCTCTCGTGGCGGCACGGCTGGGAGCTCAGGTCACGATTGTGGAGCGAGACGGGCTGGGTGGCTCGTGCGTGTTGTTCGACTGTGTACCGAGTAAAACTTTCATTGCTTCCGCCGACGCGGCCACCGTTTTTCGGCACAGCGATGCGGTGGGTGTGCGCACCTGTAAGCCCGAAGACGTGCGGGTTGACGCTGCGGCAGTGCATGGGCGGGTCCACTCGTTGGCACAGGCGCAGTCGCGCGACCTGCACACAGTGGTGGCTGAGGCCGGGGTGGAGATTGTGCACGGTGAGGCCAGGTTGGCCTCGGGCGCGGTAGGGCACCGGCAGCGGGTCGTGGTGACGGAATTTTTGGATCGTGCGGGCGTGTCGGATAGTGGCGTGGGCTCGACCGGCGCCTCGTCCAGGGCTAAGAAGCCGCCACGAAACATCGATGCACACGTCGTGCTGCTCGCCACCGGCAGCACGCCGAGGATCTTGCCGGATGCACAGCCAGACGGAGAACGCATCCTCACCTGGCGTCAGCTTTATAGCTTGCCCGAGTTGCCGCCTGAACTGGTCATCGTGGGTTCAGGCGTGACCGGCGCCGAGTTCGCCAGCGCCTACCAGGCGATGGGAACCCAGGTCACGCTGGTGTCGAGCCGGGACAGAGTGATGCCGCACGAAGATTCCGACGCGGCGGCGTTGATCGAGCGGGTGTTTGCCCGGCACGGCATGCGGATCATCAAAAATGCCCGGGCTCAGTCGGTGCGGCGAGTAGGTCTTGGGGTAGAGGTCGACCTTGCCGATGGCAGCACGGTTCGCGGCAGCCATGCGTTGATGACGGTCGGCTCGGTACCCAACACCACCGGCTTAGGGCTTGAAGAAGCCAGTGTGGAACTGGGGCGCGGTGGTCACATTGGGGTCGACCGGGTGTCCCGCACCTCCGTACCCAACGTTTACGCGGCCGGCGACTGCACCGGCGTGATGGCGCTGGCTTCGGCGGCCGCCATGCAAGGGCGCATCGCCATGTTGCACGCGCTTGGCGAGGCCGTGTCGCCGCTCAAACTGCACACGGTGGCGTCCAATGTTTTTACGAATCCGGAGCTGGCGTCTGTCGGGGTAGGACAGGCCACAGTGGACGCTGGTTTGATGGAAGCCCGCTCGGTAATGCTGCCACTGGCCACCAATCCACGAGCAAAAATGTCGGAATTGCGGGATGGTTTCGTCAAACTGTTTTGCCGCCCCGCAACCGAACTGGTGATCGGTGGGGTAGTGGTGGCGCCCCGCGCCAGCGAACTCATCCTGCCGATCGCGATGGCGGTGCAGAACAAGCTGACGGTCGAGCAGGTGGCACAAGCAATCGCCATCTACCCGTCGCTCTCCGGCACCATCACCGAGGCCGCTCGCCAGCTGATCGACTACCGTGCGGAGTGAGGGTGCCGCGCTCTGGGTACGGCCAGTGTGGTCGAGCGAATGCGCCTGTGATCGCATCTCTGAGAGACGCAGCTTGAGCCCGGAGTAGAGCGTCTAAGCTGAGAGTAGTGGTGCCAATCTCGTAAAAAAGGTCATTAACCGGTGAGCTGTCTCGGCCCGCAATGAGATCCTGCACCACGGTTGGTGACACGCTGGCTGCTGCGGTGAGTTCACCGATGAATTTGTCCGCGTCGGTAGCGACATTAAGGCCACCGCATTTATTGGCCCTTTTTTCTCCTAGAGGGACGTTTTCGTTACTTTCGTAATCGATGATGTGTTCAAGCTCTGCGTCTGTAAACTTCTTAAATTGCACTGTTGTGTAGGAAACTTTTGCGCGAATAGAGTCGACGCGTATCTTTCTGTTGTGATCCATGCTTATCGCGATGACTACATGTCCGGTATATACGCCTCCCCGCTTCCCACCGCGTTCTTTGAGCCGTTCAAGGGTCTCCTCGATGCTTTCCGGTTTGGATAAGTCTTCTCCCTTGAAGGTGGCAATGTTATCGCGACCAAGAACATAAATTGTTTCACCTGGCTGCATTTCTAATTTTGTTTCCTCGCCACCGCGCTCCTCATTCGATAAACGAATCTTTTCGACCGCCGCCGCGGCTTTCTTATATGCGAGGCATTTACATAAGATGTCTGTGCATGGTCGCTTGCGAATACGGGACTTTATATATTTTTCGTAAGCGCGCTCGTCCTTATTACTGACACCAGAATCGACAACCTCCAGATCGGGAAAGTACCTTCTCAAGATCTTTATGCCGACCGGGCTGGTTGAGGCGACAACCAATCGGACCGGCGGTGTCTCTTTAGATGCGAGTGCTGTGGTTGTCACAGGCGCTCATTGTTCCGTTGTGGAGGGTTGCTGTGGGCCGGGGGAAGGATTTTGTGAGCTACGTTGCTCGGCATTACTGATGTCTCTTTGCATTCGGTTGAGCCACGTCGGCAATGACCTGGTCTCTTATTGACGCCTTGATTCTGGCGCTGGTTGATGTGACCCGCACATCTTCCTGGTTAATGGGACGCATCCGCGAGGGTGTGGGTGGTTAGCACTGCGGTTGTGCGAGTTTCCTGGACCGTTCAGGACTGCCTGTGGCCGGCTACGGGGCCTGAGTTGCTCAGTGCTGGCGGGAATCTTGTATTGAAAGTGGGGGTCGACCTCTCTTTTCTCTGTACTGCAATCTAGTGGAAGCGATCCGTCTCGCAGATGCTTTGGAATCCCCTCGAATATGGCGAACAATGCCATGGGTCCATGATCGGAATGCAGATTCTTTAGTATTCGCGGTGTGGCGGCGCGGAATCGAACATTCCACGACTCTTCAAATATCGTTTTAGACTTTTCGGGACACTTCTTTGCATCGCGGATCATACGTTCTACCTCCCTGACGTGCTCGGGAGTGGTGAGAATTACGCATTTGCATGCGCATTGAAACCATGAATTGTTGCTCGTGCGGGGGTCCAAGCGAGACCGGCCAGCATAAATAATTGGTGCTTTTCCGAGATCAAAGTAGTTTTCCGCTATTCCGGTCTCCTCACACAGTTCTTTGTGTGCTGTCT
The DNA here is from genome assembly GCA_963736285.1 of uncultured Acidimicrobiales bacterium. Lineage (GTDB taxonomy): Bacteria > Actinomycetota > Actinomycetes > Mycobacteriales > QHCE01 > CAVTOA01. The sequence goes on from CAVTOA010000003.1 coordinate 1,074,400, forward strand.
GAGTAATGGTGTGACCAGCATCAATCATTCCGCCCGGTATAGACCACCCCTTTCCAGGTGGGCAGTCTTTCCGATCGACCAAGAGAATGCGGTTATATACCGCGTCATAAACCAGAATGCCGACTGCTGAATTTGGGCCCCATTTTTCATTGGTGAGCCTTCCGTTAAGCCCCGTCTCTACGTCGTTGAGTGGCCTGCCCCACTTGTCAAAAAGAAGCTCCACATTTTCGAAATCGGGATCCAAGACCATTTTCGGCCGCTCGAATTCGGGAACTGACTGTGCCCCCAGCGGCCACGGTGCGTCTAGATATGGCCTAGGTCTACGCAGCGCTGTTCGTGCCAGCCACAACCGAAACTGAGGGTTAGGCAACCGGTTAATGAGCCTTCTGCCGCGAACGTGAGAGCGTACGAATGGCTCGAGGCCATGTTGCTCGGCATGGTCGGCTACGTATTTGTCCACTGCGCACCCGACGTCTCGCGTGAGCCCCAACACTTGGTAATACGGAGCGAGGTACGCGGAATGAGGCGCCCCGCGAATCAACTCGAGTTCATCGTCAGAAACAACAATTGACGACTGGGCTGTGGTGGACATCGATGTAGTCCTGTCTAGACACTCTGGTCACGTCTTTGGGTTAGGTGGTCATCATGTTGATTAAAAGGGAAGCTGCTGCTGGATAAGCTCCTCTCATGAGCATTCCGTGGACTCGGCTGGATCGACCGCCGCTTCGGCGCAATGAACTGGAGCGTGCACTGATCGTCCCGAATGGACTGTGGAGTGCGATCGACATTCGGGATCAAACGAGGTCCACCAATCGTGATATCGCCGAAGCGGCGCGAGCGGGAGCCGCTGAGGGGCTAATAGTCACTGCGGATGACCAGACAGCCGGTCGCGGGCGACACGACCGGCAATGGGTGTCGCCGCCGCGGTCCGGGATCGCGGTCAGTGTGCTGCTGCGGCCTGGAGATGCCGTCCTAGAGCGAGATTGGGGCGAGGTCCCTAAAACCTGCTGGGCTTGGCTCCCGTTGCTGGTAGGGGTAGCGGTGGCTCGATCAGTGGCACACCTTGGTCATATCGAGGCGCGACTCAAATGGCCCAATGACCTCCTTCTCGGCCCCGAGCTACACAAGGCCGCTGGCGTGCTGACCGAAGCGGTGGACAGCAGCGCGGTGACTGTCGGGATTGGACTTAACGTCACTAATGCCGCAGCGGAGCTGCCCCGCCCCGATGCCACCTCACTGCTTAAAGAAGGCGCCTCCTGCACCGATCGTTCGCCGCTGCTACTCGCCATGCTGCGGGCGATCGCGGACGACTACACGGTCTGGCGAGAGCACGGTGGCGATGCCGAGGCCGCAGGGCTACGAGAGGCCTATCGACAGTCGTGCGCCACGCTCGGGCGTGACGTCCGCGTGCAACGCTCGCACGGTGCACCTCTGCTGGGCGAGGCAGTGGACGTCGACGGCACGGGCCGGCTTGTCGTCGCTACCGATGCTGGCCAGGTTCCCGTCGCCGCTGGCGACGTCGTACACGTGCGGTAACGAGCCCGACAAGCCCTTCCCAGTTTTTTGCGGATTGCCCGCAATTTTGGCACAAAATAGTGCGGGCAATCCGCAAAAAAGCAGCGATGGCGAGGGCAGGCGCACGGCTCAGGAACAGCGCGTTGTTACTCGGAGACCTGCCAGGTGTCGGCGCTGCGAAAGAGCTGCGCGAGATCCGGCTGATGACTGGCGCGAGCGTCGGCGAGCTGCGCCGCCATGAGTCGGTCGTAGGTGGGGCGCACCACAGAACGGAAAACCCCCATTGCTGTGACCGGCATGCCGCCCGCCCGCAAGCTGCTTGACTCCACACGCGACAGTGCGAATGCGTAGGACGGGTCAGCGGCATGTGCGTCGTGCACCACTAGCGAGCTCGTGTCCACACCGGGGTCGGCGAGCTCGACGATCTCGAGCGCACCCGTGTGGGTATTACGAGTCACGCCTCGGTCGCCGTGCGCCCCAAATCGCAGTGGTTGACCGTGCTCCAGCCGCAAGGTCACCTCGTCGCGAGTCTCCGGATTTTTTAATAGGTCGAATGCGCCGTCGTTGAAGATGTTGCAATTCTGGTAGATCTCCACCAGCGCCGTTCCCTCGTGCGCAGCGGCTTCGCGCAGCACTGAGGTAAGAAGTTTGCGGTCGGAGTCGATGGCTCGAGCAACAAAGCTCGCCTCTGCCCCAAGCGCGAGCGAGACCGGGTAGAAAGGCGCATCCAATGAGCCGAGTGGAGTCGACTTAGTGACCTTCCCCAGCTCCGAAGTGGGTGAGTATTGGCCTTTGGTCAAACCGTAAATCTGGTTGTTGAACAGCAGAATTTTCAGATTGACGTTGCGCCGCAGCGCGTGAATGAGATGGTTGCCGCCGATTGAGAGCGCGTCGCCGTCTCCCGTAACTACCCAGACGGACAGATCCGGACGGCTGGCGGCCAGGCCAGTGGCGATCGCCGGTGCCCGGCCATGGATCGAGTGCATGCCGTAGGTGTTGAGGTAATACGGAAACCGAGACGAGCATCCAATGCCGGAGACGAACACGATGTTCTCGCGCCGCAGCCCCAGCTCAGGGAGAAACCCCTGCACCGCCGCGAGGATGGCGTAGTCGCCGCACCCTGGGCACCAGCGGACTTCCTGGTCGCTTTTGAACTCGGCGGCAGTCATCGACGCACCTCGTGGCTCTCAACGTCAGTATTGGTAATCGCTTCGACGATTTCGTGAGTAGCAAACGGCAAACCCCGCACTTTGGACAGTGTCTCTACCTCGATGCGGTAGCGGGCCTGAAGCAGTGTGGCGAGCTGGCCAAGGTTCATTTCTGGCACCACTATTCGACGGTATTGCGCCAAGATCTCGCCGAGGTTTGCCGGGAACGGGTTCAGGTGCCGCAGATGTGCCTGAGCCACCGGATGCCCGGCGGTACGGAGTTCGGCGCAGGCGGCTGCGATCGGCCCGTATGTCGAACCCCAGCCGAGCAGCAGCACCGAAGCCTCGCCGCTGGGGTCCTCCACCGTCAGCTTGGGGATGTCCTGCACAATGCCGTCTATTTTGGACGCACGCAGCCGGACCATATGTTCATGGTTGGCCGGATCGTACGAGATGTTGCCGGAGCCGTCAGCTTTCTCTATCCCGCCAATGCGATGCTCCAACGCGGCGTGTCCCCGGAATAGCCCAGGCGCGGGCGAGCGTGTGTGGGTCACGCAGATAGGGCCAAAAGTCTGCGGTCCCGTCCGCACGTTGATGATTGGGCTCGTGGGCAAATGCCGGGTCGAGCTTGGGCAACGAATCGACGGCCGGAATGAGCCATGGTTCTGAGCCATTGGCCAGATATCCGTCGGAGAGCAGAATGACCGGGGTGCGGTAGCGGAGCGCGATTCGTGCGGCTTCCAGCGCGGCCGAGAAACAATCCGCCGGAGAACGCGGAGCGATGATCGGCACGGGCGTTTCGCTGGGCCGCCCAAACATGGCCTGCAATAGGTCGGCTTGTTCCGTCTTGGTCGGCATGCCGGTGGAGGGCCCGGCCCGCTGCACATCTATCACGACCAGCGGTAACTCCAGCGAGACACCGAGCCCGACCGTCTCCATCTTCAGCGCCAATCCCGGCCCGGAGCTACTAGAGACTCCGAGCGCGCCGCCGTAGCTGGCACCCAATGCGGCGCCGACGGCGGCGATCTCGTCCTCAGCCTGGAAGGTCATCACACCAAAGTGTTTGTGTTTGGCCAGCTCGTGCAGGATGTCGCTGGCTGGCGTGATGGGGTAGGCGCCGAGAAACAGCGACAGTCCACTACGGACAGATGACGCGACGAGCCCATAGGCCAAGGCAGTGTTCCCGGTGATATTGCGGTACTCCCCAGCAGGCATGGGAGCAGGCGCCACCTCGTAGGAAACCGCAAATGACTCGGTAGTCTCGCCGTAATTCCACCCAGCACGAAATGCCGCGACGTTGGCGGTGGCGAGGCCAGGATTTTTCGCGAATTTCTTTTCCAGAAAACGAATCGTTCCCTCAGTGGGGCGATGGTAGAGCCAAGACAAGAGCCCGAGCGCAAACATGTTGTTGGCACGGTGGATCTCTTTCTTACCGAGGTCGAACGGGGTCAGTGCCTCGCTGGTCAAAGTGGTGAGTGCCACTGGATGAACGTGATACGAGCTCAGTGAATCGTTGGCGAGCGGGTTATCGGGGTAGCCGGCTTTGGTGACGTTTCGTTTGCTGAATTCGTCCGTATTGACGATGAGCGTGCCACCAGGAGCGAGGTCATCGATGTGTGCCTTGAGCGCTGCCGGGTTCATCGCCACCAGCACGTCCGGGCGGTCGCCGGGGGTGGTGATGTCGTGATCTGCGAATTGGAGCTGGAAGCTGGAGACGCCGGGCAGGGTGCCGGCAGGGGCGCGGATCTCGGCGGGAAAGTTGGGCAGCGTGGCGAGGTCGTTGCCGAACGCGGCGGTCTCGGCGGTGAAGCGGTCGCCAGCGAGTTGCATTCCATCGCCGGAGTCGCCGGCGAAGCGAATCACCACTCGCGGTAGCCGCGTGATTTTTCCGTCTGGTGCCACGGGGCTCAATCTACGTCGCGATAAGCCATGCGTCTTCCGGCAAAATGGGAAGACTGGTCGGTTCAGGCCGCACCCATTACCCATCACGTTGCTTTTTTGCGGATTGCCCGCAATTTTGGCACAAAATATTGCGGGCAATCCGCAAAAAGTGGTGGCTAGACCTCGGATAGGCTCGCGTCGTGCACTCGTACCTAGGGCAATACGCCAGCTTGGGGCTTTTGCTGCTGGCCGGCGTCGCCTTTCTGGCGTTCGCTTTTGCGGCGAACAGGCTGCTGCGCCCCAGTGCACCCAGTCCAGAAAAGACCAGTACTTATGAGTGCGGCGTCGACCCGGTGCCCGGCGATTGGGCACATAGCCACATTCGCTATTTCATCTATGCCTATTTCTATGTGCTATTCGCTGTCGAAGCGGTATTCGTTTTTCCCTGGGCGGCGGTATTCAGTAAACCTGGTTTTGCGGGGAGTACGGCTGTGGAGATGGGTGTTTTTGCTGGCGTAGTGGCGTTGGGGCTGCTCTATGGCTGGCGCAAGGGCGTGTTGCGTTGGGTGTAAGCGCGGCTGCTGCGGCGGCCTTGGCGGAAACCGGTCCGGACCGCGCTCTAAGTTAGGCTCCTGGCATGTTGCCGAACCCGATCAAGTTCATGCTCAACTGGGGGCGACGCTATTCGTTATGGGTCTTCAATTTCGGGCTCGCTTGCTGCGCTATTGAGTTCATCTCCGCTTCCATGGCGCGGCATGACTTTCATTCGTTTGGGCGTCATTCCGTTTGCCGCACGGTCCACGTCAAGCGGACTTGATGGTGGTATCGGGCACCGTCACCGACAAAATGGCACCGGCCATCAAACGGCTCTACGACCAAATGCCGGAGCCTAAATACGTCATTTCGTTTGGCTCCTGCTCCAATTGCGGCGGCCCGTATTGGGACTCTTACTCGGTGACCAAAGGTGTCGACCAGCTCATTCCCGTCGATGTGTACGTACCGGGTTGTCCGCCACGGCCGGAGGCGCTGCTGCAGGGAATCATTCGGCTGCAAGACAAAATCGCTGCTGAACAGGTGGGCTTGCGTGGAGCGCGGAGCTCCGGTGCGCAGACTTCGGGCTCGTCGGCTGAACCGTCCCATGTGGACTCAAGATCGGCCGCATCTTTCGCGGCGCCGTTGGTCCGTCCACCGCAGTGAACGCGACGTTTACACGGATTGAGGCGTTTAGGCTGGTGGGGCTTTAAGAAGCGAGAAGGCTTGGATTGGCGCGTACCGAATCCGAGCCTTGCCAGCTGTTAGATGCTTAGCGGAAGCGGTTGAGTACATCGAACAAGGGGGCGTGTTCCCAGCCTGGGTGACGTAAATCTCTTCCACGGTTTTGCGGATCGAAGGGGCATTCGCCCTGTCATAACGGAAAATCGCGAGGTCAAGCATGTACATCGTCCTCCCTGCGAGACCACCGGCGATCCCGAACAAGGCGATGCGGCTTAGGATTTCCCAGTGACCTCCGGAGACCAAAGCCAAGACCAGCGCCCGCCTGGAGAGCCTACATCGGAGGAGCTGTCGCAGCAGTCGGAGCTCAAGGCCCCTTTTGTTGCTATGCGGGCGCGACTGAAAGCCGTCCTCGGCGACGACGTCGTGCTGAGTCTTTCCGGTGGCGGGCAATGGGCCAGGGTCTGCGTGGATGTGCCACGTGAGCGGTGGCGTGCAACGGTGCAAGCAGTGCGCGACGATCTTGAGCTGCGGCTGACGTTTTTCGACTGGCTGTCCGGAATAGACCGGGCGGGAGAAGAACAAAGCTCCGCCGCCCAAGCCGACAAGGCCGACGAGTCCGCTGCGTCGGAGGCTACCGAGAGCACTCTGGCCGGATTCAGCATCGTGGCCCATTTATGGTCTGTCGCGAAACGACACGGAGTGCTGCTGCGCACTGCTGTGCCCGCCGACGATCCGCGGCTAGACAGTGTGGTCTCGGTGTTTCCTGGCGCGGCTTGGCACGAGCGTGAGACGTTCGAAATGTTCGGTGTCACCTTTGATGGGCACCCCGATCTGCGCAAATTGTTGCTGGCCGACGAGTTCGAAGGCCACCCGTTGCGCAAAGATTTCGTGCTGGCTTCTCGGGTCGTGAAGGACTGGCCGGGCTCGGTGGAGCCGGGTCAAAGCGACTCGGGATCGACCCGTAAACGGATGCTCCCGCCGGGCGTTCCTCAACCTGGCGAATGGGGCGGCCGCTAATGCCGATGTGGCTAGAGCTCACGATCCGAGTACTTGGCGCGCTGATCGCGTTTCTGGTGGTTCCGCTGGTAGTCGGGCAGCTGGAGCACAAAACCATGGCGCATATGCAGGGGCGGCTCGGCCCAATGGCGGCAGGCCGGTTCCATGGATGGGCGCAGCTCATCGCGGACGGCATCAAGTTCGCGCAGAAAGAAGAAATAGTGCCGGCCGCCGCAGATAAAGCGGTGTTTCGGCTGGCCCCGGCTGTGGGGTTGTTGCCGTATCTAGTGGTATTTCTGCTCTTGCCGCTTGGGCCTCACGATTTGGTGGGCTCGACGCTCGGCATGGGACTGTTTGTGGTCTTGGCGGTCCTGGGTGTGGGTGTCGTCGGCATGTTGATGGCCGCGTGGGCCAGCGCCAATAAATACAGTCTGCTCGGCGGCTTGCGCGGGGCCGCTCAATTGCTCGGATACGAGCTGCCATTTGTGCTCGCGGCCGCGAGCGTGGCATTGGCGGCGGGAACGCTCCGTTTGTCGGGGATCGTCGACGCATGGAATCCGTGGTGGTTGCTGTGGCAGCTACCAGGTCTGTTGGTCTTTTTTGTCGCTGGACTTGCCGAGATTAAGCGGCCGCCCTTCGACATGCCAGCGGCCGATTCGGAACTGGTATTTGGTTATCTCACCGAGTACACCGGTCTGCGCTTCGCGTTCTTCTTGCTCGCCGAATATGCCGGCATCGTGGTCATCTCGGCGTTGACCACAGTCTTGTTCCTCGGTGGATGGCACGGTCCATTTGCGAGTCATATTGGGTGGCTGTGGACATTGGTCAAGACGTTGATGGTGGCGTTCGTAGTCCTATGGCTTCGCGTCGCGTTCCCGCGGTTACGCGAAGACCAGCTGCAACGGCTGTGTTGGCTGGCATTGACGCCAGTGGCATTGGGCCAGATTGTGCTCACCGCCGGGGTCAAGCTGTTGATCTCGTAACACACGGATGCGTCGAGGCCAGGAGCTAAGACTGACCGGTAGCCTCACCCTGACCGGATGATCCCGGCGCAAGTCCCGCCTTTCAGGGCGGGGCAAGCCGGAACGGTCCGCAGAGCGAAGCTATAGCGGACGGCGCTGTTGCTCGATGTACTGCTTCACTACCGTCAGCGGTGCGCCTCCACACGATGCCGCGAAGTAGGACGGCGACCAAAAGTGGCCGTGCGTGATGGCGCGGTTCACGTGGCCGGTGAAGTCCCGGCGCAGGATGCGCGAGGACACACCCTTGAGGCTGTTCACCAGAGTGGAGACCGCGACCTTCGGCGGGTAGTGGATGAGTACGTGGACGTGGTCGGTCTCGCCGTTGAACTCCTTCAGCTCTGCCTCGAAGTCCTCGCACACCTTGCGCATGGCGTCCTCGCAGACGGTCAGCATCTCCTCGTTGAACACGCCGCGCCGGTACTTCGTCACGAAGACCAAATGGACATGCATCGCGGAAACAACGTGCCGGCCTCGCCGATACTCGCCTTCAGAAGTCATAGACCAAATGATACGATCACCTCATGCGGCTCAGGTACAACTACCGCGTGTACCCCGAGCCCGGTCAGCGCATCGCGTTGGCGAGGGCCTTCGGGTGTGCCCGTGTGGTCTTCAACGACGGCCTTCGGGCACGCCGCGAAGCCCATGCGGCGGAGCTGCCGTACATCAAGGACAACGACCTCCAAAAGCAGGTCATCACCGCCGCCAAGCGCACCGAGGAACGGGCCTGGCTTGGCGAGGTGTCCTCGGTTGTACTGGTGCAGTCCCTCAGGGACCCGCACACCGCGTACCGGAACTTCTTCTCCTCAGTCACCGGTAAACGCAAGGGGCCGAAGCTTGCCCCGCCCGGGTACAAGTCCAAGCGGGATAACAAGCAGTCGATCCGGCTTGCCTGCAACGGGTTCTCCCTGCGGGACAACGGCACGGTGTACCTCGCCAAGGTCGGCGACCTCAAGGTCAGGTGGTCGCGTCCGCTCCCGGCCGCGCCGACCAGCCTCACGGTCACCAAGGACGCCTCGGACCGGTACTGGGCCAGCTTCGTCGTGGAGACCGATCCGGACTTCCTCCCCGAGCTAAACACCGAAACCGGCATCGATCTCGGTCTCACGCACTTCGCGGTGCTGGCCGACGGCCGGAAGATCGACGCCCCGAAGTTCTTGCGCCGCGCCGAGAAGAAGCTGAAGAAGGCGCAGAAGGCCCTCAGCCGCAAGGCCAAGGGATCGAAGAACAGGGCCAAGGCCCGCAAGACCGTAGCCCGGCAGCACACCCGTGTGGCCGACCGCCGACGGGACTGGCACCACAAGGAATCCACGAAGATCGTCCGCGATAGCCAAGCGGTGTATGTGGAGAACCTCGCGGTATCCGGTCTCGGAGGCACCCGTCTCGCCAAGTCCGTGCACGACGCCGGATGGTCTGCGTTTGTCAACATGCTGGAGTACAAAGCCGCCAAGGGCGGCCGGTACTTCGTCAGGATCGGACGCTTCGAGCCGACCTCTCAGGTCTGCTCGGCCTGCGGCGTCAAGGACGGCCCCAAGCCCCTGTCGGTCCTTAAGTGGACCTGCCAGGAGTGCCGGACCGTCCACGACCGCGACATCAACGCCGCGAAGAACATCCTGGCCGCCGGACGGGCGGACAGGCTAAATGCCTGTGGAGCGCAGGTAAGACGGGCATCCGTGCCCGCGCAGCGCCGTGAAGCAGGAAGCCACCGAGACGGTCAGCCGACCGTGGTAGGAATCCCCGTCCTTTAGGGCAGGGAGTACGTCAAATGAATGAGCTGCGTCCGCGACCACACCAAGGGCCACTCGGCATCCAACGCCGGACCCGCCTGGAATTTCGCGATGGCGAGTTAGCGGTTATTGATGTGCGTGGACAGTCAACAACACTCCCCGATGCCAGGGTGTTGGTGCCCTACTCGGGTCAAGGGCGACAGCCGATGCGCGGCTTATTGGTGCTCGATGATGCTGGACGGGTGATGGTCGGCATGGACGCTGACTTTAATCCCTACGAGGTGGCGGCGTTCGCCAAACAATGTGGGCTCAATATGCGCATGCAAGATCTCAGCTCCCGAGACGAGCTGAAGGAACGATTTCGACCGGCACCCGGATTCAAGGTCGTCGACGCCTACTCGGCGCGGGTGCTGTGGGAGTTGGTCGCACTGATTGCCTTGGCGGCGCTGGGGGTGTGGGCTGGTCGGTTGGTCGCGATCGCGATCGCTCCGTATGTCGGGCTTTCCAGCGGTGCAGCGCAGATTCCGCTGGAGGTCGTCTGTATGGGTCTGGGTCTGCTGGGTGCCCTCAAGGTCGGCCCGCTTACCGCAGCGTTGTGGCGGCGCGTGCGGGGGAGCAAGCGCTGAGCGCAGTGCCTAAGGGTGTCCTGAGCAGTCGGAGGTGCGGACTGGCAGGATGACTCATCGTGGGAAGCGCAGGAAGACGCTGGGGGCTGGGGCTAATCAAGGGCCTTGGCGTCACCATGCGTACCTTGTTTCGACGCGGCCACACCCGGCAGTATCCGGAACAAAAGCCGGAACTTCCGCCCCGTTCACGGGGAGTCATTGCGCTGCTGGAAGAAAACTGCACCTCCTGCATGCTCTGCGCCCGTGAGTGTCCAGATTGGTGCATCTACATCGATGCGCATAAAGAGACGGTGGAGGTGCCCGGTGCGGCTCGTCCACGGCAACGCAACGTGCTCGACCGGTTCGCCATCGACTATTCGCTCTGCATGTACTGCAGCATTTGCATCGACGTCTGCCCGTTTGATGCCCTGTATTGGTCGCCAGAATTCGAATACTCCGAGTACGACATTCGCGACCTCCTCCACGAAAAAGACCAGCTTGGAGGGTGGATGGCGAGTGTCCCGCCCCCGCCGGTAAACGACCCGTTGGGTGCTCCAGCCAAAGAGGTGGTTGCCGCGCAACGTGCTACTGCGAAGCAGGTCGCTGCCTCACCTGACCGGACTGACCGGGCGGACCGGCCTGCCGCTGACAGTGCCGCCGACCGTGCCTCCGCCGACCGGTCAGATCCCGAAGCCGAGCTCCAGAAACCCACCGGTCAAACAGGGCACCAGCAGCCGCCGAGACGGAAGCCCGATCCCGGAGCCGACGAATGACCGCGGTGGACGGGCTGCTGGCCGCATTGTGTGCGCTGGCCGTAGGTGCAGGTTTGATGGTGGTCGTCACCCGGCATGTGGTGCGAGCTGGGCTGTGGTTGGTGGTTTCGCTGGGGGCGGTCGCCGGCTGCTTTTTGGTTCTCACCGCAGAGCTCGTTGCCTGGGTTCAGGTCCTTATCTACATCGGAGCGGTGGTCGTGCTCTTGCTTGTTCGCCACCATGTTGACGAGGGCGCCGATCGGTGCCCAAGGCGCGTTGGACCGGCCTCGCACTCCGGCGGTGCTGGTGGGGCTCGGGTCTGGCGGTGCGCTCGCGGTTTTACTTGCACAAGCATTTCATGAGTCGTATGTGGATATTAATCGACTGACTCCCGGGACGGCCGCCCGTCTAGGGGAGGTGCTGTTTCGCAGCTGGGTACTGCCGTTTGAGCTGCTGTCGGTGCTGCTGCTGGCGGCGCTCGTGGGTGCGGTCACGATCTCCAGAGACCGGCGGTGACCCCGTGCATCCAGTGATCGCTTACGTAACCGCGGGGATCCTTTTTGGAATCGGGGTATACGGGGTGGCGGTTCGGCGCAACATGGTGTTGGTGTTGATGGCGGTAGAGCTGCTATTGACGGCGGTCAATCTCATTTTCGTCACAGCCGATGCCTCGCTGCGATCTGTAGTCCACACCGGACAGTCCTTCGCGCTGTTCATCATCGTTATTGCTGCCGCTGAGATCGGCATCGGGTTGGCGATTTTGCTGCGGCTGTTTCGACTGCGCGGCAGCGTGAGCGGAGACGGTGGACATCGAGCGGACGACCGGCGTATTCCCGAGTGGAAGTCGAGAAAACGAGCGGTCAAACAAGGCAAGCGAGACGAGCCCGGTGACCAGCGACCCGGTGGCGCCGCATAAGGCCTGCCGAGGGGCAGTCATGAGCACGCTGACGGCCAGGTCGGCGCGCTCAGAGTGCCAGGCTTACCGCTGGCGGCAGGGCTGACGGGGCTATTGGTGCCGTATCGGGCGCGTCGTGTCGCCGCAGCCCTGGCGGTAGCGGCAACAGGGGTGTCATTCGTCGGCATGCTTTTGCTCGCCGTCACTCTGACCACTCCGGCGAACCTGGTCCCATAGAGGGTTCGTCGATCAGCGTGCACGCCACCGTGGCGCGGTTCGGCGATTTTGACGTCACCTCAACTATTTCTGTCGACGGGCTCGCCGCAGTGATCGCCTTAATGGTGCTGGGCGTTGCGCTCGCGGTGCAGGTCTTCTCGATTGGCTATGCCGCGCGAGACGACCTCTACGCCACTTATGCGGCGCAGATCGGCCTGTTCACTGGCGCCATGTTGCTGGTGGTATTTGCAGGGGACTGGATCACGCTGTTGGTCGGGTGGGAGCTGATGGGCGTCTGCTCTTATCTGCTCATCGGCCACGATAGGGCCAACGGACGCACCTCGGGCCGCTATGAAGGCGTTCGTGGTAACTCGCGTGGGCGATATCGGCATCGTGCTGGGCATCGTGCTGCGGCGGTCGGCACGGGCTCGCTGCAGATCGCCGCCGTAGGCCAGCTGGTTTGTCGGGCACCACGTACCGTCATCGTTTGTACTGATGTTCGCCGGCGTGGTGGGCAAGAGCGCCCAGTTTCCGCTGCATACCTGGTTGCCGGACGCGATGGCCGGTCCCACTCCAGTCAGCGCGTTGATCCACGCGGCCACCATGGTCGCGGCCGGGGTATACGTGATGGCGCGAGACTTCGTGCCGACGATAAGCACTGCCTGGATAGTAACCGTGGTCGGCTCGATCACACTGCTGTTAGGGGCGCTCGCGGCGTGCGTGGAAAACGACCTCAAGCGAGTCCTTGCCTGGTCGACTGTGAGCCAGCTCGGATACATGGTGGCCGCATGGCAACTGGGTGGGTTTGTCGGCCCCGCGTTGTTTCACCTCATCGCGCATGCCGCGTTTAAAGCGCTGTTGTTCCTGGCCGCCGGCGCATTGTCCTATGTGGTCGGCACGAATGCGATCGATCGCATGGGCGGCCTGCGTCGAGTGATGCCACTGACTTTCGTCGCCATGACAGTGGGGTTGGCCTCGCTGGCCGCGGTACCGCCGTTCGCCGGTTTTTGGAGTAAAGAGAGCATTCTCGGTGCCGCAGCGGACGTTGTCGGAGGTGGTGCCAGCGGTATAGCCGACGGGCGGGCCTGGGTGCTACTAGTCGCCGGCTTTGCAGGCGTGCCGCTTACCGCGTTCTATGCCACTCGAGTGTGGTTGCGGGTGTTTTTCGGTCAGGCGAGAGACCCCAACCTGGTGCCAGAACGGGCTGTCGACAGGCGCAGCGTGCCGGTGTCGATGCAGGCGACGTTGATCGGGCTCATCATTCCGGCACTGCTGGTGGGCGCGGGCGTGGTGTGGCTTGGTTGGCTACATCCGAACTGGTTTACCGTGTCTGGCCTGGGGCAAAGCATCGGCGAGCTCGCTCCACAGTGGACGTCATCGTTGCTCGGCGTGGCCGCAACAGTACTTGGATGTTTGACCTCGTGGGTCATCTGGAGACGTGGACCATTGGCCGACCCAGCAGACCTTTTTGGTCGGCTTCGGCCCCTATGGGCGAGCGGGCTCTACCTTGACCCGGTACAGCGGGTGGTGATCGTTCGTCCTGTGTCCATGCTGGCCACACTGGCACAGCGTCTCGACGTCGGAGTAATAGACGGGGCGGTCATCGGGCTTGCGAGGCTCGTCGATGCGGTGAGCCAACGAGCAGTAGCCGTCCAACGTGGACTCACGCGGTACCTGACTATTGCGATAACCGGTGTGGTGGTGGCCACGATCCTCACGGCAGTCCTCGTTGCCTGGACGGGTGGAGGAGCCTGGTGAATGGGTTCTGGTCAGTGACGTTGTGTGCGGCGATAGCGATTCCGGCACTGGGCGCGGGTGCGATGCTGCTTATTCGCGATCGTGCGGCGAAGCCTGTCGCGATCGTGGCAGCTGCTTTTGATTGCTCAGCACCCTTGCGCTCGTGTGCGACCGAAGCAGCACTAGCCACTCCATAGTGGATGGACCTCACCTTTCACCGTGGCATCAGCTCAACGTCGCTTGGATCCCGCGGTTAGGCGTCCGATTCCATCTGGGAGTGGACGGCTTGAGCTGGCCTTTGCTTTCGCTTACCGCCTTGCTGGTGCTGTGCGGCGTTATCGCCATCAGGTCTGATACTCCCCGTTTACGAGCTATGCTCGCGTTAGTTTTCGTCGCTTCAGCTCGGTATCGCTGGCACCTTTCTCGCGTTAGACCTTGTGCTTTTTTTCGTCGCTTTCGAAGTCACTTGCTGCCGATGTATGCACTGATCGCTGGCTGGGGCGGCGAGCGACGGTCTGCTGCCGCGCGGAAATTTGTGCTCTACACCCTTGTGGGCTCGATGCTTTTACTCGTCGGTGTTTTAGTGGTAGCCACCGCTGCGGGAACTACCGACATTGTGACGCTTACGGCTCGGCACGGGTCTGGGCTTGCCCGCGGCACCCAAGTCTTGGCGTTTGTCTTGTTAGTGCTGGCGTTCGCAGTGAAAAGTCCACTGTGGCCGTTACATACTTGGCTCCCCGACGCCCACACGGCTGCCCCAACCATCGGGTCAGTGCTCCTCGCCGGAGTCATGCTCAAGATGGGTACATACGGGCTGCTCCGGATTGCGTTGCCGGTGGTGCCGGCCGGGTTTGGCCCTCTGGCTTTGACTTTGGCCGGCTTTGCGGTCGCGGCGATTGTCGTCGCCACACTTGTTTGTCTAGTGCAGACAGAGATCAAGCGGCTCATTGCTTACTCCAGTGTGGGGCACATGGGTTTCGTGCTGTTGGGAATTGCGACCGGAAACCAAGTCGGTTTACAGGCAGCGGCCATAGGCAACATTGCGCACGGCGTGATTACGGGTTTGCTGTTCTTTCTGGTGGGGGCGGTGAAAGAGCGATACGGCACCGGTGAGCTTGCGCAGCTCGGCGGGCTACGCCTCACCTCACCAAGACTGTCGGCGCTGCTGTGCTTTGGTGCAGTAGCCAGTTTCGGACTGCCTGGATTGGCTGGGTTCTGGGGAGAGTTCTTCGCCATTGTCGGAGCGTGGCAGCACGTGCACGTGTGGTGGCGACTGTTGGCGGCGGTGGCGGCCATCGCAGCGGCACTGACAGTCGCTTACTTTCTGCGCATGTTGCGCGTGGTGGTGGCAGAGCCAGAAATGGGCCGGCCCGATGCGGTTGTTGACTGTGACGTCTCCGGAGCCAGACCCGCGCCATTGGCGATGGGCGACAGCCGGCACTCCGGCTGCCGTGCTCGTGAAATCGTCGCGTGGGCTCCGTTGGTTTTGTTGACATTACTGCTGGGAGTTTGGCCTGGTTGGCTGCTCGATCTGACGGCTGAGCCAGTGCAACAGATCGTGCAGGCGGTGGCGCTATGAGCGTCGGTATTGGACACATTGACCACGCTGCGCTCGCGCCGGCATATGCGGCAGCGGGTACAGCGCTGTTGGTCTTCCTGGCTGACCTCTTCATAGCGCCAACCTGGCGAAGGCGTGGCATTCTGCTGCTTTCGTTGAGTGGCCTTGGTATCGTGGTCACGGGGCTTACCGCCTTTCTGATCTCGGGGGGCTCTGGGCGGTCGAGTTTCTGTATTCCTGCGGGTACGCTGCCCGGGGACGGCACCGCAAATCTGACGATTCCCTCCTCCTGCTCGTACGGCACCAATAGCGCTGTCATCGCATGGATCATTGGGTTGTGCATAGCGACACTGGTCGTGTTGTTGCTGTCAAAGCCCGCGTTGCCGCGACAATGGGGCCGAAAATATGGCCAGGGCATTGCCCAGGACCCCAACCAAGGATCCAGCAAGTCCGGCATGCCGCAGGGCGAATATTGCTTCTTGTTGCTGTGTTCGTTGACCGGTGCGGTGGTACTTGTTGGCGCCCGTGACCTCATAACCTTGATCGTGTCCCTAGAGGCCCTCACCTTGCCGTTGTATGTCTTAGTCGGGGCTTGGTCGTCATCAAAAGTCCGCCGCACAAGGTGCAACGAGCTTTTTCCTTAGTTCAGTGGTCGCTACAGCGGTCACTCTGTTGGGTGCCGGGTTGCTCTATGCGCTCACCGGTGCGGTCCATTTGGATCGCCTTGGATATGCGTTGGCGCATAGGCACGACCTTCGACATCTACCTTTGACCGCGGTGGCGTGTGTCCTGGTGATCGCGGGGCTTATGTTCAAACTTGCGGCGGCGCCTTTCCAAGCGTGGGCCCCCGCAAGCTATGACGGTGCACCATTGCCCATCGCCTTGTTCCTTTCGGTGGTGTCCACATTCGGCGGAATAGTTGCTGTGCTGTTGGTAGTAACGCAAGCTTTCCGTCCCTATTGGAGCTCAGTGGGTCCAGCGCTGGCAGTGCTTTCTGCGACCACCATGCTGATCGGCAACGTGATGGCGTTGCGACAACAGCGGATGATGCGGTTGTTGGCGTGGTCATCGGTGGCACATGCCGGTTATGCATTGGCGCCGTTAGGTGCGCTTGCCTCGGTTGCTGGGAATGGACATCGCAGCGAATGGCTAAACCTTGTCGCCGCATCGCTCGGCTATTTCGTGCTGTATGCCGGCATCACAGGCGCAATCTTGGCTGTACTTGTGGTGGTACGTGGTGGCAATGATGCGGGGAGACTGGATGATTATCGGGGGATGTCAAGGGTTGCTCCTCTCGCGACGGCGGGGCTTCTGATCGGATTGGCTGGGTTGGCTGGCCTGCCTCCCGGCTTCGCCGGGCTATTCGCCAAGGTGGCAGTAGTGCGAGCGTTGGTGGACGCGCACTACTTGTGGTTGGCCATCGTGGTAGTGCTCAACAGCATCATTGGGTTGGCGTATTACGTGAAAGTTGGCCGAGTCTGCTTTTTGCCGCGTAACGAGGGTTCGCCGGGGGCATACCGGACGCGTTCTTCAGACGGGTCTAGGCATGGCAACTACTCCTACATGGAAGTGGGGGATCGTCACTGTGTGTGCGAGTGTCCTGGTCTTGGCTACATTGGCAATCGGCTTCGCACCGAACATTTTGCTGGGTGCCGCCCATGACTGGTCAAGCGTTCTGTTCGACCTGTGGATATAGCTAGGCCTGTGGATATCGAAATCTGCGATGTGCAAAATCCGCAATCCTGTGCGGGTGGCTCACATCCGGGAGGTTTAGATGTCCGACGTCTTCGCGTTGCAGCGTCGTTTGTTGCACATAGCAGACCAGATTGAACAGCTAGGCAGAACTGGCATTCAACAGTTATCAAAGGTGCGGTGGGAGTGTCCCCGTGGCGAGAGGACCCGCCACTCAGTCGAGCAGGTTCCGCACCGAGCACATCAAGCCGCCGAAACATTGCGCGCGTTCGCCCAGCAAATGGGCGCTATCACTCCGGGAGGAGGCAGTGGTTGAGATTCGGCTTGACGTTGATGGGCTCTTGGCTGTCAAAAGGATCATGAGTCAGACCAGTCATGAGTTTGTTCAGCTCGCCAGCATTGTGGGCACAGTGCGGGAGCAGTTCGTGGTCGCGGCGATGGGCAAGACAGGAAAAGCCCCAGGCGCATTAGAGCTCGCGCTAAACCTCAATCAGCTCCGCACTGGGCAGCTACGTCAGCTCGGTGAGCGTTATGCATCGGTGGCAAAAGCGATTAGCGAGCAGCTTGTAGAAATAGGGCAAATATCGCGACCAGATGGCTCCTCTCCGCTCACGCTTCTAGAGCGGGGCGGTCATGCATTGCTGGGCTCGCTCGGTGGGGTAGCAAGCCTTCTCGGGGGAGCTCTTATCAACACCCAAACGATGCAAGCGTTGACCGGTCCGGTCCGAGCAGGCGGCGTACCTGCGCCGAGTGTCGAGTTGTTGCCCGGTCAACCCACCATTGCCGATCTATATCGGAGAGTTGGCACGCTTCATCCTGGACAAATTGAGATAGATCCCATTGTTGGGCCGGACAACAAGACTCGCTATGTCGTGCTTATCCATGGAATGGGGATGCTCTCTACGTCTCCCAACAATGTCTTCGATTCAGTACTATCCAGTGTGGACAATAAGAGCGCGGCCAGTCGTTCGGTAATAGCCGCGTTGCGCAAAGCGCATCTGCCAAAGGGTTCAGAGCTTATGCTCGTTGGTCACAGTCATGGCGGCATTACCGCCATGAATCTGGCAACCGACCCCGCCTTTAATGGGCCGGATGGGCTTTACCATGTGACGCATGTCGTGACCGCCGGATCGCCGGTGGGTAACAAGCCGCTCGATTGGATCGATCCACGCCACCCCACTCAGGTTCTGGAGCTTGAACACCGCAGCGATATCGTTCCTGAGCTCGACGGTGAGCAGGACTCCAACCACGACCCTCATCGCACCGTCTACCAGTTCGGAGCCAGCGATGCTAGCCCCGGCGTCGCGCATAGCCTCAAGACGGGTTATCTGCCCGAGCTAGACCGTCACCGTTTCAGTAGCGATGCGGGCGTACACACGTTCACCGAGAGCGCGAGTGAATACCTGCACGGTCAACCAGGTCAGGCGGAGCGGTTCGAAACCCACTATGGCGAGGATTCAACCGGGCAGGAAGGCAGGCAGAATAGATAGCGCTTAAATTGGTTGGCGCGGCGGTCCGTGTCTGTCGACGCACGCAATGAGGAGGGTACGTGCACGGTTTGCGTAATGGTGTGAAAACGGCGCTGCTGTTGGGGCTTCTCAGCGGCATGATCCTCGCTGTCGGTTACTGGTTTGGTGGCAGCGCTGGCCTGGTCATTGCCAGTGTCATTGCGATCGCCATGAATGGTTTTTCCTACTTCTTCTCCGACAAACTGGCATTGCGCTCTATGCGTGCCTATCCGGTGTCCGAAACAGAGCAGCCACTGTTTTATTCGGTCGTGCGTGAGCTGGCCATGAGCGCACACCAACCAATGCCTCGTCTCTATATCAGCCCGACTGATCAACCGAACGCATTCGCGACAGGCCGCAATCCACGTCATGCTGCTGTGTGCTGTACCGAAGGCATCATGCGTATGCTCGATCAGCGTGAGTTGCGGGCAGTCTTGGGCCACGAACTATCGCATGTGTACAACCGCGATATTTTGATCTCGTCGGTTGCCGGTGCGTTGGCCTCGATTATCACCACTCTGGCCAACTTGGCGATTTTCCTGCCGTTGGGCTCGTCTGACGAGGACGAGCGGAACCCGATCGCATTGTTGCTCATGCTGATCCTCGGACCCATCGCCGCTAGCTTGGTGCAGCTCGCGATCAGTCGCGCCCGGGAATACCAAGCCGACGCGTCAGGTGCCGAGCTCACTCATGACCCGTTGGCACTGGCAAGTGCTTTGCGAAAGATCCACATGGGAACCCGTTCTATGCCTTTGCCGCAAGAACAAAGCCTGGTGTCGTCAAGTCACTTGATGATCGACAACCCGTTCCGCAGTGGTGGCATTGCGGCCCTGTTCAGCACTCACCCACCGATGGAGCAGCGGATCGAGCGGCTGGAAGAGATGGCGGCAGGTATGCGGGCGCCGGGCAGTGGCTAATACCGTTCGGCAGCGCAGTGCACTACGGCGTGCCTCCGCAGTGCAACGAGTCCGCGCTAGCGGTAGTTGACAAACTGCAGTGGTATCTCGAAGTTGGCATCTTTGAGCAGCGCGATGATCGCTTGCAGGTCATCCCGCTTCTTGCTAGAAACTCGTAACTGGTCGCCCTGGATCTGAGCTTGCACGCCCTTGGGGCCCTCGTCGCGGATTTTCTTGGCGATTTTCTTCGCGTTGTCCGAGTCGATTCCTTGGCGCAGCAGTTCCCGAGAATTTATAGAGCTTTCCCGACTGCTTGGGCTCGGAAAAGTCGATCGCTTTGAGACTCAAGCCGCGTTTAACGAGTCGTTCCCGGAAAACGTCGATCGCTGCTTGTAAACGCTCTTCAGTTTCCGCCTGAGCGTTGATGGACTCCTCGCCAGACCAACTGATCTCGGCGCCGGTTCCGCGAAAATCAAAGCGTTGAGCGAGCTCTTTGGCCGCCGTACGTAGTGCATTGTCCACTTCCTGACGATCCACTTTGTTCACTACATCAAATGAGGAATCCGCCACGGCTTCTCCTTATGGCTAGAGCAATGTGGACATGAGGCGACCGGTTTGAGCCTTGGAGGCAGGCTGACTGCGGCCGGAGCATAGATTACCGGGTCGCTTTGCAGAGTGCGATGCCGTGCGCGGCGCGTTATCGCCATTGGATATCCTGCCTCCTACCGCCGCAATTACATGCGGTGGCAGCCCAGGCGGGTTGCCCGAGCGGCCAAAGGGAGCGGTCTGTAAAACCGCCGGCTTAGCCTACGTTGGTTCGAATCCAACACCCGCCACACCAGCGAAAAAGCCTCTCTGATCAGGGAAAATGGTTCCTGTGTCGGGAGGCTTTTTGTGTAGCCAGATGCAGCGAAAAGCCGCCGTATGGCACTAGTCGCGGGATATACGCGGGATAGAAACCGGCGTCCCAGGGTCCGAGTAGACCGCTCGAGTTCAGCGACTGACCCGCTCCGCACGCTTGGTGGCGCCACGTCAGTGACCTTCCAACGCGTCGCTGATTCTGGAATTCGCGATCTCCTCGTCACCGTCAATACACGTGGCGTACACCCGCAGCAGAACATCGACACCATGGCCCGCACGTTGCGCTACTTGCGTCGCCGGCACACCCGCATTCAGCCACAGCGAGACCGCAGCGTGGCGCAAATCGTATGGACGTGCGGCAATCGGGGAAGCGATCCTGTCAGGTGTCAACGCGAAGAGGCGAGCGTTTGCCCATGCCTTGCCATATGTGCCCTGCGAGATGGGGCGGCCTCGTCGAGTTCGGAAGAGTCGCCCATCGTCGCCAACGCCGAATTCAGCGATGTGTTCTCGCAATATTGCCACCAGCTTCGGAGGGATCGGAACCGGTCGAGTGTCTTCGGCGGCACGATGCTTTAGGCCCCGGTTGTCATGGGTGTCTCCTGAGTCTGTCCAGCGGCTGTTGGTTTCGGGTATGGAGTCACTCAAGGTGAGACGACCCCAACCTTCTTCTGGAAGGAAACAGTCTTGTTGCCGTAATG
The DNA here is from genome assembly GCA_963736285.1 of uncultured Acidimicrobiales bacterium. Taxonomy (GTDB): domain Bacteria; phylum Actinomycetota; class Actinomycetes; order Mycobacteriales; family QHCE01; genus CAVTOA01. The sequence goes on from CAVTOA010000003.1 coordinate 1,095,319, forward strand.
CTTTCGCTTCGCCAGGCCGCAGAGCAGCGAAATATAGGCAGGCGAAAAATGCCTTAAGGTGACGCCCTCGGTCAAGCTGGCTTGCGTAGGTCACCGCAGTCAGTAGTTCCTGGGCTTGTCTTGGATTGACCACCACTCGACGGTCGACTACCTCAGCCACTTTGGGTGGCTTCCATTTGATGCGATCAAGTGGATTTGCCGGAAGATCTTCGAGTTCCACTGCGTATTGCAGTGCGTTGTAGAAGACAGCGCGTTTTCGCCGGATTGTCGTTGCGGCGGCTGCGCTTCCGTCCATGCGGAGCATGAGGGCGTTCAATCCCAGACGCGCAACACGTGTTTTAGCTAGCTCTGGCAATGGCAATGATGCGCGTTCTAGCCAGCTTGCGGCGAGTGCGACCTCGGAGCGACGATTCACGCCTCTGGAGGCCGGCGCCAGCATGTGCTGCCGCAACGCTTCCCGAATGCTTTGCTCGTCCGGTCGTCCTGGCATGTCCTCGACCAACGCCGCAGTGACCGTGGCTAACGCATCGGTCATGCTTTCTCGTGTCTTTGCCGCTGCGTGTGGCCACTTAACATCCACATACGACAGAACAAAGGACAGCCAAGTCTTCGCCGGTGCGGCCGTTTCCAGTGAGCCAGGAAGGCCAGACTCGGTGTCGAACAGTTCGCCTTCGCGGGCGGCTTGTCGGAGCTGGGAAAGAAAGTTCTCTGCTAACGCTCGGGTTTTTCGGGTGGTTGATTTAGCCCGACGCCCAACCACCCAGCGAACCTCATAAGAAACAGCCTTGTCTTTCCGCGTGGATTCCTTTTTGCGAACCGTCCAGAAGCGGACATCGCTGGTTTTCACGCCGCGCCCTCCCGTAGGGATTCCAGCCAAGCCCGAAATTCGGTGCGCCAAAACCGAAGTTCCCGATTAGGAAGCCGAATTCCTTGCGGCGCGATACCAAGTTCTCGCCAGCGGTAAAACGTTCGACGAGACACATCGGATAGTTCTTTAAGCACTTGATCGACGGTGAGAAGTTCGTCTTGTGCCTTCGACAAACTGGCCATTGCGTGTTCCTTTCTGGTCTGTAGCAGGGAAAGCGAGAGATTAGGCGGCGGTCTCGGCAATAGCGGGAGTTTCCGGTGGTGCCAGGTTTTGTGCTTGGCGGTATTGGTGTTGCCATGTGGTTTTGTGGGCGATGGCGCGGAGGATGAGTTGGTTTCTGGGTGGGTGGTCGGGCTCGGTGGTGGGGATGGGTTCCCATATCCAGGGGTCTTCGCTGTGGCTGTTGTGGTGGCCGCTGCCGGTGCCTGGGTTGGCTGCTGTGAGTCTGTTGAGGACGGTGTGGATGTGATTACGCCGGTCGGTTTTGTGGTCGGTGAGGGTTTTGCCGGACCATTTGCGGGACACGAGGATGCGGCGTCCGGCGTGGCCTAAATGGTCGGGGCGGTGTGCTTTGCCTTTGCATCGGCCAGCGGTCATGCCGGGTTTGGGTTGGTGGGGTTGGATGCCGTAGCGGAGCCAGTTGGTGCAGTTTTTGGAGCAGGGTTCGTAGCGGAGTGCTTCGACCAGACGCGCGTGGTGGGCTTTGGCCTCGGTGGTGGTGGCGGTGTAGCAGTCAGCGGCGTCTTTGGTGATGTATTTCGCCAGGTAGCCGATCGCGCGGCGGGCATGGGGTGAGCCCGCGGCGATGCCTTTGATGTCCATGACTGGTCCGAATCGGACGGTGTGCACCGGTTCGGCATCAGGGTCTGTGTCTAGGTCGTCGAGGGCGTCGTCCCAGCTGGGTAGCGGTTGACGCGTATCAGGATCCACATAGGCCTTGAGTGTGTTGTCCCATTGGGGGTGGTGGTTGTTGGTGTAGGCGGGTCGGTCAATGTCGTAGGTGGGCCACCACACTTGGTGGTAGGTGGCGTCGACTACCTGTTTCATAAGTCGTCTGGGGAAGGTGCCGCGAATGGCGGCGTGTAGGTGGGAGGCGAGTCGTTGTTGTGGTTCTACGCAGGCGAAGTATTGGACGTTGTAGCCGACAACGCGGCGTAGGTTTTGCCAGAACCGGTCGACGAGTTTCGAAAAGTGGATGGCGTCGCGGGCGGCCCGACGGTAGTCATAGGTCGCTGGGTTGATGGGCACGCCTGCGCGGATGGGGCCGTAGGTGTCGCAGGTGAGGGTGAGGAATGTGGACGGGCGGTGCACGGCGCCGTTTTTGCCGACATAGGTTTTGCCGACGGTGTGGTGTTCGACTTTGACAAACGGCAAGTCGGGGGTGTCTTGCCGGTGCCGGGTGGAGCGGGTCCGCCGGGGCTTGTCGGCGTTTACCGGAATATGGCCGCGCACGCCGAGTTGGTGGAGCATGTCGGCGAGATCGGCGATTTCTGCCTCGAGTTCTGCAATATCTGCCTCGTCCCGGTGGGCTCGGGCGTCGGCGAGGGCTTCTTCCAGGGTGGCGCGGTATTCCAGGAGTGGCCGCAGCGAGGGGTCTGGTTCGTCGGGGGATAGGTCGGGTTCTTGGTCGAGGTGCCAGCCTTCGCGGCATTGTTGGATGCGTAGCTGTTTGGCGCGTTCGGCGCAGGGCGGGCATTTGACGGTTTTGGTGGCACCGCACGGCAGGGCGACCACGTTTGTTTCTCCGGTGGCGAGGTTGGTTTTGCGCATCGCGACCGGCCGCACGCACACGCCGTGGTGGAGTGCTACGGCTTCCATGACCTGTCGGGCATGGGGTTGTTTGGCGCGCTCGATCCGCGAGAGACGAGAACTGGTGCGGTCAGTGTCAGCAGAAGGAGGTGTCGACGGTGTTGCTGGTAGCCCAGATTTTTCGTGCTTCGAGCCGGAGACGTAGCTGCCGGCCTCAGAAAGCAGTGCTGTGTGACCGGTGCCGGCACTGTCTTGTGTAGACATATGGTGTTCACCTCCTTGAGTGGCTGGAACGTCAGCGGGGGACAGGACAGGCGGTTGGTGTCATGCCGCTTGCGCTTCGGGGGGTTCTTGCTCGTTAAACCGGTCAGCCACGTTGCTAGACGTTTCGGCGTTTCTGGTGGCGTGTAGGGGCCGGCCGTAGATGCCGTAGTCGGCGTTGATCTGGGCAATGTCGTGATCGGAGACATATGCGGCCCGAACTCGGGCCGGTTCGCGGCGTCCGTCTTGTTTCACATAGGCAACACCGGGCAGGGCTTGGGGGATGCGGTCGCGTAAGCACCGTTGTTGCGGGCGCCTTCGCCGAGGACCATGTCGACTTGGATGTCTTCTGCTAGCCGCAGCGCGATGCGGTCGGTGAACAAATCCCGGCACGGGATGGTGTCTTTAGTTGGTGACTGCACCGCTGCCACGACGGCGAATCCGGGGCTCGTCCTTTCGACAACAGTGCACACAGTGCGGCATCAACACGACGTGTCAGCTGTCGATCGGGCAGATATGAGGTTAGGGATGCGACTTCGTCGAGCAGCACCACGTTGAGTGGGGTGGTGGGGCTGGCGGTGAAGCGACGCGTGAGACCCCGCAGTGTGTGGGCCCGGCTGGCCATGGCGTCTGCGGCTTGTTCGAGGAGCTCGACCATCTGTGCGGGCTGGTCACGTTCGTATCGGTAGAACAAATTGCGGCCGAATTCCAGTTCCATGCCGCCTTTCGGATCGATCGCCCACACCCGGACCAGTCCTGTTTGGATGGCGGGGGCTATCGCGCGTAGCAGCGACCAGATCACCGATCCTTTTCCCGAGCCCGATTCCCCTGCGATCAGCGTGTGCGCGCCAGTAAGCCGCATCTGCCATGGCCGCCCGTCTTCGCTCACCCCGATAGTCGGACAAGCCACGTCAACATCGGACGGAATCGGTAGTGCTGGGACAGGTGCAGAAAGTGGGTCTCGGCGTAGCAGATCCAGCCAGATTTGGCCGGGGGCATCGATGCGAATACGGCACTCTTGTGCTTTTGCGGCACACGCAATGGCGTCAGCGGCACCCATAAAAACCTCAGGGGTGAACCCTGCCGGTATGCGCACAAGCAGTCGATCTAGTGCCGGTGTCCATTTCGTGGTGACGATGCCGGGAAATACTTTCCCGCTCGACCAACCACCACCAGCCTTGTTGTGGTTGTTGGTGTCGAGGTAGAGGCCGGTGCGGTTCATCCAAAACCGCCACCGCAGCCCGTAGATGAACACTCGCCGCCACCACGCCGCCCACCGTGAACCCACCCATCGGGTAAAAGAGGGCCGGTGGAGGCGTCGCCAGGCAACCAACGGTGCTGCGATGACTGTCGCCGTGGCGATGGTGATCCATAGTCCGACCTGGACACATAGGAACGCGACCAGCACGGGTGTCCACACATATCGCAGCCGGTAGAGGGCGACGGTGCAGCGCCACGCTTTCGCGGCACGCTCAGCAATAGTGATGTCTTTAGACATGGGGGACTTTCCTTCTTTTCGTAGCAGGGAGAAAGCAAAGAAGAAAAAGGTGCAGGGAACGGCTATCGCGTGAGGTGGGATTCTCGGCGCAGGATGTCGCGGGCTTCTTCGCCTAGATCGTTTACCGCCCGTATCGCGCGGGCGATACTGCCGGTGCCGGGGCCATCTGCGAACAAGTCATGTTCACGCCGGTCCATATCGGACAAGATGGCAATGGCGTCGTCGACCGCACGGATCAGGTCCTGGTGAAAGACGGTGGTCTCGTCGGTAAATGCCTGTTCAGCTGGGGTCAGATCGCGGTAGGAAATCTCGCCGCGCGACAGTTGAGTCATGCGTTTGTAAGACATGGGTGTAGCCATGGTTGTGTCCTTGTCTGTTCGGTAGCAGGGAGCTAGGAAAAACAGCGGCTAGCTGGCTGTTTAGTGCGGCTGGCGTTTTTATAGGTTCCGTTCGATACGACACAGGCGCAGCAGCGCCAGACCATGGGCTTGGCCTAGGGCATGTGATGCCTCGGATAGGACGGCCCGTTCGGTATCGATTACTAGATCGGCTGCGATCTCGCGGGTCTTGTGCATCTGATTGCCCAGGACGTCCAGACGCGTGCACAGTCGGGTGAGAATGCTCTGCTCATCGAGCACGATCGCCAGTTGTTGGGCGGTCATCTCATCGGGGGTGATGTCTCCGACCAGAAATGAGCGCATAAAGCTGGCTTGGGTGGTCAGGTTCATGCCGCACTCATCTGGCGGCTACGCCCCGAACACGCGATCCCAGTGTTCGAACATGCCGCACGCAGCGCATCGACGAAGGCCCATCCTGACTCGCCCACGTGGGGTGAGTCCTCGGGGTAGAGCAGGTGCGCCAACCCCATGTATGCCTCGGCTTGGGCGGTGACAATCTCGGCGGCGCGACTGGCCAGGGCTGGGTTGGTGTAGCGCCACTCGACGTCTGTACCGGCGTTAATGACCTGCGTAGAACGGGCCGCGAAGGCGTTGGCTTGTGCGGTGGCGGTAATTGCTGACAGGACCGCCTCGGCCAGCAACGCCCGGTTCACCCGTGGCCGGTGCCGTCGTGGGTTGTCACTGTCAGAAGTGGACCCCGCCGGCTTGCGGGGACACCGAGCGCTGGGTTCGTGGGAGACGTGGGTGCTGGTGGTGGCTGGGTGTGTGCGCATTAGGATGAACACCTCTTCTGTAGCAGGGAGAGACGACAGGGCACCGGGAAACCAGTGCCCTGTCCCTTTTTCGGTAGCAGGGAGAAAAGCGCTGTAGCAGGGAAAAGTCCGAGAAACACAGTCGGGTTAGCTGGGTGGGTGTTGTTAAACGGCCGCTAGGTAGACCGCCTTGGGGATCGGTCTAGGCGGCTGCTTTGGCAGATGGTTTGCTGCTGCGGAAACCAGCCGCGCGGTAGGCGATCGCGACCCGGCCTTTACAGTCACGCGCATCCGGGCGGGATTTACATCCCCGACCATCCACCCACGGCACAACCTGTAGGCCCTCAAATTCCACTGGCTGCCCGATGCCGCCAGATGAAACTGGCTGCTGATCGGCGGCCATCTTGATCTTGATCTCGCGATGACCGGCGGGCGCGGACCAGTCAATGACTGACACCGCCCACAGGCGCTGACCTGTTTCTTTATCGCGCTCTTGCGGGTCTTCGACCTTGGCGCGGTCTTTCTCGAAGTCCTTCACCGGATCAACAGAGGCCAACATCACCGGTTGGGTGAACACGTCTTCATGCCTTACCGGTATACGACCAGACACAGCCATTTTTTGGCTCCTTCGTGAGTAGGTGACGCTCTAAACACTAAAGGAGCGCGAAGTATAAGTCAAGAATAATACTCCGATTATTCTTTGGGAAGCTGGAGCGCCTTCATGTTTCGCTGAAGGACGGCCGTAGCGGCCTCGTCGTAGACGGCGGCAGAGCTGAGTAATTGCCAGAACTGGTCATAGTTGGCTACTTCTTCAGGATCTCTGAATTCGTGATCGCCTCCTAGCGTTTCCACGATCACGAGATCGTGGTCAAAGATGGCAAAACCAGTCAGTGGAAAAATGGGGACAACAGCATCGAAGGCAATGATCCCCAACTCAAGAGAGGGCAAAGCCTGCATGGCTATTAGTCGATCGAGCTGGCCAATCAAGGTGTCAACCGAGCAGACCCTTGTCTGCAATGCGGCTTCAAGAACGATGACTTGCACTTGTTTTGCTGGGTCGTATAACACCTGCTGGCGTTGCAGACGGGCAGAAACCATGCGCTGAATATCGGGCTCATCTGAGCCCCATAAAGAAGGGCCGCAAGACAATCGCAGTGACTCTTGCGCGTAGCTCACTGTTTGCACCAGCCCAGGAATCATGGCCGGCTGAAAATCGGCGATCCGGGTGGCGCGTTGCTCCAGGGTCATAAACTCAGACTGTTTACCGCTAGCACTGCCAGCCTCGCGGTACTGCTCTTTCCAACTCGCATATTCGACGCGTGCTTGCTTGAGCAACGCAAAGAGGTCTTCTACGGCTTTGGGCGAGGAATTGAGCGCTGAGGTCCACTGAAGAATATCTTCTTCAGTCGGAAGTTGCTTAGCTGTTTCGAGTTTGGAAATTTTAGGCTGAACCCAGCCAAGTGTCTTTGCAAGACGATTACCACTAAGACCAGCTTCTTGACGAAGAAGCTTAAGTCGGTCCGCGAGCCTCCTTCTATTCTTAGTCACAATACGACTCTTTCTATCTATGTAATCTGGCCTAGCTTCAGTTTATCGTTACCGATTATATAGTCCCGATATGCTTTGCTAAATGCAAAGCAGCATCGCGCCAATAATTGTGCTTTACTATTTCACTCGAATCATCCACAATTTCCGCATTCAGCAACCTTCCATCATCGCTGTAATTCATTCGGCAAAGAGTCTTCGCATCAAATAGCCAGAAGTCGTGATGTGGTAGCTCTGTAGGCCACTGGTGTATGGCGGTAGGAATCAGGCCGATATATTCGCCTGCCGAAACGTTAGAGTCGTATTCGCAGCTCAATTCAAATCGTAGATAGTCAGACAGTGGTTCTACTACGATGTGTACACGCTGCATGCGCTTGCCTGAAGCTGTGGCGTTACGTATCAGTGTTAGCCAGGCTTCCTTGTCCGGATCTTCCGGACAAGGATCACCCGATAAATACTTTTGGAACGGAACTTGCTCATACTCAACGTTATATTGCTGGAGGGTCTCCAGGCGGAAAGCAGTATGTTGGAATTCCGTAAAGAGAGATCCGAATTCCTCCGAAAATGGTTCCAAATATTTTGGCATATAGCGTCACATCAAACTTTTCGGTACCGCTCTATTGCTCCCTGGAGAATTTCGGGAGAAATGCGAACCGCTGTTTCTCCGGGAAGAATATTTTCCAGTTGGGCGTGTGTGTCGGAGTCAATTTCATACCCCTGGACAACGAGCTCACCGCTATCGGCTACATAGACGGTAGGACAGCCGGTTCTACCGGATTCGGGATCCTTATACAGCTTGGTCAGTTTCACTACGCCTCCTCGACGCCCAGAATAATTCTGGTTCGATACCGGTCGAGGCGAGTATAGCCACCAAAAGCTCAATCCATCGTATGAACGATCCTGGTCTGTGATCAGCGGGTGTGGCCCGGTTTTTTGCCGGTAGTGCCAGGTTTCCGGGTTGTTGTTGTCCTGTCCGGATTAGTAGCCCAAAGAGAATGACCTCGGTGCTGCGGGTGCCCGGGCACGGGCGGCTGGTCGCCGATTGCCCTTCTTACTGTTTTTTGAGGTATGTTGAGCGCCTAGCTATCTCAGGGACGCTGTCCTTGGGGTGTTTTTCCTGATGGGCCCGAATGGCATCTTCCTCGCGCATATTTACTGAACCTCTCTAGCTCTGCTTCTGGCAGTGATGATCTATTCACGATGACATATTGCTGCAAGAGCACATTGCTTGCGTTGCCGAATTAAGCCGTATTAAAGATCAAGGAGCGCGCCCCTGCGGGCGCGCTCTGTTCGTGTGACGGCGATTGCCGAAACAGTGAAGTGGGGTGGTGGTGCGGTGAGCTGCGGCTTGACGCCGACTCACCACACCACCACCCCACACCTATGTGGACTACCGCGTTTGCCGAAAGAATTCCCGGCGTGGGTTTCCCGCCGTTGATGGCTATCTTGCCGTAGGCGGTCTGGCCATCTCCGTACGAGACTGCCTTCCAGTGCTCGCCGTGGTCTGGCACGTGTGGTTCGCTTCTGCCGCGCCGATCACAGATCGGCTTGCCCCTGAAAACTCGGGTGTCGCACCTGCCCGGCTGGACCGGAGGTGTGGTTTGCCGAAAGGAATTCCTGGACCTCTGCACGTTTGTGAGATAGAGGGCTATCCCCGCGTCGGCCCTCCGTTATTTTTCCTAGGATTAGATATAGGTTCTAGCCAGCGCTGAGTTAGTCGCATCGATACCTCGTAATTCGGCATCGCAGTTTGCGATACTGTGCCTCAACGTCGGTTGGTTTTTGCTTAAGTAAGTCCAGCGCGCCTGCCCTAGCTAGACCCCCCGCTGTCTTTAGCCAGCTGCGCAGCAGCATCGTCTTCGGTCATGCTTCCTGCCTTGACCTTCGCGTGTAAGCCTCGCAATGAATGAATCCACGCCATCGTGCACGCACCTTTCAGATTGACTTACACAAGGATAGATCCGCGCCGCATCAGATTTTTACGGATCATCCTCCCGCTATGAAGAAACAAGCCGATAGTTACCTGGCGGTTAGCACCGGCAGGCGGCTAACCGGTGGTGCGTCCGTTCTAGGCCCTCAGGGTGCCTTCCAGTGCTCGCCGTGGTCTGGCACGTGTGGTTCGCTTCTGCCGCGCCGATCACAGATCGGCTTGGCCCTGAAAACTCGGGTGTCGCACCTGCCCTGCCGGCCCGGAGGTGTGGTTTGCCGAAAGAATTCGACTGCAGGCCGGCCATTCCCTCGCATCCAAGAATCCGATGGTTGTGGCTGCTATCAAGGGCGCCTGCGGCGTCACAGGTGATGGAGCAAGTCCCACCCTGGACGGCAGGCACCACCATCAACAAGACCGGCATCTACGAGGAAACTGCAGGTGGCAGCACGGCACCTGTGTGCGCTATGGGGTGGCGTGCTTATGTGGCGGGGTGTGCGGTGATGGTGAATCTTTCGATGTCTGCTGCGGCGGCAAGGCCATGGTCGAAGCAGACGAAAGTGTCGCAGGCCGGTTGTAGCCTGCGGATAGTAATCGCGGTGGCAAGCTGTACCGCGTCGTAGGCGCGGAGGCCATGTTTTTCAGTCAGGGCAGCGGCAAGGTCCACAATGTCCATTGTTGCTACTGCGGCAATGAACCGAGGCGGCTGGCTGGGAGTGCCATGGAAATCACTAGCGAACCCGGCCGCCAGCTCATGTGCATCCTGTTCGGATAGTTGACCCATGCGGTGTTTGCGCCATAACGCGGCCGGCACTTCCACTCGCGCTAGCGTCTAGATCAACAACGGGCTGCGGGTAGTTGTGTTACCTGATCGCTGCCCGCTTCCTCGGCGTACAGCTTCACTAGTGCTGAGGAGTCAGCGAAGAGGCTCACCGTCCGGAAGAAATAAAGTCAGACAATGGAGTGCCTTGTCCCGCCCGGGCGCGTGCAGCCGCCAGTGTGTCCTCAGACGGTCCTTCCTCGCGGAGGCGCTCTACAGGGGCAAGGAGCCCAGCGTCAGCGAGTTGTTGCCGTATCCGCTGAGCCTCGGTGTCTTCTAGGCGGATAGCAAGGGCTGCAGGAACGATGGCAGCCAGTCGATTTCCATGCTCGGTTAAATACACCACCGAACCCGTATCGGCGGCGTGATGCGCCATATCCGCCAAATGATGGCTGGCTTCTGGAATCGGCATCTCACTCATGCACGCGAGTTCTACGGGAACTATGTAGGCAGCGGTCAACGACACAAAAACCATCAGGGTTCATGTGTGTAGTGCTGTGGTGAAGGTGTCCCATTCCTCAGTGATGAGGTCGTCGATGGCGAGTTGTTGCTCCGAGTTTGCATGGGCGCATCGTCCAAGCTGATGACGTACCGCAAAACTTGGGCAGCGTGGTCTTCGTCGAGTTCATCGACGAGGTGATGTAAACGCTCCTTGGTCGTCATAGCTCCCCGTCTTAAATGGTTCAGGTTCTCTAGCGGAAAACTAGAGGCAGTGAAGCCACCGCTTTACTGGCATGGGGTGATGGCGAGGTCGGAGACGCTGGCGAGGCGGTCGAAGTCGATGTCGTTGTGGAGTAGTGAGACTTGTTCGCGGATGCACACTGTTGCGATGAGGCAGTCGCTGGTGCGCCGGATGGTGACTCCTTGGTGCCGGGCCGCGCGGTATAGGGCGGCGGCGCGGCGGAAGTCGGAGAGGTCTTTGAGTTGCAGTACCTCGAATGCTGATAGGTGTTCTTCTACGCGACGCGCTTCGTGGTCGGTTTTGAGTCCTTGCAGGATTTCGGTTAGTACTACGTCGGTGAGTGCTATTTCTTCGAAACCGGTGTCGATGCAGGTGGACAGGTAGTGGGCTTGCGGCGTGGGTTTGTCGGCGAAGAAATCAATCCACACGCTGGTGTCGACTGCGATCACGCTGTTTCCTGCCATCCGGCACGCATTTCGTCTAGGTCGCCGACCCATTCCACGGTTCCGCGGAGTTTGTTTACCCGCCGTACCCGGTTCCGTCGAACCAGTTCCACAAGGCCAGCTTCTACCGCCGATTTTTTCGTTGGCGCACCACTGAGGCGCATCGCCTCGGCGAGGAGTTTGTCATCAATATCAATGTTGGTACGCATCACACACCACCCATCTATGTGTAGATTCTATGGAAAGTATACACATCAAATTTGTCGTTACCGTTCCACCAAAAAGCGTTCTGTGCTGTGCCGTCCTGGATCAGTCTCGCGTAAGCCGGCACAGCTCAAAACGGATTACCGTCGAGGTAATGCTGCTAGCTCTGTCAGGTGGTAGAGCAGTGCTGCGACGTGTTGGGCTTCGGGGAGGGCGAGATGGAAGCCGTGGGCGGTGTCGTCTGCGCCTAGCCATATTCGGGGGTGTTTCTCCGAGACTGGTTGCAGCAGATACAACGTGAGCCACTCAGCCGGATAGCCCTCCGGCGTTGGGTTGTTGCCGACATCGACAGATGGGTTGATGGCAACGCGGTATTCCTCACCGATGTGGAACTGGTCGTCTGACGCGTCGTTGTTCTTGTGATCAGTGCGGACACACCACTGTGGACAGTGCTGGGTGTGATGTGAGGGCTGTGTGTGGTGATTGCTGGATTCACTATTGTCATTCATGGGTCGGAAGCTCCGTTTCCGATCAAGGCTCCGGCCAGCGCTGTAATCGCTGCGCCGGGGCCGACTATTGAGTTATTGCGAGATGGTCATTAAATACACTTGTTAGTGCCCTCCTTTTTCGCGCGAAATCTTGAGTGAGAATAAGAGCGCGGGATATACGCGGATAATCGAAATTCACTAGGAATAAGAAATTGCAAAAGCGCAGGTGAACCGCGTAATAACAATGTGGAGCACGCTCCACTGTAAAACCGCCGGCTTAGCCTACGTTGGTTCGAATCCAACACCGGCCACACCAGCGAACATTGAACATATATGCAGTTCAGGGCCTTGAGAAACCTTTCTCGAGGCCTTTTGTGTTGTCTAGCTGCGTTCAGCGTTGTCCGGTTGTTTACGAGTCTCCGTGCAACATATGTGCAATGTTTTCACTCAGACCTTCGGCTGTCGTGTACCCATCGCCATTTGAGTCCTCCCCGCCCCATTCTGGGACATCGGACTCTCACAACCACCGGACCACCACCAAGGACCCAGGTCACAGTGAAAGGGCCCCACGAATTCGGTCCCGCATCTCTTGGCATGTGTGCCTTAGCATGCTCGTATGCGTGTTCGTCCGAAATCCGGGCATCGCCGCTTCGTGGCGGGAGTAGCCATAGCCGTTGGGGTATCCATTGGGGCGCTGGCGTGCCCAGAGCGATGGTGACAAGGTCCCGGGAAGCGTCAGATCACTGTTTCGCCAATGACAGCAAATACTCGGCTAGGCCAGTGGCCGGACCTTGGCGAGCAGATCTCCCGCGAAGGCTATGCCGGTCCGGTCCTGGGAGCACACACCAATTTGACGACACGGGTTACGACGACGGGGCGCCATGGTGGGATTGCGTGGCGTTCAGAATTCGCAGGTACCTCCGGGTACAGAGCGCGCATTGCAGCGTGCGTCAAATACGCTGATCCTCAATTTGGCGCACCGCCGCTAAACGTGAACTTCAACCGTCCCGACGATGTGACCGGGACGAGGCTCACTTTCACAAACCTTCGGCGTGATCTCGGGAAGCTGGATGTGACGGTTTCTTACCCTTCAGCCCGATCGGGATAAGGGCTTGGCCAACGTTTCATCGCTCACCAGCATTCCTATCGATCCCCACGGCACTGTCTGTTTCGTTGCCGAATATTCCGGGCCGCCTCTGGGCCAAATTAGAGTTGAAGGCGATCAACCACCTGGGTATTACTGGTTTCACCCCAACCCTGATATGGAAGGGTCAGATAAAAAGCCCACGCATGCCACGTTCGTGAACACCCCCGCGTCCCGATTGCCGGCACGGCTCGCGCAGCAAGCCGCCGCGCAAAGCGCAGCGATTCCTCCGAAAGATATCTATCGCCAGCTCCACGGCCGATAAACGCGTGAGGCTCTGGGCAAGACCTGGCGAAAGCGGTTCCGAGCCACGCGGGCGTTGCTTAGGTACTCCGCTGATTCGAGGACCGGATAAGAAGCGAGAGCAGGGACCACTCACTGCGCAGAAGGCCATCGGAGCGAGTTCGCGGGGTCGAGGCACTCGGCTCTCATCGCGTGCCCGGGCTGGCGTTCGTGCCTTCCGACAGTTAGCGCAGCTGTTGACGTTTACCACGGCTATCGCCGGATCAGCTCCCCAACGTCGACGATTTAACTGCTAGGAGTGCCGGGAAGGGCGTCTTAGGTGCGGGCAGAGGATAGCGGGTGACGGTGACCCACCTCGTCGAGAGGGATCCGCTGGAACTGATTCCGATCAAGACTCTGGCGGTGCGTCAACGCTGCGCTGGAGCTGGCCATTAATTTATTGTGGGATGGTCGATAAATAGACGATTCAGCGCCGTCGCAATTTCTGCCGGGTCGCTTTTTTGAGAATTGCGTGACCCGAGCGCACGGGCCTGAGGACGCCGCCGAGTTTAGCTGCTGGCGCGTCGCGGGGACCAGCGACCACCTGAGACTGAATCGCCGTTTCCCATTCACGGCGCAGGAGCTTCGCCTGCTCTCCGAGCACCCCTTTCTGAAGCTCGTTCTGGATTCTTGTTAGTTCAGCTTTGTGATTCGATACTCGTTTTCCCTAGCCAAGGGTCATCCCTTCTGGAGTCAGACTTCTTGCTATGTGAGCGAGAAATCCCAGCCGGTTTTTGATCCAATCAGGGAGGTTATCGGGAGGAGCCGTCGCTGGAATGTCCCTGTAAGTGACATTGAGCCCGCTTCGATGCCAGTGAATAAAGTCGGCCTCCGGCGCTATGTCAGCCGCTACAACAATGCGTTCGTAATCAGTCTCAGGTCCCACATGTGGGCGTTCCGAAGGTGGTGGCGTGGATAATTTGTGCGATGAGGACGCGCGCGCTCGTCGGAACCCCATTCCTTGCGGCCCATTCGTCGACTGCCATCGCCGATGCCATCTCAGTTGAGATGCCTATCTCCCTGGGGTAGAGCAGTTGAGCCTGAACACTTGCGGGGGCGTTATCTCTAAATGTGGAGCCTTGGTGGCCAAAGTCGTGACCGATCGGGGCACGTTTAATGGCCTGGGCCACTGCGATCGGTGGGACTTGGGAGCCCAGTGCGAATTCTCCACCATCGCTAGCGCAATTCGAAGTTTACCTAATGCGTTCCACTGCCTTGAGTTGTCACGTAGCGAGGTCTGGCATTTTCTGCCGTCGCCTGGGGCATTTGCTTAGCCGGGGTTGCGGATCTCCCGGACGAAATCGGAGCGGTGTCGAAGGGAGGGACGTGGCGTGCTCGATGCTCGCACCGTTGAGCCGTTTGCTAAACAAATAGCTCGATCGTTGCCGCTAAACCGGATAGGACAGTGGCGAGGCTGACGCAGGTTGCGAGCTTCTCTTTAGGGCCAGCGAACAAATCCTTGTAGAGCTGATCCCAATTGCGTGGCTTGAGCATCTTGACGCGTTGCCATTTGTGGTGCTTTAGCCGACATCCCCTTAGTAGTCCGTACGAATTGTTTCGGCATGGTCCTTTTCTGCCTTCCACGCCGCAGAAAAAGGGTGCTTGAAACACCAAATAGACCGCGACCAATGTCGATAGGGCGATCAAGACGAGGGGAGTGACGTGGGTGCCCCACCATGTCAGGATCAAAACACCGAAAAGAAAATAGCCCCAGTATGGTCTTAATTTTCTGAGTTGTCGCTTCACGAATCCTGAAGATAATCGCTGACTTGACCATGATTCGAAGTTTTCGCAATTTGGTCCTAATGAGACTGAATATGTCTATAATCCTGCCTTCGCAACTGTTGCGGTAGTGAGCGAAGCGCGCTAACGCTAGCTATTGGTCGTGGTGGACATGTAGCTCTGTTCAGGGGCAGGAAGGCTTGCGCTCATGGTGGCCGGGGAAGGCTGCGCCTCGCCGGGATTGTCGTCTGTGGAGCGCTTGCGACGTTTTTTCACCAATCTGCCGCGCTCATCTCGCTCGCCCTTAGTGAGGCCATCCGTAATCGTTGCGATCCCTACGAAGCTTGCCGCTGCACCGACGGGGAAGAGCGTCAACCACCAGCCGCCATGGAATGCCAGAACGATCGGGTAGACGCCGAGCGCTAGGAATATTAGCCCGGTAACAACGGTGGATGCGTGGCGCCGCTTTACGGTTTCGTGCTCGATGAGCCGTTGAACTTGAAGGCCGATGCTTTCTCTGAAGGCGTCGCGATGCGGCAGATCTTCTGGCAACAGTTTGTATAGCTCGAGGTCCGCTTTGATTCGGGATCTTCTGCCTCCACGCGGCCAATATTGAATTCCCGCGATGGCCAGCGGTAATAGTGCCAGCAAGAGCTTCGATGCGGTGTCCCAGATCACGGTTGCATGATCGCAGTTCTCCGCGCTCCTGGCTAGAACTGAATTCTGGGCGACGCACGCCGCCCAATTGTCCGAGCAGATTAGATAGTCCATATTGGCTTGCTCCGCGCCCGAACGTCAGCGATCCAGAAACCTCAGTCCTTATAAGAGGAACAGCGCAGCCAAAGCTTTCCTCTCCTATGTGGACATGAGGATCACCCGATCAGGTCACGCTACGTGAGTACGGATCACCAAGCACCCTTCAGTGGCGACCGCGTCACCACGGGCGATACGAAAGCGTTCAAATGTTCCGCCTGGTACACCTGAGCGTGGACTCAATTTAATGAGTGCAGAATTAAAATGCCAACACTTTATGGAGGGCACCAATGAATGGACGGCGCCTTTAACTATGCTCGAATACCAGCGATTGTTTTTACTAAGCTAAATCGAAGACCAATATGGCTATCGCGGCTATTAATCGCGGTATCAACCGGCGTAAGGGCGTTAATGCCTTACTGTCCGAAATCGACGAAGCCGCTGGCCAGCGGCGCGTCAACGCGACACGCGCGGCAAATATAGGACTTTAAAAATGGTGTACAGCGGGGCGCTGGAGTGGCGCACGCTCACAAGGAAGCACCCTCTATTTTCTGTTTGTTCTAAATGCGGCTTTCTCGTGTAATAGTTGGCCGCTGCACATTTGTGTGTACGTCAGGTTGGGCTTCATTGGACGCCCGTCCTGCGGATGTTCAAAGGGGACTCGTTCTATGACGATGACAGGTGAACGCATCCGCTGGCTTAGGCAGGTAATCCTGCCGAGCTTGGTGGGTTTGGCCGCGGTCGCCATGGTGGCGACAGTGCTCGTCCTGAGCCCGACCGGTGCACGAGCGGCTGATGCTCCGGTGGGGTTGGGGACGGCCGCTAACTTCTCAGTATTGGCGGGGTCGACGGTTACTAATACCGGCCCTTCAGTGTTGGCGCAAGATCTCGGAGTGCAACCTGGAAGCGCCGCTCCAGGATTCCCTCCCGGGCTAGTCCTGGGCGAGACGCACCTTGCCGATGCGGTTGCACTGCAAGCCAAGAGCGATTTGACCACCGCGTACAACGACGCGGCTGGTCGTACTCCATTTACCAATGTCGCGTCTGAGCTTGGGGGCACGACGCTGACACCCGGCGTCTACCGAGTTGGGGCGGCGCAGGTCACAGGGCAGTTGACGCTCGATGCTCAAGGTGACTCTCAGGCGGTGTTTATTTTTCAGATCGATTCGACGCTGATCACAGCGTCGAATAGCAGTGTGGTGTTTATCAACGGCGCCTCGCCGTGCAACGTGTACTGGAAGGTGGGTAGTTCAGCGACATTGGGGACCGGGACCGCTTTTGTCGGCAACATAATGGCGTTGGCCTCGATCACTATGAACACTGGCGCCACGCTTGAGGGACGGGCATTGGCGCAAACCGGGGCGGTGACGCTCGACAGCAACGTCATCACCGAACCAATTTGCCAGTCTCCCACCGGGACTCCGACTGGTCCGCCGACGGGTACGCCGACGGGTACGCCTACGGGTACACCCACTGGGCCGCCCACGGGTACGACGGGGCCGCCCACGGTACTCACGGGTCCGCCCACGGGTACGCCTACGGGTCCGCCCACCGGGACTCCAACTTGTCCTCCCACCGGGACGCCTACGGGGACACCCACTGGGCCGCCCACCGGGACACCCACCGGGCCGCCCACCGGGACACCTACGGGTACGCCTACGGGTCCGCCTACGGGGACACCCACTGGGCCGCCCACGGGTACACCTACGGGTCCGCCCACCGGGACGCCAACAGAGTCCTCATCTGTGGTTCCCGTGATTCATCCGAACCACCATGGACCTGGTGGACATAACAATGGATCTGGTCTTTTGCCGGTAACCGGCAGTGGGCTACTACCAGTCATGCTCAGCACTGGAGCGGCGCTGGTCGTGCTCGGACCGATCCTGTTGTTTGTCTACCGGCGACGCACGCGCCGATCCTGACCAATGGCGCGACCGGTGACCATTCCGGTCGCGCCTCGTCCGGGTAGCTAGTCGCATTGAGCTAGCTAATGACGTTGCGTAAAGAGCGCGGTGCATCTGGTTCGTCTAGGTTGGCTAGCTCGTAGCCGCCTAGACGGACCAGAGCTGTATGCGGCATTTGTAGTTGCGGGAGGCAAGAGCTCACCATGGCTAGGTTGATCTATTCGGCAATCACGTCACTCGACGGCTATGTGGCAGACGACGAGGGCAAGTTCGACTGGGCCGCGCCAGATGAGGAGGTGCATGCGTTCGTTAACGATCTTGAGCGCTCAGTCGGCACCTATCTTTATGGGCGTCGAATGTATGAGGTGATGGCTTACTGGGAGACCGCGGATGCGGTTGCGGATCAGTCGCCGGCCGCCCAGTACTTCGCGCAACTGTGGCGGGCAGCCGACAAGATTGTGTACTCCACGACGCTAAAAGAAACGTCTACTTCCAAGACTCGGCTAGAGCGGAGATTTGACCTCGAGACCGTTAGGCAGATGAAAGTTTCTTCCGACAGGGACATCACAATAGGTGGTCCAGGCCTTGCCGCGTGGGCGATCCGTGCGGGCTTGGTCAATGAGTATCAGCTGTTTGTCATGCCGACGGTGGTGGGGAGTGGTAACCATTGGCTACCCAAGGACGTTCGCTATGGGCTCGAGCTGGTGGAGGAGCGCGGTTTCGGCAACGGCACCGTGTACTTGCACTATCGCGACCGTAGATAGGCGGGGCGGAGTCTTATCTACAATGCGGGGTCACCGGGCAGTGTCGGTGACCCCGCATTGTGCTTTCAGCGTTTGCGACCAACTCGGTGGCAGCTATCTACCGTTGATCCGCGAGACGCTCGCGTAGACGTCGCTCCCGTTCTCTGAGCTCTGGAGTGAATTCGTCGCCGAATTCCTCTTCTTCGAAGATCTGTCGGATTTCGAGTTCTACGCCTTCGTCGAATGGTGCACGCTTCATCCACTTGATGGCTTCTTGCAGGGAGCTTGCCTCTATGAGCCAGAACCCTGCGATCAGTCCTGGTGCCCCCACAAATGGGCCGTTCCTTACAGTTTGTTCACCACCGGAAAACCGTATGCGTGCGCCGTCTGAACTGGGATGGAGGCCTTCTCCGGCGATCATTACCCCAGCCTTTGCCATCTCTTCGTTGAAACTGCCCATGTCGGCGAGTTGCTTTTCGGTCGGCATCATGCCGGCTTCGGAGTCTGCGTTGGCTGGCACCATAACCATAAATCGCATTGTTGTTCCTCTTTCCAGCTCGATGGCGGTTGCGACCACGCGGTCTGCTGCCGGAAACAAGAACCCTGTTCCCTCGCGCAGAATGTTCGCGGGCTAAAGCTTTACCACTTAATTCCTGCAAAGTAGGTTATTTACGTTATTTCCATTAATTAACCCATATTAGGTTGGTGGCGGCATGAACTTTCGTTGCGAGCGCTCTTGTCGCTCATTTCTGGGCGTTGGAGTTGCCCTTGTCGCTACCCGTTGGGCTCGGGAGCTGTGATACATGCGCGTAGTCGCGCGGCTGGCCGTTGGACTGGCGCCGTCATTTTGCTGGTCGTTGGGGTACTGGCTGTTACCGTGAGCATTTTTGCCGTCTTTGTGCGGGACCAACTGCTCGACACTGACAGCTATGTGAAGACGGTGAGCCCGCTGGCGGAAAATCCAGCCGTGCAGACCGCGATTGCGCACCGCCTTACCGACGAGATCACCAAGAAAGCGGACCTCCAGGGCCGCATCAACGATGCCTTGCAGAGCATTGATCGCGATCGTCTCGCGGACAGGCTTAGCATATTGAGCGGTCCTGTCGCTGACGCTTTAGGTAAGTGGCTCTATGGGCGTGTGCTGGAGATAGTGAAAAGTCGCCAATTCGCTACCGCCTGGGATGCGGCGAACCGAGCGGCGCACGAGCAACTGAAACAGGTACTCACTGGCTCTGACAGTGGCGTGGTTCGTAGTTCCGGCACGACGGTCTCTATCGACGTCGGTGCCTTCGTGGGCGTATTGACGAAGCAACTTCAAGAGCGAGGGTTTGGGCTCGCGGGCAAAATCCCAAAATTCTCACTCCAGTACACGATCTTGCAATCCGATCAGTTGCCGCGCATTCGGTCGGCAGTCTCCACATTGGACAAATTGGCCACTTGGTTGCCATTGCTTGGCATGCTCTTGATTGTGTTCGGCGTTTTCGTGGCGCCAAGCCGACGGCGTGGGCTCCTCATTACCGGACTGTTGGTGGCGTTGTTTGGGGTGGTAGTCCTCATTGCCTTGAACTACGGACGTCATCGATATCTGGCCGAGCTGCCAGCGAGCGTGGGTTCTCCGGGGGCGGCGGCTGCCATCTTCGACACGTTGCTGCGCACGGTTCTCGCGGCCGGGCGACTTGAACTTGTGCTGGGGATCGGCCTTGCGGTCGGAGCCTGGCTATTCGGTCCGGCGCGGGCAGCTACATGGGTGCGCCAGCGGGTGGGAAGCGGCCTTGATTTTCTCGCCGACAGACTGCATCGCACCGGAGTTCAGTTGGACTGGGCCCGCTGGATTCCCGCATGGCGGCCATGGCTCATCGGCGGGGTAGGGGCGCTATTTTTGCTCGTGTGGTTGATCTGGGATCCGCTACGCCTAGCGACATTGGCCTGGTTGGGAGGCTTCACACTTGTCTTGTGGGGCGTGGTGGAAGTGCTCTCACGTGCGGTGACGGCTAGGGGTTCGAGTGGCTCAGAACCGGTCACGGTCACTCATGGCGATGCTGCTAAGCAAGAGAAGTGACCATCGATCGATGGGTCGGAACAGGATGTGCCGCGGATATACCGATGGGGCGGCCGGCAGACCGCCCCATCAAGGTACTCACTGCTCCGTGCGGTGCGGATTTACTCCTCAGACCTGGTTGGCACGGTGAGCGCGTACACCACCAACACACACAAAGCGATGGTGAGCATGGACCAAACCGGGAATGCCGCAAGGAACGCAAGGTGGGCAATCGCGGCTAGTACCGCTAGCACGATTCCAAGCGCCCGTCCCCACATTTTCCCAGCGAAGACGCCATAGCTGGCAGCTCAGGCTGATTGCTCCGGTGATGATCCAGAACCAACCCCACGCTGTGAAGTTGAATACCAAAACGTTGTTACTGCTGACCAGGTAATAGTCGCTGTTGAGCAGTGCGACGAATCCGTCCATGACGTTGAATACCCCGACCGTAAGTAACATGATCGCGGCAAACAATCGCCACCCCGAAATACCTGTCCTACCGACCTGTTCGCTGTGTGAGATCGTCATGGTTATCCCCCTCCTCATGACTTATCTCAATGATGCGCTTTCTGCTTTATAAGAAGTAAGGGTTATTGCGGAAAGAAAATCGGTAAATATTCGAATGTCAGGCGAATGGCCGCAGACGCTCGTTATTGCCCCGCCTGGCCGGTCAAGCCTTGCCGCTCGCCGTAAATGGGCGCACAAATGTTGCTAATTGGCAAACTATGCACAAATATCAAAAAAGTTATCAATGTGGAACTCACACTTATGGGGGGCTTCCGTGGCGCAGCTCGTAGTACTGGGATTCGACACAAAAGAGCAAGCCGAACAAGTGTTCTCGGTCGTCAATGGGCGACTGTCCAAAGAGGAGCTTCTCAAGCTGGAAGACTCGGCCATGGTGTGGCGTGAGGCCGATGGCAAAGTCAGGCTGCAGCAATCCATGAGCGCCACTGGTGTGGGTGCGATGAGCGGCGCATTCTGGGGCACGCTTGTGGGGCTGCTGTTTTTGGCGCCTGTGGTGGGAATGGCAGTGGGTGCTGGAACGGGCGCTGTTGCGGGCAAGCTGAGCAACGTCGGCATAGACGACAAGATGATGAAGCAAATCGGGAGCACGTTGCGGCCAGGTAAGGCGGCCGTGTTCGCGCTGGTGCTACAGGCCACGCCGGATCGAGTCATCGAGGCGCTCCGGCCGTATAACCCGACCGTGCTGCGTACCAATCTCACCAAGGAGAACCAAGAAGAGCTGGTGCGAGCGCTGCATGCGAACCCAGAGTCTCAGTCCGGTTATTCGGCCGCGGGTGGTCAGGCCCAGTAGGCACTAGTGGGAGAAGCGATATCGAGCTGATCAGTGGTGGGCACTCACGAGCTTGATGGGTGCCCACCACCGCATTCAAAGATCGCATGCTGCTATCGAGGCTGCTGTGTGACGAGAAAGTTGGTCAACAGGTCAGGAGATGCATTGTTTATCAGTGTGATTCCTGCGGCCAGATCGACATCTTGTACCTGGTAAGACTGCTTGCCCGCTGCGGTCGTCGCCACCACCGTGGCTAGGTTCAGCCGACGTTGAAAGAACGACTGCCGCACATTCCAGCCCGTTATGCCCTCGCACGACAACACGCAGCGCCGCCGTATCAGCGAACCCCAGCGAGTGACGAGGTCTTGACCCACCAGAGCGTGTCCGAGCGCGCGGTAGCGGTCTGCGGCTACCCATGCGCCCGCGGGGAACAACAGCAAGCTCATCTGCCACAACCACGCTGGCCAGTGACCAAACCACCACAGCGCGATCAGCCCAGCGACGATGAGGGCCACGATTTCGAGCGCTCGACTGTATCGACGTCGGTGCGCCATTGGGCCAT
This sequence comes from uncultured Acidimicrobiales bacterium, assembly GCA_963736285.1. Taxonomy (GTDB): domain Bacteria; phylum Actinomycetota; class Actinomycetes; order Mycobacteriales; family QHCE01; genus CAVTOA01. The sequence goes on from CAVTOA010000003.1 coordinate 1,117,396, forward strand.
GAGGGATAAGAGGACTGCTCACGGGTTCTGAGCGGCCAAGCACGCGCGCCGCGACTCGCGTGGCCTCCGATCGCGGGGCTGGTGGCAATAGTAGCGAGCCGCCTCGCTCCGCACCGCGTCCTACTCGTAGCCCCGTAGCGATAGCGATGCAACGAGCGCCATTGACCATGCGAAGCAGCAGCGGTTCGGAGAGCTCTACCCCGCGTAGTCTGCGTTCTTCAATGGTGGTCGCACGCGTAGTGATGAGTCCGCGCGTGATGTGCAGCGTTCCGTTGGGGGTCCGCGTCAGTTGGAAATGCCAGAACGTTAAAAGGTAGCCGACAGTCGAGGCGATCGAGGCAAGTATGAGGAGGACAAGCACCACCTCAGCCGCGTTAATGAGCAGAGGAGTGTGGCGCCAGTGACGTACTGCTTCTCGTACGATTCCGGCGCGTTGCGGATCCAAGTGGGCTTCGCTTACCAATCTCCAGATGAAACCGGCGATGACGCCGATCGTGACCAACCCGGAGAATGTGAAGGGTCCGTACCGGCACCAGCTCGTGTGCGGGCGTGCGAGCACTTCCTCTGACTTTGTGGGGGAGGTATTGGCACCGAGACTTGCTTCACTGGACGTCATCGCCGCCGCCTCAGTGTGACGCCGGTGCAGCAATTCGTCGCGGAGTGTGGAGGCGGCATTGGTAGTTAAGGCATTGAGCGTGATTCCCTCGTTCTTTTTGTCGGACCTTCCTGTGCCGACAGACACCTCTGCGAGCCCCAAGAGCCGGTGCATGAGCCGGGCGGTGACGTCAACGGTGCGGATGCGATCCACGGGGACGGTCAACGTCCGGCGATTGAGCAGCCCTTGTCGGATCTGAATCTGCTCTGGGGTAATGCGGTATATGGTGGTGAACCAGCGGGAGATGCCGAGCGCCACCACGGCAACCGTGGCGATGAGGCTCCACCAGTTGCCGCTGCTGTTGCGCCCCACAAACAAGAGCCCAATGAGGAGCGGCAAGAAACGAATCACGGCTTCAACAGAGTGGACGAACAACATTCGAGGACTGAGCCGCTGCCATCCATGAGTAGAAGGATCGTCCTGTTCGTGGGCTATGCGTGGCGGTAGATACGAAGGTTGGCTGCGATAGCGCTGATCCGCAACGTGCGTCTGCTCGGGATCGTTCATGTTGCGTCGCCACGCATCGCGTCTGTGGTCGCGGTGAGTGCTTCGACGAGCTGATCGGCGATCGCTTGATCCAGCCCGTCGATTTTGAGTGGACCAGCGGCTGACGCGGTAGTTACGGTCACATTCGCGAGTCGAAAGAGCTGCTCGATAGGCCCGCGATTGCTATCCACCGTTTGGATCCGAGTAATGGGCGCGATCCGTCGCTCCTGATTGAACCAGCCCGACTGCGTGTAGACAGCATGTTGAGTTGCTTCCCACCGGTGCACCCGGTAGCGCCACTGTGGCATCACGCTGACGTGTGCCGCTGCGACCAGAACGGTCGCCGCTAAGCCCAGCAGGTGCGTGGTGAGTTGATCGCCCGTGGCGATCAACCAGATTATTTGTCCAGCGAGGAGAACGGCCCAGCCCGCCGCTGCGCGCGCCGCCCAGTATCCCATCGCTCGCGAAGAGACCCGATGTCTCGGAGAGCGCAGCTCGGTAGGTTCATGTGGCTCGACTCCGTCGAGTCCTCCACTAACGGGAGCCGATGACGGCGAAGAGCCGGACCGAGGCGAGTGTGGTGGGGTGAGTTCTGGCACAGGCTAACCATTGCACAGTTGACAGGGCTGCGATGAGCCGCGTTTGTCACATGTTGGCCATGACAACTCTCATGGACCGGCGGGGTGTATGCCCAGCTCGGTACGGGTAAACAGCTCACTATGCGGGCAATGTGGCGGGGTGCGATCTCGTTTGGAATGGTCAGTATCGCGGTCCGGCTCTATGCGGCTGCCGAAGAGCACGATTTTCGGTTTCACCAGGTGCACAAAAAAGACGGTGGCCGTATTCGGTATCGGCGAGTATGTACCTCGTGCGGTAGCGAGGTCGAATATGGAGATATCGCCAAGGCATATGAGCTCGAAGACGGTCGCATGGTCGTTTTGGAAGATGGCGATTTCGCCCAGCTTCCTATTAAGACGGATCGCGCCATCGAGGTGTTGGAGTTTGTCGACGCCGCTGAGGTAGATCCGATCTACTTTCAAAAGAGCTATTACCTCGAGCCCGACAAAGCCGCGGTCCGACCGTATGTGTTGCTGCGTCAGGCGCTCGAACGTGCTGACCAGCTCGCGGTGGTCAAAATTACGCTGAGGCAACGCGAAACGCTGGCCATGTTGCGCGCCCGCGAAGACGTGTTGGTGTTGCACATCATGTTGTGGCCAGACGAGATCCGCCATCCCGATTTTGGCTTCCTTCGAGAAGACGTCCATCTGCGACGACAGGAACTAGAGATGGCGTCCTCGCTGGTGGAAAACATGTCGGGGGAGTTCACCCCAGAGGAATTCACCGATGACTACCGGGTCGCATTGCAACGCCTCATTGAGGCGAAAGCCGACGGCGCAGAACTCCCTATCGAGAAAGAATCGGTGGAGGCAGGTGGGCAAGTCATTGATTTGATGGCGGCGCTGGAAAAAAGCGTGAGTCAGGCCAAACATTCTCGAAGCGCCGAAACCGAGTCAGCCGAGCCAGCCAAAAAACGCGGAACCGCAAAAAAGGCTGCCAAGGTGGCGAAGAAACCCGCGGCAAAGGCCTCGTCACAGGCGAAGGCCGACACGCAATCGGCTAAGGCAAAGAGCTCGACAGGAAAAAAGCCAGCTAAACGAAGCACTAGCCGGCACCGGCATGCGGGCTAGAAATGGGCGATTTGCAGGAATACCGACGCCGGCGTGACGCTGGTCGCACGCCCGAACCGGTGCCCAAAAAAGGCCCTTTGCCCCACGGCAATGACGATGTGTTTGTCATCCAGGAGCACCATGCGCGTCGCCTCCATTGGGACGTGCGGCTGGAGCATAAGGGTGTGCTGGTGTCATGGGCGGTTCCGAAAGGGCTCCCAGTCGATGACGATTCCGTCCGACTGGCGGTTCCCACCGAAGACCACCCACTGGAGTACGCATCGTTCTCAGGCGAAATTCCCAAAGGCGAGTACGGCGGCGGCCTAGTCAAGATTTGGGATAGGGGCCGCTACGACGTGAAGCTGTGGACCCCAGACAAAATCGAAGTGACCTTGCACGGCACTCAAGTGCGGGGGGCGTACATCTTTTTCCGCGGCAATAAGAATAAGAACTGGATGGTGCGGCGGATTAGTCCTCCCCAGCGCGCGGACTGGCAGCCGATCCCCGAATTGTCTCCCATGCTGGCAGTCGCTGACGAGCTCCCGGTTGACGAGTCTGGCCGTGAATGGGCATACGAGTTCAAGTGGGACGGCGTTCGAGCCGTGGCGCGCATAGAGGGCGGACACGTCACGTTTCATAGCCGGGCGGGCAACGAGCTCACGTCCTCGTTTCCGGAGCTGTCCCGAATGGGGGAGAGTTTGGGCAGCACGTCAGCGCTTCTTGATGGCGAGATCGTGTCATTTAAGGACGCTCGACCAAATTTCGGGGAGCTCCAGCGCAGATTGCATGTGGGCTCGTCGGCCCAGGCTCGACGTTTGGCCGCAAGTGCACCAGTGACATATGTGGTTTTCGATGTGTTGCATGTGGACGGCCGTTCCTGCCTGGAGCTCTCCTATGCGGAGCGACGAAAGATGCTCGCCAGCTTGCCCATGGAAAGCGACCGATTGCGGATTCCCCGGTATTACCTGAGTGATGGTGCGGCAATCGTTCAAGCAAGCCGCGATCAAGGCTTGGAAGGGGTGATGGCTAAGCGGCTAGCGTCGAAATATCGGCCGGGCCAACGATCTCGAGACTGGATCAAGGTCAGCAACCTGCGTACCCAGGAGGTCGTAATAGTGGGCTGGCAGGAGGGACATGGCCGCCGCTCCGGGCGAGTGGGGTCGTTGCTCCTGGGTGCGCCCACCAGCGAGGGACTCCGATACATCGGCAAGGTGGGTACAGGCTTCACCGAAGTGGCCTTAGAGCAGCTGACCACACAGCTCCGTCGCCTTAGTCGGGTGACCCCGGCCGTGGCTACTGCGGTGCCCCGGGACGTTGCCCGTGTTGCGCATTGGGTTCGGCCTACGTTGGTGGGCGAAGTGGTATTTCGAGGATGGACGAAGGACGGCATTTTGCGCCACTCTGCTTGGCGGGGGCTCCGAATAGACAAAGATCCGACTCAGATTGCCAGGGTGGATGAGGGGTAGTGGTGGCGTCCAAAACAGTGGTGGTGGAGGTAGAAGAACGCCGGCTGCGACTGTCCAATTTGGAAAAAGTGTTGTACCCCGAGGCCGCTTTTACTAAGGGTGCTGTCATCGACTACTACCGGCAAATTTCGCCGGCGATGCTGCCTCACCTGGCGGACCGTCCGATCACGTTGCGCCGCTACCCCGATGGGGTAGACAAAGCGCCATTTTTTGAGAAAGACGTGTCCCGTCATGCGCCGCACTGGGTGCGCACTGTTCGGCTCGCGGCTCCGAGGAGCACCAAGGGTGACTCCATCGAAAATCATCATGTGTTGGTGCAAGACCTCCCCACCTTGGTCTGGGTGGCTAACCTCGCCGGCTTAGAGATACATGCTCCGCAGTGGACGGTCGGTCCGCGCGGGGGGCATCGAAACCCGGATCTCCTCGTCTTCGACCTCGATCCGGGTGCGCCCGCTGACCTGGTGGACTGTTGTGGGGTAGCGGTGCGGATTCGGGACATCCTCAATGACGATGGCCTTGTCGCATATCCGAAAACCAGTGGCTCAAAGGGTTTGCAGCTTTATGTCGCGATCGAATCCTCCACGCTGGACAGTTCAACTACGTATGCCAAGGAGATAGCTAGTCGGCTTGCCATCGAATCTCCCGGTCACGTGGTTGCTCGAATGGCGAAAGCGGAGCGCGCGGGGAAAGTATTCGTCGACTGGAGTCAAAATAATCCCGCGAAGACCACGATCGCGCCATATTCGCTTCGCGGCAATGCGCAACCCACGGTGGCCACACCAGTGACCTGGGACGAAGTGGAAGCATGTCATGACCGAGAAGACTTATTGTTTACGCCGAACCAAGTGGTGCAACGCGTAAAACAATCAGGGGACTTACTCAAGCCGCTATTAAAAGGACCGCGCCAGCGACTGTAGCCCGCCGCGCCGCCGTGAGTGGGTCGCTCGTAATAAAGATGGTTTTGCCAGATGGGACGCAAGCTCAGATTATGAGCAATTGTTACTATCTCAATCCGGTATAAATCTATTGTTTGGATCTTGCTTGTGCCTACGGAAAAGCGCCGAGTTGGTCGAGTGGCGCGCCAAAACGTGCCCTCTGGCGAGGACGTCGCCGATATTTTGGTCAGGCTCGGCTATGTCCTGCGTAGAACGGGAAGTGGCACTTATGCCGATCAAGGTTGGTCTGTGCCACGAGTGCTGCTGATGCTCGCAGTGGACCGGCTGGGGGAGCGCCCGCGGATGGGGCAGGTCAAAGACCAGCTCGGTGTGACAGGGCGAGCGATCACGTCGTTGGTTGATGGGCTTGAGCGGGATCAGCTCTTGGCGCGGGTGGAGGATCCCGATGATCGTCGGGCAACGCGACTTGAGGTCACATTAAAAGGACGCTGGCATCTTGCCGAGATTAAGAAAGTCCACGCCGCACAGTCGGAGAGCAATCTTTCTGTGCTCACCAATGACGAAAGACGTACGCTGCTGACGCTTCTTTGTAAGGTGGAACAAGGAACGCGCGATGCCCAGTGAGATCATGAGCGAAGGCGCCATCCTCCGTTCGATGCTTCATAAAATGGAGCGCTTTCGCGAAAGGCATCTGACCGGGTATGTCGCATTCGTAGGCATTAGTATGGCGCCAGGTGGGCGAAGATTGGTCAACTGATTGGCCAGGAGGCTGTCCATGGGCCAACGGAAGTGACAACATCGAGCTTGACGGGGTTCCCTTAGTAGTAACGCAACATCTGTGGGTATGCGCCTCGGTCCTGAGCACCAACATATTGTCTAGTGGTCCGATGACGAGGAAGGACTTGGATGATGGCGTGCGGCATTCGCGCTTCCATTGCGCGAGGAACGGGCTGGAATTAGTACGGGGCCAGTCCGGCTGAAAGCACAAGCATTCGATGTTCAGGTCGCGGGCCTTTTTAAAGGCCCGCGAACTTCCTATTGATGGCGTAACGTCCCATCCCGAAGGGAGCTCTGGGGTGGCAGAAACGAATACGCCGGACCGTTTGGTTTCTGAGCAGACAGCTCGACGGCTTGTTTACGGGATGGCAGTTTTATCGTACGTCGTTGCTGCGGTTCTTTACTACGAGACGTTCGATTTAGATAAGCTGATTCATGTACCGTGGGCAATTTTTGCTACCACAGTAGTTCTTGCATTTGTTTGCGATCAAGTTCAATTTACCGTGGTTATTCGGCGTCAAACTCTCACATCGAATCTCATTGAAATACCACTCATTTTTGCTATTTTCTTCATGTCGCCGCTCATTTTTTTGGGTATCAGACTTCTTGTTACCGTTTATGACTTTATGCGAGCTACGCCCCCTACGCCGCTGATAAAAAAAGCGATCAATGTCGGCATTAGAACAATAGAGCCAGCAGTATTTTCGTTCATTTTTTATTCGCTTCACGCAGGAGAACCCACGACTGCTCGCACGTGGATCATTGTTCTGTTCGCCATCGTAGTGGCCAACTGTGTCGGCGCGTCGATGGTAGCCGGCGCGATCTTTTTGATTCAAGGGCCACTATCTAATTCTGTTATGTCGCAGATCTATATGTCTGTGACATTCTCTTCATTGTTCAATACATGTATCGCATTGGTAATGCTCATAACATTGGGCGTTAATTCGCTCTCCGCAATTTTGCTAATTATTATCGGCGCGATCATTATCGCGGGATATCGCCTATATCGAAGGGTTTCACAGCAGCACGCCACCCTCAATAAGGTGTACGAATTCACGAAGGTTATTAGTACCGCTCGACAAGACGGCAGTCTCGCGGATTCATTACTCATCCGTACCCGTGAGCTTCTCGATGCGGAGTCAGCATCGCTATGGCTGCCGGCACAAGGTCGTCATCCTGAGTTGCTATTGATCGCCCGAGAAGACTCACCCGGCGTCGTGGACGACCCACATGGTGAACAAGATCCACTGCGACGTCATGTAATAAGCACTGGGCAGACTCTTGCCGTAAGCGCTCAGAAGCAGCAGCGAAATGACACTCTTCAGCAGTTGCTCGTGAAGCGAGGTGACAAAGACGCCATCATCGTGCCGCTGCGTTCGGGAGGCGCTGTTGTCGGTTGTCTCGAAGTTGCGAATCGACTGGGTGGGCTCTCCGCATTTGGTAGCGAAGAAGTCCAACTCCTCGAGACTCTCGCGGCGCACGCCGCGGTCGCGGTAGAAAATTCGCGCCTGGTAGACCGCCTCAGCCATGACGCCTACCACGATGCCTTGACCGGTCTTCCCAACCGGCGACGTCTTGCTTCCTCGCTAGAAGCGGCAATCGCGGTCCCTCCTGCCCCCGGCGAAGTCGTCGCGGTGATGCAGTTCGATGTCGATTCACTGCGGGATGTGAACGAAACGCTCGGGCATGAGGCAGGGGATCGTTTGCTCATCGAGGTGGGGCGTCGCCTGCAGAACGAGGCGCCAGATGGCGCATTGGTGGCCAGGCTTGGGGGTGACGAATTCGCGATCTTGGTGCGTACGCAAGATGGAGACTCTGCCCAGGCACAGGCCCTCACGCTTCAGTACGCCCTGGTGGAACCGTTGCGGCTAGACCAGCTGACATTGGACGTCGGGGCGGCAGTAGGAATCGCCATCTGCCCAGACCATGGCGCTGACGCCGTCACGCTCATGCAGCGCGCAGACGTGGCAACGTACACGGCCAAACACAATCCGCGTTCTATTCAGTTGTACCGGCCCGCGATGGAGTCTCGGAGCCTGCACCGGCTCAGTCTCGTTTCCGAGCTACGGCGCGCGATTGATGACGACGCGCTCAGCGTCTACTACCAGCCCAAAGTGCTGCTCTCTGATCGAGAGTTGGTGGGCATGGAGTGTTTGGTGCGTTGGCAGCATCCTGAGCATGGTCTAGTCCCGCCTGATGACTTCATTCCTGTCGCTGAGCACACGGGCTTGGTAGGTGCGCTGACGAGGTCGGTGCTGCGCACAGCTCTGCGCCAATGCAAGATCTGGCAAGACCAGGGGCGCACACTTGGTGTTTCGGTCAACCTGTCGCCGCGTAGTTTGCACGATCCAGACTTCCCAGAGGAGCTCGATCGGATGCTGCGGGAGGTGGGCTTGCCGCCTCAGCAGCTAACGCTGGAGATCACTGAAAACGCCATGGTCGGCGATGCGGACCGTCCGTTGCCCACGTTGCACAAGTTGTTCACCCTCGGCGTCCGACTTTCGGTGGACGATTTTGGCACCGGCTATTCTTCGCTTTCCTATCTGCGGCGCCTGCCGGTGCATGAGGTCAAAATCGACAAGTCGTTCGTTCTGGGCATGGCCACTGACTCCGGCGATTTGGGCATTGTGCGAGCGATTGTCGACCTGGGTAGACATCTGGGGATGAGCGTGGTCGCAGAGGGGGTCGAGAGCGAAATGACGCTGACGCTGCTGGAAGAGATGGGTTGCGACGTTGCCCAAGGCTTCTTGTTCTCCCGGCCTCTTCCATGGGAGCGGATCGAGGCGTGGATGCAAGCGCGTACCGAAGCGGCCGGACTAAGTGGGGATGGTCCTCCGCGCCTGCGAGTGTTGTCGTCATAGGCTGGTGCTGCTCGGCTTCTCCTCTTTTGGGCGCGAGGCGCGGGCTATGGGGTGCGATTCGAGTACTAGATCTCGTCCGTGTAGCCTGTTCTTCGCCTAGGCCCCTTTAGCTCAGTCGGCAGAGCGTCTCCATGGTAAGGAGAAGGTCTACGGTTCGATTCCGTAAAGGGGCTCTGAACATCTGACGATCAATCTTCATTGATTGTCGCGGCGGTGTAGCTCAGCCAGGCAGAGCAAGCGGCTCATAATCGCTGTGTCGCCGGTTCAAATCCGGCCACCGCTACGTTCGGCTGGCAGTGCTGCCCGCTTTTTACTATCGGCTCGCAGCGCCGTACAGTTGGTCCGATAGTCGAACTCGACGCGAACAGAACGCTGTTAGGTCTGATCAAGACAGCCAGAAAGATACGAGAAAGGCACTCCCGTGGCCGCCACTGACGTCCGTCCTAAAATCACGATGGCTTGCGTAGAGTGCAAGGAACGTAACTACATCACCCGCAAGAACCGTCGTAACGATCCCGACCGGCTAGAGCTGAAGAAGCACTGCCCACGTTGCCGGAAGCACACGGCTCACCGCGAAACGCGCTGATATGCCAGGTGCGAGCAGCCTGGCTGAGTTGTCAGCGGTGTTGCCCGGCCGCGGTTACCTTCTTGCCGAGCCATATCTTGTGGAGCGAGAGAAGATCCGCGAGTTCGCAGCCGCTATTGGCGATGACGCTCCCTACTATCGCAACGTTTTAGCTGCTCGCGCTGCTGGTTACCCCGATGTGTTGGCACCGCCAACGTTTCCGATAGTGGTCACTATGCGGGTGACGGAACAGCTGCTGTCGGATCCGGACGTGGGCATCGATGTGCGGCGGTTGGTTCACGCCGATCAACGGTTCGAGTTTGGACGTCCTGTCCATGCCGGCGACGTTCTTTCGTGCACACTAGAGGTCACCCAGGTGCGTTCCATCGCGGGCAATGCTCTTGTCTCCACTCAGGCTCGAGTGGTTTGCTCAGAGGGTTCACCGGTGGCGACGGCTGAGTCCACGTTGTTGGTGCGGAGCGAACTATGACCGAAACCGAGGTGGCTGATGGCCACAAGCTCACGAAGGACGACTGGACTGTAGGCAAGGCATTGCCGGTGCAGCGGTTCACCATTCGTCGCGAAGACTTGGTCCGGTACGCGGGCGCTTCTGGCGATTTCAACCCGATTCATTGGAACGACCGCATCGCGCAAGAAATGGGACTGCCTGGTGTGATCGCCCACGGCATGTACACGATGGCACTTGCCAGTCGGGCGCTCGTGCGCTGGCTCGGTGGCCCGGCTTCACTCATGGAGTTTGGCGTGCGGTTCGCAAAACCGATTGTTGTTCCCGACAACGAAGAGGGAATAGTGGTCGACGTGGGTGCCGTCGTGCGCGAGGAGCTTGGCGAGGGTCGCATTCGGCTCGACCTCACGGTGACCTGCGACGGAGCAAAAGTCCTCAGCCAGGCCCGTGCGGTGATAAAATCCTCATCCTAAGCTCGGGTTAACTCGGGTTGACTTGTGTCGCGCTCGCCCAATGTTACGGCGAGCCAGTCCAGACCGTTATTGCGTATGCGCCAAACCAGAGTCCGATGATGGCGAACCCTCCCATCGCGATGAGCGCGGAGCTCAATCGAGCTCGGGCAAGCACTGCTCCTATTGGAATGAGCGCCACAAGCGCCGGCAACAACAAGCGTGGTTTAACGTGCGGATAGTCGGTCGCAGACATCAGCACGATGAGGGCAACGCACAGACTTGACGCGACAAAGGGAAACCAGACTCGCTCGCTTATCGCGATCCCCATCCCAACAATGACGCCGATCGTGAGTACACAGGTTGCTACCTCGAAGAAGCTGGTGGTGCGACTCATGATGCTGTGGAGAGTTTTGAGGGTGCCGATTCCTCCATCGAATTGGCTGCCCCAGCCGGGTGCGTTCTGTACGAGGAACCACCCATTCCATGTTCCCACTCGCTGTCCGATGTAGACAATAAACAGGGGTGTGCTCAACGCGCCCAGGAAAATGCCCAGTAGCGCTTTCCACCAAGGAGTATTTCGTGGCAATACCGCCTCGTGGCTACCCGAGTGCTCGCTAGACACTAATTCTGTACGGCGACGACACCACCAGACCCATAGCAGTGTGAGGACCATGGCAGCGGCGACAGCCGCACCGGTAGGGCGCGTCAGTCCGGCAAGAAAGCCCCAAGCGCCAGCCCATACCCACGAGCCACGATAAAGGGCCAGGAGAGCCGCACTCACAAAGGCGATCATGAGGGACTCGGTGTACGCCATGGAAAAGACGATGGACAGTGGCTGTGTGAAAATCAACGCAACAGCGAAACCCGCTATTCGGGGGGAGTAGAGGTCGGTTACTAGCTTGTATATGCAGACCGCTGCCACGGCACCGGCCAGATAAGAAATAGACAGAGCGGCAACATTCTCAGAGACGCTTGGGACAGTGTCTAGCGCCCGTATTAGTGCGGGATACAGAGGAAAAAATGCGTGCTGGCTGCCCTGGGTGACCCCTTGAGTGTCTACAGTGAGGTGGTCGGGGTATCCAGTCCGAGCCGTGAGCAGGTACCACTGGCCGTCCCACGAGGTGAGCCGTCCCATGAGTCTGGCGCCCGTGTCGGGCAGCATCGTCCATAAGACCGCTATTTGTGCGACTCGAGACGCAAGGTAAATGCCTAGCGGAATGAGCAAAGCCGCCATCATGGTGCGGTGGCGGCTTTGCTGGCCTACCCGGGTTGGCTCTAGTGCCAAGTCGTCTCGTTGGAGCACTCTCGGGAGCTTAGCCAAGTAGGTGCTGCAACCGCTTGACGCCCTCAACAAGTTCGTCATCCGCGAGCGCATAGGACAATCGCAAATATCCAGGTGTGCCAAAGGCTTCGCCGGGAACAACCGCTACTTCGGCGGCTTCCAGGATGACCTCGGCCAAGGTGGTAGAGCTGTCGATCTTGTGGCCGCCTATTTCGCGTCCCAATAGTCGTTTGACCGAGGGGAAAACGTAGAAGGCACCTAGCGGTTCGGGGCAAATCAAGCCGTCGATCTCGCGCAACATGCTCACGATGGCCCGGCGACGCTCGTCAAAGGCCTCCCGCATGCGATGGGCAGCGGTCAAATCGCCCGAGAGGGCGGCAATAGCCGCGACCTGCGCGACATTGCACACATTCGAGCACGCATGTGACTGGTAGTTGGTGGCCGCTTTGACGACATCGGTTGGTCCTGCTAGCCAGCCCACTCGCCAGCCCGTCATGGCGTATGTTTTGGCTACGCCGTTTACCACGATGGTTTGGTCGGCCAGCGCGGGGACCGCGCCAACAACGAGGATGACTCGGTGCCGTCGTAGACAAGGTGTTCATAGATTTCATCGGTGATTATCCACACGCCGTGCTCGAGCGCCCACTGTCCAATCGCGACTAGCTGGTCGCGGGAGTACATCGCGCCGGTGGGGTTGCTTGGCGAGCATAAGACAGCGCTTTCGTGTGAGAGGTTCTCGCCGACTCAAGCTGATCCACAGTGACGAGGTAGTTCTGGGTTTCGTCGGCGATCACTTCAACAGGAACACCCGCCCGCTAGTCGGATGGCCTCCGGGTAGGTCGTCCAATACGGAGCGGGGAGGAATACCTCGTCGGCGTCGTCGACGATCGCGGCGACTGCCTCAAAGACGGCTTGCTTGCCGCCATTGGTGACCAGAATCTGGTTCGGGCTGATGGCGACACCGGATCACGCAGGGTTTTAGCTGCGATTGCTTCTCGTAGCGCTGGGTGTCCAGCCTGTGGGGGAGTAGCGGTGGAGGCTTGGCTTGCGTGCGGCCTCGATCGCGGCTTCGACGATGTAATCCGGCGTGGGGAAGTCAGGCTCGCCAGCACCAAAACCAATGACGGGTCGGCCGGCTGCTTTGAGTGCTTTTGCTTTCGCATCGACCGCCAAGAGTGGCGGACTCTGCGATGTGGGCAATGCGGCTCGCTAAGCGGGGTGGCGGGGAGGCCTCAGTGTAGATGGAGGGCTAGCGTTGTCGGATGCAGGTGTCATGTGATCAGGCAATGTGCGGCAAGGCCGAGCGCGTGCTGAAGCGAGCCCGGGATTGGGGTGCGCGTCGTTCGACCCCGTACACTAGCTGCCAGCTATGGCGTAAGTTGCAGTTACGTCATGCCAAGCGGGTTGCCTGGGTCGCCAGCGTCGTTCAAAGGGCGGGGCCGGCACATGTGGCTAAAGGGGTGTAGCTCAATTTGGCAGAGCAGCGGTCTCCAAAACCGCAGGCTGCAGGTTCAAGTCCTGTCACCCCTGCGTACGGGCTAGCGTCCAGGTAAGACTTGCAGAAGGGTTGTAGGCCAGTGGCGAGACAGGGATGACTAACTACAGGGTGAGATTCGGTGACATGTGCCGGACGCCGCCGCTGATGAAGCAGCCGACTTGTTGAGTAACGCTCCCGCCGACGAAGACTCTCGCGGATGCAAAGACGAATCCACCGCAAGGAGAGCGATGAAGGGCAGAAATAGGAGCAGCAAAACTCCAGAAAAAAGAACAGAAAAAACGGCGACAAAAATCCCATAGCCCTTGCGATCCTGTCGGTTTATACGCGAAATCATTGCCGAACTTCGCAAGGTCATCTGGCCCACTCGCAAAGAGTTCGTGACCTTCTCTGCCGTGGTGATCGTCTTTCTCGCAGCGATGGTGGCGATTATCGGCGCCCTAGACTACGGCCTTGCGAAAGCTGTGTTTTCCGTCTTCGCCGGCTCTAGGTCCCCATATCGTAGAGAATGATGTGAAATGTTTCACCTAGGCTGCAGGAGCTGCCGTGCATCTCGTAATTGGTACACAAGGTGACGGGAAACCGGCAGAAGTCAATTTCACAACAGCCTCTACGAGACTCACCTCGACGAAAGTGAACCATCGCGGGCGCGCAAATCGATCGATGCCAGTGATGCAGGAGACTGTCGAGAACTCTCCGACGCCTGATGCCGAAGCCGCGCCGTCGAGGCAGCGGACGGCAGTCCGAGCCTAAAGATGAATCGGAGGGGTAAGCCAGGCCGATGACGCAGAGGCGGCTGACCGACGAGGTCACAGACGAGCTGAGGTCGACCCCGTGGCCGAGCTCCGTGAGGCGTTGAAGTCGTGCGCCAGGCGACTGGTACGTCGTCCATTCCTATGCTGGCTATGAAAACAAGGTTAAAACTAACCTTGAGAGCCGTATCTCCAGTCTGGACATGGAAGATTTCATTTTCCAGATCGAGGTGCCTACCCAAGAGGTTACGGAGGTTAAAAACGGTAAACGACAGCATGTCCAGAGCAAAGTCTTTCCTGGATACATCATGGTGCGGATGGATCTACGCCAGAGTCGTGGTCGGCGGTTCGCAATACCCCTGGCGTTACCGGTTTCGTCGGCGCTACCTCCCGCGCAGATCGCCGGCACCTTTAAGCCTCGATGAGTTCGTAAAGATCCTGTCGCCAACGGTGAAGAAAGAGACCAAGCCACAGATCAAGGTTCTCGATCTTGAGGTGGGAGACTCCGTTACCGTCACTGAGGGAGCGTTCGCCACATTCCGGCGACGATCAGTGAGATCAACCCGATGCTCAAAACTCAAGGTGTTGGTCTCGATCTTCGGGCGAGAGACCCCGGTCGAACTCAACTTTAACCAGGTGACAAAAATCTAAGAAAGCGTTTGGCTAACCCGTTCCAGACGACAGTTCGGTGGACGCGCTGCGTCTGCCCCGACCACAGGAACAATTATCATGGCTCCAAAGAAAAAACTCGCAGCAGTAATCAAGCTGCAAATTCCGGCCGGGTCAGGCCACGCCCGCCCCGCCTGTTGGCCCCGCGCTGGGTCAGCATGGCGTGAACATCATGGAGTTCTGCAAGGCGTACAACGCCGCGACTGAAGGTCAGCGTGGCAACATCGTGCCTGTTGAGATCTCCGTATATCGAGGATCGGTCGTTTACCTTCGTCACAAAACCCCGCCGGCCGCCAAGCTATTGCTGAAGGCCGCGGGAGTCCAGAAGGGCTCGGGTGAGCCTCACGAGAAAGGTCGCCACGATCGCTGGGACAGGTGCGTGAGATCGCCGAGACCAAGATGGCTGACCTCAACGCCAACGACCTCGACCAGGCCGAGAAAATCATCGCTGGAACCGCCGTTCGATGGGCATAACCGTCCAAGCTAAGGCGGCACGCTATCCCTCGTGGGAGGGCCAAGCGCTGGCCCGGAAACCACATCCATATAGGAGACAGAATATGAAGCGCGGAAAGAACTATCGTAAGGCCGCTGAACTGGTGGATCGCGAGCGGCTTTATAGCCCGTAAGAGGCTGCCGAACTGGCGCATCAGACCAGCAAAGTCAAGTACGACGCGACAGTCGAGGTTGCCATGTCGCTTGGCGTCGATCCTCGTAAGGCCGACCAGATGGTCCGTGGAACCGTCAACTTGCCGAACGGAACCGGTAAGACTGCTCGGGTCATCGTCTTCGCGACTGGTGAAAAGGCGAGCGAAGCTGAGGCAGCCGGTGCTGATGCGGTCGGTAGCGACGATTTATCGCCCGCATCCAAGAAGGGTGGCTCGATTTTGACGCCGCGATCGCCACTCCCGACCAGATGGCCAAGGTAGGTCGTATCGCCCGCGTGCTGGGTCCACGCGGACTCATGCCTAACCCTAAGACGGGAACGGTGACCGTCAATGTACCAAGGCGGTCAACGACATTAAAGGCGGAAAGATCAACTTCCGCATCGATAAGCAGGCCAATCTTCACCTGATCATTGGCAAGGCAAGTTTTACGCTCGAAAAATTGGTGGAGAATTACGGTGCCGCGCTGGACGAGGTTTTGCGGGCAAAGCCTAGCGCTGCCAAGGGAAAGTACCTCAAGAAGGTTACCTTCAGCACCACTATGGGCCCCGGCATTCCTGTCGATCCTAATCGGACTCGCGGTCTACTCGAAGACTCTGATGTGTAAGCCATCCGAGTCGTAACTGAGAGCTGAACGTAAGGAGCCTCCGAGAAATCGGGGGCTCCTTTATTGTGCCGGAGATCGACCCCGTAGACTGCCAAAGAAGTTTTACCTAAGACCGCTGGTTGTCGCATCCATTATCGATGCGATCGAAGGTTCCGCGAAGAGTGGGCAGCCCGCGCAGGTTGAACGGCGCAGTAGCTGGGTTTTCGCCAGCTGTCATCTTGCCTCGTTTGCTGCGCTGGTCCTTCTCTTTCAGGCATCGAACGATTTCACGCACTGGTTTCGCCAGCTCGTGAGTCTGCCGGCCAGAAGATATTGAGGGGAGGGACATGGCTGACACCCAAATGCGCGACAATGCGTCGCGTCGCGCCAAGACCACGGCCGTTGCCGAGCTCGCTGAACAGTTCCGGAGCGCACAAGCAACCGTGCTCACGGAATATCGGGGGCTCAGCGTTTCGCAGCTGACTAAGCTTCGGCATTCGCTGGGCAATGAGACTGCCTATGCGATCACCAAGAACACATTGGCCAAGCGTGCCGCTCGAGATGCGGGCGTTTCCGACATCGATGAGCTGCTCGTCGGTCCAACCGCGATTGCGTTTGTTAATGGCGATCCAGTTGAAGCCGCAAAGGGCCTGCGTGGCTTTACCAAGGAAAACCCAGCTTTGGTAATCAAAGGCGGGATTCTCGAGGGCAAAAAACTCTCGTCGGCGGAGATCAATAAGCTCGCAGAACTAGAATCTCGCGAGGTGCTTCTCGCCAAGCTCGCCGGTGCGATGAAGGGCAACTTGACCAAGGCCGCCGGTTTGTTCCAGGCACCGCTGGCCCAGGTCGCTCGACTTGTTCAGGCTTTGCACGACAAGCAGGCAGCCGGCAGCGATGCCGAGGCCGCAGACAAATCTAACTAATCAAATTAGAGCCCGTATCAGTTTTTCTGCCAAGGCCACAGGAGTTGTCGCGCGTACGAGATGCGACGCGGGCGACGAGGGCGGCTGGCAGGGGACAACTGGTGGAAGCTCTAGCAGAAAGGATGCCTGACATGGCAAAGATGAGCACTGACGAGTTGCTCGACACGTTCAAAGAGATGAGCCTGCTTGAGCTTTCTGAGTTCGTGAAGCAGTTTGAAGACACCTTTGACGTCACCGCCGCTGCGCCCGTCGCGGTTGCGGCACCGATGGCCGGTGGTGGCGATGGTGGAGCTGGCGCGGTCGAGGAGAAGGACGAGTTCGATGTCGTTCTTGAGGCTGCCGGCGACAAAAAGATCCAGGTCATCAAAGAGGTGCGCGCTCTCACGAACCTCGGACTCAAAGAGGCCAAGGATCTTGTCGAGGCCACTCCAAAGCCTGTTCTGGAGAAGGCCAACAAGGAGGCCGCTGACAAGGCTAAGGCCCAGCTCGAGGCCGCGGGTGCGACTGTCACCCTCAAGTAAGTAAGAACACAGCTCGCAGAATCAGATCGAGCACAGCTTGTCAAAAGAGGCGCTGCCACGTGGCAGCGCCTCTTTTGTATTTGTCCTGCCTTGACTCCCTGTCGAGGCTTCGTGGCGTGCGTCCGCTTTTCGTAACCGAATGTCGTATAGCCCTTGACGGAGCGTCTAGTTCCGGGCACCCTTTGCCTATTGCCATTGCTCGGGAGCACAGTTTCGCAGTGTTGAATTTTAATTAGTGTGGGCCCGATTCGACAGCCGTGAGAACGCCGGCTATAGTGCTAGTTTGCGCTGCCTTCCAACTATTCTTTCGTTCAGCCCGCACAAGGGAAGCCCATTTCACGTCGTCCCGATTCCGCCACGAGAGTAGCTGGGTCAATGACGGTGAAATTCCTTGCGGGACAAGCGGTGAATAGCACGCAGGAGCAGAGTCGCATGTGACTACATGCGACATGCCACCGCGCAGGAGGGGCGCATCGGCCACCTTATTTACGAGTTCAGAGCGAAAGTAGCTAATTAACCGCAGCCGTTGGCTGCGCTAGTAGGCGAGTTTCGATCTGTTCAGTAACCACCGATTCAGCAAGGCCCTTTAGGGACTCGGAAGGACGCGTCTTGGCAGTCTCCCGCCCCGGCAAGAGCACCCCTTCGCAGGCGATCACGCTCAGCCGCCCAAAACGAATTTCATTCGGAAAGATCTCTGAAAAGCTACAGATTCCCAATCTGCTCGCGCTACAAACTGATTCGTTCGATTGGCTCATCGGAAACGATGCTTATCGTGCTCGGGTTTCTGAAGATGTGAGCGCGGTCTGCGGCCTAGAAGAAATCTTGGATGAGATTTCGCCGATCGAAGACTTCTCCGGATCAATGTCGTTGTCTTTTTCGAATCCTCGATTCGAAGAGGTCAAGGCCCCGATCGAAGAGTGTAAAGAAAAAGACCTTACCTACTGTGCCCCACTTTTCGTCACGGCGGAATTCACTAACAACACCACTGGCGAGATTAAGAGCCAGACGGTGTTCATGGGTGACTTCCCCATGATGACCAATAAGGGCACTTTCATCATCAATGGCACCGAGCGCGTTGTGGTGTCGCAGCTCGTGCGTTCCCCTGGTGTCTATTTCGATAAGCAGCCAGATAAGACTTCGGATAAAGACGTTTCTAGCGTCAAGGTCATCCCTAGTCGGGGCGCATGGCTTGAGTTCGATGTGGACAAGCGCGACACCATCGGCGTGCGTATCGACCGGAAGCGTCGCCAGGCTGTCACGGTATTGCTCAAGGCCCTTGGCTGGACCGACGAGCGGATTCGCGAACGGTTCGCCGACAGCGAGATCATCTTGGCGACCTTGGACAAGGATCACATCGGCAATCAAGACGAAGCGCTGCTCGACATTTATCGCAAGTTGCGTCCGGGTGAGCCACCTACTCGGGAAAATGCTCAAAACTTGCTGGACAACCTGTTCTTTAACCCGAAGCGGTACGACTTGGCCAAGGTCGGTCGGTACAAGGTCAATCGCAAGCTGGACGTGGATCTACCCAGCACCACCAGTGCGCTGACCGAGGACGACGTCATCGCGACCATCGACTACCTCGTGAAGCTGCATGCGGGAGTCGATGGCTACGAGGCGGACGACATCGATCACTTCGGTAACCGTCGTGTTCGGACGGTCGGCGAGCTGATCCAGAATCAGATTCGCGTCGGACTCTCACGTATGGAGCGCGTGGTCCGTGAGCGAATGACGACTCAAGACGTCGAGGCGATCACGCCTCAGACCTTGATCAACATTCGGCCAGTGGTTGCCTCTATCAAAGAGTTCTTCGGTACTAGCCAGTCGTCGCAGTTCATGGACCAGACGAACCCGCTCTCCGGTCTTACTAACCGGCGTCGGTTGTCTGCTCTCGGACCGGGCGGTCTCTCGCGAGAGCGGGCTGGGTTCGAGGTGCGCGATGTGCACCCGTCGCACTATGGCCGCATGTGTCCGATCGAGACTCCTGAAGGACCCAACATTGGATTGATCGGGGCGCTGTCGACGTTCGCTCGGGTTAATGCTCTCGGGTTCATCGAGACTCCGTACCGCAAGGTGGAGAACGGTCGAGTCACTGACCAAATCGACTACCTCACTGCTGACGAGGAAGACCGTCACGTCATCGCGCAGGCTAACGCGCCTCTCGATGAGGAGAACAACTTCTCCGAGCAGCGCGTGCTTGTTCGTCGTAAGGGTGGCGAGGTCGACTATATTGCGCCGCCAGCCGTGGACTACATGGACGTTTCACCGCGTCAGATGGTGTCGGTGGCAACGGCGATGATTCCGTTCCTCGAGCATGACGATGCCAACCGAGCACTGATGGGCGCGAACATGCAGCGCCAAGCAGTGCCGTTGATCCGCAGCGAAGCACCGCTTGTGGGCACCGGCATGGAATACCGTGCCGCTGTCGACGCGGGCGATGTTGTCACTGCGGAGAAAGCCGGTGTTGTCGAGGAACTGTGCGCCGACTACGTCACGGTGATGCACGACGACGGAACTCGTCGCACATACCTGATGCACAAGTTCCGTCGTTCCAACCAGGGCACCGCGATCAACCAGCGTCCGGTTGTTTCCCAGGGCGATCGAGTCGAGCAAGGGCAGGTCATTGCTGACGGCCCATGCACCGACAACGGCGAGATGGCGCTCGGCAGAAACTTGCTCGTGGCGTTCATGTCGTGGGAGGGCCTCAACTACGAGGACGCCATCATCCTTTCGCAAAGGCTGGTGCAAGACGACGTTCTCACCTCGATTCACATCGAGGAGCATGAGGTCGACGCTCGTGACACCAAGCTGGGTCCTGAGGAAATCACTCGGGATATCCCGAACGTATCCGAAGAAGTCTTGGCTGATCTCGACGAGCGGGGCATTGTCCGCATTGGAGCTGAGGTAACCCAAGGCGATGTGCTCGTTGGCAAGGTCACGCCCAAGGGCGAGACGGAGCTAACCCCGGAGGAGCGGCTGTTGCGTGCGATCTTCGGTGAGAAGGCACGCGAAGTACGCGACACCTCGCTGAAGGTTCCGCACGGCGAGGGCGGCACCGTAATCGGCGTCCGCACGTTCAGCCGTGATGAGTCCGACGAGCTTTCGCCAGGTGTCAATGAGCTTGTTCGCGTCTATGTGGCGCAAAAGCGCAAGATCCAAGACGGTGACAAGCTCGCGGGTCGGCACGGTAACAAGGGTGTTATCGCCAAGATTCTTCCGCCAGAGGACATGCCGTTCTTGCCAGATGGCACACCGGTCGACATTGTCTTGAACCCACTGGGTGTTCCTGGCCGTATGAATATCGGTCAGATTCTGGAGACCCACCTCGGGTGGGTAGCGAGTAGAGGCTGGGATGTTGACAGCAACGGCGCTGGCGACACCGAGTGGGCACAGTCGCTCAAGGCTATCGGCGCTGGTAGTTCGGATCGCACCAACGTTGCGACGCCGGTATTCGATGGGGCGAGCGAAGACGAGATCACCGGCCTGCTGGCCTCCACGCGGCCAAACCGTGATGGCGACCGGCTGGTTGCGGCGGACGGTAAAGCGCAGCTGTTTGACGGCCGTACTGGTGACCCGTTCCCCGACGCCATCGCTGTCGGTTACATCTACATCCTGAAGTTGCTGCACCTGGTCGACGACAAGATTCATGCGCGGGCGACCGGTCCTTACTCGATGATCACGCAGCAGCCGCTGGGTGGTAAAGCGCAGTTTGGTGGGCAGCGTTTTGGTGAGATGGAATGTTGGGCTATGCAAGCCTATGGCGCGGCTTATGCGCTGCAGGAACTGCTGACCATCAAGTCCGATGACGTTGTGGGCCGAGTCAAGGTCTACGAGGCGATAGTCAAGGGCGAGAACATCCCCGAACCGGGTATTCCCGAGTCGTTCAAGGTGTTGCTCAAAGAGCTCCAGTCACTGTGCCTCAACGTGGAAGTGCTTTCCAGCGATGGGGTTGCGGTGGAGATGCGCGATACCGACGACGAAGTATTCCGTGCTGCCGAGGAGCTGGGTATCGATCTCAGCCGTCGGGAGCCTTCGTCCGTCGAAGAAGTGTGATAACGCGAATTGGTACGGAACTAATAAGTTAAAACGACGAGCAAGTGAGGACGAAACGACGTGCTCGATGTCAACTTCTTCGACGAGCTACGAATTGGCCTGGCGACTGCTGACGACATCCGTCAGTGGTCGCACGGCGAGGTTAAGAAGCCAGAGACCATCAACTACCGCACCCTCAAGCCAGAAAAAGATGGCTTGTTTTGCGAGAAGATCTTTGGCCCTACCCGAGACTGGGAGTGCTACTGCGGTAAGTACAAGCGGGTTCGGTTCAAAGGCATCATCTGTGAGCGCTGTGGCGTAGAGGTCACGCGCGCCAAGGTGCGTCGTGAGCGGATGGGCCACATTGAGCTTGCCGCTTCAGTGACGCACATCTGGTACTTCAAGGGTGTGCCGAGTCGGCTTGGCTATCTTCTCGATATCGCCCCTAAGGATCTCGAGAAGATCATCTACTTTTCCGCCTATGCCATCACCCACATTGATGAGGACGCTCGGCACCGCGATTTGGAGAGCCTAGAGTCAGAGATTTCGGTGGAGCGCAAGCGCGTCGAAGAGCGACGTGATGCCGACATCGACGCCAGGGCCAAGAAGCTCGAAACCGATCTAGCTGCGCTAGAGGCTGAGGGCGCCAAGAGCGATGTCCGCCGCAAGGTGAAAGAGGGCGGCGAGCGCGAGATGCGCCAGCTCCGTGATCGCGCTCAGCGCGAGATCGACTGGCTGGAAGAGGTTATTGACACCTTCCGCAAGCTCAACGTCGGTCAGCTGATCACCGACGAGTTGCTCTACCGCGAATTGCGTGACCGCTTTGGCGAATACTTCACCGGTGGCATGGGTGCTGAGGCACTAAAGGCACTGCTGGAGAGTTTCGACCTCGACGCCGAGGGCGAAAAGCTTCGGGAGATCATCCGCACCGGCAAGGGGCAGAAGAAGGTCCGGGCGCTGAAGCGGCTCAAGGTCGTGGCGCACTTTTTGGCCACGCGCAACAGTCCTATGGGGATGGTGCTGGACTGCATTCCGGTCATCCCGCCAGAGCTACGCCCGATGGTGCAGCTCGATGGTGGTCGTTTCGCCACTTCGGACCTGAACGACCTCTATCGACGGGTCATCAACCGGAACAACCGGCTCAAGCGGCTCATCGATCTTGGTGCACCGGAGATCATCGTCAACAACGAAAAGCGGATGCTGCAAGAAGCAGTGGACGCGTTGTTCGACAATGGTCGTCGTGGTCGCCCGGTAACCGGACCTGGTAACCGACCCCTTAAGTCCCTCGCCGACATGCTCAAGGGTAAGCAGGGACGTTTCCGGCAGAACTTGCTGGGTAAGCGGGTTGACTACTCCGGTCGTTCCGTGATTGTGGTGGGTCCCCAGCTCAAACTGCACCAGTGTGGCTTGCCTAAGCAGATGGCGCTGGAGCTGTTCAAACCTTTCGTGATGAAGCGCTTGGTCGATCTGAACCACGCCCAAAACATCAAGAGCGCTAAGCGCATGGTGGAGCGGGCGCGTCCAGTGGTGTGGGATGTGCTGGAAGAGGTCATCACCGAACACCCGGTGCTGCTGAACCGCGCACCTACCTTGCACCGCTTGGGTATCCAAGCCTTCGAGCCGCAATTGATCGAGGGTAAAGCGATCCAGATCCACCCGTTGGTGTGTACCGCGTTCAATGCGGACTT
Source organism: uncultured Acidimicrobiales bacterium (assembly GCA_963736285.1). Taxonomy (GTDB): domain Bacteria; phylum Actinomycetota; class Actinomycetes; order Mycobacteriales; family QHCE01; genus CAVTOA01. The sequence continues at coordinate 1,140,297 of CAVTOA010000003.1, forward strand.
CGACGGTGACCAGATGGCGGTGCACGTGCCGCTTTCTGCTGAGTCGCAGGCTGAGGCTCGTATCCTGATGTTGTCTTCGAGTAACATCTTGTCGCCCGCTTCGGGTCGTCCGATCACCGCACCGACTAAAGACATGGTGCTGGGGTTGTTCCACCTGAGTTCGGTGCGCGAAGGCCGCACGGGTGAGGGTCGAGTATTTTCGTCGTACTCCGAAGCTGTGATGGCCTACGACCGGCGCGAGCTCGACTTGCAGGCGGTAGTCAAGGTGCGCCTGGACGACGTCGCGGTAGTCGACAACGGCAAGGGCACCACAAACTGGGAGGCGCCAGAAGGCTGGCAGCCTGACCAACCTTTGTTGGTAGAGACCACGCTGGGTCGGATCATTTTCAATGACACCCTTCCCGAGGACTACCGGTTCATCAACTACGAGGTTCGCAAGCAGGAACTGAGCGAGATCATCAACGATCTTGCCGAGCGCTATCCCAAGGTGCAGGTGGCGGCGACGCTGGATGCCCTTAAGGAAGCCGGTTTCTATTGGGCGACTCGTTCTGGCATCACAATCAGCATCGGTGATGTGGTCACTCCGCCGGAGAAGGCTGAGATCTTGGAGCGGCATGAAGCCGCCGCTGACAAGATCGAAAAGCAGCATCAGCGTGGTGTGATCACCGACGATGAGCGGCGCCAAGAGCTGATCGAGATCTGGAACAAGGCCACCAACGAGGTGGGTGCCGCTATGGAGGCCCACTTCTCCATTACCAACCCGGTGTGGGCGATGGTGAAGTCTGGGGCTCGTGGTAACCCGATCCAGGTGCGGCAGATCGCTGGTATGCGTGGTCTGGTGGCCAACCCCAAGGGCGAGACGATTCCGCGTCCGATCAAGTCGAGCTATCGCGAGGGCTTGTCGGTGTTGGAGTACTTCATCGCGACTCACGGTGCGCGTAAGGGCCTGGCTGACACGGCGATTCGTACCGCCGACTCGGGGTACCTCACCCGTCGTCTGGTCGATGTTTCGCAGGATGTCATCATCCGCGAGGACAACTGCGCTACCGAGCGTGGCGTGGCGATGACAATCGCGACCGAAGTGGACGGCAAGTTGGTCAAGGACGTACACGTTGAGACCAGCGCTTACGCTCGGACGCTGGCCACGGATGCGGTGTCACCTGATGGCACCGTGGTGGTTCCTGGTGGCACAGACTTGGGCGATGTCCTCATCGACACCTTGGTTGCCGCGGGTATCCGCGAGGTCAAGGTGCGTTGTGTGCTGACGTGTGAGTCGGCGATCGGTGTCTGTTCTGTCTGCTATGGACGTTCGCTGGCATCGGGCAAGTTGGTCGACGTGGGTGAGGCTGTGGGCATCATCGCCGCCCAGTCGATTGGTGAGCCAGGGACGCAGCTGACTATGCGTACCTTCCACATGGGTGGTGTCGCCGGTGAAGACATCACGCAGGGTCTGCCCAGAGTTGTTGAGCTGTTCGAGGCTCGCGTGCCTAAGGGCAAGGCGCCTATCGCGGAGGTTCCCGGTCGGGTCCGGATCGAAGAGACAGAAAAGTCGCGCAAGATCATCATCGTGCCGGATGACGGCTCTGAGGAGATCACCTACGACAAGCTGTCTCGTCGAATCCGTTTGCGAGTTGCTGAGGGCGACCATGTCGAGGTTGGTCAGCAGCTGACAGACGGTGTCATCGACCCGCACGAGGTTCTGCGAATCCTTGGTCCACGTGCGGTGCAGCTGCACTTGGTGCACGAAGTGCAGCAGGTATATCGCTCGCAAGGCCAGCCGATTCACGACAAGCACATTGAGATCATCGTGCGACAGATGCTGCGACGCGTCACGATCATCGACTCTGGTTCGACTGGTTTCCTGCCAGGGTCCTTGGTGGAACGTCCACAGTTTGAGTCGGAGAATCGGCGCGTGGTCGCCGAGGGTGGCGAGCCAGCCTCAGGGCGTCCGGTGCTGATGGGTATCACGAAGGCCTCGCTGGCGACCGACTCGTGGCTGTCCGCGGCGTCGTTCCAGGAGACCACTCGGGTGTTGACCGATGCGGCGATTGAGGCCAAGAGCGACTCGCTCATTGGGCTCAAGGAGAACGTGATCATCGGTAAATTGATCCCGGCCGGTACGGGCATCTCCCGGTACCGCAATATTCGGGTCGAGCCGACTGAGGAAGCGAAGGCCCGGGCGTATGCCGGTGCGCCGTACAGCATGGAAGACACCTACGGAGGGTTTGGTCCTGGTTCTGGGCAAGCCGTTCCGCTAGATGACTACGACTATGGCGGCTATAACCGCTAGTAGGCACATCAATAAGGGGGCCGCGTCGGTTACGGCGCGGCCCCCTTATTTTGGTTGCGCGTGTTCTCATGGGCTGGCAACAGTGAGCGAGGGCTCCTACCGGCACAATGGTTGGCATGGCCGAGAGCTTCGACACGTATGCCTGGGACGATGTTGACGATTCGTTGCAGAGCAAGCAGAGAAGTCATTCGTCACCGGTGTCAGTGCGGCGTTATTCGTCGAAGGCTGCCGGGATGCTTGTGCTGAGCCTTTTTGCGCTATTGACCGCTCCGATGCTCGGGGGTGTGGTTCCGGCGATCACCGCGCTAGCAATGGACGACGCAACGAGTCGGCAAATCGATGCGTCACAGGGGTTCCTTCTTGGGGTTCCCTTGGTTCGAGCGGCACGAGTGTGTAGCTATGTTGCCATCACTCTGAGTGGTTTGTGCCTCGTCGCGTTGTCGATCTTTGCGCTGGCACACTACGGGGCTGGTGCGCATGACCAGTCTGACTCCAATATGTACTAAATTGTGTGCTGATCAGGTGTCGTTCGCGCCAAAGGCTTTGGCGTCGGTTGGCATCGTCTAGCGAGATAAGAAGAGAGCCCGTGACTGAAGTCGAGCCGTCAGTGCCGCGCGCCCCGCAGGTGCCCTCGGCGCCTGTCATGGACCGACGAGCGGCGGCCTCATTGCTGGTGGCGATCGGCGCCCTTGTTGTTCCGCTAGCACTGGTGTGCGTTCAGCCACTTATTGCTGCGCTGTTGCAGCTTGCGGGGGGGCTATTTGCTGTCGTCGCTGGTTTGCGTGGGCGTAAAGCGGCGCTAGAGTCCGCCGGTAGATATACCGGCGAGGGTGCCGCCATGGGGGGCGTGATCATCGGTGCGATGGTGTTGCTCTTGGGAGTTCTCGACTTTGCTGTGGGTGTTGCCTTGGCCACAAAGAGCCTCAGTTAGCCCTTGGGGTGGGGGCAGTTTTGACCGACTGAAAGCCGGTAGGTACTCTTGCATTTCGTGTTTGGGCGTAGGCCCATGCGCGCTGTGCCCCCACCAAGTGTGGTGAGCGACTATCGAGGCCAAGGTTTCTATAGTCGCTCGTGGATCACATTCGTAGTGCTCTCCGGAGTCGCTGCGGAGTCCCTCGATTTGCCAGCAAAGCTGACGAGTTTTATTGGGTAGTGTTTGCGACACGCCCGACATCGTGGGTCGGAGAATGTTTCATTCTTCGCAGTGACGTTGGCGGGGTCATGGTTGGCAAGCCAGCACCATCATCCGAAAAGAAAGCGAAGACCCGGTGCCCACAATTCAGCAGCTGGTCCGTAGAGGCCGTAAGAGCAAGGGTCGGAAGGCAAAAACTCCGGCACTTAAGGGGAGCCCGCAGCGTCGCGGCGTGTGCACGCGTGTGTACACCACGACCCCCAAGAAGCCAAACTCGGCCCTGCGTAAGGTGGCGCGTGTCCGTCTTGCCGGTGGTGTCGAGGTGACCGCCTACATTCCTGGCGAGGGGCACAACTTGCAGGAGCACTCGATCGTGCTCGTGCGTGGTGGCCGGGTAAAGGACCTTCCCGGTGTTCGCTACAAGATCATTCGAGGGTCACTCGATACCCAGGGCGTAAAGAACCGTAAGCAAGCTCGCAGCCGGTATGGCGCGAAGAAGGAGAAGAAGAGCTGATGCCACGCAAAGGCCCGGCTCCGAAGCGACCGATCACTATTGATCCGGTTTACAGCTCGGTGCTCGTTACTCAGCTAATCAACAAAATTCTGCGTGACGGTAAACGTCAGCTGGCTGAGCACATTGTGTACGGCGCGCTTGAAGGCTGCCGCGAGAAGACCAGCTCAGACCCAGTCGTGACGTTGAAGCGTGCGCTCGACAACATCCGGCCTACCCTTGAGGTGCGCAGTCGGCGTGTGGGTGGCGCTACATACCAGGTGCCTGTAGAGGTGCGGCCTACGCGCAGCACAGCGCTCGCGCTTCGGTGGCTGGTACACAACAGTCGCGTTCGGCGGGAAAAGACCATGACCGAGCGTTTGACTAACGAGCTATTGGACGCAAGCAACGGGCTCGGCGCTGCGGTCAAGAAGCGAGAAGACACTCACAAGATGGCCGATTCCAACAAGGCATTCGCCCATTACCGCTGGTAACCAGCGCGTGCGATTTAGCACTGCGGGTATCAGGCCAACACGAGACGACGGAGAGCAGAACAGTGGCTGAGTCAGCCGCCAAGAACGCCAAGGGAGGCGGTCTGGCCAACGTGCGCAATATCGGGATCATGGCCCATATTGACGCTGGCAAGACCACTACCACTGAGCGCATCCTGTTCTACACCGGTATTAACTACAAGATCGGTGAGGTTCATGAGGGCGCGGCCACCATGGACTGGATGGAGCAGGAGCAAGAGCGCGGTATCACCATCACTTCGGCTGCCACCAAGTGTCAGTGGAAGGGCTACACGGTCAACATCATCGACACGCCGGGGCACGTCGACTTCACGGTCGAGGTAGAGCGGTAGCTGCGGGTACTCGACGGTGCTGTCGCGGTGTACGACGGTGTGGCCGGTGTCGAGCCGCAGACCGAGAACGTCTGGCGGCAGGCCGACAAATACAACGTGCCGCGGATGTGTTTCGTCAACAAGCTCGACCGCACTGGCGCTGACTTTGAGCGTTGCGTACAGATGATGATCGACCGTCTCAATTCAACACCGTTGGTGTTCAGTTGCCTATTGGCAACGAGGCCGACTTCATCGGCCTGGTGGACCTCGTCGGCATGCGGGCTCTGACGTGGCGTGGCGAGACCCAAAAGGGCGAGGACTACGCGGTGGAAGAGATCCCAGCGATTGGCTGATAAGGCCGCAGAGTATCGCGAAAAACTACTCGAGACGCTGGCTGAGAGCGACGATCAGATCATGGAGCGCTACCTGGCTGGCGAAGAGCTGTCAGTTGACGACGATCAAAGCTGGGATTCGGCGCGCCACTATCGCGGGTCAGCCAACCCGGTGACATGCGGCTCCGCATTCAAGAACAAGGGCGTCCAGCCCCTATTGGATGCGGTTGTCGACTTTCTGCCAAGCCCACTCGATGTTCCCGCGATCGAGGGCACCGCGATGGACGGGGAGACTCCTATCGCTCGGCGTGCCGACGAGACAGAGCCGTTTTCCGCGCTGGCGTTCAAGATCCAGACGGATCAGCATCTTGGCAAGCTCACTTACATCCGCATCTATTCAGGGCGACTCGACAACGGGAGCCAGGTCATTAACTCCACTAAGGACCGTAAAGAGCGCATCGGCAAGATTTACCAGATGCACGCCAACAAGCGGGAAGAGTTGGCAGATGGTTGCGCCGGCGATATCGTGGCCGTCGCAGGTCTCAAGCAGACGACTACTGGCGACACGCTTTGCGACCGCAATAAGCCCGGCGATTCTGGAGTCGATGACCTTCCCGGCCCCAGTCATTCACGTTGCGATCGAGCCAAAGACCAAGAGCGATCAGGAAAAGCTTGTCATAGCGATCCAGAAGCTGGCTGAAGAAGACCCGACCTTCCAGGTACGGAACGACGAAGAGACTGGCCAAACCATCATTCGAGGCATGGGCGAGCTTCACCTCGAGGTGCTGGTTGACCGGATGAAGCGTGAGTTCCGCGTCGAGGCGAATATCGGGAAGCCGCAGGTCGCTTACCGGGAGACCATCCGTAAGCGGGTGGAGGGCATCGAATACGTCCACAAGAAACAGACCGGTGGTGCTGGGCAGTTCGCGAAGGTCAAGGTCAATATCGAGCCTTTGCCTCAGACCGCGGATGGCCCGGAGTACGAGTTCGACAACAAGGTAACTGGTGGTCGTATCCCGCGGGAGTACATCCCGTCGGTAGATGCTGGCGCGCAGGACGCAATGCAGTTCGGCATGTTGGCCAGCTACCCGTTGTCGGGGTCAAGTTGGAGCTGGTCGACGGTCAGTACCACGAGGTCGATTCGTCCGAGATGGCCTTCAAGATCGCCGGCTCGATGGTGCTCAAGGACGCGGCAAGGCAAGCTAGTCCCGCGCTACTTGAGCCAATGATGGCTGTTGAGGTAACCACCCCAGAAGAGAACATGGGTGACGTCATCGGCGACCTTAACTCCCGTCGCGGCACGATCCAGGCGATGGAAGAGCGCGGTGGGAGTGCGCCTCGTCCGGGCTCTTGTGCCGCTGTCGGAGATGTTCGGCTATGTCGGGGATCTGCGATCAAGACGCAGGGCCGGGCGAGCTACAGCATGCAGTTTGACTCTTACGCAGAGGTTCCTCGAACGTTGCGAAGGAGATCATCGCAAAGGCAACAGGGGAGTGAGCAGTAGCGGTCGAAGGACCGCTACGAGCGGAGCGGCTGGAGCGGCCGCGAACTATGAAGGCGACAGCGAGTAGCACCGAGTGCAGTACCAGTAAGGCCCTACAACAGAATCATGATCCAGTAAGACGTGCAGAACAAAAAGGTTGCGACACACCACACATCAGAAGTCCATCAGGAGGACCCCAGTGGCGAAGGTGAAGTTCGAGCGGGACAAGCCGCACGTAAACATCGGAACCATCGGCCACGTCGACCATGGCAAGACGACGCTGACCGCTGCGATCACCAAAGTTCTGCACGACAAGTACCCAGACAATTAACCCTTTCACGCCGTTCGATCAGATCGACAAGGCGCCTGAAGAGAAGCAGCGTGGTATCACGATCAACATCTCGCATGTTGAGTACCAGACTGAGAAGCGTCACTATGCTCACGTCGACGCTCCTGGCCACGCCGACTACATCAAGAACATGATCACCGGTGCTGCCCAGATGGATGGCGCGATCCTGGTGGTTTCCGCCACCGATGGCCCATGCCACAGACGCGTGAGCACGTGTTGCTTGCCCGCCAGGTGGGCGTTCCTTACATCCTGGTTGCATTGAACAAGTCGGACATGGTCGACGACGAGGAAATCCTCGAGCTCGTCGAGCTCGAGGTCCGTGAATTGCTGAGCGCACAGGAGTACGACGGCGACAATGTGCCGATCGTGCGCGTGTCCGCACTGAAGGCCCTCGAGGGCGACGCCGAGTGGGGCGAGAAGATTCTCGAGCTGCTTAACGCGGTGGACGAGCAGCGTTCCGGACCCAGCCCGCGACACCGAGAAGCCATTCCTCATGCCCATCGAGGACGTCTTCACGATCACTGGTCGTGGAACTGTCGTCACCGGCCGGGTCGAGCGTGGCATCCTCAAGGTCAACGAGGAAGTCGAGATCGTCGGTATTCGCGAGCACTCGACCAGGACCACGGTGACTGGCGTCGAGATGTTCCGCAAGCTGCTTGACGAGGCTCGCGCAGGTGAGAACGTCGGTCTGTTGCTTCGTGGCATCAAGCGCGAGGACGTGGAGCGCGGCCAGGTTGTCACCAAGCCTGGTACCACTACTCCTCACACCAATTTTGAGGCCCAGGTATACATCCTGAGCAAGGATGAGGGCGGACGCCACACTCCGTTCTTCAACAACTACCGGCCTCAGTTCTACTTCCGCACCACCGACGTGACCGGCGTCGTTACCCTCCCCGAGGGTACGGAGATGGTCATGCCTGGCGACAACACCTCTATGACGGTGGAGCTCATCCAGCCAGTGGCAATGGAAGAGGGTCTACGCTTCGCGATCCGCGAAGGTGGCCGCACCGTTGGTGCCGGTCGCGTTACCAAGATCCTAAGTAGTTGTTCGAGCAGGGTGGCCCTGTGGGAAGGCGATGGGGCCACCAAGCTTGAGCGCCGTACGCAAGCAGCGCAGCCGCCGGTTGCGGAGCATGACATGACAGCGCCCTCGGCCGACGTCAGTCGTGACGGAAGTCGGCGGAGCACCAATTCAGAAGCGACTAAGTAGCAGTCAAGAAGGACATCACATGGCGGGACAGAAGATCCGCATTCGGCTTAAGGCCTACGACCACGAGGTGATTGACTCGTCGGCACGCAAGATCGTCGACACTGTCACTCGTACCGGTGCGTCTGTCGCTGGCCCGGTGCCGCTGCCAACCGAAAAGAACGTCTATTGCGTGATTCGCTCGCCGCACAAGTACAAAGACTCCCGCGAGCACTTTGAGATGCGCACTCACAAACGTCTGATCGACATTCTCGACCCGACGCCGAAGACAGTCGATTCGTTATGCGTCTCGATCTGCCTGCCGGCGTCGACATCGAGATCAAGCTGTAGCGAGTGAGAACAGGATCGCGAGACCATATGGATAGGCAGATCAAGGGGATCTTGGGCACCAAGCTCGGCATGACCCAGGTCTTCGATGAAAACAACCGGATTGTTCCGGTGACAGTCGTCGAAGCCGGGCCTTGCGTGGTGACTCAGATACGCACCCCGAAACCGACGGCTAGAAGCCGTCCAACTTGCGTATGGCGCGATCGACCCTCGCAAGGTGACCAAACCCCAAGCGGGCCACTTCGATAAGGCCGGCGTGACGCCTCGACGTCATCTCGTTGAGTTGCGCACGATCGACGCGCCTACATACGAATTGGGCCAAGAAGTCGACGTCAAGTTGTTCGTCACTGGACAAAAAGTCGATGTGACTGGCACGAGCAAAGGCAAGGGCTACGCCGGTGTCATGAAGCGTCATGGCTTCCACGGCTTGCGCGCCTCTCATGGTGTGCAGCGTAAGCACCGTTCACCGGGTTCTATCGGTGGATGTGCTACTCCCGGTCGTGTCTTTAAGGGCATGCGGATGGCAGGCCGTATGGGTGGCGACCGTGTCACCACGATGAACCTGGTTGTCTTCCGCATTGACGAGGACAAAAACTTGCTCCTCATCAAGGGAGCGCTACCTGGGCCCAAGGGTGGTCTGGTGCTCGTACGCACCGCGGCCAAGGCCCCGCTGGCCAAGGGGGCGAAGCAGAAATGACGACCGCCAGCGTGCTCGACATTGACGGCAAGAAGACAGGCGAAGCCGAACTGCCTGAGGAATCTTTGGCGTTCAGGTAAATGTGCCGCTGATCCACCAGGTCGTGGTGGCCCAACAGGCCGCTGCGCGTCAGGGAACGCACAAGACTAAGACTCGTGGCGAAGTCCGGGGTGGTGGCACTAAGCCTTATCGGCAAAAGGGCACCGGCCGGGCGCGCCAGGGTTCGATCCGTGCTCCGCAGTTTGCGGGCGGTGGCGTAGTTCATGGACACAGTTCCTCGCGATTACACCCAGCGGACCCCCAAGAAAATGAAGGCCGCCGCGTTGCGCGGCGCGCTTTGTCGGACCGGGCTGACGCATGGACGCATTCACGTCATTGAGCGCATCGTCGATTCGGCGAGACACCGTCCACTAAGGGTCCGCCCGCGAGATGCTGGCCAAAGTGACGCAAGCACGAACACCTTGTTGGTGCTGTCCCGCAATGACGAGATCACGGCGCTGAGCGTCGCGTAACTCGCCCACATTCATGCACTTGTGGAGCGATCAGCTCAACACGCTCGATGTACTGGTCAATGACGATGTGGTTTTTACCAGGCGGCGTTGACGGCGGTTCACCGGTGCCCTGGTGACTCGGTGGCCGTGTCGGCCAGCACTGGGCTGAAGACGGATTAAAGGCGGCGATAACCAGTGAGCCTGCCGAACCAATAAATGCACCTGGAAAGATCCTCGGGACATCTTGCTCGCGCCGGTGGTCTCGGAAAAGAGCTACGCCCTGATGGAGAGCGAGAACAAGTACACGTTCATCGTCGCGCCACGGCGAACAAGACTGAGATCAAGATCGCTGTACAGAAAGTCTTCGACGTCAATGTCGCGGCCGTGAATACGTTCAATCGCAAGGGCAAGCGTAAGCGCACTCGATCCGGTTGGGGTAAGCGTAAAGACATCAAGCGTGCGGTTGTAACCCTCGCCGAGGCGACAAGGATTGAAAGCCTCGGGGGCCCCGTCTCATGATCCGGACCCTCTCAGGGCAACGCTGGCCGCGTTTGTCGCCTTGCATGGATTTACGCAGCAGCGGCTCTGCGGCTGACCAGCGCCACCCTGATTCCGGCTCTGGGCCGCGTGTTTGTGAGTCTGACGAGAAGAGGAAAGCTAATGGGTATCCGCAATACAAGCCGACGACGCCAGGGCGGCGCGGGGCGAGCGTCTCGGATTTTGCCGAGATCACCCGTGATAGCCCGGAGAAGTCGTTGCTGCGGCCGTGAACAACAAGGGTGGGCGGAACGGCCAGGGCAAGATAACCATCCGCCACCAGGGTGGTGGGCACAAGCGCCAGTACCGGTTGATCGACTTTCGCCGCAACGACAAAGACGGCGTTCCCGCAAGGGTTGCGCATATCGAATACGACCCGAACCGAACTGCCAACATCGCGTTGCTTCACTACGCCGATGGCGAGAAGCGATACATCTTGGCGCCGAAGAACTTGCGTCAAGGCGACTTGATTGAGAGCGGCGCCGGCTCGGACATCAAGCCGGGAAATAACTTGCCGCTGCGTAACATTCCGGTCGGTACGGTGGTGCACGCGATCGAGCTCCGGCCGGGCGGTGGCGCTAAACTTGCTCGTTCTGCTGGCGCTAGCATTCAGCTGCTGGCGCGTGAGGGTAACTACGCCACGCTTCGGTTGCCCTCGGGTGAAATGCGCATGGTCGAGGTGAGCTGCCGCGCCACGGTGGGCGAGGTCGGCAACGCCGAGCAGTCCAACATTAACTGGGGCAAGGCTGGCCGAATGCGCTGGAAAGGCAAGCGGCCGAGTGTTCGTGGTGTTGCGATGAACCCGGTGGATCACCCTCACGGTGGTGGTGAAGGTAAGACGTCCGGTGGTCGTAACCCGGTGAACCCGAAGGGCAAGCCCGAGGGCCGGACCCGCAGGAAAAAGAACAAGAGCAGCCGGCTGATTGTTCGGTCGCGTCACGCAGGCAAGAAGGGCTAAAGGTAATTCGTTATGCCACGCAGTATTAAAAAAGGGCCCTTCGTTGATGATCACCTCAACAAGAAGGTGTTGTTCCAAAACGAAAAGGGCACCAAGAACGTCATCAAGACCTGGTCGCGGCGCTCGACGATCACGCCGGACATGGTTGGTCACACCATCGCGGTCCACAATGGAATGAAGCACATCCCTGTCTTCATTTCTGAGTCGATGGTCGGCCATAAGCTTGGCGAGTTCTCGCTGACCCGCACATTCAAGGGTCATGTGAAGGACGACCGTCGAGGCAAGCGCGGCTAGGCGCGGCATCCCGAGAATTCAGCAGAGTTCATCGAAGAATTAAGAGAGCAGACAGATGGCAGTGATCGAGGGCGAGCGCACGAACCTGCGCCGTGAGCGCCTGTTGGGCGAGGCCCCAGGCGCGTACGCGCAGGCACGTTTTGTGCGCGTAGCACCGATGAAAGCGCGGCGGGTCATTGATTTGATTCGTGGTTTGACGGCGAGCGAAGCAATGACAGTGCTGCGTTTTGCGCCGCAGGCCGCGAGCCAGCCGATCGCCAAGGTATTGGCGAGTGCGGTGGCTAACGCGGAAAACAACGAGCGGCTCGACCCAGAGTTGCTGCTGGTGGCGAAGGCTTTCATCGACGAGGGTCCCACGCTCAAGCGGATCCAGCCACGCGCGCAGGGGCGGGCGTACCGCATCCGCAAGCGCACGTGCCACATCACGATCGTGGTCGAGAGTGTGACTAGCCAAGACAAAGCTAAGCCAGCCAAGAAGGCCAAGAGCAAGGCCGCACAGAAAGCAAAGACTCGGCCCGCTGCGGGCAAAGCCGCGAGCAAGCCAGCGGATAAGCCGAAGAAAGCTAAGGCAGCAACAAAGTCTGCCGCAAAGAGCAGCTCCGCAAAGAAATCAACTGAATCTGCTGGGTCCACTGAGGGAGGCGACTCGTAATGGGTCAGAAGGTTAACCCGAACGGGTTCCGCCTCGGTATTACCACCGATTGGAAATCCCGGTGGTACGCCGACAAGCTGTACTCGGACTACGTGGCCGAAGACATACAAATTCGTCGGCTGCTCACCAAGGGAATGGATCGCGCTGGGATTTCCCGTGTAGAGATCGAGCGCACTCGTGACCGTGTCAGGGTCGATATCCACACTGCCCGTCCGGGAATCGTGATTGGTCGTCGTGGTGCGGAAGCGGACCGCATTCGGGGCGAGCTAGAAAAGCTCACCAGTAAGCAGATTCAGCTGAACATCCTCGAGGTCAAGAACCCAGAGGCGGATGCACAACTCGTCGCGCAGGGCGTGGCCGAGCAACTATCCAGCCGAGTGGCTTTCCGACGTGCGATGCGTAAAGCGATTCAGACGGCGATGAAGAGCGCGGGAGTCAAAGGTATCCGAGTTCAGTGCTCGGGCCGACTTGGTGGCGCCGAGATGAGCCGCTCTGAGTTTTACCGGGAAGGCCGCGTTCCGCTGCACACGCTGCGGGCAAACATCGACTACGGCTTCTACGAAGCTCGCACTACCTTCGGTCGCATCGGGGTGAAGGTGTGGATCTACAAGGGCGACGTTCTCCAGAGCCGCGCCGAGCGTGAGGCTGCCGAGGCGGCTATGCGCGCGCAGCGTCGGGATCGTCCTCGCCGGAAGTCCGGTGGCAATACCAAAAACACGGCGCCGAGCCGGCAGCAAAACCAGAGCAAGCCGACGGAGGCGCCCGCGCCAGCGGCTGACGCCCCGGTCGCTGCTGTCGCACCGGCCGCGACCGGTTCCGAAGCCAGTACGAAAAGCCAGGAGGGCTGACACATGTTGTCGCCGAAGAGACCCCCAAAGGGTTTTCGTAAGCCGCACCACCCTAAGCGCGCGGGCAAATCCAAGGGCGGTACTAACGTCACATTTGGTGAGTTCGGTATTCAGGCGTTGGAGCCGGCGTACGTCACTAACCGGCAGATTGAAGCGGCGCGTATTGCGATCACTCGACACATTCGCCGTGGTGGCAAGGTGTGGATCACGGTCTTCCCGGACCAGGCCCTCACCAAGAAGCCCGCAGAAACCCGGATGGGTTCCGGTAAGGGCTCGCCAGAGTGGTGGGTCGCGAATGTCAAGCCTGGACGGGTGATGTTCGAACTCTCATATCCAGTGGAAGAAACCGCAATGACGGCGCTGACACGGGCAATCCACAAGTTGCCGATGAAGTGCCGCATCATTAAGCGCGAAGTTGGTGAAGCGGCATGAGTTCCGGTCCGAATAAGCTGGCTGCGCAGCTGCGCGAGCTCGGTGATGAAGAGCTTCGCACTAAGTTGTCGGAGTCCAAAGAGGAGCTGTTCAATCTGCGGTTCCAGGGCGTCACTGGGCAGCTAGACAACAATCGTCGACTGAGGATCGGTCCGGCACGACATTGCCCGGATTTACTCGGTTATTCGTGAGCGCGAGCTGGGCATTGCCCCGGCGCCGGTTGAGGTAGTAGACGAGCCCGCTCCCAAGAAGCGGGCCGCCAAGAAGACCGCTAAAAAGGCCAAGGATGGCGATGCCACCGCAACCACAGCGGATGAGGCAACTGCCGAGCAGAACGAGAAAGACAAGAGCGAGGTCTCGGCATGAGTGGAGATGTAACCATGAGCCAGAGTGCTCAGGCCACGGAAGAAGCACCAGAGCGCGGTCGACGCAAGATCCGTGAAGGCCTTGTTGTCAGTGTCAAAATGGACAAGACCGCGGTGGTCGAGATTGAAGACCGTCGCAAGCACCCGTTGTATGGCAAGGTTATGCGTCGGACGAGCAAGTTCAAGGTGCACGACGAAAACAATGAGTGTGGCGTGGGCGACCGCGTGCGCATCATGGAGACCCGTCCGCTGTCCGCCACTAAGCGTTGGCGCTTGCTCGAGATCGTGGAGCGCGCGAAGTAAGGCTGCGAGAGCTTCCGTAAGATCGTGAAGGTTTGGTAGTTCGAAACTATGAATTTGCTGGTTCGCCCAGCACGCATGAGGAGTTAGACGTGATTCAGCAGGAGTCGCGACTACGTGTCGCTGACAACACCGGTGCTCGGGAGATCCTGTGCATCCGGGTGCTGGGCGGCTCAGGCCGGCGGTATGCCGGCATCGGCGACATCGTCGTCGGCACCGTAAAAGACGCCATCCCCGGCGCGGGTGTGAAGCGCGGCGATGTAGTCAAAGCGGTCGTAGTCCGCACGGTCAAAGAAAAGCGGCGTCCAGATGGCTCGTACATTCGGTTCGACGAGAATGCTGCGGTGCTGATTAAGGATGGCGGTGACCCTCGCGGTACCCGTATTTTCGGCCCGGTGGGCCGGGAGCTACGTGACAAGAAGTTCATGAAGATCATCTCGCTGGCCCCGGAGGTGCTGTGAGCCATGGCCAATAAACCACCGGCTGGCAAAAAGAAGCGAGCCGCAATGAAGATCAAGAAAGGCGACACTGTCTTGGTGGTCGCCGGCAAAGACAAGGGTGCGCGGGGCAAGGTCATTGTTGCCTACCCCGAGAGGCAGAAGGTGCTGGTTGAGGGTATCAACCGCATCACTAAGCACACCAAGGTAGAGACATCGCAGCGTGGCTCTAAGAGCGGCGGCATCGTCACTGCCGAGGCCCCTATTCACGTCAGCAATGTCATGTTGATTGGCCCGGACGGCAAGCGGACTCGCGTGGGCTACCGCTTTGAGGAAGCCACCGACGATGACGGCAAGGTGACACGCACGAAAGTACGCGTGGCGCGTAGTAATGGTGAGGACATCTGATGACTGCGGCGACACAAGAGGGCGCGCCTGAGAAAGTAGCTCCCCGGCTCAAGCAACGTTATCGCGAGGAGATCGTTTCTGGTCTGCGCGACCAGTTCACATACGGCAATGTCATGCAGATTCCTGGCGTGCTCAAGGTTGTTGTGAACATGGGAGTTGGCGAGGCGGCGAGGGACAGCAAGGCTATCGATGGTGCGTTGCGCGATCTCACACTGATCACCGGCCAGAAGCCGCAGTTGCGTCGTGCACGTAAATCGATCGCGCAGTTCAAATTGCGCGAAGGTCAGGCGATCGGCGCTAAGGTCACGCTGCGGGGCGACCGCATGTGGGAGTTCCTCGACCGATTGCTTACACTGGCTCTGCCCCGTATCCGTGACTTCCGTGGCTTGTCGGGCAAACAGTTCGACGGCAACGGCAATTACACCTTTGGCCTCACCGAGCAGTCCATGTTCCAGGAGGTCGATATTGATTCGATCGATCGCCCCCGAGGCATGGACATCACCGTAGTCACCTCGGCTAAGACTGATGAGGAAGGCCGTGCGCTGCTTAAGCGTCTGGGCTTTCCGTTCAAGGAGAACTAACCCATGGCCAAGAAAGCGTTGCGAGAAAAGGCTGAGCGGCGGCCAAAGTTCAAGGTGCGCGCCTACACCCGCTGCAAGCGGTGTGGACGCCCTCGTGCGGTGCTTCGCAAGTTCAAGCTCTGCCGTGTGTGTCTTCGTGAGATGGCGCATGCAGGTGAACTTCCCGGTGTCCACAAAGGATCGTGACGGCGTCTCTTTCGAGCTATCGCTGTATCTCTTTGCCATAGGCCCTTAGCTGGGAACCATGGCGAGAAAGGTAAACATTAACCATGACCATGACCGATCCGATCGCGGACATGCTTACGCGGGTGCGTAACGCTAATTCGGCGTATCACGACCAAGTTGCGATGCCGTACTCAAAACTCAAGGCGCGCATCGCCGAGATTCTTCAAGAACAGGGCTACATCATGGGTTGGTCGGTGGAGAACGCCGATGACCCGGTGACCAAGTCTTTGGTTATTCAGCTTAAGTACGGTCCGACCCGTGAGCGGAGTATCGCTGGGGTTCGACGTATCTCCAAGCCGGGGCTGCGGGTGTATGCAAAGTCAGACAATTTGCCGAAGGTGTTGGGTGGTCTTGGCGTGGCGATCATCTCCACGTCCTCTGGTTTGCTGACCGACCGGCAGGCGATCAAGAAAGGCGTGGGTGGGGAAGTCCTCGCCTACGTCTGGTAGGGGAGGGTAGACATGTCGCGTATTGGACGCCAACCCATCTCTGTGCCCGCGGGCGTTGAGGTTACTCTCAATGATCGGGATGTTGCGGTAAAAGGTCCCAAGGGTGAGCTTAATTGGACCATCGTCCTCGCCGATCGCCATCGAGCGTGATGGCGACCAACTGGTCATTACCCGCCCCAACGACGAGCGTTCGGCACGCCAGCTACATGGCTTGTCGCGCACGTTGGTGGCGAACATGATCCAGGGCGTCACGAGTGGCTACGAAAAGAAAATGGTCATTCGCGGTACTGGTTACCGGGTTCAGGCTAAGGGCGCCGATCTCGAATTCAACGTTGGTTACAGCCACTCGGTATTGGTAAAAGCCCCTGAGGGCATCACCTTTCAGGTTGTCAAGCCAACCGAGTTCAGCGTCAAGGGAATTGACAAGCAGCTCGTTGGGGAGACCGCGGCGAAGATCCGCGAGATTCGTCCCCCTGAGCCCTACAAGGGCAAAGGTATTGCCTATGACGGCGAAGTTATTCGCCGCAAGGCTGGAAAGGCAGGTAAGTGATGGGTGCTACGCTGCTGCACCGCTCTTCGGCCCATGGGGTCGCGGGTGAGCGCCGCGTCGCGCGCTCTCGTCGCCACTTCCGGATCCGCAAAAAGATCTCGGGCACTGCCGAGAGGCCTCGTTTGGTAGTGACACGTTCGTTGCGCCATATATATGTCCAGTTGGTTGATGATGTGGCCGGTAAGACGCTCGCCTCTGCCTCCACTATGGACGCGGCTGTTCGCGGCACAGATGGCGACAAGAAAGCGTTGGCGGCTAAGGTTGGCCAGCTGCTGGCCGAGCGCGCAAAGGATGCCCACATCAACAGGGCCGTCTTTGACCGCGCTGGCAATGCTTACCACGGCCGCATCGCCTCATTGGCCGACGCTGCTCGTGCGGGCGGACTGGATTTCTAGATGTTCAAGCAACGAAGCGACAGCGCGAGAGTAGCTGTGGACGCGAAAATTATTGAAGGGAAGATCTGATGCCTGGTCAGCAACGCCGCGGCTCGGCGACGGGCAAGGCCTCTGAAGGCGGCGGCCGCCGAGAGCGCCGTGGTGAGGGTGGCCGGGGGCAGGCCTCCGACAAGACGCCGCTGTTAGAGCGACTCGTCAAGGTCAATCGGGTGGCCAAGGTTGTCAGTGGTGGTCGCCGGTTTAGCTTTACCGCTTTGGTCGTCGTTGGCGACGGCGATGGCACGGTGGGTGTCGGATACGGCAAGGCCAAAGAGGTGCCCGCCGCTATCGCCAAGGGTGTAGAGGAAGCCAAGAAGCAGTTTTTCAAGGTTCCTCGCATCGGCTCGACGATTCCGCACCCTGTCATGGGTGAAGAAGCGGCCGGTGTGGTGCTACTCAAGCCGGCTAGCCCTGGTACTGGTGTCATTGCTGGCGGGCCGGTTCGTGCCGTGCTGGAGTGCGCTGGCGTTCACGACGTACTTTCCAAGAGCTTGGGCTCCTCGAATGCGATCAACATCGTGCATGCCACTGTTGCCGCACTCAAAGGGTTGACCCGGCCGGAAGAAATCGCAGCTCGTCGCGGCTTGCCACTAGAAGATGTCGCACCCGCCGCTATGTTGCGGGCGCGCGCTGAAACGGGAGCATAACCATGGCGCGGTTAAAGGTTAAGCAGGTCCGGTCCGCGATCGGCACGAAGCCGAACCAGCGGCAGACCCTGCGTTCGCTGGGGCTCAAGCGTATTGACGACGTTGTCGTCAAGGAGGACCGGCCCGAAATTCGGGGCATGGTCTCGACTGTGACCCACCTCGTACAGGTTGAGGAGGTCGAGTAACAATCATGGCAAAGAATGTAGAAGCCGCCGAAGCGATGTCAGGAGCTGGTAAGGCCCTGAAGGTGCACCATCTACGGCCGGCGCCGGGCGCCAAAACAGAGAAGACCCGGGTCGGGCGTGGTGAGGGCTCCAAAGGCAAGACGGCTGGCCGCGGTACAAAGGGAACCAAAGCGCGTGGCACTGTCCCCGCTGGTTTCGAGGGTGGGCAAATGCCTATCCATATGCGGTTGCCCAAGCTCAAGGGCTTCAAGAACCCCTTCCGAGTCGAGTACCAAACGGTAAATCTGGATCGTTTGGCGGAGCTGTTCCCACAGGGCGGCACCGTTGGTCCAGAAGAGCTTGCCGCTGCTGGTGCGGTGCGTCCTCGCCGGCTCGTCAAGATTCTTGGTGGCGGTGAGCTTAACGGAGTCAAGCTAGACATTTCAGCGCATGCTTTTTCGGCAACAGCTCAAGAGAAGATCGTGGCGGCGGGCGGTTCGGTCGTCGCAGCGTGAGCGTGAGGCACCGTACGGATTGGCCCGTGCGGTGCTTTAGCTGTGCAACTGTTAGAGTCGCATGGGTCTGCCCGCGATCTGATTGATCGATCGGCAAGCGGCAGATTTATAGCGTTTGTACTCCCTTTATCAACTGACTTGCATTCGTATTTATCAATGCGCAGGAGGAAATGTGCTCGGCGCCGTTACCCGGGCTTTTCGTACGCCCGACCTGCGCAAGAAGATCATTATCACGCTATTTCTTTTGGCGTTGTATCGAGTGGGAGCTGTGCTGCCCTCGCCTGGCGTATCTGTGACCAATATCCACAAATGTGGTGAGATCGTCAGCAATAGCAGCTCCGGTGTGTTCACCTTGCTGAATTTGTTCAGCGGTGGCGCGTTGCTGCAGCTGAGTGTTTTCGCACTCGGAATCATGCCGTACATCACCGCAAGCATCATTTTGCAATTGCTGGTGGTTGTTATCCCACGGCTGGAGCAGCTCAAAAAACAGGGGCAGGCCGGCCAAACGAAAATCACCCAGTACACGCGGTACTTGACGATTGGTCTGGCGATCCTTGAGGCCGCGGGCTTTATCGCGCTTGCCCGCTCAGGCCAGCTTTACCCGAATTGCCAGTTGGATCTCATCCCCAAAAGCAGTGGTGCTCCGTACTGGGTCACGCTCGCCACGCTCGTCATTACCATGACCGCCGGAACGGCCGTGGTCATGTGGTTGGGCGAGTTGATCACCGATCGTGGCGTGGGTAACGGCATGTCGGTGTTGATGTTCACCTCGATCGCGGCCCGGTTACCTGCCGAGGGCAAAAGCATTTACGACACTAAGGGCGCCTTGGTGTTCTCGGTCATCATCGTGGTGGCTTTGGTCATCATCGCCGCAGTGGTCTTCATCGAACAGGCGCAGCGACGCATTCCGGTGCAGTACGCCAAACGTATGGTGGGTCGAAAAACCTACGGGGGCTCGTCCACCTATATTCCGTTAAAGGTGAACCAAGCTGGGGTTATCCCGGTAATTTTCGCGTCATCGTTGTTGTATGTGCCGTCGTTGCATTGCCCAGTTCGGCAACCAAAGCGATCCAGGCAAAGTACAGACATTTATTCAACGTTGGATTCAGCCATCTGATAGTTGGGTCCATATTGTTCTGTATTTCGCATTAATCATTTTCTTCACGTATTTCTACGTTGCTATCTCCATGAATCCGAATGAGCTCGCCGACAATATGAAAAAATACGGCGGGTTTGTGCCGGGTTTGCGTCCCGGTAAATCGACCGCGGAATATCTCGATTATGTTTTGAGTCGCATTTTGTTGCCAGGATCGCTGTATTTGGCGATCATCGCAGTACTGCCAAATCTTGTTTATTGACCTTGTGGGTAGTTCGCAGAGCACGCAAAACTTCCCATTCGGCGGTACGGCAGTGCTCATTATGGTCGGTGTCGGACTTGATACGGTTAAACAGATAGAGAGCCAGCTCATGCAACGTAACTATGAAGGCTTCCTCAAGTAGTGAGGCTGGTATTGGTTGGCCCCCCGGGAGCGGGCAAGGGTACGCAGGCTGAATTCATTTCGGCGCATTTCTCGGTTCCGCAAATTTCGACGGGTGACCTCTTTCGAGCGAACGTTGGTGCTTCGACGCCGCTGGGTGTGGAAGCAAAGAGGTATATGGACGCGGGGCATTTGGTTCCCGACGAGGTCACGGTCAAGATGGTGACGTCTCGGTTGGACGAGTCGGATGCCGCCCGTGGTTTTTTGCTCGACGGGTTTCCTCGCAATGTTACCCAAGCCGGCGTGCTCGATAAAATGCTCGGTGAGCGAGATGCTCAGCTGACCCTTGTCATGGAACTGCGAGTCGAACCCGAAGAAGTGGTGCGTCGGCTCTCTGGGCGGCGCACCTGTCGTGGTTGCGGCAAGATATGGCACATCGAGTTCGACCCCACAGAGAAGCCGGGTGTCTGCGATCGGTGCGGAGGAGAGCTGTTCCAGCGGGACGACGATAAGCCGGAGACTATCCAGCGTCGACTGCACGTGTACGCGGAGCAGACCGCGCCCCTCATTGAGTTTTATGCCGGGCGAGAGATGCTGATTACCGTTGACGCCACCGGACCGGTGGAGGATGTGACGGAGCGGGTGCTCACCGCTATACATGATCGCGAAGGGTAAGCGACCAAGAAGGTACGGAAGGGCACTCGTGGTTTTTCAGGGGCCAGATATTCAGCTCAAGACACCGAAGCAGCTCCAGGTCATGCGCCAGGCTGGGCTCGTGGTTCAGGCGGCTTTGGAGGCGGTACGTGCCGTGGTGCGGCCCGGGGTCACCACTGCTGAGCTTGATGAAGTGGCGCATGCGACCATTCGAGCGCGGGGAGCGACGCCGTCATTCCTGGGTTACCAGGGGTATCCGGCAACAATCTGCGCCTCGGTGAACGACCAGGTTGTGCATGGCATCCCTCATTCTCGCCAGTTGCTTCGTGAGGGGGATCTCGTCTCTGTCGATTGTGGAGCGATAGTCGATGGGTGGCATGGCGACTCCGCGATCACGGTGCCCGTTGGCCAGGTCGGGCAACGTCCACTGCGGCTTGCCCAAGCCTGCGAGGAGGCAATGTGGGCGGGGATCAAAGCGGCCCGGGTGGGTGGACGGTTGTCCGACATTAGCCACGCGGTGGAAAAAGCGGTGGGCGCCGCTGGGCAAGCTCACTCCGTGAAGTACGGCATAGTGCGCGATTACGGTGGTCATGGCATCGGGACGGAAATGCATCAGGATCCACATCTATTGAACTACGGCAAGCCTGGTAGGGGCGTCACGCTTCTGCCTGGTATGGCGTTGGCGGTGGAGCCGATGATCACCGACGGCAAGCCGGCGACACGCGAATTGTCAGATGGCTGGACGGTGGTGACGTCCGACGGTTCCTGGGCCGCCCACACCGAACATTCCTTCGCTATCCTCGATGACGGCTTATGGGTATTGACCGCCGCTGACGGGGGCGTCTCGCAGCTGGGCGACAAAGCGAGTGCACTGGCCCGCGAACACAGTCTCGATTGACCCAACGGCGGAGCCCAACGTGGGTATAAGAAAAGACGCGGCGTAGACTCCTGTTGCAATACTCGTACGTCACGATTGCGGAGGACATGCCAAAGAAAGACGGGGCCATCGAGATGGAGGGCCGGATCGTCGAACCATTGCCTAACGCGATGTTTCGGGTCGAGTTGACCAACGGTCACAAAGTTTTGGCTCACATCAGTGGCAAGATGCGGCAGCACTACATCCGTATTTTGCCTGAAGATCGGGTAGTTGTTGAGCTGTCGCCATACGACTTGACTCGTGGGCGCATCGTCTACCGCTATAAGTGACAATCGTTGGCCAGATGGCCATATTGGATCGTCTGCGCGCCGGTCTGGCGGCTGGTTGCGCCTGACCGCGCTTAAGAAGGAGTACGCCAGCCGTGAAGGTCAAGCCCAGCGTCAAGCCAATCTGCGCTAAATGCAGAGTGATCCGACGCAATGGTCGAGTCATGGTGATTTGCGACGACCCGCGCCACAAACAACGGCAGGGTTAAGCCACAAATACACATCGCGCATCTCACTGCGGTGCTATTGGCGCTGCGGTAAACCCTTGGTCGGGGGCCGAGGATCTATCTGGGCAGATAGAGCAGATGCGCGGAAGACCTCCGCATCAGTAAGAAGGAGTAAGCCCACTCATGGCACGTTTGGTCGGAGTCGACCTCCCGCGCGAAAAGCGCATTGAGGTTGCACTTACCTACGTTTTTGGCATTGGCCGCACCCGGGCAGCGCAGACACTGAGCGCTACTGAGGTAAGCCCAGACACCCGCGTAAAAGACCTCACCGACGCGGAGCTGATTCGGCTTCGCGACTGGATTGAGGCTACTTACCAAATCGAAGGTGACCTGCGCCGTGATGTTGCGGCGAACATTCGCCGCAAGGTCGAGATCGGTTGCTATCAGGGAATCCGGCACCGTCGTGGCCTTCCAGTCCGCGGGCAGCGCACCAAGACGAACGCTCGTACCCGTAAGGGCAAGCGTCGTACTGTGGCTGGCAAGAAGAAGGCCGGCAAGAAGTAGCGGCTGCTACTCATCGGTTGTCCATCCCTCATGTAGCTAAAGGAATTTTTGGTCAATGCCTACCAAGACTCGTACGCCGAAGGTGCGGCGTAAAGATAAAAAGAATGTGCCGAGTGGCCAGGCCCACATCAAGTGCACGTTCAACAACACCATCGTGACCGTAAGCGACCCCGAAGGAAACGTCATTAGCTGGGCGTCCGCCGGGCAGGTCGGCTTCAAGGGATCGCGTAAGTCCACTCCCTACGCGGCGCAGATGACCGCCGAGGCTGCCGCTCGCCGCGCAATTGAGCACGGCATGCGCAAGGTCGATGTATTCGTGAAGGGCCCCGGCTCTGGACGTGAAACGGCGATTCGTTCGCTGCAGCAAGCTGGCCTTGAGGTTGGCTTGATTCAAGACGTCACTCCTACTCCGCATAACGGCTGTCGGCCGCCAAAGCGTCGTCGGGTGTGATTTCCATTCCTCGAGACGTCAAATAGTGGGCGTCCGGGCAACAGGAGGTATTTGTGCTTATCACTCAGCGTCCAGTGCTGAACGAAGAATCAGTGAGCGAGCAGCGCTCTCGTTTCATTATCGAGCCACTCGAGCCAGGCTTCGGGTACACCCTGGGCAACTCGTTGCGGCGTACGTTGCTTTCCTCGATCCCTGGTGCCGCGGTAACCAGCATCAAGATCGACGGTGTTCTGCACGAGTTCAGCACCATTCCGGGCGTTAAGGAAGACGTCACTGAGCTGATCCTCAACCTTAAAGGGCTAGTGGTGAGCTCCGAGTCCGATGAGCCAGTCACCATGTACTTGCGGAAGCAAGGCCCTGGTGCGGTCACCGCAGCAGACATCACCTTGCCTGCCGAGGTTTCGGTGCACAATCCAGAGCTTCATATCGCGACGCTTAACGACAAGGGTCGGCTCGACATCGAGCTCGTGGTCGAACGCGGCCGGGGCTATGTCACCGCGGTCCAGAACAAGCAGCAGGGCCAAGAGATCGGTCGGATTCCGATCGACTCGATCTACACGCCGGTGCTGAAGGTGACCTACAAGGTAGAAGCCACCCGTGTTGAGCAGCGGACCGACTTCGATCGGCTCATCCTCGACGTGGAGACAAAGTCGTCCATCTCGCCACGCAACGCGGTTGCTTCTTCGGGACGCACACTGGTTGAGCTGTTCGGTTTGTTCCGCGAACTCGATGAGGCCGCAGAAGGTATCGAGGTTGGACCGTCGCCGGCGGATGCCGCGTTGGCAGCCGACCTGGCATTGCCGATCGAAGATCTCGACCTCACCGTCCGGTCTTACAACTGTCTCAAGCGCGAAGGCGTCCACACTGTGGGTGAGCTGATCGCCCGCAGCGAAGCCGATTTGCTAGACATTCGCAATTTCGGTGCCAAATCCATTGATGAAGTCAAGGTAAAACTAGCTGGCATGGGGCTGGCGCTGAAGGATTCGCCTCCCGGGTTCGACCCGAGCCAGGTAGTAGAAAACTTCTCCGGCACCGACTTTGACGGCGAAGACTACGCCGAGACTGAGCAGCTGTAATAGGTGCCACAGCGCCTTTCGTCGCCGCTGGGCGATGCGAAACAAGCTTTATAAGAGCACGAGTCAAGGAGCAACAAGTCATGCCCACGCCCACGAAGGGTCCGCGCCTCGGTGGTGGCCCCGCGCACGAGCGGCTCATGCTGGCGAACCTCGCGACAGCGTTGTTCGAGCATGGTCGCATTACTACGACGAACGCCAAAGCGCGGCGGCTGCGTCCATTCGCCGAGAAGCTAGTCACGTTCGCTAAGCGCGGCGATTTGCATGCTCGTCGACAGGTCCTTGCGGTCATACGGCGCACCGATGTCGCGCACCACCTGTTTGACGAGATTGGCCCGCGTTATGTGGGCCGTCCGGGTGGTTACACCCGTATCATCAAGCTTGAGCCACGTCAGGGCGATAACGCTCCGATGGCGGTAATCGAGCTGGTAGAGGCGGCTGCGCAGTTGCAGTCGGCCCCGAGCCTTTCCCGGTCGGAGAGACTACGCCGAAGCCGTCACGATGCGGACGATTCGGTAGCGGCGCTTGCCGGTGGCGACGATGAAGAGGCCATGGCCGGTGCGGCCGCACCGGCGGCGTCTGCTGTGGATAGTGACGAGGCGGCTGAGGCCGCTTCCCCACAAGAAGATGAGGCTGAGGCCGCTGCCCCACAAGAAGATGCGCCTGAGGGTGACAAAGAGAAGTAGATCGCTCTCGTTTAAAGCAGAAGGAACCGGCGGGATGTCCATAGCAGACATTCCCGCCGGTTTTTTGTATGAAATGGGGGAGTAAATGGTGCGGGTGCGGCTAGACCTTGCATATGACGGCACGGCGTTTGCGGGATGGGCGCGGCAGCTTGGTCAACGCACGGTACAAGAGGTGGTGACCGATGCGTTGAGCTCGGTTTTTCGCGAATCCATCAAGTTGATAGTTGCCGGTCGCACCGATTCTGGTGTCCATGCGACTGGGCAGGTCGCGCATTGCGATGTGTCCGACGAAATGTGGCAG
The DNA here is from genome assembly GCA_963736285.1 of uncultured Acidimicrobiales bacterium. Lineage (GTDB taxonomy): Bacteria > Actinomycetota > Actinomycetes > Mycobacteriales > QHCE01 > CAVTOA01. The sequence goes on from CAVTOA010000003.1 coordinate 1,165,309, forward strand.
GAGCAGGGATCGCACCTGATCCGTCGGGCAGCGGCGGTATTGCCGCCGGATGTGCGGCTGTTTGGGGCGTCGCGGGCCCATCCCGATTTCCATGCACGCTTCGCCGCGCTGCGCCGGCACTATCGTTATCGGGTCACGGATCGTCGAGGTGGAGCGTGCCCTCTCAGGCGCTACGACACGGTGGCGTGGCGACGTCCGTTGAGCCTGCCATTGCTGCGACAAGCGTCAGAGACGTTATGCGGCGAGCACGATTTTGCCGCGTATTGCCGGAGAAAAGAAGGCGCGACCACCATCAGGCGACTGGAGCGGCTGCTGTGGTGCCCTGCCGAAAACGAGGAGTACGTGTACGAGGCATGGGTGACGGCAGATGCTTTTTGTCACTCCATGGTGCGGAGCTTGGTGGGCGCACTGTTAGCGGTTGGCGAGGGGAATCGGCCACCGGAGTGGCCGGCCACGCTGCTCACGCGCACGGAACGGGCGAGCACCGTCGATGTTGCGCCACCACATGGGCTGACGCTGGTCGGCGTCGACTACCCCCCGGACGATCAATTGGCGGCCAGAGCCGATCGTACGCGTGCGCTCCGTACCCTCTCGTAAGTCGAGACGTTGCCATTGGCGACCTTTACTCGCCAAGGCTAAGCACGGGTTGTCGTAGCGAGCGCCGTCAACTAGCTCTCGCGATGGCTGAGCTGGTTTCCCATGTAGTCAAAAGAATCACGCATAAAATTTTTGACGCCGGAATCGCGAGCGTCGAAGGTGCTGTTGGGATCGCGTTTGGCGACGATGACCACAAGCACAAAATGCCCGTACACCTTGCTGTCAGCTATTCGATGTTGGGTGTGGTTCACGGTGACGTCGCCGGCGTTCTTCACTAAAAAGCCGCCGTTGCTCTGCGGGTCGTTAAGGAGATCGTTAATTTCCGCGGCCCCCGCGGAATCTGCCACGTCTGCTACGGCAATTGTTCCGACATATTCGAAGGGCTGGTCGCGAATAGTTGCGCGTACCACACCGCTGCATTCGTATGAATTAAGCGCATCGCGGAGTGGTTGACCATACGTTGCTTCGGCGCAGCTGTTGAGAAGTTCCGAACCCTGAATGGGGTATTGGGCTTTACCCGCGGTCATCGTCTTATAGGGAAAGATCTCGTTGACCGTGAGGTTTTTCGAATCGACCTGCCGGTTGAGGATTGCTTCGCCGGCTGACTCTGAAGCCGAAGGCAGCGGATTGTCGGCCTGTTGGCCGGTGTGATGCCCTCGGTGGTGCAGCGCGAGCACCAATGCGATCGCCGCACATACCGCCAGGACGGTGACGACCGCAATCGCCAGGATGAGCGGGCGGTTCGGCCGCCCCGGAGAGGTGCCACCTTGGGTGGGGCTACCGCTAACGTGGGCTTGAGTGGGCGGTTCGACGGGGAACATTTTCTCAGCCTAGAGCCCGTTTTTGCCTTCGTCTTGTGGGGGCTTACCTGTGTCAGTCCGTTACCTAGCCACCTGTTTTGACCGTCGATCTCGACGGCAGGTATCGTTAGCGGTCGTTGCGTAGCTAGCGCTTCGCTTCTTGCCCGCAGAGTCCCACGTCACCGTCGCCGATCCGGTATTTGGTGCGTATAACTTGCAGGGCGTCAAAAGCCATCAACGAACACGTTCTAGATAAGGCAGACCTGTGCGTACCTTCAGCCCAAAGCCGGGCGACATTCAGCGTCAGTGGCATGTCATCGACGCCAGAGACGTTGTGCTTGGTCGGCTCGCGAGCCAGGCCGCCACGTTGCTGCGTGGCAAGCACAAGCCCGTTTTCGCGCCCCACGTCGACACCGGCGATTTTGTCATCATCGTTAACGCGTCCGAGGTTGCACTGACTGGGAACAAGCGTCAGGACAAGGTCGCCTACCGCCACTCTGGTTACCCGGGTGGGCTGAAGCGAGTTGGCTACGAAACGTTGCTCGCCAAGCACCCAGAGCGTGCGGTCGAAGCCGCGGTACGTGGCATGCTTCCCAAGAATCGTTTGGGCCGTCAGCTACTGAAGAAGCTCAAGGTCTACGCGGGCTCCGAACACCCGCACACTGCTCAGCAGCCTGTCCCGTTCGAGATCACTCAGATTGTGCAAGAGAAGGCGTCAGCGTGACCACTACCATTATTGAACAGGCTCCGTCCACGACTCTCGAGGTCTCCGAGTCGGTCCAGCGGACTCGCCCAGATGCTGTTGGACGTCGTAAGACGGCGATCGCTCGAGTGCGCCTTGTCTCGGGTACCGGCAAATTCAGCATCAAGAACAACAAGCGGCGGTCCAAAAAGACTGGCCCGACGCCGCGTAAAGTTGCTCGGTCGTTGGAAGAAGCATTCCCCAACAAGGTTGATCAGCAGCACATCAAGGCTCCCTTGGTCGCCGTTGGCCAGGAAGACAAATACGACATCATTGTCACGTTGCGCGGCGGCGGAGTGAGCGGCCAGGCTGGTGCTTTGCAGCTGGCGATTGCGCGGGCTCTCATCCAAGACACCCCGGACCATCGCCCAGTGCTCAAGAAGGCCGGCTACTTGACTCGTGACGACCGTGAGGTCGAGAGCAAGAAGTACGGTCTCAAGAAGGCGCGCAAGGCTCCGCAATACAGCAAGCGTTGATCGGCCACAATTCCGCACCTGGTGGGCCTGGTTCGAGTGCTCTTCGAGCCAGACTCTTCGGGACGGATGGTATTCGCGGCCTCGCGAACGGCGCTGTGCTGACCCCAGAGTTAGCGTTGTCGGTCGCCTCCGCCGCGGCCCGCGTGCTTGCACGGCGAGAAGGCCACCGTCCGCTTGCGATAGTCGCCCGCGATCCTCGTGCCAGTGGGGAAATGCTGGAGGCGGCGGTCAATGCTGGGTTGGCTGGCGCGGGTGCTGAGGTCTTGTGCGCGGGGGTGCTTCCCACTCCGGCGGTTGCCCACTTGGTGGCGGAGCTCGACGCGGATTTGGGCGTCATGCTCTCTGCTAGCCACAATCCCATGCCAGACAACGGAATCAAGTTATTCGCCCGGGGTGGGGAGAAGCTTCCAGATTCAGTAGAGAACGCTATCGAGTCTGCGATGGCCGATGAGAGCTGGTCCAGACCGGTGGGCGCGAGCGTCGGCCGGATTCGTCAGCTGCCAGACGGCGCACAGAGGTACATCGATTACTTGATCGGTACCAGCCCCCAGGGGCTATCTGGGCTACGAGTGGTAGTCGACTGTGCACATGGGGCCGCTTCGCATATAGCGCCGCAGGTGTATCGCTCCGCCGGCGCCACGGTTATTCCTATCGCGGCGGAGCCAGACGGACTCAACATCAATGATGGTGTGGGCTCCACCCACATGGATGGTGTTGCTCGTGCCGTTCGCGAGCATAGGGCCGATGTAGGGCTCGCTCACGATGGCGATGCGGATCGGTGTTTGGCGGTCACCGCAGACGGCGAACTCGTCGATGGCGACCAAATTCTGGCTATTTTGGCCTTGTCCGCGCATCAGGTGGGGCGTCTGCACGATGACGCCCTGGTCGCGACGGTCATGAGTAACCTCGGTCTGCATCTGGCGATGCGTGAGCACGGTATTGAGGTCGTGACCACCGCCGTTGGTGACCGCTACGTGCTGGAAGCATTGCGTGACCGCAAGCTCTCCTTGGGAGGGGAGCAATCAGGCCACGTGATCATGCCGGAATATTCCACGACCGGCGATGGTATTTTGACGGGTCTTCACGTGCTGGCGCAGGTCGCTAGTTCTGGCCGGTCACTTGCTGAGCTCGCGGCGGTAATGGAGCGACTGCCGCAAGTGCTGATCAACGTTCCGGTCTCCGACAAGTCTGTTGTGGCCCATGCCGACACGGTGCTGCACAAGGTGTCTAAAGTGGAGGATGCTTTGGGCGACCATGGCCGGGTCTTACTTCGACCTTCCGGCACAGAGCAGCTTGTCCGGGTCATGGTAGAAGCGCCGACGCAGAGTCAGGCACAAGCGGCCGCGGAAGAACTCGCGACGGTGGTGGCCTCCGCGTCGTAGCGCGTAGTGGTATCAGCCCACCAACCCCTCACCAGGCGACTCCGATACGCTCGTGTTCATGTGTGGAATTGTTGGTTACGCTGGGCCTCGGCGGGCAGTCGATGTCGTCGTAGATGGCCTTAAGCGGCTGGAGTACCGCGGCTACGACTCTGCCGGGGTCGCCATTGTGACCGATCGTGGCCTGGTCACGGAGAAGCGAGCGGGCAAGCTGGTCAATCTGACGGACGCGCTCGCGGGCCACGATGAGGCCGCTGACGCAGACCCGTCTCTTCCCGACCTGCTTGCGGGTCACACCAGCATTGGACATACCCGTTGGGCCACTCATGGTGCACCCAATGATCGCAATGCGCACCCACATTTGTCTGCGGACGGCAACATCGCCGTCATCCATAATGGGATCATTGAAAACTTCGCCGCCCTGCGTCGTGAGCTGGAGTTTGATGGTGTCGTTTTTTCCTCCGACACAGACACGGAGTGTGTGGCGCACCTGTTAGAGCGTGCCTATCTCAAGCTAGCTGGCCATCCAGATCGTCTTACCGAAACAATGCGTCAGGTATGCCAACGTCTCGATGGTGCGTTCACCTTATTGACGGTGCATCGGGACGAGCCGGGGGTCGTGGTGGGGGCGCGTCGCAATAGCCCGTTGGTGGTGGGCAGAGGCGAGGGCGAAAATTTTCTTGCCAGCGACGTAGCTGCGTTCATTGAGTACACGCGCGATGCGGTGGAGCTGGCGCAAGACCAGGTAGTGCGCATCACCCCCGACGGGATCGAGGTGTCCAATTTCGACGGTACCCCCAGCACGGGGCGCGACTTTCACGTGGACTGGGACACCAGCGCCGCCGAAAAAGGCGGTTACGACTACTTCATGTTGAAAGAAATCGCGGAGCAGCCCAAGGCCGTCGACGACACCTTGCGCGGGCGGCTCACCGCGCAGGGAGAAGTCATCCTCGATGACGTGCACCTTTCCCAGGCGCAGCTGCGGGAGATCGACAAGGTTTTCGTCGTCGCCTGCGGTAGCTCCTACCACTCCGGGCTGATCGGCAAGTACGCGATCGAGCACTGGACCCGTGTTCCTGTTGAGGTTGAGCTGGCCAGCGAGTTCCGCTACCGGGATCCAGTGCTTGGACCAAACACATTGGTCATCGTCATTTCTCAATCGGGCGAAACCATGGACGTCATCATGGCGCTGCGCCATGCCAGTGAACAAAAAGCGCCAGTACTAGCCATCTGCAACACCATCGGGTCGACCATTCCGCGCGAATCCGACGCGGTGCTCTATACCCGTGCCGGACCAGAGATCGCAGTCGCATCCACCAAAGGCTTCCTGACACAGGTAGTGGCCGTCTACCTGGTGGGCCTGTACCTTGCCCAAGTCCGTGGAGTTAAATTCGCCGACGAGGTCGCCGAGATCGTCCGTCAGCTAGAAGACATGCCCGGCGCCGTCAATGCGGTACTTGAAGTAGCCGACCCCGTCCGTGAACTCGCGCAAGCGCTGCGGAACGTCAACCAGGTGCTCTTCCTCGGCCGACACGTCGGCTACCCAGTCGCACTGGAGGGCGCGCTCAAACTGAAAGAGCTCGCCTATATGCATGCAGAGGGCTTTGCCGCGGGCGAGCTCAAACATGGGCCCATCTCACTCATCGAAGACGGCACGCCGGTAGTCATCACCGTGCCTTCGCCAACCGGCCACAGTTTGTTGCACGACAAAATTGTCAGCAATATTCAGGAGGTTCGTGCTCGGGGCGCTCGCACGATTGTCATTGCCGAGCATGGCGATGAAGCGGTGATCCCCTATGCGGATCACCTCATTCGAGTACCGCACACGCCCACACTGCTCGCACCGTTGGTCACGGCTGTGCCGCTGCAGGTGTTGGCATGTGAGATCGCGGCCGCGCGGGGACACGACGTCGACCAACCCCGGAACCTAGCCAAATCCGTCACCGTCGAGTAAGAACTCGCGTAGACGGGCCTCTGCCGGCGTTCGTCGCTTGGCGTTCCTCAGGTGCTCCCCCACAGAAGAAATGTGTTTGGGGCGGCCAGGTCGCGGGCCTGTTTTGGCGTTGCGGAAGTCGTACGATGCTGCCTCGGCACGAGACATGACGGAGGAAACCATGGCAACGGACCATCCGAACACCACGCTCCCCGGACGTCCGCCCGTGGTCGATCTGGCTACTTGGCGGGCCGCCCGAGACGAGCTTCTAATCCGGGAGAAGGCCCATACTCATGAGGGTGACGCCATCGCTGCCGCCCGCCGCCGACTGCCGATGGTGGAGTTCGACGGAAGGGTGGAGGTCATCGGACCTGACGGTCCGGTCCCATTTCTGGGTCTGTTCCAGGGGCGCGACGAACTCGTGGTCTACAAACACATGTGGTACGACGGTGCGCCGAACCAGGGGCAGTGCGAGGGTTGCACGACCACGGCTTGGCACGTTAGGGATGCCGTCTATCTCAACGCCCGTGGGGTCTCCTTCGCCATCGTAACAACGGGCCCGTGGGACGAGGTTGCCTCTTATGTCGAGTTCATGGGTTACACGCAGCCCTGGTACTCGGTGCGTGGGGCGGAGGCACCGGTCGGCGACAGCATGGGATCCATCACTTGCTTTTTGCGCGACGGCGACCGCTCCTTCCTCACCTACTCCACGACGGGCCGGGGAAACGAGCGGGTCAACCCGTCTTTGGGTCTGCTCGATATGACGCCCTACGGCCGCCGGGAGGCATGGGAGGACAGCCCCGAGGGTTGGCCGGAGGCGTCGACTTTCCATCCCGACGGGGGCCGACCGAACGGCTCGTGCTGGTACTGGCGGTCGGACGCTGATGGCGTTGCCACTTGGGGCCCGACCAGTCGTCCCGTGCCGCAGTGGACCCGTCCAGGGGCAACGCCCGTGGACACTCTTGGCCGGTATGGCCATCATTGACGGGTTTCGTGGACGGCGTTGAATGAGATATCCATCGCCATGCCAGAGTGGGCGCTGTGATTGTCAGCGTGGGTATCGATGTGGTGTTGGTCGACCGTTTTGCTAAGGCGTTGGCGCGGACACCGCTGTTGAAGGAGCGGTTGTTTACCGAGGCGGAGAGGCGGACCGGGTCGGGTAACCCGCGCTCGCCGGAGTCGTTGGCTGCGCGGTTCGCAGCCAAAGAGGCGGTCGCAAAAGCCCTCGGTGCTCCCAGCGGCCTACTGTGGCGAGACTGCGAGGTGGTGTCGGACTCAGATGGACGACCATGGCTGACCGTGGCCGGCACCGTGGCTGCGGCCGCCGCTGAGCGCGGTATCACTCGCTGGCATCTTTCGCTCTCCCATGATGGGGGTATTGCTTCGGCAATGGTGGTGGCGGAGGGAGAGTCTGGGTGAACGAGCTAGGGCCGGTGACGTCAGCGTGGCGAGTGAGGGACGTGCGGGCGGCAGAGGCGGCAGCCCTGGCGGTAGCTCGTCCCGAGGCGCTCATGCGACGGGCCGCGGGTGGCGTGGCCCGTCGGTGCGCCCAGTTGTTGGCCGAGGGGACCGGTGTCTATGGAGCGCCGGTCATGGTGCTTGCCGGAGCCGGAAACAACGGTGGCGACGCCTTGTTCGCTGGTGCGGCGTTGGCGCGGCGCGGCGCCGTGGTCACCGCGTTGGTCGGGCCGACGTATCACCAGCGGGGTGCGGCAGCGTTGGAGGCGGCTGGTGGCCGAGTGTGTCCACGTAAGGCCTATATGGACAATCGTTGGGACGCTGTTCTCGTCTTGGACGGGCTGCTGGGGATAGGCGCCCGTGGTGGGATTCGTGACGAGCTTGTGCCGTTGATCTCAGCGGTGGCGCGAGCGCGGGCCAGCGGGGCCACCGTTTTGGCGGTCGATGTTCCCAGCGGGGTCAATGTAGACACCGGCGCGGTGGAGGGAGCAGCCGCGATCGCCGCTGATGTGACGGTGACCTTTGGCTGTCACAAACCCGGTCTTCATGTCGGTGCGGGCGCTCGACATGCTGGCCTGGTCGAGTTGGTTCAGCTCGGGTTTGAGCGGCATCTGTCTAATGTGGCGCCCGCCGTGGCGATCGCTACCGCCGCAGCGGTGGCCTCCTGGTGGCCGAGTCCACAGTCGACGGACGATAAATACACTCGGGGGGTAGCGGGAATCGTTGCTGGTTCCGCCACATACCCAGGCGCGGCGCTGCTGGCTACCAGTGGTGCACTGGCGGGGCCAGCCGGAATGACGCGCTATGTCGGCTCGGCGGTCGACCACGTGGTGTCCGCACATCCGGAGATAGTGGCTACGCAATCGCTGGACGACGCTGGCCGGGTGCAGGCCTGGGTATGTGGCCCTGGCCTTGGTACCGACGTGTCGGCGAGCCGCCTGCTGCGGCAAATACTCGCTACTGATGTGCCGGTACTCATCGATGGTGACGCGATCACGCTCGCGGCACACCATCTCGAGCTGCTGCGTCGCCGTCGAGCGCCGCTTATTCTGACGCCGCACGACCGCGAGTTTGAGCGGATCGCGGGGCCGGTGGGAAACGATCGTCTTGCTTGCGTGCGGGCCGTGGCCAGCGACTTGTCCGCGACCGTGCTGCTTAAGGGAGACCGCACTATTGTCGCGAGTCCGGGGCAGACGCCGCTGCTGAACCCAACCGGTGTTCCCGAGCTGGCGACGGCTGGCTCCGGTGATGTGTTGTCTGGGCTCATTGGGGCATTGCTTGCCGGAGGAGTCGAGCCGCACCGTGCCGCTGCTGCGGGCGCATTCGTGCATGGTCTGACGGGGAGTGCGGTCGCAAGAGAGTCGGTGGTTACGGCGAGCCGTCTTGCCGCCGCTTTGCCTTCTACGGTTGCGGCGCTTCGGCAACGCGGGTGGGGCGACATTCCAGGCACGCGGCTGGAACACTAGTGGCTATGCCCAAGCTGAAGCTTTGATTGAGCTCGCGGCGATCCGCGGTAATGCCGCGTCTCTTGCGGCCATGACTTCTGCCGACGTGCTGGCCGTCGTGAAAGCCAACGGCTATGGCCACGGCGCGGTGCGGTCAGCGCAAGCGGCACTGGAAGGCGGGGCGAGCTGGCTCGGAGTGTGCACGAGCGCTGAGGCGTTGGAGCTGCGTGCGGCCGGTATCAAGGCACCGATCTTGGCGTGGCTGCTGGGGCCGGGGCAGCCACTTGGCGCTCTTATCAAGTCCAATATCGACATATCCATCGCGACGATCGGCCTGTTGGAGGAGACCCTCGCGGCGGTGCAAACCACCGGAAAAACCGCGCGGGTGCATATAAAGGTCGACACCGGAATGTCCCGAGGTGGTGCACCCGCGTCGGCGTGGCCGGAGCTGCTTGCCGCGGTCGCGAAGGCGCGGGCAGAGCACGCGGTCGAGGTCGTGGGCGTATGGAGTCATCTCGCCTGCGCTGACGAGCCCGGGCATGCCAGTATCGAGGCGCAGCTGTCGAACTTTGACGCGGCGGTAAAAACCGCCGAGCAATATGGAGTACGCCCGCAGATTCGGCACCTGGCAAACTCTGCTGCTACTTTGACGGAGCCACGGGCCCACTACGACCTGGTCCGCACCGGAATATCGCTCTACGGATATTCACCTATCCCGGAGCGCGCACCCGAATTTGGGCTCCGACCGGCCATGACGTTGCGCGGTCAAGTACTGCTCACCAAGCGGGTGCTGGCGGGCGAGGGCGTCTCTTATGGGCACACATACCGAACTAGTCGGGAGACCACGTTGGCGCTGGTCGGGTTGGGTTATGCCGACGGAGTGTCGCGTGCCGCCAGCAATAGGGGGCCATTGTGGCTTGCCAATGCTCGCCGCACCATAGCCGGGCGGGTTTCTATGGACCAGATAGTGGTAGATGTGGGCGACGATCCGGTGCGGGCCGGCGACTATGCGGTGCTGTTCGGCCCAGGCGATGCGGGTGAGCCCACCGCGGACGACTGGGCGCGGACCCTCGACACGATCAGCTACGAGATCCTCACTAGCATCGGGAATCGGGTGGAGCGGGTATATCGATGAAGTTTCCGCTGAGACCGAGTGTGCTCAAGACCGCTGGGGTAGCCGGAGCGCTGCTCGGCGTAGCCGCGGTGGGCGCGACCGCGGGCATGGTCGCGGAACGCTACGCATTGCACCGGTTGCGTCGGCGCCGCGACGACCTTTTCGCTGATGAGCCTTTCGCGGAGCTGGTGGCGGACGAGACCCGCGCGGTGATCACCAGCGATGGGGTGCCTCTCTACGCCGAGATAGTGGAGCCTCCCGACGGGCGACCCGCTTCGTTGACCGTCCTGTTCGTCCACGGGTTCTGTTTGGACATGGGGGCTTGGCACTTTCAACGTCGTGCGTTGAGCGCGTCCATCGATCCGCGTTGTCGTTTGCTCTTTTTTGACCTTCCAGGGCATGGGCGTTCCGGAACCCGTGCCAGCGGCGAGTACACCTTGGACCAGTTGGCCGACGACATCGCGACGGTCATTAACGAGATCGCGCCCGACGGGCCATTGGTCCTACTTGGACACTCCATGGGTGGTATGGCGCTGATGGCGCTTGCTGAGCACGACCCGCAACTGTTTGCCGACCGCGTTGTCGGCATTGGACTATTTTCTACGTCTGCTGGTCATCTCGACGAGGTCACGCTCGGCATGCCCTCTGCGATGACCCGATTTCGGAAGCCGTTGATGCCAACCATTTCTGGCGCACTGAAGGCGCATCCCGGCTGGCTAGAGCGGGGCCGCATGCCAGGTAGCGACGTCACCTACTTGCTTACGCGTCGATACGGCTTCGGTAGTCGCAACCCCAGCCAGGCGATGGTGGAGTATGTGGCACGGATGAACAGCTCGACCGCGGTAGAAGTGATCGCCGGCTATCTAGGCACTCTGTCCGAACACGACCGCTACGACGCGCTGGGCATTTTTGCGGGCATCAAAACCTTGGTGGTCTGTGGCGACAAAGACCTGATCACGCCGGTGGCGCATACCCGGGAAATCGCTCGTCTGCTGCCTCATGCCGACCTCGTGGAAGTGCCCGATGGTGGCCATTTGACGATGATGGAGCATGCCGACGCGGTCAATGAGTATGTGCTGGCGTTGATACGGCGAGTGGGCGGATGAGCATGGATCCTCAGGCAACGTCCGTGGTGGTCGAAACAGCGACGCTCCACGAGACCCAAGACATTGGTCGCGTGCTCGCGTCCTTGCTGCGAGCGGGTGACCTCATCGTCCTTAGTGGACCGCTTGGTGCTGGAAAGACGGCACTGACGCAGGGCATCGGCTCGGGTTTGGCTGTCTCTGGCGACGTCGTGAGCCCCACCTTTGTCATCGCGCGGGTTCATCCGCCGGATCCCGCCCGTGGCGGCACGTTGCCCTTAGTGCACGTGGATGCGTACCGACTCCATGGAATGTTGGAGATCGACGATCTTGACCTCGACACCGAGATCACGAGTTCGGTCACGGTGGTGGAGTGGGGTGTAGGTGCGGTAGAACACTTGGTCGACGAGCACCTGCGGATCCGCATTGAACGGGAATCCCAAGTAGGACAGTCTGATGTGGACGACACCAGCTATGTCGATGAGCCGCGCCGGATTCGGTTTGAGCCTCATGGCGAGAGCTGGCACACCCGGATCCAAGCGCTCTCGGATGCGTTGTCCGGGCTCGGCAGCGTCACCCGTTCAGCTTCATAAATACATGCCGGTGGGGAATTGCTCCCCCTGAGCGGTCAGCTCTTTGGCTCCGGCGCTGGGAATGTCTGACACTCGCAGCTCGCACACCTCGGTGGTGGTGGGCTTGCTCCGGGTGTTGGCGAGCCGCATGGCCTGCCGCGAGACAGTCGCTTCAAATAGTTTCCGCATGAAGCGACCATTGCCGAACTGTTTTCCCCGCTCGATCTGGCTGAGCAGTGCGCGGATTGCTTCTTGCACGCCGGGTGCCACCGTGAACCCGGCATCGTGCGCGATTTTTTCCCATATCGCCAACAGCTGTTCGTCGGTGTAGTCCTCGAACGTGAGCACCTTGGCAAACCGAGAGCCCAATCCAGGGTTCGAGCTGAGGAAACGTCGCATGTCGTTGGGGTAGCCCGCAGCGATGACGACGAGATCGTCGCCGTTGTTCTCCATCTTTTCCACGAGAGTGGCGATCGCCTCGTAGCCGAAGTCGCGGGGTGAGTCCGGCGGTGCTAAGGCGTACGCCTCGTCGATAAAAAGCACACCGCCTAGTGCGCGATTGATAGCCGCACTGGTCTTTAATGCTGTCTGTCCAATGTAGCCGGCGACCAGATCCGCTCTAGTCACCTCCACCAAGTGTCCAGATGAAAGTAGACCGAGATCGGCGTAGACCGCCGCCAAGATCCGCGCCACCGTCGTCTTGGCGGTCCCCGGATTGCCAGCGAAGACGATGTGCCGGCTCGGTTTGCTGGCGGGCATGCCGGCTTCTTCGCGGAGTGGCGCCACGGTCACTTCGGCCATGAGCGCCCGAACTTGCGCCTTGATCTGCTCCATCCCGATGAGTCGCTCCAGCTCGTCCATCGGCGCTCTGGAGCCGGCTGGGGTAGCCGCGTGCGTGGTCTCGGGGAGGTCTTCCGGCAGCAGTTGCCTGACCGCGTCCGCGTTTGATTCGGTCGATGCGGAAGCCTCAGCAAGTCGAACGGCTTGTTGGGCGAGAGCGCGGTCAAAGTAGTCGGCGATGAACCAGCCATTGGAGAACGACACGGTCCGGTCGATCTGCGAGATAAGTGTGTGTGCCTTCGCGCGAGTCTCGTCACTGACCGTAAAACCAGCATCGTGGGTCGTGCGAAGGAAAATCTCGGTCAGTTCGTCATCGGTGTAATCGGGAAAATGGATGCGGCGAGCGAAATGGTTGGCTAGTTGGGGGAACTTCCGGGAAAACTCCTGCATCGCTCTGCCGTTGCCCTCAGCGATGATGACAACGTTTTCGACTTGTTCGTCCAAAATGGCCGTCAACCGTGCGACCGCCTCGGCATCACGTGTCGAGTTGTCTGGATCTAACACGCACAGCTCATCAAGGAACAGCACGCCGCCCTTTGCCCGTTCAACAAGCTTGTTTACGTTGGTCGTGGAATCTGCCACGTACGCGCCCACGAGGTCCCAACGGGTGGCCTTCACCAGATGTCCGCCCGGAAGCACGCCATGCTCGCGAAGAAGCTGCCCCAATAGTCGCGCCACTGTTAATTTTCCGGTGCCGACATTGCCGGTGAACATCATGTGACGTGCTTTAGCACGGTAGGTAATCCCGGCCGCCCGTCGAGCGCGCTCGGCATGTAACTCCACCACCAGCTCGGACAGTTCTTTCTTTGCCCGCGCTAGCCCCGGAAGGCTGTTTAGAGCCGCAAGCGCAGAGGTGTTGGACGTGTCGGAGGTAGGGGTAGACGCCGTCGACGAACCGGACGGAGCATCAGAGGCGTGATCCTTTGAGGCAAGCTGCCCCGTGGGACTGGTGTCTGCCCCCACGTCGGTGCGTACGCGCGACGACTCGGGAGCGGTGGCTGCTAACGCCAGTGACAGGTCGCCCACCGGCGATGGCCGATACATACGACGCAGGTCTTCCAAGAAGCGCTGGACCGGGGGAAACCCCCGCTTGTAAGCCGCGGGTACATCAGGCAAACCGTTGATGGTGGTACGGAAGCGCTGGCAGCAACTGAGCCAAGAAAAGCATGCGTCGGCCTCGCCAAGTACCAGTGCCACTGAGAGCCACCGTCGAACTTCTTGTCGCCAATCAATCTCTGATGGAAAGGATTGTTCGGTCTTTTGTAAGAGCTCAGCAAATCTGTCTTTCCCCAGGACCAATGCCAGCTCGGCGGGCGGCTGGCTCTTATTTGAGTAGGCCACAATGTCGGCCATGACGTCCAGGAAAGGCTTGCCGCGTGCTACGCGGGTCAGCTGTGTGTGAGTGGCCTCGAATTTTCGGTATATCCACTCTAGGTATAGAGGTGACGGCGCTAATTCTGGAACAGCGGCCAAAACCTCCGCGCCCGCGTTCTGTTGCCAGCTTTCGCTCAACGCTGAGAATGGTGCCGTCAGATCGAATTGGTGTAATTCCGGATTGGCCCGCCGGTCGTCATAGAGCTTGATGAGGGCCTGACGTCGAGGCTCCAGGGGTTCAATGCCGGCAAAAAGATCTAATACTTCTCGAGTCGCTTGCAGCGCAATCCCGCGCTTTTCTGGGTCAGATCCGGCCGCGGTGAGGAGTGGATCGTCAAACGCCGGACGCCAGAATGTGGTGTAGCCGGTCCAGTCGGTGGGGCTAAAGATATCTGTCCAGGGCTCTACGGCCAGATCGTTTAGAAATGCGGCATTAAGGTGCGCTTGGGTTCCTTGGATTACTTCACCGACACCGCGCAGGAAATACAGCATCCAGCCGATCTGAGCCGATATGGGCAGCGATTCAGCCTTGTAAAACGACTTTTTGATCTCCAGCTCGGTGGGATTTCGCTTTTCGACAAACTCGTTGACACGCTCGCGGATCTCGGCGAAGAGCCCATCCGGTACCCGCCATGGCGCGGTTCCGTATACGTGAAGTATTGGCTCGTCGGTGAGCAGAATGTCGAAATGCTTCGGGAGCGCAAGTGTGGTCATGAGGATTCCAGTATGCCGCTGCCAGGGTCCATAGTCGGACGATATCGACTATGGACCCCAAGAGCACTTTGGCCCCCAAGAGGCAGCAGAGCCAGCGGGCTCAATGTGTGTCTAGCCGAACTACTCGGTAATGGTGAGGCTATCGATCAGGTCTTGGTAGCCCGATTCGATATCCGACTTGTAGTCTTCCCACTGAGTTCCGACATAGAGCGTGGAGCCATTGCTGAGTGGTCGGTAGGTATAGGTGCCACCACTTGTGCCCTCGACGTCATAAGTCAGCTGCAAAGACTTCTTCCCATCGACGCGTACCGTGGTGTCGTCGGTGATGTGGGAACTTTCTGAGACGTTCTCTTTGATGGAGTTGAAGTCGCTGCTGTCTTGGTCTACCACCGTGAGCACGATGATGTCGTTGCTTCCCTCGCTGGCCCTTTCGGGTGCGATCGCGATGGTGTCGTGCCCAATGTCGGACGCACTGCTCGGCACACTTACTTGCTTGAAGCCGCTGGGAAGCTCCAGCTCATAAGGTGCGCCGGCCGGGGAGATTCGTTTTCCGCGTGATTTCGAATCGTTTTTGTTGCTGTCGTTATTGGTTTGGTGGTCGCTGTTCGCTTTATCGTCGCCGCTCTTGTTGTCATTGCCGCCGGCAAAGAGCAGGAATCCGCCTACACCGAGAACAACGACCAGCAGCACCGTGGCCACGATCCCGATGATGAGCCCGGTGTGGTTTTTGTTCGGTGGTTGGCCGTAATTGCCAGCGCCAAACTCAGGCGGTGGCGGCTGGTATGGGTCGTAGCCGCCGTATTGGCTTGCCGGAGCGCCGTAAGCGCCTGGATCTTGCGGCGTGCCCCAAGGGTTGGGTTGACCAGTAACCGGGGCGTTATACGGGTCTGGTTGACCCGATTGGGGGACATACGGCCCGGCGGCACCTGCACCGCTGACCTGAGAAGGGTCATGGGGATACTGCCCAGGTCCTGAAGGCTGCGAGCCGCGGGGGTCTGGTGGGAACCCGCCGTGCTGGTTGTGTGGGTCGTTGCCCCAAGCGCCTGGCTGGTTGGGGGGGTAGGTCATAAGCGTGGCCCATCTGTGCGTGTCGTGGCGTGGGTAAGTGAAGCCTGGAGTTGCCCGCAATGTGCACGGCACCCCCGTTAGTCATCATTTGATTTTGATGCTGTCCGTCAATGCGCCCAGACCTTGCTCAATGGCGGATTTTTGGGTGGTCCAAGCGCCTGAGATGTAAAGCGTTTTTTCTCCGCCCAGAGAGCGGTAAATGTAGTAACCGTCCGAATGAGAGTTCGCATTGTGGAACTGGAGGCGGAGCGCTTGTTTTCCGTCAAGCTTGATTTTCTCCTGCTTAGTTACCTGGGCGCGCTGCGACACGCTGGCAGCTGTTTGATCGAGATTGCTGCTGTCTAGCCCGTCAATTTCGGTGACCAGGATGAGGTTTGCCTGTGGGGCGCCGCTATGTGGGGCAACGACTGTGGTGTATTTGCCGCCAATGTCGTTGAGGCTGCTCGGTACTGTCGTTTGTTCAAACCCACTGGGCACGGTATAGCTGTATGGCGCCCCATCCGGGGATACAGTCTTGCCTTTTCCGGTATTGGGGTTACCGCTATTGCCAGAGTTGCTGGGAGTAGAGGAGTGATTCGTCTTGGTGTCGCCTTTATCGGACCCGTTATCGTCCTTTTTGAACAATAGATATCCGCCCACCGTGAGTATTGCGATGAGGAGAACGGCCGCCACAATCCCTACGATCAGCACCGTTCGGGACTTGTTGGGGGCTGGCTGTTGCTGTTGGGGTGCGCCATAGGCTGGCTCGCCAGCGCCTCCGTACGTTGGTCCGCTCGGCGGCTGCTGGGGCTGATGCTCGAAGGGGTCACCGTTCGGAGGGCCTGGCGGCGGATAACTGCTCATGGTGCGAATCCTCACCTTTGCTGTGCGGTACCTTGCTGTGCGGTCCAAAATGTCGGGTTTTAGTAGTCAATCGTTTTAACGTGATGCGACCACGAAGGCTGGTTCAAAATTATCTGACGTTTGGGCATCTGCTCTGCGCAGGGGCTATATGGCTAGCGTTGGACGGACGCACGACTGGCTGACTCAGTGCCGCTGGTTCCCAGATTTTCGTCAACCGGGCTACGCTTCGGTCTCGTGTATGTACTGGCGCTAGATACCGCTACTCCCACTGTTGTTGCCGGCTTGGTGCGTCTCACGCCTCAGTCCCGGCCTTCGGTGCGAACGCCGACAACCTCGGTGATGACAGCATCGGGAGCGGCAACCGAATTAGACGCTGCTTATGATCTCGCCCACACGCCGTTTTCTGTTACCACGGAATCGGTGATCGGCGCCCAGGTCATCGCGCCGTCGACCAGCATGTCAGGGGATGCTCCACGCGCGAACCAACACGGAGAAGCGCTAGTGCCGCACATCGCGGCCGCTTTGTCGCGGGTAGGTATCAAACCTAAAGAGGTAGATGCCGTTGTGGTAGGAATCGGGCCCGGGCCATTTACCGGCCTTCGAGTTGGCATGGTCACCGCTGCGGCCTGGGGGCATGCGGTCGGCTGCCGGGTCTACGGTGTGTGCACATTGGACGCTGTCGCCACTACGGCTCTGGCAGAACGCTCCACAGTGGATGCTGGTCTGGTCACGGGAGAGGGAGACCCGCTCGGCGGGCCTGTCGGCAAAAATTTTCTGGTCGCCACCGATGCCCGCCGGAAAGAGGTGTACTGGGCTGTGTACTCGGGATCGGGAGTCAGGCTGAGCGATCCGGCGGTCGACAAGCCAGCAAATCTTGCGTCACGACTTCGCGCTTTGAGCGAACAGAATCCCGCGGTGACCGCTCCTACCTGGGTGGCAGGCGCTGGCGCGTCGTTGTATCGCGAGACCATCGCGTTACCCACGTCAGAGACTGTTGCCCCCAGTGTGGCTGGATTGGCTATGCGCGCGGGTCATCGAGTGATGTGGAAAGCACCAAGCGAACAGCTGGCTCCCTTGTATTTGCGCCGTCCGGATGCGGTGGAACCGACCACCCGCAAGTCGGTTTTGGTTTAGGTGACGGACGTTCACCCTGTCCGAATAGTCCCCCTACGGTGGTGGCATTTGGAGCAGGTGCACGAGATCGAGCAGGAACTGTTCGGCGACGAGCAATGGACGCCGGCCATGTTTTGGTCAGAGCTCGCGCAGACGGAGACGCGCTGGTACCGGGCAGCGCTTGATGACGCGGACCATGTTGTTGGCTACGCGGGTTTGTGCGTCTATGGTGAACCGCCCGATGGTCAAGCGTGGGTCCAGACCATCGCGGTCGATAGTGCCGCGCAGCGAAGCGGAATTGGCGGCGGGTTGCTCGGTGTTCTTATCGATCACGCCGCCGAGCTAGCCGCGCCCACGATCAGTTTGGAAGTCCGGGCCGACAATGGGCCCGCGCAGCGGCTGTATGCCCGATGGGGGTTCGAGGCGGTCGCGGTGCGTCGCGGCTATTACCAGCCCAGCAATACCGACGCCCTTGTCATGGTTAAAGAGTTAACGAGCTGACGCGGCGGCGGCCGCGCGTTGGGCAATGATGGCCACGGGTTTCTCGTCGATGCGGGTGAGTATGAGGGAGATGGCGCGGGATCCGCTGGGCTTGAGCGCCGCTCGGAGCTGCTCGGGGCTCATCGCGAAACCGCGTTTTTTGATCTCGACCGTGCCCACATCGTTTTTTCTCAACCAGCCGCGCAGGCGTTTTACCGAAAACGGAAGAACCTCGACGACTTCAAATGCCTGTGCGAGTGGTGTCTGATGGTAGCTGTCCGCGCTGAGGTAGGCGATCTGCGGCGTGAGCGCCGTGGCGTCGAGTGCGTGGGCGAGTTCGGCAACCAGATGAGCACGTATAACCGCGCCGTCTGGTTCGTACAGCCATTGCTGGAGCGGGGCGACGGGTGCTAGCTGTTGGCCTGAGCCGATCAGGCTTGTCGCCGTGGGCAATGAGGTGGCTCGGTGTAGTCGCTGCCCGTGTGTGGGCACGGCGCCGCTGAGTTTGCCGAGCCACAGCGCGGCTTCGACCACGTCGCCATCGACGCTCACCCATTCTGCTTCTGCCCCATTCGGTATCGACGCATGGTCGATACCCGGAGCCACCTTTACCGCCACCATGTCGATTCGGTTGGCTAGGTCGAGCACAAAAGACCAGGGAGGTTGATAGCTGGCGAGGTTAAAGACGCGTTGTCCGTTGCGTCGGCGCGCAGGATCACAAAATGCCGCGTCAAATTTTTCTACGTTCATGGTGCGGGCATCGGCGCATATCACTTGCACCTGGTCGGTGAGGCCCAGCGCGTCCACATTGGCCGTTGCGACGGCGGCGGTGGTGGCGTCTATTTCCACCCCGGTGACTGACAATCCCGCCTGGGCGAGTGCGATCAGGTCACCGCCGATGCCACAACCCAGGTCCACTACCCGCTGTGCGTTTGCGTGCACGACTCGGGTTGCTCGGCGTGCGGCAACGGTAGGGCGAGTTGCCTGCTCGAGGCCATCGCTGGTGAACCACATGCGCGCGGCGAGACGTCCATATTTAGCCGCCCCACGGTCGCGCAAGATCGCTTGGGTCAAGGCGGACGGAATGAGATCGGACGCATGTCCGCGCCGGCGCAATTGAGACACTGCCGCGAGCGAGTCGACAGTCGACGGTTGTTGGCCATGCGGCGGCATGAGGGCGGCGAGATCCGCGAAGATCTGTGCTCCTTCTCCCGAGCGGAGTCGGGCGAGAAGCGCCGGGGTGAGCGCCCGCGGAGGAGCTGGGGGTGTGGACTTGATGAGAATTTGCCTTCGCGCTTTGGCACTCGCCTTGACTGAGTGCTAGCCGGAGAATACTGTTCCGCCTAGCACTCTACTGCCGAGTGTGCTACCTAGCCGCCCGACCACCGCGACGACGGGCGGACGTACCCAGCAATCATTCGGATAACCCCAGAGGGGGAGGAACACACGTGACGACCGCCACCAAGGTCACCATCAAGCCGCTGGAGGACCGCGTTGTCGTGCAGGCCAATGAGGCCGAGACGACGACCGCTTCCGGCATTGTCATTCCTGACACCGCCAAAGAAAAGCCGCAAGAAGGCACCGTTGTGGCAGTAGGACCAGGTCGTTTCGACGACTCGGGCAAGCGAGTGCCACTCGATGTCACGCTCGGAGACGTGGTGCTGTACTCCAAGTACGGCGGCACCGAGGTTAAGTACGCGGGCGAGGAGTACCTGGTGCTCTCGGCGCGCGACGTGCTCGCCGTCATCGAGAAGTAACAGCGACGTAGCGCTGTGCACAATCGCCCTGGTTCCCCTGTGGGTTCCAGGGCGATTTGCCATTCGGAGCTCGCACAGATTGAGGGAGAACCAAGTACATGTCCAAAACTTTGAGCTTTTCTGACGATGCCCGCTCAGGGCTAGAGCGCGGAGTGAACGCGCTCGCCAATGCGGTCAAGGTCACGCTAGGGCCACGCGGACGCAACGTGGTGCTCGACAAAAAATTTGGTGCGCCCACCATCACCAATGACGGTGTGACTATCGCGAAAGAGATCGAACTCACCGATCCATACGAGAACCTTGGCGCGCAGCTCGCGAAAGAAGTCGCCACAAAGACCAACGATATCGCTGGAGATGGCACCACCACCGCAACCGTTCTTGCACAGGCCATGGTGCGCGAGGGACTGCGTAATGTGACCGCCGGCGCTAACCCGATGGAGCTCAAGCGAGGCATCGACGTTGCCGCTAAAGCGATTAACGACGCTTTGCTTGGCTCGGCGACGGTGCTTGCCGGCAAGTCTGAGATTGCCCAGGTTGCCGCGTTGTCCGCTCAGGACGGCGAGATCGGGGACCTCATCGCTCAGGCGATGGACGCTGTCGGTGTCGACGGTGTGATCACTGTTGAAGAATCGTCAACGTTCCAGACTGAACTCGAAGTCACGGAGGGCGTGCAATTCGACAAGGGCTACATCTCGCCTTACTTTATGACCGACCCCGAAGCAGGCGAAGCGGTCCTGGAGAACGCGCAGATTCTGATCACTAACGCCAAGGTGTCGGCGATGGCCGATCTTCTGCCGCTGTTGGAGAAGCTCGCGGAGAGCAAAAAGCCGCTGTTGATCATCGCCGAAGACGTCGATGGCGAAGCGCTGTCCACATTGGTAGTTAACGCTATTCGCAAGACGCTGACTGTGGTTGCGGTGAAGGCGCCAGGATTCGGCGACCGTCGCACCGCCATGCTGCAGGACATCGCGACGCTGACGGGTGCGCAGGTCGTCTCATCCGATGTGGGCCTTAAGCTCGATCAGGTGGGCCCAGAGGTGTTGGGGTCGGCACGCCGGATCACGGTCACTAAAGATGCCACCACCATTGTGGACGGTGCCGGAGACGCCGCTGAGATCGCCGCTCGAGTGGCACGAATTCGCACCGAGATCGCCGAGACCGACTCCGAGTGGGACCGCGACAAATTGCAAGAGCGGCTGGCGAAGCTTGCTGGCGGAATTGCTGTCATCCGAGTCGGTGCCGTGACCGAAGTTGAACTCAAGGAACGCAAGCACCGGTTGGAAGACGCGGTGTCCGCGACCAAAGCAGCGGTGGAAGAAGGCGTGATCGCCGGTGGCGGCAGCGCGTTGATCCATGCGGAGTCCGTGCTCAACGGCGACCTCGGTCTTACCGGTGATGAAGCCACGGGCGTGCGAATCGTCCGTGAGGCGCTGAGCGCGCCACTACGCCAGATCGCAATGAACGCGGGATTCTCAGGCGATGTGGTGCGCGCCTCTGTCACAGAACTAGTGGTGCAGAAGGGCGTTCGCCACGGGTTCAACGCCGAGACTGGTGAGTATGGCGACATCGTGGCGCAAGGTGTGATCGACCCGGTCAAGGTGACACGCAATGCGGTAACCAACGCTGCCTCTATCGCCGGAATGCTGCTCACCACGGAAAGCTTGGTCGTAGAAAAGCGGGAAGACGACGAAGACTCCGCGGGCCACGGCCACCAGCATTAAATGTCGGTCAAACCGCGAGCGTTTCACCAAGTCGACATGGTGCGCTTGGGTAGGTTCGCGGTGCGATAGCTCCAGATAGAACTATCAGCATGATTAATGACGGGGCGGCAATAGGCGAGGGATGCCGTTGCCGCCCCGCCGCCTACCGTTCCTCCGTCCACAATGAACTAAATTGGCGCTAAATTCCCGATGGGGTCGCAGGGGATGCGACTCGGCGGTTACGGTCAGGGGCGCGGATTGTGCGATGGTTTCGTACGCCACAATATGCGTGACGATTCCTGCCGTCCCAAGAAATAACTTAGAAACGCCCCTCACCCGTAACAGTTGTAAGCGGAGCGACGATATGCACGACGTGGACGGCGAGTCCAGTCTTAAAGGGCTGGTTACCCGTGCGGTCCAGGGAGATCACCGCGCTGTGAGCGATCTCCTTACCCACATTCGACCCATGGTGGTGCGCTATTGCCGCGCACGCCTTGGTACGTCTGGGGGCGGCGCATATACAACAGCTGACGACGTTGCTCAGGAGGTGTGTCTCGCGGTGCTGAAAGCATTGCCTCGCTACCGCGATCTCGGGCACTCATTCATGGCGTTCGTATTTGGGATAGCGGCGCACAAGGTCACTGATGCGCATCGCGGCGCCAAGCGCGATCTCAGCCAGCCTTACGAAATCGTGCCCGAGCAAGAAGATTCCAGCCGAGGGCCAGAGTCAGAAGCGATGGCTTCAGACACGGCACGGGAAGTCCACACGCTGCTGTCCACTCTTCCTCCGACTCATCGTGAAGTTCTCATGCTGAGAATCGCTGTGGGCCTCTCGGCGGAAGAAACGGGCCACGCGCTTGGCATGACGCCCGGAGCTGTCCGGGTTGCCCAGCATCGTGCCCTGGCGAAGCTGCGCGAGCGGGCTCAATCCTCGGCGGAGGTGTCCGCATGAACGATTCACGTTCTATGCGTTCGGCGCCGCATGCGCAGAATCCCCGAAACGAGGAGCATGAAGCCGCAGATGCGGCGGCAATCCTTCGAGACGACGTCCTCATCGACGCGTTGGCTAAGGGCGTCCTACCACTGGAGCATCGGCAGGACCCGTTCGTGCGCGCGCTCTGGGGATGGGGCGACCACGTCGCTAACACCGCATCCGCGGTGTCGGCGTCTGACCTCGACATGGATGCCGTGGGCGCAAGCCTGCGTACTCGCAACAACGGAGCCTATGCACCACGCACCCTGTCCGCTGTTCCAGGACCAACGGGTGGCAATGCATTGTCTGGTGGCTACGACGCGTCGCAGACCTATGCGCCGGCCGCGATAGGCGATCCCACCGACGAGCTGGCGCAACGTCGCGCTCGGTGGCGGAAGTTCCGGGGTGGCAGGAGGCTGCTTGTCAGCGCCGCCGCCTTGGTTTTTGGGGCTGCGTCCGTTGGTGGTGTTGCTGCGGCCAGTGTTGCCGAGCCAGGCAGTGCGCTGTGGCCGCTGGCCAGAGTGGTCGACAGCAGTCGTGCTCAGTCCTTGGAGGCGCGCAAAGAAGTACGGATGCAGCTAGCAAACGCCCGAAAAGCCGCCGACGAGCAGGACCTACAGTCGGCACAGGAGCACCTACAAACCGCTTTGGATGAGTCTGAACGAGTCCGTTCTAAGGACGGGCAAAGCCAGCTGCGGGCCGAGGTGCGGTCGCTGCGGCAGCAGCTGAGCTCGTCGCCACCCACCAACGATCCCAGCGAGTCATCCGCACCATCTCCGAGTAACTCTCCCAGCGAGAGTCCAAGCACGAGCCCGTCTCCCTCCCCGAGTCCGACCTCTTCGCCGGGAAGCTCGAGCGCCTCCCCCTCAGTCAGCGGGAGCGCGTCGACCGGGGAATCGGCTAGCCGCACCACGTCGCGTTCTCATCCGGCAGCGTCATGATGGCGAATCCAAGTCGCCTTTCGTGCTGCCGGGAGAGCGATATCTCGACGATGCGACTACGGTAGAGAGGTGCACGATGAGCCACTTGACCCGTTCGCTGGAGATCCATCCGACCCGGCGTCCGCTCTCGATGACTCTGACGAGCATGGCGCACCGCTGAGCCCGTCAGAGCGCCAAGATGTGTTGGACGACCTTGGTGATCTAGAGGTTTTCGAGGCGCTATTGTCGCCACGAGGTGTCCGCGGGTTGGTGGTGGATTGTGAAGACTGCCGCATACCCCACTACTTTTCGTGGGATCTCCTACGCGCCAATCTGAACCATCTGTTGAGTGCGGGGCGAACCCGGGTGCATGAGCCCGCCTTCGATCCTGACCCCAACGAGTACGTCTCCTGGGAGTACGCCCGCGGCTACGCAGATGGCACCCAAGACGCATTGGGCGACAACGACTAGCTCACCCGTCTCGTCCAGCATTGGGCCTGTATCAGCTTCCACAACTGCTTACGTACTATGGCGAGATGGAGCTTGTGGAAAATCTGGGCCTTACTTTCGATGACGTTCTGTTACTTCCCGCGGAGTCATCATCTCTGCCCAGCGAGGCAGACACAGCAAGCCGATTAACGCGCAATATTTCCGTGAGTGTTCCGCTGCTGTCGTCTGCTATGGACACTGTGACCGAGGCGCGCATGGCGATCGCGATGGCCCGCAACGGTGGGGTAGGCGTACTGCATCGCAATATGGCCACCGACGAACAAGCGCAGCAAGTCGACCTGGTCAAGCGCTCCGAGGCTGGCATGGTTTCGAATCCGGTCACGTGTGGACCTGACGACACGGTCGCCGATGTGGACCGGCTCTGTGCTCACTACCGCATCTCCGGTGTTCCGGTGGTAGATGCGTTTGGTGTGCTTGTGGGCATTGTCACCAATCGGGACATGCGATTCGAGACCGACCAGAGCGCTCGTGTGGGTGACGTGATGACCGCGATGCCCCTCATCACCGCTCCGGTTGGCGTGGAACCAAGCGACGCGTTACGGCTGTTGCGCGCACACAAAGTCGAGAAACTTCCCCTCGTCGACGACACCGGGATTTTGCGCGGGCTCATCACGGTAAAGGACTTCGTGAAGCGCGACCAATATCCGCTGGCCACCAAAGACGCGGATGGCCGACTAGTGGTAGCCGCTGCCATTGGTGTCGGTGAGGAAGCTTACAAACGTGCCCGCACTTTGGTGGACGCCGGCTGCGATGTCATCGTTGTCGATACCGCTCACGGCCATCACCGCGGTGTCATCGAGATGGTGCGGCGTATCAAGGCAGACACCACAGTGGACGTCATCGGTGGCAACGTCGCCACCCGTCTAGGAGCACAAGCGCTGGTCGATGCTGGAGCCGATGGCATCAAAGTCGGCGTCGGTCCGGGATCCATTTGCACTACCCGAGTCGTCGCCGGGGTAGGAGTGCCGCAGGTAACCGCCATCTATGAGGCATCATTGGCGGCAAAGCCGGCCGGAGTACCAGTCATTGGCGATGGTGGCTTGCAGTACTCCGGCGACATCGCCAAGGCGTTAGTGGCCGGTGCGGACACCGTCATGCTCGGCTCTTTGCTCGCCGGCTGCGACGAGAGCCCAGGAGAACTACGCTTCATCAACGGAAAACAGTTCAAGGTCTACCGTGGCATGGGTTCGCTCGGCGCGATGCGGTCACGCGCCTCTCACGGTTCAGTCGACAAAGGACAGTCCTTTTCCAAAGACCGGTACTTCCAGCACGACGTCACCTCCGACGACAAGCTGGTCCCCGAAGGCATCGAAGGACAAGTTCCCTACCGGGGGTCGCTAGCCGCAGTGGCACACCAACTGGTCGGCGGTCTGCGCGCCTCCATGGGCTACGTTGGCGCCCGCTCCATTGTGGAGCTCAAAGAAAAAGCCCGCTTCGTGCGCATTACCTCTGCAGGGCTTAAAGAGAGCCACCCGCACGACATACAAATGACCGTAGAAGCCCCCAATTACCATTAGGGAATATGGACGGCATGGTGCCCGCGGAGGCTCGCTGAGCCTCCGCCTGGAACGACTCTCCGCGCCTTGCGTACCCTCGTAAGTAAGGCGCGGAGACGCCGCTTAGGGGTGCCCTCAGCGACCGGATTGCAACGGCGGGAAACTCTCAATTCTCAAGATGAGTGAGGAAAGCAGTGCGGGACATTGTGGAGATTGGGATGGGGAAAAACGCCCGTCGTGGGTACCACTTGGCACAGGTAGCGATCGTGCCCTCGCGGCGCACGCGAAGCTCCGCTGATGTTTCTACGGCATGGCATTTTGACGCGTTCACCTTCGATATTCCGATGGTTGCCCATCCTTCTGACGCCACGATGAGCCCAGCAACGGCGCTCCACATTGGTCAACTGGGAGCGTTGGGCGCGCTGAACGCAGAAGGTTTGTGGACCAGATACGAGGATCCGGCGCCGGTGTTCGCCAAGCTGTTGGCCGCGCACGATGAGCAACACACATCGGTGCTGCAGGAGACTTATGCCGAACCAGTCAAACCCGAGCTGATTACGCAGCGCATCCAAGAAATGATCGATGCCGGCGGCGAGTCTCGCCCGCCGATCGCGGTGCGGGTGTCGCCGCAGAATGCTGAGGCGTATGCGCCGGTTGCTATTGCAGCTGGTGTCGATGTGCTGGTGATTCAGGGAACTATTGTTTCCGCGGAACACGTCGCCGCACATAGCCCATCGCTTAACCTCAAACGGTTTATCGGCGACCTGGATCTGCCGGTCATCGTCGGTGGATGCGCGAATTACCAGACGGCCCTGCACCTCATGCGCAGCGGCGCTGCGGGCGTCATTGTGGGCAATGGTGCCGACGATTGGTCGACTAGCGATGAGGTGCTGGGCATTCGGGTGCCCATGGCTACTGCCATCGCCGATGCGGCTGCGGCCCGGCGTGACTACCTCGACGAAACCGGTGGACGTTACGTGCATGTAATTGCAGATGGTGACGTGCACAGCAGTGGCGACATCGCGAAGAGTATCGCCTGTGGTGCGGACGCGGTCATGTTGGGCGCCCCGCTGGCAGCTGCGGCTGAGGCTCCTGGTGAAGGCGCCTGGTGGCATACCGCGGCGTCACATCCCAAATTGCCGCGAGGTTTCGTTGCGGAGCAGCCGGCCGATTGGCCGCTGGCTTCGTTGGAAGCGGTGATGCACGGTCCCGCCGACGATCCGTCTGGTCGACTCAACCTGTTTGGCGGTTTGCGTAGGGCCATGGCGAAGACCGGCTATCACGATGTCAAGGAGTTCCAGAAAGTCGAGGTAACGCTCGACCTCTAGGGCCTGCTCGCTGGTGCGACTCCATTGGTGGTGCGAGGGCTGGAAGCGTGGCTTTGGACGCGCGGGCGCTGGATGGGTCCGTTGTGGCTAGTTAGCTGGTGGCGGTGCGGACAGACCAGGGGGGTTGAGGTCGTCCGTTTGCAGCACGATGGTGGGCGTCGGCACGGTGTTGGGGCTGTCACCCTTTTTGCCCTTGCTAATGACCCAACCAATGAGCGCTATCGCCAGCACGATCGCCAAGATGACGCCTAGCACGATTCCGGCCGTCTTAATGTCCGGTTTAGACCAGCTGAATCCACGGACATCACGATTTTGTCGGGGACGCGTGGTGACGCGGACTTTCCCTGCTCGTTCCTCTACTTCCACCGTCGACCCGACCGGTGCGTACTCGTCCGCGGGAATCATGATCTGAAGAAACTGGGCGCCGTCGTCGTTCTCGTACCTCACCCGGGTGTCGTAATACTTCGCGGGATACCCGTCAGCATTGGTGCGCCACAACGGGATGGCCGCAGTGATTTTGCCGTGGTAACGGATGCTCAACGGATCTTCTCGAAGGCTGGACGATCCGCGTCGGGATGCGGCTTGGGGTCGAGTTTGCTGTTCCGGGGGCGGGTTTTCGAGCATGTCCGTGATTTTGACGTCCGGCATTTTGGGGAAGCGCTTGCGCACGCGAGGTTTGTCCGTCATCTCTTTCGCCCCCTCGTGGCCTGTCGTGCGACCGCGCCGGGTGTGGGTCGTCTTATGGCGTGGTCTGTTGCTTGTTATCGCATGTTCGATTGTTGTCTGAACTCTAGGCCGCATAAGCTACCTACGGTAAATTGAGTGCGGTCCTAGGCCGCTTGTCGCACTTCGAATCGTCCCGTCGACCGAAGCCGCTTACGTTACGGTGAATCTAATGGCATCTGAACAGTTACCACCAGTAGACCCAGCGGACATCCCCGCGCCCGCGTATGCGGTCGAGTCCGCTTTTCTTACACCGCCGACAGATACGGCGCTTGAGGACCAACGGGATCGGCTCCGGGTGCTCATGGACCGTGGTGCGTTGGTCCTATTATTGGTCGCGGCTATCACCTTGCTTGCGGCCCTTACAAATACCTTGCGCGGCAATTTTTCCGTGGTGTATTGGGCAATTCCGTTCGCCGTGGTCGGACTAGCGGCGGCTTTGTATTACGGATCACAACGTTTTGGACAGCGTCCAGGCGATGCGGTAGAAGTTCCCGCAAGCTTGGCGCCGCTGCTTAACGACGTCGCGGTGGTCCGGGGCGAGATCATCTCTGTAGGTGGACGGGTGTTGGACCCGGAAGAGCGGGTAGCGGCAATCAGCAAGATCGACGAGCAGCAGCGTGCCGCTTTTGCTTCCGCCCAGCAGGCGTTGGAGCTGTTGCGCGCTGGCGACCAAGCTGGCGCACAAGTCCAGATTGACCTGGTGAATCAACAGGTGGCAGAAGCACAGCGTGCTCGGGACGAAGCGTTCGCCGAGTGGGGCGACGACGAGGTCGGATATGAGGCTGCGCCGGCGGATCGGTTCGGCGATCAGCAGCAGAGTCAGTCGACGCGTCCTAGTTGGTCTGCTCCCGCTGTTACCCAACCAGTGCAGCCAGTGCAACCAGGAGCTCGTGCGACTGCTCCGAGCGAGGCTGGGCAGCCTACGTCGCTCACTAACGACCCCACTCGACACTTCTGGTCCGCGCGGCCCGCGTCGCGAGAGTCCAATGTCGAACAAACAGGCGATCAGCCGTTGGGCTGAATGGCCCGCCTTAGGGGTCAACGGTATTGTCTGCGCTGACGGTTTGTTCGATTTCTAGCGACTATGAGTCTTGATGTTCGGCACACCGTTTTTTGGGCGACAAATGCCGGTTCCGGGACGAACTCCTCCTGTTACGGTGACGTGGACATTGATCTGCTGTATATAAACGACATTCTCAATTGTTCTACTGGGGTTCTTGACCTCGGTGGGGGACGCGGATCGCATGTGTGGTGAGGGCCGTGCAGTTTGTGGCGGCGGCGCACACTCACAACAAGCGGGTACCGCAACGGTTACGTAAGAGGTTGGGGGCGGACCGATGAGCGAAACAACACCGAACGGCCCGGCCATTCCGCCTGCAGACGATTCATCGCAAGAACGCACCACCACACTGTCGGAACAACAGCGACGGGACGCCATCGCGGGTAAGACAGGTGGCTCAAACCTGGCAGGTCGGGGCAACCCACCAGCGCCTCCTGCAGTGGTGCCTCCCGCGGTGGCGCCAGGATGGGGTGGCTCAGCTATGAGCTCGAGCCCGCCAGCTGCGGGATCTCCCGGGCCTTCTGGATCGCAGCCGGGCGCAGGCCCTTCCCAAGGGCCAAGTGCCAGCTCGGCTAGCGCCCATCCCACTAGTGCGCAACCGTCTCATCAGGACGAACAACGCACCACGATTGTCGCTCGTGGAGGTAATTCCGCTACTCCGAATGCGAGCACCGGGGCTCAATCGACTGGGCCTAAGCCCGGCTCCTCCGACGCTCCACCGAGGCCGTCGGTGACTCCACCCACGAGCGCAGCTCCTGGCAGGGCGAGCGTTGCTCCCACTAGCAGCAGCGGAGCGGGGTCCGGGTTAGTGCGCTCAACGGGGGTGCCGGTGAGCTCGATGCCTGTTCCGGTACAGCACTCGGCACCACCCATGATGAGCGCCCCCAGTTCCTACTCTGTGCCCCAACAGTCCGTGCCACAGCACTCTGCGCCGCCGCAGTCGGGGCACCCACACGTCCCGGCTCCTCAGGCTCCTCGTATCGCAGAGCCTCCGCGGCCGCCAGTGCCGCCTTACGTGCCGGAACACCACGAGGTTGCTCCCACGAAGGGCAAGTCTGGCAAGAGCTCCAAGAAGGACAAGAACCGTCCGGCTAAGAAGGGTGGTCTGTTTCGTGGCAAGAAAAAGACCGCATCCAGTGGCGGTGCGGCACCGCCACTCGCGGCTTCGGGCAGCCTTGACAACCGCCTTAGCCAGACGGAAGGTAACGCGGCCGAATCTGGATCAGATTTTTGGGTAGAGGGCGGCAACGTTATTGCCCACAACCAAGAGTCTTTGCGCAAAAAGTCCACGTTGGGGCTAGGTGGTGGGCGTTGGCAGCGGTTTGCGTTTCTGGGGCTTATGGTGTTGGCGCTCGGTGTACTGGTCATCAACGGCGCGTACCGGTTGGCGGGCAAAGCCTTGTACGAAGAGCCCAAGCTTCCGGCCACCAACAGCTTCCCTACGGAGGGAGCTTCGAGCTACGCCGAGCTATTTATGCGGAGCTACTTCACCTGGGACAAAGACCACCCGGAAGAGCGCGACAAGGCCTTGAAGATCTTCTTTCCCAGTACCGACGAAAACACCAGCCATTCGGTGGGCTGGAATGGCCATGGTTATCAAGCGGTGGGCGTTACCTGGGCGGTGAAGACCGATGTCACTAGTGCTCACCGCGCGGTCATTACTGTGGCGGCCAATGTAGAGGCCAGCGACACACGGTCAAGCGGCTTGATGTGTGCCGAAGTAGGGGTCTATGCCCAGGGTGAAAATGGCAATTACGCGATTTTGTCGTATCCGTCCATTGTGGGATGCCCGCCGGCGGCCAAGTTCACCGTTCCGGACGATTCCAATTCTGACGACGTCGACTCTCAAAATGGCGACGTGATTCATCAGCTGATTGAGCAATTTTTTACCGCGTACGCCGACTCCAACTACCCGCAGATGCAGCAGCTGGTAACCAAGAGTTCCGGTATCGTCAGCGGACTGGATGGTGTGCGCAAATTCGGCTCAGTCACTACCACGGTGCATGCGCCCAACGGCATGGGCAGCGATACCCGCACGGTAGAGGCAACGGTCACCTGGCAAGAGGGTACGAATGACCAAAGTGGCGCGGCCGACCTGGGTACCAACACCTCGCAGTACACCATCACCGTCCAGCGAGAAGGCGACCACTGGGTCATCGCGAGCATGAAGGGTGGGGCACCTTCGGCCGATGTCGCGCCCCAGCAGGGTGGGGCGCCGATGCCATCGATTAGCCCCAGCGTGGATTCCTCTGCTAACGGATCGGCCGATGGTAGTGGTGACAGCACCAGCGATAATGACGGTGGTTCAGATAACTCCGGTGGCTCGGACAACGATTCTTCGTCCGGCTCGAGCGGGTAGGGGAGCGAGGTGGCTGTGTCCATGTTGATGATGTCGCTCCCAGCGACTGGATGCATACGATGCCGGACCGTATTGAGGAGAGTAGAAAAATGATCGTTGACACCATTCATCACGTTATTGCGGCCGTGCCGCCTGAGCATTTCCAGGCTGCCGATCCAAAAACCGGGCGTGAAATTGCAAGTAGTGTAAAAGGCTTTGTGGCTCCCATTGCCGCATTGCTTATCGGGATTTTTAGCCTGCGTTATATAGCGGGCGAGAATAAATCGATGGGTGCCTTTATTGGCTTTGTTGTTCTAGGGATCTTCGTCTATGCGCTTATTCAGTATGGAGAAGTCATCGTTGGTCCGCTCAGTGGTGTCCTAAAAGGCTGGGTTGTCGGCGACTGAGTACTCCTGCCATTACTATGCGGCAGCCATCCAGAGGGGAGGGGCACCATGCTTGTTCGTACGTTTACGAGTACCTGGAATCTGCGGACCAAGATCTATGCGTTCGACGACGTGAAGGTGCCCATTAAAGGCGGGATCACCATCCCGCAGCTGTTAGCCGGGGTGGGGGCAGCCTTGGTATGGATCCCCTTCTGCCTGCTTATCCAGATGCCTTCGTGGATCCCCAACACTGGCTTTCTGGTGGGAATTATGGGGATCCCGCCCTTGGTGGTACTTCTCAAAGCCGACACCCCCATCGCCCATGAGAAGACCACGGAGGAATGGCTTACATCCTGGCTTACCCGGCGCAGTGAGCCCCAGGCTCTCGCTGCGTTGGCGTCTGCGCGTCCCGACCATCCGGTAGTACTTACCGGCTCCCGCTGGGTGCCCACCTGGCTCGCTGCCGAAGAGCGCGCCGCCGCGGTGTTACAGCGGAAGGGAGCAGGCACATGATCTTTATAGTGTTGTTTGCGCTCGCCGCTGTCGGTGTTTATATCGTGGCTAATCGGCAAAAAGGCGAACAGCAAAAGAAGGATCACCCAGCGCTTCCGCAGCGATTGTCAGTGCGTTATTTCGATAACACAGTTGTCCTTTCGGAATATGAAGCATGGACATATCTGCGTTTGCCGACCGTGTCGGTGGAATTTAAAACTGCGGCCGAGTGGGATCGGCTTATTAGTTCTTTCGCCCACGCACTCGCAGGGCTCACTGACTGTCGCGTGCATTTAAAAACAACTTTTCGTGGCTACAACATCACCAAGTGGGCCGAGAAATTAGATAAGCGCACCTATAACCCCGCACCAGGCTGGGCAGATCTCCTCGTCAAGCAGCAAGAACATTTGTGGAATGAGCAATTTCTGCAAAAAGAGGTATATCTCGGGGTTCGGCTGGGCTTTCGCAATAATGAGGCCAGCAGTCAGTTCAAAGCCGCGCTCAATATGGTCAAGCGGTTTTTTGTCACCACTGCAGATGTGCTGCTCGGCGAAGACGACGCGATCGACCCTAAAGAGATTGAACGGTGGCGCGGCGCGGCGGCACCTGTCCAACGCTTGTTGCGGGGGAGTGCCTATCAGGCAGTGCCGGCGACCTCAGATGAGATCGCATGGTTGTTCCGGCACCAAATGCATCCCGACATGCCGGCCCCGCCCGCGCCGGCAGAGCCCAACAAACCGTGGGGGCAGGGGGAGGTGCAGCACCTCGTCGAGGGCTACATCGACCAAAGTGAGAGCCCTCGGTATCTCAAAATCACCCAACCCAATTGGGACTTTGTCAATCAGCAGCGAGTGTACGAACGCGACCCAGAGACACTGCCGAGGCCAGAGCGCGAGTTTGCCTCCTATGTAGCAACGTTGGCGATCAGTCGTATTCCGCGAGAGATGGACACCTGGGACGGCAACCCGTGGATTCACCATGCGGAAGACCCCTCGCTTGGTTTCTCGGTGGAGTTCTCGGCGTACTTCGATATTCACACGCCGCGCAAGGCCAAAAAGGACGTAGAGAAGCAGATCCAGAAAGTCTCCGCGCAGCAGCAGCATATTGCGGGTGCCGGGGCAGAAATTCCGGTCGGTGTTCGGATGCATTTGTCGCTGGGAAGATCCTCGATACTGAGATGGAGCGGGATCGCAAGTATTTGGTCTACGGTGCCGGGCGGTTGTTCGTCTCCGCCGAGAGCGCTGACGAGCTGACCCGTCGTTGCGAGGTGCTCATCGAGCACTACCGCGACATCGGCATCGACGTGGCGTGGACGCCTAACGACCAACTACGGCTATTTATCGAGCAATTCCCGGCCGACCGGCCCAGACTGAACGTGCGGGCATACCGGCAGGTGCAAGAACTAGAGACGGTGGCCGCGGGTCTGTTCACCGCATCCAACAGTTTGGGCGATGGTGAAGGCCCGTATCTCGGCCGCACGACCGGGCGCAGCCAAGAGATCGTCCACTTCGATCCTTTGTATGCACCGCGCAATAACAAGCCGCCAGGCGTGGCGATCGTGGGCGCGCCTGGTGGTGGTAAGACCTTCACCACGTTGACACCGCCTACCAGACCGCGATGCGTGGCATCACCACTGTTTTGCTGGACCCTAAAGGCGACGCGAAAGGCCTTGCCACCATTGAGGGTCTGGGTGAGGTCCGCATCCTGGAGCTGGGTTCGCGGATGGCCGGGTTGCTTGATCCGTTCTCATTGGCAGCGAGCCGAGAAGAAGGCACGCTGCTGGCGATGGAGACGCATGCGTTTGCTCCTCGGTGGCGAGATGACGGCTGATCGCGAAAACGCAATCGTCTCTTCTATTCGGTATGTGGCGATGCACCCGGAGCCCAATCTGCGCAAAGTGATCGACCTGCTGCTTGCGGGCGGCATCGAGAGTCTTAATCGGACGTAATACTGCCTATAGCGAGCAGCAGATCGCGGTAGCAAAGTCGGCGGGCAACTTGCTGGAGGTCATCTCCGAGCTGCCGCTGGGTAATCTGTGCTTCTCTAACGCCAAGTCGCAGATCAAGGTGGCACAAGGGCGCCTCACCATCATTACTTTGGCTGGCTTGACTTTGCCGTCTGCTTCCACCGACCAAGACCGCTACACCTACGCGCAGCGGCTGTCGGTCACCTTGTTGTATTTGGTGACCCACTATTCGCGGTCACTGGTGACCGATCCGCTCTACACCGGGCCTAAAGCGCTGATCATTGATGAGGCTTGGGCCATCACTCAAACGTCGCAGGGCGCGCAGCTGGTGGCGGAGGTCGCGCGGCTTGGTCGATCACGAAATACCGCGCTTATCTTGGTGTCGCAGAACGCGCGCGACTTGCTGGCTGAGGATGTCAAGAACTGTCTGACCACTATGTTTGTCTTCCGGTCTGAGGATCCCTCCGAGATCGCCGCCGACTTGGAGCTGCTGCGTGTTTCCGACAACCCTGAGCACCGGAACGCGATCGCCAGTCTTCCCACAGGGCGAGACTCCGAGTGCATCATGCGAGACATTCGAGGGCATGTCGGCACGATGCGGGTCGACATGAGCTATCTGCCGGATGTCACAGCAGCATTCGACAGCACGCCAGGTGAGGACACAGGGCATGTGCAATCGGCGGCGCGTCGGATTGTGACCGATGGCAGCTGGCCGCATCATTGGGGTCGCCGACACCGAAGAAGAAGCCCAGCGGATCGGGCTTTGGCTGGCTCGATGGGCGGTGTGCCCAGCTTGCCGCCGGGAACCGGCGATGGTGAGGGCACGGTGGTGCTGCCGCCTTCGGCAATTCCACCGTTGATCGCCGCGCACAACGCCATGGCTCATGGCGCCAGCACCGTGCCGCCCATTACAGTGCCCAGCGAGGTGCGTCGGGTGGTGATGCCGTCATCTCGGGTTGGTGTCTCGCCGACCTCGGTTGAGCCGCGCCCTCCGATCTCGACAGCGCCGACCAGCTCGGCCACTGCCAAGGTGGTCAGCAGCAGTCCATCGGATGGTCATGACGGCACCGTGTATGGCAGCAACTATGCACGTGTAGTCGAACCGGTAGAGGAGGACCCCGACAAGACCCAAGTTCGGCCGCCCGGTCCCAGCGATGCCGCTGGCCCTTGGTCAAATCGGGAATAAGGCTTCTTCATGACAGCCCCCGCTGCCACCCGCCTCCTCACCCCGACGCGCTCGGGCCATACGTTGACGCGTCCAATGGCGGGTGGTCATCGAGCGCGGGTACAGCTTCGGGTGCGGGCTGGGGTGGATGAGGCATTCGCAGAGCAACTGAAAGCCGAGCGGCCAGAGCCAGATGCTGGGGTTGGTCGGCATTTTCGGGCTTGGGTAGCACGGCGTCGCAGCAAGGGAACGCATGGCCGCGCGCTCAGCCTGGTCATTGTGCTGGCGGCGCTCGTGGCGGCGTTTGCCTTTAACGTGAGTCTGCAACCGAGTGAGCAGCATTGGTCCGGCGCCGTGGGGACAGTGCGGGTGGCGCAAGCGGATTGTGACAGTAAATTCGATATAGCGAAATTGAAAGAGATGATGAGGCAGGGATTGGGGTGATCGTTCTGCCGTTAGGGATATTGACGAGTAAATTTTAACAAGATATGCGATTCGTTTCGATGCGGTATTAAAAGAGATAGCTACCAATATTACAAATCCCATCCGAGATGCGTTTTCTCGTTTGGCTAATCATTTTTGTTTTGATCGAACGGATCTTGTACCTGATAATCCCAATTCTGGCGCGAACGGGATTATTAGTAGCGTTGGTTCCTTTTATCAGACTGATGATGCAAAGACCAATAATAATCTGACAACCTGGGAAAAGTATGGCACCGCGGGTGCATCGTGGGGGACGTATTTCAATGACTGTAACGGTTATTCAATTAGTTTAAGCAATTTGAGTTCGAATTTTATTCTAAGCGTTAGTCAAATATTTGCTGTTATTGCTATCGTTTTTTTTCAACAGACATTTGGCAACGAGATTATTGACTATTTTCTCAAAACTTCATCTGCCGGTGGCATTCTCACCTTGACGGACATTATTCAACGCCTTCACGCGGATATTTATTTAGATTTCGTGTCCCTTGCAATTTTAGTGGGCGCCATTGTTCTATTTTGGCGCGCAGTGATACAGAACAAAGGCGCGTCCGATGTGCTTGGGAAAGTCTTCATATGGTGGTGGTCGCGGCTATCGCTCCATTGTTTGTGAAATGGGGGCCAGAGTTACATTCAAAAGGCAAATTCGGTTGTTAACGATGTTGGTCAAACGGTGTTGGTGGCTTTTGCTGGCGATAATTGTACCGACGCTCCACTTCGAATATGGATACTCCTTCAGGGGGGACATCCACCAGCGAAGCCAACGCTACGTCCAAAGTGCAGCCGTATGAATGTGCCGCCGAAACCATGTACCAAGTGATGATTTATATGCCGTGGGCTGCTGGAAATGTCGGATCGCTGGATGCGTCACAAACCGCTGACAGCAACACCAAAAACAAGCTTGCTCAGGAGATCTTAGGATTTCAGGCGTATACCAGAGAAGAAGTAAAAAAGATTCAAGATCAGAGCGATTTCAAGAAACGGATTGAGTTACAAAGAGGGATTATACGCCAGAAAATAAAAGCGCGTCTGGCTTTTATCACCAATGCGACTGATGCTAGCCCACCAGGATTGGGCGCGAAATTCGAAGACGGTTCCCTATAAAGAGGACAAAGCGAGCACTGAGCGACCGTGGAGCGATGTAGATGTCGCAGACCAGACCACATGGGAGCTGTGGACTGGTCACGGTCGTCACAGCGGTTTTTGATCGCTATTCTTGCGCTCATCGCCGCGATCGCTATGGCGGCGGTCTTATTGGCCGTTTACCGTCTCATATTTAGTGTTGCAGGTGATAACGGTATTGGCAGCATTAGTGGCGCCGATCATATTTTTGATTGGTCTCGTTCCAGTATATGGCACAAAAATCTTGATGCGTTGGCTGGAGTTGTTGGCCGGAGCATTAATCAAGCGGCTGGTGCTAGTGGTTTTCGTGGCGATCCTGCTCTACGGCTTTCGGCTGGTATACGCGGTGGCTTGCCATGGTGGATGCAGGTGTTGGTAGTCCTCAGAATGTCACTCGTCGGAGTGGCTTACCGCAAAAAACTCACCTCATGGGCAAACAGTGGCGTGGGCGGAGTGGGCGAAGCAGCCAAGTTGCCACAGCTGGAGTCCTAGGGGTGGCCGGTGCTGTCAAGACTCTTGGGGTTTGCGCAATACCTGGCGTGACAGAGAGGATGCGCGCCTGGGGGCAAGGATCGGCCAGGCTAGTCGGCGAAGAAGCATTGCGTGGGGAGGGTCCAATAATGCGTACTCGGCTCAGCGGTAGGCGGCAGAAGACGCGCGCAGGAAGTCAAAGAAAGCCGGTTCATGGGGGCGGAGGAGTCCCCAACGAACCCAGGGGCTTAGCCCCTACACGCCCGAATCGGGCAGGGTGCCCGGCATGCGAGACAGTCTCTGTCAGCCAATCCTGGTATCGAGGGGCAAACAGTGACAAGCGGAGCCCAACGCAATCGGGCCATGTAAGCGAGTGGGGAGGTGAGGCAACGATGATGACAGCCACGTATGACGTCGATGCGAAGAGCGTGCGGCATTCGTCCACAGGCCAGGCCTGGGTACGGGCGGCGAGTGTTGTCGCATTCGGTCGCCTGTAGCCGGGCGGGCTCGCATCACAGTAGAGACGTTGTCCGGTGTGGATGCTCAGCTTGTTACGGCCTTGCGGCGTGAAGCTTCGCTGGCCGTGTCAAATATGCCTCGTCGCACGTGGAGTCGATTGGGAGCACTCTGCATTGGTCCAGTGCTCGGCTCCGTATTGGTGGCGTGTTTTGGTGGCCCTGATTGCTGCGATGCTCATTCAGTGGGCGGCTTGGCTGACCAATTCGTCGCGACAGGTGTTGGGTGTCCACCGGTGGCCAACGCGAGCTGCGAGGACGTTTGGTTCGGCCTCGGCGCGTCACTCGAAGACTTGTTGGAATGCGGCGTCTACCATGTGTAAAACATGTATGCTGCTGCTACTGGCGCGGGAACAGAGTATCGCCGACTATCTCCGATAATGCGGAAAAGACCGTAGGAGCGATAAATTTAACCGAATATTGTGGCCTAAAACGGACCGAATTGGAGATCGACGACCCGCACTTCCTATGCCGGCCTGCTATTGGGAGTCGCGCAGGGAACCAATACTGACAAAAATAATCTTTTTGTGCATTACAACATGGAGCAAATACCACCTGGGCTCAATATGGTGCTACAGGAACAACTTGGGACTACTTTTTATTTAAATTGCTTGAGCACGGATTATCAAGTAGTAAATAACGGTCGCGAATTTTATGTTTCTGCTGCAAAAGTTGTTTCAATCATAAGCATTCTTGATGTTTCAGCAAACATTTAATGGTTCGTTGTTGAACGTATTTATAGGTGGTGGAAACGAATCCAATCTTAATAAAATTGTCAATGATCTTCACCTCAAGATCTACACATATTTTATTTCGTTGGCATTTTAGATAGGTGCGCTCGTACTGTTTTGGCGCGCGGTGGTGCAAAACAAAGGGTATGTCCGATTTTCTCAGCAAATTTGGCATCATGGTGGCTGTTGCAGCTTTTGCTTCCTTGTTTATGACAAATCCCGCTCACTGGGTGAAGTGGGGAAACGACGGGGTAAACACAGTGACCAATACCGTCACTGAGGCGTTAATCGGCCACGATTGTGAGGACAGCAGTGGCGAGCATGTGCGGGCAGACGCGATCGATTGCACCGCGCAAGAGCTGTATAACCTGTTGATCTTACACCCTGGGCGATGGGGGAAGTGACATCACTCGAGGGTAAAATCGTGTATCAAAAAGCTGGCTACGATGCTCCGGGACGAACGGATGATGGTAGTCGCGGCTCTGCCCCTGTAGGCGCGAAAAGCATCAGCAAGAAGAAGCTCGCGCACGACATACTCGATAGCCAGACTTATACTTGGTCCCAAGCGTTCAAAGTAACTCCGAACGAGAAGACGATGTTAAAAAACAAAAGCGAGAATGGATAACCAACAAATTTTTCAAAGAATATCTTCAGCTTAAGTTTGTCCCAGAACAAGACGATGACGGTAAAGGGAGCGGTTCAGGGGATGAAGCGTCACGTTTGAACCTTATAAAGAGACCAGTAAAGACTATCGACAGTGCGGTCCGATACTGATCAGTCCACCTGGGAAATGTGGTCTGGCGGCCAAGCAAATGAGCGCATAAAGTTGGGCCTTATCGCATTGATCGCCTCTTTGTCGTTTGGTGTATTGCTTATTATTATTGCCATTACATATCTCGTATTGGAATTGGCGACAGTGGTCTTTGCGCTGGCCGCGCCAATCTTCTTCCTTATTGGTCTTGTGCCGGTGTACGGGTTCAAGATTTTCTTGCGCTGGGTAGAGGCATTCTTGGGTGCATTTCCTCCGGCGAATCGTCATGAGTTGTTTTGTTGGCATCTTGATGGCGCTATACGCGATTATTTTAGCCGTTCCTAATTGCCATGGTGGCTGCAAGTCAGTCGTGGTAGTTGTCATCGCCATCGGAGGGATGGCCTACCGGAAGCGCTTCACCCAGATCAGTTTCGGCGGTGGAGAAGGCTGCGGCGGCCTTGCGCAGACTGGTCGTCGTGCCAGTGATGTGCGCCAGGCGTGGAAGGAGAGTGAAGATCGACCCTGGCACGAGCGAATTCAGACGTTGCTCGGTGCGGGTGGCCTGGGTGCATCACTCGTCGGCATGAACAATGCGCGTAAGCGGGATGCTGACTAACGCGCGACTCGCCAGTAGAACCGAGAACAGCAGCGCGGCATGCCAGCGCCAACGGGCGGCGGAGGCCGCCGGCCAAGCCGTTGGCTATACGCAAAGGCAATTTGGTCGATCGGACAACGGCAATCCGGGTGCCTGACCCTCGGCGAAACACTGTAGCCGCACGTACAGCCCGCCAGGAGCGGGGTCGTCCCCGGACCCAAGAGGAACGGCGCGCGGTAGGGCCAGCGTTCCACAGGTGCGCCGGGCGCGGCCCCGAAAGTACTGCGGTGGCGCTACTCCACGGGAAAGATGCAGGGTGCCATCCACAGGCAGCGACCGGTAATCCCGATGCAGGATATGCCGCCGCCAGTCTCGTATTACCAGCCGCCAGATGCCCCGCCAAACAAGCAGCCAAGGGATCACCAGATAATCCCGGGATGGCGTAGGCAGTAGTCGAGAAGCGATGTCTGTAAGCAGAATCGCAAGGCAACAAGAAGGTGAGAGAAACGGGAGCCACAGATGTCTAACACCAAGGGTCAGAAGCGGCCGCCGGGGCGCAGCTCCCGCGGATTTCTGACCGCGGGTGCAAACGCGACCGCGACGCTTGCGGACAAGCTCCGAACGTTGCCCGGCAAGCTGCTGCACGGTGCGTTGCGCTCCGTCCGCCGGGCGCCGAGAAACGCGGCAAGTGCTATTCGACGCGAATTGTTTGCTGACCAAGAAATTCGGGCCGTCGAAATTGGTCCCAAGAAGCGTAACCTGCGTCGGATTTACTCGCTGGCGATCATGGGCGTGGCGATCCTGCTGGTGTTGGCGTGGCTCAACAATTCGAAGACGTATGGCGCCGCCGTGGTGATCGCATTAGGGCTCGGCGCTGCTTTCGTTATTTGGATGGGGCATCGCCGGTTGCTGGCGACTGTGTTCGCGGTGGGGGGGTGGCTGTTATCTACCCCGTTGCTGGCAGCAGCATCTGCTTCTGGACTTGACGCCGCCGACGCCCGTTTGCGCATCGCCACCTCGAACGAGTCGATTATCGGCACGGGTATCGCGGTCTGGGTGTGTGCCATGCTCATTCGGTCGCGCCAGCCTTGGCTCACGATCCTGAACTGCTGGGTTCTTTACGTCGCCGCGCTACTGTCATTTAGCGACTTTGCACCGAGATATTCGCTCGCCGGCGGCTGGTTGGTGCTGGTGCTGTATTTCGTGTGGCGGGCTGGTTGGTTGATTGCACTGTGGGATCGACTACGTGGCCGGCGAGGTTTAGGGCGAGATTACGACGCTGCTTCCGAGGAGCAGTACCAGGTATATGAAGAGCTGGACGGGTTGCCGCGCGGTTTCGTCCGCATGTATCAGACCGCTGTTTCACCCGCTCGCAAGCAAATGAGCGGAGTCGGAAACACGCGTGCTCGTGTCTCCGAGCGGATTGGGCTTGTTGACGAGCGTAGCGAGGAATACAAGGCCGCCGGAGCGCTTGACGTGCTGGTATGTGGTGCCACGGGATTGTTTTACGTGTCTGCGTTGGAGATGCCTGGTCGGATTGCGGTGACGGCAGGAGCGCGACGTCGCATCACTGTCGACGGTGCTGCGGTCGATAGCGAACTCGCCGATATCGCCCGTAACGCTCGCGCGCTGTCTGAAGCACTTCGAGTGGAGGTGACCTCGCTGGTGGCAATGTGTGGGGCACGTTTCCCCGACAACACCTTGGGAGTGTTGCCGATCGCGATTACGTTGCCAGGGCAACGTGCGTCGGTTTCGCTGACCCTGATAGACCCGGCGTTGTTAGCTCGAAGAATCCCCTTTGGACGCCCCGTTTTCACCACGCATCAAGTGCAGCGGGTTCTGCATCGGACCAACATGCGATTGTTCGTAGCTAATAGCCTTGACAGCGACGATCGTAAGAAGAAACGACGGAAGAAGGTGGCGGGCCGCAAGAATCGCTGTTGCACCAGGCGTACTGGTGGATTCCACGAATCAAGCCCCTGACCCAGACTCGATCGAGAATATGTCGGCAGGCGAGTTTACGATCATGGCCGAGGAACAACTGCGTGACGTAGAGCCACACCAGCCACCCAAAGGAGGCGAAGCGGGATGACTAGGCCACAGTCGGACCCGACCGCGGGGATGAACGGCACCGCGGTCGCTGTCGGAGGCGGCGTCTTACTGGGACTCGGTGTGGTCCTGTATGTAGTGAGCTTGCTGACCTGGCTCTGTGGCCAAATTACTGGTCTGATTTTCCACGGCACCTGGCCGGACGCTTCTGCCTCCGATGTCGGAACGATCATGGTTGCGGTGCCCAGACATTTCGGTGACCCAGCACAAGCGTGGCCAGCGGCAGCCCGCGACGACGTGGGGCCAGCATGGGCAATCTATTTCTTGTTGATTCTCTTTTTGGTGCCCGCGGGCTACGGAATTTTTCGGCTAGTCCAGGTGGCTACGCGGTTCCGTCGACGGCGCGAATATCGGCGGTTCCGGCTGGGCTTCGCTCATGGTGGCGAAGTCATGAAGTTGCTGTCGTCCCGGGCGGTCATCAAAAAGGCGAAAAGTGTGCGACCGTCCTATAAGGGCAAGAAGCGCATTAACCCGCGAGATGTTGGTTATTTTCTTAGGGAAAGACATCCGTTCGCAACGCAAATTGTTCTGCTCAGTGGAAGACGTCATGCTGGTGGTCGCGCCGCCTCGCCAAGGTAAAGATGTTCACTTTTGTGTGCCGAACATCATCGATGCGCCTGGACCCTGCATCGCCACCACTACCCGTTCGGACATGTTCATCAACACCGTGTCCTCGCGGGAAAAAGTCGGCAAAGTCTGGGTTTTCGACCCCAACGGCTTGACGAATTGGCCGAGCCAGCTGCGGTGGTCGCCGGTCAATGGGTGCCAAGACCCGTTGGTGGCGCTCAACCGAGCGTCTGCGTTTGTCTCGAGCGCCGGCGTTGGCGAGGGCGTGCAAAACGCCAGTTATTGGACTGGGGTTTCCATCGCCATCCTGCGTTGTTACTTGCTTGCGGCCGCACTCGCGGGCAAAACGATCACTGATGTGGCCCGGTGGTCAACTCAACCACTTAACCCCGAGCCCATTGAGATCTTGCGCCGGATGGAAGCGCTGGGCAAGGCGCCCCAAGGGTGGGCCGGTGAGTTGGAAGGCAGCGCCGCATCCAGCGAGGAAAGCCGCGGCAGCATGTGGGCTGGGGTGCGTCGATCGCTTGACTGCTTCGCCGATCCGATGGTGATGCGGTCGTGCTCACCACGTCCGGACGAAGAGTTCAACGTGGCCGATTTCGTGGCCGGGCGTAATACGCTCTACGTACTCGGTAAAGAGAAAAAGAACGGCTCGGTTGCCCCACTTGTCACCGCAATGATGGAAGACATCTTCGACCAGGTGCGTAAGATCGCCGGGCGCATGCCTAACAGCCGGATCGATCCGCCGTTGACAGTGGAGCTTAACGAGGCGGCCCACATAGCACCGATGCCAAATTTGCCCGGTTATATGGGTGACTCCGGTGGTTTCTCTATCTCGTTGCACGTGTACCTGCAGTCGTTGGGGCAGGCGCGTAATAAGTGGGGCAACGACGAAGCCGCTGTCATGTGGGATACCGCCGCGATTCGCGTGGTGATGGGTGGTTCTGGTTACGTCAATGACCTGGATGAGATTTCTCGACTTCTGGGCGAGGTCGACGAGAAGCAGAAAAGCGTCTCCCAGGGTGCGGGCGGTCGGAGTGTCTCTTACAGCAAGCAGAAGCGACGCGTCATGAGCGTCGATGAGCTGCGAACGCTCGAGTTTGGTACAGCGTTGGTGATTGCTCGGGCTGCTCGTCCAGTGGAAATTAAGCTCACTCCATACTTCAAGCGCAAGGACGCAAAGGAGATCGCGGCTGGTCAAGCTCGCGTCGGCAAACTGTTGGCGGAGCTGGAGCATAAGCAGATGGCCAACGCTGCCGCAGGGATTATCCGACC
The DNA here is from genome assembly GCA_963736285.1 of uncultured Acidimicrobiales bacterium. Lineage (GTDB taxonomy): Bacteria > Actinomycetota > Actinomycetes > Mycobacteriales > QHCE01 > CAVTOA01. The sequence goes on from CAVTOA010000003.1 coordinate 1,208,772, forward strand.
GGGTGTGGCGCCACAACGTGATCTGTGGGCGGAACAAGCAGGGCAGCAGCCCGGCCAGCAACCAGGTGCGGGAATGCCTGTGCCGGTTGCCTCAGCGGGCGGTGCGCTGCCCTCTGCCGTGAGTGCGGTGTCGGCGATTCCTGGTTTGGCGATGCCCGCGATGCCCGCCGCGGGATCTGGACAGGCTGGTCCTTCTTACGACCCGAATTCTCCGTACGACCCGAACAATCCGTCCTATCAGGACGCTGGATGGGCGGCTGCTGCAGCTCAGCAGAGTGCGGGCCAATTTGCGGTGCCGCCACCGACAAGCAGTGGCTGGGGGCCACCGCCAGGTGCCCCTGTGCCGCCACAAGATCTGCTGCCGCAAGATCCTTCTGGCTACTACCCTGCCGACGTTCCCCCGATGGTCCACAACGTCCACAATGGACAGCAGTACTACGGTCAGCAGCCACCTCCGCAAGACGGAGCGGGTCAGTATGGAGGCCAGTACGGTCAGCAACCAGGTGCTCAGCCGGTCGAGTCGCCGTCCACGGCGCAACCAGCCGCACCCCAGGTGGCGCCTGGATGGGGTGTGCCGCGTCCGAAGGCGGATGACGACGACGACGCCTAAGCGTGTAGGGGCTCGCTGTTGTTACCAGCTGAGGTGGGGGAGATCGGGGAGTAGGGCTCCTTTAACCTTGGTAGCGTGACTACCCCTGCTCCTGTTCTCGTTGTCGACTTCGGCGCACAGTACGCGCAGCTTATTGCTCGCCGTATTCGTGAGGCCCACATCTATAGCGAGGTCGTTCCGCACACCACGCCAGTGTCCGAGCTCATCGCGCGTGAGCCCACCGCCATCGTGCTGTCCGGTGGTCCCGCATCCGTGTATGCGGACCAAGCGCCGGCAGTGGATCCGGCCTTATTCGATGCGGGCATTCCAGTTCTGGGCATTTGCTATGGCTTCCAGGCGATGGCGCAGGCGCTCGGTGGCACCGTTAGCCATACCGGTCGGCGAGAATATGGTCGGACCGCGCTCTCCATCATCGAGCCGGGATTCTGTTTTGCTGGGCTGCCCTCTGAACAGATGGTGTGGATGAGCCATGGCGACACGGTAACGGAGGCTCCGGCGGGTTTCGTCGCTACTGCCCACACCGCCGCCACCCCGGTTGCTGCCTTTGAGAACGCCGAGCGACGCCTTGCGGGTGTGCAGTTTCATCCCGAGGTTCTCCACACCGAACATGGCAAACGTGTCCTGGAGCAGTTTCTCTACGATCTCGCCGGCATCGAGCCCTCTTGGACCATGAGCAACATTGTGGAAGACCAGATCGCGGCCATCCGCACTCAGGTCGGCGAGAAGCGAGCGATCTGTGCGTTATCCGGTGGGGTAGATTCCGCGGTCGCCGCAGCGCTGATGCAGCGGGCGATTGGTTCGCAGCTGACGTGTGTGTTTGTCGACCACGGCCTGCTACGTGCGGGTGAGGCTGAGCAAGTTGAGCGTGATTTTGTCGCTGCCACAGGGGTTCAGCTGAAGGTGGTAAGGGCTACCGATCGATTTTTGTCCGTTTTGGACGGTGTCACCGATCCCGAGGAAAAACGTAAGCGCATTGGGCACGAGTTCATTCGGGTTTTTGAGGCTGCCGAGCGCGAATTGGTTGCCGAAGTGGGTGCCACCGGTGAGACGATTAAGTTCTTGGTGCAGGGCACGCTCTATCCGGACGTGGTGGAGTCTGGTGGCGGCAATGGCACCGCCAGTATCAAGAGCCACCATAATGTGGGCGGTTTGCCAGACGATCTTCAATTCGAACTCATCGAACCACTGCGTTCCTTGTTCAAAGACGAGGTGCGGCAGCTGGGTCTGGAGCTGGGGCTGCCTGAGGCGATCGTGTGGCGGCAACCTTTTCCTGGCCCGGGTTTGGCCATTCGTATCGTGGGCGAAGTGACGGCTGAGCGGTTGGAGACGCTACGTGTCGCGGATGCGATCGTTCGTGCGGAGATGACCGCAGCCGGTGTCGATCGAGAGGTCTGGCAGTGTCCGGTGGTGTTGCTGGCGGATGTGCGTTCGGTGGGTGTTCAGGGAGATGGTCGTAGCTATGGTCACCCGATTGTCCTGCGGCCGGTCGCCAGCGAAGACGCCATGACCGCCGACTGGGCAAGGCTTCCTTATGACTTGCTGGAGACCATCTCTACCCGCATTACTAATGAGGTTTCCGGAATCAACAGAGTCGTCGTCGACGTCACCAGTAAGCCCCCAGGCACTATTGAATGGGAATAGAGTCTCGCGTGAACTCCGGATAGGCAATTTGTGGAACGGCTCGGTGCTACCGGTGGGTATGTGCGAGGGTAGGACTCCAGAGTTACTTGGTCATTGGAACCAGGTTTAATGACACAGGTTCGTTTTCGGAACCTGCCCGGTCAGGAGGATCAGGGTGAGTGCACGGCCCGCACGTGGGCATTCTGTGGAAGAAAGCAGTCTTCGCCCCGCTGACAAACACCGTCGGTTTCATCGGCTGCGTCACAGTGCGCATCTAGCTCGCCGAGTACTCGGTGCGTCCGGGAGGGTCTTCACCTCTGGCCGCGCACGGAGTGGGCCGGTCAGAACCGTCTCTGCCGGAGCCATCACGAAAACTGCGCCACGTGACACTCCTTCAGTGCTGGTCGCGTCGCGGCGCTTGCCAGGGGCGGCGGTAGCGCCAGTCAACCAGCGGATACTGAGCGGTGAGGCGACGTTGGCCCGACAGTTCCGTTTTTGGCTGGTCAACGCCTGCACAATAGGCAGCTTGACGCTAGGCATTACCGCGATCTTTCTCGCGATGCACCACCAGCCCCGGTTGGGTGCGGTGTTGTTGTTGGGCTGTGTCGTTTTGGACGGTCTCGACGGCGCCTTGGCCCGCAAACTGGGCGTGAGCACGGCGTTTGGTGCGCAGATGGATTCCCTTGCCGACATGTGTTCGTTCGGCATCGCGACTCCGGTGGTGGCATACGCCTGGCTGGTTGACACCACGTCACCGTGGGTCGTGGCGCCGGTTTGTGTGCTGGTGGGAGTGTGTGCGGCTATTCGGTTGGCTCGATTTAATGTCTCGCCAAGAAGCGGCACCCATTTCACCGGAGTCCCCACCACGATCGCTGCCGGCATTATCGTGCTGCTGCCGTTGTTGATGCCCAATCCCATACTGGTAGCGCCGTTGGCATTGGTAGCCGCGCTGGCGTTGCTGATGGTGAGTTCATTTCCGTACGTCAAGCTCGGCGCTTTTCGTCGGGTGCCGATAGTGCTGTGGCTTGTCCCTATCGCATTGTGGTTTGTTGCACCGGCAGCGGCTTTTGCCACGATTATTGGTGGCTATCTGTTGAGTGGGCCAGTGTTGTGGGCTCGGGACCGACGGGCGAGCGTGGGTACCAGCGGGCAGTAATCACCATGGCGATGCCCACAATGAGCGCCCCTATTACGCCATCTAGCCAGTAGTGATTCCTGACGCAGCCAAGTACCTGTGACGGATAGCGAAAATCGTGGCGGCTAGTCTCTCCACTGCGCGATAGCGGTCTCGCCGCCGACGATCCGGTCGCCTGGCTCGACTAGGGATGTGGCCCGATCTGCGGGGAGATAGACGTCGGTCCGAGAGCCAAAGCGAATAAGCCCGTAACGCTCGCCCTGAGACAGCAACCCACCAATGCGGGCACGATTAACGATTCGCCGCGCAAGGAGCCCCGTACGTTGAGCGACCACGACCCTGCCGTGAGTGGTTTCTAGCACGGTGTATTGCGCAACATTGTGCTCGGCGTCTACTGATCCGGCATGGGCGTAGCCGCCTTCCTCGCGCACAATGTCGACGACGCGACCCGCTACCGGGCTTCGGTTAATGTGGACGTCCAAAACGGATAAAAATACCGCTATGCGCAGGAATTCGTGATCGCCAAACCGCTCGTCGGTAAGCCGCTCGATGTGGAGAACTCGACCGTCAGCTGCGGCCACGACCAGGTTTGGATCGACTGGCGTCCGTCGAGCCGGGTCCCGGAAAAATGCGGCTACCGGCACGGCTGCGAGAGCCGGGACGAGCCACGCCTTACTACGGGGGGCGATCAGCTTGGTGATGGCGGCGACGCCAGCAAGAATGCCTGCTGCGGCCACGCCGTTGCTGTCGATTCCGGGGGAATCTACGCCAGGATTTCTCTGGGCGTCGGCGTCGCTCGCGGTGTCGGCGCGTGCCTTACCGCCACAACACTCGGACACGGCGATATGTGACGGCCTCTTCGCTGGCCGAAGTGTTTCGGCTAGCGCCGGCCCGGCCGTGCCGAACCGCAGATGGTGCACTCGGAGCGGAGGCATACTGGCAAACACGATGTCGTCGCGGCCGAGCCTCGCCGAGGACTCGGTGTCGAGGAAACGTTCGATGGCGGCGGTGCCCGCGGTAAGAGCGGTGGCGACACTCAGAACGCCACCAGGACGAACGAACCGTTGATATTGCTGGAGCGCGACCACGACCTCTGCGGGCTTCTTGCTCAGCACTGTGCTTACCAGCACGATGTCGGCGTTGGCGGTTTGCGGGTCGGCGGGTAGTTCGGATAGGACCGTGACTTGGTCGGCCGCAACCACGGGCAGCATGGCGAGTCGAGCGCGAATCGAAACGGCCGCCAACGGGTCGGGAGCAACGATGGTCAGCGAATCCAACGTTGACGTGCGCTGCGCATCGAGGGTGATTTGGTCGCAGAGGCGGTCGATGAGTCCGAGATCTTCGCCGATGAGAAGGAGGCGTTTTCCAGTGGGATAGCGGTCTGCCTCGCTGGCAAGGGCCGAGGCCGCGGTGCGACCAAGTTTGCTGCTAGCCGTTACTGCGATCGGCAGATCCATGCTGTGTGGCCTCGCTTGGTGTCGGCGCCGACGCGATTTTCGGCGGCGGATAGGGACGTCAACGACGTCTTAGCTTAGTGCCCGACATCGTAGGAGCCGTGATCGGTCGTGGCATCCGCAGCGCTGTCTCTGCGTGCGGCAGCCCCCAAATTGCCAGGCTCACTGACCGGCCCGCGTGCAATCCGTGCGGCAATGAATAGTGCGACAAGTACGAGTAGGAGTACCCCGAACCAGCCTTGTGGAATGTGATGACGGGTGATTTCGCCCGTTGCCCAGCTAGCAACCGTGCTTGCGAACACCACACCAAATATGAGCCCCACCCAATCGGTGGAATGTCTGTGACTAGGGGTGCGGCCGATGTGGGGTGCGCCACTTGCCGTGAGGCTGGACGGCGCGGTCTGGGTCTGTGTGTGCTCGCTCATCTTTTCACCTCTACGTTGCCCACTCCGAGCTTGAGATACATGGTCAGCTTGCCTCGTTCTTCGGTGGGATGAAGGCGTTCAGCGAAATTGCTCTCGCCTGTCGCGAGCTGTTGGACGGAGACATCGAGCCCACCACTTGTCTGGCCAAGGATCTGTAGTGATCCCGCATCAACGTGGGCTATGACGTGTACGTCGGTGCTAGGCGGAAGCCAGACGTCCAGCTCGCCTACGTCTTGCTTAATCGTGACCGTCCGATGCAGACCATTGAGGTCTAGTGTGCGCAGATCGAGAGTGGCTTGACCTACCCCGGTGCGATAGTCATGTTGCAGCGCGGCCGGAGCATGCGGCTGCCAGGTGACCGCCTGCGCACCATGCCACGGCAGGAGGTAGCGGTCAGCAGCGGTGCATATCGAGAGTAGGAACACGAGCGCCATGCCAAATCCGATGAGGGCGCGACCATTACCCACCCAGGTGCCCACAATCAGACCGGCAGCCGTCACAGCAAGCGCGACCGCTGGGTAGAGCGCTAGCGGGAAGTCCGCTCCCATCAGGCTCGCCGCGAGAAGGCCGGCCATCCCTAAGAGCGCGATCGCGATGGTGATGCGTGCCAACGGAGTACGTCGCCGCAGTCGCTTATTTTCCCATTTTCTTCGCTGCCGATGGACGCGCTGTATCCGTCGCTTGTCACGCGGGGAGAGGGGGGGTGTGGTGGGAGGTGGGCCGGAGTAAGGGCCATGTGGGGCGAACGGCATCGTTTCGACGGCCGGGGCAGCGGTGATGCGCTCTGACGGTCCCGCTGATGAAGGTTGGCGTTGCTGAGGGAACGCGTCAGGTGCGGAGGGTGCATGCGCGGCAGCCGCAGTGGTGGTGGTAGTGGCGGTGGAGCTTGTGTCCCGCTCGCGTCGGATGAGCAATACCGCGCCCGTAATTGCGGCTAGCCCTAATACCAGGCTAATCGAACTGACTCGGAGCGTGATGATGATAAGTACCAGCGCGATTAATCCCAATGCGACGGTGCTGGCGGCACCGGTGTGTGACCGTGCGTGAGTGAGTAGCGCGAGCAACGGTGGGGCGTCTTCGCCGTCCTCGGGTAGCAAGAGCCATGCCAAGAGATAAAGCAAGATGCCCACTCCGGCAAAAAGCGCCAATGCGGCAAACAGAATCCGATATAACAGGGGGTCGGTATTGGTTGCCCGTGCGAGTCCAGTGCATACGCCCGCAACCATTCGTCCGTCACGGGAGCGTACGAAGAATGGGTTCCAATAATGTGACGTTTGGCTATCTGCCCCGGGCGATGGGGTTGGCGGTGGTTCGCTCATGATTACGATCTTGGTCGACTGTTCGGTCCTCGGGCTATTGGGAAGTACCCCGAAAACACCCTGAGAGCACGCAATCTTTTTGGTCGGTCCAGCGGTGATGGTGGAAAATTTCCGGGATTCACCTCATGTGTTCGACACCTTCGACTGTCAGGATCAAAGTCTTTCTTGGTCTTCCAGCCCTCAGCATTGGAGGTCGTCAGCGCTGTGTCCGCTTCATCTGTGTACCCCCAGGCCGAAGGGGTGCCGGCGTCATCCGGGCCGCAGCGGTTGTATCGACGCATGCCCGATCGGGGGATGGGTGGTGTCGCGGTAGGACTTGCGGAACATTTGCGAGTGCCGGTGTTGACGGTTAGGTTGGCTTTCCTCGCGCTGACCCTATTCAACGGAATCGGCATCGCCTTATACGCGGCTTTTTGGGTGCTGCTCGGGGTGGACCCACGCGATTGTGATAGCGACGAAAAACGTGGTCGCCGACCGTTGAGTCAGCTCTTTGTGCTGGTGCCGTTAGTCATCGTGCTGGAGGCTTTTCTGTGGTGGGGCAACCTCTCCACCCGGGCGGTTTTGGTGTGGTGTGGCTGCGCGGTCGCGGTGGGCGCAACGCTGGTGTGGCGTCGTGCCGACTCAGCTAAACGGCAACGCTGGGCCCAGCTGGCACCGAGCCTGCCAGGTCTGGCAATGCTCATGGGGCGGGATGCCTTCTCCACAGTGGTGCGTCTTGTTGCCGGTGGACTGCTCATCGTCGTCGGCTTGGTCGGAGCATTGGCGGCGAGTGGCGAGCTGAACGCCATCAGGGATGGTTTGTTGTTCGGTGGGGTGCTGTTGTTGGGAGTGGTGCTAGCGGTCGGCCCTTGGTTGTGGCAGTTGTGGAACGCTTTCACTCAGGAGCGCAGCGAGCGCATTCGCTCGCAAGAGCGGGCAGAAATCGCGGCGATTGTGCACGATCGGGTGTTGCACACGCTCGCCCTTATTCAGCGCAAAGCAGACGAACCACGTGAGATCATTCGACTAGCTCGAGGTCAAGAACGAGAGCTTCGGCATTGGCTTTATCAGCCGCATACCTCCCCAGACGAACGCATAGCGGCTGCTTTTGAGGCGGCTGCCGCAGAAGTAGAGAACGCGTACGCGATCACCGTGGATGCGGTGATAGTAGGCGACGCCGCGATCAACGAACAGAGCCAGGCGCTCGTTCATGCCGCCCGGGAAGCAATGGTCAATGCGGCTAAACATGCCAATGTGGAGACCATTTCGCTGTACGTCGAGATTGAGTCCACGTCGGATACATGTACGGTGACCGCGTTCGTGCGCGACCGTGGCAAGGGTTTTGTGCTCAGCGAGGTCCCTTCCGACCGCCATGGGGTGCGTGGTTCGATCACCGAACGGATGCGTCGTCACGGTGGAGTGGCCGAGGTTCGTACGGCGCCCGGTGAGGGCACGGAGGTAAGACTAACGATGCGGCTGGCCGCGGCGCCCGCTACAGCCACTCAAGAAAAGGCCTCACGATGACAAGCCATGCAATCCGCCCGGAAAGCCAAGCGCGGCCAGTGCGCGTTTTTCTTGTCGACGATCACGCCATGTTCCGTGCGGGGGTTAAAGCCGAACTCGCCTCACCACAGCAAGGAATCGAGATCGTGGGCGAGGCGGAAAACGTCGCTGAAGCTACAGCGGGAATTCTGCGTGAGGCGCCCGCCGTCGTGCTCCTTGATGTCCACATGCCCGGCGGCGGTGGCCAGGCGGTTATCGCCGCTATCGCACCTGTTCAGCCGGGTGTGCGGTTTCTAGCACTGTCGGTTTCGGATGCGGCCGAAGACGTGATCAGCCTCATTCGGGCAGGGGCTCGGGGATACGTCACAAAGACAATTTCCGCTGCGGAGCTCGCCGTGGCGATCAAACAAGTTGCTGACGGCGACGCCGTTTTCTCGCCGCGTCTTGCCGGTTTTGTGCTGGACGCATTCGCTCAAACCCCGACACAGCAGGTGCGTGACCCCGACCTCGACGTGCTCACGGGGCGCGAGCGGGAAGTAATGCGGCTATTGGCTCGCGGGTACGCCTACAAAGAAATCGGCTCTGAGTTGTTTATTTCTGTGAAGACGGTGGAGAGCCATGCGTCGAGCGTGCTGCGGAAACTCCAGCTCTCCAGCCGATACGAGCTGTCGCGCTGGGCAGTCGACCGACGCATTGTGTGAAATTTTTTAGGCGTCGCGTCCGTTTTTTGGGAGTTGTTTAACACCAGCCATGCCGCGCGCAAGCGCCGTCAGCATTCTTGCGACAATGGGTTCCGCGGCTTGCGGGCAGTGTGATTAACATCGCCTGTATACACGCGATCGCCGCTGCCTGCGAAGGAGGCGCCGTGGGCCAAGACATCGGTTCTCAGGCTGGGGATCCCCCCCTAGCGCCGGCTGACGTGCCCGATGTCCCGTTGTCCGAGTCTCTTGATACGGCTGTCCTGCCGTCCCCGCTTTCCCGCACGTTGTCTGCGATTCGCGATTCGCTGCGTGAGTCACTATTTCGAGGGTTTCTTACTCGTCAAGCCGCTATGGGCTCGCAGGGGCCATCGGTGGAAAACCTCGTTCAGCTGCATCGGCTGTCGCATCCTCGGGCGAACATGCGCCAACTGCGCGGCGCTTTTGTAGCGGCCGACCGAGCGCACCAGGGCCAAACCCGAAAGAGCGGCGAGCCATACATCACCCACCCTCTCGCTGTGGCGGAGATTTTGGCAGAGCTGGGTATGGACACAGTCACGCTCATTGCGGCGCTCCTGCACGACACCGTGGAAGACACCCACTACACGCTGGGCCAGATCCGCAACGAGTTCGGCGACGACGTCGCTCATTTGGTGGATGGAGTAACCAAGCTCGATAAAGTCCACTTTGGAAAAACGGTCGAGGTCGAGACAACGCGGAAGATGATCTTGGCGGCTAGCCGCGACGTGCGCGTGCTGGTCATCAAGCTGGCCGATCGGCTTCACAATATGCGCACACTGGGAGCCAAGTCTCGTGCGTCCCAGATGCGGATCGCGCAGGTAACGCGCGAAATCCTTGTGCCGCTTGCGGGTCGGCTCGGGGTGCAAATGATCAAGCGAGAACTCGAGGACTTAGCGCTGGCAGCGCTTGACCCCGAACTATATGCGCAGATCGAGTGTGGTGTCGCCGCGCAGCGGTCCCGGCGCCGCGCCTTTGTCGCGACCTTGCGAGGTTACCTGAGTCCCTGGTTGCGGGCCGAAAAAATCCGAGCACAGATCCTCGACCGCCCTCGCCATTACATGTCCATCTACGAAAGACATGCCTCGGTCAAGGCTGCGCACGCCGATTTTCGAGACGATCCACGAATAGTGCTTGTGGTGGATGGTGATGTGGCCGACTGTTATGCCGCGCTGGGTGTGGTACATAGCCATTGGCGGCCCATCCCCGGTCGGTTCAAAGACTTTATCGCGGTGCCCAAGTTCAACCTGTATAAGTCATTGCACACCACGGTGTTGGGGCCGGAAAACCAACTCGTCGACGTCATGATTCGGACCCGAGAGATGCACCGGGTGGCAGAGTACGGCATTGCGGACCGATGTCGGGTTTCTCGAGTCAGCCGAGCAAGCAATGGGGAATGCGAATCTAGCGCCTGGTCGGATGATTCGGTGGAGCTCGAATGGCTACGGCGCCTGCTGGAGTGGCAGCATGAAGCCGAGTCGGATCTGCTGCTGGAGTCACTGCGATACGACCTTTCCGACCATGAGGTCACGGTGTTTACGGCGCAAGGTCATCCGGTGAGCCTGCCGCACGATTCCACCCCTGTCGATCTCGCATATGGCGTGGACACCATGTTGGGCGATCGATGCGTCGGAGCTCGAGTGAATGGGCAGCTGGCGCCGTTGTCGTGTCCGCTCGCCGATGGCGATGTGGTGGAGATTTTGGTGTCGCCGTCGGGGTATGCGGGGCCCGAGCGTGCCTGGCTGGAGTTTGCGCGCAGTTCCCGTGCCCGTTTGCGGATCCTGCGCTGGTTCGAGGGCCACGACCCTGTCAGTGAAGAACACACGCATAAAGCGGGCAAGCGTGCGATAGCGGAGGCGTTGTTCGCGCGAGAGCGTCTGCTTATGCACGAACAGCCACTCATCGTGGTGGCGCGGGCAATGGGCCTATCGGACGCGGGGGCGCTGTATCGCGCCGTCGCACAGGGCAGTATCGCCGCGGAAGCAGTTGTTGACCGGGCCATTGGCCTCGTCGATGGTGCGTAGATACGCCCGTCTACCATGACGGCATCCCGGTTACGTTGGGCACCTCCAGCTTTAAGGAGCTGACAATGAGCTTCCCCCATAATTTGTTGGCAGATGACGAGCAGGTGGTCCGACGGCTGCACCCGCACTGGAAGACGCTGATATCGCCAGTTTTTTGGCTCATTGTGTTTGGTGGCGGCGCCGGGGCGGGCATTTATTTCCTCGATTTCAAAATCGCACGGCTAGCAATCGCCGGTGTTGCTTTCTTGCTTATTTGTTATTTCACGATCTATCCAATATTGCGCTGGATCAGCACCCGGTTTGTGTTAACCACGCATCGAGTGATTATTCGAGTGGGAATTCTCAATCGTTCCGGCCGCGACGTTCCATTGGCTCGTATTAACGACGTGTCATTCGAGCGCACGTTGCTGGAGCGCATCCTTGGCTGCGGAACTCTAGTGGTCGAATCCGCAGGGGAGCATGGCCAAATTGTGCTCAGCGATATTTCGAAGGTCGAGGAGGTGCAAAGTCTGCTCTACCGTCTGGTGGAGCAAGACGCCGAGCGCCGGCGAGGCGATAGTGCTCCGGGATATCCGGCTAGGGCAGTCCAGCAAAGCGATGCTGGGTGGTAACTATTCCGCGGGCCCCCGGCAACAGCTACGAATCCGACTGTTATTTATTGCTGGGCAAATGCTGGCTCGTCGCGTTGATCGTCTGACGCCGGCGGCCTGGGCGCTGGCGTCAGAAGCCAGATCCACCGGCTGTACGTCCAAAAGCGAAACGACATACCGACACCGAGCGCGCAGATGTTCACGACGTTAAGCCACAGACGGCTCGTGATGTCGAATTCCCACTGTGCGATCGCGATTGCGCCAGCTTGAATGGCCATGCCAATTCCATTAAAAATGAAAAAGAGAACGTACTCGCGATGAACCGCGCTTCTGGATCGAGAACGAAAAGCCCAATGACGGTTCATGAAAAAGGCGCTCGTGGCGGTAATTAAGCTGGCGAAAATTTTTGCTCTTATCGTGCCCATGGAATAAAGCACATTCCACAATGCGATGTCGATGGCGGTGTTGACGATGCCGATAAATGCAAACTTCGCGAACTCTCGTACCGAGGGCCGTACGCGGCTGCGCAGCACATCCGCTACTCGCCGCAGCCGAATGACCGACGAATTCACTGGCTCAGCATACGGCCAGTTGAGCGCGTTGTCGCAGGCCGTAGGCTGCCGCCATGGCGATTGAACCAAATCCTGTTGCCCGCCAATCCGCTTCGGAGGAACGATCCGTGCTGCCTGACGAGAAGAACCCGTTGAGGCTCCCCGTCGTTGCGATGGTGGGAGCAGGTCAGCTTTCGCGGATGACGCATCAAGCAGCCATTGCACTGGGTCAATCCTTACGGGTGCTCGCGGGTAGCCACGATGAGTCCGCGGCTGTCGTCGCAGCCGATACCCGTATTGGTGACTACACCGATCTCGCTACTGTGCGGGCGTTCGCCGCCGGAGCCCAGGCGCTCACCTTCGACCACGAGCACGTGCCAGGTGACCTGCTCCGCGAGTTGGTTGCCGAGGGAGTTCCTGTCTATCCGCCTCCGCAAGCGCTGGTCTTTGCGCAGGACAAACTGGCGATGCGCCAAAAACTTACTGAGCTACGGGTGCCGATGCCGCAGTGGGCCGACGTCGCGTCGATGGCGGAGCTGTCGGCATATGGCGACGCCATCGGTTGGCCGCTCATCCTTAAAACCCCCACGGGTGGGTACGACGGCAAGGGCGTGTGGCGGCTCGATTCGTCCGCGCGGGCCGCTGCGCTCGTTCCGGAACTACTCAAGACGCACCCGGCTTTGTTGGTTGAGCGGTGTGTGCCGCTTCAGCGTGAGCTCGCGGTGCAGGTAGCGCGTTCGCCGTTTGGGCAGGTCGCGGTCTGGCCGGTGGTGGAGACGGTCCAGGTAGATGGTGTCTGTACGGAGGTGATAGCGCCGGCTCCTGGATTGACAGCTGCCGCTGCCAGCTACATTCAGCAGCTTGCCATCACGATCGCCACCGAATTGAATGTTGTCGGTGTGCTGGCTGTCGAGCTGTTCGATCTGGGTACGCCCGGCACGTCTGGGATGTCGGGCAACGCTGGCAACGATGACAGCGTGCCGGTCCGTGTTGCCATCAACGAGCTAGCGATGCGCCCGCACAATTCCGGGCATTGGACCATTGAGGGATCCCGCACCAGCCAGTTCGAGCAGCATCTGCGCGCGGTGCTGGATTATCCGCTCGGTGACACCAGGCTCACCGCGCCCACGGTGGTGATGGCCAATGTGTTGGCGGCGGCAGAGCATGGTGAGGTTAATGTCGATGAGCGGCTGCACCACGTGTGGGCGGCGGATCCCGCGGTCAAGGTGCATTTGTATGGCAAGTCTTTACGACCCGGACGCAAGGTGGGCCATGTGACCGTGTTGGCGCAAGCGGGCGATACCGATGCCGCCCTGCCGCAGTTGCGAGAGCGGGCCTACAACGCCGCGCAATTGCTCGCCGGAACTGCGTCCTTGCCTCAGCACGCCGCCTGATCCACGCCATTGACCGTATTGACCGGCCCGCGAGACATGAATCAGGTTGCTGTATCCAAAAGAGACGGAGTAGTCCATGAGTGAGGTTGCTGGCGTGCAAAGTTTGCGCACAGAGCAAGCGAAGGCACATCTGGTGGGTGTCATCATGGGAAGCGATTCTGACTGGCCAACCATGTCGGCGGCGACCGAAGCGTTGCGGGAATTCGGCATCGACTATGAGGTCCGAGTCATCTCTGCACATCGCACTCCGAAAGCGATGTTGGACTATGCGAGCTGTGCGGCGGAGCGCGGTCTGCGGGTGATCATCGCGGGGGCGGGTGGCGCGGCGCATCTACCGGGCATGGTGGCCTCGGCGACTCCGCTGCCGGTTATTGGCGTCCCGGTTCCACTGAAACATCTCGACGGTTTGGATTCGCTGTTGTCGATCGTGCAGATGCCCGCAGGCGTGCCCGTGGCTACCGTCAGTGTGGGTGGGGCCCGTAATGCGGGCTTGTTGGCAGTGCGCATGATATCCACATCGGACGGTCCATTAGGGATCCGTCTTCGGGAAAGCATGGTGGGTTATCAAGAAAGTCTGCGCGACCTCGTCGCTGAAAAAGACGCAGCCCTACGTGAACAACTGTATTTCTGAGCATTGACCTGGCCGTATGCTGTACCGCGCGGGCGGGAGTGCGTGGCGTCGGGGTCGCGCACCGCATCGACGAGAGGCGCGGTCATGAGCTCGGAAGCCCCAGAACTCGGCGCTTATTGCCTATCGGAAGAGCACGAATTTGTGCGGCAGACAGTGCGGGAACTCGCTGATGCCGTCATAGCGCCCCATGCCGCCGAGGTCGATGAGCAGGAGCGTTTCCCGCAAGAAGCCTACGATGCGCTGGCGCGATTAGGATTCCATGCCTCGCACATCCCGGAGCGTTATGACGGTGCCGGTGCTGACTCCATCGCCACCTGCATCGTCATCGAAGAAATCGCCCGGGTATGCGCGTCGAGTTCGCTGATCCCCGCGGTCAACAAGTTGGGCACGATGCCCCTCCTGCTCGCCGCCGACGAAGAGCTCAAGCAGGAGGTGCTGCCGCCAGTTGCCCGAGGTGAGGCGATGTTTTCTTACGCCTTGTCCGAACGGGAGGCCGGCTCTGATGTTGCCAGCATGAAGACTCGGGCGGTGCGCGACGGCGACACTTGGGTCCTCAATGGAGCAAAGTGCTGGATCACTAACGCGGGCATCTCCACCTATTACACGGTGATGGCGAAGACTACCCCCGATGATCGCGCTGGCAGCATCTCGGCATTCGTCGTGCACAAAGATGATCCGGGATTTTCGGTGGGCGCAAAAGAACACAAGCTGGGCATCAAAGGCTCGCCTACCCGCGAGTTGTATTTCGACGATTGCACCATTCCCGCGAGTCGCATTATCGGCGAGCCGGGCACGGGTTTTGCGACCGCAATGCGGACGCTGGACCACACCCGGCTCACTATTGGCGCCCAAGCGGTGGGGATCGCGCAAGGAGCTTTCGACGCCGCGCGCGCGTATGTCCAGGAACGCCATCAGTTTGGTAAGGCAATCGCTGATTTTCAGGGTGTGCGTTTCCTGCTCGCCGACATGGCGATGAACCTCGAGGCCGCGCGGCAGTTGGTGTACGTGGGTGCGGCCAAGGCAGAGCGGGGCGACCCCGACCTCACTTTTGCCTCGGCGGCGGCGAAATGCTTTGCGTCAGACACTGCTATGTCCGTCACGACTGACGCCGTGCAGCTGTTTGGTGGCTACGGTTACACTCGCGACTTTCCGGTCGAGCGAATGATGCGCGACGCGAAAATCACCCAAATTTACGAAGGCACCAACCAGATTCAGCGGGTCGTTATGGCGCGCGAACTGCTTGCGTGAGATGTGCCGTGAGAGGCTAGCCGCGATGTCGATTTCGCCGATCTGCCATGCCCCGTTGAGGTTTTGCGTCGGCGTCTCGTAGTCGTCGCGGTGTCCACATAGGGTCTTCGTCTTCGTCGGTTTGCTCGATCCGTCGAGGTGCGGGAAGCACAATGCGTTCGCCGCCCCGAGGTGTCGGAACGCTGCGGATGCGTGCGAGCTGCCGCGCTCGCGGCCCTTCTGACACGGGCTCGTCGATGTCGAGTGTTTGCCTTCTCGGCAAGGCAGTGTGGCCATCCATCAGCTCGGCATCACATGGTTGGCGGTCGTCGGCCAAATCTGGATTGGTTTCCTGTGTCTCGGTGACGACGGTGCCAGCGGCGTGGACATTGTCGCTGCGGCGCCAACGGCTTGGGCTGGCGAGTGGAACGAGCGAGGCTACGCCGAGGAGTATGGCGCTACCCAATCCCGCCGGCACACTGAGTATTTGTGCGTGATCTCCCGAAAACGTCGCCGCTATGTCGAGCATTGTTTTTGGAGAGAAAATGAATATCGCGGCAATTACTAGAAAGGCGGTGCCGACGATTCCAGGTGCTAGTGGAGAAAGCTGTGTTCCCAGTAGTAAACCGACAAATAACCCAGTGACCGCCAATAAGAGACTTGGCACAATAAGCCCGGCACCGGCGTCTTTTATCGGATTATTCTCAGCGGAAACCTGGATGAAGCGATACGTGCTCCAGGCGGTGGCTCCCCACAGGATCGGGGCGAGGGCAAGGCCTAGCAATAGACTCCAGAAATGGCGCATTCGGCGATGGTACTGATCTATTCCCGGACAGTCATCGATTATGGGTAATCGCTGTTTATTTTTTGTGTTCCTTACTCATTTTCATCGTATATTTTCATGACAGTGGTCACATCTTTCACAATGAGTTTTGGCTCCGTTACTGATCGCACTTCTTCGACGCTCACCCCCGGAGCAATTTCGGTGAGGACGAGGCCGTCCGGCGTAATGTCGAGGCAAGCGAGGTCGGTGATAATCCGTTGTACGCAGCCTGTTCCGGTAAGTGGCAACGTGCAGGCGTTGACGATTTTCGGGGAGCCGTCCCGCGCGCGATGTTCCATCAAGGCGATGACGCGTCGGGCACCATGGACCAAATCCATAGCCCCGCCCATGCCTTTGACCATTTTTCCGGGGATCAACCAGTTAGCGAGGTCTCCAGTGCCAGATACCTGCATCGCGCCCAAAATTGCGACGTCGATATGTCCGCCGCGAATCATGCCGAAGCTCTCAGCGGAGTCGAAGTAAGACGCTCCAGATAGGACAGTCACGGTCTGTTTTCCGGCGTTAATGAGGTCGGCGTCTTCGTCGCCGTCGTAGGGCGAGGGGCCAACCCCGAGAATCCCGTTTTCGCTATGTAGCACCACGTGGATACCGGCGGGAATGTAATTCGGGATCAGCGTGGGCAGGCCAATCCCTAGATTGACGTACTGACCGTCGGAGAGTTCCCGGGCGGCGCGCGCCGCCAACTGGGCACGGGTCAGGGTCATGACGCGGTTCCTTTCCCTGATTGTTGGGCGGCGGATCGCGGATGGGGTCGAGTAATGCGTTGCTCAATGAGCTTGCCGCCGCGCCCGACAGGTCCCACGATTCGCTGCACAAAAATGCCCGGGGTGTGCACGTGCTCGGGCGGAATTCCGCCCGGTTGCACCAGCTCTTCCACTTCGGCGATGGTAATGCGTCCGGCCATGGCGCATAGCGGATTGAAGTTGCGCGCAGAGCGCACATAGCCCAGGTTTCCGTGACGGTCACCGACCGCGGCGCGGACAAGCGCAAAGTCGGTCACGATGCCTCGCTCTAGCAAATATTCGTTCCCGTCGAATTGCCGTGTTTCTTTGGCAGGACTGACGACGGCCGGGCGGCCATCATTGCTGTGCCGCCAGGGAAGTCCGCCTTGTGCAACGTTCGTACCTACCCCTGCCGGGGTATAGAAGGCGGGGATACCCGCACCGCCAGCTCGGAGCCGCTCGGCCAGTGTCCCTTGTGGACATAGCTCGACCTCGAGTTCGCCGGAAAGAAACTGCCGCGCGAACTCGCGATTCTCGCCGACGTAAGAACTGGTCATGCGTGCGATTTGCCGGCTCGCTAGCAGTGTCCCTAAACCGGCATCGTCGATGCCACAGTTGTTGGACACCACCTGAAGCTCGCCCACTCCGCTGTCATGCAGCGCTGTGATGAGCACAGAAGGGATGCCGCAGAGTCCGAAACCACCGACCGCGAGCGAAGAACCGGGTGCGATGTCGGAGACCGCGGCCGCGGCACTAGCGACGACCTTGTCCATTTTTTGACACTATCGCCGCCGGCTCCGCCAGGACGTGATTACTGGCCTAACCGGTAGTGGCGGCGCGGTCGGACCGACATGCCGCATGACGGATACGCGGCATATGGGCAATAAGTACTAAAAAGGCCTTTTGATGAAGCCGGGTTTCGTGTTTACTCGGTAACTGTCGTTAACCGGATCGGCAATAGGGGGATCACAATTGTCCCGGTTATTAGTCAATGATCGTGTACAGGTAGCGCGTTCGTTATGGCGCGCGGTGACTCTCCCCATGAGCTTATGGCCTCGAGAGTTATCGCGACGCGACCGTGACAGCGCTACTCGGGGCCGAGGGTTATTATCCGGCCCTCGTCGGGCAGCGGGCGCGTCCGCACAGACACAGTGAGCGCCAACGACGGGGGCTACGAGTCCGGGTCTTCACTATGGTGAAGGCCCGGTTTTTATTGCCCAAGTGGGTAATCGACGAGCATTTTTGGTGCTATGTGATGTGAAAAGCGTCGTATATGGTGCCATGCGTTACAGATGATGCGCTTGGGAGAGATGCGACATGGTGTTTCGCTGGGGGCGAGTGGGACTTGCGTCCGTTTTGGTTGCTACCGCGCTGGCGACACTGCCCTCGCAGACTCAGGCGATTGCACACACCGAGCCCGAGCAGCGCTCACTCCATGCGCAATCGGTCGCACTTGACGTACCCCAGCGTCAGGCCGCGCCAGATTCCGCCGCGCCAGGATCGCCCGCATCGGGCGCCATCACCGTGCGGCATACGATCGCACGTACCAGCCAGTTCTCGGCGGTGGGCGTGAGCTGGCTGCCTGGCTACTTCGCGGACAACGCCACTGTCTCTATTCGCACCAAAAAGGAGGATGCGGCATGGTCGCCGTGGCGCGAAGAGACCGCCGAGTCTTCCGTGGTTGACCGACAAGACGTGCGCGACGGCATTGATGTGGTGTGGACCGGCTCGGCAACCGGGGTAGAACTAGTACTCCATGCGACGTCAGCGGGTGTACATGCTGACGGCAAGAACAACCCTGACGTACGCATGCAGCTCATTGACCCCGGGTACCTACGCAGCGACGCGGCAGCCGCTCGCGTTGAGCCGGGCACTCAGCGGCTGGTGGCCCCGGTGACGTTGCAGGTTCATCCCCGTTCGGAGTGGGGCGCTGATCCGAAGTATTTAAACTGGACACCGGAGTACGCGCCCAGAGTCGATGCCGTGGCGATTCACCACACCGCAACCAGCAATGACTACAAACCCGAAGACGTTCCCGGGATCTTGCGTGCGATCTATTACTACCAAGCCGTGACCGAGAAGTGGGGCGACATCGGCTACAACGTGTTGGTCGACAAGTTTGGCCGCGCGTGGGAAGGGCGCCAAGGGGGCGTCGACAAGCCGGTCATTGGCGGGCATGTGCTCGGATTCAATACGGGAACCGCCGGACTCACCATCATCGGAAATTATGTGGACACCGAGCCGTCTGCGGAGTCACTGAACACCACGGCGCAATACGTCGCCTACAAGCTTGGCACCGCGGGTCTTGACCCGAAGAGCTCCGTGGCGCTTGCCGGTGGTCCTAACGAGAAATACAAGACCAAGACCACCATTACTACACCTCGAGTGTTTCCGCATAATTTCCTTGGTAACACTCAGTGTCCGGGGGCGCACATTTTGTCCAAACTAGACGCGATCCGGGAACAGGCGAGCCAGCTTGCTGGATCGGTGACGCTGCGGGTGGGTTCCTGATGCGGTCATATCTAGTGCTCTTTCAGCCTTCCCTCGCCGGCCAGATACGCTCTCGCCGCAGGTAACAGCATTGGCGGGAGGGACGGCTGTATATGACCAGTGAGCCGATAACCGATTTTTATGCGGTCATACCAGCCGGGGGTAGCGGCACGCGGCTGTGGCCGGTATCCCGTATGGCTAACCCCAAATTCTTACAAGCGCTCACCGGGAATGGTCGAAGTCTGCTGCAGTCAACAGTCGATCGGCTAGCTCCGCTCGCAACACCTAGCAAGACGTTGGTGGTGACGGGCGCCGCACATGGACCCGCGGTTGGCCGGCAGCTCCCGGATATCCCGGTGGAAAATATTCTGATTGAGCCCGCTCCCAAAGACTCTGCCCCGGCGATCGGGCTTGCGGCCGCCATCATTGCGCGGCGCGATCCGGATGCGATCATGGGCTCGTTCGCCGCCGATCATCGAGTATGCGACCCGACCGCATTTATACACGCGACCCGGTCTGCGATTCGAGCTGCCCAAGACGGTTTTCTTGTCAGCATTGGGCTTACCCCTACGGCTCCAGAGACAGGCTATGGCTATATCCATCAGGGGGAGCGACTCGAATCGGGGGCGTTCGGGGTACGTGAGTTCAAGGAAAAACCAGCGCGGTTGGTAGCGGAGAGCTACCTAGCGTCCGGCGAATATTTATGGAACGCGAGCATGTTTGTGTGGCGGGTGGACGTAGTGCTCGCCGAGCTCGAACTCCAGGCACCAACACTGTTCGCGGGACTGATGGAGATCGCCGCCGCATGGGACTCTCCCGAACGGGAGTCCACTATGGACCAAGTCTGGCCGACGCTTCCCAAAATCGCGATCGACTATGCGGTCATGGAGGGAGCGGCTGCTCGAGGACGAGTCGCCACCGTGCCCGCGTCCATTGGATGGACCGACGTGGGCGACTGGCACACGTTGGGGGAGTTGCTCCCTAAAGACGACGCAGACAACGCTGTGCTCTCCCTGGATGGCCAGGAGCAGCAGGTCATTGCGGTGGACACTCGTAATTCGGTGCTGGTGCCCTCAGTCGGACGAGCGCTGGCCGTTATTGGTATGGACAACGTCGTGGTCGTTGATACGCCAGATGCGTTGCTGGTGTGTTCTCGAGATCGCGCGCAGCAGGTCAAGAGCGTCGTCGAGCTGCTGCCGCCCCACGGTTCTCACCGCTAGCGGTGACCCTTTGGGTATGCGGCTTCCCTCGTGCTCGGATCAGACTCGAATATGCGAGGCTTAGCCGCACCAATTCGAGTGAGGGGGAAGCTGTGACGCTTCAACCGTCGGCTGACGAAGCTCCGGCCGTCGAGGAGACCAAGAAAATTCGGCCACTACTCGCCTGGGGCTTGCTCGGCGTCAATGCGATGTGGCTGCTCATCGCGATAGAAGCCTTCTTGTTTGAAGGCGATGGTCCGCGCAGTGATTTCTCCACCAGGGCGCTTCTTGCTTTCGGCGAGCATCCAGATCTCACCACCGGCTTTCCCGGCGCCTCGACCATCGGCCTGGTGGGATTCGCACAGATTGGCCTGCCTTTGTTGGCGGTGCTATTACTCACGCACGTTCGGCCGGTCCTCCCCAACCCCAAGCAGTTCCTGATCACGGCTTTGATCGAGTACGGCATCAGCGCCGTGTTTGGACTCGTTGCCTTTATCGCCACGTTTACCCTGGATGGGGAAAACCGAGGACGGCCTCTCACCGAGACCGTATTTATGCGGGTCGGATTATTCGCCCTGCTTGGGCTAGCTGCTTTGGTCGTCTGGAAGGCCGCTGCCCCCTATCTGGTTCGGCCGGCGGGCTACGGCGCGCTTCCTTATGGCGCTTTTGGACAGCCAGGTGGTTGGCCGCAGCAGCCCGGCCAACCAGGCTGGCCGCAGCAGGGACAGCCTGGTCCGTCTGGCTACGCCCAACCCCAGGGTTATCTCGCCCCGCCTCCGCCTGGTTTCCCGGGTCAGCCGACGCGGTTTGGCCAGCAGCAGCCAGGGCAACCCTATCTGGGCCAACAGGTTTCGGGACCCCCACAGCAGGCGATGCCTTCGCCGGGTGGTTGGCCGCAGCAATACCCGTTGCCGCAAGGGCAATCGGGCCACATTGGCGGGCAGCCCCAGCAAGACATGGGTAGTCCGACGGCGATGTGGCCGCAACAGCCAGCACCAGCTGCGCCGCAGACGCCAACTTCGAGTGCCCCAGAGGTTGATTCGGCGCGGGCACAACCGCAGGCACCGGCGACCTGGACGGCGCCAGAGCCACAAGAGCCAGAGCCGCAAGATCAGAGCACTCAAGTCATTTCCGCCGAGCAACGGCAAGAAATTAATGCGCAAAGCCAGACGCAACAGCGGAACGACCAAGTCGATCACGAGGGCAACGGTCCAGCCTGAGCAGTCTTGCTCAAACGATAAGGGCCGCCAGGATGGACCGTGCTGACCTGGTCAGATACGCGGAAAGTCCACAGTGTTCGGGCGTATGAGTGGAGCCACAGAGTCTGGTCCGGTGTAAGGCATAGGGCCAGACTCTGTCTGTTGCAGACGTTTTAAAGTCTAATATGGACATTTTGCGGTTTGTCGCTATTACCAGATTGCCTCTTGACTTAGCACGCATTACACGCGTGTAATTTCAGTCTGGTTGGTAAACAGGCCTACCAATCTGGGGGGTTCGACGCGTTGACGCATGCGCTGACGCATAAGTCGAGGGGGCAGTTTCATGACCGTAATGTCGAGCGAGCAAGGTACGGATCTCATCTCTGGTGAGTTCCCCGAGTGGCAAGAACGTGCGCTATGTGCACAGACAGATCCCGAGGCGTTCTTTCCCGAAAAGGGAGGGTCCACTCGGGAAGCGAAGCGCATATGTGTGGGCTGTGAGGTGCGGGGCGAGTGTTTGGAATATGCCCTCGCTCACGATGAGCGCTTTGGAATTTGGGGAGGGCTCTCAGAAAGAGAGCGTCGTAAGCTCAAACGACGTGTTAGCTAGCCCGCGAAGCGTCTGTCCACTCCGATGTGGGCAGACGCTTTATCGCTGTGTGGGTAGTCCAATTGCAATGTGGATTGGTGCGTATAGCTCTTAGCGTGTCTGGTTTTTGCTATTCCCCGAGTTCGTCGGGGCTGATCCCGAGTAGATTCGCCACCTGTTCCACAATGACCTCATGGACGAGTTCGGCTAGTTCTTGTTTTCCGTGTGCTCGCGCTTCCAACGGCCAGCGGTATACGACAATGCGGGCAGGCGAGGCGTTGCGTTCTCTTTTGGCTGGGATTAGCCGTGCAAGCGGCACGGTGCCATCTTCGAGCACGTCGGAGTCGTAGTGAGGAAGATCTGGTGGCACCTCTTCAACCGCAAACTCCACGCCTTGCAGCTGCGATGACCAGCGCCCTTCTAGCTCCTCAATCGCGTCCAACACCACATCGTCGAATATCTGTGCTCGACTGCGAGCCGCGGGAACGGTGGCGGGCATGAGCTGCCCACGGAGGCCGCGACCTCGACGATCTCGGCGGCCAATCGGGTGACGTCGCCGTCCGGCGCGCGTACCCGGGCGATCTGGCAAACCGAATGTCATGGTGAGAGTTTACTGAGCTGCTCGGCATCAGAGGCTCACGGATGGCGCGCGGATGGTTATGTCATCGTGGTTGATTGCTGCTTTTTACTTGTCCCGCTCGGAATAACGACAGTCGGCGGATGAATAGTCCGGCGTGGATTCTGGCGTTGCGGCGGCAAGCTCGATACGGTTCCGCCGTGAGGACACACAGACGTTGTTCACGTAGTGGTTGCACCGAGCCCGCGGTCGCCACCCTCACTTATGTCTATGCCGACTCCACCGCTGTGGTGGGTCCATTAGCCACCTCTGCCGAACCTCACACCTACGACTTATGCGAACTGCATGCACGCCGTCTTACTGCCCCGCGAGGTTGGGAGCTAGTTCGCCACGATGGTGAGTACGAATTCCCCGCGCCCACCAGCGATGACCTTGTGGCGCTGGCCGACGCCGTGCGCGAAGCCGCCCGTCCGGCAGCTAAGCCAGACGGGCAGGGCGCTGTGGCCGCCTCAGAGAGTGGTAGTCGACGCGGCCACCTCCGGGTCCTCCCTTCTCCGAATTGACCGACCCACCCGTTAGGCTCACTGGCGCGCATGCTGGCCGTTAGCTTTGGGAATCGTGCTAACTGGAGTCCAAGGCGTGTTAGTCCAGCAAAGACCGCCTGTCTACAAAGGAGCGTCTGGTGAGCACTGATCTGTCTGCGGTGGTTAAGGCTTACGACCTACGAGGTATTGTTCCCGACCAGTGGGATGAGTCAGCGGCACAGGCGGTAGGTGCGGCCTTTGCTCAGTTTGTAGGTGGTACTGGAGTGGTAATCGCCCACGATATGCGGGCGTCGTCCCCGTCGCTTGCTCACGCGTTTGCGGAAGGTGTAGCTGGCCAAGGTCTGGATGTGGTGATGGCGGGGCTGTCGTCCACAGACATGCTGTACTTCGCGTCGGGTTCCCTTAACCTCCCCGGTGCCATGTTCACCGCGAGCCATAACCCCGCGCGCTACAACGGCATCAAAATGTGCCGAGCTGGGGCTGCTCCTATTGGGCAAGACTCGGGTCTGATGACGATTCGAGACGCGGCGCAGGGCTTCCTGGATACTGGTCACCTGCCTCATGCGGATCGCTCCGGAAAGATCACCAGCGTCGACATGCTGTCCGAGTACGCAAAATATCTGAACAATCTGGTCGATCTCAGCGATATTCGACCACTCAAAGTGGTAGTCGACGCGGGTAACGGCATGGCCGGACACACCGCTCCGGCGGTGTTCTCAGGGTTGCCTTTGGATGTCATTCCGCTGTATTTCGAACTCGACGGAACATTCCCTAACCACGAAGCGAACCCGCTTGAGCCGTCCAACTTGGTGGACTTGCAGCGGGCGGTGCGCGAACACCACGCCGACATTGGCTTGGCATTTGATGGTGATGCCGACCGCTGTTTCGTGGTGGACGAAAACGGCGACGCGGTATCACCCAGTGCGATTACCGCGTTGGTAGCCGCACGAGAGCTCGCTACGGAGCCTGGGGCCTCGGTGATCCACAACTGCATTACCTCTCATGCTGTGCCCGAGATCATCGCCGAGCATGGTGGCAAACCGATTCGAAGCCGAGTGGGCCACTCGTTCATCAAGGCTGAGATGGCGCGGACAGATGCGGTATTCGGCGGAGAGCACTCGGCGCACTACTATTTCCGCGACTTTTGGCGCGCCGACACCGGCATGCTGGCCGCATTGCATGTGCTCGCCGCACTGGGAAATCAACCATCCGCGACAGCTCGTCCGCTGTCGGTCCTCACCGCCGAGTACGAACGCTATGCGGCCTCAGGCGAGATAAACTCCACCGTCGAGGACCAACAGGCGATATTGGGCGCGGTCGAGCAGTACTACGCTGCGCAGAGTGGGGTGGGCATTGATCACCTCGATGGTCTGACGGTGGAATGCGCCGACGGAAGTTGGTTCAACCTGCGCCCCTCTAACACAGAGCCGTTGCTGCGGCTCAACGTTGAGGCAAAGACACCTCAACGCATGGGCGAACTGCGTGATGAAGCGCTAGCGCGGATTCGCGCATAGTGCGCTTTCGCAACGAGAACAGGGCAGGTCGTGGTGGATCTTCCGGTGAGGTTGTAATGGAGAGAGTGGCCAACGAATTACTGGCGCTGCTGGCTTGCCCAGCAGACGACCATGGCCGGCTAGAGAGTCAAAAGAAATCGTCTGCGGGCGACTCTGTGCTGGTCTGTCGTGAGTGCAAGAGGACATACCCCGTGCGCGGTGGGATTCCGATACTGCTGCTTGAGGAGGCTGTGTCGTGACTGTGTCCGTCATAGGGCAGCCTATTCGGGACAAAGGATGAACTGGCATGGCGAAATGCCCGGGGGCGTTTGATGGTCGATATTGACGAGTCTCGTTTGGACGACATCGCGGTGTTGACCGAAGGCTCTGCCGACGACATGCTGCGTGCGATCGCTGCTGCCGGCGCCCACGTGCGGGAAGCCGCAACCCGTGCTGCTGAAGCGCACCTCCATGTACTCAGTGAAGAGGGCCGTCCTCGTGCCTTAGTGGTAGCGGGAGTGGGCACGGCCGCTCACACCGGCGATGTACTGGCCGCGGTGGCTGGTCCGCGTTGTCCGGTGCCGGTGGTGGCGCACCGCAGTGCCGGCATACCGGGTTGGGTGGGTGCGGCCGACGCGGTGCTGGCGGTTTCGGCCTCAGGCAAGGGACCCGAGGCGCTTGCTGCCGCAGAGGCGGCGATGCATCGTGGCGCTCGGCTGGTTGCTGTCGGAGCCCCCGACTCACCGCTGCAGTCAATGGCGGAGCGGGCAAGGGCGCTGTTTGTGCCGGTGCCGAGGCGGCGGCCGGCACGCGTGAGTTTCTGGGCTTTGGTGGTCCCGGTGCTGTTGGCTGGGCGAGCATTGGGCCTGGTGTCCATCACGGAGGCCGACCTGGCAGAAACGGCGGCGCGGCTCGATGCTGATGCCGAGCGTTGTCGGATCGATGTCGATGCCGTGGTGAACGAGGGTAAGTCGTTGGCTTTGGAGTTGGCGGGGTCGGTTCCGGTAATTTGGAGCGCGTCCCGGCTTTCTGCTGTCGCGGCCACGCGTTTCGCCGATCAGCTGGCAGCAAATGCGCGCTATCCCGCGGTGTCGGGCGCGTTGGTGGAAGCAAGTCGTGGTCAGCTGGGACTGCTGGACGGCGTGTTCGGCTCGCTCGCCTCGTCAGAAGACGACTTTTTCTCCGACCGCTTAGACAAAGACACCAAGACTCGTTTGCGGTTGGTGCTGTTACGCGACGAAGGCGAGTCGGCAGTGGACGGTCGCCGAGCGGAGATCGTCTCCGAGATCGCGTCGCAGCGTGGCATCGGTGTCAGTGAGGTGAGCGCCGAAGGAGTGTCGCAATTGGAGCGTCTGGCCTCGTTGATCGCGATTCCAGATTTTGCTTCGGTGTATTTGGCTATCGCTCACGACCTTGACCCCATTGTGGTTCCGGCGGTCGGCGATTTGAAAGAAAAAATGATTCCGTGAGTCAGTCTGGTGGAACAAGAGCGATCCTGGCGGCGTTAGGCGCCAATCTCGGTATCGCGGTCATTAAATTTTTCGCGTGGTTGCTTACGCGGTCGTCGTCCATGTTGGCAGAGTCAATCCACTCCGTTGTGGACTCCGGAAATCAGCTGCTGCTCCTATTAGGAGGGCGACAAGCGCGGCGGCAAGCGACCGCGGAACACCCGTTTGGCTTCGGTCGTGAACGCTATATCTATGGCTTCATCGTGTCGATCATGCTTTTTAGCTTGGGCGGGCTGTTCGCCCTCTATGAGGCGTGGCACAAGATCTCGCATCCCGAGCCCATCACGAGCTGGCAGTGGGTACCCATTGTGGTGCTCTTCATCTCGGTGGCGCTAGAGGGAAATTCGTTTCGCACGGCGATGGTGGAGGCTAAGCGCGCTCGTGGCACGGCGAGCCTGAGGCAGTACATTCGGCGAGCTAAGTCTCCTGAGATTCCAGTCATTTTGTTAGAAGACTCGGGTGCGCTGCTGGGGCTCGTATTTGCGCTCATCGGAGTCAGTCTCACGTTGATTACCGGTGATGGTCGTTGGGATGGCCTGGGCACCGCCGCTATCGGTGTGCTGTTGGTAGTCATCGCGATAGTGCTGGCGATCGAGACAAAGAGCCTGCTCGTGGGCGAGTCGGCCAGCAGTGAGCACGTGGTGGCGATCCAGCGGGCTATCACGGCGGGCCCGGAAGCGCAGCAGATCATTCACATGAAGACGATGCACTTAGGGCCGGACGAACTGCTGGTCGCGGTCAAAGTAGCGGTGGCCGGTGAGGTAACCGCTGCCGAGATCGCTCATGGGATCGATACGATCGAGGCCAGGATCCGTGCCGCGGTGCCGATCGCGCACATCATCTATATCGAGCCTGACATCCTGCACGTCCGAGCCGAAAGCGTAGGCATATGAATCCTTCTCCCACAGCTTCGTCTTCTGTTTCGCCGCGTCAGGCCCAGCCAGGATCATTTGCGGTGGCCGATCTTTCGCTGGCTGAGTTTGGCCGCAAAGAGATCCAGCTTGCTGAGCACGAGATGCCGGGGCTTATGGCGTTGCGTGCTGAATACGCCGAGAGTCAACCGTTGGCAGGTGCCCGCATTACTGGCTCGCTGCACATGACGATCCAGACCGCGGTGCTTATCGAAACCCTGACAGCGTTGGGGGCGCACGTACGGTGGGCGAGCTGCAACATTTTCTCCACCCAAGATCACGCTGCGGCGGCTATCGCTGTGGGTCCACATGGAACACCGGAGCAACCCGACGGAGTCTCGGTGTTCGCGTGGAAGGGCGAGACTCTCGACGAATATTGGTGGTGCACCGAGCAGGCACTGCGTTGGCCCGCTGAAGACGGTGGCGGTATCACCGGGCCGACCATGATTTTGGACGATGGCGGCGACGCCACACTCCTCGTCCATAAGGGAGTCGAGTGCGAGAAGCATGGGGCGGCACCGAGCCCAGATACGGCGGACTCAGAAGAATTCGCGGTGGTGTTGGAGCTACTCGGCCGCACGCTCACTGAAGAGCCACAGCTGTTTACCCGCATCGCGAACGGGCTCATCGGTGTCACAGAAGAAACGACCACCGGAGTGCATCGGCTCTATCAATTGGCAGAGCAGAGCAAACTGCTGTTCCCGGCTATTAACGTCAATGATTCGGTTACTAAATCTAAATTCGACAATAAATACGGTTGTCGGCATTCCTTGATTGATGGCATCAACCGGGCCACTGATGTGCTCATCGGCGGCAAGGTTGCCGTGATTTGCGGCTATGGCGATGTCGGTAAGGGCTGCGCCGAATCGTTGCGTGGCCAGGGCGCACGGGTCATCGTCACGGAGATCGACCCCATTTGTGCGCTGCAGGCCGCCATGGACGGGTACCAGGTTGCTCGGCTAGACGATGTGCTGAGCGAGGTGGATATTCTCGTCACCGCTACGGGCTCTCGAGACGTTGTTACCGCCGAGCAGATGGCACGCATGAAGCACGGCGCGATCGTGGGCAATATCGGGCACTTCGATAACGAGATCGACATGGCTGGTCTCGCCGCCACGCCCGGCATACGCAAGAACACCATCAAGCCGCAGGTCGATCAGTGGGTATTTCCAGATGGGCACGGAATCATCGTGCTGAGCGAAGGCCGGCTACTCAACCTGGGAAATGCCACTGGTCACCCCAGCTTCGTGATGAGCAATTCGTTCGCTAACCAGGTAATTGCTCAGATCGAGCTCTTCACCAAGCCGGAGCAGTACCCGGTTGGTGTGTATCGGCTTTCAAAAGAGCTGGACGAGAAAGTAGCGAGGCTGCATTTGGACGCGCTCGGAGCCAAGCTCACCTCTCTTACCGCGCGGCAAGCGGAATACTTGGGTGTTCCTGTAGAGGGCCCGTACAAGGCAGATCACTACCGCTACTGACGCCCGCCCCTGCGGCCTGACCAGCCGCACGCAATGGGAGTGTCGTCACGACAATGCCAGGTAAGGGTTGCCTTAGTTTAGACGCTCTCTTCCTGGTAGTCTCCTGATGTTCTTGCAGTCGTGGCACGAGGAGGCCCAGTGCCGAGTACCTTGCTCCCAAACTTTCTCATTGGCTTACGCGAGGGCTTGGAAGCCGCGCTGGTCGTCAGCATTTTGGTGGCTTTCCTGGTGCACACAAAGCGCCGCGATCGACTGCCGTTGGTGTGGGCCGGGGTCGCGGCGGCGGTGACAATTTCGGCGTCTGCCGGCGCCGCTCTCACTTTTGTGTGGAGCAACGTGGATAGCTACCACCAGCAAGAGCTCATGGGCGGTGTGTTGTCTCTTGTCGCGGTGTTCTTTGTTACCTGGATGATTTTTTGGATGCGGCGGACTGCCCGTCACTTGAAATCCGATCTCACTGGCCGCCTTGAAAACGCCATTTCATTGGGGCCAACCGCAGTTGCGCTGGCAGCTTGCTTGACTGTTGGACGTGAAGGTCTCGAAACGACACTGCTGTTTTGGGTTGCCGCCCAGAACGCTCGGTCCACTGTGTACCCGTTGGCAGGATTCCTCATAGGGATCGCCGTGGCAGTAGTGCTCGCTTATTTGTTGTATCGCAGTGCTATCCGCATTAATCTCCGCAGATTTTTCACCGTTACCAGTGTCGGGTTGATCATTGTTGCTGCCGGGATCGCGTCTTATGGCATCCATGATTTGCAGGAAGCAGGCTATCTGGGCGGCATGAGCCATATGGCTTGGGACATTAGTGGCAGCTACGACGAAAGTAGCTGGTATGGCGTTTTCTTTGCCGGTGTCTTCAATTTCAAGGCGCAAACCACGTGGTATCAGGCTTTTGTCTGGCTGGCCTACTTAGGTGGCACGCTCACGGCCTACTTTTTCCCCACGCGGAAGAAGACACCTGCGTCTACCGCATCGAGTGAAGCCGTGGCACCAAAACCTGGGACCAAGACTGTGGCGACGACATCCGCCAGCGAAGCGGACACAAACGGTACTAGTGTCGCGCCTCGGCAGTCGGATCCCGAATTTATAGAGGCTACGCGCGCTCGCGCCTAGTCAACAATTCGCACCATTCGTCCGATGAAGTCCCTCGAAAGTAGTGCTATGCATATCGCTCGTCGTACGGCTCCGCTGTTTCTGCTCGTCGCTATGGCGACGGGTTTGGTGTTAACAGGATGTTCGAATGATCCTGACGATGGCGCCATTATGGTGAAGGCCGCAGATACAAAATGTGAGGTCTCAACGACTTCCGCGAAGGCTGGTCGGGTTACCTTTCAAGTGCGGAACAATGGTTCAAAGGTGACCGAGTTTTATATTTACGCGACTAAAGATCGCATTATGGGTGAGGTAGAAAATATAGGCCCTGGGGTAGAACGAAAACTCATCGTCGATTTGTCCGCGGGTGCCTATCAAACCGCGTGTAAACCCGGCATGAAGGGTGACGGAATACGCGGGAAATTTACTGTCACGGGAAAGGCTGATTCAGCTAAGAGCGTCGACAAAAAGACAGAAAAAGCGGTAGCACGCTATGAAACATATGTTGCCGAACAGGCGCGGGTTCTCGTCGACAAGACCACGGAATTCGTAGCCGCGGTCAACGCGAACGACGCGGAGCACGCGAAGTCCTTATATCCGGTTGCACGTACTTATTACGAGCGAATTGAGCCTGTCGCAGAAAGTTTTGGCGACCTTGATCGTGCTATCGATGAGCGCAAAGGTGATGTGAGCGATGGTGAGCAATTCACTGGCTTCCACCGACTAGAGATGGCGTTGTGGCAAGACAATGACATTTCCGGAATGAACACGGTCGCCAATGATTTACTTGACAATGTTAAAAAGATCGCCGCCAAGGCGAATGAAATAAGCCTCACTCCAATGCGGCTTGCCAATGGCTCGAAAAGCCTGCTTGATGAGGTGGCAACTAAGAAGGTGAGTGGAGAAGAAGACGAGTTTTCCCACACAGATTTGTGGGACTTTCGCGCCAACGTGGACGGCTCTCAGGCGGCGATTAACGCGTTGCGCGATGTGTTAGCGGAGCGAGAGCCGGCTCTCCTGAAGAACATCGATAAAACCTTCTCGCGAGTTGACACCGCCCTGGCGACGTATCGCTCCGGGGAGGGCTACGTCTCCTACACCTCGTTGTCGCAGCAGCAGGTCAAGGATCTGGCGTCCACAGTGGATGCCGTGAGTGAGCCGGTAAGCAAGGTTCCCGATGTGATCGCGAAGTGAACCGGCCGGACATGCCCACAGATCGGCATGCTTTTTCCCGACGCCAACTCTTTGGGGTTGGCGCGGTGGGTGCCGCGGGGGTGATGCTCGGTGTCGCGGGTGATGAAGTGGTTACCCGGCACAGTGATGTGCCGGACAGTCATGGTGCGGTCGGATTTTGGGCGCACGACAATGGCGGCCATCAGGCTGGCATCGCTACTCCCGCGCAGGATCGGTTGTACTTCGTCGGATTCGACGTGATCACCGACAGTCGCCAAGAACTAATCGATATGTTGCGCGAATGGACGAATGCTGCTGCGCGAATGACCCAAGGCAAAAGCCTGGGTGGCACAGGAGCGGGGGGAGGTTCGCTGTCGGCGCCGCCTGACGACACTGGCGAGGCGTTGGGACTGCCGCCGTCACAGCTCACCATTACTGTCGGGTTTGGAACATCTTTCTTCGACAGTCGATTTGGCGTTGCACAGCACCGGCCGCCGGCTTTGGCGGACTTGCCACATTTTGCTGGGGACAATCTCGATCCAGCACGTTCTGGTGGCGATATTGCGATTCAGGCATGCGCTAACGATCCCCAGGTCGCGGTGCACGCGGTGCGCAACCTTAGCCGTCTGGGATTTGGCGTGGTCCAAGTCCGTTGGTCCCAGCTGGGCTTCGGGCGCACTTCATCTACGAGTACGAGTCAACAAACACCGCGCAATTTGTTTGGCTTCAAAGATGGCACCGAGAATCTCAAAGCAGAGGATCGGGATTTGATGCGTGATTATGTCTGGGTGCGCGGCGGAGACGGTCCAGCATGGATGGTGGATGGGTCCTATTTGGTGGCTCGACGCATTCGAATGCACACTGAACAGTGGGATCGGACCTCGTTGCGGGAGCAGCAAAGTATTTTTGGCCGCTTCAAAGACAGCGGTGCCCCGCTTACCGCA
This sequence comes from uncultured Acidimicrobiales bacterium, assembly GCA_963736285.1. Classification (GTDB taxonomy): domain Bacteria; phylum Actinomycetota; class Actinomycetes; order Mycobacteriales; family QHCE01; genus CAVTOA01. The sequence goes on from CAVTOA010000003.1 coordinate 1,240,714, forward strand.
ACGGATCAGAATCGTCACGAATTCGACCAGCTTAATTTCGACGCATTCGACGCCGACGGCGAGCCCATGATTGCCCACAATTCTCATGTTCGGTTGGCACACCATGCTCAGAATCACGGCGCTCGAATTCTGCGCCGCGGCTATAACTTCGCTGACGGATCCGATGGGTTGGGGCGGCTCGACGCAGGGCTATTTTTCTTGGCATATCAGCGCGATCCGCGGCGACAATTTGTAGCGATCCAACAAAATCTGGCCCGCATGGACGCGATGAACGAGTATGTCCAGCACGTCGGAAGCGCCCTGTTTGCTTGTCCGCCGGGAGTCCACAAAGGTCAGTATTGGGGTCAAGATCTTTTCGCGCGCCACTAGCCTTTGAGGTGCACAACGGGAGGCGCAGTTCTTTGTTGTCGGGTGTTCTGGCTTACTTGGTCTCCTGCTCTGCCACCCAGTTAGCCAAGTTGTCTACTCGTTGGGTTGTATCCGACCCAGCATGGGGACACGCTGGCCCATCGCTCTCGATCGAGACCAGTGCGGCATATCCGGGCCGATACTCAACAAAATAAGGTGCGCCCGAGTCGTAGGTGCAAGCGCTGGTGTCTGTTTCTGGCGCGGAGCCAGCCATGCCGATCGTGGTGGTGTCCGAATTGGTCACGCCAAACTCTCCAGTTTGGAGATGCTGAGCAGGACTGGCGTTCTGGCTGGTGACGCTGCCCCAGCCAGCCATGCGAACCGTTGTGCCGACGCGAGGCGGTGAAGAACTCAAGGGCAAAGGCTCGATCGTGGTGACTGACGTGGCGAGCTTGGCGATCGCCACGTCCGCGTCGGGAGATTGCCGTACATCAACGATTTTGGCGACTTCACCGTTGGTGTCGGATAGCCCACTCCGGCCGATCGTCGCCACCGTCTCATATGGAGGCGCCCCGCTAATGGGCTTGTCTTTCCTGTCGTGAAAACAATGACCGGCAGTGATTATCCATTGTGGAGCAACAAGCGCTCCGGAGCAGGCGCTGTCGTAGTGGCCACCGTTGTTTGTCGGAATGTCGTGCATCGTCAGTTGAACGGCAAATTTATATGCGCCTTCTGGAGCGTTATTTCCATTGGCGATGGCTTGTGCGGGTGCTGAAAGGCCTAGTGTGGCGCACGCGATAGCAATGAGGAATCCTGCCATTGCGCCCATAGCGGAAAGTGGACTAAAACGTAGTTTCCTGCCATTTTCCACTTGCCCGATGGACGGGCGCCGAAAAAAAGCTTTCATAGGTGTGCACAATGTCATGCTACTAAGCGGTACGTCCAATTGTGACTTCAGTGAGCGGGGTTGGTTTTTTAATATGGATAGTTGTCGCCGCGATAGCCCAGTGTCGCCTCGCAAATTGTCGCTCGCGTATTTTGTGAGTTCTTTCGGGATAATTGATTACCACGATCACGTATAGCTCTTGGCATAAGGCACGAGCGGTGAATGTCAGGCGAGAAGGAGTCTAGATGAAGATGCTGGAAGGCAAAGGAGCGCTGGTCACTGGGGGGTCGCGAGGTATTGGCCGGGCAATTGTGCGACGTCTCGCTTCCGAAGGCGCACACGTAGTCTTCAACTATGCCAATAGCGCCCCGGCGGCTGCCGAAACCGAGGAGCTAGTGCGTGCCGCGGGTGGACGTGCCCACGCTATTCAAGCTGATCTTTCTGCCGACGGAGCGGTTAACGCTGTTACCGCTTTCGTTGAAGCGCATCTGGATGGCTTGGACATTTTGATAAACAATGCCGCACTTGATGCGGCCCCGGCCGCCTTCGCCGATACCGACGATCTGCTTTATGACCGAACCATGGCGGTGAATGCGCGGGCGCCATTTATGTTCATGCGTTTCGCGTCCCGAAACATGCGAGACAACGGACGCATTGTCAACATCTCCAGTATGAATACTGTGCGAACCGCGCCAGGTATTAGTGCATATGCGGCAAGCAAAGGTGCGCTAGAGCAGCTGACCAAAGTTGCCGCGGCCGAGCTTGGTTCCCGAGGAATCACGGTAAACGCGGTGTGCCCAGGAACTACCGATACCGATCTCCTGCGCCATGCCAACTCTGAGGCGACGCTGGCACGGATTCCGAGCATCACCCCATTGGGCCGGCTTGGACAGCCCGACGATATCGCCGACGTCGTCGCAATGCTCGCTGGGCCAGATGCGCGCTGGATCACGGGGCAGACAGTGCTAGCCACAGGGGGGCTGGTCTAAACAGTGAGAGGATTCAGCTAGCCGCATAGAGAACCGCTGTGCAACCCGACTTCATGCGTGGGTTCGCATAATGCACAGTGGGGGTCTTATGGAAGCGTCCCCGACCAGCCGAATCGAAGGGCGGCAGCCGACCGGTGGGGGACCGCCTCGTTCTAGCTGAGTAAGACGCAAGTGGGGCGGTGAAGAAGCCAGTGCTAGCTTCCGTGAGTCGTTGCCAGGCCAATGGGGCAGCTCAAACCGTTAGGGCCGTGGTTGCAGTACCCATGGGGGTTTTTCTGCAAGTACTGCTGGTGATAGTCCTCGGCTAGGTAAAACTCTGCGAGAGGCTCGATCGTGGCGGTGATGGCACCGTAGCCGGCATTCGTCAGTACGGGTTGAAATGCCTTACGGCTGGCCTCTGCCTCTGCGCGCTGCTGGTCGGTGGTGGTGTAAATGACTGACCGATACTGCGTTCCGATGTCGTAACCCTGACGCATGCCTTGTGTGGGGTCGTGGTTTTCCCAGAAGACCTTCAACAGCTGGGCATACTCCACGTTGGACGGGTCAAATACCACCCTGACGACTTCGGCGTGACCCGTTGCCCCGCTACACACTTGCTCATAGCTGGGGTTGGCGAGCTTGCCCCCGGCGTAGCCAGCCTGGGTCGAATACACGTGTGGCACTCGCCAAAACAATTGTTCGGCACCCCAAAAACATCCCATACCGAAAACCGCGGTCTGCATGCCTTCTGGCCACGGTCCGGTGAGCTCGGTACCCAGCACTGTGTGTCGACTATCCCGGGTCGGAAAATCAGAACGAACGCCGTTAAGTCGGTTAAACAACGTCATACCTCGAGGCTAGCTCGGCGTGCCAGTTAGTGTCTGAGCATGACCGCAGCTAAGAAGTCTCGTCCGTCAGATGAACTGCCTGGCACGGGTTTTGCGACTCGCGCTATTCATGCTGGCCAGGATCCTGATCCCACAACGGGCGCGGTTGTTCCGCCGATCTACCAGGTCTCCACCTTTAAGCAAGACGGAGTGGGCGGCCTGCGCGGCGGTTACGAATACAGCCGCAGTGGCAATCCCACTCGGGCAGCGTTAGAGGAGTGCCTGGCGGCACTAGAAGGCGCACGGTGTGGCTTGGCTTTTACGTCGGGTCTCGCAGCCGAAGATGCGGTACTGCGGGCGATCTGCCGCCCGGGGGACCATCTGGTGCTCGGCAACGACGCGTACGGTGGCACATTTCGCCTTATCGACAAGGTGTTCCGCCCATGGGGGCTCGAGCACTCCACAGTGGACCTCAGTGATGCCGAGGCCGTGCGGTCTGTGATCCGCCCGAGCACGAAGCTGATCTGGTGTGAGACGCCGTCTAATCCGTTGCTGGGTGTCGTCGATATCGCTGGGTTGGCGGGTGTGGCTCACGAGCATGGCGCGCGGTTGGTCGTCGATAACACCTTCGCCTCTCCCTATCTCCAGCAACCATTGGCGCTCGGTGCGGACGTCGTGGCGCATTCGTCGACTAAATACCTTGGAGGACACTCCGATGTGGTCGGTGGAGCCTTGATGCTCAACGACGAAGCGCTCGGTAAACAACTACGGTTTCATCAGAACTCGTCGGGTGCGGCAGCCGGTCCATTTGACGCGTGGCTGACATTGCGCGGCATCAAGACGTTGGCGGTGCGAATGGAGCGGCACAGCGACAACGCGGAGTACATAGCTCAGCTGCTCGCCACCCATCCGAGAGTCACCCGGGTGTACTACCCGGGCCTGGCGAGTCATCCGGGTCATGAGGTAGCTCTCAAGCAAATGCGGCGCTTCGGCGGCATGCTCAGTTTCCAAGTTGCCGGTGGACGTGAACAAGCTCTCCGAGTGTGTGGCGCAACGACCCTCTTTACGCTTGCTGAGTCACTGGGGGGAGTGGAGTCGCTGATAGAACATCCGGCGCAGATGACCCACGCCTCCGTGGCGGGTTCTGCGCTAGAGGTGCCTGACGATCTCGTGCGGGTCTCAGTCGGGATTGAGGACGTTGAGGACCTCGCCGCCGACCTCCAGCGCGCCCTCACCCGGTGACTGTGACCGCGCACTGACCAGCGCGTTCGGGCGCGTTCGGGCGCGTTCCCGCGAGCTCCCGGGTTGCTGACCGGTCGTTTTGCCCGCGTGTTCCCGGCTATTTGACCGGTCGTTTTGCCCGCGTGTTCCCGGCTATTTGACCGGTCAGCGCAAGGAGGTGGGGCTGACCGGTCAAAGCACGGTGGAAACGCGGTGCGGATCACCGGTCATGCGTGGTTAGTGGAAGGGCTTTAGCACCATAAGCGCTGTGACAGCCAGCAACAGCACCGCGCTGATTCCGCTCGAGGCAGCGATACGTCCGTATTGGGTGTGCACCCGGTCTCTTCCCGACTGGGGTTGTGGCCAGGTGCGTGGCCCGCTCTGCGAGGCCTTGTCTGCATCTGCATCTGCATGGGGAGAGGTTTGCTGATCTGCGAGGGGCTCGGATTCGGATACAGGGGTAGCTTTCGGCTCACGTCCGGTCGACTTGCCGGAATTGGCAGGGTCTTGGCTTTCCGGCGCGGTGTGTTCGTCGGTTGAACCAGCGTTCTGTCCGGCCAGAATCTTTGCCGCCTTATTCAGCGCGGGAGACGTGACGAGCAAGGCCAAGATAAAGGCGATGACAAACAGCGTCATCGAAATGACCACCCAGGTGGTACCGAAGTCGAAACGAGAATTGCTCAGCACCCACATTCCAAACACGACAGTGATGAGCGCTAGCAGCGTGAATAGCCTGGTGCTACGGGCGGCTGAGCGGATCGCGGTGACGTCTCCGCGTCGTACTGCTCGTAGGCCAGCCATGGGGGCGAGAACGAATGGACCGGTTAAGAAAACCGCGGCGATGACATGAAGCATCAGCGAGAAGTTGTACATATAGGACACCGTAAGGCCTGCTCGTTGATAGGGACAATGCGAGAACCGGTGTGGCGTGGCACGATCTAGTCATGTCGCTACCTGCTGGATCCGCATCCACGGCCATTCCTCAAGCCGACGCCGCTCCATTGGTCACGCTCGAGGACGTTCAAAAAGCGCGCACACTGCTAGAAGGCGTGGTGCACACCACGCCGTTGGAGGAGTCAGCTGCCCTCACCGCCAAGCTGGGCGGGCCGGTCTATTTCAAGTGCGAAAACTTGCAGCGAGCCGGATCATTCAAAGTCCGGGGCGCCTATGTGCGCTTGGCGCGGTTATCGCCAGAGGAGCGAGCCCGTGGAGTAGTGGCCGCGAGCGCGGGTAATCATGCACAAGGTGTGGCGCTCGCCGCCGGTGTTCTCAACATCGAATCCACGGTCTATATGCCGCAAACCGCGCCGTTGCCTAAGGTCACCGCGACTCGTTCGTACGGGGCGAAGGTCGAGCTGGTGGGCGATTCGGTAGACGAAGCGCTCGTTGCCGCTGCTGAGCACGCAGAGCGCACTGGCGCGGTGTTTGTGCACCCATTCGACCACCGTGATGTCATTGCTGGCCAAGGCAGTCTCGCGTTGGAGATCATGGAGCAGTGCCCTGAAGTCAAGACTGTTGTCGCCGCCGTCGGTGGCGGTGGGCTGCTCTCCGGGATCTTGGCGGCGGTCAAGGGGATCAGTCCAGAGACCAAGGTCATTGGGGTGCAAGCGGAGGGCGCGGCCGCTTTTCCGCCTTCGTTGATGGCGGGGCATCCGGTCGCCTTGCCGCAGTTGAGCACTATCGCCGACGGAATCGCGGTGGGCCACCCAGGCGAGCTCACTTTTTCCCACATCAGCCAGCTTGCCGATGGTGTTACCACCGTGTCGGAAGAAGACTTGTCGAGAGCGCTGTTGTTCTGTCTGGAGCGCTCCAAGCTAGTGGTGGAGCCCGCCGGTGCCGTAGGTGTGGCGGCGCTACTGGCCGACCCGCACAAATTTGAACCCCCGGTCGTTGCGGTGCTCTCTGGCGGGAACATGGATCCGTTGCTGATGCTGCGAGTGATCGAGCATGGCATGGCGTCGGCCGGCCGGTATCTGCATTTCTCGGTGCGAGCGGTCGATCGTCCCGGAAGCTTGGCAGCGTTGCTCGGAAAAATTGCCGCCGAAGGCGTCAATGTGTTGGACGTAGAGCATTTCCGTCACAATTCCAGGCTGCCGCTGGGCGCGACGGAGATTTTCCTCAGTGTGGAGACGAAGGGCAGTGAGCACTCCGAACGGTTGCTCACTGCCCTTCGCGCGGCAGGTTACCCAGTGACGCCGCTCTAAGGTTCGGGTAGGTTCTCAGCCGGTAAATGTCTCAATTTTGACGACGGTGACCTGGATGGTGGCTCCCGTGGGTGCCTCGTAGTTCACGGTGTCGCCAGCCTTGTGGTCCAAGATGGCAGCGCCAAGCGCAGACCCCGGCGAGTAGACGGTCAGGTCTGTGGTCGCGCTTATCTCGCGCGAGCCGAGTAAGAACTTCTCGGTGTCGTCATCGTCGTCGAATCGGACTGTGACGACAACGCCCGGAATGACTGTGGTGGCGCTGGTGGGTGGCTCGCCTACTTGCGCCTTGCGCAGGAGCTCCTCCAGTTGACGAATGCGCGCTTCTTCCTTGCCTTGCTCTTCTTTTGCTGCGTGGTAGCCACCGTTTTCCCGGAGATCGCCTTCTTCGCGTCGCTCGTTGATTTCGGCGGCCATCACGGGACGATGAGCGATGAGCTCCGCTAGCTCAGCCGCCAGGCGGTCATAGGCCTCCTGCGTGAGCCAGGTGACTTGTGCCTCGTCGGTTGTGGACATGGGATGCTCCTCAGGTGGTCGGGGACAGATATGTATTGATTCGGTCATATATGCGTATTGCGGAAATTTACTAGCGTAGTGACGTGAACTCGTCAAGAAACAGCAAACAGAAAGGGGACCAAATTGTGGAACCGTCGCTGGCTATAACACAGCGTCGCTCAAAGTTGCGTAGCAACCACAATGAGGTTCTTTGGGTAGCCGCGGGGGCGGACCCAAGACGGTGCCCCATCGCTTTACCGCGCGAAAACAGTTGCCGCCTTCGGAAATATTCGCAGCCTTGCAGCAACGCCTGAGCAACCTCAGACGTGCTGTGAAAGCAGCACCTTCCCGCACTAGGGCCCCCGCTTCGTATCTCTTCGCTGTCAAATGTACCGTCTGCGCTCCGTGCCGCTGTGGCGGTTACTCGGCGCGCAGTCCCGCACAGTATCCCAACTGGGGTGTACGAGGCCAGCGAAAAGCCGCGCCCAGTGCGGGCTTCTTATGGTCGGGTTTAGGCTTGAGGCAATGGTTTCGCTCTCACGCTTAAGCGGACAACACGGGAAGTCAGTAGCGCATAACCGTGCGGCATGCGCCCGCGAGTTCGCTATCCAGACAGACAAGGAGCTGCATTGTCTGAGCAGCTGCGGTTAATGGCCGTGCATGCCCATCCTGACGACGAGTCCAGCAAAGGCGCGGCGACTATGGCCAGGTATGTGGCCGAGGGTGCCGACGTCATGGTGGTCACGTGCACGGGGGGAGAGCGCGGTGATGTGCTTAACCCGAAACTCGACCGCCCCGAAGTATGGGCAAACATTGGCGAGATTCGGCGAAAAGAGATGGATCGTGCGCGGGAAATAATCGGCTTCCGCCAACGGTGGCTGGGCTTCGTCGACTCTGGCATGCCGGCCGATGAGCTCCCGGAGGGGTGCTTTGCGATCCAGCCGCTTGAGCTCGCCACGGAACCGTTGGTTGCCATCATGCGAGAGTTCCGACCGCACGTCGTGCTCACCTATGACGAAAACGGCGGTTACCCGCATCCAGATCACATCATGTGTCACAAAGTGTCGGCTGCCGCCTTTGAGGCTTCCGGCGACCCGTCTCTTCACCCAGACTCCGGCGAGCCGTGGCAGCCGTTGAAGCTCTACTACCACATGTCCATGAGCCGAAGCCGTATCGTGGCCTTCCACGAAGCGTTGATCGAGGCTGGCCGCGAATCTCCGTTTGCCGAATGGGTGGGCACGTTCAAACAGTCTGACGTTGACGAAGTCGCGGCGCGGGTCACCACACGTATTGAGTGCGCTGACTATTACGAGCTGCGTGACGATGCGTTGCGGGCACATGAGACTCAAGTCGACCCGGAGGGCATGTGGTTCGCGGTGCCCATGGAAATGCAGCGAAAAAACTGGTCTACCGAGGATTATCAGCTTGCGCGGTCACTAGTGGATATAGCCACTCCTGAGGACGACCTGTTTGCGGGGATACGGGAGAAGGTTGTGGCATGAGCATCGCGGCATCATGGGGCGAGCAGCTGGCCCAGTCAAACAATTTCGGCGATACGGTGCCGGCAGCGATTGCCGGCCCGACCGGGCTGTTTCTCATTCTGGCGCTGGGTGCGGCCACGGTTTTCTTGATTGTCAATATGAATAAGCGCTTGAAGAAATTGCCGCATTCGTTCGATTCCGACAAAGAGAAATCAGCTGACAAAACAGATCCGCCTGCTTAGGCGTTGTTGGCTGCTGTCGACCTCGGCTTATCGTCAATTTGCTTTTGATTTGCGCCGCTACTCATGGCATTTCGCGTGCTTATGGGCTGCTTAATCGATCTCTGAATCGATGTTTGTGTGTGGTTTCACAGCAATGGGAATGTTGCTCAGGTGGGTTATTCGCTTTAATTTAAGAGAACTTCCGGCATTCCGGGTAACGAGTGTATTCGCATCGTCCTAATTGGACGATTGTTACCGTGGTTGTTGCCGGATCAATTCATGCTGGCGCCAGCCTCGACGGTGAACCCGCGTTTCCACGACCTCGGCCGAATTGGAGAACACGCTATGACCGCTCCTGCGACGATCGATCTGCGCACCGCCCCCACTGAACACCCCCGTTTGTTGGCTTGGGTGCGCGAAGTCGCCGAGCTGACCACACCGGAGGCGGTGGTGTGGTGCGACGGATCCGACGAAGAATGGCGTCGGCTTACGGACCAGTTGATCGCAGCCGGCACTCTCGTCCGTCTTAACGACGAGAAAAGGCCCAACTCGTTCTTGGCGCGCACTGACCCCAGCGACGTGGCTCGGGTAGAAGGCAGCACCTATATTTGTTCCGCTCGCGAGTCAGATGCTGGCCCCACCAACAATTGGATGGATCCAGCCGAGATGAAATCGGCGATGACCGAGCTTTACCGCGGCTCCATGCGTGGTCGCACCATGTATGTCGTTCCGTTCTGCATGGGCCCGCTCAATGCCGAGAACCCCATGTATCGGGGTAGAGATCACTGACTCGGCGTACGTGGCTGTCAGCATGCGCATCATGACGCGGATGGGCGTCGGCGGTGCTCGAGCGCATGGGCGACGATGCAGCGTTTGTGCCGTGCTTGCACTCGGTCGGCGCGCCGTTGCTGCCAGGCGAGACCGATTCAGTGTGGCCGTGCAACGACACCAAATACATCTCGCATTTCCCGGATACCCGTGAGATCTGGAGCTACGGCTCTGGCTATGGCGGCAATTCATTGCTGGGCAAGAAATGCTATTCGCTGCGTATCGCTTCTGCTGTTGCGCGAGACGAAGGCTGGCTCGCCGAGCACATGCTCATCCTTAAATTGACGTCGCCGGACCAGCAGGTGCACTACGTGGCAGCGGCGTTCCCGTCTGCTTGTGGCAAAACCAACCTGGCGATGTTGGAGCCGACCATCCCTGGCTGGAAGGTCGAGACTTTGGGCGACGACATCGCCTGGATGCGTTTTGGAGAAGACGGCCGGCTCTACGCCACCAACCCAGAGTATGGATTCTTTGGGGTTGCCCCCGGAACGGGCTGGAAGACCAACCCGAACGCGATGCGCACTATGGAACAAGGCAATTCGTTGTTTACCAACGTTGCGTTGACCGACGACGGCGACGTCTGGTGGGAGGGCTACTCCGACGAGCCGCCAGCGCACCTCATCGACTGGCACGGCAACGACTGGACACCGGAGTCCGACAAGCCGTCGTCGCATCCCAATTCGCGGTTCTGCACGCCGATCACGCAATGCCCCATTGTGGCGCCAGAATTTGACGATCCACGTGGTGTGCCGATCTCGGCGATTCTGTTTGGTGGTCGGCGAAAGACCACCGTGCCATTGGTCACCGAGGCGCACGACTGGAACCACGGTGTCTACTTCGGAGCAACGCTGTCGTCGGAGACCACGGCAGCAGCAGTGGGCCAGGTCGGGGTAGTACGGCGTGACCCGATGGCGATGCTGCCGTTTATTGGCTACAACGCTGGCGACTACCTTGCGCACTGGATCGAGATCGGCAAGGGCAAATCCGGCAATGCGGCCGGTTTGCCAAAGATCTTCTACGTCAACTGGTTCCGCCGAGGCGACGATGGCCGTTTCCTATGGCCAGGATTCGGCGAGAACAGTCGGGTTCTTAAATGGGTAATCGACCGCATTGAGGGCACCGCGGACGCAGTGGACACTCCGATCGGCCGGGTGCCTGCTGAAGGTGCCCTCGATCTGGACGGCTTGGACGTGGACCCGCATGATGTCGCTGCTGCGCTCGCGTTTGATGCTGACGAATGGCGAGCTGAACTTCCTCAGGTGGCAGAGTGGTTCGCCAAGTTCGGCGACAAACTGCCCGCCGAGCTCCACGCTGAACTCGAAGAGTTGCAGCAGCGGCTTGGGATGTAGCTCGGTCTGGTGCGCGTAGATATGTAACGTGAACGAACCTCGCCGGGTTGGCCTGTTTTGCATAACGGAGCCAGTTGAGCCCGGCGAGGTTCGTTTTCTCTTATTTGAGAACACAAATTTGGGTGACAACTTTTCCAAGTTGCCCGGATATCGCTGCTTTTATAGCCATCGATTTATTAAGAGGCTTCCAGATACTGGGTTGTGTGTCTCAAGAGAGTTGCCCATGCGGTTACCCTGTGGACATGCGATTGCTCGGAAACGTGCAAGGTAGACAAAAGCACTTGTGTCAAAGTCAATGAGCGCGGGTGACGTAGGATCTAGCCAAATAGATTTATGCTCCAATGCAGTTTGATTGAGAGTTGTTTGTCTTCAGGGATCCGCATGCATACAGCCAAGATCGGATCTTGTCTTTGCCGGATGTAAGCAGGAGGGCGTTATGCGGCTAACAACTGATGCATTTCTTGAAGGCCGCGGATTTCGCAGATGGTTTGGGCTGCACTTCTTGCGTTTTCTAGCGCCTAAGCGTCACGACGCTATTATCGAAAATGCAGATGACCCGACAGCAGACAATACACAACTTAACAATCAATTTGACGCCCTGCAGGCGGATATTCAGTACTTGACACTCTTTGTTAGTAACAGTGGAAGTTTACTTAGCCCTGAGCAGTATGCATCACTAAACGAAATCAAGCGAAAAATACAAGGAGCCCTGCTTTACTCTGACATTGCTAGGGAGCGGATAGCACATAAAATATTCAGAACAAAGATGAAGCGCATTGAATACAACAATCTTATCGGAAGTATAAAGGTAGACGAAAAAGGAAACAAAATTCTGGATAAATGGGGTGGTTGGCAATATGAGAATGGAGCCTTAGGGGATCTCTACTCAAGATTGAAAACTTCATTTGAAGATGTTCGTTCCCAATTGCAGCAGTACAGTTTCAATGCCCAAGCGGGAGCTACCCTTGCTCCAGGTGTCCGAGTACGTCCCGGAGGCGAGGGAGCGGAGCCGTCCAGTCCTATTAACGGTCGCTCTCCAGTGGCTGAGAATTTGGGCTTTCCTCTCGGTGACCTTAGGTCAGAGGCGGAGTTGAGAAAAGAGACATCTCGCGCCGCGTTCCTTCAAGAGGTGACTCGGCTGTTTGCCGAGTCTAAGAGTCCAAGTGAGAGAGAGGCTGTCACTGGGTTCTTGTCGATGTATAAGGAACTAAAAGAGGCACAGCGACATGCGCAGTCCGACGGGACTCAGCTGAATATTGAACAAGAAGTTCAGCTTGGCTTGTATGACCTGATTGTCAAATCTGAGAATTGGTTCAAACAGCAAGAAACGAATGCGAGTTCAGAATCGGCAAAAGAAGAAATTCGTAAACATGCAAAGAAAGCCAACGCTGCTTATGTCAGTATTGGTGGATTTCTTGTTAAAGCGATGGATCCGACTAGCCCTAGTGGTAGCGCTTCAGATCCAGTTGGTGCCGCTTCAGGCGGTGGACGGAAGCGAAACAAGTGACCTCTACTGCAACTTCGTAAATAAGTAAGTATGAAGCGCACTCCATAGCGGCTGTCAGCCTAAACCAACCTGTGGATCGGCATTATCGGTTGAATATGGCGAAGATCACGGTCGATGTAGATGAAGCTGTTTTGTCGGAAGCGTCAGAAAAGTTGTGTAATACCATCAAGAATGACACTGGGTGATAGTGCGTTTCGGAATATCGCCACAGAGAATTGACGGGTGCGGGCCTATTAGGAACTCCTCGCGATTGGCGGGAACGGCGGCTTCGACATTTTGCTCGATAAGAAGAACTATCGTCGATGAATACGGCGCAATATCCTGCTACGACTGTCCCGCCACACCCATGATCATGTTTTTAGCCAACCACCAGTCGAAGGGAACTAGTGCAGGGGTCGCGCGATGTTGGCTCCTAAACAGTCCCTTTCTCTGACTAAATCAACAATTCGTAATCCAGGAGGCAACGGTTTGCTCCTTGCTGTGCTCACCAATTAGCAGGTCAGAAAGACTTCCGACGTTTGGTGCGAAGTCCGGGATGAGCTTGCATGCCTGGTCAGCGGCTGACTAGCTTGTCAGTCCTACTGCGAAGGTCTACCAAAACATCAGATAGACGCGCCGGCCTCCCGCGCTGGCAATGGTTGCCAGCCTTTGAGTGCTTCTGGTCGGTTTGTACGCAGTCGTCCACTTGCGGCTAGTTCGCCCCGGTGCTGCTCTGGTCATCGTGTCTTCCCCAAGTCGATCTCGTCAGCAGTGCGCGCCAGCACCAGCCAGAAATCCCATCCGCGACATGGAACACTCAAGTTTGGAACACTCAAGTTTGGGTGTAAAGTGCTAAAGTGCCAACGTGAAATTCTTTGGCAGGCGACGTGAGCTGGAGACTTTGGCCCATGAGCTCGACCAGGTGGAATCGGGTGGGCGATGTGTGTTGCTGCGCGGACGCCGTCGGGTAGGAAAATCCCGGCTTATCGAGAAGTTTTGCGAGCAGAGCGGGGTGCAGTTTCTATACTTCGCGGCTACTGGAGTGCCAGTGGCGGCGGAGCTTACTCGCTTTACCGAACGAGTTAATGAGTCCACATTGGTCAATCGTCAGGCCTTCACCAATACTTCACCCACAGATTGGTCGGTCGCACTGCGCCTGTTGTCTCTCACGCTGCCAGATGATTCCCCCAGCATCGTGGTGCTGGATGAGGTTCCATTCCTGGTTGCGTCTGACCCCCACTTTGAAGGCCGACTGCAGGAAGCATGGGATCAGGTGCTGAGTAAGAAGCCCGTGCTGCTGCTGCTGGTTGGTTCGGACCTTTCCATGATGGAAGCACTGAACACGTACGGGCGCCCGTTTTTTGGTCGAGGGGCGCCGATGCGGCTCGATCCACTCAATCCTGCTGAAGTGGCAACCATGCTGAAATTGGCGCCTGGAGTGGCATTCGATGCATATCTCATTACTGGAGGTATGCCGGCCATGTGCGCAGCCTGGCCATCGGGCGCCACACCGCCACATGCACTTGCCGAGATGCTCCGATTCCCGACGTCACCGCTGGTGGTTTCTGCGGAACTCTCGCTACTTGCTGAATTCCCACCTGCAGCGCAGGCAACCGCGGTCCTCACCGCTATCGGTCATGGCGAGCGCACTTACGCGCTGATTCAACGAGCTGCCGGTGATATGGCACAAGCAAGCTTGAGCCGTGCCCTTGAAATTTTGATCGAGAAACGCCTGGTAGCTATGGAACAACCGCTTTCGATAAAGTCCTCAAAACAAACGCGTTATCGGATTGAAGATTCGCATCTGCGGTTTTGGTTGACCTTCATTGGTCCGTACCTTGACGAGCTGGATCGGCAACGAACAGATCTGGTGCTCAATCGTATTAACGCTGGTTGGCTAAGTTGGCGTGGCCGTGCCGTTGAACCCGTTATTCGAGAAGCGCTCATGCGTCTCATCACCCCGGATAGTGAGTGGCTAAACCCAAAATTTGCTGCTGAAATCGGTAGCTACTGGACTCGCACCAACAGTGTGGAGCTGGATTTGGTGGGCGCCGATCGAAAACCAGTCGCTAGGAACATCGGCTTTGTTGGTTCGATCAAATGGCATCAACGTCAGGGTTTCGATCATCACGAGCTGGCCAAGCTCATCAACCATCGTGCACAACTTCCCGGTGCTGACGAGCAGACGCCGCTAGTTGCCGTCACCCGAGTTGGCTCCGCAGCCGGAGTAGCTGCCCACTACACCGCAGCGGACCTCATACAAGCGTGGGGCGGCTCGACATAGTTCAACCCGGGTAGTGTGAGTGCCGTTAGCTCGATCCCGGTTGAACAGCATTAATCCCAGCTTCAGAGGCGGCGCGACTTAGGACTTTGTCGTAGGTGATGAAGGCACTGAGTGCTGGTCCAAGATCCAAAGCAGACACCAAGTGGATTGTGTCGAGTGAGCCAAGATGGGGATCGGCGTCGTAGGCGCCAGCGGCGGCAAAAATGTGCTCGTCTACCACTAGTTTTTCTAGCCGCTCCAGTAATTCCGTGGCAGTAGTCATCTCCTTATTTAGTAAGGATTTTTTCACGCGCAAGCGCCGCTGAGCGTCGTGGTTGACTCTGCGTATGACCCGTGGCACTTCAGTGAGTGCTAGCTCGCAGGTGACTAGCTCGTCCTGTTGGGTGTCCAAATATCTTTGGAGTGCGGCGGTTTCTGCCTCAGCATGAATCAACTTCGTTAGGGCAGAGTCGAGGTAGATCACCGATTCTCCTGTTGGCGGAGCTCCAGTAACGCGTCCGATAGGGAAATTCCATCTTCCCACGCGGGCAGTGGTTGCCAGCCTTTGAGTGCTTCGGGTCGATCTGGGCGCAGCCGTCCATTTGCGATTAGTTCGGCCCGGCGCCGCTCCCCAGCGGTCATAGGAACAAGCCATGCTGCCGGTTGACCATTGCTGGTCAGTGGAACCGGATGGTCCAGATGAGATACGTCGTCAGTAGTCAATTTTCCTAGCTGGCGCATAGTAAGCACACTGATTTGATTGCTCATCGCGTTGGATCGCGGTGAGACTGTGCGAGTTCGTTTGTTCCGCGGAGTACTTTTTTCCATCGCTTATGCCCTCCTTCGCTGCCCGTGCCCAATACAGAAGCGCCCGACAGTCGAAGGACACGTTGGGCAATTCCACTGACGAGAACGCCGGGCAGGCTTTCTGCTGGGCAGCGGAGCTGCTCAGTGGAACTGAGCTAAGCCGGTGTATTTACCGGGAAGCCTAGATCGGCGGCAGCTTCGGTGAGCTCATGGTCATAGGTGACGAATTCGGTCAACTCAATTCGGAACGGTTCGGCACTTGCTAGGTGGATTGCATCGAGTGAACCTAGCTTTCGAATTTGATAAGAGCGGGCACGAATCCAGATAGGTCAACGATTGTGCTCCTTGTTTCGTTCGCTGATGAGTAGATCGGAGAGACTATCGATATCCGGCGCCAAGTCTGGGATAAGTTGCGGCATGCCTTGCTCGATGGGGGGCCTAGCTTCGTTGGCTTCGAGCATGCGCTGCAATGTAGTGGGGCGTTCAATTTCAGGGATCATTCGAATGACGGGTCTGCCGTGGTCGGTAACGATTATTGATGAGCCAGCTCTCACGCGGGCTACTGCTTTGGAAGGGTTCTGATTTAGTTCCCGCAACCCAATAGTTTCCATAGGGGTAAAAGTACATACAAATGTTGCTACATCAAGCTGGCCTAAGGCGCATGAACTCGGATGCACAGCATATCTTGCCGGCACCTGAGGATCAGATGCTCTGCGAAGCGTATCGGTAACCACAGAGCGGTATATACTTCTTCTCAGAAAATATATACGACAAGTAGAGGCGAGTGCAGTGGCTAAGATCTTGGTGGATGTGGACGAAGCTGCTCTGGCGGAAGCATCAGAAATTTTGGGCACCAGCACGAAGAAGGACACGGTTAACGGTGCTCTCCGAGAAGTCGCCGCGCAGATTCGGCGGGCCCGCGCCTACGAGGAGCTCCGTATGCTCGGCAAGAGCGGTGACTTCGATATTTTGCTCGACAAGAAGAACTATCGCCAATGAATCCGGCGCAATACCTTGCGGATACTAGCGCGTTAGCGCGCATGCTTACTCAAGTGTCCATTGGAGACGAATGGAAACGGCGAGTGAGTGTCGGGTTAGTTGCGATCTGTTCGATCACTGAGCTTGAGTTGCTCTACAGTGCACAGTCATTGGCTGATCGAGTTCGTCTCGTGGAGCTCTTCCGTGCATCGTACGGATGGGTGCCTATGCCCGATCGGGTCTATGACCGGGCTGAAGAAGTCCAGGAAAAACTAACTGTTCGTGGAGCCCATCGGTCTGCGGGTCCCGTGGATTTGCTGCTTGCGGCCACTGCAGAGCTGAGTGGGCTTACCCTGCTGCATCATGATCATAATTTTGACCAGATCGCCACAGTCACTGGGCAGCCGGTTCAATGGCTCACGGCTTCCGCTACGGCCAATGGCTAAGTCTAAAAAGTACCGGATGCTGCACGTCTACTGACAAAGCGTCTGGACCTTGGCTAGAGCGTTGCTGCAATCAATCAGCGCCGCGAGCCTACCCCTGGAACTGTTGGGATTCGTAGTTGATGGCTTGTTGGAATGCTTGACGTTGTTGGTCCGGCATCCAGGTCGGGTTTCCGCTTTGGATGTGGCCATCGCGACAGGAACTAAAGATGCCACGCAAGCGGATGCGGCTGCGTTCCAGTAGGTCTTGCCACCAGCTGCCCATTGCCGGGTCGGCGCCCTGCGCGTAGGCGACTTGCCGTGCTTGCCACAGGGAGGTGAGCTCTTCGACGGCCTCGCCGTGTTGCCACCAGCACGGCAGAATTTCTAGCTGCAGGTTGTAGCGGTACACCAGCCCTTCGACGAAGCTGGACAGTTCGTTCCAGGCTTTGACGCGAGCATTGCCGCTGAGAGTCATCCAGTCGATGGGGTCTGGCCCGGCGGCGGGTTGGCCGCCTCCGCCTCCCATGCCAGAGTCGAAACCGCCGCCTCCGCTACCGCCACCGTTTTGTTCCAGGGTGTCGACTCGGTCGTTGAGCTGGGCCTCGACTCGTTCGATGTATTGAATGAGGTAGTCGAGGGTTTCTTTTTGGCTCTGCGCTTCTTCTTTTTGCGCTTCGAGCTGTTCAGTCTGTTGTTCGAGAAGCTCTCGGAGCTGGCTGAGGTCGGCACCCGCGGCCTGAGGAGAATCGCTGTTTTCGCTAGCAGCAGCGGTATTCGATGAAGATGACGAGGCTTCTGCACTTGCAGCTACGGGCTCGGACGATGGCCGGCTGTTGGCTCCTCGGGAGAGGGCGTGTCCGTCTGAGCGGTCGGTGCTGGCTCGTCAGCCATGGCTACTCCTACTGAAATACAGTGCGCTGTTACTTCTCGAGGGTTCTTTCGAGGCCGAGATTGACGACATCTCGCGTGTTATCGAGCCCTGCTTGCTCACAATACTGACACGCCACAGTGGAGATCGCGGCTCGCCAGCCGCAAGTCCGACATTGGACGGCCGCGACTGGGGCTATTCCTCACGTTTTTGTGGCAAGTGCAGCCAATTTCAATTACTGCTCGTGTTCCGTTCCCTTCGCTGCGTTCGCACCCGTAAGGTCGATATCGGTGAGCGAATATCCCTCACCCGGGAGGCCCTAGCGTGTGGACTCTTGCGGAATCGGCAGTAGTGCTCTGCGTAAATGCGCAGGTAGACGTACTAGGCGCCGTGGATGCGAGCACAAGGGCCGGTCGTCGGCCCTGCTGGGTGCGAACCGGACCTTCAAAAATGCGAGTGCAGGGGTGCGTACTCGCAAGAGCGGGAGCAGTCCATGCCGACTAACCCCATTCCTCACAACGATTCGACAAACCCCCAGTCACCGGGTCAATCCGACTCGGGTCGCGCTATTCGCACATATGTATTGGACACCTCGGTGTTGCTCTCCGATCCTGGCGCTATTCGCCGGTTCGCTGAGCACGAGGTAGTTGTGCCATTGGTGGTCGTTAGCGAACTAGAAGGAAAGCGAAATCATCATGAACTGGGTTGGTTTGCTCGGCAGTGTCTGCGCACATTGGACGGTTTGCGAATCGAATACGGTCGGCTAGACGAGGTCGTGCCCATAAACGAACTCGGTGGAACTCTTCGGGTTGAGCTCAACCACACCAGCTCAACTGAGCTGCCCGCGGGATTTCGAGTAGACGAAAACGACACCCGCATCTTGGCGGTCGCGTTGAACTTGCGGAATGCTGGTCGAGACGTGGTCCTGGTAACCAAAGATGTGCCCATGCGGGTCAAGGCCGGGGCTGTGGGCCTGCGGGCCGAGGAGTACTTGGCGGAAATGGTGACGGTCGAAGATCGGCCGTGGACGGGCATGGTCGAGCTCGACGTCACCGACGCGCAGATGGCTGAGCTATACGGAGAAGATGTTGCCGATCTGAGCGCCGCCACCGACTTGCCGTGCCACACGGGGTTGGTGCTGCTGTCTGGTCGTGGCTCCGCACTTGGACGGGTTCGTCCAGATAAGAGAGTGCAGTTGGTGCGCGGGGATCGGGAAGCCTTCGGCATCCATGGTCGCTCGGCTGAGCAGCGGATCGCTTTGGACCTGTTGCTCGACGACGACATAGGCATTGTCTCGCTGGGCGGACGCGCGGGCACCGGGAAGTCGGCGTTGGCCTTGAGCGCCGGTCTGGAAGCGGTGATGGAACGTCAGCAGCACAAAAAAGTGGTGGTATTCCGACCGTTGTATGCGGTCGGTGGTCAAGACCTCGGCTATTTGCCGGGGACCGAAGCCGAGAAAATGAACCCCTGGGCCCAGGCGGTTTTTGACACGTTGGGCGCGGTGGTCAATGACACGGTGATTGAAGAGGTGCTGGCGCGCAAAATGCTGGAAGTACTGCCACTCACGCACATTCGCGGCCGCTCGCTGCATGACTCGTTTGTGATCGTGGACGAAGCGCAATCGCTGGAGCGCGGTGTCTTGTTGACGGTGTTGTCGCGTATTGGCGCGCATTCGCGGGTGGTGCTCACCCACGATGTGGCGCAGCGAGACAACCTTCGAGTGGGTCGTCACGACGGCGTTACGGCGGTGGTCGAAGCGCTCAAGGGTCATCCGCTGTTTGCGCACGTGACGTTGACGCGCTCGGAGCGCTCGCCCATAGCGGCGCTCGTCACCGAGATGTTGGAGGAAGTGCCGAGCTAGGAGTACTTGGCCGGAATACCGCGTCTAATCTGACGCCGTGGCCCCGGTGTCTTTGGGTGAGAGCCTGGGGAGCCGGGGCTTCATCTTGTCTACCAGACCGATTACGGTTTATTTCAGGATAAATGCGGCACTAGCTGCCAAGTAAGCATTAATGATAAGAAATCCCCGATAAATTAGTGACGTGTTTCATAATGCCACCCCATAAGATTCTGTCCGTTTTGGTACTTCATTAGTGAATACGCAATTACTGTCGGTATTTTCTTTCTACTCAAACAATTAGTTGTGCGACAAGGAATGCACTACCGGTGCTTTTCGACCAATCTTTCGATAACGCGTTTTCCCTGCGTAACCCCTGAATACGGGCGTATCGCGATTACATTTCGACTGGCGTTGGTTACGCTCCGTCGATATTTACGGTGTTTTCCTTACACCGGGTTGACAGGAGTATTTCCGCACGTGATTCTTGCGGCTTGGCTAGGGCAGAATTGCCATTCCTAATGTGCGGAGGATTCACTTCGTGAAGTGGAACCCATTTCGGGGAAATCGCCATACTCGGCTCGGAGTTCGCATAGCGGCCGTAGCGGTCTTGGTTATTGGCTTAGGTGCGGGTGTTGTTATCGGCTTGCATCAGCATTCCGCCGACACCCTCTCGGTCAGCGTTAATGACGCGGCCCACACCGAGCGCGCAGCAGCGAACACCCTCTCGACTGACACGGATCGCCCTCAGGCACGTCCTGTCGGCGGTGCATTGGAGCAGGCCCGCCAGGACAGCAACACAACACAGCAGGCAAAAGACAAAGCCAGCGAAAAAGCGAAGGCTGCTAACGAGGCGGCCAGTAACACTGCGGCCAAGGCAGCGCAAAAGCGGATGGACGCACGCGCCGATGCCTCTGGCAGCAGCAGCTCAGCCGAGAGCGGTGAGGAAGCTCCTGCGACCCCAGTCGACTGTCAGAGTTACAGCGGAAATCGACAGGTCGGTTGCTCGCTTTTGCCGTCAGCTGGGTTTGGCACCGACCAGATGTCCTGTTTGGACAAGCTGTGGACCAGGGAAAGCGGCTGGAACGTGCACGCATCCAACGCAGCAGCGGCGCCTACGGCATCCCCCAAGCGTTGCCAGCCAGCAAAATGGCCGCATACGGTGACGACTACCGCGACAACCCCGTACCGCAGATCAAGTGGGGCCTGGACTACATCAAGGGCCGGTACGGCACGCCCTGCGGTGCATGGTCCCACTCCCAAGCCACCGACTGGTACTAAGAGAACGTACGTGGGTGTGGGGATTGCCATGCCCCACCTCGGGCAGTGAGGCTTCATCCCTCTGTGGACCACGCCAATCCCCACCCATATCGCTTGGCGCAGCCAGAGTGTTTCGTCTCGTCGAGGGACGAAATACCCTCTGCGGGTGCTGACCGCAGCGTAAGAAAAAGCACCTCTGGAGAGCCAACTGACCGCAAAGGCAGCTCGGACCGGACATAGCACCCCCACCCCCCACAAAGGGTCTAGCGCCCGGTCATGCTCAGAACGTCGAGGGCTTCGTCCAATTGCGCCTCGGTGAGCGTGCCATTGGCGACGTGACCGCGCTCAATGACGACCTGACGGATCGTCTTGCGTTCGGCGAGTGCTTGCTTCGCAATCTTCGCCGCCTCTTCGTAACCCAGGTGCCGGTTGAGTGGGGTGACGATCGACGGCGACGACTCCGCGTATTCCCGGCATCTGTCTACATTGGCGATAATGCCGGCAACGCAGCGGTCAGCTAGCAGCCGCGACACATTGGCGATGAGCCGAACGGACTCCAGCAGGTTACGAGCCATCATCGGCAGCATGACGTTGAGCTCGAAGCTGCCAGACGCACCACCGAAAGCCACTGCGGCGTCATTGCCAATGACTTGCGCGACTACCTGCGTCACTGCTTCTGGAATGACTGGATTTACTTTTCCGGGCATGATCGATGAACCTGGTTGCAGGTCGGGCAACGCGATCTCTGACAGTCCGGCGCGAGGTCCTGAACCCATCCACCGCAGGTCGTTGGCGATCTTGTTGAGCCCCACGGCGATGGTGCGCAGCTGGCCAGATGTCTCAACCAGACCGTCACGAGCACCCTGCGCCTCGAAATGGTCACGTGCCTCAGTAAGGGGCAACCCAGTGCTGCGACGGAGCTCCTCGATTACCTTTGCGGCGAAACCAGGTGGGGTGTTGATGCCGGTGCCGACCGCGGTGCCGCCCAGAGGCAGCTCGGCCAGGCGAGGCAAGCTGGCGCGGAGCCGCTCGATGCCCAGCTCGATTTGGCTGGCATAGCCGGCGAACTCCTGGCCCAACGTGACCGGGGTGGCGTCCATCAGATGGGTGCGGCCGGACTTGACGACGTCGGCGAACTCGTTTGCTTTTGCGCGCAGTGCTGCCGCAAGGTGCTCTAGCGCCGGGATCAAGTTGCTGGTCACCGATGCGGTAGCAGCAATGTGAATGGACGAGGGGAACACGTCGTTGGACGATTGTGAGGCGTTCACGTGGTCGTTGGGGTGCACGGACATGCCATGCTTTTCGGTGGCGAGTGTGGCGATAACCTCGTTGGTGTTCATATTGCTGGAGGTGCCAGAGCCCGTCTGAAAGACGTCGATGGGGAAGTGGGCATCCCAATCGCCGGACGCGACCTGCTCGGCAGCGTCCACAATGGACTTTGCCAGCTCTGGGTCGAGGATGCCCAGCTCGGCGTTGACCGACGCCGCGGCCGCCTTAATCTGAGCAAGCGCCCGAATATGCTCGTGCTCGAGGCGGGTGCCCGAGATCGGGAAGTTTTCTACCGCCCGCTGAGTCTGGGCGCGCCACTTGGCATGGACCGGAACCCGGACCTCGCCCATCGTGTCGTGCTCAATGCGAAACTGCGGCTCTGCGGCCGCCATATCTGGGGTGTCGGCAGCGCTGCTGCCCGCGTTGTTAGTGCTCACCCCTGCATCGTGCCAGGGGGAAGTGCTGGGGCATTAGCTAGGGCTACGAGACGAATTTGTAGCGTTCCTTGCTGAGATCGAGAAAGTTCCCCGCGCTTCGGGGCGAATGGATAGCTGTGGCCTTGATTTTCCCTTCTGCCCTTGTGGCCCTGGCGGGATAGGCCCGAACGATGGGCTTGGGCCTTGTGTCGCTGGCTCCTGATGGTTGATGGGTCTAGCAACTTTGGTTCGGCTCGTGTCCGGCTCACCGTCGCGGTTTTGGTGGGGATTATCCCGAAGGCCCGCAAGTATTGGGTCTTGCGCTGGTGGCTCGTTAATAGACCTTGCAACCTGGGTTCTTGCCCCTGCTCTATTGGGTTGGTGTTCATTATCGAAAAAATGAGCCCCTAGCAAAGCATCTGTAATGCCTGTTCGCTGGAGAGGCGTGCTGGGGTGAATAGGAAGATCTTGACCGGGTGGGCGTAAAGGCTGGTGCTGACGCGCTAACTCACCCTGACCCGCCGTTCGTTCCTCCATTTGTCTTCTGAAATGTCTTATGTAGTCCTCCATTTGTTGGGCGAAGTTCAATTCTTCGTTTCCTCCGCCATTCCGACGACGATTTGCTTCACCTATATTTGAAGCAAATTGGCCAAAGGTGGACAATACCTGTACGGCTTGTCGTAGGGATGAAACCGAGGCGGGCTCTGTATAGACTTTGCCAATTCCTTCGGGAAGTTTCAGCGAGGCTGCGTTATTCGACAAGGACTGGATGAGTGGTGCGTATCTTGATTTCTCGCCGTGCGCTTCCTGAGCGCTCCTTTCCAGGAAAGCGAGGGTCTGATTATAAAGCTCACCAAAGGTGCTCATTCCATTACTGCCTGTCTTTAAGTAGCGAGTCTCTGTTTAGATAAACTCATACTACTTACTTTGTCGATGGGAACAATCAATGAATGAGCGAGTAGTGGCCTTAGCTGGTTAATTCAGCCAAGCAATTAATTTATCCAGAATTTTATTATTTTCATTAAATGTGACTAGTGACAGGATTTAGAAAAGTAATTCTCTTAGTCCGTTTTCTGAGCTATCGCTTACTCTTATGTCTAAGCTTATGGGTGCGGCGGAGTTCCGCGAGCGTGAGGCGCAGTAATCGCTAAGATCGTTCGTAGATATCATGGCGGTGCCCAACCCGATACTTACTCATGGGCCAAGCCTTGTTTTTACGTCTTCAAGGGAGACGGTGCCCCGGCCGGCTTTAATGCGGGCAAGAGCTTGGTACGCATCTTTGATGTCTTGTTCTTCTTCGAGCCGTATCCATAGGTCGGCGTCTTCCACTGGAACAACCACCGCGACCCGTTTACCGTTGCTAGTGCAGTATCGACTGCGTGTCATCCGATTGACCTGTCGAGCGCTCACACACCGTGGCCAAAGTCGATGGCTGAGTATTGCCGGAGTTTGCATAGCTGATGGTGGCTCTCAAGAAGCGGACCGTGCCGCTCTTGGAGCGCATCACCAGCGATTGGGTGGTGGCGCCGCCGGAGCGGTAGCGGATGCCGCGCAGTAGGTCGCCGTCGGTGACGCCGGTCGCGCAGAAGAAGACGTTCTCACCCCGCACCAGCTCCTTGATCGTGAGCACTTGGCCTAGATCGTGCCCGGCGTCGATGCGCTTTCTGCCGCTCCTCATCGTCGCGGGGCCACAGCCGCCCCTGCAGCTCGCCGCCAATGCACTTCAGTGCGCAGGCCGCGATGATGCCCTCCGGGGTTCCGCCGACGCCGATCAGCAGGTCCACCCCGGTGTCTTCCCG
Organism: uncultured Acidimicrobiales bacterium; assembly: GCA_963736285.1. Lineage (GTDB taxonomy): Bacteria > Actinomycetota > Actinomycetes > Mycobacteriales > QHCE01 > CAVTOA01. The sequence continues at coordinate 1,264,947 of CAVTOA010000003.1, forward strand.
GGCGGCGGCAATAGCGCCAGCCACGTCGCCATCAGAGATGAATTTGATGAGCGCCCAGCGTCCCGGACCTCGCCTGCGAGCCGCTCATGGCGGGGACGGTCCAGAACGCAGACAGTGACATCTTCCACACCCGATGTTTTTCACCTTCGCCACCCGACGTATGTTTTCCGCGATGGGTCGGTGAGGTCGACCACGCCCGCGGCCTCGGGCCCTACCGCGAGCTTCTCCATATAAAACACGGCCGACGGGTCGTACATGGCGCCGCGTTCGGCCAGTGCCAGAACCGCCAGCGCGTTTGGCATGCCTTTGCTCATCAGAGTGGTGCCGTCAACCGGATCGACCGCAACGTCGCACTCAGGGCCGGTGCCATCGCCGACTTGCTCGCCGTTGAAGAGCATCGGGCGCGTGGTCTTTTTCGCCCTCGCCAATGACCACCACGCCCCGCATGGAGACGCTGTTGATCAACTTGCGCATCGCGTCTACGGCGGCGCCGTCTCCGCCGTTTTTGTCGCCCCGCCCTACCCAACGCCCGGCGGCCATCGCCGCTGCCTCAGTGACGCGGACGAATTCCAGCGCCAAGTTGCGATCTGGGGCATCTGTGGGCACCGAGATGAGATCTGGGTCTGACTGCAGGTGGGCTGGGTTAGTAATGCGCTGGTCATCGCGGGGAGTCTCCATGGTGAATTTCCTCTCAGTGCGTGTGGCAGACGACCAGCCGTAGGCGGGTATCTCGAAATGCGGAACGGATTGTGTCTTTCGGATTGGAGGCAAGCGAAAGCGCACTCGCCTCCGGAATCCTGGCAGATGAGATATACCCAGGTGGTGCCATTTCCCGGCATCCAGGGTTCCGTACCGATTCCGTATGACGCCTTGTACCGGCGCCGACACCGTTGCTTCCCGCTACTCGCGGTCGTCGGCGCAATGGCACTAGATCAGGAGCAGGACTACCGAGCAGCAGGTGCATGCCTTGACGTAGCAGCACTATCACTTTCCGGTGGCTGCGGGACAGGTTGCTGCCGTGTCCCTGGTCGGAGCGCAAAGATGATGATTCCCGTGACGGCGGTAGTGGCGAAGCCGGTCCAAGCAGCGGTGGTGTAGCCGGCCTCACGGGGAAATATGTGCGTCGTGTAGCCGGCCAGGATGAGACCTCCGAGTGCGCTACCAATGGAAAAGCCGACGCTACGCACGACTTGGTTGACGCCCATCGCGCTCGCTGTCTCAGACTTAGGGGTAGCGGCAAGGATGACGGTGGGCATGGCGGCAAAGAATGCGCCGACACCAAACCCCAGGATGCTCATTGCAATGACCGGTTCTGCGAGGTGGTCGCGGGCAAGCGCGAAGAACAGAAACGCGACGAGCACAGCGCTGACGCTGATGGCGAGCAGCGTTCGAGCGCTGAGCCGTATGCGTAGCCGAGGCACGAGCTTGCCGGCGACGAAACCCAGGAGCCGAGAACGGCACCAGCACCAAACCAGCCTGGAATGTGTTGAGCCCGAAGCCGTAGCCGGCGGAGGATGGCGTTTGGACATAGCGGGTGATCAGACTCAGCAGCAAATACATGCCGACGCCGCCGGTAAACATCACCAGGTTGGCCGCGGCTACAGTTGGGCGCCGCAGCAATCGGACGTCAACGAGCGGACTGGCCGTGCGGGCTTCGAGCACGGTCCAGCAGGCAAGCAGGGCCAACGACGCAGCAAGGACGAGTGCGGCGATCGCGGTGTGGTGGCGCCACAGGTCGGTCTGACTGATGACGAGCAGCAGAGCGAGCAGCGCTGTGCCGAGCAGCAGAGCCCCACGCAGATCGATCCGGCTCGACGCCCGAGGCGGGGCAGCGGGCAGGACCAGGGCGGCGGCGGCGAGCGCAGCGGCAGTGATTGTCAGGCCGAGCGCGTAGGCGGCGCGGATTCCGCCCAGGTCGGTGAGCAAGCCGGCCAACGGATAGCCGACCCCGATACCGGCAGTGGAGGCGACTGACAGTAGCGCGATCGTGCTCGCCGAGCGCTGTTCGCGCAGGTGGTCGCGGGCGGTGGCCATCATCAGCGCCGTGAGCCCTAGCCCAACTCCTTGAGCGGCACGGCCGATCAGCAACAGCACGAACGGCAACGGGACGACCGTCAGCATGCTGCCGGCGACAACCACCACAAGCGTGCCTAGAACGACTTCGCGGTGGCGAGGTCCAGACCCGAGGCGGCTCAGCAGCGGAGTGGCCACAGCGCCGGAGAGCAACGTAATTGTCAATGTCCACTGTGCTGCCGCCAACGACACGCGGTAGTGATCGGCAACAGCGGTGATCAGCGGGGCGCCGAGACTGCCAACAGCAGCGACGACCAAAGCGATGAACACCATGGTGCCGACGAGGAACCGGGGTTCCTGGCGGGCGGCGACCGGGGCTCCTATGTGGTCAGTGGCGTTCACTGGTTTGTCTCGCTGCTGATGTGCTGGAACAGCCCCGGGTGGATGCGGGTGCGTGCCTGCCGGGTCCATGGGGTGTCGATCTCGGCGAAGTTGAGAACTGCGCTGGTGTTGAGCAGCATCCCGAACGCGAGAAATGTCTTGACGGTCACCGGGTCGAGCCGGGCGGTGTCGGCGACGGCTTGCCAAAGCCGGCCCAAGCTGTCGCGCACGGACTGTTGCACCTCGGGATCGCCACTGGCGGCGATGCCCTGCAGCTGCAGTTGCAGGGTGGTGCGGTCGGCGAGCATCGCGTCGTATTCCTGGCCCATCGCTGCCAACGCCTCGACACCGGTCGATTCGCCAGCGGCGGCGAGCACCGCCAGCGTCATCCGCCCGAACGCGGCGTCGACGCACTCGAGGAACAGCTGCTTTTTTGTCCCGAACAGCCGAAACACGTAGGCCTGAGTGATCCCCGCCTCTCTTGCGATCGTCTCGGTCGACGCGCCATGTAGCCCTGCGGCGGCGAACTCGGTCTCGGCGATCGCCATTAGCTGCTCGCGCCGTTGTTCTCCGGTCATTCGTGTCTGTGTCACGCTGCTGAAGTTAGTTGTTAGTAACTAGTCACCGCACCTCAATGTGGGCCATCTCACCCGAGGCCTCCCACCAGGTACGTTGACCCGGTGCATGACGAATCGGGGAACATTCGCCTCTCGCGGCCAGCGGGGCGCTGGGTTCTCCTTGCCACTGTGCTCGGTTCGAGCATGGCGTTTCTCGACTCGACGGTAGTCAATGTGGCGCTGCCAACCTTGGGCAGGGATCTCAAAGCGTCACTCAGCGGTCTGCAATGGACAGTCAATGGCTACACCCTGACCCTTGCTGGGCTCATTTTGCTCGGGGGCGCGCTCGGAGACCGCTTTGGACGTCGCCGCATTTTTTTGATCGGAGTGTGCTGGTTCGCCGCCTCCTCGTTGCTGTGTGGACTCGCGCCCAACATTGGTGTGCTCGTAGCCGCCAGGGTGTTGCAAGGCATCGGTGGCGCGCTGCTCACGCCGGGCGCACTCGCACTTATTCAGGCATCGTTTCGCCGGCAAGATCGGCCTCGCGCGGTGGGGGCATGGTCAGGTTTGGGTGGCATCGCCGGAGCGTTTGGCCCGTTCCTCGGCGGGTGGTTGGTGCAGGGTCCCGGCTGGCGATGGGTGTTCTTGCTAAATCTGCCTCTGGCGGCTGTGGTGATCGCGGTTGCGGCTCGGCATGTGCCAGAAAGTCGTGACCCACAGGCCACGGGAAGGTTCGATGTAGGTGGCGCGGTGTTGGCCGCTGCTGCGCTGGCCGGCATCACATATGCGCTCATACAAGCACCAGATTCTGGGGCTAGCTGGGCTGTCGTTGGCAGTGCTGTGCTCGGGGTGGTGTTGTGCGTGGCGTTTGTATGGAGAGAGCGCGTGGCACGCCATCCCATGCTGCCGTTAAGCATTTTTGAGTCTCGTCAATTTACTGGCGTCAATATTGTGACGCTGATTATCTACGCCGCTTTGAGCGGCATCATGTTCTTTCTGGTGGTGCAATTGCAGGTCAGCGCTGGGTTTTCTGCGGTGACGGCTGGCCTGGCGCTCCTGCCGATCACGTTACTGCTGCTGGTGCTCTCGGCCCGAGCAGGAGCGCTTGCGCAGCGCATTGGGCCACGGCTACTTATGACGATTGGTCCGCTGGCGTCAGCGGTCGGCGTTTTACTGCTGAGTCGCGTCGGGCCTGGGGCGTCCTATTTTGTCGACGTCCTTGGGCCAGTGACCATTTTTGGACTAGGCCTAGCGGCCACAGTCGCCCCGCTCACAGCCACCGTGTTGGCGTCTGCGAGTGAACGGCGGGCTGGCACCGCCAGTGGCGTCAACAACGCCGTCGCTCGAGCCGGTGGGTTGTTAGCAGTGGCAGCGTTGCCCTTGCTGGTGGGGTTGTCGGGAAACGAGTACACGTCTGCCCGTGCGTTTACCAGTGGTTTCCGTGACGCCATGTTTGTTTGTGCTGGGTTGTTGGTTGTGGGTGCGCTTTTGTCGTGGCTGACGACGAGCCGAGATGCGCTGGCGTCGACCGTGCAGCCAGAGGTTTCGGCTGAGCAAGGACCTGCCGCTTCCTAAATGACGGCGCGAACGCCTCTCTGCCATCGCGGATTGCCCGTGATGTCTTGTGGCGCTTTGTCCGTAAAGCGAGAAGGCCTCAGTTTGGCTCATGGCCCTGCCGCCATGCCGACCATTCGGGAGGTCAGACGCTTTCGTAAGCTTAGGTATATGACCTCTCCCGCGGATCCCATTGCTACTCAGTCAGGGGGAGCGGCAGCACCAACTGGGCCAGATGCGGAGTTGTCGGGGGTGTCATCTTCAGCGTCGTCTTCACCACAGAAAGCATCGCCGAGGCCTAAGCGTTGGCGAGCGGGGCCGATTGGCAACATGATTATCTCGTTGGCGGTGCTCTTGCTGCCGATCATGGCGTTCGTTGCACTATGCGGGCCGGGAGGCCAGACGCCTACGCCTACCCATACTGTTCATGCGGCGCGCACTTATTCGGCGGCTCGGCAGCAGGCGCGGTTTTCGGTTCAGTCGCCGGGGGATCTGCCGCGTGGTTGGCACGCCACGGAAGCGACAGTCCGTTCTGGGCATGCACATATCGTGACGGTTCGGGTCACCTATACGACGCCCAGCGGGGGCTATCTCCAATATGTACAGTCCGATGTGGATGCCGCTAGCTTTTTGCGTGACGAGCTACACAGCGCCAATTTTGACGGCACGGACACGGTGGCCGGCCGTGAATGGCAGCGGTATCGCACCAGCCAAGACGGCGAGACCGCGTTGGTGCGGACCGATGTCGGTGTGGCGCCTCACGCTCAAGGGAGCACGGATGCGGCGGCCAGCGCTGATAGCTCGACGGTCTCATCTGGACAGACGCCCAGCGTGACGTCTAGCTCGCTGGTAATCGGGACCGCCAGTGCGACTGAGCGAACGACCTTTATCGTCGCGCTTCACTGAGCTGGCTTGTGATCCCATGTGATCACAAGTTTTTTGCGGGTTTTGCGGATTGCCCGCAATATTTGGCCTAAATATTGCGGGCAATCCGCAAAAAAGCAGAGACGGGACTCGCCAGCCACTGATCGTGGCTCTATGCGTCCTCGTGGCGAGACTCGGCCACTGGCCCCGGCGTCGCCTCCGTGTGCGGCTTTGTTGCCGCCGCAAGTCGTTTGCGGGCGCCGTCCAACCACTCTTGACAGATCTTCGCGAGCGCCTCGCCGCGCTCCCACAGCGCCAGCGACTCTTCGAGCGTGACCCCACCTGTCTCGAGGCGTTGCACCACCTCGGCCAGTGCGGCGCGCGCTTGTTCGTAGCTGAGCGCGGTGTCGGCGGAGCCATCGTCCGATGTGGACTTTTCATTGTTTTTTGTCGCTGGTCGAGGTGTCACAGCCACGACTCTAGCTGGCCCGTCCTCTTTGCGGGTGGCGCCATGAAGGCTCGTCACTTGACGTCAACGTTGAAAGCGAAACGACGGCCAATCAACGACGCGCTACCCGTTTGGCCTACTGCGTGACCGCGGAGAGCTCACCATCGGTGACTCGAATGCGCAGCTCCGTGCTGGTGGGCGCATCGTGAAGGTGCCGGACGATGGTGCCATCTTTGGTGCGGGCAATCGCATAGCCTCTGTCTAAAGTGGCCTGTGGTGACAGTGCGACCATTCTTGCTCGGGTGTGCGTCAGCTCGTCTTCGGCTCTGTCGAGGCAATGTGCCAGTCGGCGCCGCGACTGGACGAGTAGCCGTTCCAGTTCTGACTTCAAGCACATCCAGCATGACGGTCGGCTGGGCCATCACCGGGCGCGAACGCACCGCGTCCAACCACTGCTGTTCCCGTTCCAGCCGATGGGTCACGCCACGGTGTAAGCGTTCTCGCAAGCTGACCAGACGCTGTGCTTCCTCGGCGAAATCGGGGACGACCCGTTTGCCGGCGTCGGTGGGGGTAGAACAGCGGACGTCGGCCACAAAGTCCACGATGGGTGTGTCTGGCTCGTGGCCGATGGCGCTGACCACGGGAGTGGTGCATGAAAATACGGCGCGGCATAGTGCTTCGTCGCTAAAGGGCAGCAGGTCTTCAAGCGAGCCGCCACCACGGGCAAGCACGATGACGTCAACCTCCGGGTCAGCGTCTAATTGCGCTAGCGCCTTGAGCACCTGCGGTACCGCGGTGGAGCCCTGCACCGCCACATTGCAGACCTCGAACTGCACCGCTGGCCAACGCCGTAGCGCGTTTTGTCGGACGTCCCGTTCTGCTGCACTAGCCCGGCCCGTGATCAGGCCCACCTTATGGGGCAAAAAGGGCAGGGTTCTTTTGCGCTCAGGCGCAAACAGGCCCTCGACGCGGAGTGCGGCCTTGAGCTTCTCCAAACGTGCCAGGAGCTCGCCGATGCCGATCGCGCGAAACTCGCTGGCCCGCAATGAAAGAGTGCCCCGCGCTGCGTAGAAATCGGGTTTGGCGCGAACAATCACCCGGGCGCCTTCGCGGAGCTCCGCAACGTCGTAGGCATCGCGCCGACACGTCACCGACATGCTTATGTCCGCAGAGGGGTCACGCAGGGTCAAAAACACAATGCCCGCTCCTGGGCGCCGGCTGACCTCGGCGATCTGCCCCTCAACCCACACCTCACCCAGCCGAGCAATCCACGTCCCGATTTTTTGACTGACCACCCGAAGCGGCCACGGAGTCTCTGGAGTTGAGGCAGCGGTGGCTGCCTGCGCAGCTGGCGGGTTCGAAGTCACGAGGTGAGCTTAGAGCCCAGCCGGACGATCCGTGGCCGCCAGGCATGGACGTGCCAGTGGCCAGGCACTGGCTGTGCGGGCAGCTGTTTGACCGGTGAGTTTCCGGAGCCAGACCCCAGACGACTTACCGGTCAGATCGTCACGTCCTACGATGGGTGCGTGGCTTCTGAATCTAAGCGCGTCTTGCTCGCCAATCCCCGTGGTTATTGCGCTGGCGTTGATCGGGCGGTAGTCACGGTCGAAAAGGCGCTGGAGCTCTATGGGGCTCCGGTATATGTGCGTAAACAGATCGTGCACAACAAGCATGTGGTGTCGACGCTAGAGAAGCGCGGCGCGATCTTCGTCGAGGAAAACGACGAGGTGCCCGAGGGCTCGGTAGTGGTGTTCTCGGCGCACGGGGTTGCTCCCGAGGTGCATGAGCAGGCGCGGGCACGTCAGCTGAAAGCCATTGACGCCACCTGTCCGCTGGTCACGAAGGTGCATGCTGAGGCGCGGCGGTTTGCCCGCGATGACTACGACATTCTGCTCATCGGCCACGATGGCCATGAGGAAGTGATCGGCACCGCTGGCGAGGCTCCGGAACGGGTCAAGTTGGTCGATGGACCCGACGATGTCGCAGAAGTGCAGGTGCGAGACGAGTCCAAAGTGGTCTGGTTGTCGCAGACCACTTTGAGCGTGGACGAGACCCTCGAGACCGTGGGCCGATTGCGCGAGCGGTTTCCCCTCTTGCAATCGCCGCCAAGTGACGACATCTGCTATGCCACCCAAAACCGGCAGCAGGCGGTGAAGGAGATCGCGGCGCAGTGCGAGCTCATGCTGGTCGTGGGTTCGCGGAACTCGTCCAATTCGGTGCGATTGGTCGAGGTCGCCCTGGAGGCGGGTTCGGACGCGGCGTATTTGATCGACTACCCCAGCGAGATTGACCCGGCATGGCTCAATGGAGTTACCACGGTCGGTTTGACGTCAGGTGCGTCGGTGCCAGAAGAGCTCATCGACGCCACATTGGACTGGTTGGCTGAGCGCGGCTACGACACCGTTGAATTGATGAACTCTGCCAGGGAACACCTCACGTTTTCGCTGCCGCAAGAGCTCAAGCGCGACCTCCACGCCGCTGCCGCCCCTGCCGCCGCTGCCGCCCCTGCCGCCCTGCCGCCGCTGCCGCCCCTGCCGCCGCTGCCGCCAAGCTTGTTTGACCGGTCGTTGTCGCGGCGTTTCCTGGCGTTTTTCACCGGTCATCGAGCGCCTGATTGTTTGACCGGTGAAATTGCCGGGGAAACACCGGTGATTTCACCGGTGAGGGCGGCGCGGATTGTTTCGACGACAGCGAATGGACGATCGTGGATATCACGCCAAGTGAAACGGAGCATGTGCCAGCCCGTATTGATGAGTCTGTTTTGCCGTGTGCGGTCACGCTGAAAGCTTGACTTATCGGTGTGCCAGGCATAGCCATCGATTTCAATTCCTATTTTCGCCTCCGCGAACACCACGTCGATTTTTCCGATGATTCCTTTATTGTCATAGGCGGGAACCCCTAGCGAATATCCTTTTAAATTATTCGTATTCAACAAATTTATGAACCGCCGCTCCGCTTCTGATTCTCCGCCTATACCCACTTGCTTGGCCAATTGCCGCAACCTAATTACCCCCGGTGCGCCACTGCGTTTGTTAATCCTTTCGAGTAGGTCGTCATAGGTAATCCATTTGACTTGGAGCGCCCGATCAAGGAGCTCGACCGCTTCCCTTGTGGGAAGCAACCTTACGCAGTCGAAAACAGTTCGGGGAATTTTTGTTACCTGGTAGCCCCATCTGTTTTCTATATCGTCTTCGTCGATTCTTTCTCTCAAAAACGTTATGTTTTCCGCACGTAGATTTCTCTGCGGCGGGACTGCTACGCATGGTCTGTGTTTGTGTTGCAGAACAAGTATTTGATGCATACGGGCAGCTGATGGTCCACAAAGGATTGCTTGTTCTCCGGCGCTTAAATATGCGATTCGATCTCGCGATTCTCTTGTGACGGGAATGCCGGCAAGCGCTAACACTCTGGGCAGTATCTTCTTCCATATTCCCTTCGTGACATACGTAGATATTCGTTCGGCGGAATAGCCCAGATTTCGGGCTTGTCGCCATGAGAAAAAGCCTTGCTGTAGCTCGACAAGGGCGGAGAAGCTGGTGTTGTTCATGGGCACAGGATGCTGGTTTTGACAATGTGCTGCTGAGACAATCCACAGGTCCATAGCGCGCTTGCGTTGACCGGTGAGATTGACGGCGTTTCCCCGTCAATCTCACCGGTCAAACAATCAGGCGCTCGATGACCGGTGAAAAACGCCAGGAAACGCCGCGACAACGACCGGTCAAACAAGAGGAGGGGAGGGCGCGCTGGCGCGGGCGGAGAGCCGGACGGACGGACGACGGGCGGACGGGCGGGGGCGGTGCTACACCGCTTTGTCGATGAGTTCGGCGGCTTGGAGTTTGCGCGGGGCGGTCTCGACCTGTTCTGGCGGGGGGAGCTCGGAGGTAATACCTTGCAGCTCGCCGAAACGTCGGGCGGTGACGAGCACGCGACCCTCAAGTGAGCCGACAGCGGTGTTGTACCGGTTGACGGTTGTCGATAGTGAGGTGCCGAGTTTGTCCCAGTGGTCACCCAGTTTGGCAAGCCGCAAATACAGATCCTGACCTAGCTTGTGCACCTCGGCGGCGTTCCGGGCCAGCGCATCTTGCCGCCAGGTGTAAGCAACCGTCCGAAGTAGAGCGATAAGGGTAGACGGCGTCGCAATGACCACGTTGCGGGCGAAACCATGCTCGAGCAAGGTGGCATCGTGCTGTACCGCCGCGTCCAAGAAGGTGTCTGCCGGCACAAACAACACCACGAACTCTGGTGTCGTGGGGAAGGCTTCCCAATATGCCTTACTCGACAAGGCATCGACGTGATGCCGCAAATGCTTGGCATGGGCGGTGAGCCGCTCGGTCCGCACGTTTTCGTCGCGTGCCTCCATGGCTTCCAAGTACGCGGCGAACGGCACTTTGGCGTCCACCACCACCTGCTTGCCGCCCGCCAGCGTGACCATCATGTCCGGCCGGATGAGACCGTCGGGCGTGTTAGTAGTGACCTGTTCGGTGAAGTCGCAATGCGAGACCATGCCGGCGGCCTCGACAATGCGCCGCAACTGCTGCTCGCCCCATCGGCCACGGACTTGGGGCGCCCGCAACGCCGCCACCAGCTGGGCCGTCTCGGCTCGCAGTTGGATGTTGGTGCGGTGCATCAGTTCAATCTGCTCGCGCAGCCCCGAATAGGCTTGGGTGCGCTCTTTTTCCACCTCGCTCACATGACGTTCCACTTTGGACAAGTTGTCCTGTAATGGGGCAACTAACTGGCCAAACGTCGAATTATTCTTCGACAACGCGTCGTTCGATAGGGAGCGCATCGCCTGCTCTAACCGCTGCTCGCCCGCTGCTTGAGCTTCGACGGTTGCTCGTAGCCGAGCGGTCTCGCTCGCCGAGCGCGCATGAGCCGCCAGCCAGCCAATGCCAACACCGGCGGCCAGGCACAAGAAGACAGTGAGAACGAGCCAGGGAGTCATGGGGCTACATCCTGCCGACTAACTCCGACACTTTCCCCTTGCCGCGCCGTGGCTCCCAGCTGTTTACTGGCGTTCGCCACCGGACAGGTACTGAATCGTGCGGATTGAGCGTGGATAGTCACAACCCGCGTTCATGGTCGAGGAGCCAGAGTTTGGCCGGCAGCCCGAAGCCGAAGCCGCCGAGTCCGCCATCGCTGCGAATGACCCGGTGACAAGGCACGAACAGGGCAGCCGCATTGTGTGAACAGGCGCTGGCCGCTGCCCGCACGGCGTTGGGGTTTCCGGCCATGGTGGCGAATTCGCCATAGCTGACGGGTGCCCCAGCTGGGATGGTGCGCAGCATGTCCCACGCATGCGAGCGGAACCCTGTCGATATCTGCTTTACCGGGATGGCGTCGATGGAGGTCAGCTCGCCGTCGTGGTAGGTGCGCACAGCGTCGGTGACTTTGCCCAACTCGCTGCGCGTGACCACGTCTACTGAGCCGTCGTCTTGTTGGTGTGGACGCAGCAGGCTTGTGTGCACGTATCGCAGTAGTCGATCTCGGTCGGTTGTCCAGCCGCTGGCGAGCACCACGCCGTCGTCATCGACGATAGCGGTGAATGGTTCTACCGGAGTGTCGATTGTGGACGAATATAACGTCATCGCTTCATCCTTCTTTCGCTATGAGGCGCACACGTTCGAGGGCGCAGTCTGAGCCTTGCCTAGTTGCGTGGTGAGTAGTTCCATTGGTTAGTTCCACAAGTGCAGCACGGCATAGGAGCGCCACGGCCGCCACCGCTGGGCATGCGCGGTCAAAAGTTTTTGGTTTGTCGGCAGTCCCAGTGCGGCCGCACCTCGAATAACCCCGAGGTCACTGGCGAGGAACGTGTCCGGGTGAGCTAGACCACGCATGGCGATGTAGTTCGCGGTCCATGGCCCTATCCCTGGTAGCGCGACCAGGTCCTCGGTTAACTCGCCCGCGTCAGTTCCCACGTCGAGGCAAATCTTGTTATCCGCTATCGCCTGACACAACGTCAGCAGTGTCCTTTTGCGACTTTGCGGCATGGGCAAAGTGGCGGGATCGGCGTCGGCTAGGGCGGAAGCGGTAGGAAACGCGCGCGTGAGTGACCCCACTGCCTGTGGCAACGGCGTGCCATAAGTCTGGGTTAGCTGCCCGATCACTGTGCACGCAGCGGCTACCGAGATTTGCTGGCCGATGACCGCTCGAATCGCTGCTTCGCTGGGATCGGCCGTGCTGGGCACTCGACGCCCGGGGTTAGCGCGCACGCGAGCCCGCAAGGCGGGGTCGTCCGCTAGCGCGGTGTCGACCGCCTCTGGGTCGGCGTCCAAGTCGAGCAGTCGACGGCAGCGGTGCACTGCTGTGGTCAAGTCTCGGACGTCGGCCAAGATGAGTTCACAGTGGACGTATCCGTCAGCTGGTCTAAGCGTGGCCACTGCGGTCCCGTGCGGAAGCAGCAGTGTTCTTCGGTAGGCACCCTCGAGGATTTCTTCGACCCCGGCAATGGCACGTGACGCGAAGAAGGGCCACAGGTGGGCAACGTCGAGCGGTTCTCGATACGCGAGCCGCAGTGAGATTGTCCCTGGCGAGCTGGCCGCCCCAGCGTGACGTTTGCGCCGCAACGCGGTGGGGGACGCGGCGAAAATCTCGCGGACGGTGTCGTTGAACTGGCGAATACTCGCGAATCCAGCCGCAAAGGCTATTTCGGCAAATGTCAAATTGGTGGTCTCGATGAGTGTGCGCGCGGTGTGGGCTCGCTGCGCCCTTGCGAGTGCGAGTGGTCCGGCACCGAGTTCCGTGGTCAGTTGTCGTGTGAGGTGTCTTTCTGTATAGCCGAGCCGTTGGGCTAAGCCACGAACGCCGACCTGGTCTACCACGCCGTCGGCGATGAGCCGCATCGCCCGAGCAGCCAAATCTTCCCGCACATTCCACAAAGGTGAGCCAGGTGCCGCATCGGGGCGGCAGCGCATGCATGCCCTAAAACCAGCGTGTTGCGCAGCTGCTGCGGTGGGGTAGAAGCGGACATTTTCACGTTTCGGGGTCAGTGCGGGGCAGCTCGGGCGACAGTAGATGCCGGTGGAGGTGACGGCAGTGAAGAACCATCCGTCGAACCGTGCGTCGCGTCCGCTGACTGCGCGGTAGCACACGTCCTCGTCTGGCAACAGAGTCATGGGTTCAATTCTGCTGCTTCGCTTACGGCATGGCTAGCGGAAATCAGACATCAGTGTTAGTTGCCGTATTTGACTTTGGGAGCAGATTTCTAAATGTCAGTGGAGCTCTCCGGTTAGCCGGACCCTTTGAAACTGAGAGTGTGGCTGGGTTATTTCGCACAAAGCGCCGCGTACGTGGGTACGCAAGCTGCGGAGAAAAAAGTCAGGCGGGCTCTCAGTGACAGCGGCGACAACGGCGGTCCCTAAACTACATCTTTGTGAGTCTGACTATCGGGATCGTTGGTCTGCCCAACGTGGGCAAGTCCACCCTCTTCAACGCCCTGACCAAAAACGACGTGCTCGCCGCGAACTATCCGTTCGCCACCATCGAGCCCAATGTGGGGGTCGTGGGCGTGCCCGACGCCCGGCTTGGCACGCTCGCCGAAATGTTCCACTCCGACAAGATGGTTCCGGCCACGGTCAGCTTTGTGGACATCGCTGGTTTGGTGCGGGGTGCGAGCACTGGGCAAGGCCGCGGCAATGCGTTCTTGGCGAATATTCGCGAGGCAAACGCAATATGCCAAGTAATTCGGGTCTTCTCTGACCCCAATGTGGTGCACGTAGATGGTGAAGTCTCGCCAGCGTCAGATATTGAAACCATCAACACCGAATTGATCCTGGCTGACCTGCAGACCATCGACAAAGTTTTGCCGCGCTGGGAAAAGGAAGTCCGGCTTAAGAAAGAACGCCAGCCGATGGTGGCGGCAGCGCAAGCCGCCCGGGAATTGTTGGACGGCGGCACCACGCTGTATGCCGGCGCTGAAAAAGCCGGCATCGATCTCGACGCACTATACGAGCTACATTTGCTGACCGCTAAGCCGTTCCTCTATGTGTTCAATGTGGACGAGGGTGAGCTTGGTAATGAGGATCTTCTCGCCGAATTGCGCGCGCTCGTTGCGCCAGCAGAAGCCATTTTTTTGGACGCGAAAATTGAGTCCGAACTGATTGAATTGCCAGAAGACGAAGCCCTGGAATTGCTGCAATCGACCGGCCAAACAGAACCTGGGTTGCATCAACTCATTCGAGTGGGGTTCCGCACATTAGGCCTGGAGACGTATTTGACCGCTGGTCCACAAGAGGCGCGGGCGTGGACAATTCCAGTGGGCGCTACCGCACCTCAAGCTGCCGGTGTCATTCACTCAGACTTTGAGCGCGGGTTCATTAAGGCGGAGATCGTTTCTTACGACGATTTAATCGGGGCGGGTTCGATGGCCGAAGCCAAAGCGCATGGCAAAGTGCGCATGGAAGGCAAGGAATACGTCATGGCCGATGGGGACGTGGTGGAATTCCGCTTCAACGTATAGCGCAGCCGCGGCGCTATTCAACTGACGTGAAGATGGGTGGCTTCAGCCGATCTTTCCACGGTTACGTTCAGTTTGATGTGAGCACGCACATGGCTCACGGTGTCAGCTCTCTCGCCAGAAACTCATAGGCGATCTCTCGGGCTGCCTCGGGGAAGTCGTGCTGGCCGGGCCGAACCTCGACCGTCACCTGATGGACTCCCATGCCCTCAAGATGTCGACGGATGTCGTCAGCTCCACGACTCCATCGGTCGTTGTCGGTGGCCATGATGAGATAGCGACATTGGTCGGCGGCGGCGAGTACATCTTCCACGTCATAGGTGGCAGCGAATTCCGGTACCACGAACTCCGCCTGAAATCCGGTATCACGGGCAAAGGACTCCCGATAAGGAATACACCCGCAGTTCGACACGCTCGCGGTGATGCGTTGGTCCCAGGCAGGTGCCCACATCGCCATTCGTCCGCCATAGGAGTGTCCGACGAATCCGATGCGGGAAGGGTCAGCCTCTGGCAGTGACGAGGCGTAGTCGAGCGCGATGCTTATCTCTCGGAGACAGTCGCCAAGGAGGCAGCGGCCCATGACTATACGGGATGACAGTTCGAACCAGCTGATGTTTTGGCTCCCTGCCCAGTTCCTGTCCTCGAATCCGATGGCGTCAGGAGCAATCGTGATGAACCCGCGCTGTGCTAATTCCGCTGCGTAGGCTTGGTCCGGATCGCCCCGCAGACCGCAGACCTCGCTTTTGCCCAGGTCGAACTGTCCCGCATGTTGATGGTGGCAGAAGATGATCGGCGCGGCCTCGCTCATACCAAGGGGGAGACAGACGAAAAGCGAGGCGCGTTCTGAACCGATCGGATATGTCACATGCCGCCGCAGGTATCCGGCTTCCAGCTCTTCGCTCTTGACTGTGACGGCAAGGGGTTTGGGATCGTTGGCGCCTCCTAACAGGTCATGCAAGAGGGCTCGGTCTAGTGCTCGAGCTCGGGGAGCTGCCATGGTGGAACTTTATGGTGTCGAGCCGGCACACACAGACACCGACGCGTGGTGCGAATCGACGGCGTTGCCCCTCCTGTTAGGCGTTTTCTTCTTGCTCGGGAGCGTGAGGTGGCTTGCGATGGTTTCCGATTCCGAATAGCCGAAGTCGGGTGCGTTGCCGAGGGACGCTCTTGCTGCGCTCGTCTGCGTTGTTCTCCGTGGATGCTTGATTTCCGTAGGCCCGCAACAGTTGTTGTAACTCCGATTCCGCACGCCCTATAGCCCATGCCTGGTTGGGTCTGACGCAATCACCATCCAGCGGCAGCAGCAGCGAGTGAATCGACCCTTCGTCGTCTTTTGCAACCAGTAGTTCCCCATTGTGAATGTGCCGCTCCAACACCACATCGCTGATCAGGATCTGCTTATCTTTTTCGTCGAGCCCAGATAGTGAACGGATCAGCGTGGCTTCTTCTTTTTTCCATGTCGCGAAATTGGCAAGCAGCCATGCGACCGGTACTGGTCCCGGCGCTGGCCCCGGCACCGGCATTGACACATCGGTGCGCGTTGCCGCCTTTGCTTCTCTGCCGTGCCACATGCGGCTACCCCTCTCGCCTGGCTCAACGCGAGCCGCGGCTTGAGACCGCGCCGACCCCAGCGCGATCCAGCTGGCGTGAAACCGTTACCCGAAGGTAACCGATACCCCAAGATTAGGCACGTCACTGTGCAACCCGACAACCGGGGTGAAATGTCGCACAGAGCACGTCGGTCGCTCGAAGGTGCTTAATTGCTGATTGACACCATTGGCAGGTGAAAAAAGACATGATCATTGTTGTCGGTGCTGCGCTCATTGACTCCGAGCGGCGTGTGCTCGCGGCTCAACGCTCAGGTCCGCCCTCCATGGCGGGGTGGTGGGAGTTTCCGGGCGGCAAAGTCGAACCTGGCGAATCCGACGAAGCAGCAGTGAAACGCGAATGTCGCGAAGAAATTGACGTGGATGTGCGGCTAGCTGGTCGGCTCGGCGACGACATCCTCTTACCCAAAGGCGATGCGCTTTTGCGGGTGTGGCTGGCCCGGATCACTCACGGGACGCCAAAAGCCTTAGAGCACACCGAACTGCGGTGGCTTTCTGCCGACGAGCTTGACAGCGTGCCCTGGCTACCAGCCGACGCGCCATTGCTTGATGAGCTGCGCAATCTTCTTAGCTCTATGAGTCGCGATTGATTGTTACAGCAAGGCCACCAAGAGTATTGACCATCCTCAATGGACAGTCAATACTCTTGCTCGTTTCCCACCTCTGCGATGAGCGTTGCATTGCTGGGGCTTTGAGGCGGATACGTGTGGGACGAGCGTAAGAAAAACCTACGTACTAGCACGAACCGTGCTACGGAATTCGGCTCGTCCCACACGTATCCGCCTCAAAGCCGTGAAGCCCAGCAATCAGTTCGCCGAATTCTTCTCCACCTGATCCCGACGGAAGATTTTGCGCCCCAACCACACCAGCGGGTCGTACCGCTGATCCACGACGCGTTCTTTCATCGGAATGATGGCGTTGTCGGTAATTTTGATGTGCTCAGGACAGACCTCGGTGCAGCACTTGGTGATGTTGCACTGTCCGAGGCCCTGTTCGTCACGAGCGAACTCTTTGCGATCGGTGTTTGCGTCTAGCGGGTGCATGTCGAGCTCGGCCGCACGGATGAAGTAGCGCGGACCGGAGAACGCTTCCTTGTTCTCTTCGTGATCGCGCACCACGTGGCACGTGTTTTGGCAGAGGAAACACTCGATGCATTTACGGAACTCTTGCGAACGCTCCACATCGACCTGCTGCATCCGATACTCGCCCGGAGCAACACCCGCTGGCGGCTGGAATGCCGGCATCTCTTGCGCTTTTTGATAGTTGAATGAAACGTCGGTCACCAAGTCTTTGACTACCGGGAATGTCCGCAGCGGAGTGACGGTGACGACCTCGTCTTGCGAGAAGGTGTTCATTCGCGTCATGCACAACAGCCGAGGGCGACCGTTGATCTCGGCGGAACACGAGCCACACTTGCCGGCCTTGCAGTTCCACCGCACCGCCAGATCGTTTGCCTGCGTCGCCTGCAACCGATGGATGATGTCGAGAACTACTTCGCCTTCGTTCACCTCGACGGTGAAGTCATGCAGCTGACCGGACTCGTCGTCTCCGCGCCAGACCCGAAACTTTGCTTGGTAGCTGGCCATTGCTAGTGCCCCTTCTGCCCGCTGGCCTCGGCGGAAGTACTTCCCGCCTTGGCATTGTTGGTGCTGTCGAGCACCACGAGTTCCTCATCGGTCATGTATTTCGCTAGCTCGGTGCGCTCGAACAAGCTGAGTAGTTCGACCGACATCGTCGGAAGCGCCTTGTCAGTGACGGACACGGCTTCGGTGGCGCCGTTGTTCGTCAGTTGGCAAATCAGATTGCGTTGTCTCCACTTTGGAGACATTTGCGGGAAGTCGTCGCGGGTGTGACCGCCGCGGCTTTCCTGCCGCAGCAGTGCCGCGCGAGCGATGCACTCGGCAACCAGAAGCAAGTTTTTTAGGTCAAGGCACACATGCCAACCCGGGTTGTATACGCGACCACCCACCGCACCGACAGCAGCTGCGCGTTTCTTGAAATCTTCCAGCCGCGCGATCGCTTTTTCGATCTCTTCGGCTTTGCGGATGATCCCCACCAGGTCGTTCATGTTCTGCTGCAAGTCGGCTTGAACTGTGTAGGGGTTTTCGCCATCAGTGACATTGAGAGGAGCGAGCACCTCTTCGATGGTGGCCGCGACCTCTGCTTCGACCACGGTGGGCCGCTGGGTGAGACCGTCCACATATTCTGCGGCGTGCAACCCAGCTCTGCGGCCAAAGACCAGCAGGTCCGAGAGTGAATTGCCGCCCAAACGGTTCGAGCCGTGCATGCCACCGGCTACCTCGCCGGCAGCGAACAGACCGGGCACGGTCGCAGCGGCGGTGTCCGGGTGCACCTCAACGCCGCCCATCACGTAGTGACAGGTGGGGCCGACCTCCATGGGTTCCTTGGTGATGTCCACATCGGCCAGTTCTTTGAACTGGTGATGCATCGACGGCAGCCGTTTCTTGATGGTCTCGGCCGACATTCGGGTGGAGACATCGAGGAAGACGCCACCATGTTCTGAGCCGCGACCGGCCTTGATCTCGGAGTTGATCGCGCGGGCGACCTCGTCGCGGGGGAGTAGCTCTGGCGGACGCCGGTTGTTGTCCGGGTCGGTATACCAGCGGTCGGCTTCTTCTTCGGTCTCGGCGTACTGCTTGCGGAAGACATCCGGAACGTAGTCGAACATGAACCGCTTGCCCTCAGAGTTACGCAGCACACCGCCATCGCCACGCACCGACTCGGTGACCAGGATCCCCTTGACCGAGGGTGGCCACACCATGCCGGTCGGATGGAACTGCAGGAACTCCATGTTCAGCAAGCTGGCACCAGCCCGAAGTGCGAGCGCGTGGCCATCACCGGTGTACTCCCACGAGTTACTGGTGACGCGGTACGACTTGCCCACACCACCGGTCGCGAGCACCACCGCCGGTGCCTCAAACAGCACAAACTCACCGGTCTGCCGGTAGTAGGCGAGCGCGCCAGCGATCTTGTCGCCGTCTTTAAGTAAGTTGACGACAGTGGTTTCGGCGAAAACCTTGATGAATGCCTCGGCGTCGCCATGTTCGCGCTTGTCGTCTTGTTGCAGCGAGACGATCTTCTGCTGCAGGGTACGAATGAGCTCCAGACCGGTTCGGTCGCCAACGTGAGCCAGGCGCGGATATTCATGTCCGCCGAAGTTTCGTTGGCTGATCTTGCCATCCGGGGTGCGGTCGAACAGCGCACCGTAAGTCTCGAGCTCCCAGATGCGTTCTGGTGCTTCCTTGGCGTGCAGCTCGGCCATGCGGTAGTGGTTGAGGAACTTGCCGCCCCGCATGGTGTCTCTAAAGTGGACTTGCCAATTGTCTTTGTCGTTGACGTTGCCCATCGCGGCAGCGGCGCCACCCTCGGCCATGACCGTGTGTGCCTTGCCGAACAAAGACTTCGAGATGATCGCGGTGCGTTTTCCCTGTAGCCGAGCCTCGATGGCCGCACGCAGCCCGGCGCCACCGGCGCCGATGACCACCACGTCAAACTTCTGACGCTGTACTTCAGTTTCAGTCATGATGTAGAGTTCCTCGCCGTTGTTCCTTGGGTCGCTGAGGTTTTCGCGGGAACGTTTCTCCGCGGCTCGAGTACCTTCGTACTAGTCGCCTTGTGCGAAACATCCCCGCGAAAACCTCACCTTCAAAATCTCTCCGGCCTGAACGCAGGATGTCGCTCTCCGCTTGTTCAAGCACATCTCAGCTCAAGCCGGTTGGCTGCATTCCATGCCCGACGCCCTCTCAGCGACACTCATTGGTAAACACGCATCCCATCTAAATCTCAGTGGATGAAGCGCAGGTCGGTGAGGGTTCCGCTGGAGACCAGTGCGATGTAGAGGTCGGTAGCGGCGAGTGTGGCGAGGGTGATCCACGCCAGTGCCATGTGGCGACCGTTCAATGTGGACACTTGAATCCAGAACCAGTGCCGCACGGGATGCTTGGAGAAGTGCTTCAACCGACCGCCGGTGATGTGCCGGCAGGAGTGGCACGACAACGTGTAGGCCCACAGCATGACGACGTTGATCCACAGGACCACGTTGCCCACGCCAAGTTGGAAACCTTGGTCGCCAATCAGCGCGTGGACCGCATCGATCGTGTTGATGATCGAGATGATCACCGCCGCGTAGAAGAAGTAGCGGTGTGCATTTTGGATGATGAGTGGGAAACGGGTCTCACCGGTGTAGCGAGCGTGTCCATCTGGCACGGCGCAGGCGGGTGGCGAGGCCCAGAAGGAGCGGTAGTAGGCCTTGCGGTAGTAGTAACAGGTGAGCCGGAAGCACAGCAGGAACGGCAGCACCACGATCGCCAGCGGCATGAGCGGCGGGAACTTGGGCAGCGGTTGGCCAAAGATACTCGCGCCCTCTACACACGACTTGCTCAGACAGGGCGAAGAAAATGGCGACAGATAGTCGTAGCCATCGACGTAGTAGTACTTTTGGCTTGCCGTGCGGATTACGGCATACGCAACCCATGCGGTGAGCAGCACCACAGTGACCAGCGGTGGGATCCACCAGCGGTCAGTACGAAGCGTCTTTTTATCGATAGTGGCGCGGCCTGGGGCCGCGGATGGGCCTGAACGTGGCCGGCGAATAGTGGTTTGGCCGCCAGTCGATGAAGACCCGGTGGTTGCGGGCGCGGTCATCTCGTCTCGTACTCCTCGACGTTGTGTGAAACGCCGGCAGGCCTCGCCACCAAAGCAGCCCGAGATGCAGACAAAGGGGTCATCTACAAGGGCCTGTTCAATGGTCCATGGCGGTTTAGCTAACCCAGCGTGGTAGGTAGTCGCGGGTTAATGCGAATAGGCAGCCGACGGACAAGATGTGCTTTTACCTGCCAATTGCGGCGACCCATGGCACCAGCCCTACTGCGATCCAAGCAGAACTTCGCCGACCATAACGCGCCGCCCCAGCGCAGGGTGCGGTAAGTCACGCCTTACTTGGGTTCCCAGCGTGCGGGTGCTCTTACTGTGAGTGCGTTTCCCCGCTTTGCTCGTGCCACTGACCCCGGGCAGGACGCGTGCGGATGCGTCATGGAGGATTAATAGAGCCGCTCTCGCGTTGCTGATCGCCGCGAGAACCCACATCCCAAGGAATCCCGCATGTCGCTTACTGCCCGCGATGATTTGCGCAATGTCGCCATCGTCGCCCACGTTGACCATGGCAAGACCACTCTTGTTGACGCCATGCTGTGGCAATCCGGAGCTTTTCGGGCGAATGCCGACGTGAACGACCGAGTCATGGATTCCATGGATCTTGAGCGCGAGCGTGGCATCACCATTTTGGCGAAGAACACGGCGGTGCTTCACCACGATGCCGCTACGGGCAAAGACGTGACCATCAACATCATCGACACCCCCGGTCACGCCGACTTTGGTGGCGAGGTTGAGCGCGGACTGTCCATGGTGGACGGTGTCGTGCTGCTGGTAGACGCGAGCGAGGGCCCGCTGCCGCAGACCCGGTTCGTGCTGCGCAAGGCGTTGGAGCTCAAACTGCCGGTGGTGCTGGTCATTAATAAGGTCGACCGTCCCGACGCCCGTATTAAAGAGGTAGTGGACGAGACCTACGAGCTGTTCCTGGATCTGGATGCGGACGAGAAGCAAATTGAGTTCCCCATTATTTACGCGAGTGCCAAGGCGGGCCGGGCGAGTCTGACCCAGCCGGGCGATGGCGACATGCCAGATAGCCCGAATCTCGAGCCGTTGTTCTCCACCTTGCTCGAGACCGTGCCCGCACCTACCTACGACCCTGAGGCACCGCTTCAGGCCCACGTCACCAACTTGGATGCCTCCCCATATTTGGGCCGGCTCGCGTTGTGCCGTGTCCACAACGGACAGATCAGCAAGGGCCAGCAAGTGGCATGGTGCCGGCGGGATGGTTCTGTCGCTCGAGTCAAGATCGTCGAGATGTTGATGACGGAGGCGCTCGATCGGGTCTCGGTGGAGCATGCCGGTCCTGGCGACATTATTGCTATTGCTGGCATTGAGGAGATCACCATCGGCGAGACATTGGCCGATGCGGAAGATCCCCGTCCGCTCCCCGTCATCACGGTGGATGAGCCCAGCATCTCCATGACGATCGGCATCAATACGTCACCGTTGGCGGGCAAATCGGGCAAGAAGCTCACGGCGCGGTTGGTGAAGAACCGCCTCGATGCCGAGACCGTCGGCAACGTCAGCATTCGCGTGCTGCCGACTGAGCGTCCCGATACCTGGGAGGTGCAGGGTCGTGGAGAACTGCAACTGGCCATCCTGGTGGAGCTCATGCGTCGGGAAGGCTTCGAGCTGACGATCGGCAAGCCGCAGGTGGTCACCCGCCAGATAGATGGCACGTTGTGTGAGCCGGCAGAGCGCCTCACTATCGATGTGCCGGAAGACTATGTCGGGGTGGTGACCCAGCTGCT
The DNA here is from genome assembly GCA_963736285.1 of uncultured Acidimicrobiales bacterium. GTDB lineage: Bacteria > Actinomycetota > Actinomycetes > Mycobacteriales > QHCE01 > CAVTOA01. The sequence goes on from CAVTOA010000003.1 coordinate 1,287,248, forward strand.
CGGTTTGCGTAAAGGCCGCATGGAGCAGATGGTCAATCACGGTACGGGCTGGGTTCGGATGGAGTACCACGTGCCGGCCCGAGGGCTTATCGGTTTTCGCACCGAGTTCTTGACCGAGACTCGCGGCACCGGGTTGCTACACCATGTTTTCGACGGTTATGAGCCGTGGGTGGGGGAGCTGCGTACCCGTCCCAGTGGGTCGTTGGTTGCCGACCGCAAAGGCATGGTGACTGGCTACGCACTCTTCAATTTGCAGGAGCGGGGAACCATGTTCGTCGCCCCGGGCGTCGAGGTGTACGAGGGCATGATCGTGGGCGAGAATGCGCGTGCCGACGACATGGACGTCAACCCCACAAAGGAAAAGAAGCTCACCAACATGCGCTCGTCGACGGGTGATGAGTTAGAGCGGCTCGTGCCCCCACGGACGCCAAGCCTGGACCAGGCGTTGGAGTTTTGTCGCGAAGACGAGTGTGTGGAAGTGACACCCGACGAGGTCAGGCTGCGCAAAGTTATTTTGCCGGCACAAGATCGGGCAAAACGGAAAACCAATAAATGAGCTATGTTCGCTTGATGTAAGGCTTAGCGAACAGGTGGATAACAGTCTGGTTGCAGGCTGTGGCGGCGTGTTGTAGCAATTCGTACCCCCACGTAGGAATAATGGCATCGCACTTATCTGTGCGGTCCATTACGCCCCCCATTTCGGTGTTTTCTCCTTGCCGTGGGGCTTTCCATATGAAAGGGGCCGGGCATGCGCGTTGCTATTAAGCGCGGAGCGATGCTCGTTGCCGTCGGAGTCGCTGCTGCGTTGACGTTGGTCGCTTGTGGCAATAACTCAAAAGACGGCACCGTGGTCTACGCCGGCGAACCGCAAAACCCTCTCATTCCGGGAGCAACGAATGAGAACCTGGGTGGCCGGGTTGTCAATGAATTGTTTGTCGGATTGGTCGCGTATAAACCTGATAGCACTCCTTATAACGCCAATGCCGCATCGATCACCACTGATGATGCAAAGGTCTACAAGGTCACACTTAAAAAGAATTGGAAATTCCACGACGGCACCCCAGTAAAAGCAAAAAATTATGTAGATGCCTGGAATTACACTGCAAACGCTGATCACGGATACACCAATGCGCCATTCCTCGCGCAAATTGCGGGTTATGACGACATCCACCCCGCAGCGGTCACTGGCCCAGATGGAAAGCCACAGCAGCCAAAGGCGAAGACCGATAAACTCACCGGATTGCAAGTAACGGGCGACTACACCTTCACCGTCACACTCAAGCAGCCATTTGGTGAGTTCACCACCATGCTGGGTTACCGCGCATTCGCTCCCATGCCGGATTCGTTCTACAAGGATCCGAAGAAGTTCGGGCAGAACCCCGTGGGCGATGGTCCATATAAGTTCTCCAGCTGGGACCACGAAAACAAAATAGTGCTTAAGCGGAACGATGATTATAAAGGCACGGACAAAGGCAAGTCGGAGAAGCTCACCTTCAAGATGTACAAGAAGATCGACACGGCATACAACGACGTGAAAAGCGATAACCTCGCCATTGCCGAGCAGGTGCCGACGCAAAAGTTGGGGGTATACAAAAAAGATTTCCCCAATCGCGCGTTGAACATTAAGTACGGTGGTATTCAAACCGTCACGTTCCCGATGTACGACAAGAAGTTCGCCAATGCTGATGTCCGCAAGGCCATCTCGATGGCGGTCGATCGGGCGGCGATCTCTAAGACGGTGTTCCAGGACACCCGTGCACCGGCCGATGGCATGGTCGCGCCCGTTGTTCCGGGTTACGCCAAGAACCAATGTGGAGAGACATGCACGTATAACGCCGACAAAGCGAAGCAGCTACTCCAGAAAGGTGGCGGATTCCAGGGCACGCTTACCATCTCCTACAACGTTGATGGTGGACACCAGCGCTGGGTCGACGCAACGTGTCAAAGCATTCAGAACACGCTGGGCATAAAGTGCGAAGGCAAGCCATATTCGGACTTTGGCAAAATGCGAACTGACATTCAACAGCACAAGATGGATGGCCTGTTTAGCTCCGGGTGGCAGATGGATTACCCGAGCATTGAGAACTTCCTCACTCCGATTGTGCGGACTGATGGCTCGGCAAACGACGGCGTTTACAGCAACGCGGATGTGGACGCGGCACTGAGCAAGGCCGACGCCACAGTAGATAAGAACGCTCGGTTCCAGTTGTACCAACAGGCAGAAAAGCTGGCGCTCAACGACATGCCAGTGATTCCACTGTGGAATATGAGTCGACAAGGTGTCTTCTCGAATGATGTGAAGGGCGCCACACTCACGGCGTTTGGTTTGCCGGATTACAACGCAATCCAACCAAAGTAACGATGGCAAGAAGGGATAAAGAGAGTCTGCCGAGTGTCGATTACTCGGCAGACTCTCTACTTTGGGCAAAATTGACGCGGATCGGCTGGCGGCACTCAGGCTTATAGCCCGTATTTATAATCCCTGTGCGCCACAACAGACCAAGTCTGTCCACCTGGGAGGGTTGATGGGGCGCTACACGTTGCGGCGGTTGCTGCAGATGATCCCCGTCGTGATAGGCACGACGTTTTTAATCTATTGGCTGGTCTGGAGCTTGCCGGGTGATCCTTTTGCTGGGCGATGTGGGGACAGGCCGTGCCCCGATTCCTATATCGCCGCGATGCGGGACCAATACAATTTGAACGATCCACTGCCGGTGCAGTATGGCAAATACATGTGGAATCTACTGCACGGCAATTTTGGTGAAACGTTTAGCGGTGCACCGGTCAATGAGATTTTGCAGAACACATTGCCGACAACCCTTCGGCTCGCCTTTGTCGCACTGGTGATTGAAGGGCTCATCGGGATAGTGGCAGGTGTTGTCACGGGCCTTCGCCGAAATGGCTTCCTCGACAACCTGGTTCTTGTCTCTACCTTGTTTTTGATTGCGCTTCCGGTATTCGTGACTGGCTATGCGCTCCAATACGTATTTAGCGTGCAATTCCACATCGTTAATCCCTCGGTCTCTGGTGATGCTCCTTGGATCGGAATTGATATTGCCGGGGTTCGTGCTGGGAAGCGTCTCTATGGCATATATCGCCAGGCTGACGCGCGGAAGTATCGCCGAAAACGCTCGCGCGGATTTTGTCCGGACCGCGGTTTCTAAAGGCCTTACCCGGCGCCGAGTAGTGGGGGTGCACCTCTTACGCAACTCTCTCATTCCCGTAGTCACATTTTTAGGAACAGATCTCGGCGCTCTTATGGGCGGTGCGATCGTCACTGAAGGAATATTCAATATTAATGGCATTGGAGGGGAGATCTTCCGGGCCGTTCAGAGCCACGAATCGGGCACGGTCGTTCCCATCGTGACAATTCTGGTGCTGGCGTATTTGCTGATAAACCTCATCGTTGATCTGCTGTATGCGGCGTTGGATCCAAGGATTCGCTATGAGTGATCCCTCTATGTTGTCTAGCCAGGTATCCACCGATGCCCACGAGGTAGCGGGAATACCGCCCAAAGACGATAAGCCAACCCCTAAAAAAGAACGGGTAGGCGGTCTGTGGTCGGATGCTTGGTACGACCTGAAGCGCAAACCATTGTTTTGGGTGTCGAGCTGTTTCATTTTGTTTTTCGTCACCATGGCTGTTTTCCCGCAACTTTTCACCTCTAAGGATCCTCATTACGGGGACATCAAGTGTTGCGCCTATGTCAGGCCTAATTCACATGCTTGGTTTGGCTATGACGGCCTGGGCCAAGACATTTATGCGCGTGCCATTTACGGAGCCCGACCCACCTTGCTCGTCGGATTCGCTTCGGTGATTGGTGTGGTGCTCATAGGTGGCACCTTTGGCATGCTCGCAGGATATTTCGGTGGGTGGATGGATGCGGTGCTGTCGCGTATCGGCGATATTTTCTTCGGACTTCCGTTTATTCTCGGTGCGATTGTGGTGCTGTCGACATTCCGTAATCCGCTCCACCCCGGAGGATCCGTCAAGATCATTTCGTTGGTAGTGCTCGCGATTGTCGGCTTGTCGTGGCCACAATTCGCGCGCATCATGCGCTCTTCGGTGATCTCCACCAAGCAGGCTGATTACGTGCAAGCGGCTAAAGCATTAGGTGCGAGCCACAGCAGGATCATTTTTCGACATTTGTTGCCTAACGCGATTGCACCATTGATCGTGATGGCGACCATTGCGCTGGGTGTCTATATCGGCGCGGAGGCAACACTTTCCTATTTGGGGATCGGCTTGCAAGCACCGGTGGTCTCGTGGGGCGTCATGATTAATGAAGCCCAGGAAGACATAAGCCGCGGAATTTACATCTTGTTATTCCCTGCGGCGTTCCTGACGGCGGCGGTGTTGAGTTTCGTCATGTTGGGCGATGCTATTCGCGAAGCACTCGACCCAAAGCTGCACTGAGGAGGCTTCATGGCAGACAGCGGACGTTCGTCGACATTGGAGGCCCCCTTGCCCGAATCGACACGGGTCTCATTGCCGGTGCCGCATGCGCGGCAAGCGCCAATAGAGAGGAACGACAAGCCAGAGCACTTACTCGAAGTCGACGATTTGTTTGTGGAGTTCCGTACTCGAGACGGTGTGGCAAAGGCGATCAATGGCGTCAGCTATCACGTGGATGCCGGCGAGACTCTCGCGGTGTTGGGGGAATCCGGTTCCGGCAAGAGTGTCACCGCACAAACCATCATGGGGATTTTGGATACACCTCCCGGTTTTGTCACTGGAGGCGAGATCCGCTTCAAGGGTCGCGATTTATTGAAAATGACCTCGGAACAGCGTCGCAAAATCCGTGGCACGGGAATCTCTATGGTTTTCCAGGACGCGCTTTCGGCGCTTAACCCGGTATTCACGGTGGGGTTCCAAATTGCGGAATTGTTCCGTAAACGCCTGGGATTAGGCCGCTCGGAGTCCCGCAAACGCGCTATTGAATTGCTAGACCAAGTGCGCATTCCGCATGCCAAAGAAAGGGTGCGCAGTTACCCGCACGAATTCTCCGGCGGCATGCGGCAACGGGTCATGATCGCCATGTCATTGGCGCTTGACCCCGAGGTACTCATCGCTGACGAGCCCACTACGGCGCTCGATGTCACGGTGCAGGCTCAAATTATGGACTTGCTTGCCGACTTGCGACGAGAGCGTCACATGGGGCTGATTCTGATCACCCACGACTTGGGTGTGGTGGCAGATGTCGCCGATCGCATCGCGGTGATGTACGCGGGCAAAATTGTGGAGGCGTCGGATGTATTTCCGCTGTACCGCAATCCCTGCCATCCGTACACAATTGGTCTTTTGGAGTCGATTCCACGGCTCGACCTTAAGGGCCAGGAGCTCTCCACCATTAAAGGGTTGCCGCCGAGCCTGGTGCATATTCCCAGTGGCTGCGCGTTTCATCCCCGATGCCCAATGGCGCAAGAAATTTGCAAAACCACAGAGCCACCATTGCTTGACTTGGGTGGCCGCACCAGCAGGTGTCATTTCGCCCGGGACCTCATTGAAAGCTAGCTGTGAGTAATGGCTGGCGTGCTAACACTGTTCGACCGGTGAGATTCTCGCGGAAACGCCCAGAAAACGACCGGTCATTGTGAAGAAAGGAGGTGATCGGCGATGGCGGAAACGATTTTGCGGGTCACCGATCTGGTCAAGCACTTCCCGATCACCCGGGGTGTGGTGTTTCGGCGCACCATTGGGCATATTCGTGCGGTCGATGGGGTGTCATTCTCGCTGCATAAGGGCGAAACATTGGGCGTAGTGGGTGAGTCGGGCTGCGGCAAGTCCACATTGGCCCGGGTGCTGATGAGCCTGGAGCAAGCCACTGAAGGCCAGGTGCGCTATCACGACAAAGACATCACACACATTTCTGGTTCGGCATTGCGCCGGGTGCGACGCAACATACAGCTGGTCATGCAGGATCCCTACACGTCGTTGAATCCGCGCATGACGGTCGGTGACTTGGTGGGGGAGCCTTTCCAGATTCATCCCGAGGTGGCGCCTAAGCGCAGCCGCCGGCAAAAGGTGCAAGAACTACTGGAAGTGGTGGGGCTTAATCCCGAGCACATCAATCGATACCCGCACCAGTTTTCTGGTGGGCAACGTCAACGTATTGGTATTGCCCGGGCGTTGGCGCTACGGCCCGAGATCATTATCTGTGACGAGCCAGTATCTGCATTGGACGTTTCCATCCAAGCGCAGGTAATGAATTTGCTGGAAAAACTGCAGACTGAATTTGATATGTCGTACATCTTTATCGCCCACGATTTGTCGGTCGTGCGGCACATCGCGGATCGCGTCGCGGTGATGTATCTCGGCAAAATTGTGGAGACCGGCACCGAAGAGCAGATCTACGGCCGTCCGACGCATCCTTATACCCAGGCGTTGCTCTCGGCTGTGCCGGTGCCGGATCCGCATAGTCGGCAGAACAAGACGATCATTCGGCTCGAGGGTGATGTGCCGAGCCCGGCGAATCCGCCCTCTGGTTGTAGGTTCCGCACGCGGTGCTGGAAGGCGCAGGAGATCTGTTCGGTCGAAGAGCCCGCACTGATTGCTCGGGGAGACGATCACCCTAGCGCCTGTCATTTTGCGGAGCGGCGGGAAATCGTGGTCGCACAAGAGGCCTCTTAGAGTGCGTTAAGAGTTCACGAAGTTTGATTTCTGACAGACTGTAGTGCATCTTTCGAGAGTGTCACAGCGACTAGGCATACTGGTGCGGTGACTGTCTCTTCAGAATTCGGGCTGCCGTCCCGTTGGGCGACCGTAGAGCGCCGTTTGCCAGAGAACCTGGCCGATCTATGCGGGCCGAATTCCGGCGTAGTGTCGCTGCCGTTGCATTTAGTGTGGTCTGGTATAGCAGAATTTAACTTGGACGACCGGAATCTGCTATTAAGCTTTTATCGAACGCTGATCAATGTCGGGCAACGTGGCGATATGGCCCGTTATTTAAATAGAGAATTACTGCAACAAGAATGGCCGACGTTGCGAATGTTAGTAGCTCGCCCATTAAGGGAAGCTTGGGAGGCGCATTTTCCGGCACTGGGTTTTGGCTATGAAGCTAAATAGTCTTCATCGTCGACTTTTGGAAATCGATCTCCTCAAGGAGGCGCTGGGAGCTCCGCCCATGCTAATGGATGTAGGCCCCGTCCTAGGATTGGAAGACTCGGTCGGGCTCAAGGTGCGCGCATTGCATGATCGAGGAATGGCCCGGGACTTTATCGATATCCATGCGTCGAAAAGATACTTTTCAGAAAGAGAAATGGAGCAGCTAGGCGCTCGCCATGATGACGAGTTCTCGCTAGAAGAATTAGCGGATCGCCTGGGCGGGATCCAATTTATAAACGATATCGAATTTCTTGCCTACGGAACTACTGCGGAAGACATATCTGCGATTCGTCACTGGTCACTAGATTGGCAAACTGATATCTCTGAACGCATTGCGGAAGAACGTGCTGTGAACAACTCACTCGACGAATTGTTTGATTAGCATGAAGCCGTTCATATCGCTCCTTTCTGCTCGACGCGTTTTGTTCGTCCATGCGCATCCCGATGACGAAACGCTGACTAGCGGCGCCACTATGGCCCGCTATGCGGCGGAGGGCGCGCAAGTCACGCTGGTGACGTGCACCTTGGGCGAGGAGGGCGAGGTGTTCGTACCCGAACTTTCGGGCCTCGCGGCAGACCAGGCCGATCAGCTGGGTGGCTACCGCTATGCCGAGCTTTCTCGGGCATGCGCGGCGTTAGGTGTCACTGATTTTCGGCTTCTGGGTGGCGCCGGGCGGTATCGCGACAGCGGCATGATGGGTTGGGGGAGCAACGACCACCCTCGTAGCTTTTGGCGCGCCGAGCTCAACGAGGCAGTCGGTCATCTGGTAGCCGTCATTCGAGAGGTGCGCCCGCACGTCGTGGTCACCTACGACCCATCTGGTCAATATGGACACCCGGATCACCTGCGGGCACATCGCGTGACCATGGCAGCGGTTGCCCGTGCCGGTAAGCCGCAAGCCTCTGATGCATTGTCAGTCACAGACATAAACGTGGACAGCCAGAACGCGCCATGGGCGGTGCCCCGAGTGCTGTGGTCGGCCATGCCGCGAAGTCTGGCAGCGGCTGGATTTGCGCGGTTTGCGGCGTCAGGTGGCAATCCCTTGGCGAACGCAGCCACCGTGGATGAACTGCCGTTCGTGCTGCCCGATGCGCAAATTGAGTTCCGGATCGACGCCAGTGCCTACGGTGAGGCCAAGAAGTCGGCGATGGCGGCACACGCTACCCAAGTGCCGGCGGAGTCCTGGATGGCGGTGATGGCGGAGAACTTCGGCATCGAGCCATTGGGAGTCGAGTACTACCGGTTCGCGGCGACGTCTCCAGATCGCGGACATGGCGTTCGCCAGGGTCCAGCGGTGGTGCCCCTAGACGATCTCTTCGCCGGCCTTACCGTCAGTTAAAAGGCTACTACCTGGGGTTATGCGTTGGGGAAAATGGCGGCTTCTTGTCCACAGAAATGGCCCGCACTCTCCGCTGCGAGTAAAGCGCACTGCTACCGTTTCACATTGGTGAATGACCACGAGATACTTGACGCTTTGCGTGACGGCCGCCCCCGGGCCGTCGCGAAGGTCGCCCGTACCTACTCAGACCATCTGTTCGACTATTGCTACGGGCTTATTGGCGAGTCAGAGCAAGCCGCCGATGCGGTGCATAGCGCGCTGCTCGTCGCCGTCGATCGGGTAGATCGGTTGCGTGGAGGTCGCTCGCCGCTGATATGGCTGTATGCGCTTGCCCGTAACGAGGCTCTCCGGCAGCGAGACGAAATAGCGGCAGCCGCACCCGCTCCTCAGCCAGGACTATCGAGGGCCGCGAGCCGAGCGATGGCAGCTCTGTCCACATTGAACCGCGATGATCGTGAGCTGGTTGATCTCACTGCCCGCCATGGGTTACGAAAATCCGAGATAAGCAAGGTTTTCCGCGTTAACTCCTGGGTGCTTGCCCGCAGGATCGAGCAGGCCAGAACTCGCGCGGAGACAGCCTGGCGGTCGCTCTGGCTGGCTCACACCAATGTGGACTCTTGCGCCGGTTTAGCATCGGCGATGAGCGGGTGGCAAGGCGCATTTACCACTGCCACTCGTCGCCGGGTGGAAAGTCACCTCCCGGAGTGCGGTTCCTGTCGACAAACCGCTCGGCCAGAGCAGTCCTTTGTGGACGCTTACCGGGAGGTGCCATTGGCGCTCGCGCCGGCAGATCTCGAGCGGCGGCTCACCGTCTCAGCGGAGCAGCCCGAACAGATCAGCTACCGCGGCTCGCTCGCGGAGCCGTTTCACTTAGACGGGTTCCCGGTGCGGCTCGACGCGACGTCGTCGCGGCGGCCAGTCGTGGCATGGGCAGCGGTGATTGTGGTGCTGACCTTGGTGGCGGGCTCCGCATTGTGGTTGCTCCACGCACATGGTTCGAGCTCCCGCGATACTTCGATCGAGTCTACATTGGATGCCACGCATGACCGGGTAAATGTGTCTGGTTCGCCGCCACCGGCTCGAGATGCGCCATCCCGCACAGCTAGCCCATCGGCGCGTGCCACCGCGTCCGCATCGCCGAGTGGGAAAGCCAGCAGGAGCAACGGATCACATTCCCCGGGCGGCGGGAGCCATTCTCCCTCCGGCTCGTCAGGTCCACCGTCTAGCTCTTCTTCGGCGGGGGAGGGCACTATCAGCGCCATCCTCCAGGACCAGAGCACAAGCTGTGGCTCGTATTGGCAGGCGCGGGTGACCGTCACCATCGAAGGGGCGTCCGCGAAGAGCGTAACGGTGCAGTGGCAAGACGAGTCCGGATCCTCCAGTGGTTCGGTTCCTGCCACCCCGCAGCGCAACGGGACCTATCGTGCCGATCTTGATTCACTGCCGTCGGCGCGGACCATTCACTGGAAAGCGTCGGCGCAGACCGATAGCGAGACGCTTACTACGCCTACATACACGACTCGTCGCGACTTCTGCGGGTAATAAGCAGGTTCGCGGTGAGTCGAATCAGTGTGCGCGTCTCCAGATTGGTTTGCACCGGCTTACCTCGATCCGGGAACGTCGCCGAGGATAAGTAGGCTGACACGGTGACGGAACGGCTAGTGCGCTATGCGGGTGTTCTCATCGCTACGGTTGCGGTGGCTTGCGGTTTGGTGGTCTCCGCTTTCTGGGCGCCCTTTCGCATAGGAGATGTTCCGGTCCCCCTGGCACTCGTCGCAGAATTTGCCATCAACTTCGTCGCGATCCTGTACGCCTACAAATTGTGCGCCTCGAAAATGCCGCTGCTTATCCCGGCACTGGTGTGGGTGGCGTTGCTGATTCCGTTGGCTGGCCAGCGTCGAGAAGGCGATCTTGTCCTCTATAACTCGTGGGTGAGCCTGGGCGTGGTAGTGGCTGGGGCCCTTGGCATGACGTTCGCCGTCATGCGCATCAACCTGCCGGACAAGAGGAGGTAGCTGTGTCGACATCGCGTTTTAGCTGGAGCCCGGTGGCCACTCGGGTCATTGCGGCGGCGGTGGCCTTTTTTGCGGCCAATGCCGTAGTGCGATTGGTGCTGCGATTGGCGTATTCGGGCGATGGCACAGAGCTGGTGTCCGGTCTGTGGGTGCACGGCGTCACCGCATTGGTGGTGGCTGCGGTGGCGTTTATGTGGGTGCGGCGGTTACCCACAAGTCGGGTGTGCATCAGATTGTTCTGGGCATGCCTGATTGCGGCGATACTCATCGCGCCTCTGGGCTCTGCGATATCTGGTGGTGTCTTTTTTCCAGGGTTTTCCGCGATCTACTTTTTACGCATCCTGATTCTGCTGGGCACGTTTGTCGTCGGCGCCGGTTTGGGCATTTTGTTGGCGATCTCGCTTGGTCTCGACAGCACTGGTCGGGCGTGGCAGAAGCAATCGCAGCAGGTGCGCTACCGGGTTTAAAGCGGGTTGAAGTAACGAATGTGCTGACATATCGCGGCGGAGACCGCTGTGTCATTGCGTGCACCCGGCCAGAGCGAGGATTAGTCCACCAGCGATACTAGAAGCCAGTGTTCAAACGCGAGTAATGCCGCTGTACGGGGCATCCCGATCGGAGAGGAGCAGCGCATGACCTACGTCATCGCAGAGCCGTGTGTCGACGTGCTAGACAAGGCGTGCATCGAAGAATGCCCGGTCGACTGCATCTACGAAGGCGACCGCATGCTCTACATCCAGCCCGACGAATGTGTCGACTGTGGGGCTTGTGAGCCGGTGTGTCCGGTTGAGGCTATTTATTATGAAGATGACGTCCCGGCGCAATGGACCGAATACACCAATGCCAACGTGGTGTTCTTCGACGAGATTGGCTCACCCGGTGGCGCGGCCAAGACGGGCAAAATATCGCACGATGCCCCCATTGTCGCGGCCCTGCCGGTGAAAGAAGGCTAGTTACTCGTTCGGCTTACGGGCAGGTGCTATGTCAACTCTGAGGTCCGCTCCCAGCTCTAGCCGCGTCACCCGCGATTTACCAGAATTTCCGTGGGATCGGCTCGCCTCATTCGCGCAGCGTGCGCGGGCTCACCGGGATGGGGCTGTCGACTTATCCATGGGAACGCCCGTCGACCCAGTTCCGCTGGTAGCACGTCGAGCGCTTGCTGAGGCGAGCGATGCTCCTGGCTATCCGCCCACCGCTGGCACACCGCAGCTTCGTGCTGCTATCGCGGAGTGGGTGGCGCGGCGATGTGGCGCACGTGGAATGTCTTCTGAGCTCGAGGGAGGCCACGTGCTGCCGACGATCGGCAGCAAGGAGCTCATTGCGGGGCTTCCGAGCGTGCTTGGTTTGAACGCGAGCGACACTGTGCTCATTCCGGAGTTGGCATACCCGACGTATGCGGTGGGGGCGCAGTTAGCTGGAGCCCAGGTGCATCATTCCGACTCACTGTTGGGGGTCGGCCCCGCGCCGGTGCGGCTGGTGTGGGTCAATTCGCCCGCGAACCCGACTGGCCGAGTGTTGGGTGTGGAGCATCTCCGCAAGGTGGTTGCCTGGGCGCGTGAACGCGGAGCTGTGCTGGTCAGCGACGAATGCTACCTAGAGCTGGGATGGGAAGCCCAACCCATGTCAGTGCTGCATCCTGATGTGTGCGATGGCTCCTACGATGGCATTCTGGCAGTGCATTCACTGTCCAAACGCTCCAATCTGGCTGGCTACCGTGCCGGCTTTGTTGCCGGAGATCCATCGCTGATCGAGCAGCTTTTGACGGTCCGGAAGCATTCGGGCCTCATCGTTCCGGCACCGGTGCAAGCGGCGATGGCGGCGGTGCTCGCCGACGACGAGCATGTGCGGCAGCAACGGCGCTGGTACGCGGCCCGGCGCGCAACGTTATGGGAGGCGCTGGAAGCTGCCGGTTTCACCATTTCCCACTCAGAGGCTGGCCTTTACTTGTGGGCCAGCCGTGACGAAGACTGCTGGGCGAGCACGCAATGGTGCGCGGAGCGCGGTGTGGTGGTCAGCCCGGGTGTCTTCTATGGACAGTCCGGTTCCCGGCATATTCGGGTGGCGCTAACGGCAACCGACGAGCGCGTTGCTACCGCCGCTAAGCGCTTGGCTGGGTAGCCCGGTAGTTGTCACGTCGCTAGTCTTAGTGACGTGTGGATTGGTCTTGGCAAGGCGCCGAGAACACTAGGCACAAACCAAGCACTCCGAGCTCTTAGCTATTGGCATGCAGCTGGCTGTTGAGACCAGACCAGTTTCCGGTGTGGGGAACCGCTTCCAGTGCACCCGTCAGCGAATTGCGCCGGAACAGCAGACCCGAGGCGCCCGAAAGCTCAGCCGCTTTGACGGTCTGCTGATCGCGTTCGCCGCCCACGAGGGTGACCTTGGCCCCAGCGGTTACGTAACAACCGGCCTCGACGATGCATTCATCGCCGAGCGAGATACCCAGGCCAGAATTGGCGCCGAGGAGACAACGTTGTCCGATAGAGACGATTTCTTTGCCGCCGCCCGATAAGGTGCCCATGATTGAGGCGCCGCCGCCAACATCCGAGCCGTCGCCAACCACGACACCAGCAGAAATACGGCCCTCCACCATGCTGGCGCCGAGCGTGCCGGCGTGAAAGTTCACGAAGCCTTCATGCATCACGGTGGTGCCGGGCGAGAGGTAGGCGCCGAGACGGACCCGATCAGCGTCGGCGATGCGGACACCAGAGGGCACGACGTAGTCGGTCATGCGCGGAAATTTGTCGACACCAAATACGTGGAACTGCTCTCCACGGGAACGGGCGTGGAGCCGGGATCTGTCCACAGTGTCTATTGAGCATGGCCCGGAGGACGTCCACGCCACATTCGGCATTACTCCGAAGATGCCATCCATGGACAGCTGATGCGGCCGCACTTGCCGATGTGAGAGCAGCTGGAGCCGCAAGTAGGCATCGGCGGTGTTGACGGGTGGCAGCGCCAATGATTCGAGCGCCACGGCGAGAAGAGCCGTGCGCACACCACGAATGGGGTCGGCGCTGGAGTGCAAGGTCAACGCGGCCGGCCCTGCGGTTGTGGTGTCGTCGCCTACCAGGCTAGTGACGGGCTTTCCTACCAAGATGGGGCCGCCGGCGCTCGCCGATAGCAGCGAACTCGCCTCATCGGGGGTAATAGGGGTGGGTTCGCCGTGCACCACATTGAGCAGTTCGGCGCGTCGGGCCGCCTCGGCGCCAAGGTGCATGCCGCCCGGCAAGAACCACACCTCAAGCAGGGTCTCGCCTTTGCCCGAAGGGCGATCGCCCGTCGCGATGGTTGCTAGCCCAACACCGAATGCCGGGAGCGTCAACAGCTCGTTCTCTGCCACGCCACTACCGTAGCGGCTCATGCCTTCGACGCGTGTGTGCTGTCCGTGCCGGGTGGTGTCATGTGCTCATGCCGATCCACGCTTCCGGCTCCTGCCCGTGCGCCACCCCCCTGGAATGACCGGTGAGATTCCCGGGAAACGCCGGGAATCTCACCGGTCATTTTGGCTCCCGCCCTCGTAAAAACCTTCTTGTTTCGAGGGAACAAAGAGCAGCCAGAGATTTGTAGGGTGGGCTGGTGCTTAATCTGACTGCAGACCCCATCTCGTTGACCGCTGAGCTGGTCGATATCCCGTCGGTTTCCGGCAATGAACGCGCGATCGCGGACGAGGTTGAGCGTGCGCTGGCCGCCCTGCCGCATTTTCGAGTGTTCCGAGATGGTGACGCGGTAGTGGCCCGCACCGAGTGGGGACGCGGGCGGCGCATCGTGCTCGCCGGGCATCTTGACACCGTGCCCGTGGCCGACAATCTTCCGTCCTATCGCGACGGTGACGTGCTCTATGGCTGCGGCACCACCGATATGAAATCCGGTGTGGCGGCCATGCTGCATCTCGCCGCGCTCGCCGAGGAAGCTGGCCACCCTCGATACGACCTGACCGTCATCGCCTACGACCACGAAGAAGTTGCTGCCGTCAAAAATGGCTTAGGGCGCCTATCACGGAACAATCCACAATGGATACAAGGCGATATGGCGATCGTCTTGGAGCCCACAAATGGTGCTCTGGAAGCCGGTTGTCAGGGCAGTATCCGGGCGCTGGTGCGGGCGACTGGCAGGCGGGCCCATGCGGCGCGCGGTTGGCTGGGGGAGAACGCGATTCACGCACTGGCCGAACCCCTGCACCGACTAGTCAGCTACCAACCGCGCCAGGTGAGTATCGACGGATGCGTCTTTCGCGAAGGCCTCAACGCGGTCCGGATTGAGGGTGGGGTGGCTGGAAATGTCATCCCGGACGAAAGCCTGTTGGAGGTGGGGTTTCGCTTTGGTCCAGATCGGAGCGTGGAAGGGGCGGTCGAGCATGTGCGGGAATTCTTCTCTGGCTATGACGTGTCCATTACAGACAGTTCGCCCGCTGCACCTCCTGGCCTGACAGCGCCAGCGGTAGCCGAGTTTGTCGCGGCACTGGGTCTGCCCGTCACCGCTAAATATGGTTGGACTGACGTGGCGCGGTTTGCCGAGCGGGGGATCCCGGCGATCAACTTTGGCCCTGGCGATCCAAATCTGGCCCACACCCGCAATGAGAACGTCGACACCCGTCGTATTGCGAAGACAACCCAATATTTGCGCACATTTCTGTTGGGAAGCTAGCTTGGCTTCCTCCTGCTTTTTGCGGATTGCCCGCGATTTTTGGCACAAACATCGCGGGCAATCCGCAAAAAAAGCGAGCTTAGGCAGGCGCACGCAGCTCCGCGATCATGCCCCAAGTCGTGCCCAAAATGAGCAGCACCACGAGTGACACCGCTGGCCCGGTCGTCGCGGCAAGGCTGGAATCGTGGGCCACGGTGAACAAAAAACCGATGGTTGCCAAACTTGCCATAACGGTGACTATCGCGGCCGCGAGCGCCGTGCCACGGCTTCTAATAACCAGCGCCAAACCTTGCAGGAGCAGCCCAGTCGCGACTAGGTAGATCAGCCCTGCGATGAGTGGCGCAGAGCCAGGCGCGAGCAGCATGGTCCAGCCGCTGGTGGGCTGATCGTGATTGGCGTGCATGAGCCACGGCAGTGACAATGCCAGTGGCATGGCAAAAATGCCGCCGGCGGCTATTGCGTGCGGAATCGCAAGGTCGCGTTCCCGTTCCGCGGCGCGCTCCAAGGTGCTGATGCGGTCCTTCGCCCAATCGAGGGTGCGTTCATGTTCGGCTAACCAAAAATGGAGCTCTGCTTCATCTGTTTCGGTGGCGTTCATAAGATCGGGTTGCTCGGCGGCCATGGTTCACCTACCTTGTTGCTCTCGATGCCTATATGTGGCACGGCGCTATGAAGTTCAACCGCTACGGAAGTTTCAACGACGAGAAACCAGATCGGCATCGGGTGTTTCACGACACGTTCGGATGTCCGGCCGTACGGTGGACCTATGAGTAAGACTTCTGTGAACGATTCCGCAGAGGAAAGAAAAGGAGGACCGGTGACTTTTCGTCGCCTTTCCGTCCCCAAAACCACGACGGACCAACGACTGCTCGATACCCGCGGTTCTACCGATTGGGTACATACCGACCCATGGCGGGTTTTGCGCATCCAATCTGAGTTCGTCGAGGGCTTTGGCGCCCTCTCGGAGCTAGGCCCGGCGGTCTGTGTCTTTGGCTCTGCTAGGGCCAATGTGGACAGTCCCGAATACGCGGCTGCCGAAAAGCTCGCCGGTGGCTTAGTGGAGGCCGGCTATGCGGTCATTACCGGCGGTGGTCCCGGCATCATGGAGGCGGCCAATAAGGGCGCAAACCATGCGGGTGGGGTCTCGGTAGGGCTCGGCATTGAGTTGCCGTTTGAGCAGGGGCTCAATCAGTGGGTCGATCTGGGCATCAACTTCCGGTACTTCTTTGCCCGCAAGACGATGTTCGTCAAATATGCCCAAGCGTTTGTGGTGTTGCCGGGCGGTTATGGAACCCTCGACGAACTGTTTGAAGCGGTCACCTTGGTGCAGACACACAAGGTAACCCAATTCCCCGTCATTTTGCTCGGGCGTAGTTACTGGTCTGGTCTCGTCGACTGGTTGCGTGACACTGTCGCCGCTGAGCACAAAATAAACGCCAGCGATCTTGACCTCGTCACGGTTACCGACGACATCTCCGAAGCGATAGAGATCATCGTTGCCGCGGAACGCGCCCACCCAGAACGGGGGACGTCCGAAGCTGCCCCACACCTAGGCACTGCTCACCCTCACGCTGAGCCCGTCGAGGGGTGAAACAAGCTCGAGGTAGATGGCACCAGCGCGCCAGGAGTACCGGCCGATCGTGTCGTCTACCGCTCGTGGCACCATGCACCTGTGGCTAGCTTTGTACTCACCGTGGTTATTGCGCTGGTGGTTGCCGCAGCGGGGTTCGTCATCGTCGCGTTCACGCTGGGGCGTACGAACGGATTCGTGGAGTCCACTGCGGACGGTGTGCCAGGCGTGCTCCCCGACGATCGCGCGCTGACGAGCAGTGACGTCACTCGAATCCGGTTTGACATGGCCCTCCGTGGCTACCGGATGGCGCAGGTCGACAGCGTCTTGCGTCGGCTCTCCTATGAACTGGCGGACGCGAACGCGCGCGTCGCCGAGTTGGAACTGGCGTTGCATCGCCAGAGAGCGCAGGCGCAACCCGAAAATCCTGACGCAGCAGAAAGCGACCCGCATGAGTGACGCAACGCCGCATCCACGGGAGCGGTTCATCACGATTTACGGTCGCATGCCGGTGCTCGAAGCATTGCGGGACGACTCCTTGCAGCTCGATAAAGTGTTGCTGGCCGACAATGCGCGGGGCGCGAACGTCACCGCGATTCGACGCGCTGCAGAAAAACGAGAGATCCCTGTCCATGTGGTGGGTGCGCAACGAGTCAAGTTACTCGCCGGAAATGGACGGCACGATCAGGGCGTGGCGGCAGATGTCATCGCGCCGCGTATGTCTGGTGTGGACGCATGGATCGCCCAGCATTCCCAGTCAAAAAGTACGCACGCGCTTTTGTTGGATGGTGTGACGAACCCCAGCAATGTCGGCATGGTGATCCGAGCCGGCACGGCCGCCGGATTGGCGGGCATCATTTTGCCTCGCGCGGGCACAGCCGAGGTGGGTCCGCTGGTCATTAAGGCGTCGGCTGGGGTGGCTTTCCAGGCGCCAATTGTGCGTGCTCGGAGCTCGGCGGAGGCGATTCCGCGGCTGCGTGAGGCAGGTTTCGCGGTGGTCGGCCTAGATGGCGAGGCAACGGACACCGTCTTTGATACCTACTTCGCCGACAAGACCGTCTTTGTGTTGGGCAACGAAACGGAAGGGTTGTCGCCGGCAGCTGCGCAAGCGGTGACCTCACGCGTCTCGATTCCGCTCGCCGCCGGAGTGGAGTCTCTCAACGTGGCCACGGCGGCGGCGGTGCTCGCGTATGAGCTGCTTCGCCGGGAGCGCGGTTAGCGCTCTCAGCTGCTCCTTGCCGCAGCTCATCATCGGCAAATGTGGGGGTCGGCTCGCCTTGCGACTGCCGAATACGAAACAATTGCGGGTGACGTATTTGCGTGTTTGGTCGGCGTGACCGTATTCGGTCGCGCGTTGCGTGCAGATATTCATTCAGCAGAGCTATTAAACCAGTGGGTGACCGTGCTCGATTGCGGTCATAGGCGAGGGAGCTTCCAATGGCGGCGATGAAGCCACGGACAGGTGACGGTCCGCTCGAGGTGACAAAAGAAGGACGTGGCATCGTGATGCGGGTTCCGCTGGAGGGCGGCGGTCGGCTTGTTGTCGAGATGTCAGCCGAAGAAGCCAGTGCGTTGGACGAGGCCTTGAAGGGCGTAGTGGGCTAGCGTCGGCTCTTGGCAACGATGTGTGCTACCCAGGGTGCGCCTTACTTTGGCGCTGACCTGAGGCGTGCCAACATCGGTGCTGCGGTCACGAGGTACTTCGTGACCGCAGCACCGATGTTGTGGTTGCGGGGTAAGAGTCTCGGCAGATTCAGAGGCGTTCCATTCGGTGCACGCTCAGTCCTTGTCTGCCGCATCGATCTGGCCGGATAACGGGGTAAGAAGATACGAGAACATGGTTGGTTCGGGTAGCTGTGTTGGCACTGAACTAACCCGTTGGGGGTGGAATGGTCGCGGTGTTGCATGCTGTTAGCTAGGGCGGGACACTCTCTCATTTTGCTAATTAGTGCCTACGGGGCTTGCTGGAGGTAACACGGTGGCGGAGACGGACGACGCTTTCTCCCATGACCAAGGCCGTGTGTCTCATGATGCTTCCGGCGTCGGCCAGACGGGTCCAAGCGAGTCTGCGGCGAGCTCCGCTTTTTGGGCTCAGGGCGCGATGAACGATCCGTGGCGTAAGCCCGAAACACAACCGGTATGGCGGCTACCTAATCCGGGCTCGCAGGTTCCGCCGGAACCTGCTGCGGGGGTGAGCGCAGCCGCGCCAGGCGCACAGAATCGGCTGGTGCTGGTACTAGCGCTGGTGGCCTCGCTATGTGCCGGCTTGGTGGGCGGAGTAGCCGGGTACGCGATCGCGTCGCACGGTGGCCGTCACTATTCGCTGGGACCAAGCGATGGCAGTATTCCCGAGGCCGCCAAACGGCCAGCCCAGTCAGTGGCTGGCGTGGTGGCGCGGGTAGAAAAATCGGTGGTGACGGTGGAGGTCAGCGCTGATTCGGTGGCCGGCAATGGCTCTGGCTTCATCATTTCCCGCGATGGCTACATCCTTACCAATAACCACGTGGCTGAGCCCGCCGCAAACGGAGGACAGCTTAGTGTCGTGTTTAGCGACGGTTCACGGGCTGATGCGAAAATTGTGGGCCGCGACCCTACGTCCGACCTGGCTGTTCTCAAAGTCAACCGAGACAATGTAGACGTTTGCCAGTTTGGCAACTCAGACGCTGTCCGGGTCGGCGACCCGACGATCGCGATCGGTGCTCCGCTTGGACTTAACGAGACGGTCACGAGTGGCATTGTGAGTGCGTTGGATCGACCCGTCGTGACAGGCGGGGAGACCAGCGGATCCAAAGACGAAACCTCCTTCATGGCCGCGATCCAAACCGATGCCGCCATCAATCCGGGTAATTCCGGTGGTCCCTTGGTCGATGGCGACGGCAAGGTCGTTGGCGTCAATTCGGCGATCGCCACGGTGCCTGGATCGGCTACCAGTAGCGAGTCCGGCAACATTGGCATTGGATTCGCCATCCCCATCAATCAGGCGAAGCGCATCGCCGAGCAGCTCATCTCGACGGGAAAAGCCACCACGACGGTGTTTGGCGCCACGCTGGACGTTGATAGCACCTCTACGGGTGGCGCGGAGCTCAAGAATGTCGAGAAAAATGGTCCGGCTGATAAGGCTGGTTTGCGGAACGGCGATGTGGTGACCAAGTTTGGCGGGCAGCCTGTCGACGATGCGGTGGCGCTCATCGCGCTCACCCGTAAAGACGCGACTGGCACTAAAGTCACGGTGGAGTACAAACGAGACGGTCATACCTCGAGCGCTAATGTCACCCTTCAGGAGCGCGACGCAAATTAGGTAATTGCGCTTTTATCCGTGCAAAGGGGACGCGATGATCGCGCATATCCCGGTCAGTGGCGTGGAGTGCTGCCTAGCGACGTAGGCTGTGGGAGTGTTCGAGAACCTGGGCTGGTGGGAGATCGTCTGTCTGGTGCTGCTTGCTCTATTTCTCTTTGGACCGGAGCGCTTGCCGAAGCTAGCCGGCGACGCCGCTCGTTTCCTACGCAGGCTACGAGGCATGGCGCGGAATGCGACAGAAGAACTACGCGAACACACTGGCCTAGAGATCAATGACGTCGCCGACCTTCACCCGAAGCGTCTTATTCGGCGTCATCTTTTGTCGGAACAGGAAGAGGAAGCGATACGCGGTCCGTTGCGAAACGTGTTTGGGCATATCGAGAACGAGCTAGGTGAACTCCGCAGCGGTAGTCCGCTTATGAATGGACGCTCGGGGTCCACCACTGTTGTAGGCGCGGACAGCGGCCCGGTTGTTCCTGTGCAGACAAAATGGTTGTCATCGCCACCAACCGTCGACCAGGCGAGCGCGCGGATCGTCGCTGGTTCTGCCGCTCCGATCGATCCTGACACTACATAGAGCGCGTAAAGCCACTGGTGGCCGACCGATTACGCGTCGGCGCTGGACGCATCTGGCTCGTGAGCGTGCCGTACGGGCCGACCTGTTACCTCGCTGCCGATGGCGTCGCTTAGCCGGGCAAATCCGGAGGCGCGCAGTTTTGCGAGTAGCCCACGTTGCAGAGTCTTCGGCCAGAACGGTCCATAGTAGATCAAGCCGGTGTAGCCCTGAAGCAGACTGGCGCCAGCGCGGATCCGTGCCCAGGCATCGTCGGCGGTCTCAATGCCGCCTACCGCGATCAGGCATACCTTGTCGCCTACCCGGGTCCGCAGCCGGCGCAGTACTTCCAGCGAGCGCGCTTTTAATGGTGCTCCAGAGATGCCGCCCGCACCGAGTGATGCCACCCGCGCGGGGTCGGTGTGGAGGCCGTCCCGGGAAATAGTGGTGTTGGTGGCGATGATGCCATCGAGATTGAGCTCTAAAGCAAGGTCAGCCACGGCGTCGACGTCGGGATCGCTGAGATCGGGCGCGATCTTGACGAGCAGCGGCACGTGACGCTCAGTTGAGGAGTCTAATGTGGACCGCACTGCTTGCAGTAATGGGCGTAACGCATCAACTGCCTGCAGATTCCGCAGCCCAGGAGTGTTGGGGGAGCTTACGTTGACGACCAGATAGTCGGCATGTCGTGCCAGCCGTTGGGTACTGAGCACGTAGTCGTCAACGGCTTCGGGCTCTGGCACTACCTTGGTCTTGCCGATGTTGACGCCAAGCACAAACCGGCGAGCCCGCGCCTTTGCCTGGGCTGATAGCCGTTCCGCGGCAACCGCCGAACCCTCGTTGTTGAAGCCCATGCGGTTCAGGAGTGCTCGGTCCGACATTAGCCGGAATAGCCGTGGTGTCGGGTTGCCTGGCTGCGATTGGCCGGTGACAGTGCCGATCTCGATACATCCGAAACCCAGTGACGCCATAGCTCGAGGACCACGCGCGTCTTTGTCGAACCCCGCCGCGAGGCCGAGTGGGTTGGAAAAACGCAACCCCAGTGCGTTGATGCTCAGCGCGGGATGGTCCACGGTGGACAGCTTGCGTAGTGCGGCGGCAAGAAACGGAACGCGGCATAGCGCTCGCAGCGCACCAAAACTGAGGTGGTGTGCGGTCTCGGCGGAAATCCGCGATAACACAGTGCGGTAGAAGAATTGATACATGACTTATGCCGGAGTCAATCCGAGCGAGCGCCCCACCAAGCTGTCTTGCCGCACCGCCAGATCATCGGCGATAGATTGCAGCGCTTGAGCCGCCGGGCTGTCGGGTTTGGACAATACGACTGGGGTGCCTTCGTCGGATCCTTTCCGCAGCACCGGATCGATCGGAACCTGACCCAGCAGTGGCACGGGGATACCCAACCCCTTGGTCAGCCCATCCGCCACCGCCTGCCCACCGCCGGCGCCGAACAGTTCCATTCTTTCCCCACCGGGAACGTCCAACCAGGACATATTCTCGATGACTCCGATGACCTGCTGATGTGTTTGCAGTGAGATCGAGCCTGCTCGTTCGGCCACTTCTGCGGCCGCTTGCTGCGGTGTGGTCACGACCAGGATCTCCGCATTGGGGACGAGCTGCGCCACCGAGATAGCGATGTCCCCGGTGCCGGGTGGCAGATCCATAAGCAGAATGTCGAGATCGCCCCAGTACACGTCGGCCAGGAACTGCTGGAGCGCCCGATGCAGCATCGGCCCGCGCCACACCACCGCGCTATTGCCGGGCACGAACATGCCGATAGAGATGACTTTCACACCATGCGCGCTCGGCGGCATGATCATGTTCTCCACTTTGGTGGGTCGCCCGTCGACGCCCAGCATGCGCGGAACAGAGAAGCCGTAAATGTCGGCGTCTACTACGCCGACCGACAGCCCTCGTGCGGCGAGTGCGGCCGCAAGATTGACCGTCACGCTGGATTTTCCGACCCCACCCTTTCCGGAGGCCACCGCGTAGACCCGGGTGCGTGAATGTGGTTGTGCGAACGGGATTTCTTTATCGGGCTTGCCGCCACGGAGTTTGGACTGCAGTTCTTTGCGCTGCTCGTCGCTCATGACATCGAGCTCGACCGTGACCTCCCGCACGCCCGGTACTTTGCTGACCGAGGCGGTGATGTCGTTGGTCAACGTAGCTTTGAGTGGGCAGCCGGCGATCGTCAGATAAATCGCGACCGTGACGTTGCCGTCGTCGGCGATCGACACCTCTTTGACCATGCCCAAGTCGGTGATAGGCCGGTGGATCTCCGGGTCTTGCACCGTGCTGAGAGCCTGCTGGATTTCCGAAAGCGCGGGAAGCGTGGACGACATGGCCCCCATGCTACGTTCCCGCGAACTAGCTAAAGAACGAGGTGGATCCGTAGAGCCTCATCAAGCTGGCGCAAACTACTAGCAGAGATAGCGCCCGCGCGAGTTCGGAGACGGACAGCGGAGATGGAGCGAACCTGCTCAGCTTGCGCCTTTGAATCCGTGGAGAGTCCGCATTCGTCGGCGTTGAGTAGTACTTGGAACGGAAAGATACGGTTTACGTTTGAGGTGATCGGCACCACTGTGATTACACCCCGGCCGGTTCGCTCCGCGCCGCGATTGGCCGCGTCGTTACTGACGATTACTGCTGGTCGTGTCTTGTTGGCTTCTGAGTCTTTGGTGGGCTCAAGATCCACCCAATAAACGTCACCTCTGCGCACCAATGATCCCATCTGATGCCGTGGCATCCCAGAGATGCGCGTCGTTGCTGGCGTCCCATTCGGACCAAGCAGCGGTATAGGCGTCTTCGAGATCGACTGTCCGCAGCAGCCCGATTGCCTGATGAATTATCGAGGAGCGGGAAGAGTTACTGAATTGAGTGGCGTACTTGTCGACGAACTCCACATCTTCTCTTGGAAGGCTGACGCTTACTTTCATACTCGAGATACTACCCGGAATCCTACTCAAATGGCCACCAAAAATGTAGTAGTGCCGTTGGCTCTGTGCCTGGTAGCGTTCCGGGTGCCGCATCCCCTCTAGAGAGGCCTCATGGTGAGGATCCTGACGATTTCACGCCAGTAGTTCGTCGCTGACAATCGTGGTAGCTGTTATTCGGCTCCGGTGTCACGGCGCATTCCGCTGACATGTCAGGAGCTTTCATGTCTTCACCATCACATCCCGTCATTGTTTGTAAAGACCTAGGGCTGACCTGGCCCGACGGATCCGTTGCGATTCAGGGCCTCACTGCCAGCTTTGGGGTGGGCCGAACTGGCCTCATTGGGGTAAACGGCTCGGGCAAGTCGAGCCTGCTGCGTGTAATCGCTGGCGAGTTGGGGCCATCCGCTGGGAGCGTGGCTGTGAGCGGAGCGGTGGGCTATTTGCCGCAGACGCTGTCGCTCCATGCCTCCGCGACCGTTGCTGATCTCTTGGGAGTGCGAGACAAGCTTGAGGCGATGCGGGCGATCTCCGCCGGCCATGGATCCGAAAAAGACTACGACGTGCTCGGAGACGACTGGGGGATCGAGAGCGAGGCCGAGGAAGCCCTGGTGGACGCAGGTCTAGACGCTGCCTCATTCGAGCGATCGGTGCGCACGCTCTCCGGTGGCGAGGCGATACTCGTCGGGATCGCCGGACTGCGTCTTGCCGCCAATCCCGTCACCTTGCTGGACGAACCCACGAACAACCTCGACCGTAGGGCTCGCGAGCGCCTGTACGGGATGGTCCATAGCTGGAAGGGAACGCTGCTGGTGGTGAGCCACGATGTCGAGTTGCTCGATCTCATGGACCAGACCGCAGAGCTCCGCGATAACACCGTCGCCGTATTTGGTGGCACCTACACCGAATATGCCACCTACCTGGCGGTAGAGCAGGAGGCTGCCGAGCGAGCACTCGCGGCGGCAGAGCAAACGCTCACCGTCGAAAAGCGGCAACGTATACAAGCGCAAACGAAGTTGGCCCGACGAGTGCGCTACGGCCGGAAAGCGTTTGAAAACAAGCGCTTACCGAAGATCGTGATGAATCAGCGAAAGACCGAAGCGCAGGTCTCCGCGGGCAAGCTCCGCGTTGAGCTGGACGAGAAGATTCAAGCGGCGCAAGACGCGGTCAACCAGGCCGAGCGTTTGGTGCGCGATGACGCTCACATCCGCATCGAGTTGCCCGATCCGGGCCTATCGTCGAGCCGCCGCATTCTTGAGCTCACGTGTGCGGAGCGGACGGAATTCGTTCAAGGCCCTGAGCGGATTGGCCTTGTCGGTCCCAATGGTGCGGGAAAGACAACGCTGTTGAAATCCATTGTGGATGGTGGGCCCGCGTCGCCACCGTCGATGGTGACGGCCGAGCGATTTACCGACCGCATTGGTTACCTTCCGCAGTGCATCGACACGCTGGTGCCTTCGCTCAGCGTGCTCGACAATGTCTGCGCGATGGCCCCCCATGTTGACCGAGGCACGGTGCGGGCGCGGCTCGCCCGATTCCTGTTCCGCGGGCGGGATGTGGAGCGACCGGCGGGCCAGCTCTCCGGCGGGGAGCGGTTCCGGGTGGCGATTGCCCGAATACTGCTAGCGGATCCGCCGCCACACCTCGTTGTTCTCGACGAGCCCACCAACAACCTCGACATGCGGAGCATGGATCAACTTGTCGATGCCCTCGCCGCCTACCGGGGTGCGCTGCTCATCGTCAGCCATGACTACGAATTTCTTGACCGGGTGGGCATTGCCAGGTGGTTCGCACTCGATCGCGAGCACGGGCTTACCGCGCTATCCGAGCGGCCACGATGAGCCTAATTTTTTGAGTGAAGCGCACTTATCGGGCTGTGCTGGTGGGGTCGCCTTTACGGCTCTCTTCCAGCAAGCGGGTGATCTCGTCACGGATGAAATCTCGGGTGGCGACCTCACCAATTGCGATGCGCAAGCCCGCCAATTCGCGACTTATGTATTCGGTGTCCTCTTTGGCGGCTTGCGCCCGTTGACGGTCCTCGTCTAGCGCAATGCGCTCTCGGGACGCTTGCCGGTTCTGCGCGAGCAAGATAAGCGGCGCGGCGTACGCGGCCTGGGTGGAGAAGGCGAGATTAAGCAGGATGAACGGGTACGGATCCCAACGCAACTGCCACCACAACAGATTGACGATGATCCAGCACACCACGATGATCGTCTGCCACAGCAGGAATCTGCCGGTGCCGAGCATTCGGGCGACTTTTTCGGAGAAGCGGCCGAATGCGTCAGCGTCTAGGCGCGGCAGTCGGCGACGGCTCGCCAAGGGTTGGTCGAGACGCGCGTGGGTGCGGCCAGTGGGGCGAATGTCGGAATCAGCCATGGTCACGGTCCCGCCAGTCGGCCGGTAGCAGGTGGTCGAGCACGTCGTCGACGGTGATCGCACCCAGTAGGCGGTCTCGGGGATCCACCACCGGCACGGCCACCAAGTCGTAGGTAGCGAGCGTGCGAGCAACTTCGGGGAGAGGTGTGCCGGGGGCGATCGGTGCAGACTCAGTGTCCACAATGGAGCTTACTAGCTCGCTGGGGGGTTCACGCAGTAGCCGCTGGATGTGCGCCACCCCCAGGTAATGCCCGGTCGGTGTCGAGATCGGCGACCGACACACGTACACCTGTGTGGCTAAGGCAGGAGTGAGTTCCTCGTTGCGGAGCTCGGCAAGTGCCTGCGCGACGGTTGCGTCCGGCTGCAGAATGACCGGCTCGGTGGTCATGAGTGCACCGGCTGTGTTTTCCGAATACGTGAGCAATCGGCGCACACCTGCCGCGTCTTCCGGGCGCATCAATTGCAGCAACCGTTCCTTTTCTGACTCGGCCAATTCGCCGAGCAAGTCGGCCGCGTCGTCTGGGTCCATTGCTTCTAGCACGTCGGCCGCCCGCTCGGACTCCAATGACTCCAAGATTTCTACCTGGTCATCTTCGGGGAGCTCCTCCAACACGTCCGCGAGGCGGTCGTCGTCGAGTGCGGCGGCGACCTCCACTCGTCGTTTGTCCGAGAGATCCTGCAAGACGTTGGCCAAGTCCGCGGGGTGCAGCTGCTCAAATACCGCCAACAGGTTGGCAGCACCCTGCCGGTCTTGCCTTTCGACCACACCGGTGATTTCTTCCCAGTCGAGCTGCATGAGCTGACCTCGGCGCGATAACCGGCCGGTGATCTGGCGCACGGCAAGTTTAGTGGTGAGCCATTCACGAGAACGAGATTGCTCGATCGCGATGTCTACAAGGACTGCCGGGCTTTGGCTCTCCACAATGGTCACGCGACGATCCAGCAAATCGCCGAGCGCGAGTAGCTCGCCGGCCCGCTGCTCGAATCCTTTGAGGCTTACCGAACTACTGCCCATCATGACCGCGTCCGGTTCGAACGAGCGCACCCGACCAAGCGGCACGAAGATCCGCCGTCGCTGCTGAATCTCCACCACCAGACCAGTCACCCGCATTGCCCTCTCGTCCGGTCGGATGCGTGCCACCGCGTCGCGCACTCGGCCTACCTGCTCGCCGTAAGGATCGAGCACAGGGAGCCCCGCTAGTCGTGCCAGGTAGATGCGTCCGGTGTTCGTCACACCGCCAGGGTAAACGCCGACCGAGTGGTCTCCTACGAGGCTCTGCTGTCAGCAACCCTCCGCACGGGACAGCAGGTACCGGGCTACTTCGGGGGTTAGATTTCTCTGCGCTGGCTTCTACGCTGAAAACTGGGCTCGCTCCGTTGTTCGACGCTCGCGTGTCATAACGGTTTCCGTGGCCCTTCTGCCATCAGCTCGAGATCGATTCGACGCAGCCACTCGGTATCCATGCGCTCGGTGGCTGCACCCATTTGTTCCTCCTCACGGAGAGTCAGCTATTTCGTTTGAGGTGAATCGTGGGACGGCCCCCGTTCTCACGGTGGATGTCAATAGCGGCGCCGTAGTGGGTAGCGATGAGCTCGGTCGTGAGTACTTCCGAGGGTGGGCCGTCCGCGACCGCCGCGCCGTGAGCCAACAGCAGCAGCCGGTCGGCATACTGGCTTGCCAGGTTGAGATCGTGCAGCGTCGTGATAACGGTGAGGTTCTTTTCCCGTCGCAACCGGTCGATGAGTTCCATCAGTTGCTGTTGATGTCCGAGATCTAGCGCGGTGGTGGGTTCGTCAAGTAGCAGTATGGGGGATTGCTGAGCGAGAGCTCGGGCCAGCACGACCCTCTGTTGTTCCCCACCTGACAGCGAACCGAGACCGCGGGTCGCGAATGGAGTCAGATCGAGTCGTTCCAGCGTTTCGTCGGCGATGCGACTGTCGCGTGGGCCGGTTATTCCAAGATATCCAAGGTGAGGGGTGCGTCCTAAAAGGACGTAGTCGTGGACGAGCATTGTCGGCGGCAATGTGGGCACTTGTGGTGCATAAGCGATGGCCTGGGCGCGCTGCTTGGGTGTGAGGCTCTGTGTTGGCTTCACTCCTAGAAGCACCTGGCCCTCGTGGGGGAGTAGCTCGCAGATTGCCTTTAGCAGAGTGGATTTTCCGGCGCCGTTAGGTCCAATGACGGCGAGCCATTCACCACTGTGGACAGTGAGCGAAACGTTGTGAATGATCCGTGCGTGCCCGAGCGTCACGCCTAAGCGCGACGCGGCTAGTGGCGGCGCGTGCTGACTCCTGGTCTGGCTCATGCGCAAATCCGCAAAAAACAGAGCAGAGGGCGCTTACTCATACGATCGCCCGCCGATTGCGGCGCAACAGTCCGGCGAAGAACGGCGCCCCGACGAAAGCGGTCACTACGCCTATGGGCAGCTCTGCGGGGGACAGCACGGTGCGGGCGATGAGGTCGGCGAGCACCAAAAAGGCTGCCCCACCTAAGAGCGACAGCGGCAGCACCACCCGATAGCTGCTGGACGTCAACCGGCGAATGATATGCGGCACCACTAGTCCGACGAACCCGATCAGTCCGCTGGCGGCCACCGCCGCAGCGGTGCCCAGCGAGGCTGCCAGGAGAACAACAAGTCGAATCCTTTGTGGACGTAGCCCCAGGCTGGTTGTTTCTTCGTCGCCCACCGCGAGCGCATCCAGCAGGTGACCATGCAGAAGCACCACGACCGCGGTGACCACAAGGTAGGGCAGGACCGTCGCCACGTGCTGCCAATCCGCAGTGCCCAATTGCCCCAAGATCCAGGAATACACTTCTTGCAACGAGTCGGAATGTCGTTGCAGGGCAAAGGTTTGCACTGCGGTCAAAAATGACGCCACCGCGACCCCGGCCAGTACTAAGGTCGCGGTGTTGCCTAGCGTGCCAGCCGCGGTGCCGATGCCGTAGGCGAGCGCAACGCCTGCCACCGCACCGACAAAGGCCGCAGGTGGCTGCAAGGCCACACCGGCGATGCTGCCGGCCGGCGCGTACACGATCGCGAGGGTGGCTCCGAGCCCGGCGCCGGCGGCAGACCCCAGCAGATAGGGGTCTACCAGCGGATTTCGAAACACCCCTTGGTATGCGGCGCCAGAAAGTGCCAGTAACCCGCCGATCGCTGCGGCCATGAGTGCGCGGGGCAGCCGCACCTCAAAAAACAGGCCGTCGTCGAGCGGTGAGAGTCCAGAGTGGAGATGAACGCCGGGCAGGCGGTCAAGGAGCGCCGACATGGCGTTCACCGGATCGATGTAGACCGACCCGGTGAGCGCACCGGCCGCAATAGCGCCAAGAGCTAGGGCAATCGCGATGATGAGCCAGTACCAACGCAACGTGGACCCGTCCGAACGTCGACCGAGGCTTGGCGGAGTACGACGTTCCTCACGCGGTGGCGACATGGTTGACCGCATTAGCTACCTGCTGTGCAAGCTGTGCCACTCGTGGACCCCAGCGTGAAGCGACGTCATCGTTGAGCTCGACGATGCGCTGATCTTTGACGGCACCCATGTTGTTCCAACCTGGACGGTCAGCCACCGTCTGCACCGACTGTTTGCCACTTACCGTGTCAGCGAGAAACACAAGATCCGGGTTAGCGTGAATGACGTAGTCTGCCGAGAGCTGTGGGTAGCCTCCGGAATCGGTCGAGTCGGCTTTGTCGGCGATGTTGACCAGGCCGAACGCTGCGAAGATTTGGCCGATAAAGGTCTTAGACGTTGCGGTGTAGTAGGTGCTGTCTACTTCGTAGTAATAGCTCAGTTTTTTGGATGTCGCACTGGCGCTATGCACGGCGTCATCGATCGTGGTCTTCATCGAGCCGACCACTGTTTTTGCCTGCTGAGTGTGCCCGGTTGCTGTGCCAATCTCGGCGATCTGCCGGTAGGAATCGTCGAGGGCCTTAGCGGACGGTTCCACCAGCACTGGAACGTCTAATTTGGACAGTGAATGAAGCAGGCCATTAGCGTCGGCTTGCACGATCACCAGGTCGGGCTTGTATCCGGCGATGGCGTCCGCATTGGGTGTTATCCCGGACAGGCTGGTCTTCGGCGCTTTACCTGGATAGTTTGACTGGTCGTCTACCGCCTTGATCTGCTTGCCCGCACCCACCGCATAGAGCATCTCGGTAGCGGTGGGGGAGAGTGAGATGATGCTCTGCGGGCTCTTGGCAATGGCGACATCCGTGCCGTGATTGGCGATGACGACGGTTCCACTAGTGCCGCTCGCGGTGGGGTTGTGCTGGGTGCACCCGGCAAGGCCGAGAGCGGCCAGGCTTATGGCGAGCACGCCGGCCAGGGGGGTGATACGGGAACGCAGACGCCTCATCGAGTCTCTTTCTTCCATGCGAAAAGAAGACCCTTGTCAGGTTCGCGCGCGAACCAGCGTCGGGATCGCCCTTTCCGCGAAGGCCGATAAACCTCGACGCGGCGCCAGGCGACCTGGCTTGCATGGTTGCACGGAAAGAGTCGCGTACCGTCAGCCAGCATTACAGTTGCGGGACAGCGCCGGAATCACACCGGACTTCGCTGTGCGCTGCGTCATCAATGGCGGCATCGAATAAGCCATGAACCATCGACGTTTCGCACGGTAGCAGCTGGTAGCCGCGCGCAAAGCTGTTTACAGAAGTCGACGGAGATCGACGCGATGACGTTCCAGGTATGTGCTGCCAGACGACTGGCCTATGCAGGATGCAGCGCCACTATGTGGCAGGTCTCGCGCCAGCGAGATATGGCGGTGGGCGTGTCCGACAGATTGAGTCGTTTGGTGAGCATGAGTGCTGCTATCTCGTTCCACTCGGTGGGTTCGGGTGTCTCAGCTGAGTTCGTGTCCTCCGCTGGGGGCACGTTGCCATCTGGATCCACCCGGCACACAGTTGCTTGCCATTGCGCCACTTGTGCGTGGTTGTCTGCCGACCGGGCGATGACGGTGCATTCTGTCGCTGTATCTAATCCAGGTATGTGCTGCTCGCGTCTGTCTGCTGTGGACGCGGCGTGATCGCTCAGTACGTACCCCACACCGTTTCGCGTCACTGTCCAGGCTGCGCGGGCCGGGCGATCATCGATGCGCAGCCATATCACCGCAGCTTTTTTCATGACTTCCAGAACCAGCGGTGCGACCGCATCCTCGCTCACGCTCTCAGGGTAGCGGGGAGGCCGACGGGCACATTGTGGGACGGCGACGGTGGCGCGGAACTGTGGCCCACACACCAAGCGGGACGTACAACGCCTGGTGTGTGGGCTTTTCGTCGATCAATATGACTGTCGGCATCGCGATTGTCGGTCAGGTAGGACACAATCGCGGCCATGAACCAGCAGATTCCCGAGTCCATGCCCCTGTCTCAGTCGAGTACTAATTCGGAGTCCACCGAGTCCACGGCCTCCACCGTGTCTACATTGGAGTCGGCGTTGGAGCGGCAGCTCGGCAACCGGCTGGATGGCAAAGTGGCGGTGGTAACCGGTGCTGGACGGCCTGACGGCATTGGATACGCGATCGCGCGCCGGCTGATTGCGTTGGGCGCTCAGGCCAGCATCATCTCCACCACTAAGCGCATTCACGAACGGGCCAGCGAGCTTGGTGCCACTGGTTTTGTGGCCGACCTTACCGATCCTGCCGAGGTGGAAGCCACGCGCGACGCGGTGGTAGACGCTTTTGGCGATGTCGATGTTCTCGTCAACAACGCGGGTATGGCGAGCATCACCAGCCCTGGAGTTTTTCGACCCGTTGCCCAGCTCGCCGACGCTGAATGGCGCACCGAGCTCGACCGCAATCTCACCACCGCATTTCTTGCCTGCCGCGCGTTTGTGGGCGGGATGATCGAGCGCAACTGGGGGCGCATTATCAACATTGCTTCCACCACGGGCCCAGTCGACGCTGTCCCAGCCGAGGCGGCGTATGCGGCGGCCAAAGCCGGACTGGTGGGTATGACTCGAGCGCTCGCTGTTGAGGTCGTCGCGGATGGCATCACTGTCAATGCGGTCGCCCCTGGTTGGGTTCACACCGGATCCTCGACCACGGCCGAGTTGCAGCACAGCCTGA
Source organism: uncultured Acidimicrobiales bacterium (assembly GCA_963736285.1). Lineage (GTDB taxonomy): Bacteria > Actinomycetota > Actinomycetes > Mycobacteriales > QHCE01 > CAVTOA01. Next base: position 1,319,149 of record CAVTOA010000003.1, read on the forward strand.
ACACCCCATTGGGACGTCCAGGCGCGCCGGATGAGGTGGCTGCCGCGGTGGCCTTCCTGGCATCGCCAGCAGCCTCGTACGTGACTGGTCAGCTGCTTATCGTCGATGGTGGCAATAGCATCGTCAAAGTGCATTAACAGCTTGCTCTAAGAGTAGAGAAAGGTGAGCTAACCGCTGGTCTTAGTGGTGTCGATAGGGCCGTCGGTGTCGTCGTTGCGTGCGTACTTGTGCATGTGCTCACGAAGTGCTGCCTCGAGTAGCTCGGGCATGGTGACCAGCTTGATGCCGCGTTCGTGCATTCTGTGGATCAATCGGGGCAGAGTATCTGCGGTGGGTTTACCTGGCAGCCGGTCGCCATCGTGCGAGAGCACTATGGAGCCGGCACCCAACTTCTGGTCGAGATGAGCGAGGTTGGTGGCCGCTGTTTCGGTGGCCTCTAGGACGTCAGACCAGAACAAAATGTCGTACCCCATGCTGGCGGCTACCATGGACAACGCGCCCGACAACCGGCCGTATGGCGGTCGAAAAGCGAACGGAGCCCGGCCAATGGTTCTCTCGATGATGTCGTGAGTGCGCCCGAGCTGACTCACGGCGGTGGCGTAGCTTGCTTCGGACATGTCGGGATGGTCGTAGGTGTGGTTTCCGATCGCGTGGCCATCAGCGTCGACCGCCCGTACCAAATCTGGGATGACGTTCTGCCTGTTGGCCCAGCATAAAAAACGTTGCCGGGGTGTTGGTTTTACGCAAGATTGTGAGTATTTCCGGGCGTGTGGTCGCCAGGTGCTGGGCCGTCATCGAAAGTCAGCGCCATCAGTTTCTGCGACGTTTGGGCTCGCCACACTAGTTGGTTTCCTCGGAGCCCTCGAGGGTCGAAATTGGCCGACAGCATGGCCGGACCGCATGGATCGGTCCATCCGGTACTCTTCGACACTGACCGCCCCAGCTGCCGGAAGCACGATTGCTGCCGCCATGCCGCCAACCTTGAGGAACTTTCTCCGGTCCATGCGTCACTCCAGGTGGTAAGGAGTGGGGGTGTCCCGTAGCACGTACATCTGCTGCAAGCAGCGTATATGGAGGTCGCGCTGTGATCCCGCAAGACGAATCCAACTGTGACGTTGGTGTCGGACCTTGGCTCGGCGAGCACCCGTCAGACGATCGTTATGACCCCGAGCTGTTGGCCCATGGTGACCGTCGGAATGTTGTTGATCGTTACCGGTATTGGACGCGAGAAGCGATCGTGGCCGATCTCGATGGCCGACGGCATGACTTCCATGTGGCGATCGAAAATTGGCAACACGACTTCAACATCGGCACGGTGGTGCGTAATGCCAACGCATTTTTAGCCCGCGAGGTTCATATTGTGGGAAATCGTCGGTGGAATCGTCGTGGCGCCATGGTGACGGACCGGTATCAGCACATTCGGCATCACCCGACGATCGAAGACTTGCTCGAATGGGCGAACGCACAAGAACTGTCCGTCATTGGGGTCGACAATCTTCCTGGATCAGTTCCTATTGAGACAGTGCGCCTCCCTAAGGCGTGTTTGCTCATTTTTGGCCAGGAAGGGCCGGGTCTGTCCGAGCCAGCCCGGGACGCTGCTCACCTGGTTTGTTCCATAGCGCAGTTTGGCTCCACTCGATCGATCAATGCGGGAGTGGCGTCAGGAATCGCGATGCATACCTGGATTAGCCAGCACGCCGAGCTGCCAAAGGGCGGATAGGCACGGCTTGAGCAGGAATTACAAGAAATGACAAGAACCACAACGTTTGCCGAAAAACCAGGGGCGGCCCTGACTATTCGCACCAATATGGATCGGTGTGTCTACATTGGCACGGCGTGAGTGTGACGTTATTGACGGTGCGATATATGGGAAGATACGCGGATCACATTGCCGTTCGGTGCGTGTTCTACGTACCTTCATGATCAGGTCTAAGGCAGACTGTCTGAAACACATGCTGCGTCTGGACATAGGGTAGTTCTATCCCGTCCAGGACGGCTCCCCCGTCGTGTTTATGTGTAAGGAGGCCGAGGGCCACCATGGTTAAAAAAATTGTGAGCTGGGGCCTGCTCGCGTTTCTGGTGTTTTATCTGGTGACACGCCCCGCAGAAGCAGCCGGAGTTGTGCAGTCTTTAGTAGGCGGACTCAAGAACGTTGGGGTCGGCCTCTCCAACTTTGTCACTGGTCTGGCCTAAGGTCTTATCCTGAAAGCCAGTGGAGTTTTGGCAGCTCCGGTGATGTGTAGCAAAGGGGACGCGTAGTGGCTTACGACGACACGGATTCCCCGTTCGACAGCGATGCTGGGCGGGCGCCGCGCCGCGAGATCTCCCAGGCCGCAGTCAGTATTACCCCCATACCTGTCGACGACGTGGTGGACAATCTGCGGTCAGCCAGTTCGACGCGTTCTGGCAAGCCAGCTAGCGCACCGCCTGTGAGCGCTGCCGTCTCTTTCGATGAAGATGACCAACCCTCACAGGCACACCCCCAGCCCAGTCGTGCCGTCGCCAAGTATTTATTCGCGAGTGAAAAATACTCGGGTGAGTGGCGGCGTCACTGGATTCACGTGGCTGGTTGGGGTGCGCTTGGCCTTATCTCCCCATTTATTGTTGGCTATTTGGTGGGCATTCTCGGCAGCAATAACAAAACTCTCATGTGGATCATTCTCGGCATATGGGTATTGGTGTTGCTGGTCGTTCTTGGTGCAATCTTCCAATGGTGGATCGACCGATTCGTATTGACGAACAAACGCGTCATGCTGGTGACAGGCTTGCTCACCAGACGCGTTGCCATGATGCCGCTCGCCCGCGTCACCGACATGGCCTATGAGCAGAGCCCGCTAGGCATGATGCTTGGATACGGCACGTTCATTTTGGAGTCTGCTGGTCAAGACCAAGCGTTGCGAGAAATCAAGCCGTTGCCACATCCCAATGAGCTTTATCTGCTGTTCTGCCAAGAGATGTACGATCCCGGTTCGGTAGATGAGGGTGCCGAAGAGAACGCTTCCGAAGGCGACAACTCTGCAGATTGACAGTCGGACCCATGCGCATCGATCTACACACTCATTCCACTGCTAGTGATGGCTCGCTAACCCCGGCACAGCTGGTACAGCATGCGGCCACCGTAGAACTCGACGTCGTGGCGTTGACAGACCATGACACCACTGCGGGGTGGGCTCCGGCGATGGCCGCGTTGCCGGCCGGGTTGGTATTGATTCGTGGCGCGGAACTGTCGTGCGGTTGGCGCCGCGCGACCGAACACCCGATGAGCGTGCACCTGCTGGCGTATCTGTTCGATGCGCACGAGTCCGAATTCCGAGCGGCCCGGGCACGGACGCGCCAAGCACGCATGGTGCGAGGTGAGCGGATCGTGGAACGTATGAGGGGCGACGGCATCGAGATCAGCTGGGACGAGGTGCTTATAGCGGCGGGCGATGCCCCCGTGGGGCGACCCCACGTCGGAAAAGTGTTACTGGCACGCGGGTTCGTTGCCACCATGTCGGAGGCGTTTGGGCCTGACTGGCTCGGCTACCGCTACCGTGTGCCCGCCGTCAATATTGAGATTTTTACGGCTATCCGCATGGTGCGCAACGCCGGTGGTGTGCCCGTGCTCGCACATCCTCGAGCGGCGAAGCGAGGACGGACGTTGCCGGCAGAGACGATTGCGGAGCTTGCGCGAGCGGGCTTGGCAGGTCTTGAGGCAGACCACGCCGATCATGATCCGGCGCAACGTCAGTATTTGCATACGCTCGCAGACGAACTAGACCTCTTTGTGACCGGATCAAGCGATTTCCATGGAGCGCATAAGACAGTCCAGTTAGGAGCCAATGCGACCACCACGCCGGCCGTTTACCAGGAACTTGTAGGGCAGGCCTCGGGTTGTCAGCCCGTGGTCAGTTCTTAATGCTTTTGTGCACGTCGTTGTCGTCGTGAACCGTGGCCTCTGGCTTGTGTTTTGCGAGCCGAAGTAGGGCGGTATTTTTGTCGAGGTTTACTTGCCGGCTACGCCCAGTATCGGAGCTTTCCGCATCGTCTTCTCGGAGCAACTCGAGCGTTTCCAGGTTCTCGATTTGTTGCCGCTTCGCTGGCGACAAGGTTGCGTCAAGCTCCACGAGTGCGCCTGCGGCAGCGGCCGTCGAGGAGGTATCGGCGTTGCCACGTAGCCACCGCAGAAGCCCCATGTCTCCTCCTCGGATGAGATGCACGTTAGTTAAAACATAATCGGATGCTTCTTTTTTACCAGGTGAGGGTACCAAGCGACGGTCACTGGGAGCGCTCTACCACGAACCCAGCCTCGGCGGCTAGAGTTGGCGCGAGCCCAACCGCTTGACCAGCGCTGATAACAGCGCCGCGCAGAGTGGTGATGCCACGGGCGCCTACCAGCTGTGAGGTCGCAAGATTGGTGTGCACAGCCGCGCTGGCGCGAAATTCGCTGCCACGCAAGTCGCAATCGTCGAACACGATACGTGAAAGGTCGCCGCCAATGGTGGCCTCGGCAAAAGTGCATTCTCGGAAAACGACGGCGCCACGGGTGCGGGCAAACCGAAGCTGGCTGTAGTCCAGCCGACATTGGGCAATAAGCACTTCTTCTGCAAAGTCCCATTCCGCCCGCCAGCCCAGCGCGCGACAATCCATCAGCTCAACTCGCCGTGTGCTCAGTCGTTGCCAACGGCCGTTGGATAGCTCTGAGTGTGTGATTTCGGTGTCCACCATGGTGAGGTTAAGCACGTTTGCGTCGGTGAAGTCTGTGCCGTGGCAACGCACCTGGCTCATGTCGCCACTGAGGTCAGCCGCTGAGTACTCGCCGCACAGTTCGACGTGGTCCAGATCGATCAACCCAGACAGGGCCCTCACGTATGGCTTAAGAGGCTCGTCGTCCAATTCTGGCCTACATGGTTGGCTCGCTAAAGAAGACGTCATTCGCGTCAGCTTAACGGACAGCAGGACTGGCAGCTTTTTTGCGGATTGCCCGCAATGTTTGTGCCAAACATTGCGGGCAATCCGCAAAAAACGGGGCGGTGGGAGTGCTCACGCGTTAAGCCGCGATGGTACGAATCGCCATCACCACAAGCAGCACGATGGCGAAGGCGCCGGCGATGGCGGTAACTACCATGGTTACGGCTTGAGCCCGCTTCTCAGCGAGGTCGATCGCGGCGTGATCCTGCGGTGGGGGTTGCGGTGGTGCGACCGGCAGTGTGGGTACCCCCACTGGCCCAGTTGAGGGAGTCGCCACCGGAGGGCCGGTGTAGCTGAATGTTGCTGATTTGGACTTAATTGTGTTTTTGGAACTGGAAATGACCTCAGTTGCCGACGGAAAACCCATAGTGGCGGACGCGTCGTCCCGATTGCTCGGACGACGCCAAACGGCATCCGGGTCGTCAGTCACTGGCTTCCTGGTGCGGCTTCTTTGCGGGTGCAGAAGAATTGCGCGCTACGACGTCGCCTCCTCGAGTGCGACGACGCACACGCTGCTTTTGCCGAGCGGGCTTTTCTGCTTCAACCTTCGTCGGCGCTACCTCTGGACTGCGTTCCGTACCGCGCTTTTGCCGACGCGTGCCGCCACGGCGGGTGCGTTTTTGGTTGCTGTCGACCTTGCCGCGACCGGAAGGTTTGTTGCTGCCTTCTACTCGCTCAGCGGCGAGCCCAGCTCGGGTGCGTTGGTGTTCGGGAAGACTGCCCGAAATGGATTCGGGAATGTTGAGCTCTGCGTACAGGTGTTCTGAGGTGGAGTATGTCTCGGTGGGTTCATGAAAAGGCAGGCTCAGCAGCTTGTTGATGACCTGCCACCTGGCGAGATCGTCCCAATCTACGAAGGTCACGGCGACGCCGCTTGCTCCCGCTCGACCGGTGCGTCCGATGCGGTGTAGGTACGTCTTTTCGTCCTCAGGGCACTGAAAATTGATGACATGGGTGACGCCGGTGATGTCGATTCCGCGTGCGGCCACATCGGTGGCCACTAGTACATCGACTTTGCCGGCACGGAAGGCGCGCAATGCTTGCTCACGGGCGCCCTGGCCGAGGTCGCCATGCACGGACGCCGCAGCGAATCCTCGGTCGACGAGCTCGTCACTGAGTTTTTGCGCAGTGCGTTTTGTGCGACAAAACACCATCACCAGTCCACGTTCCCGTGCTTGCAGCACCCGCGCGAGGACCTCAGTTTTGTCCATCGCGTGAGTTCGGAAGATGTGCTGGGCCGTGGTCGGGACCGTGTGGCTTTCTCCCGGGTCTTCAGCCCGCACATGTACGGGTTTGTTCATGAACTGCCGGGCAAGAGCGACGATGGGCCCAGGCATGGTGGCGCTGAACAGCATCGTTTGCCGCACGGTGGGCAGCGCGGACAGCAAACGCTCAATGTCGGGCAGGAAACCCAGGTCGAGCATTTCGTCTGCTTCGTCGAGCACCAAAATGGAGATGGCGTCTAGTCGCAAAAGTTTTTGATTGACCAGGTCGAGCAAACGGCCGGGAGTGCCGACGACGACCTCAACTCCCCGTTTGAGCTCTGCGATCTGGGGTTCGTAAGCCCTACCGCCGTATACCGCTGCGGTCCGGACACCCAACCGGGCGCCGGCGGCCGAAAGGTCCCGACTGACTTGCAGGCAGAGTTCGCGAGTGGGAACCACGATGAGTGCTTGCGGAGTGCCCGTTCCGCCACGACTGGGTGGGAGTACTCGCCCCAGCAGCGGGATACCAAAGCCCAAGGTTTTACCGGTGCCGGTACGTGCCTGCCCGATGAGGTCAGAGCCAGCTTGGGCGATGGGCAGCGTCAGCGACTGAATCGCGAACGCGCGGGTGATGCCAGATTCAGCGAGTGCTGCGACGATCTCGGGATGTACCCCCAAGTCGGAGAAAAGCGGTGCATCGTCGGTGACCGGTGCATCAGCGGTGAGACTGGGAGCTGGTGACGTCTCGATAGGCGCCGCTTCGCCGGGGCTCAGGCCCTTCAGTGCGGGCGGCTCGGGAAGCGAGTCAGCGAGTGACTCAGCTGAATGAGAGAAAGAAAACTGCGTGATACTCAGGGGTCAGACCCTTCCATGTACAAAACTAACAAGGCACATGGTACGCGTAGGCTACCAATGCCCGCTAGCCGGCGGCGTCATTGTCAGTCTGAGGAGGAGATAACGCTGTCAGGCTCTGGTACTCACGATAAGTCCACAGACGCCCAGGTGAGCGGGGACGTAGGTGGGGAAAAGATGGCGGAGTCGACGTTGAATCCTCGTCGCGATTCTCTCGTCGATCTGCTCGGCGTTTTAGGTTATGGCCAGTTGGTGGCGTTCGATCGGTTGGCTTTTGACGCGCGACTCGCACCGGATCTGCGGCGTCGAGCGCTGATGAGTCAGATGGCCGCGGCTGAGCTCAACTCCTACCACCGACTGGTGGCACGCCTCAGTGAGCTTGGAGTAGATCCGTACGCCGCCATGGAGCCATTCGTGGCCGCGTTAGATACCTTCCATGACTCCACCAAGCCGAACGACTGGCTGCAAGGGTTGGTGAAGGCTTATGTCGGCGATGGGATCGCTGACGATTTTTATCGGGAAATCGCACGGGTTCTTGCTGAGCCGGATCGTGCCCTGGTGCTGGAGGTACTCCACGACACCCGCCTGGCTGAGTTTGCCGTCGCGGAGGTACGCGCAGCCGTCCAAGCCGAGCCGTTTCTCGCCGACACTCTGGCCTTGTGGGCCAGGCGGCTCGTCGGGGAGGCGATCAGCCAAGCCCAGCACGTCGCCGCAGAACATGACGCGTTGGCCGAGCTGGTGATGTCTGGCTCGGGTGACCTAGCCGGTCTGGGTGCGCTCATAAAGAGACTGACCAGCGCGCACACCGAACGCATGCGTGCAATCGGTCTGAACAATTAGGACGTTCGCCTGGGTGCGCGCTGGGTTGGCTACGAAGCGGCGAAGCCGACTCTGCGTGCTTCTGCCTCGGCGATCTCCACATAGGCCAGTTTGGCGGCGGGAACTACTACCCGTCGGCCGCGTTCGTCGACAAGGGTGAGCAGGCCAGAGTCGCTAGAAAGCGCTTTGGTGACAGCCTTTTCCACCTCGCTGGGGGATTGTGCGCTCTCGAGTACCAGCTCGCGGGGAGCGAACTGCACGCCGATTTTGACCTCCACTACGCCACCTTTCTATAACGTCACATGGATTATCGAAGACCCACGAACCCTACCGTGACCCCTGCGGGTGCTGGCGCCGTCGACCTGCTCATTACTCGTGAAGCGGAAATTTCGAGATGCCACGCCAAGCAAGTGCGGCGAGCAGTTCGACCGCTTCGCTGCGCGAAACCGACCCGCGATTGTCGAGCCAGAATCGGGCTCCATGCTCCGCGGCACCTGCGAGCCCTACCGCGAGAAGTTCCGCACGCTCGCGTGGCACACCGGTGTCCGTACTGATGATGTCGGCGATCGCGCCCATGCAGGTGCGGTAGGCGCCATCGACGCGATCGCGCACGGCGGGCTCGTTTCGCAAGTCAGATTCGAAGATAAGACGAAATGCCTCGCCGTCGGCGGTCACGAAATCGAAGTAGGCGACCATAGCGTTGTGCACCCGAGCTTTGTTGTCGTGAGTGCGGGCGATCGCGTCTTGAACTCGGGTTACCAGCTCGGCCGCTTGTTGCTCCAACAGAGCCAAATACAGTTCGAGCTTACTCGGAAAGTGTTGGTACAGAACAGGTTTGGAGACACCGGCGCGGTCGGCGATCTCGTCCATCGCTGCCGCGTGGTAGCCCTGGGCCACAAAGACCTCTTGCGCGGCGGCGAGCAGCTGTGCGCGTCGTTCCGACCGGGGCAGTCGCACCGGCCGTTCTATGTTCATGTGCTCGTAACGATGCGAGCTGGCACTCGGATAGCTGGTCACGGGTCCTCCTGGGCGTTCTGTCGCTGCGCCAGCGTAGTGAAGGGGCGTTCGGCAGGTGGCGTCGACTGTCTATGAGGTGTGTGGTGCGGTGAACCGTGTTCGGCCATCGAGCGTGTCCACGGCGATATTCGGTAGGCTTTCAGCTCGACCGCCGAGGTCAGTGAACATAATTAACCGGGTTGACGGGCACCGGTGTCACAGTGAGGGAGTGGTCCCATAGTGCCCCGCAACGCCCGTCGCCACAGTGCTGAAAGCCGCCGCGCCGAGAGCCACCACGACGCCGACGCCCCTGGAGGGGTAGATAGCCTCGCCATCCCCTGGGTATGCCAGTCGCCAGATCGACATCTCCTTACCCTGGCGCTGTCTGTCAGCGGTGTCGAAGACGCGCAGCTCTGTGCCACGGTTACCGGTGAGCGTCGGCTCGCCCTGGACGTCGCCGACGGCTTCGATGCCCACCTTGTGGCCGCGCACGTGGAGCAGCTGCTTGATCAGAAGCTTGGAATTCGGGTCCAATCAGCGGAAACAATCGACGACATTAAGAACTGGCATGGGTCGCTGTCACGGCCAGTGCCGCTTGGCGCACAGGAGCCCGGACCACATCGCGTACTGCTGGAGCGGGTCAGCGTCGCGACGAGCGAGCTTGAGTCGACTGTGGAAGTGTCGTTAGCGGTCGGACCAGCACACGTGTTGGGAGCGGCGAGCGGTGCCACGTCTGAGCGGGCAATTCTGAGCCTTGCTGCCAGCGCCACCCTGAACGCGGTAGAGCAGCTGCTCGCTGGTCGTTGCCGCTGCGCGATGGAGTATGCCGACGTGTTGCACATCGGCTCGGATCGGCTCGCAGTGGTGCTTGTCAGCTTGACCCTGCCCACCGACACCGATCGCCTCTCCGGCGCCGCATTGGTGCGGGGCGATGCTGGCCACGCGGTGGCCCGGGCCACCCTTGCGGCGCTCAATCGGCGACTCGATCTCGCCTTGGGATCACCGCCCTGGCAGGAAACCGGCGTCGCCTCGGTTACTTCGGCGATTTCCGTGCGTGGGCTGCCGCTTGAGCTGGACGCGGGCGAGAGCGAGCCGGTTAACGCAGAAAATGCGGTTGAGGTCGATTAGGTGGGGCATTGCGGATGGGCCGTGGATCGTATGCTGGCTGAGACCGTGTCGACGTGGTGCGGGAGCTAGAGGCAGCCTCGTCGGTAAAAGCGTGAGCGACAGAATTCGAGTTTGTATCGCATGAGTTCTCATTCTGACCGACCCGACCACGAACCGGGTCAGCCGCCAGGTGCTCGGCGTGCCCGTTCGCATCGAGCGCCCACGCGCGGGTGGCGACGGCACCGGTGGGTCGTGTTGTTGTCTGTGGTGGCGCTTGTGCTGGTGGGAGTCGATGTGGGCCGGCACTGGTCACATATCGGCAACGCCGCCGGTTCTTTTACCGGGATCGTCAAGTCTTCGGCGTCGTCCTCGCCAAGCCCAGCGGGTGAAGCGGGACCTAAGCCCACTGATTCAGCGTCGCCTGGCGGGAAGCCATCCGCGTCACCCACGGTGGTGGTGCAAGGGGCGGGCACATTTACTGTCGCTCCTGGAGGCACCGGGGTCGTGGGCAGCGGCACCGTGTATCGCTATGCGGTGGTGGTCGAGAATGGCATTGGCCAAGACGCGGTGTCTTTCGCGCGAGAAGTTGATTCCACATTGGACGATAGGCGCAGCTGGACATCGGGTGGAAATGTGGGTTTCCAGCGGACTGACCAAAATCAGGCCGCTTTTCAAATTTACCTTGCGTCACCCAAGACGGTGGATCAGCTGTGCGCGCCGCTGCAGACCGACGGCTTTACCTCATGTCGGATGGGCGACAAGGTTGTAATCAACGTTGCTCGCTGGCTTGAGGCGGTGCCAGAATTTGACGGTCACCTTGCTGACTATCGTCATTACGTCATCAATCACGAGGTTGGCCATCGGGTAGGCCACGGGCACGAGCTGTGTCCGGGAGTTGGCAAACGCGCACCGGTCATGCAACAGCAGACATTGGGGCTCAAGGGATGCAAGCTCAATCCATGGCCCTATGTGGACGGTCAGCTGGTGACTGGGCCAGCCACCTCTGCTGAGTAGCGGTGAGGGCGCTCGAAGAGAGGGCGCGCTGGCGGTCGAACGAGAAAAAAGACACACAGTGCGCACATTGCCGCCACCACCATTGAGCCGGTGATCACAGTCCAGTTGGGCTTATAGACAGTGCTGGCAGCGGTCGAGTTAAGGCGCTTGATCCGTGGCTGTGGTTGGTCCGCCGAAACCAGCCCGCGACCATTGCTACCCGCGTTGTCGTACACGGTGTGGGCGATGCGTTCGGCCACGGCCGCCGAGTCCGCGCGTACCCGGAAAGAAAGTTCTCGGTTGCCGGGACCCGCTACCCATTCGCCGCTCGCGTTCTGTGACGACGGCGCCGAGCGCACAGCCGAGGCGGACACCGCGCTGTCGCGTAAGACGTCAGCGGTCTGCTCTGCTTGTATTTGCGTGCTGTGGCTGAGGAAAATGGTCGCGCTGGGCCGCTGCGATACCTGGAATGTCGCCAGTGCCTGGTAGTGCTGAGGCTGGCGGCTGGCGACCGCCCAGCCGACTCCCGCGCCTATGCCAGCGGCGGCGAGCATGACCACGAGGGCACGGGTACACCAACGCAGCAACGCATGCGAGGGTCGTCTTATCAAGGCGGCGGAAAGCTTTGGCGGCACGGCCGCGCATCGTAACATGCTACGGTTGCTGCGCTCTGCTGCTCGCGTTGTTGCTCAGCTTTGCGGAGCGCTATTTCCCATGTGCCGTCTGCCTGTCGTTGAAAGCTGATCGTGTTGCCTAGCGCGCCTACTGACCTTAAAAACCGCGCCGGTTTCGGCTTCGCGCATCGGCGGTCCAGCATCTGGGCTGTCACCATTTCGTTGTTGGTTGCGGTCATCGTCTCGTTGTTAGTCGCGAGAAAACTGATGCACGGCGACATGATTGTGGCGCTGTCGGTGGTCGTGTATGCGGTGTTTCTGACAGCGTTGTGGTGGCTCACTCGCGGAAACGCTCCGGTCGTGGTGGCGGTGGCGTATCTCATTGGCCCGGCCCCAGCGGACAACATCCTGACGCAGGTCTTTATCTTTCCGACGACCGATTTTTCCTTGCGTTCTCGCGATCTGTTTTTTCTTGCCGACATCGTCTTGGTGTTGGCTTTGCTGCTCACTCGACCACCATTGCCGGTGAGTCGGCTCGTCCGCTGGTGGGTGCTTGGGCTGCTGGCGCTAGCCGTGTATCCGGTAGTTGTAGGGCTGTTATTTGGCTCCGGACAGTCCACATTGGCGTTGCTGCAGGGCGCCACTATGCCGTTGCGCGGGGCCGGTTTGGTGCTGCTGATCGCGGGTTGGGCGGCCACACACGGATGGGCTAGCACCCTGGGAAATCTAGCGCGCACGCTGGTCGCTTGCGGTGCGCTGCTGGCGTGGGGTGTGCTCGTCGCGGTGGTGTTGGCCCACGGTGAGCTGCGCTATTCGCTGTTTAACTATCCGCTCATGGTGGACGGTCGGCCTTCCCTTCCCGGCTGGGGTAACAACATTCTCGCCAATTTTTTCTGTGTCTGTTTGGCCATTGTGGTGTTTCTCCGACCCAGGCTGGGCTGGTCACTGCGATGGTTGGTGCCCATCTCGCTGCTGTTGTTGGCTGGTCTGCTCTATACCGAAGTGCGCATCGCCATGATGCTGGCGTTGGTGATCGTGGAAGTTCCGTTAGTACTCGCGGTGCTGCGTCGAGTTTGGCCGCGACGGGGTGCGTGGCGAGCGGTGCTATCCGCCGTGCTCGCGGCGTTAGTTCTTGGCCTCGTGACCGTGACGATCCTGCCCATCGCTAACCCTCGTTTCCAGACATTGACCCCCCGGTTCATCGCCGAACAAGTGTCCAATCCGGACGAAAATGGCGATCGTTCGGAAACGATGGTGTCGGGATCTGGCGTTGACCTTGGCGGCGATTCGTTTGGTACCCGTACCGGTTTGCTGCGTACCGCCGGAAAGATATGGCTGCGAGACCCCGTCGCTGGCGTGGGTTGGAACGCGTGGGGCTGGGCTAAGAGTGAGCAGTCACGGCGGCTTGTCGTCGCCATTGATCCGCATAACGGGTTGGTGTGGTTGCTCGCGGAAGCCGGTGTCTTGGGGCTGGCATTGCTGTATTGGCTCCCCTTTGTCATGGCGCTTCGCCGGTTGCATCTGTGGTGGCTGTGGGCCGTTCCGTTGGTGGCCACAGCATTAGAGCTGATAAATCCCAATCTTCGCGACGGCCATTTCGCGGTGGCGGTGTGGACCTTCTTCGCGCTGGGCACAGCGGCCGGACTCGACAGAGCCGACCCGCCTGGTCGCTATACCATCCGACGGTGGATTTCCGACGCTGGTCAGTGGGTGCAAGGAAAGCCGTTACAGTCGTCGCCACCTACGGGTGCGGTCACATCCGCTGACGCTTCGGACGACCCATCAGTGTCGCACCGTGTCCGATCTGAACGTCCATTTGAGAGTGTCGTTACCATCTCGCAAGGAGCTCTTCCATGACGTCCCCGCCTCCGTTGCTATTTGTCGTTGGCTCGGGAGTTCAGCTCGACAGTGTGCGCCGCGTGGTGCCGCATCTGCGGCGGAGCGCCACGGTTCTCGACATTTGGCGCAGCGCCGCCGTGCCGTTGGATCAGCTCACCGTGCCCGGGCATGTCGCGCCGGTCTCCTTGGCCCGGTTGCGAGCGGTTGCCGCGGCAACAATCGAATGGGTCCATGCGCATCGCCGGGGGATCGTGGTGGTGCCTCAGGATGTTGGCCTCGTGTACCGGAGGGTCATCGCCGCCGCTCGTCGTGCGGGCGCACGGATCGCCTTTCTGCCCGATGGGGCGGTAAGCCGTGGCAAGGTCACCGCGCGGAGTCCGCTGGGAGGGCTCGTGCCGGTCGCGGACACCATTTTGCGCCGGCTTGGTCTGGTAGCGGGGCGCCACGGCGAGATGGCGGCGAGCAGGCCCGACCTGGTGTTGAGCTGGGGGCCAGGTTGGGATCCGATCTATCGGGACCATGGCATCACCGAGGTGATTGACGTGGGCAACCCACGGGCTGATGAACTCGCGCGGCTCCCTCAGCCAGTTACGGGAAAAGTGCTGATATGTAGTCAACCCATGGATCATGCGGCTATTGGTGGTGCTAGCGCCGAGGCCGCTTGGTACGAGTTTTTGGAGCGTATGGCGGAGACCGCTCCCGATAACTCGCTCGCTATCCGGCTCCACCCCATGGAAAAGGACAAACTAGACCGTTTGCCTCTAGGTGTGGCGGCGAAAGCACGGTTGACGCAGAGCGTCAGTCTCGCTGAGGACATTGGTTCGGTCGGAGCGGTCGTAAGTTGGGCGTCCACGACCATGATCGAGGCAGCTGGAGCACATCGTGCCGTTGTCTCTGTCGCGGTTAATGAAGCGGCGGCCCGGATGGCTCAAGGCTTCGTTATCCAGCGTGATCCTCGCGCGGTCTGTGTGCTCAGTGCCGAGCTGCCCCACTTCGTCTCGCTGGAAGCGGTAATAGCGCGGGCCCGAGCGCGGCAAGTGGGGATGGCTGAGGACTACCTCGTCAATGTGGGCACAGCGGCGAAAGCCGTTGCGGCCGCGCTCGACGACATGTGATGCCCATCGCCAGCGTGAGGCAACAACCATGACCACCACTAGTCGTTCCGATGGTGGCGCGCCGCGTTACCGGTTGACGCGTCCGGCGACGGTCGAGTCGTCGGTGTCCGCGCCCACATTGGACGGTGAGCAGCAGCGTGTCGTGGAACACCGCAACGGGCCGCTTTTAGTGCTGGCTGGTCCTGGGACGGGCAAGACCAGCACGCTGGTGGAGGCGGCGGTCGCCCGCATTGTCGAGGGTGCCGATCCTGAGAACATGTTGGTGTTGACGTTCAGCCGGAAGGCCGCCGCGCAATTGCGCAAACGCATCACCGAGCGGCTGGGCAGGACGGTCACCGAGCCGATGGCTCGTACGTTTCACTCGTATGCCTTTGGGCTGCTTCATCGGTGGGCAGCCGCAGCGGGCCAGCCGCCGCCACGGCTGCTGTCTGGTCCGGAGCAAGACGTGGTTATCCGAGAGCTCCTGGCCGGTGATGAGCTTGGTGCGGGCGTCACCTGGCCTGCTCGACTACGGCCAGCGTTAGCTACTAGAGAATTCGCTGGACAACTGCGTGACCTGCTGTTACGTGCCTACGAGCGCGGCGTTAGCCCGGCTAAGCTCGACCAATGGGGTAGGGCCCATGGCCGGGACGACTGGCAGGCCGCGGCGAGGTTTATGCAGCAGTACGCCGACGTCACCGAACTGCGTGACGCGAGCACGGGGAGTGGCGCCGCCTATGACACCGCAGAACTGATTCGGGCCGCGGCGCAGCAGCTCGCTAACGATCCCGCGCTGCTGGCGGCTGAGCGTGCTCGGTGCGCATATGTTTTCGTCGATGAGTATCAAGACACGGATCCGGCGCAGGAGGAGCTGCTGCGGTTGTTGTGCGGTGGTGGCCGGTTTTTGGTAGCGGTGGGGGATCCAGACCAGTCCATTTACGCCTTTCGTGGCTCCGATATGGATGGTATTCGCCAGTTCCCGGAGCGGTTTCCGACGGCGAGCGGGGAGTCAGCCCCAACTGTCGCGTTAGGAGTATGTCGACGCAGCGGGTCCATGTTGGTGACCGCGTCTCGGCGGGTGGCGGCGCGGTTGCGGGGCCCGGTTCGGCATCGGGCGTTGGAGCCACTGGCTGACCTTCCACCCGGTGTAGTGGAAGCACACGTGCTGCGTTCACCGAGCGCCGAGGCGGCCTACGTGGCGCATCGACTGCGGCGGGCACATCTGCTCGACGGCATTCCTTGGTCTCGAATGGGGGTGTTGGTCCGCTCAGCGACGCTGCGACTGACGACGTTGCGGCGAGCGATGATGCAGGCTGGCGTGCCGGTCGCGGTGGCGGGAGATGAGCTGCCGTTGGTGGACCAGCCTGCCGTGCGCCACTTGCTGGCGATCATGCGTTGCGCCCTCGATGTATCCACATTGGATGAAGAAGCGGCCGTCGAGCTGTTGCGGTCGCCGTTGGGTGGGGCAGATGCGTTGAGTCTGCGTCGCTTGCGGCAGCAGCTGCGGCGTCTATCGCTATTGTCGGGAGAGTTGCGCCCCTCCAGCCAGCTGGTGGTGAGCGCGTTGCTCGACTCCAGTGAACTCGCGGCGGTCGATGAGCAGTGGGCCGCACCCGCGCTGCGGGTTGCGCGGGTGTTGGCGGCCGCCCGGGCGGCCTGTGCGCAACCGGGCGTCACGGCACAACAGCTGGTGTGGGAGGTCTGGGCGAGCTCTGGGTTAAGCGAACGCTGGCAGCAGCTCAGCGCCGCCGGTGGGGCCCGGGGGGCGGCGGCCGATCGAGACCTGGACGCGGTCATCGCATTATTGGAAGCGGCAACGAGGTTTAACGATCGCTTGCCCGGTGCTGGGCCGAGCATCTTCTTAGATCAGGTGCGCAATCAACGGTTGCCCGGCGATTCGCTGGCGCCGGCGGCGAGGCTCAACGAAGCGGTGCGCATCGTGACGGCACACACCGCAAAGGGCCTGGAGTGGGACTTTGTGGCCGTGTGTGGCGTCCAAGAAGGACTATGGCCCGACCTGCGTATGCGAGGCAGCTTGCTGGGCGCTGACGACATTGTCGACTTAGCGGCGGACCGCCCGGTGGGGCAGGAGCGGGGTGGTCGAGTAGGTCAATTGCTCGACGAAGAACGAAGGCTGTTCTATGTGGCCATCACCCGCGCTCGGCAGCAGCTGGTGGTCACTGCGGTCGAAGATGACGACAGTCAGCCGTCTCGCTTTCTTGACGAGCTCATGCCACAGTCCACTGTGGAGGGAGAGTGGGTTCCCCGGGAGCCGACAGATGTACCCCGTCCGCTCAATCTCGCCGGTTTGGTGGCGGAGCTGCGAGCTGTGGTTGTCGATGCGTACGCGCCCGAAGACCGCCGTCAGCAAGCCGCGGGTGTGTTGGCTCGGCTTGCGCGCGCGCGGGTCCCCGGTGCCGCGCCGATGCATTGGTGGGGCTATGCGCCGCTGAGCGATGCGCGATCGTTGCGCGAGCCGCATGAGCCGGTGCCGGTATCGCCGTCCGCAGTGGAAAAATTTGACGCCTGCGCTTTGCGATGGCTGCTGGAGGCGCATGGCGGTGCCGGGGTTCCCTCGGCGAGTCAAGACATTGGTGTGGCGGTGCACGAGGTCGCAGCGATGGCGGGGCACGCGAGCGGAGTCGAACAGCTCTTGTCTGAGTTGGAGCGTCAGCTTGCGGGGGTTCGGCTCAGTCAAGGATGGTACGGCGAGCGCCAGCGAGAACGGGCGCAACATATGGTGCGCAAACTGGCTGGGTGGCTGTCTGGCAACTCGCGACGCTACTTGGCCGCCGAGCGTGAATTCGCTACCCGGGTCGGCAGAGCATTGTTGCGTGGTCGGGTGGATCGCTTGGAGGTGGATGGTGACGGCCGGCTGGTCGTGGTGGACTTCAAGACAGGCGCCGCCGCGCCCGCTAAAGACGAACTGCCCCGGCATCCACAGTTAGCCATGTACCAATTGGCGGTGGCCGAAGGTGGATTCCGGGCGTTGTCAGAGGCATCAGACGACCGCGCTGTCGCAGCTCTCGACCCTGCTGCTCTGGCAGCCGCCAAGCTGGATCAGCCCGGTGGGGCCGCGTTGGTGCAGTTGGGCACGAAAACGCAGAAGGCAACGGAGCAGCACCAACCGGTGTTGGCCGAGTCGCGGGATCCTGAGTGGGCGGCGAGGTTGGCAGATTCGGTGGCGTCGGGCATGGCAGGTTCGGTCTTCGCCGCTACCGAGAACGGAAATTGCCGAGTGTGCCCGGTGCGCGGCTCGTGTCCTATCCACAGTGGACAAGTGACGGAGTAAGCGGACCGACTGAGTTATATGTCAGCCTTCTATACCAGTTGCTACGATTCTGTTTACTTTGTCGGCACACGGGGATGAACACCCCTGGTTATGGGCATGGCAAGAGTAACGCCGTGGGAGGGACATACATGACGCTCGTAGATCACGCCAAGGCTAGAGAGCGCTCAAACGAGCTGTCGTTGGGCGACTTGGTGAAGCGGGCGACGGGGCAGATCTCGGACTTGGTTCACAAGGAGATGCGGCTAGCGCAGCTCGAGTTGGCGCAAAAAGGCAAACGAGTGGGGATCGCCGTTGGTTTGTTTGGCGGCGCGGGGGTCTTTGTCTTCTACGGGGTAGGTGTCTTTCTGGCCGCCGCGGTATTGGGCTTGTCGAACGTCTTCACCCCATGGCTTGCGGCGTTGATCATCGGTGGAGGCCTGTTTCTCGTCGCGGCGATCGCGGCGCTCATCGGGGTGGGGCAGTTGAAGAAGGCGAAGCCGCCGATTCCGACTCACGCTGTCAACGGCTTCAAGGCTGATGTGGCGACCATAAAAGAAAGGGCGCGGCGATGAGCGTGGACCAGTTTATACAGCACAATGCCACCCCGGTGCTCTCTCGCAACAAACTCGAACGCGCGCGCCAAGAAGCAGTGCTCGCCCGACACGAGCTCGGCGAGACCATTGAGCGGCTCTCACAGCGGCTTGACGTCAAAACGCGCATGCAACAGAAAGCCCGACGCATGGCCAGTCGGGCAACAGGCTTGGGTAAGAGTAAAGGGGTTCGGCTCGCGGTAGTCGGCCTCGGCCTGGCTGGAGCGGTGGCGTGCTATCTGGCTTGGAGGAAAAAGTCATGAGCAAACTGTGGTACAAGCCGGTCAGTTTGGCTGCCAGCCTTACGGCAGGTGCGGTCGCGGGCGTCGTGTTCAAGCAGGCATGGAAGGCGGTCGCCGGTAGCAAGCATGCTCCAGATGCCACTGATGAGCAGAGCGGGTGGGGCGAGGTGATTGCGTCAGCGGCGCTGCAAGGGGTCATTTTTGCGGTCACCAAAGCGGCATTTGACCGGGCAGGTGCGGCCGGAATACACCGACTCACCGGGGTATGGCCAGACAAGAAGAAGTAGCTTGTCTCGCGATCTCGGCTCTCCCCGACCAGCATTGTTGCCACTGTGACGGCAGGGGCGTAGTAAGCCGATGTCCGGGGAAGGCTCAGGGGCATGGTGGGGGTATTCGAGGAACTCCAAGTCGCCGGCCGCACGGTGCGCGTGAGTAATCCGGACAAGATCTATTTTCCGGAGCGCGGCTTCACTAAACGCGACCTGGTGAACTACTACGTCGCGGCTGAGGTAGGGATTCTTCAGGCTTTGCGCGATCGCCCAACCACATTGGAGCGGTGGCCAGGTGGGGTCTTGCCCGGCGCAAAAATGGCGACGCGGCAGGACGGTCACGGAGATGCGTTCTATCAAAAGCGGATTCCGAAGACAGCACCAGAATGGCTGCACTCCGCGCGCATCGCATTTCCCAGTGGTCGCTATGCCGACGAGCTCGCGCCGGTCGATCTTGCCCACGTGGTGTGGGCGGCGAATCTCGGCACGGTGGTGTTCCACCCGTGGCCAGTCCGCGCTACCGACGTTGAGCACCCCGATGAGCTGCGCATCGACCTCGATCCGCAGCCAGGGACGGATTTCACCGAAGCGGTCCAAGCGGCGACAGAAGTCCGGACTCTACTGTCCGAATGGGACATCATTGGCTATCCGAAGACCTCGGGAGGGCGAGGCGTCCATGTATATGTGCGCATTCGTCCAGAGTGGACGTTTACTGAGGTGCGGCGAGCGGCGATCGCCATTGCTCGCGAGTTGGAGCGCCGGCGGCCAGATCTCGTCACGGCGCATTGGTGGAAAGAACAGCGCGGTGAGAGGGTCCTCGTCGACTACAACCAAATGGCTCGCGACCGGACGATGGCCTGCGCCTACTCGCTGAGAGCTAATGCGCGAGCGACGGTGTCGGCTCCTGTCAGTTGGGATGAACTGCCAGACGTCGAACCCAACGACTTCGATCTGTCCACCGTGCCCGACCGGTTGACGCGAATCGGCAACCCGCATGCCGAGCTAGACGCACATGCTTATGGCATCGAACAGCTCTTGGAATGGGCTGAACGCGACGCCAAGAGAGGGGAGGGCGAAATGCCATACCCTCCGGACCACCCGAAAATGCCCGGCGAACCCATGCGGGTCCAACCCAGTCGCGCACGCAAGGCCGACGCGGCTGACCGCGCGGCTTCTGACCGCGCGGATGCCTGACGGCATACCTTCCCGACTGGTCGCTCCGCATAGGCTGATCGTTGCGGCGTCAGCTCACCTGACCCGTGTCAGAAAGCACGTCGTCTACATCGAAGCGCACCGGTCGTTCCAATTGGACGTATCGGCATGAGTCGGGGGTCCGATCTGGCCGCCAGCGCTGGAATTGAGTGGTGTGTCGAAAACGGTCGCCTTCGAGATGGTCATACGCGACTTCACACACCAATTCTGGCCGCAGCGGTTCCCAGGTGAGGTCACGCTTTCCGGTCCACCGACTGGGGCCGCCAGGGATCCGTTGGCCTTCCGGGTGCTCAGTCGTGCCATCGGTTCGCTGTTCACCGGCGAGCCAGGGATGCCGCTCCGTGGCGTGTGCACGATAAGGCTCAAGCTCAGTGACGAGCTCCGCTCGGCGGGCGGCGGTAAATGACGACGTGACGCCAACATGATGCAGTGTCCCGGCGTCGTCATAGAGGCCCAGCAGGAGCGAGCCCACTACAGGTCCAGACTTATGCCAACGGAATCCAGCCACCACACAATCGGCGGTGCGCGCATGTTTGATCTTGTACATCGCGCGCTTGCCTGGTTGGTACTGGCCGGCGCCGGGCTTGGCCACAATGCCGTCCAAACCGGCCCCTTCGAACAGCTCGAACCAGCTGTGCGCCAGCTTTAGGTCTTGAGTAGCGGGAGTGAGATACACCGGCGGGACCGCGTCAGAGAGCAGCTGGTTCAGGGTTTCCCGTCGCTGTCGGAATGGCTCACTGGTGAGGTCGGAGTCTTTGAGCGCCAACACGTCAAACGCGACGAAGCTGGCCGGAGTAGTACGCGCCAACAGCGTGACCCGGGAAGCGGCGGGGTGAATCCGTTGACTCAAAGTATCGAAGTCCAATGTGGGCTTGCCTTTGTCGCGCAATACCGTGACGAGCTCGCCGTCCAGGACGCACCGTTTCGGCAGCTGCGCTCGGGCGAAGTCGACGACCTCGGGGAAGTACCTGGTGAGCGTTTTTCCGCCCCGGCTCGCCAGCTCGACCTCGTCGCCGTCGCGGAACACGATGCACCGAAACCCGTCCCACTTAGGTTCGTAGTACATGTCGTCGGCGACGGGGAGCTCGGGCAGGCTCTTGGCGAGCATGGGCTCGACGGGCGGAGACAGCGGAAGGTCCATTTAGCCAGTGAATCACCGCGCTGATGCTGGTAGCGGCTGCAACACGAGCTGATCCGAACCGTGAGTTGACCGGCCGCGCGAGGGGTGTGCGCTGGTGGGCCGAGTCTGGGGCCAATAATCGCCACATGCCTCATCGCTACACCGCTGCCCAGATCGCCGATGTGCTGGGATTACCTCGTCCTACCGGGCAGCAGGCAGCGATCATCGAAGCACCGCTGACGCCCAACCTGGTCATTGCGGGTGCTGGCTCTGGCAAAACAGAGACCATGGCGGCGCGAGTGATTTGGCTGGTCGCTAACGAGTTGGTCAAGCCTGAGCAGGTGTTGGGGCTTACGTTCACTCGCAAGGCAGCAGGGGAGCTGAGCGTGCGAATCCGAGGACGTCTTGCCATGCTGCGGCAGCGCGGTCTTGCGGACGTTGCTGGTGAACCGATGGTGTCTACGTATCACGCTTACGCGATCGGCGTCGTGGCTGAGCATGGTGTCCGAGCGGGATTGGAGCCCACCAGCCGGCTCATCACCGAGGCGGTCTCGTGGCAGCATGCTGACGCGGTGGTGCAAGCGTATGACGGCGATATGTCCGCCGTGGACGCTGCGCCGAGCACCGTCACCGCTGCCGTGCTCGAACTCTTCGGCCAGCTGGCGGAGCACCTGCGCACGCCAGCCGAGCTCGCCGACTGGACGGACCAGCTGTGTCGTCGCGTTGAGGCCATGCCATATGGCGAGCGCAAACGGGCAACGCCGGCACCGGTCAAGGCTCTACTGGAACGCCAACGCGCCAGGGCGCAATTGCTGCCGCTGGTCCAGCGATATTCCGGGCGCAAGCAGCGTATGGAGTCGATGGATTTTGCCGACCAAATAGCGAGGGCGGCCGCGGTGGCACGAGACCATCCGGAGGTCGGCGCCGTCGAGCGGGCCAGGTATCGAGTGGTCTTGCTCGACGAGTATCAAGACACGAGCCATGCCCAGCTGGTGCTATTGCGGAGCTTGTTTGGTGACGGCCATCCGGTGACCGCAGTGGGCGATCCTTGTCAGTCGATCTATGGCTGGCGCGGTGCGTCGGCCGGAAACCTGACCCGGTTTCCCCGCGACTTTCCCAGTCGACGAGGCATCACTCCGATCGCTCCGCTGAGTGTGAGCTGGCGGAACGCTCCCCGCATCCTGGGGCTGGCGAACAAAATCTCCGCTCCACTTCGCTCGATCGCTGGTCGAGAAACGCCAGAATTGGTTTCTCGACCGGGGATTGAGCATCATGTGGGTGAGCTGGAGTGTGCGCTCCATTCCACTGTGGACGATGAAGCGCAATGGCTGGCGGAGCGCATATCCGCCCTGTGGACCAACGAGCCGAACCCGCCTACGACCGCTGTGTTGGTGCGACGGCGCGGTCAATGCGATCGGGTGGCGGCGGCGCTGCGTGCCGTGGGTGTGCCGGTGGAGGTTGTCGGGCTAGGTGGGTTGTTGTCGACACCGGAGATCCGGGACGTGGTCGCGACCCTGACGGTGCTCTCGGACCCGACCGCCGGAAACGCGTTGCTCCGGTTGTTGACGGGCGCCCGTTGGCGGGTTGGCCCCCGTGATTTAGCCGCGCTGATGGGTCGCGCCAAGGCGTTAGTGCGCCGGGTTGAAAACGCCGATCCGGTTCAGGGCTCGTCACCAGTCGTCCACTCCGAAACACCGCTCGATCATCCGTCCATTGTGGAGGCATTAGACGACCTTGGCCCGGCTAAACATTATTCCC
The DNA here is from genome assembly GCA_963736285.1 of uncultured Acidimicrobiales bacterium. Lineage (GTDB taxonomy): Bacteria > Actinomycetota > Actinomycetes > Mycobacteriales > QHCE01 > CAVTOA01. Next base: position 1,342,080 of record CAVTOA010000003.1, read on the forward strand.
CCCGTGGCTACGCTCGGCTTAGTCTGCTCCGTGACGAGTTACGAGCCTTACGTACTCGTGTCGGCGACCCGCTCCCAGAATTAGTGTCCGCAGTGGAGCGTGCGCTGTGCCTCGATATTGAGGTGGCGGTGCGTCGGCCCGACGATCCGGCATTGGCCCGGGCCCACCTCGATGCTTTTGCGGATGCCGCCGCGAAATTTGCGGACACCGCCGAGACCGCCACGTTGTCAGCATTCTTGGCCTACCTCGGTGCGGCAGAATCAGAAGAATATGGCCTGCCCGCGGGTCAGGTCGAGGTCCACCAAGGCGCGGTGCAGCTCCTCACGGTGCATGCGGCCAAGGGACTGGAATGGGACGTGGTCGCCGTTCCTGGACTGTCTCGGGGGGTGTTTCCGTCAGAAGGTAAGACGGGTCCATTGTGGACGTCAGCGTTAGGGGTGCTCCCGTTTGCGTTGCGCGGTGATCGAGATGATCTCCCCGAGCTCAACCTCGCTGGGGTGGTGGACCAGGCCGGGGTCGCCAGTGCGCTGGAAGAGTTTCGAGAGGCCTGGGCGCTGCATCAGCTCACCGAGGAGCGTCGATTGGCGTATGTGGCGGTGACTCGAGCACGGCACCGTTTACTCTGCTCCGGATATTGGTGGGATGAGGCGACGAAGCCGCGTGGGGCATCGGTGTTTCTAGAAGAGGCACGAGAATACAGTCAAGGAGACACTCCTATCTGGACGCAAGAGCCCGAAGTCGATGCCGCAAACCCCATGACCACGGTGGCGACGAGTCTCTCCTGGCCGTCCGATCCGCTCGCCGAGCGCCGAGAAGCAGTGGTCGCCGGTGCGCACCTTGTCTCCACCGCAATGCGTTTCGAGCGGTCACCGGCACCAGACGGCTATGAGGAAAGGCAGTGGCACGCCGAAGCTGAGCTATTGCTTGCGGAGAGGGCCGAGACTCACATCGGTGACACCATCGACGTGCCCATCCCGCCCCACCTGTCGGTGTCACAACTGGTCACTCTGCAACGCGACCCGGAGCGGCTCGCCCACGAGATTCGTCGCCCTATGCCCCGGCCGCCGTCGCCGTGGTCGCGGCGCGGAATGGCGTTCCACGCCTGGCTAGAACAACGTTTTGGCTCGCAGCAACTTTTCGATCTAGACGAGCTTTTGCCCGGCTCAGCAGACGATGTGGCGGAGAGCGCCGAGGGTGCTGTCGTCATGGACGCAGAACCAGCTGACAATCTTCTGGAGCTACAGCAAGCGTTCTGTGCGAGTGCATGGGCAGACAGAACCCCGATCCATGCGGAAGTTCCGTTCGCTACCACTATTGCTGGCGTGGCCGTGCATGGGCGGATGGATGCGGTGTTTGCCGACGCCGATGGCGGCTTCGATGTGATCGACTGGAAAACCGGGGCGGTGCCCGCGGGGGAGGCGGCCCGCGCCGCTGCGGTTCAACTGGCCGCGTATCGATTCGCGTGGGCAGATATCGCGGGGGTGCCGCTGGAACGCGTTCGAGCGGGATTCCACTATGTCCGTCCTAATAAGACTGTTCGACCTAGCGACATATTGGGGGCTGACGAGCTAGCCGCCCTCGTGTCATCCCGGCTTGCGCGGTAGGCCGCCGACGTCGGGTGGGTGCGCCGCGTGCGCTTCTGGAAAGTCTGGCCGCATCGGCTCAATCCACACAGTGGGCTGCCGGCGTTTGCGAAGCTATCGCCGTTTAAAGTTATATCCGTGATTCGCTTTCGCACACATATTTCAGGTTTATGGGTGCAAGCGATTGAACTGCCGGTTCGGACCTGGTGGCAGGCGTCAGCCACCGGCCTTCCTCGAACATATTGGCTGCTGTGGTGCGGCACATTACTCAATCGACTTGGCTACATGGTGCAGCCATTTATGGTGCTGTACCTCTCCCGGGTGGTAGGGCTCAGTGTGGTCAGCGCGGGTGTCGTAGTGGCCTTTTTCGGACTAGGCACGCTGTTCTCACCGCTGATCGGTGGCTACCTCGCCGACCACATTGGACGGCGCTTCACCCTGCTGGTGGGCATGCTGGCCAGCGCCCTGGCTTTTCTGTCCATTGTGTTGGCGGCCCGGCTCATCGTGCTTACGACGGTCACCTTGCTCGCGGGGCTTGCGATAGACCTATATCGTCCGGCGATGTCGGCACTCGTCGCCGACATCGTGCCAAGCAGGGACAGGGCGCGAGCCTTTTCCTTGAATTACTGGGCGATCAACGTGGGGGTGGCGCTGTCCGGGGTTATCGGTGGCGTCCTGGCTCAGCACTCGTTTTGGTTGCTGTTCGTCATCGACGCCGCCACGTGTATTGGCTTCGCCGGTCTGATCGTGTGGCGGGTCCCAGAAACTAAACCCCAAACGGCAGACAAGCGTGAGTCGACTGGCTACCGCGTGGTGCTGCGGGACCGTCTACTTGTGACATTGGTCGGCATCGCACTCGTGGCGAGCGCGATCTTCCTGCAGACCTATGTCACCCTGCCGCTGGTACTGCGACAAGACAACTTGAGTATCGCGGTGTATGGGTTGCTGACCATGACAAACGCGATCACCGTGGTTGTCTGTCAGCCCGTGCTTATGCGGTGGTTTACCCGCTGGCGTCAGCAAGTGGTGATCGTTGCGGCGCTGCTGGTGCTCGGGGTGGGGTTTGGACTCATGATCTTTGTGCATAGCGCTATCGGATATGTGGCAACCGTCGTGGTCTGGACGCTCGGCGAGATTGGCTTCAATGGCGTCATGCCCAGCGTGGTGGCCAACATCGCCCCCGAACACGCTCGCGGCCGCTATAGCGGTGCGTTCGCGCTGGCCTTTGGTGCGTCCTCGTTTGTGGCACCGTTATTGGGCACTACGATGCTGGACTGGTTCGGGCGCAACGGGCTGTGGGGTATGTGCGTAGTGGGTGCGGGTATCGCCGCCTGCGTGATGTGGTCTCTGGGCCCGGCGTTGCGCGGACGGCTCGCCGTCGAATAGGTGGCGGGGCGGTATGTGGGGATCAGCGCCGTATCGTGGGGATATAGACATTCGGGGGGGATGTGCCGGGATCCCGACGATATCGTCCGAGGTTTCTTTCGTTACGGTAAAGCGATGACGGGCAATACCATGACACCAAACAGATTTTCGACTGATAACTCTAATTCGGACAGTCCTATGTCGGCAAAGAAGGCAGAAATTCGCGCATTCGTCGCCGAGCACCGCGACGAGCTGTATCGGCATCTAACGGAGTGGGTCGCCATTCCATCGATCAGTAGCGAAAGCGAACACGCCGACGATGTGCGCAGGTCCGCCGAGTGGTTGGCCGGAGCGTTGCGTGAGGTGGGATTTCCCACGGTGGAGCAATGGGAAACACCAGGTCACCCGGCAGTGTTTGGGGAATGGCTCTCCGAGGACCCCGCCGCTCCCACCGTGCTGGTCTATGGCCACCATGACGTGCAGCCGGTCGATCCGCTGGAGCTGTGGAGTGACCCGCCATTCCAACCGTCCATTCGCGACGGTGAGATGCGTGGCCGCGGAGTCATCGACGACAAGGGCCAGATCGCGTTTCATCTCCTCGGGGTACGCGCCCACCTGGCCGCTACTGGCCGTACCACCCCGGCGGTCAACCTCAAGTTCCTCATCGAAGGTGAAGAGGAGTCCGGGTCTCCGCATTTTGCACAGCTGCTGCGCGACAACCACAGTCGGTTGAGATGCGATGCGATCGTCGTCAGCGACACCACGATGTTCAATGAGGACACTCCCAGCGTGTGCACCGCCATGCGCGGCATGGTGAGCTGCCAGCTCGACGCGTTTGGCCCCAGCATGGACCTGCACTCGGGAGTTTTCGGCGGAGCCGTGCCGAACCCCATTCATGGACTCACTCAGTTTTTGGCCGGGTTGCATGGCGTAGACGGGGCGGTGACGGTCCCCGGTTTTTATGACGACGTCATTCCACTCACCGACACCGAGCGGGCCAGTTTCGCAAAACTGCCGTTTGACGAGCAGAACTGGTTGACCCACACCGCGCACTCGAGCGCGATCGCGGGCGAGGGCGGCTATTCCACATTGGAGCGCATCGGTGCTCGTCCGACGCTGGAGATCAACGGCATCTGGGGCGGCTACACCGGCGAGGGCGACAAAACCGTTATCCCAGCGGAGGCTCACGCCAAGGTCTCGATGCGGCTAGTCGCGGGCCAGGATCCGGCCACCATCCAGCGGCTATTCACCGACCACATACGACAGTCCACACCAGATGGTCTGCGATTTGAGGTTATGTTTACTGGGGCGGGGGTGCGTCCATGCCTGACACCTATCGACCACCCCGCTACCCAGGCGTTGGTGCGGTCGATGCGCACGGCTTTCGATTCCGAAATCCTGTTTACTCGCGAAGGTGGATCAGGTCCGGAGGCCGACTTGGCCGAGATTTTGGCGCCAGCTCCGTTGGTCTTTCTCGGCGTGGGCTTGCCCGATGACCGCTTCCACGCGCCCAATGAGCGAGTTCGGTTGCGTTTTCTAGACAAAGGCGCCGAAGCGGCCGCCCATCTCTGGAGTGAGCTCGCCGCTGCTCGGCTCGCTTAACTGCTAAGCGCTCGGCCTCCTACGCCGTGCTGACTTGTTTGACCGGTGGTTTTCTGGAGCTGTGCTGCGAAAACCCACCGGTCAAACAAGTAGCAGGTGGGCCCAGGCAGCGAGCGCTCGGCGATGGGGCTGGTGGCACTCGAATGAGGCAGGGCGCACGTGCCGTTGCCGCAGCTTATGCGTTAGGTTAGCCACACCTAAGAAATGTGGTCCAGGGGTGTGTGCGGTGCCCCCGTGGATTCGTTTGCATGTGAGTCGTCTTCCATGAAGAGGTGTGACTATGGCCGATTTCGCAAGCCATCTCACCGCTGCATGCGACGAGCTCATCGCGGCCGGCCGGGCATACGGCAATGCACATACACCACATCTCTCCAACCGGGATTCCTCGAGTCTGAGCCCAGCAGAGGTCACGCTCGCCAAGATGGCGTTCAAGCGATATGCCTACTTTGCCGCGTTGCCAGCGATGCGCTGGTGGTCCACCGGGCGCATTCCTGACTTGTCTCTGGAAAACCTGGTAGTGAGCTGGTGTCCAGCGGCCGAGCTTCTGCCCTGTTTTCAACCAAGCTCCCAGCGGGCAGCGGTGCTGGCCGAAATCGCCCAGTCTGGTAGGGGTGCGACGAACAGCGTCCGTCCTTATGAGACAGTTGCATCGGACGAAGATGCGCTGATGGATTTCGTCCGAGAAACCCTGATTGATGCGCACCTCGCGCCCCTGGCCAGGGAACTTGCTGCTCGTTACCGCATCGGGCCAGCGCCGTTTTACGCCTCCATTTCTGGTGGTGTCTATGCGCTTTATTTCGACTCTTTGGACCACCCTGAGCAGGCGGAAGAGTTTTACCAGCGAGCGCAACGGATTCTGGCTGGTTTCGGAGCCGCGTACCGCAAATTGGTCAGGTTTATTCCGGTGTTCGATAAGCAGGGGTATGCGCACTACCTGCCGATGCGGAACGGATGTTGCATGGCGTACCAGTGGCGGAATGGCGGTGGTTGCGACAGCTATTGCGTCACCTGTCGGCTTATTCCAGTCGACCAACTCAAGTCGAAATTGGAGATTCGGGGCCTCACTCTCGAGCCGCGCACGCCGATCGGTTCCGTCACCTCAGATTTCGACCCTCAAGCATCGCTAGCCGGCGCTACACCTTGAGGCTATGGGTAGGCGAACCCGACTGAGCTTGCAGAGCCGACATCGACGGTGTTCGCATAGAGCGCCGCTATTTCCGGCACACTAAACACATGAGCAAGTCCGAGGCTGGTCAGCCGGATGATGCGCCAGCTGGGGATCGCGGCGCCGAGTCTCCGTGGGCGCGTCCCGACTCGAACGCATGGGTCCCACCGACCGCCGCACCCCCCGCCGCGGCGTCGCGGTCCAGCGACGCGCCAGCGGCGCCGGCACGCGGTTTGGCGGCGCTTGTGGTGGTGATCGCCTTTACCGTGGTGACACTGGGAGTTGTGGTGGTGGTCGTACTCGCCATCGCTGGGGTTTTTGACAGCGGTCGTCACTCCGCTACCGCCACGAGCCCTTCTCCGCTCGGCTCCACCCCAAAACTTGCCAAGCTATGCCCAGCACCGAGCGGTTCCGTCACTGAGCAGCCGCATCAGCCTGGCCCAGTAGCACCGATGCCGGCGGGTGACCGCCTCGCCGATGAGCAAGCTGGAATTTCCTATGCCGAGCTTGGCGACCCATTTCATCGTTGGGACCTGGGCACGTGGGATTCGGGGGAGCTGGGGGTGAAATTTGGCACCGGCTATTACGTGGTCACCGAGCAGTATTCCGGCGGCGACTACCTGGCGTCGGTGTTGTCCGGTTCGGTGCCGGCCACGGTGGGCGACAGCTTGACACTCAACCTGCGGTGCGCCGGAAAGCAGGTGTCTCAGGATGTGCGGAACGCCTACTACCCACAGCCGAATCAGAAGCAAGACATGCGCAACGAGTACACCACGGTAGGCGGACGACCGGCGTGGGTCTCAGAGTTTCATTTGAGCTTTTCTCAACCCGACCTACACGCCCATGGTGAGACTGTGGCCGTAGTCACGGTAGATGTGGGGCGACCCAAAGCCGCGGTGCTCTACATTTCTATTCCTGACACGCACGCCCAGTATGACGCTCAGATCGACCCCATCATCGATTCGATCCGAAAAACTTCTTAGGCCTGCTAAGCAAGTACACAACTGGCTGGTGCGCAAGTAGGAGTGTCCAAATTGGAGTTTGTTATTGGTCCTCAAGGAGAGCAGCTGCTGTGCGGGGGTCCATGAGGTTGGACCAGATGTATTCGCTAGCGGACGCGGCTCGGCGGCTAGTAGCAGACTCGGGATACCAGCCGTCACTATCGCAGCCAGGGATAAGCGCGAGGACCACAGTCATGAGATTGTCCGATATGGACCCCACGATTCGATGGCTACATAACTTTCGTGCCCCTCGTCAGCCCGTATTTCTATGCCCAGAAGAGCGCCGGGAATCTCGGCGGAGTGTTCATAGCCATCTCGCAAACAGGCACGGACCAGATGGTTGACTGTTGCCCGAAACCGCTGGACTAGACGTGTGGCTTCTTCTGCTTGAAGACGATCCCAATCGGCTCGCGTAGGGAGAAAATTAGCGGTGTAGGTATTGGTAGCAATCGGAGCGCTGTGCTGGCGGTTATAAGTTGACCGCTGAGCTTGCGCAGTGGAGGCGAGCTGCTGGTAGAAGTCTTCGGGGCTGCCCTCTTGCCGCCGCCCGGCGGCAACTAGCCAAGGCTGATCTTTGTCAATCCATACAGCTGCGCGCCAACGCTGCACTTTGGTTTTGTAGAACACGTGGTCATCAATGGCGCGGATGCGTTCGCGGGAGCCTGCCGCATTGGCAAACTGCTGGACGACTTTCTGAATGAGCGGATGCTCTACCTCGTCCAGCAAAGGGTTCAAAGGCGGTAGATCGCACAAGTGTCGTCGCGTAGGCACCGCAACGTTGGACGAGAGGGTGGCATATCTAGTGTTTCACTCCGCCTAGCTCATCAAGCCGCTGCGGCGACAAGCCAGTCAGCAAACCTACCAAGGACGCATCAGTGCCATCCAGGCTTCGTAAGGTTTCGGCCATCGAGAGATGCAATTGCTCGCGACGAGCCGTCACATAGTCGCGCACTGCCTCTGCGAGCAGGTCTTTCTTTGACATGTGCAGCAGATGCGCGGCATCACCAAGAAGTCGATCTGTGTCGGCATCCACCTTCACCGGTGCCATTGCTTTTGCCATTAAATTTACCCCCAGTACCCTTCGGTACCAAGATACCAGATCTTTGATTTAGCCTTACGTCAGCGCGCAGGCTGATTAAGTGCTGTGGCAATGTCAATAAGATGGTCGAGCGTGTGTCTAATATGGAATAAGTTCAAGGCGTAGAAATATGCCTCGGTCTGAAAGCGATAGGAATATGCACATGTCGGCAGATGAAAAGAGTTCCACTCCCGTTCGTGTCATTCTGATTCACGGAAATGGCGGTAGGGGAGTGGTCGGCGAGCCGTGGTTTCCTGCGATTGTTCGCGATTTGTCGGCGGCAAATATTGAATGCATAGCACCGGATTTTCCCGATCCGCTATTGGCCCGTTCGGCATATTGGTTGCCCTTTTTGGAAAACGAGCTTGGCGTGGATGAAAACACGGAGCCTTTTCCAGTTAGAGGAGTGTGGTGATGGCGGCGACGGTGTTGCCTATTCTGGTGGGGCAGCCGCAGTAGCGGGTGAGGATTTTCCAGGTTTTGAGTTGGGCGAATCCGCGTTCGCCTTGGCAGCGTAGGCGGGCGTTTGCGGTGTCGACGCGGCGTTGTTGCTGGTCGGCGAAGTTCCGGCGCTGGGGATGAATAACGCTGTGGCCTGCACCGATGTAGCCAGCGTCGGCTAACGCGATGGCCCGGCAGTTTTCTAATGCCGCGATGATGTCGTGTGTTCTCGCGGCCCGGATGTCGTGCACCGAGCCAGGTAAACCGTCTGAGGTCCATAACACTCGCCCAGACAGGGACATGATGGCTTGAATATTCACTCCGAATCGGTGTTTATGACCGGAGTAGAACGATGGGTTCGCGACACGGTCAGTGGCGATGATTGTCCCATCGAGTATCACGACCTGTCCCGGTCGCGATAGCACCGTGGGTAGGGATTTCCGCTGTTCAGCGAGCACGTTCACCGCTTCGGTTACGTAGCGCCATACCGTGCCGACTCCGACCTTGAAAGCGGCCGCTAGCTGCGCATACGGTGTGCCGCAGCGTAGATGGACCAGAACCAGCAACGCTTGCCGTCGAGGCGAAAGCGCACGCCATTTAGTGCCGATCAGCCGCCGCCGTCCCCGCAGTAAACGGGCAAGCCGATCCACATGCGAAGGTGACAAATCAACCGCAGCACGGTACAACAACATGACGAAGCCCCTGGACATTGAGCGGATCTAGACACTCAGCTCAACGACCAGGGGCTTCACACGTCACCACCACAACCAAACTGGAAAAAGCTCACGGTTCTTGTTGGTCACTCTTCGGGCGCTGTTGCTGCAATGCGCTGCGCGGAACATACCTGCCTGCGCGGATCAGTCCTTGTTGCTACTTGTTACACCGACCTTGGCATGGAAGATGAAAAAACAGAGTGGTTATTACGACCAGCCATGGAATTGGGCGTCGATAAAAAATAATCAACAATGGATCGGTATTTTTGCCTCGCGCAATGACCCTTATATCGCTATTTCTGAGCCGCGATTTATGCCGTGACCAGTTGGGTGCGGAATATTTTGAGATACGCACTGCCCGTGGTCATTTCTCGGCGGAGGCTGACACGGAATTCCCCGAGCTTTCCTCTTATCTCATAAAGAAACTGACCACTTTGGCAGACTTGGGCTCGACCGCGACCTAGGTCGGCACATGTCTGAGTAGTCGGATAGTGTCGTGGCGTGCCTGCTTCTTCGACTTCTTCTGCTGCGTTTTCTGAGAACATGTCCACTATGGACGAAGCAATTCCCTCGGTATCGCACGCGATAGAGCGTTTCACTCTTCCCAATGGCTTACGTGTGGTGCTGGCGCCAGATCCTGCCGCGCCAGTGATCGCCACGGTGGTCAACTACGACGTAGGAATGCGGTCCGAGCCGCAGGGGCGCACCGGCTTCGCCCACCTATTCGAGCACCTCATGTTCCAGGGCTCGGAAAACCTCGAGAAGCTGGCGCATTTCCGATATGTGCAAGCCTCGGGCGGCGTATTTAACGGCAGTACGCACGTCGACTACACCAACTATTACGAGACCTTGCCGAGCAATGCGCTAGAACGGGCGTTGTTCCTTGAAGCCGACCGCATGCGCGCTCCTGCGCTATCTGAGGAAAATCTCGCTAACCAGATCGCGGTAGTAAAAGAAGAGATCCGGTTGCAGGTTAAGAACCGCCCTTATGGTGGTTTTCCGTGGTGTTTCTTGCCGCAGGTCATGTTCGATACCTTCGCCAACTCACACGATGGGTATGGCTCGTTCGAAGACCTGGAAGCGGCCACTGTTGAAGACGCGCAGTCGTTCTTCGACACCTACTACGCGCCGGGAAATGCGGTGCTGTCCGTAGTGGGTGACCTCGACGTCACTGAGACCACTCAGCTCATCGAGCGCCACTTCGGTGATGTACCCGCTCGCGCGGTCCCACAGTTGCCGAGTTTTGCTGAGCCAGACCTGACGAGTGAACGGCGGGCCGAACACCGCGATGCTTTGGCGCCTATGCCGGCGGTCGCGTTGGCCTGGCGGGTTCCTAACCCCATCACCGAGTTCGAGCACTATCTCGCTTACGTAGTACTGGCCGAGGTGCTTACTGATGGCGATGCTTCCCGGTTGGTGGAGCGGCTGGTCTTGCGGGATGCGGTGGCGACCTCGCTCGCCGGTTACGTTGGCGTCATGTCCGAACCATTCGCGGTGCGTGACCCTACGGCTCTGATCTTGCAGGTGCATTTTCCGCCACACGTTTCGATGAAGACGATCGTCAGCGCCGTTGATTCCGAATTGGACAGACTGGCCACCGACGGGCTGGCGTCGGGCGAGCTCACACGTGTGCGTAGTCGGCTCGCGGCGTACCTCCTCAGGGAGTCCGATTCGGCGCTGGGGCGGGCGCTGATGATGGCAGTGTCGGAGCAGCAGCGGGGACGAGCTGAGCTGTTGGGTGAGTTGCCAGCGTTGCTGTCCGCGGTCACCGAGGAAGCCGTAGTACAAGCGGCGGCAAGCTTGCGGCCCGAACGTCGGACGGTACTGGAACTCATTCCGGGGAAGGCGAACTAACACATGAGTGCGGCTGTTACATCAGAGGCAACTGACGTTGCCACGTCACCCAAGCGACCAGTTCCGCCGTTAACGGCTCCGCGTTTGGCGGCCGAGTTGGAGCTCGCCGAGCGCACCCTCCCTACCGGTCTGCGCGTGATCGCGGTACGACGTGCCTCAGTTCCGCTAGTCGAGGTGAGGCTACGTGTCCCGTTCGGTGGAACGCTTGCCGAGGTCGGCCCATCGTCGCTGCTCGCCGAGACCATCATGTCCGGCACCTCGACGATGTCTAATGTGGAGCTCGCGGCGGAGCTTCAGCGTTTGGGCGGTGGGCTCTCCGCTGGGGTTGACGCCGATCGGCTCGTGCTCTCTGGCAATGCGCTCGCCACGGGGCTCCCTCGGCTGTTGGAGCTGATGGGCGACGTCTTAACCGATGCCGCCTATCCCGAGCCGGAGGTGGCAACCGAGCGGGATAGGCTCGCCGACCACATCGAAATTTCGCTTGCTCAACCATCAACAGCGGTACGGCAGGCGTTGCTGCGGCGGCTGTATGGCGATCACCCGTATTCAGTCGAGGTGCCCTCGGTAACGCATGTGATGTCAGTCGATTCCGCAGAGCTACGTCAGCTGCATCGCGAGAAGCTGCTGCCGGCCGGCAGCGTGCTGGTCATTGTGGGCGATGCTGAGCCTGAGTCCATGCTGGAGGCGGCCGAGGCGGCGCTGGCCCGTTGGCAGTCGGCGGGCACGGCACCGCAGGTGCCACCTATTCCCGATGTCCAAACGGGACCGTGGGAGTTGGTGGGTCGGGAGGGTGCGGTTCAGTCGTCGATCCGTGTTGCCTTGCCCGCGGTGGGGCGGCAGCATCCGGATTACCCCGCATTGCAGCTGGCGAATTTGATCTTCGGCGGCTATTTCTCCTCCCGAGTGGTGGCCAATATTCGGGAAGACAAGGGCTATACGTACTCTCCGCATTGCGTCATCGAACATGGGGTTGCTGGTTCCATGCTCATCCTCGATGCCGACGTGGCCACCGAGGTCACCGCGCCGGCGATGCACGAGGTCATGTACGAGCTCGGTCGGCTTGCTACGGTCGCCCCCGAAGCGGACGAGCTGGAAGACGCCCGGCAATACGCGATCGGCTCGTTGTCGCTTTCGTTGGCGACCCAGGCCGGGCTAGCGAGTTGGTTGGCGACGCTGGCAGGTACGGGGCTCGAACTTGACTGGCTCACCACGCACAGCCGTCGGCTGGCGGAGGTTTCGCTAGCGCAAGTGCATGCCGCCGCCGCAAACTACCTAGCCCCAGCTAAGGCTGTGACGGTCATTTTGGGCGACGAGGAAGCCACGTTTTCTTCGCTTCAGTCACTGCACACGGTCGAACGTCAGCTCTGATTAAGCTCGCAGCCTGCATTAAGTGAATGTCCGGTTTGACCGGTGAGGTTTCTGGTGTCTCCAGAAGAAGCTCACCGGTCATAAACCGAAGTGGTTAGTGGTTAGTGAGCTGGTGCCGCCGCCGTTAATTTGGCCGCGACTTCAGCCGCGCTTGGGTTGGTCAATGCTGTTCCGTCTGGAAAGCGCACCGTGGGTACGGTCTGGTTGCCACCGTTGACATTTTGGACATATGCCGCAGAGGCCGGGTCTTGTTCGATGTTGATCTCCTGATAAGTAATGCCTTGCCGATCCAACTGGCGCTTAAGGCGGGTGCAGTAACCACACCAGGTTGTCGAATAGATCGTGATCGTGTTTGTGTCATTGATCGTGGTAGTCACGACGGGGGAACGCTGCGCTGTCACAAATTCTTCCTTCCGTGTGGTTCTTCGGCCCACCTTGTGTGGCGGGCACCTCGCCGATCTGGGATCGTGCGACCATGCCGCCTTCACATCTCGATCCGAACGTCTCCCCAGCGAGCGTAGCCACAGCATGGCTCGTGACTGGCGCAAGTAGCGGTTTTGGCCGCGCACTAGTCCAGGCTGCGGTCGCGCATGGTGATCGCGTCATGGCCACGGCGCGCGATGTGTCCCAGATCGCGGACCTCGAACTCCTTGCGCCCGAGCGCGTCCGCACTGCCCGTCTCGACGTGACCGAGCCCACCACCATTCGGTCCACGGTTGCCGGGGCCGAGGCAGCATTTGGCGGCATCGACGTGGTTGTCAACAACGCTGGCTATGGGCTGCTGGGTGCCTTTGAAGAGCATAGCGACGATGAGCTGCGCGCGGCGTTCGAGACGAATCTCTTCGGTGCGATGAGCGTCACCAGGGCAGTTCTGCCAGGAATGCGTCGACGCCGCACCGGTCACGTTGTGCAAATGTCGTCAGTCGTTGCGGTGACCTCCGGGCTCGGAGGAACCGGATACGCCGGCCCGAAAGCGGCGCTGGAGGCGATGTCAGAAGCCATCGCTGCCGAGGTGGCACACCTCAACATTCGCGTGACCATCGTCGAGCCGGGGCCGTTCCGCACAGACTTTGGGGGAAGGTCACTGCGATGGGGAACCGCTCTGCCTGATTATGCCGAGGTCATAGCTCCCGCGCGTCAAGCCTTCGAATCGTCACATGGGAGTCAGTCAGGGGATCCGTTCCGTGGGGCTCAGGCGATTGTTGCGGCCGTCCATCATCCGAACCCGCCGCTTCGCCTCCCGCTTGGGGCGGAAGCGTTCACTTGGATTCGCTCCTATTTGAACAGGCGCATCGAACAGCTCAACGACGTGGAGTCACTCGGCGCGGACACGGCGATCCGCTAATGGACGCCCGCTTTGTGGACGTCGATCGGGCCCAGCATTCTCCGCAGAAAGCAGCTGACAGGATGGTCCGGTGAGCGGTGAGAACAGTGACGCAATGGCTTCACCCCAAGCAATCCTTGAAGCCCTCGACGCCGACCAACGAGCAGCGGTACTCGCGCCAGCAGGGCCGGTATGTATCTTGGCCGGCGCCGGAACAGGAAAAACGCGTGCTATTACGCACCGCATTGCTTATCGCGTTCTAACGGGGGAGACCGTACCCACACACGTCCTCGCAGTGACATTCACCGCTCGTGCGGCGGGCGAGATGCGAGGTCGACTTCGGACACTCGGAGTTCAGGGCGTGCAGGCGCGAACATTTCATGCGGCCGCGTTGCGGCAGTTGCGGTTTTTTGCGCCTCGGGTATTTGAGGGTCGAGCGATGCCTACCATCATGGAGAGTAAGGCGCGGATGGTTGGTCACGCAGCGGCAGGATTGCGCTTCACATTAGACAAAAGCGGGGTGCGTGACGCCACCTCCGAAATTGAGTGGGCCAAATCATCGCTCATCGAGCCAGACGACTATCCGGCTACGGCGGCAAAAGCTGGCCGCGGTACACCGCTCTCCGCCGACCAGCTAGCGGTACTGTATTCCGCGTACGAGCAGGCAAAACGTCGCGCTGGAGTCATCGACTTCGAAGACATGCTGCGCGCGACCGCATGGGCAATCGAAGAGCATCGTGACGTCGCCGAGCAGATCCGCGCCCAGTATCGGCACTTTGTGGTGGACGAATACCAAGATGTGAGCCCGTTGCAACAACGGTTGCTCACTGCCTGGCTCGGACGCCGCAGCGATGTGTGTGTCGTGGGCGACGCCTCTCAGACCATTTATTCGTTCACCGGGGCCACCTCGGATTTCTTGCTCGACTTTGGACGGACCTTTCCTCGGTCCGCCGTCATACGCCTAGAACGTGATTACCGGTCAACTCCACAGATAGTGACAGTGGCTAACCAAGTCATTTCCGCGGCGACTGGCCGGGAAGCGCAAGCCAGACTGACGTTGGTAGGGCAGCGTCCCGCTGGTCCGCAGCCGAGGTGTCTCACCTTCGACGACGAGTCAGCCGAAGCCGAAGCCGTGACGAGCCGCTGTAAAGAGTTGCTCGCCGCTGGCACCCCCGCGTCGGAGATCGCGGTCCTCTTCCGCACGAATGCGCAGTCTGAAACCTACGAGCAAGCCCTCGCGACAGCCGGCGTGCCGTATGTCATGAAAGGAGCGGAACGCTTTTTCGAACGTCCAGAAATCAGAGAAGCCACCGTTCTGCTCCGTGGAGCCGCGCGCGTTCCTCACACCGAACCGCTCGCTGAGACGGTGCGACAAACGTTGGCGGTGGCTGGGTTTCAGGCCGACTCTCCTCCTGCGGGTGGGGTGAGCCGAGAAAGATGGGAGGCGCTGGCGGCCTTGGTTCGATTGGCCGACGAGTTTGCTGTTCATGGCGCACGTGCCCATGCTTCCGGCTCGGCCTCTGAGCCCAGGGGCGACGGCGAGACCGCGCTGGCGGCCTTTGTAGCGGAGCTCGTCGAGCGTGCCGCGGCGCAACATGCGCCCACCGTTGAAGGCGTTACCATCGCCTCGCTGCATGCGGCCAAGGGTTTGGAATGGGACGCGGTTTTTCTCGTCGGGTTAACCGAAGGCATGCTGCCGATCACCTACGCGACCACCCCGGCGCAGCTTGAGGAAGAGCGACGATTGTTCTATGTGGGAATCACACGTGCCCGAGAATATCTATGGCTGTCGTGGGCGGCCGCGCGGACAGCGGGTGGACGTGCGAACCGCAAGCCCAGCAGGTTCTTGCCCCACACGATTGGCGGAAGTGGCTCGCCGGCCCTGGCAAAGAACACAGCGCAGAGTCGGCGCAATGGTCCAGCAGGTAGCCACAGTGGACAGTCGCGTCGATCACTGCCAGTTTGTCGTAGCTGCGGGGTGGCGCTGTTTGATCCACGGCAACGCATTCTGCGACGTTGCTCCGCGTGCCCGGCTCAGTACGACGAAGAACTGTTTGAACGACTGCGAGAGTGGCGGATCAAGCTAGCTCGCCACGAGGGCGTGCCTGCCTATGTCATTTTTACCGATGCCACTCTGCAGGCGATAGCCGAGGAACGTCCCACCGATCCGGACACACTGATCACTGTTCCTGGTGTCGGGCCGCGACGGTTGACTTTGTACGGCGAGGCTGTATTAGCGCTGGTCAATGGTGCTGATCCCGCTGGGTTGATGCCCGCGGGCGAATAGCGGCGTGCGCTTGACCCGCTGGCAATGCACATCGGCAATTAAATCGTTTGCTTGCTGGCACGACGGGCGCGTATTCTGCTGCCCACGATGTCCGCCGAATTTTGGGTGTGTGACCACCTGCTCGGCGCAAAACACGGCAGCAATATTTCCTTCAGGAGGCAAGGCTCGATGAGCGTAGCGCCAAACCAGCTCGTAGCGGTGGCTACGTTGTGGTCTGCTCGCGTTGCTGTTGCCTTCCCCGCCTTTGCCAGCTACCACGACGACTATTCACCACAAGACTCTCCGTGGCTGATGAAGTGGTTCATATGAGCTAGCCCAACCCCTTCTCCAGCCGCAGAGCCCGTCGGGTTTTGCGGTTTTTTTGTGTTCTCATTCCCATTTTTTACGAGCGTTGAGCGCCGGATGTATGCCCGCTTCTCGGCGCAACGAACTTTCGAAAGCGAGGTGATCGAGATGATGAGCCTATTGACGGCGTTGCCAGGGCCGAGCCTGGTTGAGCTGGATGCGTCAGATCGTGACTCGTCAGCGGGCGACACCGCAATGTGGGTGTCGCAGTTGGACGCAACGTCCCTTCCGTGTCGAGGTGAAGACCCGGAACTATGGTTTGCTGAGTCCCCCCGGCAACTAGAGCGAGCCAAAGCGTTATGCGTTCCGTGTCCGTTGCGTGACGCCTGTCTCCAAGGTGCCATCGAGCGGCAGGAACCATGGGGTGTGTGGGGCGGCGAGATCTTTGACCACGGGGTGGTCATCGTTCGCAAGCGCTCGCGGGGTCGTCCAGCGAAAACCTCTGTGGCTGTATAGGTGCCGGTCCATAGCGGGCGGCCATCGCTGGCGGGCTGGATGTATGGCAATTTCCGTCATGCATCCGGCCCAGCGAGTATGCGACCTTGGTCAGGCTGGCTCGGCAAATCCGGGTTGATACTTCTCCACGATCGATCGATATGGCGCTTCTGCCTCCAGCTGACACAAGACACCGATCGAGCCCAAGGTGACTCGGTGTATGAGCAGGTAATCCGGTGGGAGATTGAGCTGTCGGCCGAGCTGGTACGCAGGGCTACGCCGATCCGCTATGCGGTTAGCTTCTCGGCGGAGCCAGGCCCGGGTGAACCGAAAATGTTCGTGCCGAAGTGGTTCGAGAATGGGAATTATGTAGTCCAATATGGACTGGGCGTCAACGTCTAGCTCTGAACGGACAAAGCCTTCGTTTCGGAGGCCGGACAGGACTTCTTCCGCCTTGCCTTGCAACGTTAGCCGGGTGAGCCGGCCCATCGGTTCAGGCAGGCCATCGGGCAACGTGGCTACGGCGCCGAAGTCCAGTACCCCCAGCCGACCATCCGGGAGGAGACGAAAATTGCCGGGATGGGGGTCGGCATGCAACAGACCGACCCTGTTGGGGGCGGCAAAGTGGAAGGTGGTCAGAAGTCGTCCAGCTTCGTTACGCGCCTGGGGGGAGCCATGATCGATGATCGCCGATAGTGGTGTTCCCTCTAGCCATTCAGTAATAAGCACCTTAGGCGCCGCAGCAAACACCTCTGGCGTGACGATTTCTGGGTCGTCGCGGTAGACGTGGTGGAACGCGCGGGTGGATTCGGCCTCTTTTTCGTAGTCGAGCTCCTCCGCTAGCCTCGTCTTCAACTCGGCCACGAGCGCCTTGGTGTCCATATTTGGCTGCAAAATTTTGAATAAGCGAGCAAACCTGCCGAGTTGGTTGAGGTCTGAAATAAGAGCGGGTCCCGCTCCTGGATACTGCACTTTGACCGCAACAATCCGCCCGTCTGACCACACCGCACGATGCACTTGGCCAATACTGGCCGCCGCTGCTGGCTTTTCGTCAAATTCGGAGAAAAGCGCCAGCCAATCTTGGCCAAGCTGCTCCCTGAGTACTTTGTGGACAGTTGAGGTCGGCATGGGAGGCGCCGAGTCTTGCAGCTTGGTCAGGGCCGCACGGTAGGGGCCGGCCAGATTTTCTGGGAGCGCCGCCTCGAAAACGCTCAAGGCTTGGCCGAACTTCATGGCGCCACCCTTGAGCTGCCCCAGAACGGAAAACAGCTGTTCTGCGGTGCGCTGCTGGATGTCTTCATTAACTAACTCTGCCGAGAGCCCACCAAGACGCCGGCCCAAGCCCACGGTGATGCGTCCCGCCATGCCCAGCGGTAGTGACGCCAATCGTGCCGCTCGGGTGAGCGCTGAGCGAGGAATATCGTGGCCTTCTTCTTTGCTGGCGCTCATGGTGCTCCTCTTGCGTCCAGGAATCTCGCACGGGGGCGTATTCGCGGGGTCATTACTCGGGGGCCGCTGCTTGCGAGCCTACGCGGGAGCATTTTGTAGTGGTTTGGTACTACTCACTGTGGTTATGTAACCCGCGCCACTCGTGGGGGTCGTCTTCGAGCAGGCGCACCTCGGGTGCTTGGTCCATCTTCTTCGTCTTATATGCCCGGACAGATGGTCTATCTCCAGAGCTGTACCCAGAGTATCGGGCTCACCGCCGTCGAATAACGTCAGAATTTGCATGGCCGCCAAGCCGGCGGCGGCAATAGCGGTGGCGGTGTGGCTGGCTTCCACCGTCGGGGGAGCGGTAGCAAGCTGTGCGGCCATCACTGGCCACGCTGGATCGTTGTCGCTCTTATGAAGATCGAGACATCGGAGACAGGGCGTGCGTCCAGGAACCAGGAGTGGACCGATGACCGCTGTTGCCTCCCGCATGAACACCGACGTCATAGCGCGTGGAGTTGGCGTAGTGGCGAGGGTGGTCGCTCGATAGTGGTCAGAAAAGTCCGTGAATACCGTCATGTCGACTCGACGAGACGGACGACGCGGATAGACCCTTGCTTCGGGAGCGGCCCGGCGCACCGCGTCCGCTGCCGCAGTCGCATAAGGGCGGTGTTCGTCTTCTGGTAGTAAGCCTCCGATGCATGCGTCAGCAGCGTGAGTATTTCCCTGGCCGATAACCGCTATGTGGCCGACTCCAGACGCGGCGAGCAGTGCGGCAAGCACCGGACCGATCCGGCCACGCGCGTGGATCTCGACGCAGCGATGTGCGCGGTTCGCTAGCAGTGGCTCGCCAGACGAAGGCTGGGAGAGGCGGAGAGCCGCGAGGTCTGGAGCGAGCCGCCGGCGAGTCTCTGACCCCATTTTTGCTGGCAACTTGCCTACGGCACTCGCATCGGTGACCACGCCAGCAGCGAGCAGCATGTTGATGAGTTCGTCGGCTTCGTGTGCGGGGTATCCGTGTCGAGCAGCGGAGTTAGTAAGCGATACAAGGTTATGCTGTCCATCCATTTTGGACACTACTTCGGCGATTCCGCGATGAACGTTGGTGAGCACCACCGCCCTGCGAGAGTCGATACCTATTTGGAGGGTCTTGGTGTCTCTCCAGAGCTGAGGAAGTCCTGGAAGTATTTGTGGACGCATGCACGCTTCCCCCGTCGCGATAAGAGCTTGCCGGGGAGAGCTTGGCAGAAATTTGCGAGAGGGATTCGAGTATCCACAGGTGGTTACTTGTCCACAGGCCCAGATATCTGCGGGCGCGACCCGCGAGCATGAGGCAATACGCGGCGGCGGCCACCCCATCCGTTACCTGATGGAGGTGGCCGCCGCGGAGTAACTCACTTGTTTCGTAGCGCGTGTGCCGCGCCACGAGTGGCTTACACAGTGGAAACCGCGCTAAGCCTTGCCGAGAATCCTGTTCATTTTGGTGCCACATACTGGGCAAGTGCCCTTTGCCATGCGTCGTCCAGAAGCGCTTGTCACGACTTCACCATCGAAGTCGCGTTTTTCCTTACACTTGACGCAGTAGCCGTTGTAGCTTTCGGCCACGATGCCTCCCCATGTCATTCTGAAAATGGTGACAGTGCCAGCTCAACGTGGTCACTGCTGCGCAGACCCTACTCGCAGACCACCTCTTACGCCGCCCAGGTTGCAATATTGGACGTGTCGCGACGTGGCATGTCATGACGAAAAAGCCCTCACCGCGCACCGGGGCCTTCCCCATGCACCGGTGTCCAGCGAGGGCGAGACCGACGGTAAGCCTCCTTCGTGCGTGTGGTCAACCCGTTGTGCGGGATTGCTCTTCCTTCGGCACGTTGCGCCCCTCCATCGTGGCAAAATTATTCATATAACGACCAAAAGCTGACAAAATGCGGCTCGGTTATGTTCGTATGACATATTCGCGAGTTAACGTGCGAGCATGGCGTCCCTACGTACACCTGCGGTGCGGGTCAAAAGAAGTTCTCGCCGCCGGCGAACGGTGGCCGCCTACCGTGACGGCGACACCGTATGGGTGCTCATTCCAGACCGGTTCAGTGCGGCAGAAGAACGTGAATGGGTGGAGAAAATGCTCGCCCGGCTGCAGCGGCCACGATCACAGCGCCGACGCAGCGACGAGGAGCTGCTCGCACGAGCACGCGAGCTCTCTCGGCACTACTTCGATTCAGCGATGGTGCCCATCACTGTCCGATGGGTGAGTAATCAGCGCGGCAGATGGGGTTCCTGCACACCGACAGACGGCGCTATCCGGCTCTCAGACCGGCTACGGGGGATGCCGTCATGGGTAGTGGATTACGTGTTGATACATGAGTTGGCGCATCTCAAAGAGCCCGGCCACGATGCGTCCTTTTGGGAGCTGGTGGACAGGTATCCCCGCGCCCAACGTGCTCGCGGGTTTCTTGAAGGAGTGGCTGCCACTGCCGGTCTGGACATGAGCGAAGATGCGGCCTGACTGTAAAACCGCGATCTGTCGCCCAACAACAAAGACACTTACAATTCGTCGAAGCCAGGGATTTGCTCGCCCGGCTCACGGCTTGCAAACCCCTCTGGGTCGTCGAAGTCTTCGTCGGTGGGGACGAGATCCGGGTGCGCCCATATCGCGTCTCGGGCTTGGGCGCCACGGCGATCGTGAAGCACTTTCCACAGTGCCGACGCTTCGCGTAGTCGGCGGGGTCGTAGCTCAAGCCCTACGAGCGTGGCGAAAGTCTGCTCCGCGGGGCCGCCAGCGGCACGGCGGCGACGGAAAGTCTCTGACAGCGCGGCCGCACTCGGCAAACGCTCTGCGGCTACGGCATCAACCACCTGAGCAACCCAGCCTTCAACCAGGGCCAATGCGGTTTCTAGCCGTTTGAGCACGCTCCGCTGTTCATCGGTGGTGGCTGGGGCGAACAGACCATCGGACAGGGCGATCTGGAGGCTTTCTGGATCATCTGGATCGACTTGTAGCTGCATCCGCTCGATGGCTTCTTCGAAAGCCGCACGGTCGACCGTAATTCCGCGCGCGTATGCCTCGATGGTGTCGAGAACGTGTGACCGCAGCCACGGAACATGCTGGTAGAGGCGGTGATGGGATACTTCCCGGAGCGCGACATAGAGCCGCACCTCATTGTCGGGAAGTTCCAATCCGGTGCTGAATTCAGCGATGTTGGCCGGAACCAACGCAGCCGTACCGGGGCGGCCCAATGGAATGCCAATGTCGGTAGAGCCGAGCACCTCTGCACACAGGGTCCCCAGTGCTTGTCCGACTTGGGCGCCGAAAACCATGCCACCGATGCTGGCGAACATGCCCTGTAGCTGCCCCAGTTGTTTAAAGATCTCGGGTGGCAGGCCACTGTGTGCCCCGGGCGGCATGCCGGTGTCTTTTTCGTCTTCGTGTTCGGCTTGTTTGGACAACATTGTCGACATCGCGTCGACCACCCGACCAGCGACGGGATCGCAAAGCCGTTGCCAGGTGTCTTGAGTGGACGTTATCCACTGGTGACGACTCCACGCCTCGATGGACTTCACTCCGGAGGGAAAACTTGTCGCCTCGTTAAGCCAGAGATCTGCCAAATGAACTGCTTCGTCGGTATTGGCGCGTTCGTCCTCGGTGGGATTGCCGTCTCCCTCAGGTGCACCAGAGGTGGCGATCTGTCGGGCGAGATCCCAGTTGACTGGCGCGGCCTCTCCGGATCCGGAGAAAACATGTTGCATTTGGGCCATCATCGCAGCCCATGCCGCGGGGTCATTCGGATCTGGAACCGGATTGGTCATGGCACTAAGGTATCTCCGAGTCGTTGACGGCGGCCACGTGGTGGTGCATTCAAGGCAAGCACAAGACAAGCACCAAGCAGAAGCGGCGATAACCGTGGTAGTTAGGGTGTCCGCATGACTCGACGTGGCTGGACAGTGTTGGTCGGCGCGGTTGCCGTAGTGGTATTCGCGGCAGCGATGTCGATCCTGCCGGTGCCGTATGTCGCGCTCGGACCCGGCTACACCGTCGATACTTTGGGCACAGTCAATGGCAAAGAGATCGTTTCTATCGATGCTGCTGTGTCGCCATCTCGCGGCCATTTGAACATGACCACCGTCTCGGTTATCGACAACATCGACTTGTTGACGGCTATTCGGTATTGGTTCGATGACGAGGTTGCGGTAGTACCCCGCGAGATGGTTTATCCGTCCGGGAAAAACCGGGATCAGATTGAAAAACAAGATGCGGCTGATTTTGTGCATTCTCAGAATTCCGCCGAGTTCGCCGCCTTGCATCAGTTGGGCTACCCAACCCAGCTCACGGTGTCCACAGTAGACAAGGGTTCCCCTGCCAGCGGCAAGGTTTCTGTGGGGGATGTGATTACGGCGGTCAACGGCACGCAGGTGAACTCTGGCAAAGAGCTTCTCGACCAAATAGATAAACGGAAACCTGGGCAAGACATTTCCTTATCGCTCCAGCGCGAGGATAAGCAGCAAACGATTCAGCTCACGCCGCGAGAAAAATCTGGCTCGCAAAAAGGTGCGCTTGGCTTCTCCTTCACCGAAAAGCAGCCACACCCTTTTAAAATTTCGTTTGACTTACAAGGCATTGGCGGCCCGTCAGCCGGATTGATGTTCGCGCTGGCGATCGTCGACAAACTGACTCCCGAAGATCTCACTGGCGGTCGGTTTATCGCCGGAACGGGCGAGATCAATGATGCGGGCGAGGTTGCCCCCATTGGTGGGATCACCCAAAAAATGCTCGCTGTCCGGCATAAAGGGGCCACGGTTTTTCTCACACCCAAAGACAACTGTCGTGAAGCGTTACGCACCGCACCTTCGGGTTTGCGTCTAGTCAAAGTAACCTCGTTGGATGACGCAGTGCATTCGCTCAATAACTTGCGTACGGGCAAGGGATCTGTTCCTTCTTGCCGCAACTGACCAGTAGCTCGACCTCAGAGGTAAGCGGAGAGAGTCCCAGGTGGCTAGAAAAATTTCGGTAAGCGGTTTTTCGGTGAGTCGTCGAGGCAAAACCATTGCGATCGCGGTTGCGGCCTTCGTGCTCTTGCTCATAGCGGTGTCGTGGGCGCTCAATTGGTACGTAAGCTGGCTGTGGTTTTCAGAAGCTGGTTACACCCGAGTTTTATCGACGATGTTGTGGACTCGGATAGGGCTGTTTTTCTCTTTCGGTGCGCTGGCCGCGACCATTGTCGGCGCCAATATGTACCTGGCCTACCGACTGCGGCCAAGCTACCGTCCGATGTCGACGGGAAATCAGGGGCTTGAAAGATACCGACTGGTAGTGACACCTCGTTTCGGCTGGCTCGTTACGCTAGTAGCGAGCCTCGTAGGTTTGCTCACAGGAGCATCCGCGCAGGGAAAATGGAAGATCTGGCTAGCGTTCCAAAACTCTGTCCCCTTTGGAGTTAAGGACCCGCAATTTGGAAAAGACCTCTCCTTTTATGTTTTTGAGTATCCTTTTTGGCGATATTTGCTCAGCGTTCTATTCGTCGCCTTGATTTTGTCGATCATTGTCAGCATGGTCGTGCACTATTTGTATGGAAACATTCGGTTGCAAGGTGATGGGGGCAAGCTTTCCTCGGCGGTAATAGTGCACCTATCGGTATTATTTGGCGTGTTTATCGCGCTCAAAGCGGTCTCATATTATTTTGATCGCTTCGGAATGCTGACCGGTCACAGCTCTATCACCAAACTGAATGGTGCGGCGGCTGTGGATGTTGAGTATTTGATACCGGCTAAAAATATCTTGCTGTGGATATCTGCCCTTTGCGCAATAGTGCTGTTTATCAATATAGGAATAAAACGAGTTCTATTGCCAGGCATGGCGTTGGTTCTATTGCTGGTGTCCGCCGTAGTTGTGGGGGGAATAGTGCCCGCAGCCGCTAACCAATTTTCCATTAAGCCAAACGCAAGCGACCGCGAAGCGAAATATATTGGTCGCAATATTCTCGCAACGCGGCAGGCATACGGGTTAAATAGTGTGGGCAGCAGCAATTATCAAGCAAGTACGAACACCACTCAAGAAAAAATAGCAACAGACCAAGACACTGTAGACAATGCGCGAGTACTTGACCCCGAGATTTTGTCGGACACCTTTACACAACTCCAACAGGTCCGGTCATTTTATAATTTCACCTCAAAACTCGATGTTGATCGCTATCGAGTGAGCAACAATACGAGAGACTATGTGGTGGGAGTCCGAGAGTTGGACAGTTCTCGGCTGTCGGGTAACCAAACAAACTGGATTAACCGTCACACTGTCTATACGCATGGTTATGGCTTAGTTGCTGCTCCAGCGAATCAAGTCGATGGAGCTGGTGCCCCAATTTTTGTGTCAGGCGCCTTGGGCGACACCAACGACAGTGAGCAAGCAAAGCGGTTCTCGCAGAGCGTGCCCGTTAAGCAACAGCGTATTTACTATGGAGAGCTAATTAATGATTACTCCATAGTGGGTAAAGAAGGTGCGAGAGATCGAGAGTTCGACCGCCCCACGGCAAGTAATAAGAGCGGATCGGAACAAGTCAACACCACGTACTCCGGCAAGGGCGGAGTGCATCTCAATAGCGCGCTACGCAAGCTTGCCTTTGCGGTTCATTACAAAGAAAAAAACTTTCTGCTGTCCAGTGCGATTAACGACAAATCTAAAGTCTTGTATGTGCGTAACCCGCGAGCGCGTGTAGAGAAAGCGGCGCCATTTCTCACCATGGATGGCGATCCATACCCCGCGATTGTCGGCGGCAGAGTGGTATGGATTCTTGACGGTTACACCACAAGTGACAGTTACCCTTATTCGCAACGTCAGTCGTTGGGAAATACCTCTGAGGATTCGTCGACTGGTCAAGGAACGGCCGCGCAACCCAGCGACAAAATTAATTACATCAGGAATTCGGTTAAAGCCACCGTTGACGCATACGACGGCACGGTCAAGCTTTACACCTGGGATTCAGTCGATCCAGTGCTCAAGGTCTGGAACAAGGCATTTGGCAACATCGTTAAGCCCCGAAAAGACATACCGAAAGATTTGGTAAGTCATTTCCGTTACCCGGAAGATATGTTCAAGGTTCAACGCGAGACCTGGTCTCGGTATCACGTCAGTAATCCGCAAGAGTTTTTCAATGGCCAAGATTTTTGGAAGGTTCCTGAGGACCCAACGCATAGCGGCAAAGCCTCACAACCTCCTTATTATTTGGTTGCCAGATATCCAAATCAACAAGGTGTCGAATTTCAGCTCACCACCGCGCTGACCGCGAATAAGCGGGAGAATTTGGCTGCGATGATGACAGGTTCTTATTCACCTAACGGGAATCCTATTCTGTCGGTATTTGAATTGTCCGGGAATACGGCTGTTCCTGGGCCGAACCAGGCCCAGCCTAAGATGCGGAACGACCCAGATGTCCGTCAACAATTGTCACTACTTAACTCGAGCGACTCTACAATTGTGTACGGGAATCTGTTGACGCTCCCTGTCGGTGGTGGCTTGCTCTATATCGAGCCCATCTACGTGCGAAGTAATAACAACAATTCCTATCCGTTGCTCGAAAAGGTTCTTGTTTCCTTCGGCGACAGGGTCGGCTATGAAAGAACACTGTCGGCCGCGATTGGCGACATGTTTAGCGGTAGCAACAATGCTGACCAGAGTCCGCCCGCAGACAATGGTGCGAACAACTCTGATCAGGGCAACAATAATTCGGACAATAGCCAGACCCCTTCGTCTTCGGAATTGAATAGCGCTGTCGGTGATATCAACAGTGCGCTCGATGCGCTGAGCAAAGCGCAAAAAGAGGGAGACTTCACCGGCATTGGTAAGGCGGAGTCTGACCTTGCCAATGCGATTAAGCGATATCAAGACGCGGCAAAGAAGTAGCGGGAGTTTCCTGGCTGCCCCCCGCCCTGTGTGTCTCTGTGGGCGTATGCCTATACTTGGACCTGTCGACGCGGGGTGGAGCAGCTCGGTAGCTCGCTGGGCTCATAACCCAGAGGTCGCTGGTTCAAATCCAGCCCCCGCTACCAGGGAAAATGGCTCCGGAACTTTGGTTCCGGAGCCATTTTTGTGTCATCTGTAGCCAGAACTGTAGCCAACGGCGCTAGGTGAGTGGCTTGAAGCCGTTGTCTGTCTTTAGCCCTGTGGTGAAGACATGGGCCATTGTTTCGGCCGCATCACGATCGTGTCCGGTGGAGCGGTGGGCATAGATCTAGGCAGTAACTGCGACGTTGGCATGCCCAATTCGATCACTCACAATTTTTATGTCTATGCCGTTGTCCAATGAGGCTGTGGCGTAGGTGTGTCGCACGTCGTGCAGACGGATTTTTGGTACTCCCGCTGCATCGACAAGTCGGTTGAACATGTGCGTGATGGTGTCTGGATGTGGCCGCCTACCGTCGTCATATACGAACAGATATCCGCTTTTATGATATTCAAAGCCCCATGCTGTCTGCTCCTCTCGGAGCATTTCCAAGTGTGTGCGCAAGGCGGCAACAGTGAAACTGTCTAGCGAGATCGTTCGATTGCCGCTTTCACTCTTGCCATCGGAGTCTTGCGCCTTGCCGTCAACGACGACACGTGTGTCTTCGATTCTGAGAAGACCCTGCTCGAGGTCGAGAAGGTCGTAATGAACACTGGCGAGCTCAGAGCGACGCATTCCAGTTGTAGCGGCCAGTACCCACATCCCAGCAAAACGGTGGGGTCTGTCAAATGTTCGGTGTAACTCAGGGTTGGGTGGATTACTTCCTGCCGGCGGCCAGGCGGCCGTCGAAGGCGATCTCGAAGGCATTCAGAGCGGGTTTCCAGCGCATCGTCCAGCGTTTGCGGCCGGTCCCGGTCGGGTCCAGGCTCATCACCGCCATGTAGACACACTTGAACGCGGCCTGCTCGTTGGGAAAGCGGTGGTCAACCCCTTCGCGGCCAGCGAGATCACCATCTCGTCCACCCCGGACAGCCGTTTCTGCCGTTTGGCCACAATCTTGGGCTCGAAACTGGCGTTGCGGTCCCGCGGAACGTCCAGCTGGACTGGGCCGACGTCGGTGAGTACGGTCTTGGTGCGGCTGCCGTTACGGGAGTTGCCGGTGTTACGGCCCGCCGGGTCGTGAGCCTGGTAGCCGAGGTGGTCGGTGATCTCACCGTCCAACGCCGAATCTAACACCCGCTTGGTCAACGCCGCCAACACCCCGCCCTCACCGGTCAACTGCAGCCCACCGGCCCTGGCCCGCTCGACCAGCTGTGCCCCACCCGATCACTGACGATCTTGGGATTGATCCCTGCGTTCATCGAGAGCGTGGCGTAGTCCAGAAAAACTTTTACACATCAAGGGTGTTCGCGATTGGTTGTATGTTGATGTGCTCGTCAGGCGAGGTCGCTGTGTGCAACAGGATTATTGGCGTGGCGGTCCCGTCGAAGAGGCTTCGTAGGGACGAGCGGCTCGACAGATGGCGCCGCAATGCCGCGCACTGACTGACTCCGGTTGGCGATGTCTATCACGTGGGCGACTTTTGGGATTCGACATGTGAATTTTGTCCATTGGTTTCTGTGTATTATGTCTATCAAGAAGCGTGAATTCTGTCGATTGAGGAGGCGAGATGGTTGTACCTTCTAGCACGCGCCCCTACCTGCCTCGCCTTGCAGACGGGCTCCTTGACGGTCAACTCGGCGCAATGGGCGCAGTTCTCATCGAAGGAGTTAAGGGCTGCGGGAAGACCGCGACAGCTCGACAGCGCGCTGCCAGCGAGGTACTTCTCGACACCGATCCTGAAGCCGAGCTGCGCGCTGCTCTCGACCCCCGTCTCCTCTTGGACGGCGAAAGCCCACGACTCTTGGACGAATGGCAGCGAACCCCACGCGTATGGGACGCAGTGCGCCGCGCCGTCGACAATCGAGGCCTGCCCGGTCAGTTCATCCTGACGGGTTCTGCTACCCCGAACGACAACACCCAGCGTCACTCCGGGGCTGGCCGGTTCGGCATCGTGCGCATGCGGACCATGACTCTGGTCGAGAAGCAGGCGATCAGCCCGAGCGTGTCAGTGGCGGATCTTTTTCTCGGCACCGCACCTGCACCCGCCAACAGTCCAGTGACTATCCGCGACTACCTGCACCACATCGCACTTGGTGGGTGGCCACTCCTCGTAGGGGCCGATGAGCGAACTGCTCGAACGTATCTGGATGGCTACCTTGACATCATTGTCGAGCGCGACATCAATGAGGTGTCGGGAGGTCCGCGAAACCCTCGACTTGTCCGGCGCTTTCTGCACGCCTATGCCCAGATGGTCTCCCAGACCGCAAACCTCAGCACGATCATGAAGCGGGCTCGGGAGGAGTTTGATGACGGCACAGACGTGCCCGGTCGCCACACCGCACAAGTCTACCTTGACGCGCTCCAGCGCATGATGATCGTCGACGAAGTGCCCGCCTGGGATCCGTCAGTGCGATCATCCAAACGCTTGGCCACGACTCCGAAGCGACACCTTGGGGAGCCCTCTCTCGCCGCCGCACTGCTCCAGATGTCGCCAGAGCGGATGTTGACTGACCTAGAAACCACTGGCTTCCTCTTCGAAAGCCTTGTCGCACACGACCTGCGAATCTATGCCGAAGCCGTGGGCGCCACGTGCTTGCACTACCGCGAAGCCGAAGGGCGCCTTGAGGTCGACTACATCCTCGAAAATCGAGACGGAGACTGGATCGGGGTCGAAGTAAAGCTCGGTGAAGGTGAACTCGACAAGGCAGCCGACTCGTTGCACCGGCTCGCCAAGCGCGTTGTACGCAAGCCCAAGGCGCTTGTGGTTGTGACGGGGACGTCGCTTGCCTACACCCGCGAAGACGGGGTGCACGTTGTGCCCTTGGGGCTCTTGGGCCCATAAGGTACGACCGGCATCCCGCTCACCGTCACCAACTACCTCAAGCCCGTCGATGAAGGCGCTCGCTGAAGCCCTGACGTAACCAATCACGTGCTCGCGCCACGCCTAATTCAAGATCGGATCCGTCGGATCCGACAGATCGGGGCAGGTCAGCTGATGTCGATCAATGCGGGCGTAGCAGTCAGCCCTTATTAGCACGGGCAGCGAGCAGGAGGCGGAGGCCTGTGCTCGCCAATTCTCGAGCCTCGGGTTCTCTATCCTGCTCATATACCTTCGCCAACGGGGTCGCTAGTTCCGACCACTGGGTCAGGCTGGCGGCTTCGATAGCACTGAGTTGCACGGTCAGTGGGCTTTGCAGAGAGTTGGTGAGGATCTGCAGAGTCCTCGGGTCAGCATTCTCCCCAGACGCAATAGCCATCTTGATCAACAAAAAGGGGTCACTTCACTTTTTTGGCGGGAAACCAGATGCTGTTAGCACAAATGCGATTACTGCTGTTCGGAATACTACTCTAAGCGGTGACGAACTCACGATTTTTAACGCCACGTACGGTCGCAACCAAAGACCAAGTGATGATGTTGTGCGCACCCTTGCCCAACAGTACAAAGTCTCCGAACCAGCAATGAGACTGACTCTAAAGGGGTTTCAAGTTTTGCTTTTGAACGCGTACCCTTCGCGAGAGGATCCCGGTCTCAATAGATAGGCGTCTAATCCGAATGGGTCTTGACTCCATTCGGATTAATGCTGTTCCTGTCCGAAGACGTCTACAGTGGCCTGGGTTCTTATGCGCTTGGCTATCCATATAGGCCTGTTCGCCAGGCGGTGTTGGCTACGATGAGTTGTGGAGTCTTCGGAGGTAGATCCGGGCGAGCAGTTGCTGGGCAGGTATTCGGACCAGCCGTATGTAAAGGCACTTGCTCAATGGGTTTTGGCTCATCCTCGAGGGCGTTGGGCTAAGCGACAGGCGGCGGCTGCTCTTAGTAAATATTCTGGTCGGCCTCGGCGTTTAACTCGGTCCATAATTTCTAAAGGCATGATTGATTTCTACCTATCGTGGCTTCATGGAGCGTCTGATGGCGGGCATGCTCAACCAGGGGTTGTTTTAGGTCGGGGTGAAGGTCGAGACATCCGAGGTATGCGTGATCCCGGTCCCATGCCTCGTCCACCAGCGAGATGACTGGTCTGTGCACTTTGGGGTTAGTCGATGACTGCCATCGTTGTTTACTCAGTGAGTAGTTCCGTGCTACGTCGGGTGTGTCCATTGTGGATATCACGAACTATCAGTTAAACAGAACATGGAGCCTGGTTCGGTACCGCAGTTAGGGTGCCGAACCAGCGGGTTTAGATCGTGTGGAAGGTGGGGCGGCTCTAGCGGTTGTGACTCAGCGACATGATGTGAGCGCAAGAACTCGAATGCTGTCGAAGTCTCAGTTGCTGCACGGTGTGCACCGGAGCTTCCGTCGCTACAAGGGACTCTGTAGTCAGCTGTGTAGTAAAGACAGACCGAGCCACATGAGACGCAACGAGACTCTTCGGATCCAATGACGACGTTTAGGCTGATCATCGCGTAAATGGCTGGACCTAAAAGGACACTCGAGACTCTGGCCGACAGCTCATAACCCAGAGGTCGCTGGTTCAAATCCAGTCCCCGCTACCAGGGAAAATGTCCAGGATTCAGATCCTGGAAGCATTTTCGTGCCTTTGGGAATGTGTGTGGAACCCTCGTTTAGATTACTCGGGGGCTTCTTTCGTTGCCCCACTGTGTTTTGCTGTCATGCTCGACCGAGTGAGCGGCTGACTGCATCACGCAGCTGCGGCGTGATCCTGTTGGAGACGTTCGGCTACCCACACCTTGATAATCGATTGGCGTGTTATGCCTAGACGTCGAGCTTCTTGATCTAGTTCTGCCACCATCCAGGCAGGAAAATCTACATTGACGCGACGTTGCTCCACGCCGGGCCGACGTGCCCTAGTCAGATCAAGATTTGCGGTGACATTTTCTCCGCGATCAAACTTTTCGTCGAAGTCTTTAGCCTTCATAGATAGCTATCTCCTCATTCCGTGAACGGCGGACGGAAATGATTCGAATCCTTTCTCGCCGGTAGGTGATCACAGCAGACCAATGTTTGTCGGCAATCTGGCCAATGATCAACCAACGGGCTTCGTTTGTTGTTCGAGCAGGAATCTCTACCCGTTGGGGGTCATTCCAGAGCTGTTGCGCTCGAAGGAAGTCAATGCCGTGCTTATCTTGGTTTCTTGTGCTTTTGTTGCTATCAAATTCGAACTCCAATCTTGTCCTCCTTCTAAGAATAAAAAGTATACCTTTTCTACTTAGATATGCATGCCATCGATGAGCTTGCAAGAGGTGCACCCGAGTGCGGCAAGATCAAGATCGAGGCCCGTGGGTGGGAAACCGGTGCGAAATAAGATTCGGCGGGCTAGGACACGTGGGAGCGAATCAGCGGCGACCTGGCACCCAGAGAGCTTCCCTACGAGCTGGGCATCAACAGATAGAGATGGTCCCCGGGCTTGAACCGGGGCGTGCTGGGACTGTAGTCAAAACAGTAGTAGGAACGCTGGGAGATAGGCGGGACGGCAGGGAACGGGTGAGACGCTGGGGAATCCTCCTGCTCATCCAACAGATCGAGAGACCTAAAAGGACGCTCAAGACTCTGGTCGGACAGCTCATAACCCAGAGGTCGCAGGTTCAAATCCTGCCCCCGCTACCAGGGAAAATGGCTCCGGAGACTTTGGTTCCGGAGCCATTTTTGTGTCATCTGTAGCAAAACTGTAGCCAAGCCTGTGGCGAAGCCAGTTATGTGTCTTGTGTGGTGAAGACAGGTGGGCCATATGTTTCGCCGCATCCCGGTCGTGTCCGGTGGAGCGGTGGGCATAGATGCCATAGGTGACGTTAGACGCGTGCCCAATTCGATCACTGACAATTTTGATTGATCTATGCCGTTTCAATGAGGCTGTGGCGTAGTCCAGAAAAACTTTTACACATCAAGGGTGTTCGCGATTGGTTGTATGTTGATGTGTGTCAGGCACGTCGTGCAGACAGGATTATTGGCGTGGCGGTCCCGTCGAAGAGGCTTCGTAGGGACGAGCGGCTCGACAGATGGCGCCGCAATGCCGCGCACTGACTGACTCCGGTTGGCGATGTCTATCACGTGGGCGACTTTTGGGATTCGACATGTGAATTTTGTCCATTGGTTTCTGTGTATTATGTCTATCAAGAAGCGTGAATCCTGTCGATTGAGGAGGCGAGATGGTTGTACCTTCTAGCACGCGCCCCTACCTGCCTCGCCTTGCAGACGGGCTCCTTGACGGTCAACTCGGCGCAATGGGCGCAGTTCTCATCGAAGGAGTTAAGGGCTGCGGGAAGACCGCGACAGCTCGACAGCGCGCTGCCAGCGAGGTACTTCTCGACACCGATCCTGAAGCCGAGCTGCGCGCTGCTCTCGACCCCCGTCTCCTCTTGGACGGCGAAAGCCCACGACTCTTGGACGAATGGCAGCGAACCCCACGCGTATGGGACGCAGTGCGCCGCGCCATCGACAATCGAGGCCTGCCCGGTCAGTTCATCCTGACGGGTTCTGCTACCCCGAACGACAACACCCAGCGTCACTCCGGGGCTGGCCGGTTCGGCATCGTGCGCATGCGGACCATGACTCTGGTCGAGAAGCAGGCGATCAGCCCGAGCGTGTCAGTGGCGGGATCTTTTCTCGGCACCGCACCTGCACCCGCCAACAGTCCAGTGACTATCCGCGACTACCTGCACCACATCGCACTTGGTGGGTGGCCACTCCTCGTAGGGGCCGATGAGCGAACTGCTCGAACGTATCTGGATGGCTACCTTGACATCATTGTCGAGCGCGACATCAATGAGGTGTCGGGAGGTCCGCGAAACCCTCGACTTGTCCGGTTCTGCACGCCTATGCCCAGATGGTCTCCCAGACCGCAACCTCAGCACGATCATGAAGCGGGCTCGGGAGGAGTTGATGACGGCACAGACGTACTCCGGTCGCTGCATCGACAAGTCAGGTTGAGCACATGTGCGTGATGGTCGTCTGCGATGTGGCCGCCTGACCGTCAGTCATATACAAACCTTGGCCACGACTCCGATGCGACACCTTGGGGAGCCCTCTCTCGCCGCCGCACTGCTCCAAGATGTCGCCAGAGCGGATGTTGACTGACCTAGAAACCGCTGGCTTCCTCTTCGAAAGCCTTGTCGCACACGACCTGCGAATCTATGCCGAAGCCGTGGGCGCCACGTGCTTGCACTACCGCGAAGCCGAAGGGCGCCTTGAGGTCGACTACATCCTCGAAAATCGAGACGGAGACTGGATCGGGGTCGAAGTAAAGCTCGGTGAAGGTGAACTCGAGAAGGCAGCCGAACTCGATGCACCGACTCCCCAAGGCGATGTACGCAAGCCCAAGGCGCTTGTGGTTGTGACGGGGACGTCGCTTGCCTACACCCGCGAAGACGGGGTGCACGTTGTGCCCTTGGGGCTCTTGGGCCCATAAGGTACGACCGGCATCCCGCTCACCGTCACCAACTACCTCAAGCCCGTCGATGAAGGCGCTCGCTGAAGCCCTGACGTAACCAATCACGTGCTCGCGCCACGCCTAATTCAAGATCGGATCCGTCGGATCCGACAGATCGGGGCAGGTCAGCTGATGTCGATCAATGCGGGCGTAGCAGTCAGCCCTGATTAGATCGGGCAGCGAGCTGGAGGCGGAGGCCGGCTGCTCGCCAGTTATCGCAGCCACGGGTCTCTATTCCTGCTCGATAGATTAGGCCAACGGGGTCGCTAGTTTCGAAGTGACCCCCGTTTAGTGGACGTTTTCTGATCCGGCATGGTTGCCGGGGAGGGAGGCTCCTGATGGGGGTTTCGAAGTATCCGGATGAGTTTCGTGGGCGGGCAGTTGCTCTGGTGCGGGCCTCGGATCGGAAACTGGCTGATATTGCTGGCGAGCTTGGGGTGCATCCGCAAACTCTGAGTGTGTGGGTGCAGCGTGAGCAGGCTGATCGGGGTGAGCGCAGTGATGTGTTGACCAGCGATGAGCGGGCGGAATTACGGCGGCTGCGTAGGGAAAACGCGGAGCTGCAGTTGGAGAAAGAGATTTTGAAGAAGGCCGCGGTTTTCTTCGCCAAGGAGACGGGGTCGTGAACAAATACGTGTTCATGGCCCAGGCGAGGACTCATTACCCGGTTTGTCTCCTGTGCCGGGCGTTGAAAATCGGCAAGACCGGGTTTTATCAATGGCTAGCCCGTGATCGGCGGCCCTCGACCGCGGCGCAAGCGGATCGGGCTGTGATGGACACGATCACCAGGGCGCATGCCGCGTCTCGGGGCACCTATGGCTATCGGAGGATCACCGCGGAGTTGCGCGACAACGGCTGTGTGATCAACCGTAAGAAGGTGGCGCGGTTGATGCGTTTAGCTGGTCTGCGCGGTGTGGATCGGCGACTCGGCCGGGTAAAACCTCGCGACCTGGGCGGCAGGGTGCTGCCTGAAGCTGATCTAGTGCAGCGGGAGTTTGTGGCCGAGGCACCGAACCGCCTGTGGGTTGCTGACACCACCTATCTGCGCACGTGGGAAGGCTGGCTGTGCCTCGCTGTGGTTATCGACGCTTTCAGCCGCAAAGTCGTCGGCTATGCCATGAGTGACCGGTTCGATGCCGAGCTGGTGATTGATGCGTTCGCCGATGGCCAACCAGCAGCGCAAACCTGCGCCTGGCCAACTAGTGCACCACTCCGATCGTGGCTGCCAATACACCTCATATGCCTTCGGGCGGTGTTTGCGCCAATCCGGGGTCTTGGCCTCCATGGGCAGCATTGCTGATGCCTATGACAACGCGATGGCCGAAACATTTTTCGCTACCTTGAAAGCCGAACTGATCTACCGGCGCAGTTGGCCAACCCGCCACGGACTCGAAATCGAGTTGTTCTCCTACATCGAAGGGTTCTACAACCGAACCCGACGCCACAGCGGGCTGGGCTACCTGAGCCCCCAGCGCTACGAACAACAGGCCGCAGCAACCGCTACGACCTGAAACCAAAGTGTCCACCAAAAAGGGGTCACTTGACCGAATGCTCGTGCATGTTGTGCAATCCGTAAAGAAGCTGGCAATGTTCCGGAACTCAGGTGTTCCTTCGTGATCGGTTTACCCAAGTCGCTCGTCATGGTGTCGCTCTGTTATTCGCCATCACTCCTGCGATACGTTGCGCGGCGAGTCTCGGGTCATCGTGTTCCCATATTCGGACGACGGTCCAGCCGTCGGCTTCAAGTAGATGATTTGTTTGTATGTCGCGTTCGATTGTGGCGGCGATTTTTTTCTGACCAGTAGCGCTGATTTTGTCTGGAGGGTCGGTGGTGGTCTGGGCAACCGTGCCAGAAGCACCCATCTACAAACACCGCGATTTTGGTTTTAGTGAAGGCGATGTCGGCTGTGCGCCGTAGGCCGGGTATCGGACGATAGTTGACGCGGTAACGGAGCCCAAGGGCGTGAATGGCTGAACGCAGGCGTATTTCTGGCCTTGTGTTGGTCCCTTTATTGGCTTTCATGACGGCTGTAACAGCGGGACGTCTAGGCGGTGGCTTCTTTGTTTGGTGCGACTGCGGCTGCAGGAAATTCTTTTCGAAGCTATTTCCCATGCTTGTTGGAGGTTATCCGGTCGACTCTGCGCTGAGACCTCGCCTATGTAGCGTTCGATCGTGGTTCCGCCTTGGGACCAGCGAAGATATGCATAAATACGGCGCGCTCTTGGTGGCACTCGGAGAAAAACCGACGCCAAAGCATAGACATCGGGAGCCATAAGAACCCGCCGCTTATGAAGGCCTCCAGCGGCGGTGTCTTGCTCAAAGGCTCGATCGTGAGCAGAGATATTGCGCGGTGCGCGCCATATCTCACCGGCGGGCGATGCCTTCTGCCACGATCCGGAAGCCATTGTTGTTGTCGTCTTACGACGCTGATGCGAGCGCGTCAGCTACTGACTTCGCGATTGCATTAGCCAGCTCGACAGGAACAGCGTTGCCTAGCTGTCGCATCTGCTCACCTCGCGGTCCCGCTAGCCAATAGTTGTCGGGAAAGGTCATCGCTCGGGAGACGTTCTCGCACAGTCATATATCTGATTGAGCCGTCGTCGCACTGGAGAACTGTTTCGCCACCTGGAACCCCATGAACCCCTGCTTTGACGGTCTTAGCGGGTTTATCTAGATCGTTAGGGGTATGTCCTTTATAGACGCGTGCTCCCGGCCAGCCGTAGTGGTGCAGCCATGGGGGGGTCTCCCGTTTGAGCCCGACCGGCTCACCAAGATCGGATATCGCGTCTCGCAGCGTGACCCACGGCAGCCGCTGATCGCGCCTCGGCGATGTTGGGGGAATAAGCTCCGGCCGAGGAGTGACACCACGACGGGCCCAATAGTCGCCATTGGCTTGGTCATGGAGCAGCGCTGCTTCCGAATGTGTTGCCGCTGGGAACTCCCAATTCGCGAGTCCAAGATCGCGTCGGAACGCGACTACAAATACGCGTTGTCGCACCTGAGGTACGCCATAGTCTGCGGCGTTTACCAGCATGTATTTCACGTCATAGCGTTCCGATGGGTCACCCTTATCTTCGGCGAGCACCTTGATGAGACGCTTGTCGTGGTCACGCCAATCTTCCCCGGTAACGCGTTGTTCGAAGGGCGCGGCGAGTTCACGGAGGATGTAGTCGTAATACGGCTTGAATGAATTTCGGAGGAGACCTTTGACGTTCTCGGCGATAACAGCCCGTGGTCGAACCTCCCGCACTGCGCGAAACAACTCAGGCCAGAGATTACGGGGATCGTCGTACCCTTTATGGGCACCCCCCAGGCTCCAGGGTTGGCAAGGGACACCGCTAGCGACAACATCAACCTTGTCTAGGAACCCCTCGAAATCGACCTTGTGAATATCACCCTGAATCAGAGGCCAGCGATCGGCGAGCGAAGATGGCGACGGCGAAGCGGGGTCAAAGGGAGCGGAAGTATTAGCCCGTAACGTTTCACACGCGCGTTTATCGATCTCCACGGCGAGGAGATGGCGGAACCCGGCGTTATGCATCGCCAACGCCAAACCGCCACCGCCGGTGAACAGCTCGATGCTGGATCCGCGCACCGTGGGTTCGGCGCTTGACTCGGGTGTTGTAGCCATAGGGGAACCGTACCGCGGGATCTCGTACATGTGTACGTAGCTCACCGTTTTTTGTGGCTAGCCCACGTCTCGTCTATAAATGCCGGTAGCCTCGTCCTGAATTTCGCAAAGACGTGGTGGATGGGGGGGCAACTATGAATCAAAGCGCGGACTTTCGACTTAGTATCACCAAGGCGCTGGGCGACCAGCTCGCCGCAGCACTTACGAAGTTAACCCCAGCGCCGTTGGCAGTCGGGAATATACATAAGCTCGCACCACGATCCGGGGTTTACCAGCTGCACTATCTAGATGAGCTGATATATATCGGGAAAGCAGAGCGTCCACTGCCCGAACGGTTGGAGCAACATCGCAGAAAGATTTCGGGAAGAGCCAACATTGATGTCTCTGACGTGAGATTCGTGTGCCTCTATGTCGATGAAGATTTTCACGCCGTGGCTCCCGAAAAGCTGCTCATCCGAGATCACACAGGCAGAGGTGAAGCCTCCTGGAACAACAACGGCTTCGGGAATAATGATCCTGGAAGACAACGTGATGCAACAATCGTTAAGCCTGGTCACTTTGATGCGTTGTATCCAGTCCATCTCGAATTGGTGTGCGACATACAACCCGGCCATTACACGGGTGCCCAGTTAGCTGGTGAACTCAAAGAGAAGCTCCCTTACCTGTTTCGTTATGACGAGTCCCCCGCCCTTGCGAGCATTAGGGTAGACGTGCCAACGGCTCCGATGACGGCGCACGAACTTTTCACGCTGCTCGGGGAAGCGGTCGCGCGCATCCCAACTAAAGGGGCACGATGGCAAATCGTTGCACTGCCCGGTCGCATCATCATGTACCGGGACAGCGGCACACACTATGCGAGCGCCCTTTACGCTTATCCATAGCGCTGGCACGCATGCGCCTACCCAGGTTGCGGTCGCTCAGGAACTCCGCTTCGATGCCAGTTCGACGTCTCCGCGGGCCCCTCCTCGGCGCGGTTGGTGATGTAGGTGACGCCCAGAACTCCATCAGCGCGGCGGTGGACACATGGTGTCTCGGCGTACAGCATGCGTGCTGCTGACAGATTGTTAAGCTCCAGTTCGATGTGCCACGTCAACGCCCTTGCTTATCAAGGTCGTGGGCAGTCACAGTGCCCATCATGCGGCGATGGACACAACTTCGTTGGTGAGCCGCTTAATGCGTTCTTCTTGCGCCGGCGTGAGTACTACTGAGGCACGGTCGTCGAGTTTGCGGCGTACCAGTTCGGACAAGCTGATTTGTTGAGTGCTCGCTTCGTGGCGCAGTCGAGTAACAAGTGTCGACGGCAGCCGAACGGACACGTTCATTTTTTCGTCGATGACCGCATGCGACTCAGCGAATGCTGCGTCTCGTTCAGCGGCATACTCGGCACGTACCAGGTCATCCCCTTTCTTGTTCGTTCATCACTGGCTCCTTCTGGTTGTACTGTCAACGATCAGCGGACTCGACTAGTTAGCGAGGTTGGGTTCGCCTCCCGCGGGGTGCAGCGGAAGCGAAAGGCTCCATTCCGTGTCGCCCGGACGGCTGCGGCAGGTCAGGTCGCCGCCGTGGGCGGTCGCGATGGCGTGCGCTATCGCGAGACCCAGGCCGCTTCCGCTTGATGACGCATGCGGTCCGTGGGTGAATCGGTCAAATAGATGGGGTTGTAGCTCGGCCGGCACCCCTGAACCATTGTCGTGGATCACTAGCAATGCCCGGTCCTGCGCGGTATAAATTTTTACCGTCACCTCGGTGCCTGACGGAGTGTGTAACCGCTCGTTTGCCAGAAGATTCACCACGACCTGATGCAGGCGCTGCTCGTCACCCGGAACTACCACGGGCTCCTCTGGCATATCGAGCACCCATGCATGATCCGGGGCGGCGGTGCGGGCGTCTGCTACAGCGTTGAGCACCAGCAGGGTCAGATCCACATTCACCTGATCGAGAGGGCGTCCCGCGTCCAGGCGAGCAAGCAACAAAAGGTCGTCTACGAGAAGCCCCATGCGCGTGGCCTCAGAATCTATGCGCTCGAGAGAATGCCGAACCTCTCGGTCCACAAGCGACGGTGAACGCAGCGCCAGCTCAGCGTGGGCCCTCATGTTCGCCACTGGGGTGCGGAGCTCATGGCTGGCGTCGGCGGCAAACTGCCGCAAACGTTCCTGGCTCCGATGCTGCCGCATCAGTGCGTTCCGAATGTGCTCGAGCATCCGGTTGAGTGCGGCGCCAACACGGCCTACCTCGGTGCGAGGATCCACCTCGAAAACGGGCCTAGAACTGAAGAGTGGGCTACCGTCATGCGGCGCCGCTGCCGGGGTTTTCTCGTCGGTGACTGGAGACCTCGCAATCGCCGTTGCCGCACGCGCCACGTTGCGCAGGGGGCGGAGCGTGATCTGGATCCATATCGCGCCGACAATCCCGGTTATTGTCACCGCGATGACAAAAACCAGCACTTCGGCGGCCACGATCTTGGCCACCGTGCGCTCTACGTGTTGCAGCGGGAGACCGGTAACGAGGATGTCGCCGTTGTGGCCCGCGCCAGCCCGGAGGCGGTAGGCGCCCAGTTTCGAGAGCCTCAGCCCGTGTACGGATCCATCGTGAGGTAGGGCCACGATTCGTTGGCGATCCTCCGGGGTGAGGGTGAGCGGATTGAGCGCGTCCGAGTCGGTGTCCTGGAGGCCATCGTCTCGATCGTCGTCCACGACGGCAGCCTGCACGATTCGCCCCGCCACCACGCGCGCGCCGAAGGTGCCCACGGCCTGCGCTCGACTATCGCCGTCAGGGTCCTGACCCGAATCGCTCCGGTGCTCAAGACTTGCCGGGAATCGATCGCCAGCGGCGACCAATTGTCGATCCACATCGGACGCGAGAAAGCGTTGCGCCGCAAAGGCGATCGCCGAGCCGACGACGGCGTAGCTCACGACGAGGAGAATGACGATACCTACCACTAGCCGCACGCGAAGCGTGCGCGGTGGCATGCTGCGGATTCTCGCCAATATCCCTTTGCCGGGAGAGGACACGTTCACCTGCCGTCCTTGAGGATGTAGCCCGCGCCGCGGACGGTGTGGATCAGCGGTTGTGAGCCACCCAGCTTTTTACGCAGATAGCTGACGTATAGCTCCACGATGTGGGCCCGACCGCCGAAGTCGTAGGACCACACCCGGTCCAGAATTTGGGTTTTGCTCAGCACGCGGCGCGGATTTCGCAGAAAGTACCGCAGTAATTCGAACTCGGTCGGCGACAAGTCGATGAGCTTTCCGTCCCTCCGAACCTCGCGCGCCTCTTCCTCCATGACGAGATCCCCGAAGGAGAGCGTCTCTACCTCGCGAGTTGGCCGAGTCATTCCCGCGCGGCGAAGTAGCCCGCGTAGCCGAGCCAGGACTTCCTCCAGGCTGAACGGCTTGGTGACGTAGTCGTCACCTCCGGCGGTGATCCCCGCCACTCGATCCTCGACAGCATCTCGAGCTGTCAGGAATAGCACGCACACACCCGGCGACTGCCCGCGCAACAGGTGCAGTACGTCGAAGCCGCTCATATCGGGAAGCATGATGTCGAGCACGACGGCATGGGGCCTAAATTCTGCCCCCGCTGCGATAGCGCCGCGACCAGTAGCCGCCGATCGCACCTCCCACCCTTCGCGCTGCAGCACGGCGGAGAGTACCTCAGCGAGATCGGGCTCGTCGTCGACGACCAGGACTCGTACTCGTTCGTCTTCGGCTGGGTGACCTATCATGATTTTTCAAGCATGCACCAGTCTTTTCTGGGCCGGGCACATACTCCCTCTGAATTTCCTCAGGACTTCGCTTGCCGGGTCTGAAGTCCGGGGCGCACCACGGCGGCACTGCCAGCGAAAACCCCTGTCTGTAACGGCGTCTCTTATTCCTTGCGGCATCTGCCGGCGCACGTGAGCCGGCCGCTCATAGCTTGGTCATAGGTTCGAATGCCACCCTCGAACGGGATCGGAACCACACGTCTCGCTGGAGGTCAAGATGACGGCTATGCCGGTTCGGTTTGGCACCCGCACAGCGGCGAGTTCCGGCTTACACATCCGTCCTATGTGGATATTCGCTGTGCTCTATACCGGAGCCCTGGGCGTCATTCTTCTCTGGTGGGCTAACACTGCCGCTGTCGTTGGCATTGACGGTTGGCTGACGAACGCGGGTCGTCTCCTGGGGCTGCTCGCCGGCTACGCGGTGGCGATGCTGCTCGTGTTGATGGCCAGGATTCCGCTCCTGGATCGCTCCGTCGGTACAGACCGGCTCGCGCGCTGGCATGCCATGGGAGGGCGTTACGTTCTCGGGCTGGCGGTGACCCACGTCTTGACCGTGATCTGGGGCAGTGCGCTCGCCTCGCAAACCGGCCTCGTGGCTCAGGGGTGGGACATGATCCTGCACTACCCCGAGATGATCTCGGCCACCGTGGGCCTGCTCCTTTTTGTGGCTGTCGGGATCGCCT
Source organism: uncultured Acidimicrobiales bacterium (assembly GCA_963736285.1). Classification (GTDB taxonomy): domain Bacteria; phylum Actinomycetota; class Actinomycetes; order Mycobacteriales; family QHCE01; genus CAVTOA01. The sequence goes on from CAVTOA010000003.1 coordinate 1,383,568, forward strand.
CGGCCCGGCTCGCCCGAAGACGCATGAGTTACGAAGCCTGGCATCTGATCCATCTCTCAACCTACGTCGCGATCTTTCTCACCTTCAGCCATCAGCTGGCCAACGGCGCCGAGTTCGCCGGCTCGCCCACGGCCCGCGCCGCCTGGTACAGCCTGTATCTGGGTGCGGCGGGACTCATGGCCTGGTACCGCTTTCTTGTCCCCTTACGACGCGCCCTGCGGAATCGACTGCGGGTGGCATCCGTCGTGACTGAAGCGCCCGGTGTCATCTCCGTATACATCACCGGGCGACGCTTGGGTGAGCTGCGGATCGAGCCCGGGCAGTTTTTCCGCTGGCGATTCCTGACCGGCAGACACTGGTGGGCGGCAAACCCGTACTCACTGTCGGCGCCGGCCGCGCACGATGTGCTTCGGATCACGGTCAAGGGGGTGGGGAACCACAGCGCCAGGCTGGCTACTATCCCGGTGGGAACTCGCGTCGTCGCCGAAGGCCCCTACGGCGGCCTGACTCCCGCAAGGGCGCGCGGGAACCGCATCCTTTTGATCGCGGGGGGTGTGGGCATCACTCCACTGCGGACCTTGTTCGAAACGCTCCCGGCTCGCGGCGGCGATCTCACGCTGCTGTATCTCACCCGTCGGTCGCAGGATCTCCTTTTCCGCAACGAGCTGGAGCGGATCGCGCATCAGCGGCACGCATCCTTGCACTACCGGACCGATGACACGCTCGGCGCTCCACGGCCACTGACCGCGGGCGAGCTCCAGCGACTTGTCCCCAACCTGCATGGCTACGACGTCTTCGTGTGCGGTCCGCCCCCGATGATGCGGGCGACCACCGTCGCTCTGCGCGCTGGCGGGGTGCCGCGCCGTCGTATCCACAAGGAGGCCTTCGAACTATGAGCACCCGTAGGGCAGTTCTGCTTCGCTTCGCGCTCGCCGTCGTCGGCACGACCGCTGCGCTCGCCGGGCTTCTCGGGCTGAAGCCGCACCGCGAGCCCGGCACCTCGGCTCTGCCGCCGCCGGTGACCCGAGCCACGGCGCCCCAGTCAACGTCCACAAGCGACACTCCACGAACCGTCACCGGCAAGGTTGTCCATACCCCCTATGGTCCTGTGCAGGTCAGCCTCGTGGTCAAGGGCTCGACGATCACTAAGGCCACGGTGCTGAAGAGCCCCGACGGGGCCGACCGAAGCAAGCGGATCGCCGCCCGCGCCGTTCCGGTGTTGGAGCGGGAGACCCTGGACGCGCAGAGCGCCACGATTCACGCGGTCTCCGGCGCCTCATATACCAGCGAGGGCTACATGAGCTCACTCCAAAGTGCACTGGATCGGGTTCTGTGACCGATGCGGTGGTGCGCGACACCATGCCTGTCATGGGCACGGTGTTCTCGTTCGCACTCTGTGACCCGGGGGGTCGATGGCCAGCCGCACGGCAGCGGTACGTCTCCTGGCTTAGGCGCGTCGACGCAATGTTTTCGACCTTCAGACCCAACAGCTACATCTGCCGCATGGCCCACCACGAAGTGGATCTTGCCGATGCGCCCCACGAGCTGCGCGAGGTGCATGACCTGTGTCGAGGCATAGAACAGGACACACTCGGATACTTTGCCCCCTATCGACACGGACACTTCGACCCCACCGGCGTGGTGAAGGGTTGGGCGGTCGAGCGGGTTTCCCGCATGCTCACGGCGGACGGGTTTGCCCGCCACCTCGTCAACGGTGCTGGAGATATTCAGCTCGCGTGTGGACCTAACCCCGGCGAGATTTGGCGAGTCGGCGTGGCCCATCCGTTGCGCCCCACCGCCCTCGTGGCCGTGGTCAGCGGAGAAAATATGGCCATCGCCACCTCGGGAAACGCTGAGCAGGGGGCTCACATCATCGACCCTCACACGGAGGCACCCGCGAACAGCCTGGCGTCCGTGACGTTGACGGGGCCCAGCGTTTCGCTGCTCGACGGCTACGCGACAGCCGCCTTCGCCATGGGGCGGCACGCTCTACATTGGATCAAGGAAAGACCCGACCTTGAAGCGTGCCTCGTCGCACACGACGGAGTAGCCATGTACACAGCGGGATTTCCCGGCACCGGCGAATAGAAGTTGAATCGCGGACCACCACACGGCTCTGCGGTAATCTATCGCTGGTCGCTTCCAGCCGTGCCCGAGCGAGCGTCTTGTTGTGCCTAGTCGATTCGTCGAAGTTCTGGACGTTGACCTCGAGTTCGTCGTTGTTGATTTGCGTAGGCGCATCGCAAGAGTTGCCGATCGCGTTGGCCGCGATCCCTGGGAATCCCGTGACGTCGATCGTCACTACCGGATTCGTTGTGTTGCTTGGCGGTGGAGTGCTGAACCTTGATAGCGATTAACGACTCGGCGCTCAGCACTTTGCAGAAGTCGATCCCTTTTGTGTGTCGTGCGCGGCCCGGCATCGGTCGATTGACGGACGACCATCGTCCATCGACCGATGCCACCGGTGATCGTCGCCTTTGGCTCATCACGTTCGGAGAGCGTGCGGGCTGCTCCGATGTGGACATGTCGCGGCTGCCCGATGGGCGGCGGCGAGCAATCGCGGCAAGCACACAGTGCTCAATGCTTGGGTCAATGTCGTTATGCCAAAGAATGCAGCTTGTGGAGACCGGCTTGCAGGTCATTGAGGTTCATCGCCGGCGAAATGTCTATCTTCGCGTGTAGTTCCCGAAAGAGAGGTTCTGTGATCGTGGGAATCAGTGAAGAGTCCTGGAGATCAAAAAAGATTATCGCGGCTCGCAGCCCGTCTTGCGGCAGGAAATAAGCGGCCTCCGGCTTCAGCTGTCCCATAACCGACTCGAGAGTTTTTGGCAATGTCCCATCCATGATTGTCTGACTACCCGTCTCGACCGGAATTCGGATTCTCATGCAAACGCGCATCGCTACCCCCTTGGGTCAGATGACTACATCAGCCGTACCCAGCAGTCTTGCAAAACTCGCGGCAATTTCCGTTGACTCATTCGGTCTCTAGCATTTTGTTACCACTTTTACTAAGTGCCCAGATTTTCCTTTCTAAAAGCCTTCCTCTGAGCCAACAGAAAACGTCTCATCAACGACGGGTGTCGACACCCGCGCGGATTGGAGCACGCGTGTAGGCGGAATCTTTAACGCAAGCCGTGCGGGTGCGGGGCCACCGGTGAGGGTGATGTTGCTGCCCGCGGTGACGTCTCCTCGACCTACACTCGTTCCCCATCGACTTGCCTTGCGGCGTGGGCGGCATGGAGTGGTAGGGGTGCGGGTCTGAGCCGCAGATGCGGCTGCGTGCCACACGGACCAGCGCATCAGTCGGACTCTGAATAGTCGGGTCGAAAACGTCGATGACGCGGACGTGCCCGCCTCGTAGCGCATGAGGAGTGCGGGGCGAGGAGTCGATTGCTCGACCTCGCCCCGCACTCTTGTAAAAGTTAGTTCTTGAAGGCGTCTTTGATTTTTTCGCCCGCCTGCTTCAGGTCGGCTTTGACCTGGTCTTTCTTTCCTTCATCTTGCAGGTCTTCGTCGCCTTTGGCTTCGCCAATTTTTTCTTTGGCTTTGCCGATTAGTTCTTCGGCTTTGTTGTTGCCTTTGTCTTCATTCTCTTAGTAGGTAACGCGACCACGCTGGCGAACGCCAGCAGGCCGATCAGTGGGGCAGTGATGAGGACGATGGCCGCGTACGTCCTGAATGAGTTGACGTCGTCGTGGTGACCGAGTAACAGCCAGATAGGATCCCGCAGCACCGCCGCAGCGGGAAGGGCGAGTGCCGCGGCGATTACCGCGGTCCGGGTCGCGCGTCGGATCCGAGTGTCTGCCCGGCGGCTCGGTCTCGACTTGCGCGAAATCGCAATATGTAGCACCGCGTTGCAGATTAGGCAAAACGCGAGGAATCCGCCGAAGGCCACCAGCAGGCTCACAGCGAAGAACAATGGAGCCTCTCCACCTTCGCCGATTGCTTGCGGGGTCATCACGCCCGTGGCGGCGGCCGTGCTAAGCAGAACGGTGAACACCGCGATGTGCTCACGGACATATGCGATTGGCCGGTCGATTAGCATTCGTAGCTCCCGGCAGCCTCTTTAGCGTGACTTGTTGCAACACAAGGGATGTCGCCGCCAGCAGGGCTAGTGGCACCAGGCTCGCGATTAGCCACGGGGTCGCGCTATCCCACAGCGCGCGGTCGGCGCGCAACGCCACGGCTAGGGCATCGGTGAAAACCGTCATCGCGACCAGCACTGCGCTCACGAGCCCAGCGCGGGCTAGCTGGTTGACCCGGAACGTCGGCTGCCGTTGCTGTCTGCGCCACAGTGTGGCGCGTGTCAGCACCAGCACGGTCATGGCCGGCACGAGGAATGCGGTAAACGACACAACCCCGTGGAACGGGTCGTCTTGCCACGGAGTGCTGTGCATGATGCCGCGCTGTTGCGTGGTCAGGTAGGCCCATGCGGTGAACGCGATCCCCGTGAACACGCTGGACCACAGCGCCCATACGGCGAGACGATAAGCCAGGTGGCCCGGCGGCACCTGCGTCAGATTCTCCACAACGACTGCTGTCTCATTTTTCTCCACACGCCACATAGTACATGCCGCGTACTACAGAGCGCGTACTATTATGCTTTCGTGCGATCGGCATCGAGCCGCAAGGAGGATCATGAGCATCAACGACGCTCAGACGCTGGTGCTGTGTGCCTTAGTTAATGGGCAACTGCACGGCTACGCCATCAACACCGCGATCGAGAAGCTCACGGGTGAGCGACTCGGCGCCGGAAGCCTCTACGGCGCACTTGCCCGACTGGAGGCAAAAGGGCTGGTTGAATCGCTCGGTGAACAGGGAAGACAGCGACCGGTTCGGCTCACAGAACGCGGCCGTGACCTGCTGGAGCGGGAACTACGCTCCATGGCCAAGGTTGCCGAAGCGGGACTTCGGGGACTGGTGGTGAACCCGACATGAGCACGATCACCTGGCTCGTCCGGCTCTACCCAGCGTCGCTCCGGGAGCGCTGGGGCGCCGGCCTGGAGGACGAAGTGAACGCGGGCGGCTGGCGTCGGCTTCCGAATCTGCTGCTCGGACTGCTGGATATGTGGGCGCATCCGGTGGTGTGGCCGACGAATTCGGCCGCACGGCGCCGCCGTCGTGCCGCTGTTCTGGCATTCGTGCTGGGCCTATGCGGCTGGTTGATCGGTCACGTGGCGGTAGAAGACGCAATGCTGCCCACGAGTCTGACCCACTCGTGGAGCCTGTACCTGAGTGATGGATTGGTACTCGCGGAACTAATTCTGGCGGTGCCTCGACCCCCGGTTATCGCCTGGTGACGTGTTTCGGCTCAGCGGGCAGGCCGCTCGCAAACTTGCGGTGCCGTTTCTCCTTGGCGGCGTGGTGCTCGTGCTGGCCGTGCTGTGCGGCGGGACACTGCGCGATCTACATTCCTTCGCCGTGACTGAAGCGCCAGTACCGTCCAAAAATGGTGAGTAGTTCGGCTTAAGTTAGTGGGATGGATGCTTGGGAAGAGCGGGTCGCCGAGGCGTGGGAATCGATTGATGACTATGAAGGTCGTGAAGCTGAGTTCCGTGGGTTGATTGACGGTTTGGCGGGGGAGTTGCCTGACGGCGACCCGAACGCCTGGTTTGAGCGGGCTTGTGCGTGGGACTCAACCGGACACTCGGATCGTGCGGTGCCGTTGTATCGGTGGGCCCTTGATCACGGGCTTTCCGGATATAGGCGTCGCCGTGCGGTGATCCAGATGTCGAGTTCGCTGCGCAACATTGGACAGGTCGAGACGGCCGTGATGTTGCTGGAGGCCGAGCGTGGCATCGACCCGGCAATTTTGGACGAGCGGACACGGGCCCTTGCCGACTCGATCAGCGCGATTCTGGCGCTCTGCTTGATTGACGTCGGCCGCGAACGGGAAGCGGTATCGATTGCGGTGACCGCTCTGGCCAGGCATCTTCCCCGCTACCAGCGCTCGATGGCCAACTACGCACGCCTACTGATCGACCCCAGCGACGAGCCGCAGTAGGTGCCGGTCAACGTGACCGATGTGTGCTGCTCACCACTTTGCCTTTAGCCGACCCATTCTTCGGTGCTGTCAGCAAAGCGCTGGTGTTTCCAGATGGGCACCCGCGTCTTGATGGCATCGACTGCCTCAATGCAGCAGGCGAATGCTTCCTTGCGGTGCGCGGCAGAGACCACGCACACCAGGGCGGTGTCTCCTATGTGGAGTTCGCCTATCCGGTGCGTAGCCGCGATGGCAGTGACGGGAAAACGTTGCGCCACGGCGACGATGACTTCTTTCAGGATCTTTTCGATCGCTGGATGAGCCTCGTAATGCAGTGAGATGACCGCGCGTCCGGCGTCGTGATCGCGAACTACGCCGGCGAAGCTCACGATCGCGCCCGCCCCGGGGTCGCTGACGGAAACCTCATACACCCTCGCGTCGATAGGTTGGTTGGTGATCTGTGTCTGGACCTTCCGGGCCGGGTCAGCACACATGGATGCCTTCGTCGCACTCACGTTGATGCTGGTCATTGTGCCGCTGTTCGTATCGATGGTCCGAGGTGCCAGATATCTGCGCCACAAGATGTTCGAGCACACCGTCGAGCACCGCTAGCCCGGTGCGTACTCCGCTTGCTGAGCCCGGCAAGTTCACGACCAAGGAATTTTTCGCCACGCCAACACAGCCACGGGTGAGAATCGCTGACGCGATGTCGACTTCTCCGCGACGACGCATTGCTTCCGCTATCCCAGGAATGTGACGATCGAGCAGCGCCTGAGTGATTTCTGGGGTGCGGTCGTCAGGACTGAGACCAGTACCGCCGCTCGTGAGGACCACGTCGGTATTGGAGTTGATCGCCTCCCGGAGGGCTGCCTCGACCGGAAGGCCATCAGCGACCACCACCGGTGGGGGCGTAGTGAGCCCGCGCTCGCGTAGCCACGACACGATCACCGGACCAGTTGTGTCCACATAGGAGCTATTTGCGGCACGGGTAGAGGCAATAATCACCCGCCCCAAGAGCCGTTTTCCGGCCGACTTAACGGGAACGGCCCGCGAAGGTCGGCCCCTTGAGTCTGAGTCATGGCATGCGGAGTCATGGGATGTGGAGTCACATGGTGCGGAGAGCTGGGATACCTGTTTGGATGCCGAAGTCTTCTCAGCGGGCCGTTTCGCCGACCGCCACTCGCCGGACTTGCCGCCCTTCTTGTGCCACAACGCAATGGCACGCAGGGTCGCCCCTGGATCGAGAGCCTTGATCATGTCGTACAGCGTCAGACCTGCCACCGAGACGGCGGTGAGCGCCTCCATCTCCACACCTGTTACCGCGGTGGTCCGTACTGTCGCCGTGATCTCAACGTGGTTGGGCGCCAGGGTTAGTTCGACCGAGGCACCCGTTAATGGGAGCGGATGGCATAGCGGGATAAGTTCGGCGGTTCGCTTTGTAGCCGCGATACCGGCGATCCGGGCGGTGGCGAGCGCATCGCCTTTGGGAAGGTTGGCAGCGCGTAATGCGGCAATGACCTCGGCGGACGTGGTGACGAATGCCCGCGCGGTAGCTTCCCGCGCCGACGGGGTTTTGGTGGAGACATCTACCATGCGTGCCGAGCCATGACCGTCCACATGGGTTAGTCGTGTTTGGACAGTGGATTGGTGGACACCAGCGGGTCGCCGCGCTGATAGTTCCCACACTGTCACCTCGGATCCGGCGACCAATGTCGAAACCCCAACAGGGATGTGTATCAGTACGTTTGCCGAGGCAAGTGCGCTCAGCAAATGAGAGCCTGGCCCGCCCAGCGGCTCCACCACGTCGTTGTCGTACAGGATCCCTCGGCGAAGCTGATGCTTGTCGCTAGGTGACTCCAGTGTCTGACTTAACCGTCCTCGGGTTTCTCTCCGTCCACACTCGACGTGTCCGGCGGCGGCGCGCAAAACCGGGCGCAGGAACAATTCAAACGAGACGAAGGCGCTAGCCGGGTTTCCCGGAAATGCCAGCAGCGGCACGCCGAAGACGCGGCCCACACCCTGCGGGCCGCCTGGTTGCACCGCGACACTGACGAACTCGACGTCGTGTCCTGTCAACGCTTCTCGGACCACCTCAAACGCGCCCGCACTAATGCCGCCGGAGGTCAGCACCAAGTCAACCTGGTGTGGGTCAGCGAGAATGTCGTGCAACGTGTCGAGAAACTCGCTAGCGGAATCGGGTATTAATGGGGCGACCCGCACCTCGGCGCCTTCTTCTCCTAATGCGGCGCAGAGCAGGGTGGAGTTTGCGTCGTAAATCTGTCCCGCCTCGAGCTGGTTACCAGGTTGGCATAGCTCGGACCCGCTAGAGACAACAAGCACGCGGAGTGGACGCAATACCGGGACCCGCGATACGCCCGCCGTGGCGAGCAAGCCCAACGCGCGAGCATCGAGCATGGCACCCGCGCGTAGCAGTGGATCACCCACGCGGACGTCACTGCCTTCTGTCCGAATGAAGGTGCCAGCGGCAACACCGTCGACGAAGTCCACATGCGCGGGTAGTGGGCTCGAGGTAAACCTGCCCAGTGAAGTCTTTTCGACGGCGACGACGGCATCGGCACCTGCCGGGATCGGAGCTCCGGTCATAATCGGCGCGGCGTGGCCTGGTAGCAGCTTGAGTTCCTTACTCTCACCTGCCGCAATGGCGTCCATGGTGGGGAGCGTCACCGGATGCGCTGGAGTGGCCGCGGCCAAATCCGCTGAGCGGACCGCGTACCCGTCCATCTGGGAATTGTCGAAAGACGGAATGTTTCGGGTAGAGAAAAGATCCTGAGCGAGCCGTCGCGAGCGGGCGGACGATAGCTCTACTTGTTCGATGTCGTCGGAGCCAATGTGGTCGTTTCCCTGCGTCGGCACATCAATGAGGTGCTTGAGTAACTGGACGACGGCCTGCTGGTGCTGAGCGACCGAGCGCATGTCGACCTTTCCACTCTTGGAGATGGCGCCCAGGACTGACATGATCCCAGGGTGGATGTGCGGAACGCGACAACACCGATTGGCGTCATTGGCGGCTCAGGACTTTATAAACTATTCGACGGACCAACCACAACAGTCGATGTGGATACTCCGTATGGTGCGACCTCGAGCCCGATCACAATGGGGCGCTTCGGCGAGCAAGACGTCGCTTTTCTTACTCGTCACGGCGCAACCCATACCGTGCCTCCGCACCGCATTAACTATCGCGCCAACGTGTGGGCACTGAAATCACTAGGGGTGCACGCGCTACTGAGCTTCTCCGCCGTCGGTGGACTCCACTCAGGATGCTCCACTGGCACATTTGTCATCACCGACCAGCTCATCGATCGCACCCACGGGCGAGCGGACACATTTTTTGACGGCCAGCTCGCCGGCGTGCACCATCTCTCTGCCGCCGAGCCGTTCTGTGGGCATCTTCGTCAGCGTGCGGCGTCCGCTCTGTCCACACTAGACGAAGACTTCCTCTCCCGTGGAACCGTCGTCGTCATTCAGGGGCCACGTTTTTCCACCACGGCGGAGTCGCGGTGGTTTCGCGCCATTGGCGGCGACACCATCAATATGACTCAATATCCTGAGGTGACGCTCGCGGCCGAGCTCAATATGGGCACGGTCAATTTGTCTTTTGTCACCGATTCTGACGCGGGCGACCACACCACCGGCACCCCGCCGGTAGAGGGCGCACTGGTGTTGGAACGGATCGCGCGGGCACAGCCACGCATTCAGGCGGCGATCGCGGCGGTGGTGTCCTCGATCGGCAGTGACTACCAGCCGACTCCTCGCCTGCCTTGCGAAGCCGTCACGGCCATCATGAGCCAGAAGGTGAGCTGAACTATGCGGCTTCTGGTGACGGGTGGCGCTGGATTCATCGGCTCACACATCGTTGAGGCCGCAATCGAAGCGGGGTATGACGTCAGAGTTCTCGACGCTTTGCTGCCGGCCGTTCATCCCGCGGGGGCAGCGGTCATACCCACCGGAGCAGAATTCATTCGGGGTGACGTCAGCGACCTGACGGTCATAAGCGGCGCACTGGACGGCGTCGATGTGGTTTGCCATCAGGCGGCGATGGTGGGGCTTGGCGTCGACTTCGGTGATACACCCGACTACGTCCGCCATAATGACTTGGCCACCGCAAGTCTGCTGGCAGCAATGACCAGCAAAGGGATTAGCCAACTGGTTCTGGCATCTTCGATGGTGGTCTATGGCGAAGGCGCCTACAGCAGTCCGGGGATCGGACCCGTGCGTCCAGCGGCGCGCGCCATCGCAGACCTGGATGCCCGCCGTTTTGAGCCCTACTGTCCTCATTCTGGAGCGGCGTTGCGTCCAGAGCTGGTTACCGAAGATGTCGAGCTCGACCCGCGCAACGTCTATGCGGCGACCAAAGTCGCCCAAGAGCACCTCTCCCGCGCCTGGGCCCGCACTGCGGGCGGTCGAGTAGCCGCTTTGCGCTACCACAACGTGTACGGTCCGCGCATGCCGAAAAACACGCCATACGCTGGGGTAGCGGCGATGTTTCGCTCAGCCCTAGCTCGCGGCGAGGCACCGGAGGTCTTCGAAGATGGCCACCAACGGCGCGACTTCGTTCATGTCACGGACGTCGCCTCCGCCAACATTGCCGCACTGCGGTGGGCGAAGGAGCCTGAGGCCGGTAACTGGCGCGCATTCAACGTGGGTAGCGGGCACATACATACCATCGGCGACGTGGCCCAAGCGCTGAGCGAAGCATCATCGGGCCCAGAACCCGTAATGAGTGGGCGTTATCGGCTGGGCGATGTCCGTCACATCACTGCTTCATCCGAGCGGCTGCGCGCAGAGCTCGGCTGGGTGCCCGCCGTCGACTTCGAGCGCGGCATGCGGGAGTTTGCCTTGGCCCCACAGCGTGGCGACTAGCGGAGGTCTACCCGAAGCCGCGAATTTGATGACCACCGCATCTGACCATTCATCCCAAATAGGTCATAGAGTCGCTGGGTGACTGAGCCTGATTCTTTGCCGGACTCAACCGCTTCGAGCAGCAATCCACTCGTTGACGTGGTGTTTCCCTGTCTCAACGAGGCTGCCGCGCTCCCATGGGTACTCACTCAATTGCCCCACCGGTATAAGGCACTCGTGGTAGACAACGGCTCCACCGACGGCTCGGCGCGTATCGCCTATGAGCTTGGTGCCACGGTCGTCGCGGAGCCGCAACGAGGTTTCGGTGCAGCGGCACACGCGGGTCTGCTAGCGGCTACCGCGCCCCTGGTGGCGTTCTGCGATTGCGATGCGTCGATGGACCCCGCACAGCTTCCCGCTCTCGCCGCACGCGTGCGCGCTGGAGACGCAGATCTTGTGCTAGGCCGGAGGCGGCCCACGACGTGGCGATCCTGGCCGCCCCATGCGCGTCTGGCCAATTGGATCCTTGCTCGCCGGCTTCGTGCGCTCACAGGTGTGGGCGTCCACGATCTCGGTCCGATGCGGGTCGGTCGGCGCGATGCGCTCCTCGCACTCGCGCTCACCGACCGTCGCAGTGGATATCCGTTGGAGATGTTCCTCAAGGCCGCAACCGCTGGTTGGAGGATCGCAGAGACTCCCATTGCTTACTCACCGCGCCACGGAAAGTCGAAGGTCACCGGGACATTGCGCGGCACCGTCGAAGCAATTCACGACATGTCAGCCCTGCTCGCCGCTGCTCGCCAGGACGGACGTTCTGATGCTGAGCCCGCTCGCCGGGAGCCCACATGTCCCACCAGCTGACGGTGGTAGTCATTGCGAAAGAATGCCGACCCGGCAAGGTAAAAACGCGACTATGCCCACCGTTGTCGCACCTTGACGCCGCTCGTCTCGCCGCTGCGAGCTTGCGCGACACTTTGCGCGTGGCAAGTGCTTTGCCGGCGACGCGCCGCGTGCTCGCCTTTGATGGCACGCCCCCTACCGAGGCCGACGGATTCGAGGTCATCGTGCAGGTTCCGGGCGGCCTAGACGAGCGACTTGCCGCGACCTTCGCACAATGTCACGGCCCCACACTGCTGCTCGGCATGGACACCCCGCAGATAGGGGTGGCATCGCTCGGCCCCGTCCTCAACGATCAGGCGTGGCAGCGGGTTGACGCCTGGTTTGGACCCGCGCGTGATGGAGGGTTCTGGGCGCTCGCTCTTGCTGAGCCAACACCCGCGCTGTTGCGCGGGGTGCCTATGTCGCGGCCAGACACTGGGCGAATCCAGCGAGCAAAGTTGCGGGCCGCTGGTCTACGGGTAGCTGAGCTCCCGGAGCTACGCGACGTCGACACGATTGAGGATGTGTACGAAGTTGCCCAGGCCGCACCGGGCACCGAGTTCGCACGAACTATGGCCCGCATCCTGACTCATACGTCGGTACAAAGCTCGCCAATTCCCCTCATGGACGTTGAGCGAGGTCAGATATGAGCCAATCGGTGGACACCCCCACCGATCCCTATGGCGAGGCGATTGCGCAGGGGCGTGATGGTCTTTATCTGCAGCCCGACAATGCACCTGCTGTTCCGCTGGCGGTGTCCCGCTGGTGCCGACCCGCGGATCATGTCGACCATTCGGTGCTCGATAGGTCTGTAGGACCAGTACTGGATGTGGGATGCGGACCAGGGCGGCTGACGGCTGCACTAGCCGCACAAGGAAAACCGGCACTCGGCGTCGATGTCGCTCCTGAGGCAATTAGCCATGCGCTCAGCCTGGGCGCTCCGGCTCTCTGCCAGTCAGTATTTGAACCGCTGCCCGCAGAGGGAAATTGGCTCACCGTGTTGCTCATTGACGGCAATGTCGGCATCGGTGGCGATCCTTCGTTTCTTCTGCGTCGATGTCTGGAGCTATGTAATTCGAGCGGGCGAATTTTGGTGGAGGTAGAGGTCGACGACACCGTTGACCTGGCCTACACAGCACATCTGTTCGACAACCAGGGCCGCCGCAGCGGTGACTTTCCCTGGGCGCAGGTCGGTACGGGGGCTCTGCTCACGCACGCATCAACGGTGGGGCTACGGCTCCTCGAACGCTGGTACATTGGCCCCCGCGTTTTCTGCGACCTTCGCCTATAGCCGCGAGCTGCCCAGATTTACGCGCGTGACTTTGACCGTGACTGGCGACGCGTAAGCCACCAGCCAGCCGCCGCTCCGCAGCCGGAAACCACGGCAATCGCCAGCCACAGCCACAGTAGGTTTTGCCGGTAAGGCAAGAACAGCAAAGTGGGGTTCTGGCGCACATCGCGGCGGTGTATCACCGGGAGCGCCAACAACGTCAGAACTCCCCCTACCGCAAAGCCACCTACGATGATGCGCGCCGACACCGCCGGAAGCCGACGAGTAAGCCACCAGAGTGCGGCACCGATAAGTATCACTACCGGCACCAACACCAGGTCATGCAGCAGATTGGCGCCGAGCAACCAGCCCACCAGCTCCAGCAGCAACTTCCTGGTCATATTTCGGTATAGCCCAACGGCACCGATTCCTATGAGGACAATCCCGGCTGTGATCAGCGCAATCCGAGAGGGTTTCACCGCATCACCTCTATCCGGTGCACCCATTTGGTCTGTAACACCCCGGGTCGGCCGGGCGCGATGACCCTCGCCGGATACCCATGTTCAATGTGGAGAACGCCACCGTTGAGCCGCAGCGCCAATAGCGTCAGGTCGTCTCGGGCATATTCGTGTCCCATTTCGCTGACACCAAAAGAGCCCGCTTGCTGCAACGAGACGATGCGCAGCGTCGCGGAATGAGGAGCTCCAGCACGGTCCATGAGGTCACGAACGCGCACGCCGCCCCAGTGAGCGCTCTGACTCCAGCCGTCGACGCACGAGATGGGAAGCACGACCTCATGCTGCGGCAACGAGTTCAATTCGGCCAGCGTGAAAGAAAGCTTTTTGGGGCCGTCGATCCGCAGTGTCCAATCTGGTGACCTCGCCACGTCAAGCACCTGCGCTTCTGCTGCCGTGCGAGTGATCGGCAGCCCCTGCGGACCCACATGCGGCTTGCGGGGTCCCAGCAAAACCAGTTTGCCCAATGGCGTGAGCGACTGGCCCACCGTCGTCACCGTAACGGCGCCCACTGCCACGCCCACCGCAGTGAGGAATCCGCGTCGAGACCAACCCGTTGCATCCGAAGCCACGATATTGGGCTTGGGCAGCGGGCGTTTCCGGCGCCAGTTTTCGGCGATGAGGGGCAGCTTGGCCGCGATGTGGATCATCAACGAACCAATGATGATCCATGCCAGAAAGAAATGCGTCGGCCTAAAGGAAAACGGCCAGGGATACCACTGCATGGTGTTGAGCAGCCCCATAAATAGCTGCAACAACGCGGCAGAGATAAGGACAGCGATCGAGAGGCGTTCCAACCCGTGGGCCAGCGAGCGCAGTGGTGGCCACTCAAACAGCGTGGGGTACACCGTCCACAGTTTTGCGAGCAGCAATGGAATGGCCGCGATTCCGGTGGCGATATGCACGCCCTGAGTCAGCCGATACAGCCAGATGGGCCTGGTGAGGAACACCATCCATGACGACGGATTTTGCAGGTAGTGACTGTAGAGGCCGGTAAGAAAGCAGACGACGAGACACAGCCCGACGAGTCGACCCACCACAGTGGCGGTGCGAGGGCTGTGCACCGATGAGCGAAATGCTCCTGGTCGAAACGGGGAAAGCCGACTACCGAGGATGACCTTCTCTGCCTTTTCCGCGCCTTTGGTGGTGACGGTACGAAGACGCGATGGCCATCTCATTACTCCATAAGACCATCAATGGGGCCAGATTCCAGGTTTCGAAACCCACTCAAAACCGGATCATCCGCCTGCTGAAGCCACGATTGGTAGCCGCCGGAGAGCTGCTTGGCCGCCGTAAAGCCACGGTGCCGCAGCAGCGCCAACGCGTGTGCCGAGCGAGTCCCCACCGAGCAGTAGACGACGATTTCTTGCGACAGCGAACGCAGCGCGAGCACCTCGAGGAGCCGCTCGGAACTGTGCTTTCCCGCATCCACTAAGACACTCAACGGAACGGAGCGCGACCCGGGGATGGCACCAGCGTGGTGTTCGGCCGGCTCGCGGACATCAATGAGGACGACAGGACGCCGCGTGGCCCGCAGCGGATTAAATGGTGTGGGCGCGATGGTGCCGCTGTCGTGGACTTGTGTCTCCTGAGCCGCGCGTACCTGGGCTTTCTGGGCCGCCCTCTTCACGGTCGCCCCGTCGCCAGCACGATGAAATCGAAGCGGCCGAAACGTCATGTCTAGTCCGTCGAAGACCAACAGTGTGCCTAGCAACGGTGTGCCTGCGCCGGTGATCAGCTTGATCGCCTCGGTCGCCATCACGGAGCCGATGACCCCGCAGATAGGCCCAAGAACTCCTCCGTCCGCACACGACACCGCAGCGTTTGCTAAAGGCTCTTGCGGATAGACATCGCGGTAGCGCACGTCATATGCGGCCCACGAGATACTCGTTTGCCCCATGAATTGGGCTACCGAGCCCCAGACGCATGGAATTCCGAGCTCGGCTGCCGCATCGTCCACTGTGTAGTGCGTGGCGAAATTATCGCTTCCGTCGATGAGGAGGTCTTGCTCGCGGAGTAGCTCGTCGGCATTGCCGGGATGTAGACGTGTAGGTGCGAGCGAGACCGTCACGTTCGGATTGAGGTTTGTCAGCGCTTCGGCGGCGCTGGCGACTTTGGACCGTCCGACATCGCTAGTGGCATGCAGCAGCTGACGGTGCAGATTGGACTCTGCCACGGTGTCGTCATCGATTATGGTCAGGTGACCTACCCCGGCGGCGGCTAGGTACGACAACACCGGACTGCCCAACCCGCCCGTACCCACCACCGCAACCCGGGAGCTACCTAGCCGACGTTGCCCCAGCACTCCCACATCGCTCAGGCGGATCTGCCGTGCGTAGCGGTCAAAATCTGGCATCGGAAGGTTGGTCGACGGTGAAACCAGCGGTGTGTGCGACCTACCAACTAACGGCGATGGCATAGATACTCCGTTTGCGCTAAGTCAGCCGACGAGCCAACCAGCCGACGAACCGACCAGGTCTGAGCTCACTGTTCGGCTCATTTTTAGACGCCCATCACCGTTGTCGCTAGTAGCCACGCATGCCAAAAGTGACCTCCGCGCGCCATATCGTTCTGAGCTAATTTGACCAGTTGATGTGGGTACGGTCACCAGCATGGTGGTGCCGCTGGATTACCCAACGATTCGATCCAGACCGGCTGATCGGTCAAATCCGGAGAGCGGGGACCATTTAAGCCTGATTGATCAATATGGCCGGACCGCCACCGATCTGCGAATCTCGCTGACTGACCGCTGCAACCTGCGATGCGGTTATTGCATGCCGGCAGAAGGCCTGGCGTGGCTTCCGCGTCCGGAGCTTCTCACCGCGCCAGAGATCGTCCGGCTCGCCCATGTCGGGGTATCTCAGCTGGGCGTGCGCACCATTCGCTTCACTGGCGGCGAGCCGCTGCTAAGGCCAGACCTTGTTGACATCGTCGCCGAATGCGCGCGGTTGCGCCCCCGCCCCGAACTGTCGATGACGAGCAATGCCGTCGGTTTGACCAGCAGAGCCCACGCACTCGCCAGCGCCGGGCTGACGCGGGTCAATATTTCGCTAGACACCCTCCGACCTGGGGTCTTCACGCGGATCACCCACCGTGACCTACTTCCACGTGCTCTGCAGGGGATCGCGGCAGCCGCCGATGCGGGCCTGCGTCCCATCAAGATCAACGCTGTTCTGATACGCGGCATTAACGATGACGAGGCTACGGAACTGCTTACATGGGCGGTGGCGCGCGACTACGAGCTGCGGTTCATCGAGCTCATGCCGTTGGACGCACAACGCGGCTGGGACCGCGGTCAGCTGGTCAGCGCTGCCGAGACGCGGGAGCTGTTGCGGAAACACGTCACGCTCACCCGCGATCCAACGCCGTGTGCGGGTGCCCCAGCCGAACGGTGGCTCGTCAATGGTGGGCCGGAAACTGTCTCCTTTATCGCTTCGATGACCGAGCCGTTTTGCACTGATTGCCGCCGCACTCGGCTCACCGCCGACGGACAGGTTCGCTCCTGCCTGTTCTCCCACACTGAACAGGACCTGCGGGGCGCCTTGCGTTCGGGTGCGGACGATCACGAGCTCGCCGAGCTGTGGCGTGCTGCGATGTGGGGCAAACCCGCTGGTCATGGCGTGGACAAACCAGACTTCCGGCCACCAGCACGGCCCATGAGCGCAATAGGAGGATGAATGGAGATGACATGGCGACGATACGAGTGAGGTACTTCGCCGCCGCGAAACACGCGGCGGGCGTAGCAGAAGAGACCCGGACACTAGCCGAACCCACCACTTTGGAACAGCTGGCGTCTGAGCTCGTTGATGCTGCACACCGCGCCTCACCGCCCCGGCCCGAGCTGGCGTCCGTACTAGGCAGCTGCGGCTTTTTCGTCAACGAAGAAAATGCCGTCGACCGAACCCAGGCGCTGCACGATGGCGACCTCGTCGATGTGCTCCCACCGTTTGCTGGGGGGTAAGTCGACAATGGACTCGCCCGGCCCCGCACGCTCACCGACACGGCTCGCGGAGAAGACCGCGACGACCGAACCCGCCCAGAGTTCCGGCCTCCCCTGGGCCAGCTTGCTCGCACTGTCCATTGTGGTGTTGCTAGTACTCAGCTGCAGAGTAGCCGGTTACTGGCTTAACGATCACGGATTCCATCTCCACTTAGGAAATGCGTGGCCACTATCAGGGCAGTGGCACCCCCGTCTGAGCGCATGGCTGTGTGCGCCGATGCTAGTGGCGGTTCTCGTTATCTGGCACGGACCTCGTTTGGCTATGGGTTTGTCCTGGCGACGGCTGCTATTGGTCTTCTATCTGATCGCGGCACTGTGGCCAGTGGCGCTAGCGCTGGTCGACGGGCCCGCGGCCCTCACTCGCCCACTGACGGACCCGCACGATTACTTGCACGACGTAGGGCGGGTCACCGACCTGGGCAGTTATCTGTCCACATTCAACAACCATGTGATCGGTGAGGGGGCTTGGACCACTCACGTCGGTGGGCATCCGCCAGGAATGCTGGGCCTACTGGCGATATTGGATCGGTTGGGTTTGGGTGGTCCAACCTGGGCGGCCGCACTATGCATCCTTGGCGGCGCCGCCACCGTACCCGCTGTTCTCTCTGTCAATCGGCTCCTGGGGGGAGAGACACTGGCTCGACGCGCTGCCCCATTTCTATCCTTGGCTCCGCTCGCATTATGGATTGCTACCAGCGCTGACGCTTTCTTTGCAGGTGTTGCCGCTGCGGGGGTTTGTCTGTTGGCACATGCCGCGGCCCGGCATGGTTGGGTCAGTGACCCGCTCGCGGCCGGTGGCGGCCTTCTGCTCGGCTGCACTCTTTTCTTCTCATACGGACTGGTGTTGCTAGGTCTGCTGGCGGTCGCGGTGGTGGTCGTGCGGGGACGGCTACGGCCGCTGCTCATAGGTGGGCTGGGTGTTGTGGCGGTATTTGCTGTCGTAGCGGCCACGGGATTTAACTGGTTTCATGGACTTTCTCTTGCGTCGCAGCGCGTGCATGCGGGGCCGGGATGGCAAGACCGTCCAGGTTTGTACTTTGTCTTTGCGGACATTGCCGCGCTGGCAATCGCGGTGGGGCCAGCGGTGATTGCGGGGCTGCCGCTCCTGCGCCGATCACGATTCGCCGCTGCACCCGCAGCCGTGCTCATCGCCGTCACGCTCGCGATCGTCTCAAATCTGTCCAAAGGAGAGACCGAACGTATTTACCTACCGTTCGCGGTCTGGCTCCTGCCACTCGCTGGATTGTTGCCCGTCAGACAAACGCGACGATGGCTGGCTGTTCAAGCCGGCATCGCCCTACTAATCGCCAGCCTGCTCTTGCTGTCTTGGTAGGAAGACAGCTGCCTCGCCGACCGCGCGATAGACCAAGGTAAGGAAAATTGTTGGTCACAAACCGTACACCTGGTGGTGGCAAGCAGCGGCCATCTTCTGGCGGTGCGGCGACGTGGCAAAACGGTGCGGAGCCTGGTGGATTGCCTGATCGCCGCCGTGGCGTTGCGTCCTGGAGTGCCGGTGCCGCATAAGGATTCCGACTATGACGCGATCGCTCACTGTTTGCCGCTAGAGGTACATCCGTTGCATTAGTGGTGTGCTGTCTTTAGCCAGGGAGAGTCTCTCCTCCGGTGGGTGCGAGGACTTCTCCGGTGTAATACGACGAGAGCGTATTGCTGGCAAAGAACACATAGGAGGGTGCGATCTCGTCGGGCTGTGCTGGCTGTTTCATAGGAGCTCGCTGGCCAAATTCGCCAACCTTTTCGCTCGGGAAAGTAGCGGGGATCAACGGTGTCCACACTGGACCGGGAGCCACACAGTTGACGCGGATCCGTTGCTCTGTCAGCGATTGGGCCAACGAATATGAGAAAGCAAGAATGGCACCTTTAGTCGCGGAGTAGTCGATCAAATCTTTGTTGCCGCGCAAACCATTGACGGAGGCGGTGTTGATGATCGCCGAGCCTTCGGGAAGGTAATGCAAGGCAGCCTTGGTTACCCAAAAGAAACTGTTCATGTTGACGTCGAAGGTGCGCTCCCATTGTGCGTGCGAAATGTCGGTAAGCGATTTCTGGGGTGCTTGATAAGCGGCGTTGTTCACCAATAGCTCCAAGCCGCCCAGCTCAGCCACTGACCGCTCGACTATCTCCGCGCAGTGCTCCGGATTCGCAAGATCGCCCGGCAGCAAGACGCAGCGGCGACCCTCGTTCTCAATGAGGCGCTGGGTGTGGCGGGCATCGTCATGCTCGGATAGGTACGCGATGGCGACGTCTGCGCCTTCTTTAGCGAAGGCGATTGCTACCGCTCGTCCGATCCCAGAGTCGCCGCCAGTGATGAGTGCACGCTGGTCATGCAGCAGGTTCCGGCCTTGATAGTCGCGCATTTCATCGCGTGGCTGCGGCGACATTTCGCTGGTAGCGCCGGGGTAAGCCTGTTCCTGCGGTTCGGGTGTCCATGCGTTTTCACTCATGGACAAGTAGTTACCCGTTCCGTGGAACACCACAACCCGTAAGACGGTGTGCGGCGGTAGCGGGCGGTCACGGCGCCAGGGTTCGTGGCGACCGAACCGTCTGGGCATTCGGACGGTCAGCCGCCGTGTCCCCGGCGAGAGACCATGCAGCTGGCGGGTGCCGTTGCGTCGGATGCAGGTGCCATAAGGCCCCATCTCGAAGACGCTCAAGCCGCTCAGCGTGGCGGCAAACGTTGATGGACCTGGAAGGTCATCCCCGCTGACTCGCGCCCCGTCGATCGAGGCGAGCGTGACGTGTGGATGGAATCGATCGCCGTCTACATGGACATCTTCATTGTATCCGTATAGTAGTGCCGGAGTTGTTTCGCTCCTTGGCGCCTCTCGCTCTAGCTGGCTGACCAGGTCCACTAGACGGCACCGGATGGATCAGTGGCGCGTAACCGACCACGCCGTAGCGGCTCTGTCGCGGCGATAACCGCATGCTGCAACTGATGCCAGGCAGGCGTCCGCGCGAAGTACAGCTCAAGTGCGCCCTGTGGGTTATGCCCATACCTGGCACCCCTCGCTTGGATGGGTGCGCATCTGTCCGCCACCGACTGCAGCGCGGCTAGCACGGATTCCACCTCCGAGCGCTCCACCGCCACCATGAACAGCGAGACATGGGGGATGCATTCGCCGGCGTCATTCTCGCGGCGCTGTCCGAAAAGGAATGCGGCTTGTGAACCTGACCGCTCCAGCTGGTGCGCGAGCTCGCGGTTGAGTGCCACGGCCTGGTCAGCAAGCGGCTGCGGCAGGTCGAGGGGATATCAAGGGTGACGAGGGGCCCCGAGGAGGGCACGGAAGAGGGTGTGGAAGCGGGCATGGTGCCTCATCCTACGGGCGGCGTCCCACATAAGACGGCGGTTTATGGCTTCTGGCAGCCGCCCGAGACTTGGCGCTCGGCGGCGAACTGTCGATTTGGCGCACCTGATTTGGCCCTTATCCGGAAGCTGCTCCAAGCGAACCTGACAGCCAACGCAATGGGTCGACCTAGCCAACCTGGAAAGACTGCGCATACGGACGGCGCAGAGCGTGGCCACGAAATTGTCGCTGAAGGTGTCTACAAGGACGTTTACGGGAATGAACTAATAGTCCTTATGTCTGTCCATCGCTTCGCCTATGGGCGCGTCGCTGATTAGTTCAATGATGTCTTGACCGGCTGCGCCACCCGTCGTGATGGCGAGACCCAGCCTCAACTAACAACGGGAGCGGGTGCGATGACTAACTCTTCACCCACAAGCAACGTGGTGACAAATACCGTCCTCGTCGGTGTTGATGGCTCAGAGGCGAGCTTGCACAGCGTTGACTGGGCGGCGCGGGAGGCGATGCATCGACATGCTTCCTTGACCTTGCTGTACGTCACCCAGTGGCCGGAATATGGCACAAGCTGGCTTCCGGCCGAGGACGGTCCTGAGCAGCGGGCCATGGACGATGCGCGGGACGCTCTACTTGCCCAAGCAGAAGATCGCGCACGCCAGCACGGGAAAGATTTTGTGATTGTGCGCGACAAACGCGATGGCTACCCCAGTGAGGTCATTCTCGAACGAGGAAAAAACGCACAACTTGTGGTGCTGGGTAGGCGGGGCAGCGGCGGGTTTTTTAATCTAGCCCTTGGCTCGACCGCGTATCAGGTCGCGCACCGGTGCCAGCGTCCGATCGTGCTTGTACCCGCGGAAGAACCGTCATATTCCGACTCGGACCTCGCGGCGACGGGTGTGCTTGTCGGTGTGGATGGAACGGCAGATTCTCAGGAAGCCGTGGGGTTCGCGTTTGCGGAGGCATCAGTCAGGAATATGCCCCTCACGGCGATCCGGGCATGGAGTCATCCCGTGTTTGACGCGCCCGTTATTCGCACTCCGTTCCCGCCGTTGCCGGAGGATTATGTGGCCGAACAAGAGGAGATCTTGGGTGAAAATGTGGCCGGCTGGGCGGAGAAATACCCGGATGTGGTGGTGCGTCGCCGGGTGGTACATGGTCGTCCAGCGCGGGCGCTACTCAAGGCGGCGTGGGGTGCGGACCTGCTGGTGGTGGGCTCACAGGGCCGCTCCGGGATGGGTGTTCCCCGGCTAGGGTCGGTCAGCGACGCATTGGTCCGCCATGCCCAGTGCCCGGTTGCTGTGGTGCGCAGCTGAAAGTGCGGATGTGAGCAGATGTGAGTGTGATGCCACATATGGATATGAGATCGAGCCGCTAAGGAAGGGGGCGATTCCGGTGAATCAGTCTGATGGTCGCTGGCGGGACATGTTGCCTTACGTCATACATGTGGCGAATAGAGCGCCTTCTCTTCACAACACCCAGCCGTGGTTGTGGCGATCTTTGCCTGACGGGGTGCGGCTTTTCGCTGACGATTCGCGCTGGCTATCCGCAACAGATCCGGATCATCACGGCCAGATCGTGAGCTGCGGTGCGGCTCTTCGGCTGGCAGCCACCGCCGCGCAATCGGTGGGCTTTGCGACGGAGATCACCTATGGCCGTAAAGGGGCTGATCCACTCGCGACGATCCAGGGCAGTTACGCGGAGACAGCGCCAGAGTCGGCTGTCGAGATCGTAAAGGCGGCACAGCAACGTATCAGCGACCGTCGAGCCGTTGGACGGTGCGCCGGTGAGCAGAGAGCTCCTTGAGCACTTGGCCACCGGAGCGGCGCCACGTACCGGGGTGTTGTTGCTCCAACCCCACGAACATCAAGTGGTCCTTTCTGTGCTTACTGACCTTGCGGAAAATGCCGAACTCGCTGATCCGCGGTATCGCCATGAGCTCGCCCGCTGGACGACCCCTCAACCGGGTTATCTAGACGGGGTGCCCACGTCAGCCATGGATCCCACAGACATCGCACGTAAGAGCACGGTTTCGCAGCGCGACTTTCGGGCTGGCGGTATGCAGCGGCCGTCCTGGGACGCGACAGCAGACAATCCTGCGCTTTTGGCGGTCATGACGTATGGCAACGGGACAGCGGACTGGCTGGCGGCTGGCGAGACGCTCATGCACGTCACTGTGGAAGCTCAACGTCACGGCTTGGCTAGCTGTCCTCTCAGCCAGCCCGTCGACCACCCGATGTTTCGCAGTCAGCTTGCGCAGGAGCTCAATGCGGCCGGCATTCCGCAGATACTCCTGCGGGTAGGGGTGCCTGTCGCGGGGGTAAGGAGCCCGCTGACGCCGCGTCGGTCGGTCGATGAGGTGCTCGATGTCGATCACGGTTTGGCGGGCTAATCTCTTCTTGTTTTTTTGCGGATTGCCCGCAATTTTTGCCCCAAAAATTGCGGGCAATCCGAAAAAAGCGGAGGGTGCTGGAATGTCAGCGGAAATCTCGGGAGCGACCGGCTCCGGGTACGGCCAGGGCTTGAATTCCGTCCGCGTGCAGATTGAGGGTGCCGTCCGCTTTTTCTAGCCGTCCACGGAGGACGACCCCTTGCGCCGTTCGGGCAATGGTGCGGCACCGGGTCCAGAATCCGGGGGAACAGATGACATTGAGCATGCCGGTTTCGTCTTCCAGATTTAAAAATGTGATGCCGCCCGCGGTTTCTGGTCTTTGCCGGTGCGTGATCAGGCCAGCCACGCGGACTCGGGTACGGGGCTTGACGGTGGCGAGGCTGGCGATACGCAGCACGTCGGCTTCAAGATGGGGACGCGCATGGCTCATGGGGTGACTGTCGGGTGTGATGCCGGTGGCCCAGATGTCGGCTTGCATCTCCTGCACCGCAGGTGCTTGCGGTAAGGGCGGAGTGGCGAACTGCTCGGCGAGGCCCGGCAACATGTCGGGATTGGCGTAGTCGGCCACACCGCCAGCGCGCCAGATAGCTGTGCGTCGCGCGGTGTCAAAGCAAGAAAAAACTCCAGCGGTAGCAAGGTTTTCTAGCTGGGCGCTGCTTAGATTTACCCGTCCGGCGAGGTCGGTGATGCTGTGGTAGGGGCCGTTCTGGTCGCGTTCAGCAACGATCCGACTGGCGAGGTCCGCGCCAAGCCCGCGCACCGACCCCAGACCCAACCGGATCGCTGCCTTGCCGTCACTGGAGTCGTCCTGTTCCAGGCATGCGCCGCTATTGGAGTTATTGATATGGGGTCGATGGCAGGTGATGTTGTGTCGGCGAGCGTCTGCGATGAGACTATTAGGACTGTAAAAACCCATGGGCTGGGCGTTGAGTAAACCGGCATAGAAGGCGGCGGGGTAATAAAGCTTGAGCCACGCGCTGGAATAGACGATAAACGCGAACGAGATGGCATGGGATTCGGGAAAACCAAAGGCGGCAAACCCTTCCAGCCCCGCCCATACTTGGTCGGCCGTCGCACCGGTAATGCCGGCACTGGCCATGCCTTGATAAAGCCGATCGCGCAGTGTGGCCATCCGAGCCGCTGACCGTTTGGAGCCCATGGCGCGGCGGAGTTGGTCGGCCTCGGCGGCGCTGAACCCGGCGGCATCGATAACCATCTGCATCATCTGCTCTTGAAACAACGGCACACCCAATGTTTTACAGAGCGCCTTCTCTAGCTGCGGATGGATCTCTGGACGTTTACGCCGTGGCCAGAAATTCCTTCCGTCGTTTCAAATATGGATTAACGGAACCTCCTTGAATCGGGCCAGGGCGAATCAACGCGATTTCGATCGCGAGGTCGTGAAACGTACGTGGCTGCATGCGAGGCAACGTCTGTATTTGCGCTCGCGATTCCACTTGGAACAGTCCGACGGCATCGGCGCGGCACAGCAGGTCATATACCGCTGGGTCGGCTTTATCCAGCGCGGCAAGGTCGATGTTTATGCCGTGGAATTGGGTGATCAAGCCGGTGCTGTAGTCGATCGCCGACAACATGCCCAAACCGAGAAGGTCGAACTTGACCAAACCCGCATAGGCACAGTCGTCTTTGTCCCATTGCAGAATGGAGCGATTTTCCATCCGGGCCCACTCAACCGGGCATGTCTCTACCAGCGGCCGATCGGCCAGCACCATGCCACCGGGATGAATCCCCAAATGTCGTGGCGCACCCAGGAGTTGATTCGCGATATCCAGCACCGCCGCTGGCGCGGTGTCAGCGGCGATAAGGCCACCCCAGCGGTCAAGATCTTTAGACCACGCATCCGCTTGACCAGGGGAGTAGCCCAGCGCGCGGGCAGCATCTCGCACCGCGAGTTTGGGACGGTAGCTAATGACGTTGGCTACCAACGCGGCGCGATCCCGGCCATAATGGTGGTAGACGAACTGAATGACCTCCTCTCGTCGGTCGGAGGCGATGTCGAGATCGATATCCGGGTAGCCGTCGCGTTCGGGGGAGAGGAACCGTTCAAAAAGCAGCTTGTATTCGACAGCGTCCACTTTGGTGATATCTAAGGCGAAACACACCGCGCTGTTGGCGGCCGATCCGCGCCCCTGACACAAAATGCCTTGCTGTCGACAAAACCGCACAATGTGTTGCACGATCAAGAAATAGCCCGCGAAACCAAGTTGTTCAATGATGGCGAGTTCGCGATCGATCTGAGCGTAGGCCCGCTTCGCCTTCTCCGTTATTGGTGGGCCATAGCGTTGTTGGGCACCAGCGTAGGTTTCTTCTCGCAGCCAACTATCGAGCGTGTGGCCAGCGGGCACCGGAAACCGTGGAAGCCGAGGAGCTATCAGCGTCAGCTCGAATGCGGACTGTTTTCCGAGGTCGGCAGCGTATTCGACCGCACCTGGCCAGCGGCGAAACCAGTACGCCATCTCTTGTGGGCTGCGCAGATAGGCGGTGCCGGCGGCGGGCAGCCAGCCATCTATCTCGTCCAAACTGGTGCGTGCCCTGATCGCGGCTACCGTGGTGGCGAGGCGGAATTGTTCCGGGATGGCGTAGTGCACATTGTTTGTGGCCACCACCGGCAGTCGGTATTGGGCTGCCAGCTCGGCGAGCGCATCGTTGATGGCGGTATCGGTGGGACGGTTATGGAACGTGAGTTCCACGGCGATGTTGGCCTGGCCAAATGCGTGTATCAACTCTTCGAGTGCGGTGGCGGCTGCGTCTATGCCCTGTTGTTCTAGGGCTCGACGAACAGCTCCTTTACGGCACCCAGTGAGCACCTGCCATGACTCGTGGGCGGTCTCCGCTAGCTCTTCGAGGCGGTATTGAGGGAGTCCTTTGTGGCCGCCGCGCATATGAGCTGCACTCACCGCTCGGGACAGGCGTCGGTATCCGTCTGGGTTTTTAGCTAGTACCACCAGGTGATCGCCGGCGGGGTCAGGAGAATCGGTACGGGCGCACGTCAGCCCCAGATTAAGTTCGGCACCGAACACAGTGGACAGACCAACCTCGCCGGCCGCCTCCGCGAACCGTGCCGCGCCGTACAAACCGTCATGGTCGGTGATAGCCAATGCGGACAACCCCAGCTCTGCGGCGGTGGCAACGAGGAGCTCTGGGCTAGAGACGCCGTCCAAAAAGGAATAATAGGAATGGCAGTGCAGCTCGGCATAGCTAGTCATAACTGCCTACTAGCCACCAGCTGCTGTTGCGGTAAAACAACAACAGCCCCGATTCAATGGTGCTGTTACTGGTTTTCGTTGTGGCAACAGTGAGTTGAAGCCAGGCACCAGAGATGCGTTTGTTTGGAGAGGGGTCCCACCAGTGCTCCTGAAACGGCCATGGTCCAGCCCAGCCAGTCACTATTCCCAGTGAGTATCCGCATTGGACAAGCTGGACCGGAGGCGCGGACATGAGCTGTCGAGCTGTGACATATACCGGCCGTGCTCGGCGATCGTAGAGCCGCACCGGGTCAGGGCTGGGCAATGTGGTGATGGGTGCGGCAATATGGTCTGGCCACGGCAACGCGAGATTGTGGTCGGCTGGTGCTTGGTCACGCCACGGTGCGTGTTGTGCTTGGTTGTGAGGTAGCCGACCACCAGCAGAAACAGCCGTGGTCACGGCGGCGATGCCAAGCAGATCCTGCACCTGATCGGCGGAGTGCCGCGCGCGCGAACGGGTGCTGCCAGTACTGCCCCATAGTCCTAATTGGAGGCTGTCTGCCGGGGCGACGTGCTCGGCGATTAAACTCATCGTGACGATGCCAGACGTGGGTCTACCGCGAGGCGCGGTCAGCCACGCCTCGAGCTGCCATCGCAGCCGGGCCGCGATGTCGGCAAACCCGAAGATGGTGTCGGCCCGCCACGCTCGCGAGAGTACGTCGCTGGTGGCGGTGGTGGCGTCGATGCGCAGTACGGTGCAGGTCAGTCCGCGATCGGCAAGGCGGCCGCAGAAGCGCTCGGCGGCGCTGTGGATGGCGGCTGTCGCATGCTGAATGCGCGAGGCCGGTGGATCTAGTTCTATGCGTTCCTCGATGTCCCGTGCCGGAGAGCCCCCCAGCACCGGTGCTTCCTGAAGGCCGCAGGCGAGTCGAAAGGCGACGGCGCCATCGACACCAAACCGAGAGGTGACCGCTCGATGGCCGAGTGCGGCGAGAGCTCCCAGAGTGGTGATTCCGCATCGACGCAGCACGCTTACCAGCGACGGCTGCCCCAGAACCGACACGTCTACCGCGGCCAGAAATTCCTTAGTGCCACCCACCGGAACGATCGCCGGTCGTGCCGCGGCCAATGCTGCCGCGAACATGCCCTCGGCGAAGCCCACGAATGCCTCCCGTCCGCTAGTAGCACCGATGTGGTCGGTGAGCCGGTTGGCCAGGGCTTCTTCGCTGCCGACATAGCGCACCGGGCCGGCGGCGACGAACACACATAGGCCAGGTCGGACGATATGGATACCAGCTACGAGGTCTTCGATCGCAGCTATGACGAGCTCGAACAGGCGGGTATCTCGACCGGTGTCGGCGGCGAGCAACACAATCTCCGGACAGGCGGCCTGCGCATCACGTTGCCGCATCCCCACCCGGACCCCACACGCGCGTGCCGCCGGAGAGGTAGCGACCACGCGCCGGGCATGCAGCACTACTGCTGGAGCGGTGGGAGAAATATCGGCCTCCACAAGCCCCGCGACGACTGGCCAATCTGGACACAGCACCGCACCGGTGCGCGGCGGAAGTTCGCTATGGTCGGCCATCAACGCCCACCGTCATCCGAGCTTGGCGTGGCCTCGGCACGCGTCGTCCCGAGGAATGTAGCTGGACGGTGCGGGACGTTAATTGACCGTAGCCGTCAGCTAGCCCTGACCATGCTGATCCTGTTAGTTCCCACTGAACGTCGGCGCTGGGCCAGCTACCTGTTCCCAGCAGCACGGTGCCACTTTGACGGGCCCGAGCCGCTAGTTTTCGCAGTGAGACCGCTGACAGTCGGCTTGGTTCCCCCAGTACCACCAGATCCACGCCGCCTATGAGCGTGGCGGCCGCGGCTGCCATCTGTGCGCCTGTGGCGACAAATACGCAGTGCGCTAAATCCACCCCTGCACGCGCGGCGGCAGTCGCGGACAGTGCGGGCACATCGAGAACCGCGCACCACAACCCCGCGCGGGTGACTTCGGCCATCACCATGGCCACCACGGCCAGCGAGCCCACCACGTTCACCGTGGAGCCCCGGCGAATTCCGCCACCTTCGAGTAGCGGTGTCATATGTGACGGAAGGGGCAGCAGGCCTTCCAGACTGGACCGCACGGTTGAGGCGGGTCTCACGCCTAGACGCTTTGCAAGATCCGACACCAGGGTAGTCATAGAGTCGAACATATGTTCGAATAGCTGACAAGGTCAAGTCGGAAGTGCAGGTCAGCGCCTTATGCCCGCATCTGTACGGCTCCGTCTAGGCGTGACGAGTCGCCATGACCGCGTCCGCGAAGTCAATGCTCGCGACCCCGCTTACCCCTAGAGCGGTAGCAACCGCTCTAGGGGAGACCGATGCGAGACCTCCAGTACGGTCGTTGGCTTCAGTGCTCTCGGTGAGCTGCTCTAGGCACGCGGCCATGACTCTCGTCACCATCGCTACACCTCACCTCCAGCTGCGCCAAACATGTGGGCCAGCGGGGAGTAAGTAGTACGTGACAGCTGCTACCCGGCGCGGAGCTGCGTCGCGAGAGGGCAACCAAAGGGGTCGCGGCCCGCTAGACCAACATTATTGAGATATTTGAGAATGATCTTGTACGAGTCAAAAAGACCCTTCTCCGTGTACGCAATTCCGTGTGTCTGGCAAATGTGCCGCACAAGTGGCTGTACTCGCCGCAGATTGGGGCGCGGCATGCTCGGGAATAGATGGTGCTCAATTTGATAGTTCAGACCGCCCAGCGCGAAATGGATAAACCAGCCTCCCCTGACGTTGCGCGACATGAGCACTTGTCGACGCAGGAAATCGATTTTCAAGCTCGGCGGAACGATCGGCATACCCATATGGTTCGGCGTGAATGCGCCGCCCATGTATAGGCCGTACAGTCCAAGTTGGACACAGAGGAACACTGCCGCTTTAACGGGCGACATCACCAACAACAAAATCGTGACATAGCCCGCTAGACGGAAAATGAGCAGCATCATCTCCGACCATCGGTACTTCATGGGTTCGCGACGGAAGACACGCAGGAGGCTGACGGCGTGCAGCTGAATGCCCTCTAGGAGCAGCAGAGGGAAGAAAAAATATCCTTGCCGATCGGCGAGAAACGCTCCGATGCCGCGCTTTTCTGCCCGGGCATACGGCGTGAAGGTAACGATATTGGAGACGATGTCGGGGTCTTTCCCCTCCTTATTGGGGTTGCTGTGGTGCTTAGTGTGTTTGTTTTGCCACCATCCATAGCTCAAACCGCCAAACAAGGTGCCCAAAATGAGGCCCGCTCGTTCGTTGGCGGGGCCAGATTGGAAGATTTGGCGATGAGCGGCGTCATGCCCGAGGAATGCGAATTGAGCGAATACCACGGCGAGGAGCCCGGCGAAGATGAGCTGGAACCAAGAATTTCCCAGGAGGATTACGCCGACTCCGATGCCGGCGAACGTGAGCACCGTCAGGGACATCTTCGCCCAGTAATAGCCGTACCGCCGGCGCAGTAGGCCAGACTCTTTTACTCGCTGAGATAGCTGGGTGTAGTGGTTGGTGTAGACGTCTTGGATTGTCGTCCCGCGGTTTGTCCGAGAGGGCGTTTTCTCCGGGATGGGTGTTTGGATGGTCATCTCGGCTGCCCCTTGGCTCGTATGGGTCGGACTGCAAAGTGTCTGACCGCAAAGTGTCGAGGTCTGGCACACCGCTTTCCACCATCGTACGGGCGGCGATTATCCACGAAAACTCCCTGAGTTTGGGTACATTACGGTGTCTGTGCCAGAAGATCACAAAGGGTCTGCTTACCGTTGAGTTATTCCCATTATCCCGGTAGGGAATGTTTTCGAGGGTGTCGCTCCCTTTTAGCCAAAGGTGGCTAAATGCGGTGGAGCAGACGCGACCTCTTACAGAACGCATCTGCTCCACCGTAGTCCAACCTGGATGTCTATTCCGACAGTTGCAGCCCGCGTTCGACGGGAGCAAGTCCTGCGGGTTGGCTCGGGCGCGGTGCTGCGGGTGGAGTAATAACAGGTCTTTCCACTGGTTCATCGGCCACCTTCAGCGGTTCACCGTAGTGCAGCAGCGACATGGATGAGCCTTCGAGCAACCGATAGGTGACGGTGTCGGGATTAACCGTCACCGCTATCCGCCGTCCGCGGTAACGCATGCGGAAATTAAGACGAGTGATCCCGCTGGGTAGGTGCGGCGCGAAGGAAAGCTCCCCGTCGCGCGTCCGCATTCCGCCGAAACCGCCGACGATAGCCATCCACGCTCCGGCTTGTGCGGCGATGTGCAGGCCGTCACCGGTGTTGTCGGCGAGATCGCGGAGGTCCACCAGGGCGGTCTCACCTAGATAGTCGTGCGCCAACTCCAACTGCCCGACCTCGGCTGCGATAACCGCTTGTGTCGCCGCCGACAAGGAAGAATCACGCACCGTGATTTCTTCGTAGTAGGCGAAGTTGCGCACTTTTTCGTCGTGGGTGAACGCATCGCCCCGCAAGTGCATGGCGAGCACTAGGTCAGCTTGCTTGACTACCTGCTTGCGATAGAGCTCGAAGTAGGGGTAGTTCAACAGCAACGGGTAGTTCTCGCGCGGGGTGTTCTCAAAGTCCCATCGTGCGTAGTTCGTGAATTCCTCGCTCTGGGGGTGAACTCCGAGTCGTTTGTCATACGGAATGAACATGTCGGTGGCGGCATCGCGCCACGCGGCAGTCTCTTCGAGGTTGACTCCGAGCGCCGCCGATTCTTCTGGGTAGCGAGCGCAAACGTCGGCTGCGGCACGGAAATTCAACTGCGCCATGAGGTTGGTGTAGACGTTGTTGTTCGCCAGGGCGCTGTACTCGTCCGGGCCGGTCACACCGTCGATTCGGAAACGCCCCTGGGCGTCATGATGACCCAAGCTTTGCCATAGCCGTGCCGTCTGCACCAGCAACTCCAACCCCACTTCGCGTTCGAAGTCGGTGTCGTTTGTGGCGTCGACATAGCGCACCACCGCGTCGGCGATGTCAGCGTTGATGTGGAACGCGGCGGTGCCGGCCGGCCAATAGCCCGAGCACTCTTCGCCGTCGATAGTGCGCCACGGGAAGGCGGCACCCTTAAGACCCAGCTGTTTGGCGCGCTCAATAGCGATGGGCAACGTGGAGTGACGCCAGCGCAATGCGTCGGCGGCGGCGTCGGGTTGGGTATAGCTGAGTATGGGAAGGACGAACGTCTCGGAATCCCAGAAGGTATGACCATCGTACCCAGGACCGGTCAGCCCTTTGGCGCCGATGGGCCGTTTCTCGCCTCGTGCCGCTGCTTGCAAAATGTGGAACAGCGCAAACCGGACCGCTTGCTGTACTTCTGGGTCGCCGTCGATCTCGACATCAGCACCTGCCCAAAAGTCGTCAAGGTATGCCCGCTGCTCTGCCAACAGGCCTTCCCAGCCGGTCAACCTGGCGGCTGCGAGCGCCGCAACGACCTGATCGTGCAGCGCTGGACGCGAGCGCTGACTAGACCAGCCGTAGGCGACAAACTTGATGATGCGTAGCTTCTCGCCTGGTTGCAGCCGGGTAGCCACCGTGACCCGACCAATGTCGGGCAGGCTCTCGGTCTCGATATTGGTCTTTTCTGGCCCCTCGAACAGGTGCTGCATCCCGGCTGCGACCCGCAGTTTGCTGTGCTTGGTCTTGTGAACCAACACCACCCCCGGATCGATGACCAGGTTTTCTTCGCTCACCAAAGGCGATTCAAGGCGGGCTGCCACCCGGGGGTCTTTCCGTGTGTGCGGCAATGACTCGTTGGCGATGAGCTCGGACTGCAGCACGATGCGCAATGGGCGGTCTACCGCCTCAACCTCGTAACAGACCGCAGCGATCGCCCGTTGGGTAAGTGACACCAACCGAGTGGTTTGGATCTTGACCGGATCGCCTACCGGTGAAGTCCAGGACACCTTACGCGTAAGCGTGCCAGCACGCATATCGAGCACGCGTTCGTGTTCAGACAGAGTGCCGTAGCGGACGTCGAACGGTTCGTCGTTGACGAGCAGCCGGATGAGTTTGCCATTGGTGACGTTGATGACCGTCTGGCCGGACTCGGGATAACCGTAACCCGCTTCGGCGTGGGGCAGAGGTCGCAGCTCGAAGACGGAATTGAGGTAGCTACCAGGGGTACCGTATGGCTCGCCCTCGTCGAGGTTTCCACGCAAGCCGATGTGGCCGTTGGAAAGAGCGAATACCGATTCGCTCTGCGCTAACGCATCGATGTCCAAATGGGACTCTCGAACACGCCACGGCTCCACTGAGTATGGCGACTCGGGCATTACGCTTCCTCCAGTAGTTCGTCCAGGTCACGAACCACGAGGTTCGCGCCATTGTTCTTGAGTGCTTCGCCCTGACCTACCCGGTCTACACCGACAACGACGGCGAAATGTCCGGCCTGTCCAGCGCGAACACCTGCCAGTGCATCTTCGAACACCGCCGCATGAGCTGGTTCGACTCCCAGGGCGCGTGCGCCCGCGAGAAATGTGTCGGGTGCTGGCTTGCCAGCGAGGCTCTGCTCCTTCGCGGTAATGCCGTCGACACGCGTGTCAAACAGCTCGGTGAGATTTGCTACTGCTAGCACTTGCTGGGCGTTGGCGCTGGATGTCACGAGTGCGGTCCGGAGCCCCGCTTTTTTTACGGCCCGGATGTAGCGCACTGATCCGTCAAAGACTTTGACACCACCCTCATCGATTTTCTTGAGCACCAGCTCGTTCTTCCGATTGCTGAGCCCCTGCACTGTGAGCGCGTCGACGGGATCGTTGGGTGCGCCCTCAGGGAGGGTGATGCCACGCGAGGTAAGGAACGAGCGGGTCCCATCTGCCCGCGGCTTACCGTCAACGTAAGTGTCGTAATCAGTCTGCGTGAATGGTACGAACGGCTTGTCTGTGTGCGCTGATTGTGCTTTGAGAAACTCGTCGAACATCTGTTTCCACGCAGCACTGTGTACGGCGGCGGTGTCAGTCACCACTCCATCCAGGTCAAACAGGCATGCCTGCACGCTGGCGGGTAGTCCTAGCATTTTCTCTCCTGAGGTGCGTGTACTCGCAGCGACGGAAGCGAGCGCCAACGGAGGCATGGGTTCAAGCCGGACACTGTTGTCCGAAGTGGCGGTTAGGCTAGCTCGTGCCTAGCGAAAGCACGTAGCCGGGCCACGATATCGAGACGATTATCGCCTCCGCTGTCCACTATTTCTTGGACTTATATTCCCAATCCGGGCAAGGCGTCGGCGGTGTCCTTCTTTGTGGGCTGCTGGCTTGTGGGAATTCCGTCGCGGATTTCGGCTTCGGTCATGCCGCTCTCAATGAGGCATTCGTCTACATGCTTGCGGGCAGATGTCGGCGAGAGCCGGAACTTGAGGGCGATGACGTAGATGACGACGCTCCACACCACGGTGAGAGCAAAGCCGGACCACAGGCCAATAACGCCGCGACCGCCTCCGTAATCACCGAAGTAGCTAATCAGGGCGAGCCCGGCGAGCCATGGGACGATCCAGCTTGCTCCTGCTTTGAGATCCAAACTCCGGTCAATACGGCCAGTGACGAGCATGACGGCGAGGACCACGAAGCCGAGCAAGATCGCGACGAATAGTTTCCAGTTCGTCTCCCACCCAGTCCAATACACCACCAGGTTAGATGCGGCGAATGCCGCCACCGGAAGGACATCGCCGCCGGGAAGCCGAAACTTCCGGGGATAGTCAGGCATCTGCCGGCGCATGGCTGCGTGCACGAGCGGGCCTGATCCAAAAGACAACACCGATGCCGCCGTGATGAAACCGACCAGCTGCTGCCAGCTTGGGAATGGCAAAAAGACGATGAGTCCCACAAAAAAGGCGAGCAAGAGGCTGACCCACGGAACTCCTTGGCTGTTGTTTTTCGCCAACGAGGTGGGTGCGTTTCGGTTGTGCGCCATCGCAGCGGAAACCCGCGCGGTCACTGTGGTGTAGACCAAGCCAGTGTCTGCGGGCGAGGCGACCGCGTCGATGTAGAGCAATGCGGCGAGCCAGCCCAGCCCGAGGAAAGTGGCCATCGCTGCGAGGGGGCCAAAGTCGTTGGTGAAGTCCATCTTCGGCCAGCCCCGCGAGAGATCGCCGTGGCGCAAAGCTCCGATGAATGCGATCTGCAGCAAGACGTAGATGGCGCCACAGAGCAGAACTGAGCCGATTATGGCGAACGGAATATTGCGACGGGGATTGTCC
The DNA here is from genome assembly GCA_963736285.1 of uncultured Acidimicrobiales bacterium. Taxonomy (GTDB): domain Bacteria; phylum Actinomycetota; class Actinomycetes; order Mycobacteriales; family QHCE01; genus CAVTOA01. Next base: position 1,418,195 of record CAVTOA010000003.1, read on the forward strand.
GTCTCGCCAGCTAGTTCGACCGCTTGTCGAAAACCGAGGAACGAGAACAGAATGCCGGCATTGGCGACCGCCCCGAATATGCCCTCGGTGCCGGTGGGTGCGAATCCGTGAGAGGTGAAATTGTTGCCGTGAAAAGAAGCAATAAAGAGGCTGACCACAACCACCAAAATGATCGCTAGCTTCCAGCCCACCAAGACGTTATTAATACGAGCGAAAAATCGCACCCCTAGATAGTTGATGATGACGAAAAGCCCCATGCCCAGTACCGCAAACACGTAGCCAAGACCGGTGAGGGTGTGAACGGGATGCTCAGCTCCAGGTAGCAAGTGTTTAGTGGTCAGGGGCGCGTATTTAGTGGCGTACTGCAGCGCGCCTTCGACCTCGATCGGTGCGACTGTCGCCACCGCAAGCCAGGTGATCCACCCCATGCTGTAGCTGGCGAAGGATCCAAAAGAGAGCTGCGGAAGGCGCACAACCCCACCCGAGACCGGAAACATCGGTCCTAACTCGGCATAGACAAGTCCTATAAGGAGGATCACTACCATCCCGATGAGCCACGAGATTATCGCGGCGGGGCCAGCCATTTGAGAGGCGTTCATCGCTCCAAATAGCCAGCCCGATCCAATGATCGAACCGACGCCAGCGAAGAGCAGGCCGATGCGTCCCACGTCACGCCTAGGCCGCGTGCCACCAATATGGTGGCCTTGCTGACGAGTTACGCTGGGGGCGGTGGCGACCATATCGGACCTCCAACTGGCCACATGCGACAGTTACCTCTGACGAGGCTAGTCCTCTTTATACGCCATGAGGTGGAGCGGTGGAAATTCTCAAGAATTTGCGAGGTCGTCCATGGCGCGCAGTATGCGCTTTTCCGAGATGGAGTGCGCGGTGCCTAAAGCCTGCGCGAAGTAGCTTACTCGCAATTCCTGCAGCATCCACCAGATCTGCTTCGCTTGCATCGAACGTGCCTTCAGCCCATCGCGCCCGCCAGGCAGTTCGTCCAGCAGCTCTTGGTAGTCCGCTTCTAACTGCCCGATCTCGGCCATTAACCGGTGATCTCGTTGCGGGTTATCGCGAACCTTTTCCATGCGCAACTGGATACCCCGGGTATATCGGGCCACGTGAGGCAGCTGGGTAAGCCCTGTGTCCGTCACAAAACCGTGGTAAACCAAAGTGGACAGTTGCCGTCGCATGTCGGCTACTGTTGGTGCCAGAAGAGGATGCGTCAGTTCACCCAAGCCTGCTTCTGCTTGATGAGCAGCGCGGAGAATGGCCTCCACATAAGACACGATTTTCAGAGTGTGATCTGTGATGCGTTCGCGAGTAGCCGTGGTCAACCTAGTGAACCCGGCTTCGTCCCACGCCGGACCACCGTTTTCGGCGACGATGCCGTCGATGGCGCAGGTGGTGCAGTCGTCTAGTAATCGCTCCATGCTCCCATGTGGACTATGACTAAGAACCAGCTTGGCATAGTTACTCAGTTGTCGCTGGACGAGTTTGGTGGGGGCGGGGACGGCGAGCTGGAGAAGCCGGCGGGTGCCACTCCACATCGCCTGCTGCTGCTCGTCCTCGGTCTCGAACATACGAAGCGCGACGCTGGTGCCTTCGTCGGCGAGCGCGGGAAAGGCTTTCACGTTCTCTCCGCCGCTCTCCGTGGCGAACACATGCGGAATTTCGTCGAATTCCCAGCTGCGTAGCCCGGTGCGCTCGAGCTCATGCGCGGCCGTCGATAGCACAGAGCGGGTCTGTTCCGTCAGGCGCTGTTTGAGGTCGCCCAGTTCTTTCCCGGCAGCGAGCACGTTGCCATGCTCGTCTTCAACGGAAAAGGTAACCCGCAAATGATCCGGAATGTTGTTTAGCCGCCAGGCATCAAGGGGAACAACCGTCCCGGTCTGATGCCGAATTTCTTGTGCGAGCGATGGCAAAAGCGGAGAGACATGCGGCGTGAGGCGGGGCAACAACGCTCGGGCGCGGTCTGGCACCGGCACCAATTGTCGGCGGATGGGTTTGTCTAGCGAGCGCAGCAGGGCGATCACCAGTTCCTCGCGAAGGCCCGGTATCTGCCACTCGAAGTCGTCGCCGACTACCTGGTTGAGTACAGACAGTGGAATGTGGACAGTGACGCCGTCAGCTTCCGTGCCCGGTTCGAACTGGTACGTGAGCGCAAAGGTGAGCGCGCCTTGCTGCCACGAGTCTGGGTAGTCACCCTCATCTACTGTGGACGCTGCTGGCTGCGCCAATAATTCAGCCGAAAAATTCAGTAGCTCTGGCTGCGTCTGCCGAGTTTTTTTCCACCAGCTGTCGAAGTGACGCGATGAAACGGCCTCTGCTGGCAGGCGCTGATCGTAGAAGTCGAACAAGGTCTGGTCATCGATGACGATGTCACGCCGACGTGCCTTGTCTTCCAGCTCGGCGAGCTCCTCGAGCAGGGCGCGATTGTCGTGGAAAAACTGGTGGTGTGTCCGCCATTCACCCTGCACTAAGGCGTGACGGATAAACAGATCACGTGCTGTTTCTGGGTCGACCTGGCCGTAGTTGATCGCCCGTCGGGGCACGACCGGTAGCCCGTAGAGCGTGACTTTTTCGTAGGCAACGGCAGCCCCACGTTTGGCTTCCCAATGAGGTTCGCTGTAGTTCCGTTTTATGAGATGCCCCGCGAGCGGCTCTATCCATTCGGGCTCGATTCGCGCGGCGATTCTGCCCCACAGCCTGGATGTTTCCACTAGTTCCGCTGCCATCACCCAACGCGGCAGTTTGCCCCGCTCGCTTTTGCTGTCCTGGTCCGTGGGTGGTTTCGTTGAGCCGGGTTTCGCCCCAGACCGGCCCGCTGCCTTAGCCAGCGCTGAGCCCGGGAAGATCGCAAAACGAGCTCCGCGGGCTCCTTGATACTCCTGCTTTTCTGGGTCTTTGAGCCCGATATGGGACAGCAATCCCGCTAACAGCGACGTGTGAATGCGTTGCGGGTCAGCCTCGTTTGAGTTTGAGTTTGAGTTTGAGTTTGCCGTGATGCCCAGATTTTTCGTCAACTGCTGTAGCTGACGGTGTAGGTCTTGCCACTCACGCAGCCGCAAATAGTTGACGTAATTGTTCTTGCACCACTTGCGGAATTGACTAGTCGAGCGTGCATGCTGCTGCTCGGAAACGTGCCGCCAGAGATTGAGGTAGCTCAGAAAGTCGGAATGCCCATCGGCGTAGCGACGGTGTTTGTCGTCTGCGGCTTGTTCGTGACCAGCGGGGCGTTCTCGCGGTTCCGGAATGGACAGTGCCGCCACAATGATCAAAACCTCGCGCACGCAGCCATTTCGATCTGCTTCCACCACCATGCGGGCTAGTCGTGGATCGATCGGCAACTGTGCCAGCGTGCGGCCAAGCGCGGTCAGCTGACGTTGGGCGTCGCGGCCGGGCGGGGAGAGCACGGAGAGCGGGGAGAGCGCACCAAGTTCTTCCAGTAGCTGTATACCGGCTTTAATGTCGCGGCGGTCAGGCATATCGATGAACGGAAATGCCTGCACCTCGCCGAGTTTGGTCGCGGTCATCTGCAAGATGACAGACGCGAGACTGGTCCGCAGGATCTCAGGCTCAGTAAATGCGGGACGTGAGACAAAGTCCACTTCGGAATAGAGCCGGATGCAGATGCCGTCTGAGGTGCGGCCGCATCGGCCGGCGCGCTGCCGGGCCGATGCCTGCGAGATCGGCTCGATGGGGAGCCGTTGCACCTTGAGCCGGCGGCTATAGCGGGAGATGCGGGCAGTGCCGGCGTCAATAACGTATTTAATTCCCGGCACTGTCAAAGATGTTTCGGCGACGTTCGTGGCCAGCACAATGCGTCGCCCCGTGTGCGCGGCGAATACCCGATGCTGGTCCGCTATGGACAACCGCGCATACAGCGGCAGAATCTCGGTGTTGGGCCATGGCATGCGGCGCAGTGCTTCGCTGGCCTCGCGAATTTCTCGCTCGCCACTGAGGAAAACCAGTACATCGCCAGGGCCTTCGGCGGAAAGCTCGTCAACCGCATCAGTGATCGCTTGCGAAAGATCTCTGTCCGAATCGGACTCAGGCGCGTCCGGATCGTTTATCGGTCGATAACGGAGCTCTACCGGATAGGTCCTGCCTGACACTTCGATGATCGGCGCCTGATCGAAATGCTGAGAAAAGCGTTCTGGGTCAATGGTTGCCGAGGTGATGATTACTTTCAAATCTGGCCGGCGGGGGAGGAGTTGTTTGAGGTGCCCCAGAATGAAATCGATGTTGAGGCTGCGTTCATGCGCTTCATCAATGATGAGCGTGTCGTATTGAGACAGTGAACGGTCCGACTGTAATTCCGCCAGCAGGATGCCGTCTGTCATGAGCTTGACCAGCGTGTTCTGGCTGACTTGCTCGGTGAATCTCACCTGATAGCCCACGGTGTCGCCGAGAGAGGTTTCCAGTTCTTCGGCGATGCGCTCGGCAACCGTCCGGGCCGCGAGTCGACGCGGCTGCGTGTGGCCGATGAGGCCATGTATGCCGCGACCCAGCTCCAGGCACAACTTGGGTAGCTGAGTGGTCTTGCCTGACCCGGTTTCGCCGGCCACGATCACCACTTGGTGTTCGCGGATGGCGGTCAGAATCTCCTCTTTTTGCTGACTTACCGGCAGATTCGCCGGGTATTGAATGCGGGGAACGGTGGTTCTGCGCTGTGCGATCCGCGCCTCGGCTTGGTCGATCGCGGTCTGGATCTGCCGGGTCATTGCCTGTTGTGCGTCGCGCGAACGAGCTTTTCGTGCCGCGTAAATACGTCGACGAAGCCGACGCTGATCGCCAAGCATCAGCCCGGATAACCGCTCGGTCAGCTCCGTGAGGCGTGGGGTTGGTGACGTGTCTACAGGCGTGTCCATACACCGCTAAGGATATGCGGTGCCATTTTTTTGGTGCTACACGCCTTTCTTCCATGTCGCTCCTTCTCCCTCTCGGCTCGCTGGATGGGCCACCGCGCTGCCGGATCCCGGCGCCCTTCGTTGGAGGAGAACAAGCTATTCGGACTGGGGGTGTGTCTGTCGAGGGCGCCGGGTAGGACATTCGCGTGGCGGCAACGAGGGTATCTGGGGCGATGGCATGATTCCCGTACCCGAGCCTGCCGGTGATCAAGCGCCCGCCGTAGAAGCAACCGCGGTCGTCAGGTCCTTGCGCGCTGCCTTCCAATCTGGACTGACGAGACCGCTCTCGTGGCGGTATGCGCAGTTGGCCGCCCTGCGTCGGCTCCTGGTGGAACAAGAGGACACGGTGGCCGCCGCGCTACACAGTGACCTCGGCAAGCCAGCACTGGAGTCTTACGGCGCCGAGCTCTCGATCGTGATCCGCGAAATCGACTACACCGTATGCCATCTACGGCGATGGCTGCGTCCAGAAAAAGTGTCGACCCCTCGCTGGCTGACGCCGGCTCGCGCCTGGGTGATTCGCGAGCCACTGGGGGTAGTGCTGATCATCGCGCCCTGGAACTATCCGGTGCAGCTGTTGTTAACCCCATTGGTCGGAGCGTTGGCGGCTGGCAATTGCGCGGTACTGCGACCGTCTGAGCTAGCGCCAGCTGTGTCCCATGCCTTGGCATCGCTGTTCCCGCGCTACCTCGACCAAGAGGCTGTACACATTGTCGAAGGTGGCGTCCCGAGCACGACCGCGCTGCTCGAGCAGCACGTTGACCACATTTTCTTTACCGGAAGCGCGCGCGTCGGGCGGATGGTGATGGCCGCCGCGGCGCGGCATCTGACCCCCGTCACTCTGGAGTTGGGTGGCAAGTGTCCGGCGATTGTGACCGCTGGCACGGATCTCACGGTCGCGGCAAAACGGATCGTATTCGGCAAGTTCCTTAATGCGGGCCAAACCTGTGTCGCTCCCGACTATGTCTTGTCCGAAGCGTCGATCGCGTCCACATTGGAGTGCGAACTAGCTAAGACGGTCCGCACCTTCTTTGGCTCTGACCCGGCGCGCGGCCCCGACTACGCACGCATCGTCGACGAGCCGCATTGGGAGCGCCTGGTGCCGCTGCTATGGGAAGGGCGGCTGGTCGTAGGGGGGCGGCACGACCGTGCCACCCGGTATATCGAGCCAACAGTGCTTGCCGATGTCGACCCCCACTCACCGCTGATGATGGACGAAATCTTCGGCCCGATTCTCCCGGTGCTGGCCGTGCCCGATGTGGACACAGCGATCGCGTTCGTCAACGAACGGCCGAAGCCACTCGCGATCTACTCATTCGCGGGCCCGCAAGAGGAAGCACGCATTCTCCACGAGACATCCTCTGGAGCGGTCGGATGTGGTCTTGCGTCGGTACATCTCGCTGTGCCCGGCTTGCCATTTGGAGGAGTCGGCGAGAGCGGAATGGGCGCCTATCACGGAAAGTCCTCTGTGGAGGCCTTTAGCCACCGCAAAGCGGTGCTACGTACCTCGCTGAAGCCAGACACGCTACGGATTGCCTATCCGCGTTACACCGCGTTCAAGCGCTGGCTACTCCGCCGATTGTTGTAGAGGCCTGGACCTCCAGTCCGCTGGCGTCACTTCTATGTTAATATGTTTTTATGCGCACAACTTTGGAGCTAGATGACGATCTGCTGCGAGCAGCAAAGTCATTTGCTGCTGTCCATGGTGAGAGCTTAAAGAATTTTTTTACCCGGGCAATAACTCACGAGCTTGGCAGATCGGCGTTGCAGCGCCCAAGTCGACGGGTCAAACTACCGCTGGTAGCCAGTAAGGGTGTGGGCGCGGCGGTTGTCACTAACGAAGATATTGAAGAACTCTTCTCAGCAGAAGACAGCGAGAAATACGGCAACCGATGACCCTGCTCGATGTTGGTGTCTGGCTAGCCGCAATATGGGGCGGTCATGGTCAACACAAGAAGGTTGCTACCTGGTTTCAAGATGAGCCGGGTCCGCTGTTCTTGTGTCGTGTGACGCATATGAGTCTGCTAAGGCTGCTGTCTAATCCGGCATTGATGGGTGAAGACGTTGTCTCGCGGCGCGTAGCTTGGCAGCTGATGGACAAGCTACGCAGCGACGAGCGTGTCGCATGGGCTGACGAACCAACTCAACTAGAACCGGTATGGCGGGCTATTTCTTCTCGTAACGACCACAGTCATAAACTTTGGACAGATGATTACCTTGCCGCATTTGCCCAAGCAGCTGGTATCTCTATCGCTACTCTCGATCGAGGCTTCGCAAAGCGCTATCCGTCTATCACGACGATAACCCTGGGGTAATAGTCCCGGCGAGTCCTATCTCATAATTCATTCTTTCGGGTGAGATTTGGAGCAGATAGTCCCTCAGCTGCTAGCTAGTGGCACTTACAGGGTTTAATGAGGCGACAAACCGTGAGTAGAGAGGCCCCCGCAGTGTGGCACGTGCTCCTAGGCAGACTTCGCCGAGTACGCTCGGCGGGTGGCTTTGTGACCATCGGTGTAGTGGTCGCCACGGTGATGGCGATGGCTTTCACCGTCATGGGAGCAAGCGCTGCGAGCCACGTGCTGCGACTTAACAATGGAGCCGCTTGGTTGTGGTCGGGCGATCGCGCTGAGCTCGACCGCGTCAACCTCGATGGCAATCAGGTAGACAGTCGCATGCCCGTCAACGATGCTGACGGGCATCAGGTCAAAGTAGAACAAACCAACCATCATCTACTGCTGCACGATCTCGACACCGGCACCGTCACCTCGTTCGATCTCGCCAATTTAGACGTTGGTTCGCGGGCCAAAATCGATGCGAAGTCGGTCTGGGTTGGTGTTACTGATGCCGCACACGGCGACGCGGTGGTCGTCGCGAACCTCGACAACGGTGTTGTCACCAGGCTTGACCCCGACCGTTTGACCACCATCGGTAAGCCATTGCAGCTGCCACCCAATATCAAGCCAGTCGGATTTGACCAAAAAGGTCTGTTGTGGATGGTCGCCGCCGACCAAGGCACTGCCATTGCTGTCACGCTCGGAGCAAGTTCAAAATCGGGACCGAAGAACGCCGGCACTATTCCGGTCGGCGGCCCTCAGCACACATTGGACGCCACGGTTCTCGATCGCGGAATCGCGGTCGTCGATTACACCGTGAGCAGAATGACCACGGTCACCTCGGCAGACGATTTACATCCGCGAAAGTTGGACCTGCCCGGCCTTTCAGACGGATCCATGCCAGGTAACTCCGGTGACGATCCCATCGTGGTCACCGAACCCGGCAGCAGGCGGTTAGTGATCGTCGACCATCAACATGTTTCTTCGATCACGGCACCCGGCGATGGTGGTTCACTCGAATCCGCGGTCAGCTTCCGCGGTCGTATTTATGCGGTCGACGAGGGCGCGCATCAAGTGTTGGCGCTTAACGACTCCGGCGAAGTGCTGTCGCGGATTGATGTGGGCGAGTCAGCCGGCGCAGTGAACCTCACGGTGGAGCAAGGCCACATGTTGATCGACGCGGCGCACTCCGCTGTGGTCAAGGTGGTGGATCCGCAGCATCGGGTCACCGATGTCGACCGTTTTCCGGTCGGCGTTCCCGGTGGTGCGACCGATCCCACGCCGGAGCCGCCGGCAGATCCGACGCCTCAGGAACCACCTGCTCAGCAGCCGCCGGCCCGGGATCAGGGACAGCAGCACCCGGGTGGTGAGCCGCCCGCTGGGCCAGGACCCGCTGGCCCGCCCTCGGGTCCAGCGGAGCCGCCAGCGTCACCGAATCCTCCGCCTCCCACCCAGGCGCCGCCACCTACGCATGCGCCGCCACCGCCTACCCAAGGTCCGCCCCCCCCACCTCGGCGGCCGCCGTATCCCAAGGATTATTCGATCAATGTGTCGCTGTCCTCGGGTGGACAAAAGCTCGCCAGCTTTAGCGGCACCCTGAAATACAGTGGACCGAATACCTACGACGCCTATGTCTGTATCACAGATAACAATCAGGACAGTCGGGGTCCGTCGTTTGAGCTCGTCTACACGTATATGGACGGCAGCAGGCACACCACGCGTACGTGGGGTAATCCCAACGGATCAGGGACGCAGCTGTGTCATGAGTCTTGGGTCCATGCGTGGGGTCCCAACATCGACTCCATCCAAATGCACTATTGGGTGCAAAACGGACCGTCCAGTTACTCGCAGGCCTACCACAATGGTGCGATCTCGTAAGAGGTGGCGGGCACGGTAGCGCATGTCGGTAAGTCCGATGTGTCGGCGGCCACTCCACCCGGAGCCAGCCATCGAAGTATTGTCGCGGGATGATGCTGAGTTGGATTTTCCTCGCTGCCTCTGTGGTCGCATATGGGGTTGCCAACTTCTTGCAGGCGGTCGCGGCTACTCGACTGTCCGGATCCCCAAGCCTTACACCACAGCTTTTCTTCCGGCTCGCCAACTATAAGAGCTATGTGGTGGGCCTGTTGTGCCAGCTCATCGCGGCGGTATTGGCCTTCTTTGCTCGCCGCGATCTCCCGCTCTTCTTAGTGCAGGCATCCGTGGCCGCTGGATTGGGTGTGACCGCGATCCTTGGGGTGGCGCTGCTCAAATGGCGTCTACCCGGTACTGAGGTGGCGTTACTTCTTGCCTTAGCGGGTGGCTTGGCCGCCTTGATTGTGTCGGCGGAACGGAGTCATTCCAGAGAATTGGGACCCCTGTTCCTACTGGTTCTAGGCGGTCTCGTCGTCGCATTCGGGTTTGCCGGACATCTTGCCACCAGCATCTCCGGTCCACCGGGCTCCGTGCTGCTGGGATCACTTGCCGGTGCCGCATTTGGCGCGGCCGCTATTGCTTCTCGACCGCTCGCGAGCGCGGATTCGTGGTCCGACTTTGCGACAAACCCGTTGTTGTATGTGATGTTGGCGCACATGGCAATGGGGCAGTTGCTATTTGGACTGGCGCTGCAACGCGGCACCACGACCGCTGTGGTGGCGGCCATGGACGCGGCAACGGCGATCCCGGCGGCATTGGTGGGCCTGCTTTTGCTGGGTGATCAAATTAAGCCCGGGCTGGAATGGCTGGCGGTGCTGGGTTTCGTGGTCACTATCGGGGCGGTGGTAGGCCTGGCGCGTTACGCCAAGCCGCAACGGCACGACGTCGACGAAGGGCTAGAGCAACTAGGGCTGCGCAAAGTGGCTTCCTCTGCCTAGAGCTTGTCTACACTTTGGTTTTTGCGGATACAGGGGGACGAGCTGTATCCACATGGCTTAAGCGTCTCCGACGCTTGCCAACTCGGCTGAAGTGGGTGAAGCGTCTTTATCTTTGTCTCTGGTGTGACTCTGCGGCGACGCATAGAACGCCATGCCGACGGTTGCTCCGAGCGTCACCACGAAGCCCGCAGCTGCGAGCCAACCCCACCCAGCGGCGATTTTGTCGCCCAACAGCACGATTCCCATGAGAGCGGCTGGTGCGGCCATAGCATTCATGGAAGCCGAGGCAGCTGTGGTGGCGCCGCGCTGCAACGCCAGACCAAAGATGAGCTGACCTGCCACGGTCTGTATCAGGAAGATGTAGAGCAACGGGTCGGTGAGAAATTCGCGGATCGAGTGCGCGTTGACCAGCGGACGGGAAGCCAAGGCCGAGGTGTTGAAGGCGAGGCCGCCGAGCGCGCCCAGAACCACGGCACCCAACGCTCCCGTGAGTCGGGCGGCGAAGTGTGCTGCGGTCGCATACACCAGGACGGAAGCGCCGAGACAGATCACGACCACGGTGCTGGGCATTTTGGGCACGCTGGGTTCAGCCGCGAAGATCAAGCCTGTCAGGCCCAGGCCCATCGCGATCATGAGACCGACCTCCGCGCGTGGCAGCCGCCACCGCAAGATGAGCACCCCGAGTATGGCGGTGATGGCGAGCCCCGCGCCGATGGCTGCCTGCACCAAGAACAGCGGCAAGCTGCGGCGAGCAACGAACGCGGCAACGAGGCCTATGGCCTGCACACCCACGCCGGCCAAGTAGATCTTTTGCCGCGCCAGGCGCAACAGCAGGCTGGGGCTGAGTGTGTCGTCGGCTTTGTTTTTTGTGGCTGCTATACCTTGCAAAAAGTTAGCGGTGCCATATGCCAGCACCATTGCTAATAAGATCACCCAAGCGAAAATCACTTGGTGAGGATATTCCACGTGGTCAATGGACTGGCCGTGGGTGGAATGTTTTACCCAGATAGCGGGGTGACATAGGTCGTTTGGTCAGGTCGCGCCGGTTTGAACCTCGCATGGCCCGTTTGGATTTCTGTTCACGGTTCTGGATTCCCGATGCGAGACTCCAACAGTGCGCGAAGCGAGGCGAGTCTGCCCGCATGCGCGAGACCTTTCTGGACCCAGCCGTCTAGTCCGCATTCCGGTTCGTTGCCTCGATGGGTACAGCCTGGATGGCACTGTGTCGAGGCTTCCACGAGGTCGGGGAACCCGTGCAGCAGGTCTTCTTCGTCTAAATGAGCCAATCCGAATGAGCGCACGCCAGGCGTGTCAATGACCCAGCCGCTGCTGTGTGGCAGCTTTAGCGCCACTGCCGACGTCGAGGTGTGACGACCCTTGCCGACCGCGCTGACGTCGGCGGTCAGCCGAGAAGCGCCTGGGATCAGTGCATTCACCAAAGTGGACTTTCCTACTCCAGAGTGTCCACATAAGACCGATACGAACGCGGCGAGTCGTTCGCACAAGTCGGTCGGCGGTTCATCTGCGCGACAGACCACATAGGAGAGTCGCCCAGTTGCCAGCAGGGCGCGGTAGTACTCCGTCACCTCCTCGACTACAGAGAGTGTGTCGGGAAGGTCTGCCTTGGTAAGGCACAGCAGGGGTGTTATCTCGGCTTCGTAGGCGGCTACTAAGCATCGGTCGATGAGCCCTAACCGTGGCGGCGGGTCGGTGAGCGAGGCCACGATGACCAACTGGTCGGCATTGGCGACGATGACCCGCTCCTCGCCGCTGTCGGCAAGTGGTGCGTCATCTGCGCTGCGGCGCAGCACCGAGCCGCGTTCTTCGATCCGGACGATCCGTGCCAATGTTCCGGGCAGCCCTGAGGTATCGCCCACGATCGCCACTCGGTCACCCACTACTGCACCTCGGCGGCCCAGCTCTCTGGCGCGCATCGCAGTGACCGAGCGTTCGGAGAGCTGACAGGTATAGCGGCCACGATCCACTGTGATCACCGTCGCCATCACGGCATCCTTATGTTGTGGTCGCATCCGGCCGCGCGGACGGCTTGCGCGGCCAGGGCGGCTACGAACATCGTCCTCGTCCTGATCTCGCCGATGATGTCTCAGTGCCTTGCTCCCATTTCCTAGATTGACCGGTGAATTTCTCGGCGTTTTCCGCCGAGTTTCACCGGTCAGACTTCTTTCCGGTGACCATGGCCCGCCACATTCCCGGAAAGTCAGGCAAGGTCTTGCTGGTGGTGGCGATATCTTCGACCATCACGCCCGGCACCGCTAGGCCGAGCACAGCCCCGGCTTGCGCCATCCGATGGTCGTGATATGTGCCGAAGACCCCCCCGTGCAGTGGCATCGGGTCGATGATGAGCCCATCGTCAGTCTCGGTGACGTGACCGCCCAGACCGTTGATTTCGTGGGCGAGAGCCGCGAGCCGGTTCGTCTCATGTCCGCGTAGGTGTGCGATGCCGCGTAGCCGACTGCGCCGGGTCGCCAGCGCACATAGCGAGGCGATCACCGGAGTGAGTTCGCCGACGTCGTGCAGGTCCACATCGATGCCGTAAATGGTTCCACCTCCACTGACAGTGAGCCCTTGCTGTGAGAACCCAATGCGGGCCCCCAGCTCGGCGAGCAGTGCGCGTAGGGCGTCACCCGCTTGGGTAGTGCTCGCCGGCCAACCCGGAATTGTGACGGCGCCGTCGGTGATCAGTGCCGCGGCCAGAAAAGGTGCGGCGTTGGATAGATCGGGCTCAATCTGGTAATGGTGCCCGGGAATGCTGGCGGGGGCAATGCGCCAGCTGGTCGCTTCTCCTGCCGACGTGGAGTGTCTGGATGAGGCGGGGGAGTAAGCCGAGGTGGCCTCAACCTCTGCCCCAAGTTCGCGCAGCATTCCGACCGTCATAGCGATGTGTGGCGTGCTGGGGAGCGCCGCGCCGGTGTGACGTACCGTGACGCCGTTGGTGAATCGGGCACCGGCAAGGAGCAATGCCGAGACAAACTGCGACGAAGACGACGCGTCTATGGATACCTCGCCGCCACGTAGTGCCCCTTGGCCGTGCACCGTGAATGGCAGGGCACTGCGCCCCTCGTCGTCGATCTCCGCCCCGAGCTGTCGCAAGGCTGTCAACAGGGGGTCCATGGGGCGTCGCCCGGCAGACGGGTCGCCAATAAAGCGAGTGTCACCGTGCTGCAGTGTCGCCAGGGGGGGCACAAACCGCATGACAGTGCCGGCGAGTCCACAGTCGACGGTCCGAGTGGATGCAGGCCTCTCCGCGTGGCCATGGAGGATCGCGCCGCCGGGGGAGATCTGCCAAGTATCGCTTTCGTCGCCTTCGTGTATATCTGCACCCAGTGCGCTGAGCGCTTCCACCATGAGCAATGTGTCCCGAGACCGTAGCGGACTACGCAGCGTCGACGGCCCTTCGGCGAGGTATGCCAGCACCAACGCGCGATTGGTGGCTGATTTTGAACCCGGCATGTGCACGGTGGCCTTTATCGGGCTGCTGACGGTGGGTGCTTGCCAATCGTTGGACGATTGCGCTTCGTCGGCTGAGGCAGCTTTGTTCTCTGTACCGGTGTGATACGCGTCGGCCGGGCGCGGCTCCCGCGTGGGTTCGTGATGATGCATGGGAGACGACATGGGGTTCAGTCTTTCAGCCGGATCGACATGTTCCTATACCGAGTCTCGCAGTTGTTTTTGCTCAAGTGCACGTGTGGTTCGGGCAATGGCGTGCGCTCCGCGCTCACGCTTGTGGCCGAAATAATCTGTCGCCCGTGTTGCGTACGCTCAAAAATATGTGTGGCAGGTATGTGTGCGGTGCCGATTCTCGGCAGCTTGCGCAGGAATTCGATGCCGAGGACGCAGTAGGTGCGGCCCAGTTAGGGCCCGACTATAACGTCGCGCCCACCAAGACCGTGCCGATCGTGCGCTATTCGAGGCGTGTTGACCCGGCGCGCCGGGTGGTGACGCCGGCCCGTTGGGGCTTGGTGCCACCGTGGTCCAAGGACCCAGCTCAGGGTTCCCGCATGTTCAATGCCCGTGCGGAGTCATTGACCGACAAAGCTGCCTATCGTGGCCCATTCCGTCGTCATCGGTGTTTGGTACCTGTGAATGGTTGGTACGAATGGTCACTTGCGGGTGGCAGGGCTACCCGAAGGCAGCCGTACTACGTGTCTCGACGCGACGGCGCTCTGATCGCATTCGCCGGGCTGTGGGAGGTGTGGGGTCGGGGAGACAACCGGCTCATCACGGTCACGATCGTGACCACTGCAGCGGTGGGCTCGCTTGCGGAAATCCATCTCCGGATGCCGCTAATGCTTGCCCACGACGACTGGGCGAGTTGGCTTGGCGATCCCGTTTCGGCCGGGCAGGAGCCCACACCAGCACAACTCGCCGCGGCACATCATCTGCTAGATGCGCCGAAGGACGCGTTGGTGACGGAATTGGAATTGCGTCCCGTCGGCCGTGCAGTAGGAAACGCGGATAACAACGGTGCTCAGCTCACAGAACGAGTAGAGCCCGAGGCCGAAACACTCACGCTTTGGTGACCTTAGATAACGCTCTGTGCGTGGTGAGCGGTGCATAACAATTCGTAGCTTTCCCGGCCGTAACGCTCCTGTCGTCTGCTCGTTGCCCACACGGAAGAGCTAAACGTTTGCTGAGCCGCCCAGCATTGGGCCAACGAAAGGAGCACACGTGACCCGCGCGAGGTTGCCCCGCCCACATGAGGTTCAAGCAGCCGCCGTCGATCCGCGGTTTCTTGAGGCGCAGATCGTAGAGGTGGACGCCGCTTGGCGCACCAAAGGGCGTTGCCGCACGGTAGACCCGGAGACGTTCTTTCCCCTTCCGACCGAGCCGGCCGACATGGCGTTGGCATTGTGCCGGTCTTGCCCCGTTCAGTCAGAGTGCTTGCGGGCCGCGCTAGACGCCGGGGATGCCGAGGGTGTGTGGGGAGCGACCACGCCGCGCGAGCGTCGGGCAATGCTTATGGCGTGGCGTAGTTGGAAATGCGACACCGTGGAATCGAATCCCTTGTCCCCAAGCCCAAGCTTGGCTCCGGCGATCGCTGCTGGATTGCGGAGCTCTTCGCGCGGTTCGACACGTTCGCCCATTCACGCCCCGCGTAACGGGTGGCTTCGGAGCGGGAGAAGCAAGAAGACGCGGCACCGGCATACTAAGTGGCGTCACATGACGTCACATTGACTAGCGGTAGCGGTGAGCTCGCCGGCATAGGGTGGGCTTCGGCGAGGCTCACCTGCTCGAAAATCTTCACGAGCAGTTGGAACAATTGGCTGTCTGTTTGCTGTTACTAGCACCATGGTCATGTTGCTGTCTCCACGTCGCGGGCTCGTCAATATTGACGATGACGTGTCGATTTCGTTCACCGGGGTATCCTCTGCGCACAGTGCAGATCTCGTTTCGGACGATCCGGGCGAGACGGCCACAAGTCGGACGGGGGAGCTCTTGGCATCGACCGAAACGCTTGAGCAGCGCAATGAGCGGTTTGAACATGACGCGCTGGCGTTTGTCGACCAGCTTTATGCGGCTGCCCTGCGGCTCACGCGCAATCCGGCCGATGCGGAAGACCTGGTCCAAGAGACATACGTCAAGGCATATGCGGCTTTCCACCAGTTTTCAGAAGGCACCAACCTTAAGGCGTGGCTGTATCGCATTCTGACCAATGCGTTTATCAATAACTACCGCAAGAAGCAGCGGCAGCCGCAGCAAAGCCCCACTGAGCACATAGAAGACTGGCAGCTGGCTTCGGCCGAGTCCCACACCTCGGTGGGTCTGCGTTCGGCCGAGGCTGAAGCGCTTGACCGCTTGCCAGATGGCGACATCCGCCAGGCGCTGCAAGACCTGCCGGAGGACTTCCGACTAGCGGTTTACCTTGCCGACGTCGAAGGGTTTTCGTATAAGGAGATCGCCGAAATCATGGGGACTCCTATTGGGACGGTGATGTCCCGACTTCATCGTGGGCGTCGGATCCTGCGTCACGTGCTAGAGGAATACGCGATCGAGCGTGGGTATATTCGCCCCGCGGCGTCGCGGGAGGTGACTCGGTGAACAGCGAAAAAAATCACCAAGCCTCCTGCGAAGAGGTCCTCTCGGAGCTTTATCTGTTTCTAGATGCTGAATGCGATTCGGCGGGTAGCGCTCGGATCAAACAGCATCTGACCTATTGCCCGGGGTGCTTTCAGGAGTACGGCATCGAACAAGAGGTCAAGGCGCTGGTGGCACGTTGCTGGAGCGCAGAAGAGGCACCTGCTGGGCTCAAGGAAAGACTCCGCGAAAAGCTACGGCAAGCGGTTGAACCCGAGACAGACGCGGCTAGTCGCATAGCAACTAGCTGATAACGGCGATGAGGTCGCCTTCTTGCACCACTTCACCTTCTGTGACGGCCAGTTCCGTCACTGTTCCGTCCTCTTCGGACACGACCGGAATCTCCATTTTCATTGACTCGAGGATGACGAGGGTATCGCCTTCGGAAACCTCATCGCCTGGCGAGACGACGATTTTCCACACGTTGGCTACCATCTCCGCGCGGATTTCTTCTGCCATGCTTCATGCTCCTCACAGCTGGCTGTTGCATTGACGTGCAGAGCTTAGAGGCACTGGCTTTGTCTTGTTAAAAAACCCCATGGGTGACCGCATGTAATGCCCGAGCTACCGCTGACAGCTCCGCCTCGGTGACGGTGGCTCGTGCCGCCAAACGCAGAAATGCTTGGCCTCCGCTCATGGTCGACGCGCCCAGCGCGGAGACGCGCACTCCGTGTTCCGCGCAGACCCGCTCTGCTTGGTGTGCCGTGCGAGTGTCCGGTGCGGGAATAGCGAGTATTGCCGCGTCTGGCCGGTGCGCGGCGAGTCCAGCCGCGTGGGCGAGCCAGGCAAGTTCACCGGCCCGAGCTCGTGCTTGGAGGGCGAGGTCGGGTTGGTGCATCAACCCGCGCAGCGACGCGAGAGCCGCTCCCATCGCGGGGGCGGCCAAAGTAGTGTCGCAGGTGAATGATCGCGCCGTGTCGGCGAGCGCCTCCACAATGTCCACATTGGCTAGTACCACGCCGCCTTGTGAACCTAGGGCGGCTGCGAGCGACAGCGTGCGGATGACGTTCGCTTCCTTTCCCAAGCCCGCATTGCACACCGCTCCACGTCCGCCTTTGCCTACCACACCAAAAGCGTGAGTCTCGTCGACAAGCAGGAAAGCGCTATGGCGGCGCACGAGTGCGTGAAGCTCGCGAATGGGAGCGAGTTCGCCGGTGGCGAAAAAGACCGCATCCACCGCCACAATCGCGTGGTACTCCGACCTATGCGCTAGCGCGCGCTCCACGGCCGCCCAATCGTGATGCTTCACGGCGACGCATCGGCTGTCACTCAGCGCGCACGCGTTCTGTAGCGAAGAGTGGTTGTGTTCGTCGGTGATAAGCAGAACCTCTGGCCCACTAATTAACCGCAGCAGTGCTTGGTTTGCCGCTTGGTTGGAGGAAAAAAGTAGCGAGCCTGGCGCGTCGAGGTAACGTGCTAGCGCTGCTTCTAGCTCTGCGTAGGGATTTGTTCCGGTGGTGTGTGGCGTGGTTGCGCCCGCACCCCAATTTAGCGCCGCGAGTGCGGCAGCCGACGCGACCTGCGGATCTCGCGCGAACCCCAAGTAGTCGTCGCTAGCAAAGTCTGCAAGTCGGAAGGCCTGGAGCGGACGAGCGTAAGCGTGTGGACGGCCAGTGGGAAGAGCTGGCAGTGTGGAAACACCGCGAACTCGTTCGAGAGGGTTCGTCAAGGGCCACCTCCGGCGGTGCTGTGTCTGCCTATCCCGACTCACGGATACACGTGTCAACCAGTGCGACCACCGAACCCGCTACCGCTCAGTAGCAAGATGTCACGTTTGTCCAATGAAGAATGTGGGTAGTGCGTAAGGGGTAGGTCGAGTCTGACATTGATAGCCGGGTTGTGCTGGGATTTTGGGTCAGCAATCACCGATGTTTCCAAAGGTTATTTGCACTGAATGGTCCCAGTTGGAGCCGACTTAGCACCCACCAGTGGGGGCGCTGAGAACACGGAGGCATACCTACTCGTCACGACACAGATGTGGCGGGGCAGGATGTGAACCATGCCTGGCCGGATTCGCGACGCTGACATCGCTACTGTGCGTGAGCGGTCTTCGATAGACCAAGTCGTTTCGCAGCGGGTGACGCTGCGCAATGCTGGCGGTGGAAGCCAAAAAGGCCTGTGCCCTTTCCACGACGAAAACACTCCTTCCTTCCACGTCAGTGCGGCCCGCGGTGTCTATCACTGCTTCGGCTGTGGCGTGGGTGGCGATGTCATCGATTTCGTCATGCGCACGGAATTGCTCAGTTTTGCTGAAGCGGTGGAGTGGTTGGCTTCTCGCGCTGGCGTGCAACTGTCCTATACCGACGATGCCGGCGGTGAAGCACACGGTGCACGACGCAAGCCAGGGCAACGACAACAACTGCTCGCCATCCACCGCGCCGCGGCTGATTTTTATGCCCAACAACTGGTGTCCCCCAGCGCCAGCATCGCGCGTGATTTTTTGGATCAGCGTGGTTTCGATATGGCGGTGGCCGAGAAGTTCGGTTGTGGCTTTGCGCCGCCAGAGTGGGATGCGCTCACCAAACACCTCTTGAAGCGGGGATTCGCCGGGCAAGAGCTTGTCACCGCCGGAGTCGCCAAGCCCGCGCGCTCTGGCTCACTCATCGACCGGTTCCGTCGAAGGCTTGTCTGGCCTATTCGTGAGCTCGCCGGGGAGGTTATCGGCTTTGGTGCGCGAAAATTGTTCGACGACGATGACGGCCCGAAATACCTCAACACGCCAGAAACGCCGCTGTATAAGAAGTCGCAGGTCCTTTATGGACTTGATGTTGCCAAGCGCGAGATCGCGCGACAGCGCAAGGTGGTGGTGGTCGAGGGATACACCGACGTAATGGCTTGCCACCTTGCCGGAGTACCCACCGCCGTGGCTTCCTGTGGCACCGCCTTTGGTGCCGAACACATCAGTGTGCTGCGACGGCTCCTTATGGACCAGGACGAATTCCGTGGTGAGGTCATCTTTACTTTCGACGGGGACGAAGCGGGTCAAAAAGCGGCGCTCAAAGCGTTCGAGGACGAGCAGCGGTTTGTCGCGCAAACCTTCATCGCGGTATCGCCGGACAACATGGACCCGTGTGAACTGCGATCGGCGCGTGGAGATGTCGCGGTACGCGATCTTGTGGCGCGACGCGAGCCACTTATCGCATTCGCACTGCGTAACACCCTCACTCGGTACGATTTAGAGACCCCGGAAGGCCGGGTGCAAGCCTTGCGGGTCACCGCTCCGCTAGTTGCTCGAATCCGAGACCGCGCATTGCGCCCGGAATATGCGCGCAGCTTGGCCGGGTATCTGGGTATGGAAGTTGAGCCCGTGGTGCGAGCGGTGGGCCAAGCCGTCAAAGCGCTTAACGAACAGCCAGGACAACAGAAAAGCCAAGGCCACAACGGTTTGCGTCCAGAGCGGTCCACTACGGACACACGAAGGCAGGAGCAATCCAGCGAGGCGACAACGAATACGGGCTCGGGGTCCGGGTCTAGCAAGCGTCCAGAGCCAGACGACCCCGCGCTGCGGGTGGAGCGGGAAGCGCTGCGACTCGCGGTTCAGCAACCCGCGCTGGCCGGCCCGGTCTTCGATGCGATCGACGAAACCGCTTACACCGACCCCATCTACGCCGAGACACGTCGGGCTATCGCAGTCGCTGGAGGTGCCACGGCGGGGATCTCCGGTCCCGGATGGATAGACAAAATCGCCAACGCTAGCGGCGATCTCGTCGTTAAGACCGTCGTCGTCGAGCTTGCGGTAGAGCCATTACGTGCGGCTGGCGAGCCGGATTCGCGCTATGTAGCCGCAGTGCTGTCGCGGTTGCAGGAACTCGCGGTCGAGCGGCAGGTGGGCGTGCTCAAGTCACGGCTGCAACGCATTAACCCGATTGAGCGAGCCGACGAACATCGACGGCTCTTTGGCGAGCTGATCGCGCTAGAGCAGCACAAACGCGGCCTGCGGGAGCAGGGGATAGGCGAATGCGATTGAGACTCCCGGCATGGTTGAGCCGGATGGGTGGTGTTCGTGCACCCAGCGACGTGGCGGTGCCGCTCGAACCCGAGGAGCGGGTGACCGGCTGGGCGCGGACCGGCGACGGCGCGGTGGTGGCGACAACGTCACGTGGGCTGTTTGTCGCTACACCCGCGAGCTTGCGGCAGCACTCCCCCCTTCGCTTGCCGTGGCAGCAGATTGTGAAAGCAACATGGTCTGACGGCACGTTGACCGTGGTGCCTAGCCAAGAAATCGAAGAGGCAGCCGGAGCTCGCTCTGCGGTTATCACTGACGCTCCGCCCTACCGATGGCGGTTGCCCCACCCCGGCAATGTGCCTGCGGAGATACGTACTCGGGTCACCCGCAGCATCGCTTACTCCCAGCGGCATGCGCTGATCAACACCCAAATCTGGATCGTGGCTCGTCGTGTGGCCGGGCGCGATGGTCTTGAATGGATGCTGCGGCTCGGTCCGGACACAAATTGGGAAGACCCAGCTGTCCAAGAAGCCGCTTTCGCCTCGTTGGCTCGGGTCCGAGCGCAGGAGTCCGTTTAGGACATTTTCTTTTGGCGTCCGTGCGAATCGCCTGAGTGGTCGCCAAGCATATTGCCCAGCTTTGCTCCCAGCCGGGTGTGGCCAGCTTTCTGGGACACCATCTCTTTAGTGTTATTCATGAGCATGCAAGCGCGCGCTTCGAGCACCCCAGCGGTTTCCTGAACCGTCGGATTTTCTTTAACCCTGCGGACGACACGTACTAGCTGCTCGTAGCGTTCACGTCCAGCACGCGCACCCAAGACGTATCCGATTCCAAGCCCGGCAACAAATAGCAGTCTCTTTCGCATAGCAGCTCCTGTTCCTGTTGCGCTGGATGGCGGCGTGGAAGCCGTCCAAAACTGGGTCGTGGCGTTGGTGCTGTTCCTTGTGCCCAGTTAGTGAGGATTTCATACCCGCCTGTTCGCGGCGACCACCACGCGCGGCGTTCCCTTATCCATGTAGTCGTCATCCCGCATCAGTGCAGGCTGGGGATGCCTATAACTGAGCTCTTGGGGGTCGGGAAGCCTTAGCCGGTGGGGTATGCGGGCGAACGAGTGCGTGTTGTACGCTTACACCCGGTTCGGCAAGGCCTAGCAGGTGCACATCTGTGTAGCCGCTGGTAGCAAATAATTGCTTACGGTTTTGCTCAATCCCCTGTAGCTCAATTGGCAGAGCAGCCGGCTGTTAACCGGCAGGTTAGTGGTTCGAGTCCACTCGGGGGAGCCCTTTGACCAGCGGAAACACAATGTCCTCTCCTTGTTGCGTGAATTTTGTAGGCAAGTCTGTAGGCTAAAGCGCACATGTGTCGGAGAACAGTAGCTTCTCTAGCCGATTTGCCGCATCTCGCTGTACCTCTTCCAATACGTGGGTGTAGGTGTTCATGGTCAAGCTAATTTGACTATGTCCAAGGACCTCCATCACGGTCCGGAGATCAACGCCTGACGCCAGTAAGAAGGTGGCACAGGAGTGCAGCAAGTCGTGTAGCCGCACGTTGACGCTTTTTGCGTACCTGGTACCAGTACCTATTGACGTTCCGAGGCTCATACGGTGTGCCGATTGAGTCGTGAACACAAATCCTGTTTCTTGCCAGAATTCCCTTAAATTTTTTTCTCGCTTTGCTGAGTAGCGGCGTGTGTCTTGAGTTTCTAATGAATTCTCTCTCTCTTGCTGTTAGCGCATCTGGCACCTTGCGACCAAACGGTGACTTTCAAGACGAACATCGGATTCTAGGACGCGTGGATCCTAGTGCGATAACAGGCATTTCTCTTAGTTCCACATTGGCCCAGACGCCTCTCACCGACGTACACCCAATGTTCGAACCCATGAAACCCCAGGTGCGCTCCGATTACATCGAGCGCGTTGGTACATGGATTGCATCGATCACTGGTGAGAGTAAGAGCGAGGAGTTGAACGCTCGGCTTGAGCGCTATCACCAGGCATCTCGGGCGGGAAAAGCCTGGATAGGGTTGAGACGGCAAAGATGCAGAACATAGTGCTCACTACTTATGCCACGGCGCTTTTTGACATGTTGGGCCGCCCACCTACCGTGATGGATGCACTTAGCGAAACCGTTGCAAGCGCTGGTAAAAAATTGCCCATTTTGGTTTGGGACGACAACTTCAAGAAAGAAATAGGTACGCAAACGGCTGCGGTAGCTACTCGACAACCAAAAAGTGGCCATGTATTTGGAATGGGTTTTTCGTCGCCGCCTAGGCGGCCCACGATGATGGCAAGAGAATACCGACGCGATGTCTCTGTTGGAAGCGTTTCTAATGGCGTGCTACGCCGTCATTAGTGCAATGCGTGGCTGTAGGCCAGGGCGAGGCAGGCTGCGGCGGGGGAGGCCATGGGTTCGGAGTTCAGGACTTTGGTGACGTTGGCAAATCCATATTGGACTGTACAGAAATTGTCGAGTGTGGACAATCGACTCCATATTGCGAGTAACTTTTATGTGGGGACTAGGTTGAAGGCGTCGATACCGCGTGGACGGACGACGGTGAAGTGTCGTTGGTCGAGGGTAGCGATGGTGTCTGCGCGACAGCGTTCAGCCAGGGCAATGACGGAGGCGTCAACTGCGCCAAGAGGGAAATCGGCGTATTGGTCCACTAATTCGGCGATCCGTTTGGTGTCTGTCTGTTGAACTTCGATCAAAGTAAAGGGGAACCGTTAAGAGAACGCAGAAATTCTGCTTCGGTGGAAGATCCACCTTCACGTTCGAGCATGTAGCAGGTTTCCGCGGCCACAAAAGAAGGCACCAGCATCGGTCCGCGGCGCCGGTGCCAGCTGAACATCTGTACGCAGCGCTGGTGGTCTCGGTCATCAGAAAGCTCCCGAGAAACCCCTGGCTTTAGCCATGGGGAGGTAAGGGAGTGCCCTAAGCGTTCCGTTGGTTCTCCACATAGCGTTTGACGACCTCCAAGGTTGCGCCGCCGACGGTGGCGACGAAGTAGCTGTTGGTCCACAGCGTGGGGATGCGGGTCTTGAGCGCGGGGAACTCCTGCCGCAGCAGTCGAGACGACCGGCCTTTGATCTGCTTGACCAGTCGGTGGATGCCGTACTGCGGATCGCAGGAGACGAGCAGGTGTACGTGGTCGGGCATCGTCTCCAATTCCACGATTGGGGCGTCACGCTCGGCGCACACCTCGCGGATGATCTGTTTGAGTCGCGCGTCGACCCGGCCGCCGATAACCGGCCGGCGGTACTTGGGGCACCACACGACGTGGTAGGTGCAGCGGTAGACCACGTTCCGGTTCGACCTGATCTCGTCCATACCGACAGCATATAGCGCCGTGGTGTATGCTGTCGGTTGTGGGGGAAACAGTGCGCTACACGTACCGGCTGCGCCCCGGCGCGACGGCGGTGGCCGCACTGACCGCAGAGTGGGGCCGGTGCCGCTGGCTGTGGAACGAAGCCGTCCACCAGCAGAAGGCCCGCCGCAAGCCGACGTTCTGCAAGCTGTCGAAACTGCTGACCGAGGCCCGCAGCCGTAACGCTTGGCTGCGCGAGGGCTCGCAGGTCGCCCAGCAACAGACCCTGCGCACCTATGCGCTTGCATTGCAGCACTCTTTCAAGGTCAAGGGGCGGGGGCGGCCAACCGTCAAGGCGAAGAAAAAGACCCTGCCCAGCCTGGAATACACCGTGCGGGGCTTCGCCGTCGGCGATGAACGGCTGAGGCTGGCCGGTGGTATCACCATTCCGGTGGTGTGGTCCCGTGACCTGCCGTCCGCTCCGTCCAGCGTGCGGGTCTACCAGGACTCGCTCGGACACTGGTACGCCTCGTTCGTAGTCCGCCGCGACACCGAACCGGCCCCGGACATGGACGGGTCGATCGGGGTCGACTGGGGTGTGAAGGCCACCGCGACCACCACCGACCCCTCGTATGACCTGCCGTACCTTGGACACCGGAAACGCTGCGCTGCTGAACTGGCGAAAGCCCAGCGGAAGATGTGCCGCCGCCGTAGGCCGAGAGGCCACGCGCAGTCGGCCGGGTACCGCAGGGCGAAACAGCAGACCGCCAAGCTGTAAAACAGTTCACGAAAACGCCAGCTAGCTGCGAACCTTGTTCGCTTGGCATTCCCGCCTGGTGTCATGCGGGCGGGGGACACCGCTGCGTGATCCAGCTCGGCGTGCGCGAGGGGCGCCCTTTAACGAATTCGCACTGTTTACCGGGGCTGGTGTCTGGTAAGGCTCGAAGTGCGGAAATGGCACCGGGGTCGGGAGGACACAATGAAAAAGTTCGTTAATGCCCCTGATCAGATGATTGCCGAGGCGTTGCGAGGCGTCGCCGCGGCACATCCCGATTTGGCGGTGGACGTGAACAACCGGGTGGTCACTCGTGCGGGCGGGGCCACAGCAGGCAAAGTCGGGATTGTTTCTGGTGGTGGCACGGGTCACGAGCCGCTCCATGCTGGGTTTGTCGGATACGGCATGTTGGACGCGGCGTGCCCGGGTGAGGTCTTTACGTCGCCAGTTCCGGATCAAATGTTGCGGGCAACCCAGGCCGTCGATGGTGGCGCTGGCGTGCTGCACATTGTCAAGAACTACACCGGGGACGTTCTCAACTTCCAGATGGCGGCTGAACTCGCCGCAGATGACGGTGTGGACGTGGCATCCGTGGTCGTCGCCGACGACGTCGCCGTGCAAGACAGCCTGTACACGGCCGGCAGGCGTGGTGTGGGGGCCACGGTTTTTGTGGAAAAAATGGCAGGGGCACTGGCTGAGCAAAAGGCCGATCTGTCCAGTGTGGTGAATGTGGCGCGCAAGACGGCCGAGTCGTCGCGCAGCTTTGGGGTGGCGCTGACGGCGTGCACCACGCCCGCGAAGGGTGAACCCACGTTCGATTTGCCTGACGACGAACTTGAGCTCGGCATTGGCATTCACGGCGAGCCTGGGCGGGAACGTCGCAAGATGATGCACGCCAACGAGATCGTCGAGGCGATGGTGCAAGCGATTTTGGAAGACATAGCGGACACTCCGGTGGGCGCCGGCGACCAGCTGATCGTGATGGTCAACGGCATGGGTGCCACACCGTTGCTGGAGCTCTACTTGGTGTATGCCGAGGTGGAACGGCTCTTGACGAAGACAGGTGCGTCAGTAGCGCGGAGGCTCGTGGGCAATTACATCACCAGCCTGGACATGGCGGGCTGCTCGCTCACAGTGTGTCGGGCTGACGAACAGCTGCTGGAGCTGTGGGACGCACCAGTTCAGACGCCCGCGTTGCGGTGGGGCCGGTGAGCCCGCACGCCGTCAACGATGGGGGCCAGAAAAGCAATGGTGGCTTGGACGGTGCGGCGTTCCGGGATTGGATACTCCGCATCGCAGCCGCTATCGACGATAACGCCAATGAACTGACCACATTGGACTCCGCCATTGGGGACGCCGATCACGGGGTGAACATGCAGCGAGGGTTCCATGCTGTCCGTGAGGCTTTGGTGGCGAAGACGTCAACACGGGCGTCGTCGGTGGCCCAGGGGGAGTCTGCCGGGAGCGGTGACGGCCTCACGCCGGGAGCAATTTTGGTGTTGGTGGGGCGCACTTTGGTCTCTAAGGTCGGCGGCGCTTCCGGGCCGTTGTATGGAACCGCGTTTCGCGCTGCGGGGAAATCGCTCGGGGACGACCCAATAGTTGACGCGCAGAAGCTGTCCACTGCGTTGCAAGCAGCCTTGGTCGGTATCCAAACGTTGGGTTCGGCCAAGGAGGGTGACAAGACGATGGTGGACGTGCTTGCCCCCGCGGTCACGGCGTATGCCCGTGCGGTCAAAAACGGGAGCGGCTTGGTGGGCGCCTTGGTGGTCGCCGATAACGCGGGAAAAGACGGCGTTACTGCCACCATTCCCATGCGGGCGCACAAAGGTCGTGCCAGCTACTTGGGGGAGCGGAGCATCGGGCACCAGGATCCGGGAGCCACTTCCATGTCGCTCATGCTTAGTGAGTTGTACGAGGTCGCGCTCGCGCGACAGGGACACTCATGACCAAGCCAACGACGAATCTGGGTATCGGGGAGCGGCCATGACGGCACTGGCTACAGATGAGGGTTTGGCGTCTGTGGGGGACGACACCACGGGCGGATCGCGGGTGGGCATTGTGTTGGTGTCGCACAGTCCACGGTTGGCGGCGGCGGTGGCTGAGTTGGTGTCCTCGTTGGGCGCGGGTGAGGCCGTGGTGGTCACGGCCGGGGGAGCAAACGATGGGCAGTTCGGCACCAGTGACGAGCTAGTGGCGGAAGCTATTCGGGCCGCGGACCGCGGCGTGGGAGTCGTGGTGATTCCAGATCTGGGTAGTTCGGTGCTGACAACGAAACGCTTGTTGCTCGACGACGAGCGGCATCTGCCGGCGCAGGTGCGGATAGCTGACGCGCCATTCGTGGAGGGCGCGGTGGCGGCGGCATCGGTCGCGTCGGTGGGCGTCAATTGCGACGTGGTGTTAGCGGCGGCCGAGGAGGCCAAGCGCATCCCCAAGGTGTGACGTGATTGAACGTCAGCTACCTCGGGGAGACTGTAACGACGTGAGGGCCGCAGAGAAAAGTTAGTCTAACCTGTGTGGGAAGAATCTCGCCAGTGAAGCCAAACTATTTCTCACTATGTAGGTAATTTTGTCCAGTTTTAGTGACTTATCTGAGTTCATTTCTCACAATAATGATCAGCTAAGTGTCAGCGGTCGAGCGGACACAGTCACCGACAATAGCTGGGGTGGGCACAGTGGGCAGGATTGAACGCGAAAATGCCGGTGTCGTGAAGTACATCTGGTACCCGGGCGAGCTAAAGGATTGGAAGAAAGCGGGTGTGTCGGTGGGTGCCGGTCTTGGTGCCGGGTTACTGGCGGGCATTCTCACGCAGAGTGTGTTGATCGGCGTCATTGTGGGCGCCTCACTCACCGCGGGCATGAGTGGTTACTCGTTTGGTCAAAAAGACGCAAAGGCACTTGTCCATTTCGGGAGTCTGAAGACAGCAGAGACCCCACGGGCGCTCTGGCGTGCGTTGGTTAAGGGCTTTGGCACGACGCTGGCTGCCGTGCTGGTGGTGCATGCGGCAGAAAGCGGCATCGCGAGCTGGCTGTTGCCGATGGTGCCGGCCATCGTGGCGGCGCTCGCACATCAATTCGGCATGGCACATGTGCGTTTGGCGGAAGAGAAAGCCGCTCAGAAAGAGGCTAAGAAAGAAGAGGAGCGGGAGCTGCTACGGCAAGCTTTGGAGGCTCGAGACCGCAAGGCGGCGGCAGCAGCGAAAGGTGTGGAAGCGACCGACGACGAGAGCGTGGCCGCGATCAAGCCGACCACTATTGAGATCGCTCCGTCGCAACGCCCCGAAGCGCCCGAGCCAACCACCCAATCTGACCCCATCGCCGCCTGAGCTCCTCCGCCAGCTCTGTTGGCTTCGTCCGCAAGGCATGCTTGAGTAGACGCCGGTGAACCTGGCCGGTCACGTGTAACGGTCAGGTTCAGCGATTATCACCATTGTCAGCCGTCGCCGGTGTGAGTGCGCGATGGAGAGGAGCACGTCATGCTGGTTGCGTTCTCGGTGTCACCGCTAGGTGGGGACGAACAAGTGGGAGCACTCGTCGCTGAAGCGGTGCGCGTGGTGCGCGCCAGTGGTTTGCCTAACCATACTGATGCCATGTTCACCACCATCGAGGGTGAATGGGACGAGGTCATGTCCGTTATTAAGCGGGCGACTGAGGCGGTACAGGCACGAGCTCCCCGGGTCAGTTTGGTGATTAAGGCTGACATTCGACCCGGCGTTACCGGTGCTATCGAGTCCAAAGTGGAGTCAGTGGAGCGACGCTTGCGGGAGACGGCCGCTCAATAGCCGTCCGAGACCTGACGCGTGCTCGTAGCGGATTGTTCGATGCGTGCGGAACTCCACGGTGTGCGGCGGCGACTACCTGCTTAGGTCTTCTATGTTTGCCTACCGCATGAGGTTTTGGACGACGATGGCACGACGTACACACCGCTTAACAACGGTATTAGTGATGGTGATCACCGCAGCGCTATGTGGCGTTTTCGCTGTGCCCGGCCTCGCCGTGGCACACAGTCGATTGATAAGTACCAACCCGACTGACGGTTCCATCGTGCGGCAGCAAAAGTCCACTGTGGACTTTACTTTTAATGAAGTCGTCCAACGTGATTACAGCACCATCGTGGTGCGCGGACCGGGCGGCGTTTCTTATAGCCGCGGCAACTTGCGCGTTGTTGACACCACGGTTACTCAGCCGATCTATCCACTGCGCTCGGGAAAGTACACAGTGGACTGGCGGATCGTCTCCGCCGACGGCCACCCCGTCCAAGGCGAGTTTGTCTTCACCGTCGCGTTGCCTAGTGACCAGGAGCCCACCGTAGGGCCCCCGTCAAAAACCCACTCCGCTGACGATGACGCGGCTCACGAGAGCGATAATCGGTCCAGCTCATCGTGGATTGTCTGGGGGATCGTGGTGGTAGTAGCGGTAGTGGCGACAGCCGGGTTCGCCGTGCTGGGTCGTCGGCGGCATCGTCGATAGTCATGACGAGTCAGCATCACTCAGACAAAGCAACCCACGGGCCCGCCTCGGTGCGCAAAGACGATAGCGCCTCGCGGGCTGTGTCGAGTCGCGCAGAGCCGGCCGTGGCATCAACGGCGGGTGGCGCGCGGTTCGGCGGGACGAGGCTTCGCGGTTGGCTCTTACTCGCTGTCGGGTTCGTCGTGGGTGTGGGCGCGCTGGTAGCCGCGCTGCGCATCGGTCGCGCGATCGATGTCCAGCAATTCCCGGGCATCCCCAGTGCTGGACCGCTCACCATCTGGGGGCTCCCCGTCATACGAGCGCTCGGTGAGGCGACGGCCATGGCTGCCGTGGGGCTGAGCGTCACCGCCGCCTTTTTTGTGCCGACGGACAACAGAGCGGTTTCTGCTCTCGGTTATCGGCTCCTAGGGCGAGCTGCCTGGTGCGCCCTGATCTGGTCCCTCTCGACCGTGGCCTTGTTGGTATTCACCCTCTCTGACGTGTTGGGTCAGCCTCTCGCCGCCGTGGGTTCACCGCGAATGGTGCTGCACTTTGCCACCTCGGTTGGGCAGGGGCAAGCGCTTGGCGTGGAAGCGGTGTTGGCGCTGGTGGTGGCGGTAGGATGCCGGTTGACGCTGTCGCGTGATGTGGCCGCGTTATTGGCGATCGTGGCGGTGGTGGGGGTTCTCCCGCCCGCGTTGTCCGGCCATTCAGCGGCTGCGGGAAATCACCAACTTGCGGTGACGAGCTTGTTGTTCCATATCGGCGGGGCGTCGTTATGGGTGGGCGGCCTGATTGCGCTATTCATGGTGCGCAATGCCACAGTGCTAGCTTCGGTCGCTGCCCGATACAGCCGTATGGCGCTCGGCTGTTTTGTGGTTGTCGCGGTGAGCGGTATCGGAAACGCCTGGGTTCGCCTTGGCGAGGTTGGTCAGCTATGGAGTTCGCATTACGGCTGGTTGGTGTTGGCCAAGTCTGTCGCGCTGGTGGCTCTGGGGTGCGTCGGCGTGGCACATCGCACCCGGACATTGCCTATGCTCCACAGTGGACGCCCGAGGGGCTTTCGTCGATTTGCGGCCGGGGAGGTGTTGGTTTTTGCCGCCACGGTAGGTCTGGCGGTGGCGCTCTCCCGCAGTCCGACGCCGGTGCCCCGCAACCCCACGCCGACCGACACTGCCACCGATATCGTGGGCTTCTCGATGCCAGGCGCCCCGACGGCGGGGCGCATGCTGGGCGATGTTTTGCCAGACCTCTTCTTTGTCTCCGTGGTGGTAGTCGGGTTGTGGGCGTACCTGGCTGGGGTGTGGCGCTTGCGCCGGGCAGGTCACCGTTGGCCGGTGGGGCGCACGCTGTCGTGGATATGCGGACTGCTCATATTGGGTGCTGTCACCAATCTGGGTGTCGCGCGGTATGCCTACATCCTGTTCAGCGTCCACATGACGCAGCACATGGTGCTGTCGATGCTCGTGCCGATCCTGCTGGTGTTGGGTGCGCCGGCCACGTTGGCGTTGAGAGCGGTTCGGCCGTCACCTGACCCAGCGGTGCGAGGTCCGCGTGAGTGGCTGTTGCTGTTTCTGCATAGCCGGTACATGCGGGTGATGTCGCATCCCATCGTGGCGGGCGCGCTCTTTGTCAGCAGCCTGTATGGCCTGTATTTCAGTTCGCTGTTCGAGACCGCGATGCGGTACCACCTTGGCCATCTGCTGATGTTGACCCATTTCGTGCTGGTCGGTTATCTATTCTTTTGGGTGGTCATTGGTATAGACCCGGGGCGACGAAACCTGCCACATCCAGTACTCATGTTGGTCCACTTTGGAGCAATGATTTTCCATGCCTTCTTTGGTGTGGCGCTCATGCAGTCCACACAGGTGATTGCCTCGTCGTGGTTTACGCCGTTGCACCCAGCATGGGGGGCTTCGTTGCTGTCTGACCAAGGGCTTGGTGCCGGAATTACCTGGGCGTTTGGTGAGGTGCCCAGTGCGATCGTGTTTGCGGCGCTAATCGTGCAGTGGATTCGGCAAGACGAGCGGGAACAACGTCGTTTGGATCGCGCCGCCGATCGGGCAGAGGCGAAGGAGCGAGCACGCGTAAGCGCACTGACCGCCGTGCCCGCGCAGAGCAATGTTTTTGCCTCGGTCGGCGCGGGTTCGTCCAATGAGAGTGCCTCCTATGCCTCCCATGTGGAGTCAGGCGGAGAAGAGTCGGACGAACCCGATCCCGACGATGCTCATGCCCAGTACAACGCCTTCCTGCGTGGTTTGCACGACCGCGATCAGGGTCAAGCCTGAATAGGCCGCACCTCACGGCTGGCCGTCACGTTGTTGGGTCAATATCCGACAGTGAATTGCCGGTTTACAAACCGCGCATTCTCCGCCTCGTCGATGAGTGCGACCGCGAAGTCTTCCATGGAGATCATGCTTTGACCGTCTGCGCCAATGACTGGTTGGTCTCTGCCGATGCGGTAGTTTCCGCTGCGTGCCCCGGGCTCGATATCGCGGGGAGGGCTCAGATATGTCCACTTAAGATCGTTGAACGTTCGGTAGTAATCAAGAGCGGCAGCTTGGCCGAGCGCCTCGCTCCGGAATGCCTGCGGATACGACGGACTGTCCACCACGCGCGAACCGTCGGCGAGTTTAAGAGTTCCAGCACCCCCGACGACGATGAGTCGCGGAGCCTCCGAACCGAGCATGAGTAGTGCGGTGGCAAGGGATTCCGCCGCGCGCCGATACAGGGTGTAGTCCGGGTTATG
This sequence comes from uncultured Acidimicrobiales bacterium, assembly GCA_963736285.1. Lineage (GTDB taxonomy): Bacteria > Actinomycetota > Actinomycetes > Mycobacteriales > QHCE01 > CAVTOA01. Next base: position 1,449,612 of record CAVTOA010000003.1, read on the forward strand.
GTGTCCGGCGCCGACCGCACTTACTACGACGTCCTGGCCTTTGCATATCCCGGCGACCGAGCCCGAATCGAGCACATCGCCGGTAATCACATTGAGTTGAGGTGGCCGGCTCTTGAGTCGTTCGGGGTCGCGCACAAGGGCGGTCACCTCGTGTTGACGACGCAGCGCTTCCTCGAAGATCCTTCGTCCAATGTGTCCGCTGGCGCCGATCACCGTGATTTTCGCCATGCCGTGCTCCCGTCGCCGTTGTCGTGCCGACATCTTGTGGGTGTCGTGAGCGCCCCCCGCGCTCTGAGCCATTAGAAGCGTTACCGGCGCACTAAGGAAGACGCGACGCGCTACTTTTTGCGGATTGCCCGCAATTTTGCCGCGCAAAATTGCGGGCAATCCGCAAAAAAGCTGGGGAGGTGTTAGTGGCCGGGCCGGACAAACGGGAACGCGATCGTGTCTCTCATAGAGACGCCCATGAGCAGCATGATCAGTCGATCGATGCCCAGGCCAATGCCGCCAGTGGGCGGCGCTCCGTATTCCATCGCGAGAAGAAAGTCTTCGTCGAGTTCCATGGCTTCTGGATCACCGCCGGCAGCGAGCAGTGATTGCTCGGTGAGCCGGCGCCGCTGTTCAACGGGGTCGGTGAGTTCGGAGTACCCGGTTCCCAGCTCCATGCCAAAAGCGACCAGATCCCACCGTTCGGCTAATCGGGGATCGTTCCGGTGTTCCCGGGTAAGTGGCGACACTTCGACGGGAAAGTCGGTGTAAAATGTCGGCTGCACCGTCCGTTCCTCGACCAGCCGTTCATATAGCTCTAACACCACCGCACCTCTACTCCACGTAGGACGCATGGCGACGTTGCACTTTTTGGCTAGATCCAGCAACTCTGCTCTGCTGGTGTCAGCGTTCACCTGCTGGCCGGTCGCGTGCGCTATCGCCTCGTGGACGGGCACTACCGGCCAGTCGCCGGCTATATCGATGTCGGTGACTCCACTCGGCTGTTTCCCGGGAATGTCATGAGTGGTCTTTGCGCCAGCACGTCGTCGAAGGATCGGCGCGCCGTGCACACCCACGGCAGCCCGCTGGATGAGCTTCTGCACGAGTGCTCGCATAGTGCCGTAGTCGGCGTATGCCTGGTACGCCTCCAACATGGTGAACTCGGGACTGTGCTTATAGGACACCCCTTCGTTACGAAAGTCTTTGCCGATCTCAAAAACCCGGTCGATGCCGCCGACGCAGAGCCGCTTCAAATACAGTTCAGGGGCGATGCGCAGATACAAGCGAGTGTCGTAGGCGTGGGAGTGCGTGGTGAACGGACGAGCGTTGGCGCCACCGTGCACGTTTTGGAGAATGGGGGTCTCCACTTCCAGGAATCCCTGCTCTACCAACGAACTACGCAGACTCCGCACGGCGGCACCGCGTGCGCGTAGTACGGTTTGCGCGTCGGCGTGGGTGATCAAGTCCAGGTAGCGCATCCGCACCCGTGCCTCGGGATCGGTGAGCCCGTGACGCTTATTCGGCAGGGGTCGCAAGGCTTTCCCCGTCATCTGCCAGCTGTGGACCAGGATCGAGAGCTCGCCTCGTTTGCTCGTCACTACCTGTCCGGACACTCCTATGTGGTCACCAATGTCCACAGTGGATCTCCAGCTGGCGAGTGCGGTGTGGCCTAGCTTTTCCTCGTCGAGAATGAGCTGTAGGTCTCCGGACCAATCTCGGATGGTGGCAAAGCACAGTCGTCCGTGATCTCGCAGCAGCATCACTCTGCCGGCTAATTCGACGACGTCGTCGGTCCGCGTGTCTGGGGCGAGCCCTTCATGGGTGGTGCGCACCGCGGCGCAGTTGTGGCGCACGTGTAGCCCTACCGGATAGGGGTCGATGCCGCTTGCACGTAACCGCGTTTGTTTAGCGAGTCGCACCCGGACCTGCTCAGGTGCGGTGTCCCAATAAGACTTCGCGGACTGGGCGGCCTTCGACGGTTTTGCTTTTCCCGCAACCAGCGCGGCTGGGGACGTCACGTGCGAGGAGGAGCTAACCATGACCGGGGTGTGGTCCTCGGGTTCTACCGCGCTCGCCCGTCGTCGACCCCAGCCGCGACGAAACAAAGTAGACAGACTGGGCGCGGCCAAGAACCCCTCGGCTATGGCAGAAGCGATTCCGACCTTCACAATGTCGCGAGTGTTGCCAAAGCACAGGAATCGTGGCTCCCAATCCGGCCGATATTTAGCATTTGACCGGTAGAGCGACTCGATCTGCCACCACCGGGAGAAGAACAGCAGTAGCCCGCGCCAAGCCCGAAGAATGGGGCCGGCGCCAATGCGAGCGCCTTCTTCCAAAGCCGAACGGAACACGGCAAAGTTAAGCGAGACCCGCTCGACACCCAGTGCGGGCGCTTGTCGCATGAGAGCGGCGATCATGAACTCCATCAGTCCGTTATCAGACGCTCTGTCTCGCCGCATCAAGTCCAGTGAAAGCCCGTTTGCGCCCCAAGGAACGAAGGACAGCACCGCTGCTTCCGTTCCATCTGCCCGCAGTGCTTCTACCAGCATGCAATCGCCGTCGCGAGAGTCGCCTAGGCGGTTGAGTGCCATGGAGAAGCCACGTTCTGTCTCGGTGTCTCGCCATTGTTCGGCCCGCCGAATGATCTCCACCATCTCGGCGACCGGGATACGGGAATGACGACGAATGCGCGCGGTGTAGCCGGCTCGTTCAACCCTGGTGATGGCTTGGCGGACGGTGCGCATTTCGCGCCCTTCCACGGTGAACCTGTCGGTGTAGACAATCGCCTCGTCGCCGAGCTGAAGTGCCCGTAGTCCCGCGCGAGCATAGGCGCGGGCGCCTTCCTCGCTGGCGCCCATGACGGCCGGAGTCCAGGCATATTCTCGCGCCAGCCGCAGCCATTCCGCGATCGCTGGCCCCCACGCCTCCGGGTTGCCGATGGGATCGGCGCTGGCGAGGGTCACGCCACCGACAACTCGATACGTCACTGCGGCTTTGCCACTGGGGGAAAAGACCGCCAGTTTGTCCCGGCGGGTGCCGAAGTACCCCAATGAATCGCGAGCGCCTTCGTGCGCCAATAGCCCACGGATTTTCTGTTCGGCGTCGGCCGGCAGCACCGCAGCGGCCCGCTGTGATCGGAACAGCACCATGAGTGCCGTCAAAAGCGCCATAGCGCCAAACAACCCCAGCAACAGGGCGATCCAGCCCGGAGCAAGCCCTCGACGACTGATATCAAAGAGGACCGCGCCACCCAAGACTTTCTCCACTGTCCAACTCAGACGGTGAGATGCGCCATGCAATGTTCCTGGGCTGAGGGTGACTAGGAAGTATCCGGCCGTAATTCCCAGTACTACCAAGCCAATGAGAGTGACGATCGCCTTCCACAGACTCGCCCGTTGCACCCGCGCGTAGAACTCTCTGCGAGCCGCGACAAGGAGCGTCAGAGTGGCGCTTTGCAATATGAGGTTGACGACGACCGCGGTGGTGTAGGTGATAATCGCTCGGGACGGTGTCTCTGGGGGTAGCGGCCGGGCGATAAGCAGCAGTACCACGTCGCTGAGAATGTCGAGAGTGAAAAACACTGCGACAAGCACGAATGCGATCCGTTTCCGCCGGGCGAGCGCACCGGCGAGCACGGCTAAGAACGCGACATAGCCCACGTTGGCCGAGGCGGGGATAAAAAGTGTTTCCACGATCAACCCGAAGCGTTGCAGCTGGGGGCGCCACGTGGAGACGATGGCGCCCAACAAGCAGAGCGCGGCCACCACGACGAAAGCCCTCGCCAACAAACTCGGCACGTGTGAGCGGAGTCGTAGCCAGCGGCTGTCTGGCGCATTTGAGTTGCTCTCGGCATCGCCGCGTTGTTGAGCGTTGGTCCTTGATGTCGTCACGCTGCCTCCGTTGCCTTTCTATATCCACAATTTCACGGAGGTTTGTCGGCGGATGCGGGCAGGGCGGACATATCGGGGCTCGTGCGGCGTGCTTCTTGTCTCCATGTCGCAGGGCACAGGGCTTATCCGCTGGACATGCCGGCTAGCTCGTCCAGCCCACGCCACAGTTCTTGCTCTCGCTCTGGGCTATACGACTCTGGTGAAGACCGCTCGGGCTTTCCCAGATTGAGGTAACCTCCGGAATCCGCCGGCGTTGGTCCAGTGATGACCTTTGCCAGTTTTTCGCCAGCCGACGTGGCGCTGTTGACGGCAGGCAGAAACCGCAGCAAGGGAACCACGGTGCGCCACAGCCATCGGATCGGTGTCGACGCGTGACGTGCGATGCCGGTGCCCGGGACCATCCCGGGATGGAACGAATACACATCGACGCCGGCCGGCGCAAGGCGGGCAAACTGATGCGTCAAATAAATCAGCGCCAACTTGCTGACGGTATAAGCGTGGTACCCAGAGCGGACATGGTGATCGGCGGGGCCGCCCGTGGTCGGGTACGCCATCGCGTCCAGCCCGCTCCAATGTGGAGCGGGCAAGACCCCAAAATTGTGCCGGAAATTGCCCCAATGCGTCGAACTAGTGACTAGCACCACGCGGGCCGGCGGGACGAGCTGGCTCATGAGCTGCCGAAGCAGAAGGTAATGTCCGAGAACGTTCACGCCGAATGTCAGCTCAAAGCCGTCCACGGTTGTTGTGTGTGCACCTACGAGTTGCACCCCGGCATTGGCGATAATGCCGTGCAGAACGGGGATAGCGCGGGTGGTTAAGGCGCGAGAAAGGCGCTCGACGGCGGATCGGACACTCGTCAACGAGGCTAAATCACACTCCACAGTAGACACGTGTGGATTTCCGGTGGCCTGGATGAGCCGATGTGCCAGTGCGGATTGGCCGTCTGTCGAGAGTGGATCGTCGCGGAGTGCCAACACGACATGGAGCGTCGGGTCTTGACGCAATAGGGCCACCGCAGTGGCAAATCCGACGCCGCGACTAGCTCCAGTGAGCACGACGGAACGCGTCGCGGCGGTGACCTTTAGATCCATTTTCTTGCTCGAAACACCACATACAAAATCACGGAGACGGCCAGCATAGACAGCACGGCAAGGGGATAACCAAGTGTCCAATGTAGTTCCGGCATGTGGTCGAAGTTCATGCCGTAAATGGTTCCCACCAATGTGGGCGCAAACAAGATCGCCGCCCACGCCGATATCCGCCGCACGCCTTCGTTTTGCCGCAGACTGGTCTCGGTCAAGGTCTTCATCTCCTCGTTTTGTCGTTGACCGACCAAAGCGGCGTTGACCGTCAAAATGTTTTGTAGCAACTGCCGGAACGCCTCTGCGTGCTCGACAACCCGGGTGACGTGGTCCGCCACATCGCGCAAATACTGCTGCAGTTCGGGGTCTATCCCGTATTTAGCAAAGCCAGCGATCAGTGAATTAAGAATGTCGGTGAGCGGAGTGGTTGCTCGCTGAAATTCAATTATTTGCCTTGACAGGCTGTAGATGCGTTTGGAGACGCCAGGATCTGCTTGAAAAACTTCGCTTTCAATTTCGTCAATATCGTTTTGCAGCCCGGTAATTACTGGACTGTAGCCGTCGACTACTTCGTCCAAAATCGCATAGAGGACCGCTTCCGGTCCGCGTGCCAGGAGATCGGGATTTGCCTCCATGCGTCGGCGAACCCGAGCGAGGTTGGGGCTGTCTCCGTGTCGCACTGTCACCACAAAATCGCGGCCAACAAATAGGTGTACCTCGCTGAACTCCACTCGTTCCGCCGCATCGAGGTAGCGGGCCGGGCGCAGTACCACGAATAATGTGGAGCCGTACCGCTCAAGCTTGGCCCGTTGGTGCGCGTGCACCGCGTCTTCTACCGCAAGTTGATGCAGATTGAACTCTGTGGTGAGTACCGACAATTCCGCGTCGGTCGGGTCCACCAAGCCGATCCATGCCAGCGAGGACAAGCTCACGGAGTCCGCCGGTGCGGCCGCGCCTTGCTGTCGGTGCTCTTGGAGTACGCGGATGGTTTGATCTAATGACTCTGGCGCGGCGACTCTGCGCCCGCCCGAATACACCGCATTATCGACGACGCTCATTGTTGTCGCGCCCATTTCGTGATGGTTGTCCCCATGTTTATTTGCGTTTGATAACGCATATCACTGGGAGCGTCGCATAGACCTTTACTCATTACTAAGGTGGCCGTGACTGAATTCGTAAGCGTTTCGAGTTTCGGTGCGGCAGGGGAGGCGAAAATGCCGAAAAAACATTTTATGTGGCGCGTCTTAGGTGGGCTGGGAGCCCTGGCGCTGGTGACTGCGATGGCGGCATGCACGCACGACAGTAACCAGGCTAATCATCACAAAGCAAACCATTCACCCGGAAAGTCTGCCACCACCCCGGCCTCCAGCGGGTCCTCGTCAGGCTCCACCTGCCGCGCGAAAGACGTTGATCTTGCGCTGGGCCGGGTAGATTCTGGCGCCGGCCAACGGTCAGCTCCGCTGCGGATAACCGCACATGACGGGGTCAGCTGCACCATGAACGGCTACCCCAGCGAGCTGGTGTTTTTGGCCAAAGACGGCTCGCCTATGCCGACACAACCCACGCAATTCGCCGACAGTCCGATCGAGACAGTCACGGTGCGGCCAGACCACCCGGCGCACATCTCGTTGCACTGGGTCGGCATACCCGCCGGTGACGATTCCGCTGATCAGTCAGCTCCGTATCTACTCAAGCTCAAGCTGCCCGGTGCGGCTGACTCGAGCACGGTGCGGTGGAGCGGCGGTCAGGCATTTCAAAATGGCTCGCTGGAGTACAAAGCGGTCGCTGCTGGGAGCGACGAGAGCTAGCCCAGCCCAGTCCAATGAGTACCGGGCTAGCCAGCTCCGTGGCCGAGTAGGTGTCTCAGCGCCACGTGCAGTGTGGAATGGCGAAATTGATAGCCCAGATCCAAGGCCGCGTCGGGAACAGCGCGCTGGCTGGCGAGCACGAACTGCTCAGTTGCCTCGCCGCCAAATATCAGTTTGAGCGCCCACTCGGGTGCCGGAATCGCGCTAGGTCGATGCAACACGTGCCCCAGCGTGCGGGCGTAGTCCCGACTGGACACGGGATACGGCGCGGTGCCGTTGATAGGCCCGTGTGCGGACGGGGTAGCGAGCGCCCAGTGGTACAGCCCGACGATGTCGTCCAACGAAATCCAACTCTGCCACTGGGTGCCACTCCCTAGCGGGCCGCCACCACCGAGCAAAAAGAGGGGTAGTTGTGGACGGAGCGCGCCGCCAGCTGGGGTTTGTACCACGCCCGTGCGGATGTGCGCGACCCGGACTCCGGCGGCTGAGGCTGGGTCGGTTGCCGCTTCCCAGTCGCGGACCACCTCGGCGAGGAATCCAGAGCCTGAAGGTGAGTCCTCGGTGAGGATCTCCGAGCCGTGATGTGGCCCGTAGTAGCCAATCGCCGAGGCCGTGATGAGCGTCCGGGGTCCGTCTTTAGCTGCCAGCGCCGCAAGCGTTTTGGCGATCAGCCGTGTCCCAGTGATTCGACTGTCACGAACGGCTTGCTTATGTGACTCGGTGAAGCGTCCCATGATCGGGGTGCCCGCCAGGTGAATGACCGTGTCGACCTTTTGCAGCGCGCGAGCGTCGATGCTGCCCTGCGATGGGTCCCAGCGAATTTCGTGCGGGCCCCGTGGTTCCCGGCGGACCATGCGCACCACCTCGTGCCCACCGGTGGTGAGAAATGCGGAGAGCGCGCTTCCGATAAGCCCACGAGCGCCAGTGATGGCGATCCGCTGTGGTGGCAATGCTGCCCGAGTGTGCGCGGATAAGTCTTCTGCGAGCTGGCGGTGCCGGTAGCGAAACATTCGACGCAACCGTGACTCCACTGCTGTGGTACCCAAGCCGTTCAAGACGCTGAACGGCAGCTCGTATTCCACCTCATCTATGACACGAGTGCCGCCGTCCCCCAGGGATTCGAACGTGTGATCGTGGCTCCATCTACGAAAGGGCCCGCTTATTTGCACATCGCGAAACTCATGTGGCGGACGGTATTCGCGGTGCTCAGCGATCCAGTGGTATGGCAGCGGTCCTGCCAGTCGAAACACCGCGCGGGATCCTGGCTCCAAGTTGGGGGCTTCGTGTTCCACCCGCATGAGTTCCCACGGGGGGCTGAGCCGCTGCACGGCTCCGGGCCGATCGTGCCAAGCGAAGACGTCCTTCAACGGGTTTGGAACGGCGCTTTCCCACCGAAACAGCGGCATGGATATCTACCTCTCGTCGGTAGAGACTTACCCTCCGTGGCGCGATGTATGCCGCTCCCCTCCTTGTTTGACCGGTCGTTCTGCCGGCGTTTCCCCTTGAATCTGACCGGTCGTGCGGCGCCTTCCTCCGTGACCGGTGAGATTGCCGGGAAAATCCGGCAATCTCACCGGTCACACAGAACTGGGTGTCATGCCACGCTGTGCCCAGCGGCGATGGGTTGGTTATCGCTGCCGTATTCCGCAGACTGGGCATATGCGGATACTCGTGACGGGTGCCACCGGCTATATCGGGGGGCGGCTCGTTCCGCGCCTTCTGGACGCTGGACACAGCGTGCGATGCCTGGCGCGGCATCCCGATCGATTGCGTGACGTTCCCTGGCGTTCCGCAATCGAGGTTGCCTCGGGCGACCTGATGTCGATGGACGGCTTGGCCGAGGCCTGCGCGGGGATGGATGCGGCCTACTACCTCGTTCACTCGCTGGGGATGGGGGGCGACTTTGAGCAGCGTGACCGGCAAGCGGCCGCCAATTTTGTCGCGGCTGCGCGAACGTCAGAAGTGCGCCGGCTCGTCTATCTTGGTGGACTCGCTCCCGAGGGCGAGGAGCTCTCGCCACACATGCGTTCCCGTACCCAGGTAGCGAATGAGCTGTTGAACTCGGGAATCCCGACGATCGTGTTGCGGGCCGCGGTCATTTTGGGGTCTGGCTCCGCGTCATTTGAGATGTTGCGGTATTTGGCGGAGCGCTTGCCGGCCATGGTCACCCCGCGCTGGGTACGCAACCACATTCAGCCCATCGCGGTGCGGGATGTGCTGCGGTATTTGGTCGCGAGCGTCGAGTTCCCCGCTGACATGAACCGGGCATTCGACATTGGCGGTCCAGAGACGGTCACCTACGAACAGATGATTCAGGATTACGCCCGTGTGAGTGGTTTGCGGCGCCGGGTAATCGTGCCGACACCGGTGTTATCACCTGCCCTTTCGAGTCATTGGGTGGGTCTGGTTACACCGGTGCCCAGTGCGATCGCTCGTCCGCTGGTGGAGTCGTTGCGGCACGAAGCGGTGTGCACAGAGCACGACATCGCGAAGTATGTGCCCGACCCTCCCGAAGGGTTGATTGGTGTCACAAAGGCGATTGAGTTGGCGCTGCGCCGAATTAGGGATGCCTCGGTGGAGACCCGCTGGTCGTCGGCGTCATGGCCAGGTGCCGCGTCTGACCCCTTGCCGAGCGATCCGTCGTGGGCGGGTGGCAGCCTCTATGCGGACGAGCGCTCTGCCGAGGTGCGGGCGAGTGCGGCACGGTTGTGGAGAGTCATCGAAAGCATTGGCGGTGAGAACGGCTGGTATTCCTGGCCGCTGGGCTGGGCTATCCGTGGTTGGATCGACCGCCTCGTCGGTGGGGTAGGTCTTCGGCGCGGGCGTCGTGATCGAAATCGGTTGCAGGTGGGGGAGACGCTCGATTTTTGGCGAGTGGAGGAGATCGATCCGGAGCGGTTGCTGCGGTTGCGCGCCGAGATGAAACTTCCTGGACTGGCCTGGTTGGAGTTGCGAGTAGAACCCATAAACGCCTCTCGATGCCGCTTTACCCAGCGAGCGCTGTTCCATCCGCATGGACTTGCTGGACATGCCTATTGGCGTGCGATCTCGCCGTTTCATGGGTTGGTTTTTGGCGGCATGTGCCGCAATATCAGCCACGCCGCCGAAGGGGAGGTCGTCCGCGCGTGATCATGCCGGTCGGTGTGGAGTACCGCGGACTATTGACGAGCCCCAGACGCGCGTTCGAAAAGAAAAAAGGAAATTCGGCCTTGACGAATTGTGTTGCTGAGCCGGAATTCATTGCGAAGCACGGCGGCCTTGTTGTCCTCTAAACCTTGAGCGGCATCGTTGGAATAGCCTATTCGAACGAGCCATACGCGATCACTGCTCGCCAACGCGTTGTCCACATCGGCACGATCTCGACCTTGCAAAAGATTGGCGTTTATCAACACATCTTTTGGTTTGGTGGAACCGGAATAGTAGTCATAGGCGTTACGGATATGCCATAAATCGCCGCCGGCGAACATTACCGCATCTGAGTTTTTTGCATATGTCGAGAAAACAGCGGGCATGGCGCGCGCGTCATACCCGGAGTGTGCGTGGGGTTGCCGAATCTTTATGTGTATTGCGCCCACAAAAACCACCGCGATCGCCAGCATCGCGATAACAGCGGGCCACCGGAGGGAAGAAACGGTCTTGCCTGCCAATATCGCGCAGAATGGCAATACGAAAAGCAAATAGCGTGGATGCCACACCACGACGTTGCCGAAAGTGGAGGCGGTTGCGAGCGCGGCAATGGGAATGGCTGTGGAGCTCACCAAGAGGAACGTTTTTTCGTTAAGAAACGAACAAGCCACGATTGCCAGGCCCATGGTGACCCCGGCAATCACGCTTGAGCCAAACATTGCGCTGGGGAACGCGTCAAGGTCGGTCCAGCTCGGCGGTTTCAACCAAGAGATGGTGCTTCGTTGGCCATACCCACGCCAGGCAAGGCACAAAGCCGGCACAGAGCCCAACCCAGCGGCCGCCAGCCAGGCGATGAACGAAATCCAATGGGATTTCGGGGTCTGTGCTTGGCGGGCAGTGACGCCCGCGGCCGTCAGCGATAGCAACAGGGGGCGCCCCGTCTTAGTGGGAATGAGCCGGAGCGCAAGCAATAAACCGTGCGCGAGGAGTAGCACCAGCGCGACGAAATGGGCCGCGCTGAGCGCGGCAATGGCGAACCCATACCCAACCCACCAATAGCGGTGAGTGTTACCGAGTTTCGCCGGCTCGCTAGCCCGTACAAAAAAGTACGTAGAAAGCACGGCAAAGGCGATAACAAAAGCGTAGACGCGGACTTCTTGTGCATCTCTGGAGATGGTGGGGATTGCGGCAAATACCAAGCCGCCGCAGAGTCCCGCGCGCCGTCCAAATAGCCGGGCGGCCAACAACGCGGTCACTGCGACCGCAGCGGTCATTGCGAGAATGGAAGGCATGCGAAGCGACAGTTCCGAGTCGCCAAATACATGAACCCACGCGTACATAAATGCGTAGTAAGGGAAAATGACGGTATCCCGGTAGTGCATCGCCTCTGTTAACGTGGCCCACGAGCCGTGGACGGTGTCCCAGGTGGCGAGCTCGTCGCCCCAGAGAGTGGGGGTAGATGCGCGCCACATGAACAGCGCGAAACCAAGGAGTGTGGGGATAGCCATCGGCGTCGCCCGCTTTACTAGCCTGCCGGCTCGCGCGACAGGTGCGGAGCGCCGCGGGTGTGAGGTTTGAGACGCGGGGGAAGTCGCGGTGATGGACACAACTCTCAGGCTAAACCACCATCGAAGGCGTTATGTTGTGGCTACTGTCATGCTGAGCTGGCCTCCGACGACCCTGCCGGTGTCGATCTCTGAAGTCGACCAGGTCGATCCCTAGCGTCGACGGTTAGTCCCAGGCGCGCGGATCCCGACCCAGCAGCGCCAGGAGCTGGTCTTGTGGGTCGGGTGAATCCGTCGAGACCGGTTCGGCAAACAACGTGCTTCCCTGTCGTTGATCTGCTGTTTCTTGCGCGTACTTCAACGCGTGACGCACCGCTGGTTGGTTCATCCGCCCGTCCAGGCCGGCGCCACGGGCTAGATCCCAGCCATGCACGGTGAGGTCAAGCAGCATTTGCTCGGCGTACTCACTTGCGGGAACGTCACCAAATGACAGATGGACCGTCGTGTCTTCTTCCGTCTGCGCCCATGCGGTCATGGATGCCGGGCAGGCTTGGTTCCAGCTCGCCATCGGGTCGCTCTTCAGTACATCGCCGTCATACCGATCTCCTACCCGCGCGATGGTCTCCCCTCGCAGCAGGTGCGGCACCCAGAGATGCTCACCAGTGATGTGATTAAGCACGTCCCACACCGTCCACAATTCGCACGGACTTGGAGCCGACCATCGGTCGGTGGGGATGAGATTGACACGGTCGCTGAACACGGCCGCGGCCGCTGGCATCAGACGTCTGGCAGAAAGCTCCGGGTGGGTCATAGCGGTTACTTACCCATCAGTGAGCTGAGTGAGGCATGTTAGCTACCTGCTGTCGAGTTCGTTGCCGCCTGCTATCCTGTGCAGGTCTAATTCTTATCTGGCGCTCATTTCGTGATCAGTTATCTGTGATCAGGCGCCTTGGCTCGTTCGAGTTTTGGTCGCATTGGTTGCATCTGGGTATTGGTACCCCTCGTAGACCTGAGACAGCGGGCCTTATGTGGAAGGTTTTCATGTCTAACGCTGTCCTTGATCATTCTGCGGTGCCCACTGTGCCGTCGTCGGAGTCGACAAAGCCAAACGAAACACCAACATTTGCCGCTCTCGGGCTCGCGCCAGAGGTAGTGCAGGCGTTGGCAAAGCGTGGGGTCACGTCGCCTTTTCCCATTCAAGCCGCTGCGATCCCTGACGCTATCTCTGGTAGAGATGTGTTGGGTCAGGGTCGAACCGGGTCCGGTAAGACGCTGACCTTCGGGCTGTCGCTTCTGTCTCGTTTAGAGGGTGGCTCGACCCGTTCGCTGCGACCCAGGGGTGTGGTGCTTGTGCCTACGCGCGAGCTTGCGGTCCAAATCAGTGAGGCGCTGGAGCCGTATGGCTCGGTGCTCGGATTGAGCATCAAAGTTGTGTGCGGCGGCACGTCGATGTCCAAGCAAATCCAGGCCTTGAAGCGTGGCGTCGACATTGTGGTCGCTACGCCCGGTCGGCTGGGCGACCTCATTAATAAACAGAAGGCTTGCATTCTCGATGCGGTAGAGGTCGCGGTGCTCGATGAAGCCGACCAAATGGCCGACATGGGCTTCCTGCCCGAGGTGCGTGCGTTGCTCGACCTCATGCCGCACGACGGTCAACGGATGTTGTTCTCGGCGACGCTCGGACGGGGTGTCGACACCCTGGTAAAGCGCTATCTCACCAATCCGGCAACGCATTCGGTGGATCCGGCGGCTGGAGTCTCCGCCACCATGACCCATCATCAGGTGCTCGTGAAGCCACGCGACAAGTCGGCGATCATTGCCGCCATCGCCGGTCGACAAAGTCGAGCCATCGTGTTCGTCCGTACCCAATTGGGTGCGGACAGAGTCTCGGCTGATTTGCGTGAAGCCGGCGTTCAGGCGCAAGCGCTGCATGGCGGTATGACCCAGGATGCCCGCACCAAGACCCTGGCCGAGCTTAAGGAAGGGCGAATCCCGGTACTTGTCGCCACAGATGTGGCGGCTCGCGGCATTGATGTCGACGGCATCGACCTTGTGCTCCATGTCGATCCTGCCGCTGATGCCACCGACTATCTCCATCGCGCGGGGCGGACCGCCCGTGCTGGGCGTAGCGGAGTCGTGGTCACGTTGGCGTTGCCGCACCAACAACGCAGTGTCGCTCGCTTGCTCACCAATGCGGGGGTCGAGGCTTCGCCGCATGTGGCGCACGGTGCGTTCGACGAAGCGCTGGTGGCGTTCACGGGAGCCCGCTCGCTGATGGGGATCCAAGCAGAGGTCGCCGCACTTGCGGTGCGAGCCGCCGAGCGCGAGGTAGTCGCACTTGCGAGCAAGTTGGCGGAGGCGGAGCGCAAAGTAATCTCCATACGCAAGGCAGCAGAAGGTTTGAGCGCTCAAGCGGAGGCGGAGCTCGCTCGGGGCATCGTGAGCCCGTCCACACAAGATGCGCAGGAGTTTAACAAGAGCCGTGGTGGGGACCGGGGCGGATTCAAGCGTGGACGGCGTGCCGGCCGGTCGACCGAGCGGCACCATCGCGATCGCAATTCTCGCCATCACGACAAAGACGGTCATGGTAACGGTCACGGCGATCGGGATCGTCCACGTTCGGCGGCGTCGTCTAAAAAGGACGCCGGACGAGCGGGCGATCGCCCGCAACGGAGATCAAAAAAGAACTAATGATTGGCCGGTCGGATCGTCAGTTGCTGGTCGCGAGGCCAAGCCTCGCGGTCGCAACGGGTGATCCGACGAAGTCCGCTGACGCCCAATGTGGCTAATCTGCGGTAGCCCGAGTCGCGATCCTTGCGTGCTTTCGGGTGGTGTAGGTGATGAGCAGTAGGAGGGCTCCGCCGACCACCGCGATGATCTCGGCGACTTCGGCGATCACCTGGGGGGTTCCTGATGCCTGCTCTTTGAGTCCGAAGAGTCCGGCGGTGATCGAGATCCAAAATGCAATGAGGGTGGCGACACCGAAACCCACTGCGGCGAGTACTGGCAGCCAATGGCGCCACATCAGCATGACCAACGCGATCACGAGTCCGCCAATCGCGTTGAGCAGGAACAGTGGGCCAATGGTGTGGACGTCTTTGAAACCGTTGTTAGCCCATAGCTCGAAGTGCACATCCGCCGACAGCAGTACCGCGGCAGCGGTGAGCCCGAGGAGCATGCCGCCTATCACCTCACCTTTTCGAGGTGAGTGTGCTGGGACTCGTTCGTCGAGCTGAGTCTGCGGAGCCATGGTTCCTGTCTCTCGATTACATCAGTCGTTCTGCGGAAAAGTGCATTTTTTTTGGACCTTGCGTTTGCGGCACGTTCGGCCAGTGCTATTCCATATTTAGCAGGTATTCAGGGCAATATGGAGCTGTTGGTTCGCTAATCTTCATCGAGCCCAAGTCGTGGCCGTTCTTAGTGCTTAGGAAGACTAGGCGCTCGTCAACAAGTAGAGGAGTCAGGCGTGGATGGCAATGTGCCCATTTCCCGGCGAGGAGTGTTGGCGGCCGGGGTAGCCGCTGTGGGAGCGGCCGCAGTGGCTGGCTGTGGCAACAGCTCGAGCAAGAGCAACAGCCCACTCTCCTCCGGCAGCGGCTCGGTGAACGTTAAGGCGGGCGAGCGGCTTGCCACCCTTGCGGACATCCCGGTGGGTTCTGCGGTCCCAGCGAAATCTGGTGGCAACCCGATCGTGGTCGCTCAGCCCCAGCAAGGTACGGCAGCGGCGTTCAGTGCTATTTGTACGCATCAAGGCTGCACGGTTGCACCGGCGGGGAAAGAACTGCATTGTCCGTGCCACGGTTCGGTGTTTGACGCTAGCACCGGAAAGGTGCTGCATGGGCCGGCGACCAAGCCATTGCCTGGCGTTGAGGTCCACGTGTCGTCTGGGGAAGTCATCTCTGGCAAAGCCTAGTGGTTGAACTTATTTTCGATGCTTAGAAGTCTTCATCCGTCCACTATGGATGCTAATAGACAGATTTCGTGCCGCCATTGCGCGAAGAATAACCCATCGCTAAGCTGCCGACGGTTAGGTAAGGCTAACTATACAAAACCGGAGGTAGCGGCTCGCTATGCCACATGCCCATGCTCCCGAGGCGCCTCCCGGCGTCGGTGACGTACTAGCCGAGGTGACACTGCCCCCAGTTGAGGTAGCCCCGCACGTGCGGGCCGGGTCGTTGCCACCCGCAGTGAGCCGTCCACCTTTTCCGCGCCCGCACAGCCGGCCGGCCGGGCCGAGAGCGGACGCGGGAGCAATGTTTGCCGCGAATCCCGCCGGCCTTGCCGAACTGTCTGGGCTGACGGCTGATCTGATTCGGGCGGCCGGCGCTGGTCTAGGCCAGCGCAGTGGCCCGGTGCCGGCATCGACTCCGGCCGCGTTCGCCGATCAGGTAGGTGCGGACATCAGTGGGCTTTTGCCCGAGCACGGATGCGGCGCCGCAGCGGTCATTGAGCTGGTGGAGAGGTATGCGGCAGGCATGGTCGATTTGTCACATCCCACTGCGGTTGCTCATCTCCAACCGCCGGCGCTCGGAATCGCCGTGGCAGCCGAAACGATCGCCGCCGCTTTCAATGCCAGCGTCGACACCTGGGACTCCGGACCCTATGCGGTAGAGCTAGAGCGTTGGGTGATTCGGGCTTTGGCGCAGCTCGTCGGCTACGGCGTCGATGCCAGCGGCGTCTTTACCTCTGGCGGCACCGCATCGAACCTGCAAGCACTCATGCTGGCGCGCGACGCCATCGCGCGCGAACGGTTTGGTGTGGAGGTGGCGGTCACCGGGTGGCCTCCCGATCATCAAGCGGCGGTGTACTGCTCTGAGGTGGCGCATTTTTCGACGACGCATGCATGCGCGGTGTTGGGGGTAGGAGAGCGCGCGGTCCGTCCCATTCCGGTGGACGATAAATACCAGATGCGCATCGACATCTTGGCTGCCGAGTTGTCCAAACTAGACGTTGATGAGGTGCCGCTCGCGATTGTGGCTACCGCTGGGACAACCGACTTTGGCTCCATCGATCCGCTGCTCGAATGCGCCGCGCTCGCACGTCAGTATCGGACCCGGTTGCACGTGGACGCGGCCTACGGTGGCGGCGCTGCCTTCTCCGATCAGCTGCGGCCCCTT
The DNA here is from genome assembly GCA_963736285.1 of uncultured Acidimicrobiales bacterium. Classification (GTDB taxonomy): domain Bacteria; phylum Actinomycetota; class Actinomycetes; order Mycobacteriales; family QHCE01; genus CAVTOA01. The sequence continues at coordinate 1,466,128 of CAVTOA010000003.1, forward strand.
TTATCCGGAGTGGACAGTGCGGACACTATTACATTGGATCTGCACAAGATTGGCTGGCAGCCAGCAGCCGCCAGCGTGTTGCTGGTTCGCCAATCGAGCGATTTCGGCCCCTACCAGCGTCGGATCGCCTACCTAAACCCGGAAGATGACGGCGCGGAGGGCTATGACGGCCTGCTCGGTCACTCGCTCGCCACTACCCGGCGAGCGGATGCACTCAAAGTCGCCGCGACTTTCTTGGCGCTAGGGCGCAGCGGCTTAGGTTCGCTGTTGGACGCCTGCCACTACCTGGCACGGCATGCGGCCCGTCGTATTGCCGCACATCCTCAACTGGAACTAACCGCCGGTGCGGCCTTGACGACAGTGGTATTTCGCTACTGCTGCGCGGATTCCGATCGGGTCAATGGGGCATTGCGCAGACGTTTGCTGCGTAGCGGAACGGCCCTCCTTGGGCGTACGAGCGTGCCCGGTCGGGGCGTGCATTTGAAGCTGACATTGCTCAACCCCGAAACACGTACTCATGACATCGATGAGTTGCTGGAAACCGTGGCGGAAGCGGGAAGAGAGGAATGCGGGTGCTGAGAGAAGCGGATATTGCGGCGTGCAATGCGTTGCTGCGATGTTGGGTTACAGAGCAAGGCATTCCTGTGCCGGAAACGGGGAGCGTCTCGTTGCCGCTCTCTAACGGGGGCGTAGTGCGGGCGGTCGTTGAGTATCGGTCCGCGGTTGGGCAGCATCGCTTTGGCGCAGTGCGGCTGGGTGACAGCGCTCCGTCGACGGAGGCGTCTCATGTGGACACTATTGATGCGGTGCGCCTTGCCGAACTACTCATAGACGGCGACGGCCAAACCGACTTTGTGTCCCGGGTCGACGACAGCGTACGCCGCGTCGGTCGTTACCTGGTGGCCCGGCGAGGTGAGACGCACGTGCCAGTGCACAGTCCATTTCTGGCGGCCGAGCAAGACCTCCTGCTGGGCCATCTCATGCATCCCACCCCGAAGAGTCGGGACGGTCTAAGCGAGACGGAAGACTCGGCATACGCACCAGAGCTGCGGGGCCGATTTCCGCTGCACTGGTTCGCGGTTGATCCAGCCGTGACGACGTCTGATTCGATATCTTCGCTCGGCGCCATGCCCGCGTTGTTCGCGGAACTGTCTGGTATGGACGATGGCCGCCTGATGGTTCCGGCGCATCCGTGGCAAGCTGGGGAGCTCGCGAAGCGACCGGCTTTTCAGCAGCTGTTGGCCGCCGGTGCTGTGGTCCCGCTTGGCCCGGCCGGCTCCGACTGGTACGCGACTTCGTCGCTGCGCACGGTCTACCGTCCAGACTCACGCGTGATGCTTAAGCTGTCTCTTGGTCTGCGCATCACCAACTCGCGCCGGCAGAACACTCTGACGGAGCTGGCGCGAGGCGTGGAGGTCCATCGCTTGCTGGATTCGGGTATTGATGCTGCGGTTCGTACCGCGTATCCGGAGTTCCAGATCGTGCGCGACCCGGGGTACCTCGCGGTGTTGACGAACGAGGGGGCGTCGGCCCACCTAGATGTGTCGGTCCGTGATGTGCCAACCGGGCTGACGTCAGCGCGTTGTCTGGCTGGGCTGGTAGCGCCACAGCCTCATGCCCATACCGCCGCCATCGTGTCCATTGTGGAGCAGATTGCTCATCGTAGTGGGCTCGGTGTGAGCGAGGTTGCCCGCGAGTGGATTCGGCGGTACGTCGACCATGTGCTTGCACCGATGGTGTTTCTGTATGCCAGCACGGGCATCGGGCTGGAGGCGCATCAGCAAAACACGCTTGTAGTTCTAGACGGGGATGGCTGGCCAAGTGGCAGCTGGTACCGGGACAACCAGGGTTATTACTTGGCGTCATCGGCGCTGCCCGCCGTGTTGGCACTCACGGGAGGAGCAGAGACAGCGTTAGCGCTCGCTCCAGATTCTATTGTGGACGATCGACTGACCTACTACCTGTTGTTCAATCAAGCGCTTGCCCCGATCGCCGCATTGGGCGCGGCGGGAGTTGCCGCCGAATCAGCCATGCTGGGCGCCCTGCGGGATGGCTTGTCCGAATTGATAGCGCGTGGACACGATACTGCCAGCGGCTTGGTTCAGCGCTGGCTCACCGCACAAACCCTGCCACGTAAGGCAAACATGGCCACGCGTGTGGCCGGGATCGACGAGGTGCTCGCCCCAATAGACAACCAATCGGTGTATGTCACCTCGCCGAATCCGTTGCTGGTAAACACATGAGTGTCATGGCGCAACGTTCACCCGAGGCGTTACCCGACGAATCGGTGTGCGTCCGGTCAGAGGTCTGTTCCGCGCACACACCACGTGGCTGGTTCGTCCTGCGTCCGGTCAATATCGACCTCGACCTGGACGTGTTGCACGGCTGGATGAATCAGCCGCATGTGGCCGAGTATTGGCGCCAAGCGTGGCCACGCGACAAGCTGCGCCGCTACCTGGTACGGCGAGCCGGCAGCCCGAGCTCTCAGCTCTGCCTCGGGTTGCTCGATGGGTTACCGGTGTCCTATTGGGAAATTTATCGGGCGATCGACGACGTAGTGGGCACGGTGTATTCCGTCGAGCCTGACGACGTCGGGGTCCACCTATTGATCGGCGAGCCACATCTCACTGGAGCCGGGCTCGGCACTGTCCTCCTCGGAGCTGTCAAAAACTGGCTACTCGACGGTTCGCTCGGCCGGGTCGGCGGTGGTGAGTACTCCTGCCGGCGGGTAGTAGCCGAGCCCGATGTCCGCAATGTGCGGTCGATTCGTGCGTTTGAGAAGGCGGGGTTTCGAGGTCTATGCGAGGTCACCTTGCCGGACAAGACCGCGGCTCTGATGGCGGCGGAAAGGGCGAAATAAATGCGAGAACTCGATATCGCAGCCGTCGGCGTCGGCCCATTCAATCTAGCCTTGGCCGCGCTCGCCGATGAGGTCCCAGAGCTGCGGCTCCAGGCATACGATGCCAAGCCGGCCTTCGATTGGCACCCAGGGCTGCTGTTGGACTGGGCGACTCTACAGGTGAGTTTTCTCGCTGACTTGGTCAGTTTGGTCCAGCCGACCAGCCGGTGGTCTTTCCTATCGTATTTGGTGGACCGGGACCGCATGTATCCGTTTTACATTGCCGAACGGTTTCACATCCCGCGCCGGGAATACGCCGACTATTGCGGCTGGGTGGCCTCGAGCCTTCCGTCGGTCACGTTTGGCACCGAAGTAACCGCGCTGCACTGGAATCCCGACCGTCGCGTGTGGACGATCGACCTCGCTACAGGTGCCCCAGCACATCGACGCGTTCGTCAGCAAGATGCCCGCAACGTCGTGTTGGGAGTCGGCACCAAGCCGCTGCTGCCGCAGGCGTTGCGGGGTGTGGAAGACCCGCGACTGATCCATTCCGAACATTATCTGTCACATGTGGACCAATGGCATGATGCCCAACAAGTAATCGTCGTGGGTTCCGGACAGTCTGGCGCCGAAGTTTTTCTGGACCTGCTGCGGCGGCAGCGGAACTACGGCTGGGCGATCACCTGGGCGACCCGGACCGCAAGCTTTGCGCCGCTGGACTACAGCAAGCTGGTGTTGGAATACACAACCCCGGAATATATGCGCTATTTCCACAGTCTGGCTCCGGCGAGGCGGGATGAGCTCATCGAGAGCCAGTGGCAGCTATATAAAGGAATCGACGCCGAGACGATCGACGCCATCCACGCCGAGCTCTACGAACACATGCTCGATGGCGACCGGCCGCCGGTCCGGCTGTTTCCGGCGACCACGGTGGACGGCATTGACTCAGCGACTGGCGGAATGCGTCTGCACTGTCACAATGCGGACACTGGTGCCCGGTTCGCGATAGATGCCGGTGCCGTCGTCGCGGCCACTGGGTATGCCGCTGAGATCCCGCGTTTTCTCGACCCGGTGCGTGAGCTCATCGCCTGGGACGAGCAGGGGCGCTATCAGGTCAGCGTCGATCACCGGGTGCTGACTGACGACGCGGTGACCGGCGGTCTGTTCGTACAGAACGCCGAGTTACACACCCACGGCGCCGCCGCCCCCGACTTGGGCATCGGTGCGTATCGAAGCGCCACCCTCCTCAATCACGTTGCCCAGCGCGACCTCTTCCGGTTACCTAAGCGCACCGCATTCCAGACTTTCGGAGGTGTGTCGTGATAAGCCAGAACCCATGGCAGGCTATCGGCTCACGTCGACCGCCTGGTGGTGTCTGGAGGTGGCGATCACATGATCCGGCACGCTCGCCACTTTCCGGTCGGCCGTAAACCCGTTGTCAGCTAACAAATACGGTGGGTAGCGACGGGTAGTCGGCGCGCGCCGCGCCCGCAAAAATTTTGCCGACGTGTGAGGGAGCGAAACACCAGCTAGATCCGGATGAGAAATGGTGTGACGTAAAAGAATATTGTGAATTGTCGCCGATTTCTCAGGAACTTGTGAATAATGCCGCCTTGGGAGTGCATGACGGGCGCTGTGAAAGGAAAATATTCGGGATGAGTTCTTCGACGGAACGGCCGGGGTGGGCACCAGACGAGGTCGATCTTGGCCAGCCCAGTGCGGCGAGGGCCTATGACTACTACTTAGGTGGCTCGCACAATTTCGCTGTGGACCGAGAATTAGCGCAGAAAGCCATGCAGGTGATGCCAAATCTGGCTCAAGCCGCTGCGGCCAATCGGGGCTTTCTGCGCCGTGCTACTCAACACCTGATTAGCCAGGGGGTCACCCAGTTCTTAGACATTGGTTCAGGGATCCCCACTGTCGGCAACACGCATGAGATCGCGCAACGCGGGAATGATCAAGCGCGGGTGGTCTATGCCGACCTCGACCCTGTCGCGGTCATCCACAGTGAAGCGATGCTGGTCGACAACGACAATGCCGCCATTGTGGCGGCGGATCTCCGCAAGCCGGCAGAGCTACTCGCCGAGGTCAAGAGCACCGGTCTGCTGGACTTCGAGCGTCCGATAGCGGTCATGCTTATCGCGGTACTGCACTTTCTGTCCGATGACGACAATCCATATGAGGTGGTCGGGCAGCTGCGCGACGCACTCGCACCAGGCAGCTACATCACCATTAGCCATGCCACCCTTGACGGCGAGACCGAAGTGGGCAGCGTCGTCGAACTCTACAAGAAGAGCCCTAATCCGCTGCGGGTACGGAGTCGGGAAGAATTCACAAAATTCTTTGACGGGTTAACGCTGCTCGAGCCAGGCGCGGTCTTCGTGCCGCAGTGGCGCCCTGGGCCCAACGAGGTATTCGCCGACGAACCCCGGCTTTCTAGCAACTTTGGTGCTGTTGGCCAAAAGGCTTGACGCAGCGAACAAGGTAAGGCTGCTATGTCTGTACTAGCGGAGGATCCGCGTTTCCGCACGAGCGTCGAGCGGTTTAGTCGACTGTGGACGAAGCGCGTTCTGGGAACCAGCTACGTGTCAATGACGGAGCTGGAAGTCGCCGCGCTCCTCACGAAGCTGAGCTATTACCTCGTCGGCGCGTCGAGCGGAGACGACGCCGGCGTTCCGCACGCTCGCCGTGTGGGTGAGGCTTTGGTGGCCGCGCACTTCACCGGGCCCGACACACTCGAGCGTGCGATCGCGTTCCTCGCTGAGGAGCTGCCGGTATTGCTCGAGACGTTAGTGAATGCGGATCCCACTTTCGTACTCCAGCGTGAGCCGCGAGACCGAGTGCCAGCGGTATTGGGCGCTGTTGCCTCTGGCTATTCTCGGGCGTTGCGCGACATCACCCTGGCTGAGCAGGAGCAGATCCTTCGCGCGGGTTTGGCGGCGCGTCGGAAAGCCGAGCGGGCGCTCCGCGAGAGCGAAGCGCGGTTTCGCGCGGTGTTCGAGCATGCGGCCATCGGTATCGGCATCTGCGATGCCCAGACCGGTCGGGTCATCACCGCGAATCAGACACTCGCCGACATGTTTGGTTATTCAGTCGCAGAGTTCTGCGAGTTCTATGCGGAGCAATTCGTGCACCCCGACGATGCGCACGACTTTTGGCCCGCCTATCACGAGACGATTCGTGGAGAACGCGATCACATGCGTATGGAAAAGCAGTACCTGCGCAGTGATGGCAATTCCATGTGGACCGATGTCACCGCTTCGTTGATTCGGGACGAACAAGGTAATCCGCGTTATCTCGTTGGAATGCTCGAAGACGTCACGCAGCAGCACGAATTTCAGGAGGTATTGCAGCGCCAAGCCCGATATGACTCGCTCACTAAGCTCCCGAACAGAGTGCTTTTTTTCGAGCATCTTCAACAAACCATCGACCAAGCTGGCGAGGATACTCGCCTCGGCCTGTGCTACATCGACCTTGACCAGTTCAAGACCACTAACGACACGCTCGGACACCATATGGGTGACCGGCTACTGGTTGCGGTGGCGCAACGACTGGAAAAAGTCGTGTCGGGGGAGGGGCGGCTGTTGGCCAGGCTGTCAAGTGACGAGTTTGTGGTCCTGATCGACAACCCTGCCGGGACGAGCGAAGTGGTGTCTATTGCGGAGTCGGTTCTGCGCGCTTTCGAGGACCCCGTCTCCATCGATGCTTTGGAGCTTCGGATCTCCGCGAGTATTGGCGTGCTTGAACGGCAACTTGCCGGCACGGATGCGGCAGAATTAATGAAGGACGCCGACCTCACCTTGCTGTGGGCTAAGTCTGCTGGCAAGGGTCGTTGGGCGCTTTACGACCCCGAGCGCAACAAACGGGAGCTGGCAAAGTATCGGTTGTCGGCCGCTATTCCGCTGGCTTTGGAGCGTCGTGAGTTCTTCTTGGAGTATCAGCCGCTGGTAAGTCTGGAGAACGGGTCGTGGTATGGCGCCGAGGCATTGGTGCGCTGGCAGCATCCGCAATATGGTCGGCTAGCCCCGGACAAATTTATTCAGTTGGCAGAAGACACCGGTCAGATCGTCCCGTTGGGACGGTGGGTGTTGCAGAGCGCGTGCAAACAGGCGCGTCAATGGTTAGAGCAGCATGGTGACGATTCCCCGGTCATGAGCGTGAATCTTGCGGTCCAGCAGCTTCGTGCGCAGGATCAACACGATTTCGTGCGGGATGTCATGGAGATCCTCGAGCGTACGGGGGTTCCTCCAGCGAAGCTGCAACTGGAGATCACCGAGAGCGCGGTCATGAATCCAGACGACGATTCGCTCGGCACGTTGCACGAACTGGCCGAACGTGGGGTGCGGATCGCTATAGATGACTTCGGCACCGGGTATTCCAACCTTGCGTATTTGCGGCGATTGCCCGTGCATGGGCTCAAGCTAGCGGGGTCGTTTGTGGACGGTTTGCGCTCGCCGGAGCGTCCAGACCCAGTGGACGGACGCATCGTCGCCACGCTTATTACGCTTGCGCAAACCTTAGGTTTGGCGGTCACTGCCGAGGAGATCGAGACTCGGGAGCAGGCAGCTCGGCTAAGGGCATTTGGTTGTGACATAGGGCAGGGGTATTTGTTTTCTCGCCCGCAGTTGCCGGAGGCGCTCTCGGATTTTGCTTCGCCGTACCCGATGCCGCAACAGGTCTGATGCACGCTGTGCAAGAGCTCGTCGGCTCTTAGGTGAATACCCAGTGCCGATATGCCACATAGTTAATGAGCACCGTCAGTGCGGTGGCGATGGCTTTGGCGATGAGGTACTCGAGCCCTAGCGCCGCCAATCCGGTGACGACAGCCAGAGTGAGCCCGTAGTTGACCGCGACGAGGGCGCAGTAGCGGGTGAGTTGTTTTCCGACAGGTGCGTTGCTTTCAAACGCCCATATCCGGTTGAGTCCAAAGTTGACAACAAACGCGACGAGGTAGGCGAGAGTGGTGGCTAATGGCAGCCAGATGTGGAGTACGCCATGGGTGAGAAAGAGGATGCCCACATCGGCAATGAAGCTCAAGCCGCCTATGCACAAGTAACGAGAAAGGCTGTGACGGTAGATGCGGCGTATGAGCTGAGGTATAGGACGCGCGGCAACGACAGGTTCGGGGGTGGGTCTCAAGTCTGATGTCATCGGAGTATGGTTGCCTCGGCTATTTGCTGGGTTCGTGCGTGGTTGTACCGCTTTGCGGTGGCCAGCTAAACGCGATGTGCGGTTTAGGGGCTTCACTGTAGCGCCAAGCCTGTTCGAGTCGTGGAACCTTCTCTGATTTGGAGCGTGACATGCACGACGTGGCGATGGTGCAAGAAAGGCCCACCATTTCTGAGAAACAAGATGGCACCGGCGCATCTCTAGGTCTACATAGGCTCCTGTTCAACCGTTCCTGGAAAATCTGGTGCACTGCCTTTGTTGCCTTCTTTCTCATGGGCGGTGCGTGGGCCCTCGCTGCTCCATATGACGGCACACCTGATGAGACGGCACATGTCATACGCGCCGCCGGGGTCGCCAAGGGGCAGATACTGCGGAAACCCGAGGATGCCGCTGGTGGCACCGGCGCGGTGCAGCGGGTAGGTGCGGGCTTGGTTCCCCACAACAACACTTGTTACCACAGCGATGTCACCAAAACGCCTGCCTGTGCGGACAGTCCCGGTACTGGCGGGGACAGGGAGATCGATGCCGGTACTGGAGCGGGTCGCTATAACCCGCTGTATTACGCGGCAGTCGGCGGACCTTTGGCGTTGTGGCCAAACTGGGTGGGTCTTCTTCTTGCCAGGCTCATTAGTGCCGCTATATGTGCGGCGTTCTTGGCGTCCGCGGTCTTGAGTTGTGTGCGGTGGCGTCGATCGCCGTTGCTGTTGGCGGGATTAGTGGTGGCTGTCACGCCGGTTGTCATTCACTTGTCGGGCGGGATCAACCCCAACTCTGTAGAGATCGCCGCCAGTATCTCGTTGTTCGCTGCGCTTATCCCCCTTCTTCTGTCCCGCGAAGATGCGGCTATGTCCGCATGGCTGCGGCGGGCGGCCATAGCGGCCATTGTTGTTGCGCAACTGCGAACCATGGGCCCGGAGATCATTGTGGGGGCGCTGTTGGTGATGCTCGTCCCGCCGGTGCGTGCGCGCATTCGTCAGCTGTGGGCGCACACCGCGACTCGTTGGTGGGGGCTGGGCGTGGTGATTTCCATGGCCGCCGGTGTGGTGTGGACACAGGTGGCGGATGCTGCCGAGATCGGCCACTACGCGAGCGATGTGCATTACACGCTTCATCAAGCACTTGCATGGGAGCTTGATTCGCGACTTCCGTGGTACCTGACGAGCATGGCGGACGGCTTGTCTTATTTCGACACCAACACTCCTTATGTTGGCCTTGGTTGGACTCTGGCATTTGGCGCGTTGTTGTTGTTTGCCGTTGCCTGCGGAACGAACCCGCAACGGTGGCGGTTGGTGGCACTTAGCGCTGGCGTCATTGCTTTGCCGGTGGTCGTGGATGTCACCACCGTCAATAGCTATGGTTTTCCCTTCCAAGCGCGTTACATGTTGCCTTTGGCCGTCGGTCTCCCACTACTGGCGGCATTCGTCATAGGACAGCAGAAAAGGCTAGATGCGGCACTGAACACGTCGATAACGCGAATCTTTGTGGTCGCTTTGCTGCCGTTGCAGTGGGTGGCGCTCGTGCAGGTAATGATTCGTTGGCAGCATGGACTTGGTCTCGGGCGGCCTATTAACCCGTTTACTGGTAGTTGGCTGCCACCGTTAGGACCGGTGCTTCCGATCGCGTCCATGACGGTAGCCCTCGCAGTTCTTGGCGTGCTGATCTGGCAGCTTGCCGGTCGACGTCCATCCGAAGACCAATCACCGCTTGTCTCTTTGGACAACGGGAGAGGGGCACACGCGTGAGCACCGGAACGTCATTGGGAACCAGCTACTACATTCACCCCACCGCAGAAGTCGAAGAGGGTGTCACCATCGGCGGGGGTACCCGGATCTGGCACCAGGTTCATGTCCGCCAGGGTGCCGCTTTTGGCAACGACTGCAATCTCGGAAAGAACGTTTTCGTCGACGAGTGCGTGCGGATTGGGCACCGGGCCAAAATCCAAAACAATGTCTCGGTGTATCGCGGGGTTGAGATCGGTGACGACGTGTTCGTCGGCCCGAGTGCTGTCTTTACCAACGATCTGCGCCCGCGCGCGGCTAACTCCGAGTGGCAGATCACTCCCACCATTGTGGAGCGCGGGTCCTCTATCGGGGCTAATGCGACCGTGGTGTGTGGAGTCACCATTGGTGCGCATGCCATGGTTGCCGCTGGCTCGGTGGTGACCCGATCAGTCCAGCCCCATCACCTTGTTGTCGGCAATCCCGCCCGGCACCGTGGCTGGGTGTGTGTCTGTGGGGAGGTGGTCTCTCGAAGTCTGGATCGACCCACGGACCTTCGATGCGAAGGATGTGTTCAGGTCGGTAGCAAGGTGAGTGCTCCGACAGTTCCGATCAGCAAGGTCGACATTGGAGCCGAAGAAGAGCAGCTTGTCCTTGAGGTATTGCGCTCGGGAATGTTGGCGCAGGGGCCCAAGGTGGCCGCATTGGAAGAAACGTTCGCGGCGGCCCAAGGTGTGGCGCATGCGGTGGCGGTCAGCAACGGCACGGTTGCCCTGGTCGCCGCGCTGAAGGCATTGGGGGTAGGCCCGGGAGACGAGGTCATCACTACGCCTTTCAGTTTTAATGCGACGCTAAACGCAATTTTGGAGGTCGGAGCAACCGCGCGTTTCGCCGATATCGCCGACGACTACACCATCGATCCCGCATCGGTGGCCGCTTTAATTAACGAGAAAACCACGGCCTTGCTGCCGGTGCATCTCTACGGGTTGCCCGCAGACATGGCCGCAATCATGGAGCTAGCGTCACGATACGACCTCGCGGTGGTGGAAGATGCCGCCCAAGCGCATGGAGCCGCGTTCCTCGGGCGAGGTGTGGGGTCCTTCGGAGTGGGCACTTTCTCGTTGTATGGCACCAAAAATATCACCTGCGGCGAGGGAGGTCTGGTCACGACCAATGACGATGCGGTCGCGGAGACTCTCCGTCTACTTCGGAATCAAGGCATGCGCGCGCGGTACGACTACGTGATGCCTGGCTACAACTGGCGCCTTACCGATCTCCAAGCAGCCGTGGCGATTCCTCAGGTCAATCGGCTAGAGAAGATCAACGCGGCACGCAGCGCTAATGCGGCTTATTTAACGGCACGCTTGGCGGACACACCGGGTTTGCTGCTGCCGAAGGTTCCCGCTGGCCGCGACTCAGCGTGGCACCAGTACACGGTTCGGCTCACTGACGATGCGCCCCTTACGCGCGAAGCGTTGTGCGCACAACTCGCCGAAGCGGGCGTGGGCAGCGGCGTGTACTACCCAAAGCTCATGCACGAATACCCGTGTTACCGCAATCATTCCGGCGTCATGGTGGACGCAACCCCCATGGCGCAAAAAATCGCTGCCCAGGTCGTTTCATTGCCTGTTCATCCCGGCCTGGACGAACAGGATCTCGACTGGGTGGCCACTGTTGTGAAGGGAGCACTGAGTGCTTGAGTTGGGTCTGGTTGGCGCCGGCATAATGGGCGCGAACCATGCGCGTGTGTCTATGGGACTAAAGGACGCACGGATCGGCATCGTGGTCGATCCAGATCGGGAGAAGGGCGAGGCGCTCGCCAAACACATCGGTGCTGAATATGCGAGCGGCGTCGGCGCCCTGTTCGGCAGAGTCGACGCGGCGATAGCAACGGTGCCGACGGAGCTACATGCCAACGTGGGGCGGCAGTTGCTTGAGGGTGGGCTGGATCTACTCGTAGAGAAGCCCATTACCTCCACTGTGGAGGAAGCGAAGATGCTGGTGGCCTGCGCCGCCGAACACGATCGCATTCTTATGGTGGGGCACGTGGAGCGGTTCAACCCGGCAGTATTGGGGTTGAACTCATTTGTCGACGACCTTCTGCATATCGAGATTAAGCGAGTGGGGCCGTTTACTCAGCGCGTCACCGTTGACGTGGTGCTCGATCTCATGATTCATGACGTCGAGTTGGCGCGGTCGCTGGTGCCCGTGGGCGTGGAAGTCCGCGATGTCGCGGCGATTAGCCGCAAGGTGCGCACCGAATCCGAAGATCTGGCGATCGCGATGTTGTCGTTTAGCAATGGCGTTACCGCTACCTTGACGGCAAGCCGGATCAGTCAAACCAAGCAGCGTCAAATCGAATTGACCCAAAAGGACAATGTGGTCATCGCCGACCTGTTGCGGCAGCAGATCACTTTGCATCGGGTTGACCACGCCGAGTACGTAGGCGATAGCGGTATGCGATACCGTCAAAACAGTGTGATGGAAATCCCCTATTTGGAGCACCACGGCGAGCCGCTCTTCCTGGAGCAGCGGCACTTCGTGGAGTCCGTCCAAAATCATACCCAGCCAGTGGTGAGCGGAGCCGATGGTTTGGCGGCACTTGAGTTGGCCATCCGAATCCGCAACGCAACCTTTGAGAGGTAAGACGTGTACAAGGGCTTGCGGGTCGCGGCAGTCGTGCCCGCACATAACGAAGAAAAACTCATCGCCAAGACAGTGACGACCATGCCTGAGCTGGTCGACATCGTCATCGTCATCGACGATTGCTCGACCGACGAGACGGCGAAGCGAGCGGCAGAAACGGGCGATCCACGTTTGCACGTGCTGCAACACGAGAAGAACACTGGCGTGGGCGGCTCCATCATCGACGGGCACCGTCTGGCGCTCGAGCTTGGTGCCGACGTCAACGTGATCATGGCCGGCGATGCGCAAATGGACCCCGACTATTTGCCGGCGCTCCTCGACCCGATCGCCGAGGACGGCTACGGCTTCACCAAGGCCAACCGGTTCTTTTCTCGTGCCGGGTTAAAGGGCATGCCGAAGTCGCGAGTGTTCGGGAGCATCATGCTCTCGTTCGCGACCAAAATGGCCAGTGGTTATTGGCACTTGTTTGATCCGCAGAATGGCTACACCGCGATCACCAAGGAGTCGTTGGCGCGCATCGACCTGGACCGCATCTCACAGGGTTACTCGTTTGAGAACGATCTACTTGTCACCCTGAATATTGCGAACGTGCGCGCCCGAGATGTGCCGATCCCGGGCGTCTATGGCGAAGAAGTTTCCGGAATGAAGATGCATAAGGTCATTCCGCAAATCTCCAGTTTGCTCATTCGGGGCTTCTGGCGTCGCATTTTCCGCAAGCACGTGATGATGTCATTCTCGCCGATCGCATTGATGCTGTTTATGGGCATGTTCCTGACTTTGGTGGGCGTCGGCGCGGGCATCTGGGTGGTGGCACATACCCTCGGTGCGCCAACGGCGAGTGCCGGAAGCGTGCTGCTGAGCGTGGGGCCGCTGCTCGTAGGCATCAACATGTTGGTGCAAGCCCTAGCAATGGACATGCGAGAAACGCCTGAATGAGGTTCGCGTGTGGGTTGTCTTCTGCCGGCGTTCTCGTCGCCTTGTGTGCATTAAGCACACGGCGGCTCCTGCGGCCTTGGCAGAAGACAACCCACACGCGAACTCTTGGTTTGATCTTTCGCACAATGGACAGTTGTATTAACCGCAGTTGTCGTAGTTCCACATGGGGCTAGGACAACTGTGCGTCTATAGCAGAGATCAACCCGTCTTCGACCCCGTTGGTGCCAGCGCGAAAATGCCCGAGGCGGGCGTAATACACAAGCGAGCCACCGGCGATGCCGGGAAAGTCAGTATCCCAACCTCCGGCATACGAGCCGCCTGAGCGGATATACGGCAACAACTCATTCGACGGGACATAGCACGGAGTCTCGTTGGCATACCCACCGATCATGAGCGCGTCAGTGCCGCCATACCGGTAGCGGAAATATTCGGCGTAGCCAGAAACCAATTCGCTGCCGACAAAGGCTATTTGGAGTTGTGGACCACCTTGGAGCTTCCATACCTGTACCGGAATGGGCACGGTGGTAGCAAAGGAATGCGCATCGATCTGGGCGATCATGGTGTTTGCGTGCCGGATGTATCCGATAGGCAGTGATCCATTGGCCGCACGGCTTTGATAGGCGGCGCGAACCTGCGCCAGGTTGCTGGGTGTATCGGTGATGTCCAGTGGCAGGTTCGTGTCCGCATAGGACGTTTGGATTGGTCCGGTGATTGTTCGTCCCGAGCTGTTTGCCGCTGCCACCACGGCGGAACCTAACTGCGCACCAAGCTGATCCCGCAGCGCCCAGCCCCGTGACCCAGAGGGGTCTTGATCGCCGGCCGCACCAGGCACAAACAGGGCGGTGCAGCCAGGAAATGCTGACTCAATGGCGGCGGCGGCACCTGATGGAAAGTCTCCGTCCCATTTGGTTTGACTTCCTGCGGCGACCGGGTGGCATCCATAGCTAAACAAGATCGCTTTGGGTACGCCGTTGCTGTTTCGCGCGACCAGCACTGGGACGGCGGTCTCCGCATGAGACAGTCCTTCCCGGTTGTATGACCAGTTTTGACTGGTCACGTGGTAGTCCAGCGTGCACGGTATTTTGGTTGCGTTAAGGGCCGACTGGACCAGATTGACGATTTTGGTCCGCATCGCAGTTCCGTAAGCGGTCATCTGAGATGTATTGGTCAGGCCGTAAGAGATGAACGGCTCGAGCGTGTCCTTCAAGGCAGCGCTGTTGTGGGTGTGGGTGGAGAGCAGCACGAAATCGGAATTGCTCCAGCTGGTGAGGCCCGCAATGTCGGCGCGAATTGCTTGGTTGAGGTAGCGCGGCCAGCCAAGAGTGTCTGCGGTGACGATTGCGTTGGGATAGCCGTCGTCCCACATCACTACGCATCGTGCCTGGACGGGGTTCTTGGTGCCGGTAGCAAGGCGCGGAGTTGTGGTTCCGTAGCCGGCCATTACTGCGTAGGAGTTAGTGGGTTTGATGTCGGTGCTGGCGGTGGAGATGGAGATACTCATGATTCCTCACAAGGGCGGCTACTGTGTGTGTCCAAATGACTACACAACTGTGATTAGACGCTAAGTGAATTTCCGTAAAAATAATCATTAATAGGTGAAATGAATCATCAATCGACACTTGAGGGTGAGTGCTGCCTAGGGCGCCTACCTAGTGGGCCCGTTTAGTGCCGCACCGTCCCGTCCCATGCTTTCTGCTTGTGGCGGGTACGTCATGACTACACGGCTACTCATGGCCGATGAAGGGCGCTCATCGTGCAGTCTCGCTCATTTGCCCGGGTACTCGCGTTTAGCGATGCCATCGTCGCCATCGCCGTGACTTTGCTTGTGCTGCCATTAGTCGATGTGGCGCGGCAAACCGAAAAGCTTCCGCTTGCCACTGTGCTCCATCAGCATGCGGGCGACTTTCTGGCCTTTGTGCTCTCGTTTTTCGTGATCACTCTCTTCTGGCGGATCCATCATCGTCTGTTTGACCTACTCGAGCGGTTCGACGAGACTCTGCTGACCCTCAATACCTGTTGGCTGTTGTGCGTCGCGTTTCTGCCAGTACCCACGGCGGTATTGACTTTCGGGTCTGGCCCTGGCACAGGCTCGGCGGTGCTGTACTCGGCAAATCTCTTCGCGGTAGCGGTCATGGGGTACGCGCTCTCGCGCTGGATCCGCGGGCACCCTGCGTTGCAGCGTCCGGGTGTTCGCGACGCCGCCGCCCAGGGCACTCATCGTGGATTGGTGGCATGCATCGTTCTGGGCGTGACGACGGTGCTGTCGGTAGTGCTCGGGTCGACGGCGCTCGTGTTGTTGGCGTTGATGCCGCTTGGCCAGTCTCTGGTAGCGCGAAGGCGGCGGCGCAAAGACGAGAAAGCGCAGCGGCGCAGTAGGGCTTGTGACTGTCAACCTGTGGAAGTGGACCAAAGACGACTGCCCGCCGACGTCGGAGCCTGGCTGAGAGGATGGGGAACATGGCGGATCTTTCCCAGTTCCAGCACCCCCGTTTCGCTCGCGTTTACGAGCGAGCCAGTGCCGAATCCGAGCAACGGGGCACCGCCGAATATCGGGAGCGATTGCTGGCTGGGCTTTCTGGCCGAGTCATCGAGGTCGGCGCGGGCAATGGGCTCAACTTCAGCCATTACCCGAATGCTGTCACCGAGGTAGTCGCCGTCGAGCCGGAGAACCAACTGCGTGCTCTCGCGCAAAGCGCCGCGAGTCGGGCGACGGTGCCGGTGCGAGTTGTTGCCGGGCAGGCGGAGGCGTTGTCGGCGGAGGACGGCAGCTTCGATGCGGCGGTTGCCTCACTTGTCTTGTGTTCGGTTGCCGACGTCAGTGTCGCGCTCACGGAAATCTGGCGCGTCCTGGAACCTGGCGGGCAGCTGCGATTCTTTGAACACGTCCGCTCGTCGAGCCCGCTGCTCGGCTTTCTCCAGGACGCCATTACGCCACTGTGGAAACGTGCTGCCGGTGGATGCCACCCCAATCGTGACACGGCTATGTCGATTCGCGAGGCCGGCTTCGAGATCGAACGCTTCGAGCGCATTTACTACTCCCCACAGCGCTTCGTGCCCACACAAGCGCACATCCTCGGTCGGGCAGTCAAGCCAAGCTGAGCTCCGGCAAATTCTCGCATTGTCATTCCTATGATGATTGCATGACAAAGACGAAGTCAGTGACGATCACCTTTCCTACCGATGTGTTGGATCGGTTGCGCAGTGATGCGCAGGAGGCGCACGCTCGTTCGCTGTCGTCTTATGTCACACAGCTGGTACGGGAACGCCAAGATGAGAGAACCTTCGATGAAATTTTGGCCGAGTTCGAGCCGACTCCGCAGTCCCAAGCGTGGGCGGACAGTGTGCGTGGAGTTGCCGCTCAGGACAAAGCTGCGTGAGCGGCTATGTACTCGATGCTGGTGCGCTGATAGGTATCGATCGGAGCGATCCTCGCATGATGACGTTGCTCAAGGACGCCAAAGCGGCCAGCGAAAAGGTAGTGGTGCCGGTGACTGTGGTAATCCAGGCTTGGCGGGATGGGGCAAAGCACGCCATGCTTGCCGCTTTCTCAAAGCACCATGGATCGACATTGTGCCAGTCGATCTGCCCACGGACAAAGCGGCGGGGGCGTTGCTCGCTCGAACCGCCACTCGCGATGCCGTAGATGCCTCCGTTGTCGCCGTTGCCAAAAAATTTCGGATTAACACCATCATCACCTCCGACCCCGGAGACATAGCCCGACTAGGACCCTCGTTGCGCATACACACTATTTAGTCAAGAGCTGATGATCTTCGCAGTAGCGCTACTACATGAACCTAGGCCGGTGAGTGTTTTGCGAGTGGGGCGGGTGGGACTCGAACCCACGGCCAAAGGATTATGAGTCCTCTGCTCTAACCGGCTGAGCTACCGCCCCGGTTTGACACACGGCACTGTATACCGAGCCAGATCGCCGCATAACGGCAGCCCGGAATGCTAGTTCTGGCACAACTTCTGGCCCGGTATCCATGGCCGCGTTAATTAGGAGAAGTCTGGCTTCTCGGTGCGAGTCCGCTTGAGTTCGAAGAAGTAGGGGTAGTCGGCGAGCATGCGTGCTCCGTCAAAGATGCGGCCTGCTTCTTCGCCACGGGGGATCCGCGACAGCACTGGGCCGAAATAAGCGGCTCCGCCCACGTGTACTACAGGTGTGCCCACCTCGTCGCCCACTGGGTCCATCCCGTGGCGGTGGCTTTCACGCAGCTCGACGTCGTATTCGTCGGTATCGGCCGCGGCAGCCAGCGCAGCCGGTAGGCCGAGTTCGGCAAGCGCCTCGCTGGTGACCTGCTGGACGTTTTTATTGCCGTGGTGGTGAATCAGAGTACCCAGGGCGGTGTAGAGATCGCGGAGCACGTCTTCGCCATGCTGTTGCGCCGCGGCGGTGCAGACTCGCACATGTGCCCAGCCCTGGTTCATCCGAGCCTGGTACTGGGGTGGCAGTTCGCGACCCTCGTTCAGCACGGACAGGCTCATGACGTGGAAATGCACCGTAATGGGGCGGACGTTCTCTACCTCAAGCAGCCACCGGGAAGTGATCCACGCCCACGGACACATGGGGTCAAACCACATGTCCACAGTGGTCTTTTCGGCTTGGCTTGTTGCCGCAGACGGGTTTAATACGGTCATAAGCTTCTCTCTTGTTTGGCGTTCGCGGTAATCCCTTATATATAGGGATCTGGAGTTCTCGTGCATTCCCGGCGTATACACGGCGGCGAGAAGCGGACAAATAGGAAGCGCCGAGAGTTGTTCCTTGGCGGGGATTTGCCGCGTCATGATCCACTATGTGGTTACGGTGATACGCGGAGTAGCAGGGCATGGGCCTTGCTGGTGGCAGGGAGGGGTGGTGGTAGGCGATGACGTCTCTACTCGTCCCCATCGGCCACTCTGTGGGGCCTCTCTTCGCCGCGAGCGGCGTGCAGGCACCCGACAGTTACGACATTCGTTACGGGGACGGCATTTTCTCGATTGACTCAGAGGAGTTGCGGATTTGGTCCCTCGCGCACGGGGACCCGCGTCGTGTGACTCAGGAGCCAGCCTCCCGTAAGACAGTTGTCGACGCGGCGGGGGATATGCGGCCTCAGGCCGTGATACAGGTCATTGATCGCCTGCGAGACGTGGGTCTGCTTGCCGAGTTTGAGCCTCGTACGGTCGCCGCCCGCGACTTCGCATATCGTCACAAATAGAACCATTGGCTCTTGGGCTCGGTAATACCGTCGAGACTCCCTGGTATTTCCAGATAGGACTTCCCCAACGCCCCACGTGTCATCGTCGGCTACGATGTTTACTACCTATGGATGTTTCGCATTGCCATAGATCTTTGTGGGATGCATGTCAGTACATTGCCGAAGATCGCCAACAAACATCAGGCTGGACATGGTGAGGTAGAAATGGATCCAGACAGAATCTTGGCGCAGTTCATAGACGCGTTGCCAGCAATGGTTGCAACATCAACCGCCTACGTAGACCGAGTGAGGTGAGGGAAATGACCCCTAGCCTTCCAAGGGCTTGGCCCACAACTCCTCCCGGCGCGCGCAATTTGCCTAGCGCTGGCACGATTGGTAGCCCATCCGCAGTAATGAATCGTCCAGGACCTTGGGGCCCTGATCGGCAATCATTGGTGGGAAGCGCCGCTTCTGTTTATGGTGATGCAGAAAATAGGCCGGCTCCAACCGCAGCTGAAATTCGCAGCGGCCGCGCTGTGGTTACGGGAGGAGCAGCAGCTAGCTGCTCTCGCGGCAAGTGCCAGTCAATCAGCTGACTCCACAGGAGCTCTCGCGTTGTGACTGCAGAGCCCAATTGCTTATCACCGCAGCCGTGGCGGAGGCCATAGCGGGCCGACAAGCGCTCAGCCCAGGCCATCAAGGTCGATAGGTGCGAAGAAGTTCAGGACTTAGGATCGCTAGACTCTCACATAGTCGCGATATATCGTGTTAGGGTAGTGGCTCGGTAGGCAATCACCTACCGAGCCACTTTTCTTTCACGAGGTGTCGTCATGTCGTCTCCTGCATCGCCTTCAACCCCGCATGAACCCCGGTCGTTTCAGATTCATCAGCCCAGTAAGCACACATTTGCCCGCGTAACCCAGCTGTTTATCAGTACATATAGGGGAATCGTCAACATCGTGGGCACCGACGGTCCGCCCACACTCGAGGTCTCTAGCATTGCGGGGCGCCCACTTAACGTTGAGTATCGCGACGGTCGGCTAGCTATAGACCACGGCAAGTGGCCAGGTTTTTGGCGTCAATTCAGCAGCAAACACAAGGCTGGCCCCATCGATCTCACAATCGCGATACCTCGCGAGTGCATCGTGGATGCAAATTTGGTGACCTCGGGTGGCATCGTCTCTGGTCTGACTGCTGGGGCCAAGCTACGCAGTGTTGGCGGGGCGCTCACGATCGCCAATATGGCGGGCGCGATCGATGCGCACACCGTTTCCGGAAGCATCGAAGCGCAGCAGCTGACGGGCGAGATTCAAGCTGAAACAGTCTCCGGAAGCATCGCGCTCATTGAGGCCGAAGCCGAGGTCTATGCCAAGACAGTGAGCGGCGCGGTCACGGTCGCGGTGGGCGAACGTCCAGATGGCACCGTGCGAGTGAGCACTGTCTCTGGCGACGTCACCATCGAGGCACCCGCCCGGCCGGATGTGTCGGTCAGCTTCCACTCCACCACTGGTCACCTAGTGACCGCATTCGACGAACTCAACCGCGCGGATATGCCCGGCATGCACTTCGCTAACGGAGTGCTCGGCAAGGGCACAGGGAAGCTCTGGGCCTCGTCGACAAGCGGCAGCATCTCGCTGCTTCGGCGGTCATCCGGGACGCGGTTCGATGTGGACAATCCAACGGATGACCAGCCCAGCTCTGCGGCGACGAACGCAGGGGAGGTGCGGTGATGGCACCGGTATTTGGACATGGCCGGCTCAGACTGTATTTGTTGCGGCTGCTGGCCGAGGGCCCTCGTCACGGCTACGAGCTCATCCGCCTGCTGGAAGAACGGTTCATGGGCCTCTACCAGCCCAGCGCCGGCACGATTTATCCACGGTTGAGCAAGTTGACTGAGGAAGGCCTGGTCATCCAGACGCAACAGGGCGGTCGCAAGGTTTATGAGATAACTGATGCCGGTCGCGCGGAGGTGGCGGCACGGAAGGAAGAGCTAGACGAGCTCGATGCGGAGATCAATGCCTCCATGCATGGGGTCGCGGAAGACGTGCGCGAAGAGGTGCAGGGGACGGTGCGGGACATGCAGCGTGCGCTGCAAGAAGCGGCAGTGTCTCTGCGTCGCGACAAGCGGGCCCAGCAGCGTGACGAACGGAACCGACAATTTTCACTTCATGCTGACGATTGGGCGCGACCAGCATGGACGCGGAGTGAGCAAGGTGGACTATCTGCTAGGGAAAAGCCGAGGCCATCCGGGTCGACGCCGCTGGCACGCGATCTCCAGCGGCGGATCGAGTCCTTTGCCGACCATGCGCAGGAGCTCACACGCTCATGTGTTCCCACGGCGGAGCAGTACGCCGCCTGTGACGAGGCGTTGACACACGCGTTGTCGCGGCTCCGGTCCATCATGGATCCGCCCGCGGATGCGACTGCGGATGCAACGGCGAATGCCGAGCCCACCACCTAACCTTTGCCTCACCGCGCCCCCCACTCCTTGTTTGACCGGTCGTTTTCCCGGCGTTTCTCCGGGAAAACGACCGGTCACGCAGTGTTGAGCCGGATTACCGGTGAGATTCCCGGAGAAACGCCGGGAAAACGACCGGTCAAACAAATGTCGGGGCGTCGTGGAGGTTGTGTGAGAGCCGACAGTCGTCCTGTTTACACACTGTGTGAGTGATGCTGCCGGTGTGGGCAAGGTGTGGTTAGTGCCATAAGCTCTTGCCCTGATTGGAGAATCAGCAGACTCTCCACAAAAAACTTTGACGGCTCCCCACGTCTGATGCTTGCCGAGACAACATCCTGTAAGTGAACGGTTAGTACTAGCCAAAGCTAGGTCGACCAGGCATGATGTGGAACGACCCTCCGGTGTGGAGGTGCGTTGGGGAAGACGTTCCTCACTGCGCTGGGAGGTTAGCGTGCCAACACGAGGAGTTATATACGTCCACTCTGCACCGGCCGCTGTCTGCCCGCATGTTGAGTGGGCGGTGGCTCGGGTACTTGGTGTGCCCGTGCGTACAGAATGGACGCCACAACCGGCTGAACGATCCACGTTCCGCACTGAGTGCCAGTGGTCGGGCAAAGTCGGAACAGCTGGCGAACTCGCCAATGCGCTGCGTTCTTGGGGCATGCTTCGGTTTGAGGTGACGGAAGAACCCAGCCCCGGAGTCGACGGCGAACGCATCGTGCACGTGCCGGGCCTCGGGGTTCACCGCAGCACCATGAGTGCCAACGGCGACATTTTGCTCTCTGAGGACCGCATTCGCGCGCTACTCGCGACCGCTACCGGGCCGGATGCGGTCGCTCATGGGCTAGAGAAGCTTCTCGGCGATGTGTGGGACGACGAGCTTGAGCCTTACCGTCACGCGGGAGACGGCGCACCCGCGGCATTCCTGCACCAGGTCGTTTAAGAGCGGGCCTTACTTTATGTGACCGGTCAGCGGGCTAAGGGGGCTGGGCCACGGACAGGACTACAAGCGACTGAGCCGAGCGGAGTACGAGCGTTGTTCGTACTCTCGAGCCGATTGAGCTTGTCGACTGTGGGGACAGGGTCCTCAAACGTTGTCCACACAGGATTACAACGGGATGTTTCCGTGAGCCCCGCGCCCCGCGGGAGCAGCCGCCAGCGCTTCGGTGATACGGCGACGAGTGTGTGCCGGGTCGATCACCTCGTCGACCGCACCGATTTCCAGTGCTCGCGTGACACCGCCCGCTTTTTGCTCATGCTCGGCGATGAGTTGCACCCGCAGTGTCTCACGCTCTTCCGCTGGGACGGCCGCGAGTTTCTTGCGGTGCAAGACATTGACCGCCGCCGATGCCCCCATGACCGCCACCTCGGCACTGGGCCACGCGAATACGGCGGTTGCGCCCAGGGAGCGAGAGTTCATGGCGATGTAAGCGCCACCGAAGGACTTGCGGGTGACTAGTGTGACGCGCGGCACCACGCTTTCGGCGAAGGCGTGCAAGAGCTTTGCGCCTCGCCGCACCACACCGTCCCATTCCTGACCCACACCAGGCAGGTAGCCGGGAACGTCGACTACTACTACCAACGGGACCCCAAGCGAGTCGCACATGCGCACGAATCGAGCGGCTTTCTCCGCCGAGACCGCATCCAGACAACCGCCCAATCGCATCGGGTTGTTGGCGATGACCCCTACCGTGCGCCCGGCGAGCCGACCCAAGGTGGTGACCACATTGGGCGCCCACTTGGCATGAAGCTCCACGCCTTTGTGGTCGAGTAGCCCTTTCACGACCGGCTTGACGTCGTAGGCACGGTTGGGCTCCGCCGGCAACAAGGCGCCGAGGTCAACGTCGGCGGCGGCGTCGGCGGGAGAGAAGTGACCTTGACTACCCAGCAATGTGCATAGTTCTCGGGCTTGGCCGATCGCATCGGCGTCGGTCTTGCTTACTATGTGCACCACGCCACTACGACGACCGTGTGGCTCTGGCCCGCCCAAGCGCTCCATGTCGACCTGCTCGCCTGTGACGCTGCGCACGACCTCCGGGCCTGTCACGAAAACCCGGCCACTGGGGCCCATGATGACGATGTCTGTCAGCGCGGGACCATAGGCGGCACCGCCGGCCGCCGGACCGAGCACCACCGAAATCTGTGGCACACGACCAGAAGCCCGCACCATGGCCGCAAACACCAAGCCGACGCCGTCGAGCGCCTCGACTCCCTCGGCCAATCGAGCGCCGCCGGAATGCCACACACCGATGACGGGAACGCGCTCGCGCACCGCCAGGTCGATCGCGTCGGCAACATGCCGGCAGCCGACCGCACTCATCGCCCCACCCATCAGTGCTGGGTCGTTCGCAAACGCCACAGCCGGAGCGCCATTGATGTCGCCGCGACCGTATGCCACGCCGGACTCGTCGCGCGGTTGGATCAGCCGCAAAGTGCCGTCATCGAACACGGTGGCAAGTCGCACCCGTGGATCCCGGAAGTCTAGCTCCTCGGTATTGACAGTGCTGGCAGTGGCTACGGTGCTCATGAGTGCCTCCTCGGCAATGTCGCGATGCGACAGACAACGGTCATATGACGAACGTCAGCGTGATGGGGTGAACACCAAGGCGACGTTGTGCCCTCCAAACCCGAATGAGTCACTGAGGGCGGCGGTAATGGCCATTTCGCGAGGCTTGGTGGCGATGTCGAGCTCCACGTCGTCGTCGACCTCGTCGAGATTGATCGTGGGCGGCACCACGCCGTGGTGAATGGCGAGTATCGATGTGATGGCCTCGACCGCTCCCGCAGCGCCCAGCAGGTGGCCCAGCCCGCCCTTGGGTGCGGTGACGACGGGGTGGTTGCCGATGGCTTTACGAATAGCGAGCGCCTCGGCTACGTCTCCAACAGGTGTAGACGTGGCGTGAGCATTCACATGGTTGACGTCTTCCGGCCGCAGGTCGCCTGACCGCAGCGCCCGCTGAATGGCGCGCACCGCGCCATCGCCCTCAGGATGTGGCTGGACGATGTCGTAGGCATCGGCGGTGACGCCGGCGCCGGCGAGGGTGGCATAGATGCGAGCACCACGCGCTTTCGCATGCTCCGCACGTTCCAGCACCAGCACGCCCGCGCCTTCGCCAAGCACGAAACCGTCTCGGGATTTATCGAATGGCCGAGAAGCGCCCTGAGGGTCATCATTACGGGTCGACAACGCCCGTGCTTGCGCGAATGCGGCCAAGGGAAGCGGGAAGACGCAGGTATCGGCGCCGCCCACTACCACTACGTCCGCCCGGTCGGCGCGGATGAGGTCGAGCCCCAGCGCGATCGCCTCCGAACCAGACGCACAGGCACTGACCGTGGTGTGCACTCCGGCTTGAGCACCGAACTCTAGCCCGACCGTGGCCGCGGGGCCGTTAGGCATCAGCATGGGGACCGTCATCGGTGAGACCCGACGGGGCCCGTCCTTCTCGAGCACCTCGTTTTGGTCAACGGCGGTGAGAATGCCGCCGATGCCGGTGCCGATCACGACGGCCAGCCGAGCGTGGTCCACCTCGGGTGAACCGGCATCGTTCCATGCTTCGCGCGCGGCGACCAGCGTCACTTGTTGCACCCGGGCCAAGCGCCGCGCTCGCACCCGTTCGATGCGTTGCGTCGGTTCTTCCTTGAGCTTTGCTGCGATTCTTCCCGGCAGCTTTTCTGCCCACGGCTCGGTAAGCGCACTGACGCCGGATTCCCCGGCGAGCAATGCCTCCCAGGTGGTGGTGACGTCGCCGCCGAGGGGAGTAGTTGCTCCCAACCCGGTGACGACGACCTCGGTACGTCCGCGATCGCTGGTACTCACGCGCTGTCTCCTTATATATCTAGGAATGGGGGTGCCGTTGAACTAAAGGGCACTGAGCTTTCGGCTCAATATCCACTTGAACTAAGCGTGAGCGAACGTGCGGTTCGCCAGGCTGTTTTGAAGCTGTGAGTGTGGTTGGGTTTCGTCGCACAAGGCGTGGCGTACGAAGGTACGCGAGCCGCGGAGACGGAAGCCAGACGCGTTCACAGCGACGCAAGTGTCAACGGCGGACCCACCTCTCCTCTTTTTAGACCAGGCCCTTGTCGTGGATGTACGTGACCGCGTCGCCTACGGTCTTGAGCTGCTGCACGTCCTCGTCCGGAATTTCAACGCCGAACTTCTCCTGTGCGGCCATGACTACCTCGACCATGGAGAGCGAGTCGACCTCGAGGTCGTCGGTGAAGGACTTGTCATCGGTGACGTTGGCCTGGTCGACGTCGGCGATCTCGTTCAGAATTTCTGCGAGGCCGGCGCGGATCTCGTCAGTGCTGTGCTGTGACACGTGCATTGCCTTTCGATAAGAGGCCCACCATGAATGCCATGTGGACCGATGTTGATGGACAAACCTACGGAGAAATGATGACTTGCCCGGCGTAGGTTAAACCGCCGCCGAACCCGAACAGCAACACCGGGGCGTGTGACGGAAGATTCCCGCTCTCGCTGAGTTTGGAAAGCGCGAGTGGAATAGACGCCGCCGACGTGTTGCCGGACTCGACGATGTCCCGCGCGATGGTCGCGTTGGTGGCGCCAATTTTCTTGGCGATCAATTCGATAATGCGCAGGTTAGCCTGGTGCGGTACGAATGCTGCCAGCTCGGACGGCTCGACGCCAGCTCGATGACACGCTTCGATGGCGATGGGGGCGAGCGCGCCAGTGGCCCAGCGATACACCCGCTGCCCGTCCTGCACGATTTTCGCATCCTTGTGGGCCACCTCTAGTGCTGGCCCTTTTTCTCCGTCGCTGCCCCACACCACTGGCCCAATGCCTTCGGTATCTGACGCCTGTACCACAGCGGCTCCGGCGCCATCGGCCAAGATCACGCAAGTACTGCGGTCTGTCCAATCTGTCCAGTCGGATAGTTTTTCGGCGCCGATGACGAGGGCGTTGCGGGACGCACCCGCCCGGATGGAGTGATGGGCGGTAGCCAGCGCGTAGCTGAAGCCAGAACAGGCGGTGTTGACGTCGTAGGCAGCTGGCGCGGGGATATGCAGCCGAGCAGCGACCCTGCATGCGGTGTTGGGCAAAGGTGTGAGCGGTGAACAGGTCGCTACCACCACCGTGTCGACCTCGGTGGCGTCTAACCCCGCTGAGGCGAGTGCTTTCGCGCCAGCCTCCACCGCCATGTCGGCAACGGTTTCGTCTTCGGCCGCGATCCGCCGCTCGGCGATGCCCACCCGTGACTGGATCCACTCATCGTTGGTGTCGACCAGGGTTGCCAGCTCTTCGTTAGTGACGACGCGAGAAGGCTGGTAGTGACCGAGAGCGACGATGCGTGCGCCGGCGGGGCCCGCGATCTGTGTCAAGGAGCGGGTCATGCGGGTGTCACCTCGTTGCGAGCACTGGAATCCGTTGACGGGGAAGGCGATGCGGGATCGGAAAGAGTGGAATCTTTTTGTGTAGCGTGCTGAGAATTGTTACCCACTGGATACAGCCGCGCCACTGGTTGCCCCAAGCTGATCGGATCGCCGTCATCGGCGAGCCACTCGGTAAAGACGCCAGCGTGGGCAGTGGTGACCGGAATGTCGCCCTGACGTGTCTGTACATGGCCGATTTCAGTGCGGGCAGTCAATGCGTCCCCTTCGGTGAAGTGATGGCGCATAAAAATACCCGCGCTCGCGGTGACAGCGAGCTGGAATTGCACCGCCGGTTCGCTACCGGGGTGCACGCCGTGTCTTTTTAGTACGTCCCGCGCCGCTGTGAGGTCGCCGGGAGTGTTGATGGTGACAACTTCGATGTCTGCCCGCCCCTTGAATTCTCGTTTGGCGAGCCCGGTGAGGGTCCCGGCGGGTGGTAGTTCAATGATGGCGGTCACACCGAGATCGAGAAGAGTCTGCTGACATAGGTCCCATCGAACGGACTTGGTTACCTGCGCTACTAGGCGATCCATCACGTCTCGTCCACTACCCACTGCCACACCGTCAGCATTGGACAGTAGCAACTTCCGCGGCTCCTCCGGCGCGATGCCCGCAGAGACGGCGGCGAGTTCCGCTTCGGCTGGGATCATGAAATCCGTATGGAATGCGCCGGCGACCCGTAGCGGAATGACACGAGCTTTAGCGGGTGGTTCTGCAGCGAGCTGGTCGAGGCCCGCTCTGCTGCCAGCTGCCACAATTTGACCCGCACCATTGCGGTTGGCCGCGGTCAGGTTGCATGCGGCGATGCGGTCAAGGACCTCTTGGGTGTCGCCGCCCAGCACCGCGCTCATGCCGGTGGGTTCGTGCGCGCATGCTGCTGCCATCGCCGCACCACGAGTGGCGGCAAAGGCGACGGCATCTTCGGCGCTCATGACCCCGGCGAGGGCGGCCGCCGCAAGCTCGCCCACGCTATGACCTGCCACGATGGTGACATCCTCGAGTGGAAGCTGTTCAGCCGCCAACAGCGCCGCCGCGACCAGCAGCGGTTGTGTCTTCGCCGTGTCTTTGATCTCGTCCGCACTTGCGGTCTGACCCAGATGAACCAGATCCAATGGATGGGACGAGTCGCTACCGCACAGACTCGACCACTCCCGCAAGCGAGCTTCAGCGTTCGGGAGAGCCAGCCACGGTTCGAGAAAACCTGGTTTTTGAGCACCTTGTCCCGGTGCGAGCAATGCTACGACCACACGTTTCAGCTTGAGGGTTACTCACCAGTCCGTCAGTTGTGGACATACACCAAAAAAACAGCCAGCTTTTAGAGGATTCTTCTAATTTTGTTTAGTTCTCTTCGACATGCAGCCGCCCCAGGGCGAGGGCCATGTGCAAAGTGAAGGCGTCACGCGGGTCGGTGGGGGCAAGGCCGCATAGCTCGCTAATGCGTCGTAAGCGGTAGCGGATGGTATTGGGATGCACAAACAGCGCCCGGGCCGCACCTTCTATGGAGCCGCCCACTCCGAGATACACCTCTAAGGTCTGCAGCAGGGTAGAGCCTCCGGCCTGTAGTGGGACAAAGATTTTGTCTCGCATCACGCGTCTGGCCTCGCGATCGCCTGCCAAGACCCGCTCAGGCAAGAGAGTGACGGCGGCTACCGGGCGCGGAGCCTGAGGCCAGGCTATGGCCGCTCGAGCCCCGGCATCAGCAGCTCGAGCCGAGGTCGCGGCTTCTGCCACGCTGGCAACGGTGGGCCCGACCACTACGGGCCCGGAGCCAAATTGAGGCAATAACTGCTCGACAACAGCTAGCGGATCGGCATGTCCTCCAATGACGACCACCAAACGATCTCCGTGCACACTGGCGAGCACATCGACACCGAGCTTGCGGCCAGCCCGGCTGAGTTCGCGGACCGCGTCGCCATCAGTGGCGACCTCGAGCTGCGATCGTGCACTCGCGATCGCCACCGCCACCGGCGAAACATCCGTCCAACCCAATGCGGCCGCTTGGCTCGCCAACGTGTCGGTCGGTGCATCACGGATGAGCGCGTCAACCAGCATTGCCTGTAGCCGGCTGTCCCAGGCCCCGCGGTCCTCGGCCGCCCGTGCATAGACCTCGGCAGCAGCGAAGGCAACCTCGCGGGAGTACCGCAGTACCGCCTCACGCAGCGCCGGCTCTTCACCGGACGCAGCAAGACGGGGCGTCTGTTCTTCAGCGATTTCCACCGCAACCTTGACGATCTGCAGCGCTTGTTGCAGCGAAATCGTCCGCACCATTTCTGGTGGCGCCACCCCAAACACATTGTCGATGACGTGTGGCGGGGCGGGATCGCGCAGCCAGTTCACAAAAGAGGTGAGTCCCGCTTGGACAATGAGCGCCACCCAGGATCGTTGTTCTGCGGCAAGCGCGCGAAACCATGGAAGGTTCTCGTCCATCCGCGCAACACCTTGCGTGGCGAGCGCGCCGACCGAATGCTCCAGCCGCCGAATTGTTGCGGCCAGAGCATCAGGAACCATAACTGCAGCCTACGCGGGCGCGAGCTGTGTCGGCATGTAAGTGTGCTCAGCCGTATACATGACTGCGATGTCCGATTCGGACAATATCCACAGCCTTTTCCTCGTCGTCGATGGTGTAGATGATTCGGTAGTCACCCCGTCTGGCACTGTGGTAGCCCTGCAGTTCATTGCTCAGTGGTTTGCCCCGGTACGGGGTGTCTAACAAGCTCGCGTGGATGAACTCTGCTATTGCCGCAGTAACTTTTTCTGGGAACCGTGTCATGGCACGGTTTGCCGCCGGAGCGACGTAGCGAAGCCGGTAACTCATGTGGTGTGCCGGTAGCGCGCCAAAAACTCATCGCCAGATATGCCCTTGCCGGCGTCAATGTCCGCCTTGGCAGACCGAATCTCTTCGAGCTCGCCAGGCGTGGACAGGATTTCCAGGGTTTCTTCAAGGGCTTCTATGTCGTCGAGAGAGATGAGCATCGCGACAGGTCGCCCTTTACGGGTGATGATGACCCGCTCATGTTCGCGTTCGATGCGGTCGAGCATCCCGGATAGATGGTGCCGCACACTGGCAAGAGGTTCCATCACTGTCATGACATAATTATGTCACATGAGCGCCTCATTGCGCCAGCACATGGGTTGGTTTCTGCCAACGATGCAGCCGTCAATACACGCGAACTCAGTCCAGCTCAGAACCAATGAATTCCTTCGCCTTATTGATGGGGATGGCGAAGCCGATCCCCGCATTGGACTCGCCGGCGATCGCAGTGTTGATGCCTACTACTTGTCCACCAGCGTTAACAAGCGGCCCACCCGAACTTCCGGGATTAATCGCGGCGTCAGTTTGAAAGAGACCCGTGAGGTTTTCGTCAGGAGAAGCATTGCTGGTCCGCTGGCCAAAACCGCCGGGCGGAGAGCCGCTATTGCCGCCCTCGGAGACAGAGAGATCACGCCCTAGGGCGCTGACAATTCCGACGCTCGCCGATCCGTCGAGACCTAACGGGCTGCCAATGGCATAAACGGTCTCGCCTACCTGGGTGCTGTCGCTATCTGCCAGCGTGGCCGGCTGGTAGGAACCTCCCCCCTCGGCTTTGAGTAGTGCCAGATCGTTTTTAGCGTCCGCCTTGACTATCCGCGCCGGCACCTTGTCGTTATTGGACAGTGTGAGTTGGACAGTGCGCCCGTGGACATCCGTGATCACGTGATTGTTAGTAAGAACATATCCGCTTTCGGTAATAACGATGCCTGACCCACTGGCATCACCGGTCTCGATCGATACTGCGCTCTTCTTAGCCTTCTTGATCGTGTCGATGCTTGAAGCCGTGCTGGCAGAGTTGTGCGAAGTAGCCGACACGACCTGGTTATGCGGAGCGCCGTCGCTGTTGCCGTTGATACTTGCGCCGACGACCCCGCCCACGAGTCCTGATCCCACTGCTAGTGCGGCTGCGAGAGCTGCCACAGCTAGTCGGTGCCGGGTCTTGTCGGAGTTTTCCGTTGTATGCAACGGAGCCCCTGGCATCCCCGAAACTGTTCTGTACGGCGCTCCCGGCGCATGGTGCGCGCCGGTGCCGAAGAAGGGTTGGGTGTGCGGGGGAGACGCAGGCTGCGGCCAGTAACTCCAGCCCGCCCCGGAGGCCTCATGAGTAGAGGGAGCAGATGGGGGAGGAGTGTGCTGGTGTGGTTGTTCAGATGGATGGGTTTGCCCAGAATGTTCGGACATGACACTCTCCTCGATGCGACACGCTTATGTCCCAACCCAATCGCAGCGGCCATCAAATGAGCGTCAAATAAATAGTTGCCGCAGAGATCTCATCGGTGCACCCAACCCGCGCATTTCGGCCAACCTCCGACATGGCTCTTGCCTGTGCGGATATGCTCATTCATGTTCTCGACAGCTAGCTGTATCCAATTCAGGTAACCATGGCCACTTCTTCTCAGCAGGAACATTCACCCCGGCAGGAACGAAGCATTCGGCAATTTTTGAATGGTCTAAGTCACTACCTTTAGACAACATCAATGGGGTTATGGATTTAGCTACGGCGCAGTCCAGCTTGGAGCCGCAGCTATCGCCTACGAGGCATTGCCACATGACGGTAGCGAACTCGCCTTTGATTTCATGCTTATAAATGACCCGGCAGGTACTGCTCCTCGTCCAATCGCTAAACGATGACGGTTCAATTAAGGCCGAGAATGGAAAAGTGGTACGGGATCCCAAATTCCGAGGTACAAGAATCATTGACAAGGTCGAACAGCTTGGTCAAGTTGCCAAGATTCCAGTGCTCAGGATGGCCCGGGCAGACGGCTTTATCCCACAGCTAAGAGCCGTGGGAGATATCAAGGACCATCCATCTTGGACCCTCATGTTCACTGTGACACCGGAAGACTTGATACAAGACAAAATTGCTATCGAGAGACGCAAGCAGGAGCGAGGAGCTAACAAAGCGATAAAGCAACAAAGCGATAAAGCAACAAAGCCGGCAAAAAGCGCGTTGGCTCCCGCGTGGTGCATATTTTCGTGAACAAATACGTTGGATGCAGTCGATAACGCAATTTGGTGACAGACTTGTGGTAATTCATGATTCGATTAACGTCGAGGAAAAATCGCCACGTCAATTAGCAAAATGTGTCATTGAACCAATAAAAGCTAGTTATCACAAGGGTAACGATGCACCGGAATACGTCAAACTAATCATCGAACAAGAGAAAGCAGAATTCGCTAAGAATAATCCACGCGCGACGCCAGATCCGGTTGACCGATTCTTCGCGAGCGTTGGTGCCTGTAGGGCGCTGGGTTGTCGCTACTACTGTGCGACTCACCGATGGCGATCGTCCTCCTGGACGCCAAACGCGGACGCAAAGACTGGCCCGTAACGATTCAT